>NZ_LAKD02000001.1 GCF_000968685.2 Streptomyces antioxidans
GGCCAACCCAGACATCGGACTCATTCATCTAGGCGCGGCCACCGTCTCGCACAGCGACTCCAGGGCGTCCCGCGCCGGGCAGTCGGGCAGCGGCGACAGGGCCGCGCGGGCCGCGTCGGCCTGACGGGCGGTCTCCTCGCGGGCCCGGTCCAGGACCGGATGGGTGCGCAGCCGCGCCACCGCCGCCGCGTACCCCGCCCGCTCGACGGGCCCGGTGAGCAGGTCGTACAGCTCCCGGTCCGCGTCCCGGGCCAGCAGCAGGACGGGCAGGGTGGGGCGGCGGCCGGTGGGGGTCGCCACCTCGTCGGCGAGATGGCTCGCCACGCCCAGCCGTTCGCCGTACCGCGCGAGGGCGTCCTCGACGCCCGGGTCCGCCCCCGCGGCCAGCGCGCCCAGCCGTCCGGAGACGGCGGTCAGCGCGCCGGTCCGGCTCGCCAGCACGTCCAGATGGTGCTCGACGGGGTCGCGCCCTTCGCGCGGTCCGGTCGTCTCCAGGATCTGCCCGGTGACCTGCCGCCGGAACGCCTGGGCCTGGATCCGTACGGCCTCAGGGCCCAGGTCGGCCAGGATGTGCGAGGCGCGGGCGAAGAGGAAGTCACCGATGAGCACCGCCACCGTGTTGTCCCAGTTGGCGTCCGGGCGCGGGGCGTCGCGCCGTACGGCCGCCTCGTCCCGTACGTCGTCGTGGTAGTGGATGGCCAGATGGGTCAGTTCGACGACCACGGCGGCGGGCAGTACGCCCGGGGCGCCGGGGTCGCCGAACCGCGCCGCCAGCAGCACCAGCAGTGGCCGGAGCCGCCGCCCGGCCATGCGCGTCAGCTCCCGCGCGGCCTCGGTGATGAAGGGCACATCGCTCTTGGTGGCCCGCAACAGGCCCTCTTCCACCGCCGCTTGACCGGCCCGGAGGCCGTCCGCCAGCGCGTGGTCCCGCACGGTCGGCTGCATGGACAGAAATGTCTCATATGTCTTTGGCGAGTGGTCCCAGGTGTCTTCGGTGAGTGGTCTCGGGAGGGAGGGCGGATCAGGGGTTTGGCGTGGCCGGGATCCTGGCCCGGATGCGACTTCCCTGCCCGGGGCGGCTGTCCACGTTGAGCGTGCCGCCCACCTCGCGGGCCCGTTCCCGCATGGAGAGCAGGCCGAGATGGCCGGGGAAGGAGCCTTTGCAGTCGAAGCCCACGCCGTCGTCGGCGACCGTCAGGGTCACCGCGCCCGGTTCGTTGAGCAGATGGAGCCGTACGTTCCGGGCCTGCGAATGCTTGGCGACGTTGTGCAGCGACTCCTGGGCGATCCGGTACAGGGCGTGCTTGGCCTCCGGTGTGGTCTCCGGTTCGGCGTCCAGCCTCGCCTCGGTGGCGATTCCGTACCGGGCCCGGAGCGCCTCGATGTGCTGGTTGAGCGCGGCGACCAGACCCTCGGTCTCCAGCGATTCGGGCCGCAGTCGGCACAGCAGGGTCCGGGTCTCGGCGATCGCGGCGTCCGCGAGCCGCCGTATGTACTCGATGGGCTCGGCGAGTTCGGCCAGCTCGGCGAGGTCCACGACCTCCCCGGCGGTCCCGTGCCCGGCCACCGGACCGACCCCGCCCGGCGCCGCCGCGTGACCCGCCGCCTCGGCCCGGCCCTCCACCGGCTCCGCGCTGTCGATGTCGCGTTCCAGCATCTCGCGGGCGGTACGGGCGCCCAGCGCGATGCCGTAGAGCGCCTGTGAGACCGAGTCATGGAGCTCGCGCGAGATGCGATGCCGCTCCTCATGGACGGCCCTGTCCTGGGTGGCCGCCCGCTGCCGGTCGCTCTCCACCGCGCAGGACGCATGCCCCGCGATCACTTCCAGGAGGGTGATGTCCGCCTCGCCGGGGTCGCGGCCGGGCGGGAAGTGGCAGCACATCGCGCCGATCGCGGTGGATTCGCGCAGCAGCGGCCAGGCGGCCACCGCACCGCGCGCGGGGCCCTCGCCGTCCGCGCCGGTACGGCCGCCGCCGTGGATGACGGGCGCGGCCCCGCCGATCGCCTCCAGCGCCGGTTTACGTGACGGCGGGGTGTGGCCGTGGCCGCCGCCGACCAGGCGCAGATTCGCCGAGGGGCCGGGCTCCAGCAGATAGACCGTGCAGCTCGCGGCGCCGGTACGGGCCACCGCGCCCGCGGCCAGGGAGTCCAGGGTCCGCCGTACGGAGGGGGCGGAGGAACGGGGGAACACCGAGCCGTCGGACGAGCCCCACGGCGAACCGGAGGGCCCGGCGCGCCCCGGAGTGCCCGTGGCCCCAGCGGCCCTGGCGAACCCCGTAGCCCCTGAGGCCCCGGCGAACCCCGAAGCCCGCGAGGACCCCGCAGCCCCCGGCGCCCCGGCGAATCCCGAAGTCCCCGCGACTCCCGGCACCCCCGCGACTCCCGAAACCTCCGGAAGCCCGGGCGACCCCGAGGACGGGCCCCCGGAGCCGTTGGTGCCCGGCCCGGCCGCCGCCGACGCCAGCCGCCGCAGATGCTCCCGGTGCCGGATCTGGGCGACCGCGTGTCCCCCGGCCGCCGCGAAGAGTCCCACGGTGCTCACATCGGCGTGGGTGAGACGGCGCCCGCCGCCGCGGTTCGCCACCTCGATCACCCCCACCGGGTGGCCGCGCACCAGCAGCGGCACGTCCAGCACCGAGGCCGGGACCGCGTGCCGGGGGGCCCGGCCGCGCACGCGCGGCCGCCGTTCGCCGCCGGAGCCCGAGCCGGACCCGGAGCCAGGGTCAGAGCCTGAGACGGTGGGCCGTCCGGCGCGGATCGCCTGGCGGGCCGGGGAGGAGCCGCCGGGCGTCAGCGGTCCGCTCGGCGCGGTCCACGGGGCGCCGTCGGTGGCCCGTATCGTCAGGACGTCGCCCGGCTCCAGCACCATCACCCGGGCCATGTCCGCGCCCAGGAGCTCCCGCACCCGGCGGGCGATCAGCCGGAGCGTGGCGTCGGCGGTCTCGCCCGCCAGGATGTGTTGGGTGACCTCGGCGAGCGCGGTGGCGCTCCGCCTCCGCCGGGTCGGGGTCCACCGTGTACTGATCACGCCGACCACCACTGCTCCCTCGTCGTCGACTCCACTGCTTCCGGAGGCGTGAGCTCACCCGCGGGCACCAGGCCGGACTGCACCGCGTAGACCGCCGCCTGGGTCCGGCTGTGCACCCCGAGCTTGGTCAGGATGTGGCTCACATACGTCTTCACCGTCTGCTGGCCGATCCGCAGATCGTGCGCGATCTCCTTGTTGGCCTTGCCGCGCGCCAGCATGGTCAGCACCTCGGTCTCCCGCTCGGTGAGCTGTTCCGGGCCACTGGGCTCCCTGACCTGGCCCATCAGCCGGGAGATCGCGGCGGGGGAGACATGGATCTGGCCCGCGGCCGCGGCCTTCACCGCGTTGCGGAGGTCGTCGGCCTCGGCGTTCTTCAGCAGGAAGCCGATGGCCCCGGCCCGGACCGCGCCCATGACCATGGCGTCGTCGAGCGAGCTGGTCAGCGCCACCACCTCGACCTCGGGGAGGTCCTGGCGGATCTCCGCCGTGGCCGATACGCCGTCCATCACCGGCATCAGCAGGTCCATCAGGACGACGTCGGGACACAGCTCCCGGGCCAGCCGCACGGCTTCCCGGCCGTTGGTCGTCTCGCCGACCACCTTGATGTCGTTGTCGAGGCCAAGGATCATGCGCAGGCCCTGCCGGACCACCGCATGGTCGTCTGCGATCAGCACGCGAAGCGCCACTTGGTTCACCTGCCCATGAAGTATCCCGCCGCACGAGCGGAGACATACGCGGAAAAGGTCGCGATCAGCGGTTCGAAGAGGGGGAGGGCCAGCAGGACGAGGACGCCCGCCGTCCATCCGGCCAGGACGTCACTCACCCAGTGGGTGCCCAGATAGAGGGTGGTCAGACCGATGCCGACGGCCATCACGCAGGCGACCAGCGCGCAGCTCCGCCGGTGGTGCCCGGCGAGATAGGCGAGGGTGCCCCAGACGACGACGGCGTTGGCGGCGTGGCCCGAGGGGAAGACCAGACCGCCGTGGAAGAGCTCGGCGGACCCGGGGGTCCGGGCGTCGTACGGGCCCAGCCGCCCGGTGAGGAGTTTGACGGCGCCGACGCTCACATTGAGCAGCAGCAGCGCCACGCCCAGGACCAGCGGCGGACGCGGGCTCCGGGTCCGGACGGCGCGCCAGACGGCCCAGGCCAGGGCGGCCAGGGCGGTGGGGCCGCGCTGGCCCATGATGACGAAGGCGTCCAGCACCGGCCGGATCCGCGGCCACTGTTCGTACGGTTTGAACAGGGCCACCTGCCAGTCGAGCCGGACCAGCTGCGAGCCGGTGGTCACGGCCGTGAGGACCGCCGCGTAACAGGCGGCGGCCAGCAGGAAGGCGATCGTATGCCCGCGGCTCAGCGGGCATCGGATCCGTCCAGTCCATTCAGGGACGCGCATGAGGAGGGAACCCGTCTCGGTAGCTCCGCGATTCCATCTGAAGGGGGATTTATCACCCCATTCGGCCCCGGGCCGTGTTGCCCATGGCCCCCGACTGCCTCGCGCCAGGTGGTCCCGCCCCCATCCGTACGGGCCCATCCAGCCGCACCCGTCCAGGCGGCCCCG
Source organism: Streptomyces antioxidans (assembly GCF_000968685.2). Classification (GTDB taxonomy): domain Bacteria; phylum Actinomycetota; class Actinomycetes; order Streptomycetales; family Streptomycetaceae; genus Streptomyces; species Streptomyces antioxidans. The sequence continues at coordinate 4,587 of NZ_LAKD02000001.1, forward strand.
TACGGCGAGCGGCCCGACCCCCGTACGGTGACCCGCACAACGCAAACGGCCCCCGCATCAGAGGGGCCACCGCCGTACCGAAGGCGGACACGGGTCAGTTCGGCCCGGCACTCACTCCTCCGGCCCCTCCGGCTGCGCGGGCTTGAAGCCGAATTCGGCGGCCTTCGCGACCGCCTCCAGCTGCGAGCGCGCCTCCAGCTTCTCCAGGATCCTGCGCACATGGGTGCGCACCGTGGCGTAGCTGATGCTCAGCCGCTCGGCGACCGCCCGGTTGTCCAGGCCCTGGCTCATCAGGGTGAGGATCTCCTGCTCGCGCGGGGTCAGGCTCTCCAGGCGTTCGGTCTGCTCGGCGGTGGACCGCGCGTCCTCGCGGTTGCGTGCCAGCACCTCCACCAGCGTGCTGGCCGGGATGAGGGTCTCGCCCTCGGCGGCCGAGCGGATGGCGGCCGCTATCTCGTCGCCGCTCGCCGACTTCAGCAGATAGCCGCAGGCGCCCGCCTCCACGGCGGCCAGCAGCGCCGAGTCGCTGGCGTCGGCGCTGAGGATCACGATGGCGACGGACGGGTCATGGGCCCGGATGCCCCCGGCCGCGTCGGCCCCGGTGCCGTCGGGCAGCCGGAAGTCGACCAGCGCCACATCGGGCTTCAGCTCCCTGGCCATGGGCACGGTCTCGGCGACCGAGTCGGCCCAGCCGACCACCGTCAGATCCCCGTACTCGGCCAGCAGGGCCCACAGCCCCTCGGCCACCACCCGGTGGTCCTCGACGATCAGCACCTTCGTCAATTCGGGAGGTGCGGTCACGGCTGCGGGTCCCCTTCGGGGGAGTCGGGGGAGTCAGGGGTACCGGGGGAGCCAGGGGTGGCGAGCGGCGCGTCCGGGGGAGCGCCGAGCGGCACCCAGAACTCCACGGTGGTTCCGGAGCCCGGTTCGCTCTCGATCCGGCACCAGCCGCCCGCGATCTGGGCCCGCTCCTGGATCAGGGAGAGCCCGAGGTGGCCGGGGCGGGACTCCACTTCGAGCGGGTTGTAGCCCTCGCCGTCGTCGACGATCCGCACCAGGCAGCCGTCGTCGAGCCCGAGCAGCTGCACATGGACCGTCTTGGCGTGGGCGTGCTTGCGCACGTTCACCAGGGCTTCCTGAGCGGTCCGGTAGATCAGCGCCATCGTCTCGGCCGGGGGGTGGGCGGTTAGCCGGTCCTCCAGCCGGTAGGTGACGCCGGTCTCGGTGCGTATCTGCTCCAGCAGTCCGCGCAGCGCCCCGGCCAGGCAGCCGTGCTCCAGGCTGGACGGCCGCAGATCGAAGATCAGCTGGCGCAGCCTGCTGAGCGAGAGCTTCAGGGTCTCGTCCAGCTTGTCCATCACCCGCTGCTCATCCGGGTCGCGCAGCCGTCGGCGCAGCTGCTGGAGGCGGAGGCTGGCGGCGGTGATCACCTGGATGGTGTCGTCGTGGATGTCGGCGGCGATCCGGCCGCGCTCGGCTTCCTGGGCGTGCACCAGATGGCTGAGCAGTGCCTGGCGGTCGCGGTCGGTGACCTCGAGCAGCTCCAGGCTGCGCTCCAGGACGAACTGGGCGCGCTGCACCTCGGTGATGTCCCGGACGGTCAGGACGGTGAGCAGGCCCTCCTCCGTGCGCAGCGGGCTGATGCTGACGTCGGCGGGGAACTGCTTGGCGTCGCTGCGCCGCCCGACCAGCTCCATGCTGTGGCCGACCGGCTCCTCCAGGCTGTCGTCCCATTCGCGCAGCGAGACGGTGAGCGGCTGGTCGGGCAGCAGCGCCTCCACGGCCCGGCCGATCAGATGGTCGCGGTCGTGGCCGAAGAGCGCCTCGGTGCGGTGGTTGGCCGCCTGGATCCGGCCGCTGGTGTCCACGATCAGCATCGCGTCCGGGGAGGACTCGATGAGCTGGCGGAACCGGCTCTCGGCCGCCCGCAGCTGGCTGAGGTCGGCGACGAAGACCACGCCGCGGGGCTGTCGGCCCTGCAGGTGGCCGCCGCTGAACTGGGCGGGGAACTCGCCGCCGTCGCGGCGGCGGCCGCTCATCGCGGACGGTGTGGTGAAGACCCGGCCGATCAGCTGCTCGGAGGCGGTGCGGTAGCGCTCGGGGACGAGGTCCCGCAGCCGCTTGTCGCGCAGCTCCGCCGAGCTGTAGCCGAACATGTGCCGGATGTGGGCGTTGGCGTACTCGATCCGGCCGCGGGGGCCGACCACGAGCACTCCGCAGGGTGCGTGGCCCAGCAGTTCCAGATACGAGTCCTCCAGGCGGTTGCCGACCAGGTCCTCGAACCGCCAGGAGGCGCGCTCGGCCCGGCGCAGCGGCTCGGCGCAGTCGGCCAGCAGCTCCGCGGACATGCTGAACTGATCGCGCGCGGCCCGGACGATCGCCTCGAGGATCTCCTCGGCGGGGGTGCCCTTGACCAGGTAGCCGCTGGCGCCGACGGCGAGCATGTTCAGCACGGTCTCGCGTTCGCCGTGGGCGGAAAGCGCCACCACCCGGGCCCCGGGGACCTGGTCGCGGATGGTCCGTACGCTGCCGGGGGCGTCGCCGCGGGGCATATGGACATCCATGATCACGACCTGCGGGCGGTGGTCCACCGCCGCCCGCACGGCCTGCTCGTGGTTGATGGCCAGGCCCACCAGCTCCAGGTCCGGATGGGAGTCGATGAGGTCGGCGAGTGCCTCACGGACGGCCGGGTCGTCATCGGCCACCACAACGGCGATCCGGTTGTCGCCCATCGCTACCCACCTCCCTTGAGGACGGCACCCTGCAGCTCGCGGGGCTCGAATTCATCGCGCCGGCAGTGCGCCAGCGACGGCATGACCGCGGCCAGCGGCGCGACCAGCACGTTGTAGTGGCTTCCGATGCGGTCGCAGACGGCGACCGCGGTCGCGGCGTCCCAGACCGCGGCCCAGAAGGCCCAGTCGTGTTTCTTGTGGTTCCGGGCGGCGTCCAGCGCGGCCCGGCGCGCCACCGAGGCGGCGACCAGGATCCGGTACCGCTCCTCTGGTGTGGTGGTGCGGTGGACCACCGCCCAGCCCTCGGCGCGGGTCTGGCTGGAGGTCTGCTTCCACAGATCGGCCACCCGGTCGATCTCCTCCGGGGAGAGGTCCTCGATATGGGTCAGGAATTGTAGGACTCTTCGTGAGTTAGGGCCGAAAATTACGCTCATAGGACACTCCAGGACGCATGGTACATCTACGGAACTGGTGAGCCGCCCGGGTGAGCCGCCCCGCGGCCGTCGGCGGCCGGTCGCTCCCTGGAACGTGGGCCCGTTTCCCCGCCGTGTCCGTCGCCCTCCGCCGCTCTCCGGCGGTCGGCCCGGCCCGGCCCACGTTCTCCTTCGGCGCCACTCGCGGTCCCTAATCCCCGCGACCCTGGGACATGTTGATGCTCGCCTTGGCGATGCCGCCGCTCTTCTGGCCGATGAGCTGGAAGGACACACCGCTCTCATCCGCCGGAGTGATCTTGTACGAGCCCACGGCCTCGGCCTTGCCCCGGTCGTCCACCTGGAAGGTCCCGATCTTGCGCTGGCCCTTCGAACCCGAGCCGGCGTAGGCGTTCACCGTCTCGCCCGGGGCGAACCCCGCGACATAGAAGCTGAGCGTGGTGCCCGCCCTGCCGCCGAAGGCGCTGGGCTCGGCGGACGGGCTGTACGGCAGCACGGTGAAGCCCGAGCGGACCACGGCCCGGCTCTGGTCGCCGATCGCCATCAGCGTCTGCCGCCCCTTGAGGCCGAACGGCACGTTGAACGCCACATCGCGGATCTGGCCCATGCCGTTCGCCTGGGCGGTGAAGGCCGGCAGACCGCCGGTGGAGTTGATGTAGACCAGCACCCGCTCGCCGGGCGCGAACTTGTTGGCGGACAGCGTGATCCGCTGACCGGCCTTGAGCGCGTACGGCTTGGACTTCATCGACGGGTACATGGCCAGCATCTGGAAGGGCGCGGTGGCCGTGGTCTTGCTGCGCTTGCCCACCAGGACCAGGGTGCTGGAGCCGGTCGGGGCCACGCCCACCTTGATCGCCGCGTGGGCGACGCCGCCGCTGCTGTCGGTGTGCAGCGTGGTGACGGGGATACCGGTGGTCCGTCCCCAGAAGACGTTGATCGACTCACCCGGGCGGAAGCCGCGGGCCGAGACCGTCACCACGTCACCGGGGCGGCCCACCATCTTGTTGATCTTGGCGGTGCCGACGGCGCCACCGGTGATCACCTTGGCCTCCGCCGTCTTACGGCTGTTGCGCTGCTGGGCGACCAGCGTCGCGGGCCGGGTGCCCGCGTTCTCGGGCATGGTGAACCGGGCGTAGATCGACCCGAACCGGTCCGAGCGCACGCTGCCGATGGCGCGGCCCTTGGTGTCCGACTTCCGGGCCTTGAGCAGGATGTCCACGGTGGCCTTCTTGTCGAAGCCACCGCCCTCGACGGCGGCGCTGCCGCCGGGGGTGACCAGGCCCGGGTTGATCACGATGATCGGGCCGGACGCCTGGGGGACCCGCTGATTGCCCAGCCGGATGGTCTTGGGCTGCTTGGGCGGGCGTATCTCCTGCTCCTGCCGGGAGTGCTCCTTCTTCTGGGCGCCGCCACTGCTGCCGGTGGTGTTCAGGGCGCCTCCGAAGCCGCCGCGCGCGACCACCTGGACGAGCGATCCGACGATCGCGAAGACCACGAGTGCGAGCAGGACGGTTTTCCAGGTGAGCTTTTTCTTCTTCTCACCGTCGGGGGTGTTTTCCTCGTTTTCCTCGTTTTCCTCGTTCTCGGGATCATCCCTGTCATCCTCCGGAACATCCCAGTCGTCGTCGTACTCAGGCATGGCCTTCACCTCCTCTTCCCATGGCTATTGCACACGGTAGATTTCCAGCTTGATGTTGCCCTGGGTTTCCGACCAGACGCGGCTGGAATTACGCAGCGCCTGGAGAATCCAGTTCTCCCGGCCGTCGGAGTTGTTGGTCATTATCGATTTGCGCATCTTGTTCGACATGATGATGTAGTCGACGTTCTGCCATCTCTTCTTGAAGAGCTTGTCGCGTACATCCGGGTCGGACGAGGCGTTCCAGTGGGAATGCGCATACGGGTAGAACGGGCGCACATCGTGCAGCTCACCCCATAGGTCGTCGTCCATGATGATGCGCGAATTCGGCGGTACGTGCTTGCGCACCCAGGCGATCTGGGCATGCTGCATTCCGGTGAGGTTGATCTTGGACTGGTATTGGTCGGCGATCTGCGTAACGCCCTCGGTATTGGTGTGGACGAGATATCCGGAGGCGGGTGAGACCAGCAGCAGAACGGCGACGAACGACGGCACGGCGACCCGGGTCAGGGAATGCGCGCCGCGCATGAACCGACTGGCGAACGAGCCCTTGAGCAGCCGGTCGATGATCAGGCCGATGTTGAGCGCGAACATCGGGATCAGCGGGGTGACGTAGAAGTCCAGCACCACGCTGCCGCGCACCAGGTAGAAGGCGTATCCGAAGGCCAGTGTGCCGGCGATCAGGAAGCCCAGGTTGCGTCTGCGGTCCCGGACGCCGATCCACAGGCACATCACCATCGCGATCACTCCGGCGATCAGCAGGAACTTGTCCCGGACCAGCCAGCTGGTCTGCAGCAGACCGGTGTGGCTGAAGAGGGTGCCCTGGCTGCGGTTGAGCTGCCACCACAGGGTGTAGAGCAGCGAGACGTGGTCCGCGGGCGGGTTGTTCAGGTCGAAGTCGAAACCGCTCGGCAGCAGCTCGTTCTTGAGCAGTGCGTAGGTCACGTAGGCGCCGATCGGGGCGATCGCGGCGAACGGCCACAGGGTGCTGGTGAACCGGCTGCTGGCCGACCCCTTGACCCTTCGGTAGAGCAGATACATAAAGCTGGGCACGAAGAAGATCGCGTTCTCCTTGGTGATCAGCGCGATCCCCAGCGCCAGCCCGCCGCCGAACACCGATCTGATCGTGACTTCCCGTCTGAGCAGCATGAACAGGCTCAGCAGCAGCCAGAGGATCATCAGGTTGTCCAGCAGCACCTGCCGCTGGAAGTAGACGGCGAGCGGCGAGACGTTGAAGAGAAACGAGGTGACGGTGGCGGCCAGCACACTGCCGGAGAGCCGCCGGGTGACCTCGAACAGCAGATACACGCTGACGACGTGCACCAGCAGCATCAGGAACCGTCCGGTGTTGATCGCGTTCCCGAAGGTCTCGAACTGCTTCGGCAGCGGGAAGACCCACCCGGCCAGGGTGATCCAGCCCAGCGGGGCGTGGTCGTAGTCGTAGGTGTACGGGGACAGGCTGGTCTCCCGCACCAGCGACCAGGCCCGCTGCATGTAGATGCCCTCGTCGGTGAGGTAGAGGGGGTAGCGGAACAGGTGGTAGCCGTGGGTGAGCACCCCGGTCAGCAGGGAGGCGACCAGGGCGATCCTGCCCTTGTTCCCCAGCGGCGGGAACCAGCCGCGCTCCACGGAGAACCGCGGACGGCGGCGGCGCGGACGGCGCGCGGGGGCCTCGGTGCCCTTGTCCGGGGCGGTGGCGCTCTCGGGCGCGGCCGCGTTCTCCGGCGCGGCGCCCTTGCCTGCCGTGGTGTGTGTGCCCGGGGCGGTGCCTGTGCCCGGGGCGGTGTCCTTGCCCGGGGCGGTGTTCATGTCCGCCGCGGTGTTCCGGCCTTCCGCGTCGACGGCCGCGGGCCGCGAGGGCGTGGGGTTATCCGACACGCGACTCCGCCTCCTCGGTGGTGGCCCGGTGGGCGCCTACGTGCTGTGTCTTCTCCCAGTCGTGGCGGCCGAGCATCTCCCGCCGCATGGCCCGCAACGCTGCGTACGCCAGCACCATCTGGAAGGGGAACCAGGCGATGGCCATGCGCACGAGGGCCTTCGGCGAGGCCTCGAGCCCATGGGCGCCGGTGAACTCGTACAGGCCGACCGCCTGGACCAGAAAGTGCGCGGCCAGCAGCAGAACGGGCAGATAGGAGCAGAGCGCGATCAGCACCGGCACCTTGAGGATCAGGATCATGCCGAGCGAGATCGGCAGATAGAGGCCCAACAGCGCCTGCCCGCGCGGGAACGCCAGGACGTAGAAGGCCAGCCAGCGCTGTTTGCGCGTCGGCATCTTCTTCCACGTCCCCTTCTTCAGGGTCTGCATAAAGCCCTGGCTCCAGCGGGTGCGCTGCCGGATGAAGTGGCCGAGGGTCGGCGGGGTCTCCTCCTTGGTCACATACCGGTCGTCGTAGACCACCCGCACCCGCTCGCCCATGGCGGATATCCGCAGCCCCATGTCGGCGTCCTCGGTGAGGTTGCGGTCGTCCCAGCCGCCGAGCCGCAGCAGCAGCTCACGGGCGAAGAAGACGGTGTTGCCGCCGAGCGGGATCGAGCCGTAGTGGGCGTGGTAATGCAACCGGCTCTTGAACCAGAAGAAGTACTCCAGGACATTGAGCGTCGAGTACCAGTTGGACTCGTAGTTCATCAGCTGCACACCGGCCTGGACCACCTTGACCTTCTCCTGGACCATCACGGTGTTGACCAGGGAGAAGATCTCCGGGTGGATGTCGTCCTCCGCGTCGAAGATCGTCACCACTTGGTTGGCGGTGTGCGGAAGGGCCGTGTTGAGGCCGTGCGGCTTGTTGATCGGCTTGTCGTCGAACACCACGACCCGCACATTGTGCAGCCCTTTCCGCTTCAGGTCGTCGATCTTCTCCTCGGCCTTTTTGATCGTGCCGTCGTCGTCCTGTGAGCAGATCACGAAGACCTCCAGCAGTTCGGCCGGATAGTTGGCCCGCACCACGCGCTCGATGGTGCTCTGGATGACGTCTTCCTCATGCCGGGCGGGCAGCAGGACGCTGAAGGAGATCTGGGGCGGCAGGAATTCATCCGGCGCCCTCGCCCTGCGTTCGGCGTCCGCTCGGTCCCAGGTGTAGAGCATGAGGTAGAGGACATGGGCCGACTGCACGGTGAGCAGGATCGAGACCACGATCAGCACCAGGTAGATGATGGCGACAATCATCGGCTCCGCCTCCCCCAGACCCAGCCGGTACTCGATGCGAAGTTGACCGCGAAGGCCGCCGCGATGCCGAGGCAATTCGCCAGCAGCAGATGCATTCCGGTGCGCACCAGTGACCAGACGATGAGCACATTGACCCCAAGTCCGCCAAGGACCGAGACATTGAACTTGATGAATCGTCCGACGGACGGGGTGGCCACCGCGAAGGTCCACCGGTCGTTCAGCAGGTAGTTGTGTACGACGGCGATTTCCACCGCTATCGCCGACGCCGCGAGCAGCGGCAGCCCGGCCCAGTGATAGAGGACGAAGAGGACCACCGTGTTCACGACCACACCGCCACCGCCGACCACCGCGAAACGCAGGGCCAGACCGGGCATGCCCGCCAGCGGGTTCAGGATCCGGCGGGCCCGGAACAGAATTCCGGTCCGCCTGCGGGCATTACGGTCGGTGCTGTCCGCCTCTTCGCCCGGCTCTCCGGTGCGCTCGCTGAACGTTCGGAAACGCTGCATCGCGACTCCCTCGGCAGGAGGCTCTTATCGCCGTTGACCCAAGAGTGCGTCACCCGAAAAGGAGGTAGTACCCGCGCCCGGGGGAGCGGGTGGTACACCTTCGGCGGACCTCTCTTGTCCCCCGTATTGGGGAGAGCCGGCGTTCCGGGTTTCCCGGCCGTCCCCCAAAGAAGGGACGGGACGCTCACCCTCTCGTGGGTGCCAGTACCTGCGGGGGATGCCCAAAGATGAAATGGGCCGGACGGCCTTGCGTCCCGTGCGAGGAGAGTAGGTGACGTAATGTCAGGTCACGTGATGTCACGCCATCCATTCGCCGGCCGGGCCGGAGCGGTCATCGTGACGATGACACTCGCACTGGCCACGCCGGCTGCGGCAAGTGAATCCCATTCCGGCGGGCTGCACGATTCCGAATGGGCGCTGACCGCGCTCAAGGCGGAGCGTGCCTGGAAATTCAGCAAGGGTGCCGGGGTGACCGTCGCGGTCATCGGCACCGGGGTCGACGCCTCCCATCCGGATCTGCGCGGACAGGTGGTCCGCGGAAAGGATTTCGCGGGTGGCACCGGCGGCTACGGCACCCGGGACGGCGGCAAGTCGGCCGAGCAGTCCACCCATGCCGCCGGAATCATCGCCGGAACCGGCCGCAATTACCGCGGCGACGGGGTGTACGGGCTCGCGCCCAAGGCCAAGGTGATGCCGCTCGGCGTCTACCGCGACGGAAAGCCCCTCGCCGACCCCACCGCGAAGGCCATCCGGCACGCGGTGGACCACGGCGTGCGCGTCATCGACCTGGCCGTCACCTTCAAGCGGCCGACCCCCGCACTGCGGTCCGCGGTGAAGTACGCCGTCGGCAAGAAGGCCGTGATCGTGGCCGGGGCGGGCGACACCGGCAAGATCGGCAACCGGCCCACCTACCCGGCCGCCCTCCCCGGAGTGGTCGCCGTGGTGGCCACCGACAAGAAGGGCGCCGTCTGGACCTCCTCCCACCACGGTGGGAAGACCCTCCTGGCCGCCCCCGGCGTCGCCATCCTCACCACCTCCGGCAACGACGACTACTGGACCGGCGACGGCACCGGCTTCGCGGCGCCCTGGGTCGCGGCGGGCGCCGCGCTGCTGCGCTCGGAGCATCCCCGCTGGAACGCCAACCAGGTGGTCCAGAAGCTGATCGACACCGCCGAGCGCAAGGGCTCCGCGGGCCATGATCCGCGCTATGGGTACGGGGTGATCGCCCCGGCCAGGGCGCTCGCGGACCGGGCCGCGCCGCCCGCGTCCGCCGAGCTCTCCGCCCCCCGCCGCCATCCGTCCGCCACTCCGAAGACCGCCGGGCCCAGGGCGGAGGGGGATGAGTCCGCCCTGGTCACGATAGGTGTGGTGGCCGGGGTCCTGGTGGTGCTCGCGATCCTCGCGGTGGTGCTCATCAGCCGCCGCAGGCCGCCCGACAACTCCCACCGCGGCTGAGGCCGGACAGGACTCGCCATGATCACGAAATTGCGCGGCCGCGCCCGCCGCCCCCGCCCGCCGGCGGGTGCCCGCGGCTCCCGGTGGGCGGGGCGGGGCTTCGCCCAACTGATCGTGATGGTGCTGGTGGCCGAGGTGGTGATGGCGGCGACCACCGTGCAGGCCCTGTTCGCGGGCCCGGTGCGGCCGCCCGCCACCAAGCCGTCGCTCCCCGTGGCCAAGCCGTTCTTCCCGGCCACGACCCGCTTCTACGTCGACCCCCACAACCCGGCCGCGACCTGGGTGCGGGACCATCCGCACGACCGGCGGTCGACCGCGATCGCCCGGCGGATCGCCGCCGAGCCCCAGGCGGCCTGGCTCACCGAGACCGATGAGTCCCTGATCGAGGAGCGGGCCCGCAGCCTCGTCCGCACCGCCGCCGCCCAGCGGCGGCTGCCGGTGCTGGTCCCCTACACCATCCCCCAGCGCGACTGCCAGCAGCTGAGCTCCGGCGGCGCCGGGGACACGGCCGCCTACCGGCGCTGGAGCGACGCCCTCACCCGGGGCATAGGGGACGGGCGCGCCATCGTCATCCTCGAACCGGACGCGCTGGCCCATATGACCTGTCTCAAGCGGCGGCAGCAGGCGGACCGGTTCGCGGCACTGGCGTACGCGGCGCGGGCGCTCCACCGGGGCGCGCCCCGCGCCCGGGTGTACTACGACGCGGGGAACTCCGGATGGCAGCCCGCGCGGACCATGGCCGAGCGGCTGCGGGACGCCGGTGTGGAGCGGTACGGGGACGGGATAGCGGTCAACGTCTCCAACTTCAACGCCACGGCGGACGAGGTGCGCTACGGGCTGTCCGTGATCCGGGAGCTGCGCCGCCCCCGGCTGGGGGTCGTGGTGGACACCAGCCGTAACGGGGCGGGGCCCACGCGTCGCCACAGCTTCTGCGATCCGCCGGGCCGCAAGCTGGGCAGGGCCCCGACCGCCGCCACGGGGATCCCCGGGGTCGACGCCTTCTTGTGGATCAAGCAGCCCGGCCAGGCAGACGGCTGCGCCGCCGGCGCGGGCATGTTCATCCCCACCTACGCCTACCGCCTGACGCGCTGATCCTCTCCCCCCTGACCCCCTCTGACCCCTCTGATCCCTTCCTGGGCGCCGGTCACGCTGTGACCGGCGCCTTTTGTATGCCCTGGGGGCTCCCTGGGCGGTGCCCTCGGGGGCTCTGAGCGTTGTCTGGGGCCTCCGGAGCAGCCCCTGAGCCCTCCGGGACGCCCCACAAAACGGACATAACCTATATAAAACGGCCGAATTCCTCTACCTCACCTGAGGTAGACGGAATTCGGCCGTTTGGTGTGTCCGGAATTCCTGCAATTGAGGTACGCGGATTTCAGCCAGGCGTACGGCGATTCTGACCGCGGTCACTCCCTAATGTCGTGAAGCGAAAGGACAAGCCCCGAAGGAGCTCCAATCGATGCACAGAGTTCTCGTCGTGGAGCACCACCCACTGGTGTTGAGTGCTCTCGCCGATCTCGTTGTCGAGGAGCCCGGACTGGAGCTATCCGGCATTGCCGGGTCGGCCCGAGAAGCAATTTCTCTGGCCCATCACCTGCAACCGGATGTGGTGCTGATCGACGTGGATGAGCCCAGCTGGCAAGCGCAGCGGCTGGTCCGCCTGATCGGCGAACTCCTACCGTCCGCGCGGATTGTCCGGCTGACCGCAGTCTCCGACCCGCAGATGGAATGTCTGGAATCTCCGACGAACAACCCCAGCGTCCTGAAGACCGCAGTACCCGAATTGCTCAGGAGCATTACCGAATGAATTCCCCCATGGATCAGAACAACGCCCCGACCACCGAGACCAAGCGTGCGCCGCGCCCGCAGCGTCTCCGCTTCGGTATCGCCGCGGCCGTCGTCGCTGCTGCTGCCGTGGGTGGCACCGTCACCGCCTTCGCGGTGAACGACTCCGATGGCCAGTCGGCCACCACCACCTCGGCCGCCCAGGCCTCCGGTGCGGGTGCCGAGGGTCCGCTGTCCACCAACAAGAGCGACATCGTCGACTCCGACGGCAAGAAGGTCGTCCTGACCGGTGTGAACTGGTTCGGTTTCGAGACCGGCACCTACGCGCCGCACGGCCTGTGGACCCGCGGCTGGGAGTCGATGTTGGACCAGATGGCCAAGCAGGGCTTCAACACCCTGCGGCTGCCGTACGCGAACGACATGTTCAAGTCGTCCGCCAAGCCCGACGGCATCGACTACCACAAGAACCCCGATCTGAAGGGCCTCACCCCCCAGCAGATCATGGACAAGATCGTCAAGGGTGCCACCGACCGTGGTATCCGCGTGATCCTGGACCAGCACCGTCCGGACCAGTACGGCCAGAGTGAGCTGTGGCACTCCCAGAGCCTCTCCGAGAAGCAGTGGATGGACGACTGGGTCAAGCTGGCCAAGCGCTACAAGAACAACGACCGGGTGATCGGCGCCGACCTGCACAATGAGCCGCGTGGCCAGGCCACGTGGGGCGACGGCAACCCGAAGACCGACTGGCAGCTGGCGGCCACCAAGGCCGGTAACGCCATTCACAAGGTCAACAAGAACTGGCTGGTCTTCGTCGAGGGCACGGACCGCCACAAGAACGAGCAGTTCTGGTGGGGCGGTGACCTGCAGGGTGTGAAGAAGCACCCGGTGAAGCTCAAGGAGCCGAACAAGGTCGTCTACTCGGCCCACGACTACGGTCCGGGCGTCTTCAACCAGAACTGGTTCCAGGCGAAGGACTTCCCGAAGAACATGCCCGCCATCTGGGAGAAGCACTGGGCGTACATCAAGAAGCAGAACATCGCCCCGCTGCTGCTCGGTGAGTTCGGCGGTAAGAAGACCGCCGGTAAGAGCTCCGAGGCCGTCTGGCAGAACGCCCTGATGGACTACCTCAAGAAGCACCAGATCAGCTACACCTACTGGACCTGGAACCCGGACTCGGGCGACACCGGCGGTGTGCTGAAGAACGACTGGAAGACGATCGACCAGAACAAGATGAAGATGCTGGCCAAGTACCAGACGCCGCTCCTGGAGGCGAAGAAGGGGAAGTAAGTCGGAGTACCCCCTTCGGTACACCGCCGATGACCACATAGCTGATCACGGCGTTGGCGAGCAGCGAGGGCCCGCAGGCAGTGCCGCCTGCGGGCCCTCGTCTGGTGTTTTTCCCCGGAAGGGAAGCGGGGCGGCCGCCCGGTGGGTTTCCTTCCCGGGCCGCGGACCGCGCCCGCGGACCGGCCCCCCACCCCCAGGGAGGCCGATGATGAAGCCCCGTCCGGCGACCGGCCGGTTGCTCTTCCCGCTGGCCGCACTCGCCGTGATCCTGGCCGATCAGCTGAGCAAGGCGATGGCGCTGGCCGCCTGGAGCGGCACCGTGGGGCCGCAGGCCCGGTTCGGGCCGTTCTGCGCACTGCTGGTGCGCAACACCGGGGTGGCCTTCGGCCTGGGCCAGAGCCGTCCCGCGCTGATCGTGGTGATCACGCTCGCGGGCGCGGTGGCCACGCTGGGCGCGGCCGGTGTGGGGCTGCGGGTCCGCGGCCGGGGCGCGGCGCTGGGCCTGGGGCTGATCGCGGGGGGAGCGACGGGCAACGGTGCCGACCGGATGATCCGGTCGCCGGGCCCGCTGCGCGGCGCCGTCATCGACTGGATCACGCTGGACGCCCGCGGGCCGGTCTTCAACCTCGCCGATGTGGCCCTGCTCACCGGGACCCTGCTCACCGCGGCCCTGCTGCTGCGCAGGACCTCGCGGGCGGCCGAGAGGGACGTCGCGCTGCCCGCCCCTGGCGCGGGCGCCCCGGACACGAGCGCCCCGGGCACGGCCCCCGATCCGGTGGCCCTCAGCCTCCCGCCTTGTGCACCGCGCCCCGATCGGCGTCCCGATCCGCCCCCGCCGCCCTCCCGGGAACCGTCTCCGTCGGCAAGGCCCCGTTCGGCACCGTCTCCGTCGGCACCGTCCCGTTCGGCACCGTCTCCGTCCCCGGGATCGGCTCCTGCGGCGCCCCCTCCGCCCCCGCCGGCTCCCGGCTCTCCCGCTCCGCGAGGGACTCCGCGAAGTCCCTGAGCCGGTCGAGCACCGCCTCGTCGATCGTCGCGTGAGCGGCAAGCGCCTCGCTGATCCGCTGGTAGACGGCGAGCTCCCGGGCGCAGCGGTGGCACTCGGCCACATGGGTGCGGACCCGGGCCGCGGCCGGTGCGTCCAGTTCCCCGTCCAGATACGACTGGAGCATCGGGGCGCCCAGGGGACATCGCGCGGTCCAGAGCCGTCCGGTGGTCTGCGTGGTCCCCGTGGTGCGCGTCCGCCGCCACCATGTCCATCTGCTCATGCGCCACCTCGCTCCGATTCCACTCCCGCGGCCAGCAGCTGGTTCCGGATCCGCTTGCGCGCCCGGTGCAGCCTGCTCATCACCGTCCCCTTGGGGACGTCCAGCACCTGTGCGGCCTCCGCGTACGACAGCCCGTCCACATGCACCAGCCGCACCACCTGCTGGTCCCGCAGCGGAAGCGCCGTGAACGCGGCGTCCACGGCCTCGTCGAACGTCGTGTCCACCACCAGCTCCTCCGGCGTCGCGTCCCGGGCCGGGACCAGCCGCTCCAGCTCCGTGTCCGGATCGTCGAGCAGCCGGGGGCGGCGCTGGCGGCGGCGGCTGACCTCCGCGTGCCGCATGATCGTCAGCAGCCAGGCCCGTGGATGTCTCCCGTCAAAACGGCCGACTGCCCGGTACGCCCGTAGTAACGTGTCCTGCACGAGATCCTCGGCGTCGGCTCGCTGGGTGGTCAGTGACATGGCCACGCGCAGCAGCACCTCGACCTCGGGCAGCACATACTGAGCGAACATGCGCTGCTGATGGGCCTCCGGGTCAGCCACGGGGTGCCTCCTCGGATCCGGATCCCCCGGGGACGCGAAGCACGACATATCACACTCTGTGTAACATCTCGCTCACCGCGCCGCATGGGTTGATCGGCGATCCGAGTGGCAGGCCAGAGGTTCGTGGCGGTTCAGCCGTTCGTGGCAGGGCAGGCGCTCAAGGAGACCGGGCGCCCGGAGAAGGTCAGACGTTCAGGGACACCAGGCGCTTTCCCTCGGCCGTACGGACCTCGAAGCGTTCGATGTCGGAGCGCTTCATGCCCGCGCCGCCGTGCGCCCACAGCGGATCTCTCGCCTCCGCCTTGGGGCTGTCCGCGATCCCGTAGCCCCACTTGGGCACGGACCAGGTCACCATCGTCTGCTCATGGCCGTCCTTGGAGACCGCGATCAGGCTGCAGTCCAGGGGGCCTTTGAGGTTCTTCAGCCGGAGGACGGCGTTGGTGCCCCACATCTTGTCCTCCAGCGCGACCGCCGCGCTCACCTTGGTCTCCGGGTCGGTGCCCCGCACCTTGTCGGGCATTCCGGCGAAGAGCGCGCTCTCGCTGGGGGAGGCCGTGACGGAGCCGTCCGAGCCGCCGGAGGTGACCGCGATCGTGCCGACCGGGCCGCCGACGATCAGCACGGCCGCCGCCGCGACCAGGTAGAGCCCGCGCCGCCGCCGCTTGGCGCGGGACGCGGCGGCCTCGCCGACCATCCGGTTGAACAGGGCGGGCCCTGGGCGCGCGGTAAGGGTCTCGATGGCGTTGGCAGTGGCGCTGAGGGCAAGCGGGGTGTGGCCGGTGAGCTGGGTCCGCCCGGGGCTGCCGTGGATCCCGGGGACGTCGGCGGCCAGATCGGCCAGCAGCGGCTCCAGTCCGGTCAGCTCGTCCAGCTGCCGTCCGCACCGGTCGCAACCGGCCAGATGCTCCTCGAAATAGGTGGCGTCCGCCTCGTCGAGCACGCCGAGCACATACGCGCCAACGGCGTCATGTCCCGGGTGGTGCGTCTGCGCTGTCATGCCGTCACTCCTCTCTCCTCGAGCGCGAGCTTCATCGAGCGCAGCGCGTAGAAGACCCGGGACCGTACCGTCCCGCTGGGTATGCCGAGGGTCTGGGCCGCCTCATTGACGGTCCGCCCCTTGAAGTAGGTCTCGACCAGCACCTCGCGATGGGCGTCGCTGAGGTCCTGCATCGCGTCGGTCAGGGTCATGAGCCGCAGTGCACGGTCGATCTCGTCCTCCGCGGGCATGAGTTCCAACGGGGAGGGGTCGACCTCCTGCGGCCGGGCCTGCCGACTGCGGTGTCCGTCGATCACGATCCGCCGGGCGACGGTGACCAGCCAGGGCCGGATGGAGCCGGTGGCCCGGGACAGCTGGTCGGCGTTCCGCCAGGCGCGCACCAGGGTCTCCTGGACGACGTCCTCCGCACGGTGCCGGTCGCCCGCGACCAGACGCAGTACGAACGCGAGCAACGGCCCGGCGTGCTCCTGGTAGAGCGCGCGCATGAGTTGCTCATCCGGCGTACCGCGCCTGGATCTTGACGGACGCTCATCGGCCACGGCGGCGTCGTCGTGCACCTGAACCTCCAGGACCTGACCTGAGTTGGACAACATCAACGGACGACTCCCGGTCTGAGCCCCGGGGGGGATCGGCGGCCATGTCGGCCTCTTCCCCCTTCACTACGCACGGGGGGAGGCAGCCGCTCAACGCGTCGCGAAGAATTTCCGGTCAGGGTCAGGGTCAGGGTCAGGTGTCGTGGATCAGGCGCCGGGTGCTACGGGCGCGGAAGGGTCAGGAGACCATCGCGTCCAGCACCAGGGGCTGCACCTTGCCGTCGAGCATCGCGCCCAGCCCCTCGACCGCGCAGACGTCGGGGTGGTCGGCGATGCTCAGCGGCATCCCGGTGGCCTCGCGCAGCATCGTGTCGAACCCGGGCAGCGTCGCGCTGCCGCCCGCCAGCATGATGCCGCGGTCGGCGAGGTCGGCCACCAGATCGGGCGGACAGCGGCGCAGCACCGTGCCGATGGCGTCCAGCACCCCGGTGAGCGGGGTGCGGATGGCGGTCCGTACGCCCTCGACATCGATCCGTACGGTCCGGGCGAGCCCCGTGGCCACGTCCCGGCCGTGCACCTCGGTGCTCTGCACGGTCTGGGTGCCGTCCGCGCCGCCCGTGGTGTCCTTGACGATCAGATGCAGCGGGCGGACGGCCTGGCTGGGCAGCATCAGGGCGTGCTCGTTGCGCAGGTGCTGGATGACGGCGTGGTCCACGGTCTCGCCGCCCACCGGCACCCGCTCGGCGGCCACGATCGAGCCCAGCGACAGGACGGCGACCTGGGTGGTGGCCGCGCCGCACACCACGATCATCGTCGCCTCGGGCCGTTCCACCGGCAGACCGCAGCCCACGGCGGCGGCGATCAGGGCGTCCACCAGCTCGACCCGCTTGGCGCCGATCCCGGTGAGCGTTTCCATGGCGGCGCGCCGGGCGAGCGGATCGGCGTCGTGCTGGACGCAGACGGCGGCGCTCACCAGCGGACGGCGCCGCCAGGCGCGCCGCAGCTTGTTGCCCAGCAGCAGCCGCAGCATCCGCTGGGCCATCTCGATGTCCACGACGGTGCCGTTGGAGACCGGCCGGACCACCCGGATGTGGGCGGGCGTCCGCCCGGTCATCCGCTGTGCCAGCGTGCCGACCGCGATCAGCCCGCCGGTGTGGGTGTTCACGGCGGCCACGGTCGGCTCGTCGACGATGAGGCCGGTGCGCCTGAGGTAGACGCGGGTCCTGGCCGCGCCGAGGTCGACGGCGATGGAGCAGCGGCGCAGTGCCTCGAGGCTGATGGTCATGGCAGGTCTCCCTGTGGGCGGCGTGGCGGGCCGCCGCCCGGCGGCCCTCCGCTCTCATCGTGTGGGGATGATCAGGTCCGCTGCCCGTGGGGCTGAGCCGGTCGGGGGAGCGATTGCCCCGCTGGGCCCCGCGCGGTGGCTCCGTGCGGCCCGCGACTCCCGGCAGGGCGCGCCCCCGGGGCGGGAGAGGCGCGCCCCCGGGCGGGAGACAGGGCCCCTGCCGTCTATTTCGCGTCCGCGTAGCACTCCACCGCCGCCATGGTGAAGGGGAACCGGACCGGGGTCGGTCCGAAGGCGATGCGCCCGGCCGTCCCGCCCGCCTCGGCGATCGCCTCCCGGACCGCGTCGGTCTCGTCCTCGGGGCAGTGCACGATCACCTCGTCGTGCTGGAAGAAGACGATCTCCGCGCGCAGCCCTGCCCCGGTCAGCGACCGCCGCAGCGCGGCCAGCATCAGCAGGGCCCAGTCGGCGGCGCTGCCCTGCACCACGAAGTTCCGGGTGAAGCGGCCCCGGGCGCGGGCGCCCGCCGTGCTGCCGTACGACGGCTCCTCCTGGTCCCGCGGCAGCCCCGCCTCGTCGGCCGTCTCCTCGGCGGCGCCGCCCGCGGGCGGGCAGGTGCGGCCCAGCCAGGTGCGCACCAGCCGGCCCTCCTCGCCCGCGCGGGCCGCCTCGTCCACGTACGCCACCGCCGCCGGGAAGCGCCGCCGCAGGGCCGCGAGGTGCTTCAGGCCGTCGCCGGAGGTCTGGCCGTACACCGCGCCGAGCAGCGCCAGCTTGGCCTGGTCGCGCTGACCGGAGAAGGCGCGGTCGGACAGCGTCGCGTACAGGTCCCGGCCGCTGCCCGCGACCTCCATCAGCCCGGGGTCGCGGGAGATCGCGGCGAGCACCCGGGGCTCCATCTGGTCGGCGTCGGCCACCACCAGCCGCCACCCCGGATCGGCCACCACCGCGCGCCGCACCACCTTGGGGATCTGGAGCGCCCCGCCGCCGTGGGTGGTCCAGCGGCCGGAGACGGTGCCGCCGGGCAGGTACTCGGGGCGGAAGCGGCCCTCCCGCACCCAGGACTGGAGCCAGGCCCAGCCGTGGGCGGTGTGCAGCCGGTAGAGCTTCTTGTAAGCCAGCAGCGGCTCCACGGCGGGGTGGTCGATCCGCTCCAGCTCCCAGGCGCGGGTCGAGCCCACGGCGATGCCCGCGCGGGCGAACGCCCTGACGACCTCGGCGGGCAGATCGGGCCGCACCCGGGTGCCGAAGGCGCGGGAGACCTCGTCGGCCAGCTCGGCCAGGCGCCGCGGCTCCAGACCGCCCGGATAGCGCTCGCCCAGCAGCTCGTCCAGCAGCTCCCGGTGGCGATCGGCCCGCCAGGGCACCCCGGCGCGCCGCATCTCGGCGGCGATCAGCATCCCGGCCGACTCGGCGGTGGTCAGCAGCCGCATCCGGTCCGGGTGCTCGGCCGCGTCCGTACGGACCAGCTGGCCCGCGTACACCCCCAGCAGCGCGTCCAGCGGATCGGTGCCCGGCGGCAGCGGCGGCGGACCGGGCTCGAACAGCGACGGCTGGCCCCCGGCCGCCCGGGGCGGCGGATCCTCGGGGACGGGCAGCCCGCGCGGCCGCGCCCAGGCGGCGGCGAGCGAACGCGGTGCGCCGGAGCGCCCCTCATGGCCCAGGAGCAGCGCCTCGGCCGCCTCGATGTCATAGGCCCGCTCGACCCGCACCCCGGCGGCCAGCAGCCGTGGATAGACCTCGGCGGTAGACCGCCACACCCACCGGTCGGCGTCGGGGCGGGACCGCACGGCCTCGGCGATCCCGCCCTGCTCCGCCGTGACCTCGACGACCGGTCCGGCGGCCCTTCCCCCGGGGTCGAGCGGGCAGAGACGAACACCCCCGTGGTCCGTCTCCGCCGCCGCCCATCTCATGCCCGGGATTCTGGCAGGGGGGTCTGACAACGACGCTGAGGTCCGACATCGACGCCGATTCGCGGATTCCAACGCTCCGGGGCGAGGCCCGCTCAACCCCGAGGCGGACCCGGACGTCATTCATGACGACTGCTCTTCTTCACTCCGGGCAGAAGATCTCCGGTGTCGGGTGATCATGCCGATACGCATGGTGCACGTGCATCTGCCTGTGCATCTACCTGCGCATACGCAGATGCATTTGCCCATGCGTTCGCAAAGGAACGCAGCTATGATCCCGGACAGTTGACAGCTGCACGCATGCACGAACAGTGGAGAAGCCCTGTGCGCGACCACCCCTACAACGGCATGGCGGCCGCGGACCTCCGGGGAGTCCTCTGGCAGAAGAGCAGACACAGCAACTCCCAGGGGTCGTGTGTCGAGTTCGCCAAGCTGCCCGGTGGGGACGTGGCCGTCCGCAACTCCCGGTTCCCCGACGGACCGGCGCTGATCTACACCCCGGCCGAGGTCGAGGCGATGCTGCTCGGGGCCAAGGACGGCGAGTTCGACCATCTGGCGCACGATTCTGCAGGTCTGGGCTGATCGCCGCGGACGCGCGACACTGGTAGTGGCGATCGGGGGGACCCGACCCATGTGAGACGGCGATGAACGGCTCGGTCCGCGTCGGACGTGTACTCGGGGTACCACTGCGGATGCACTGGAGCGTCCCGGTGCTGATCGTGCTGCTCGCTTACGGGCTCGGCCGCGAGACGCTGCCCGCGTGGACCCCCGGCCGGACCGGCGCCGTCTACGCCGTCGCCAGCGTCGTCGGCGCCGTACTGCTGATGGGCAGCCTGCTGCTGCACGAGGCCGCGCACGCGGTCGCCGCCCGCAGAAGGGGCGTCTCGGTGGAGGACGTGACGCTGTGGGCGCTTGGCGGCATGACCAAGATGGGACGGCCCCGCACCGCCGGGGTCGCGTTCTGGGTGGCCGTCATCGGGCCGCTCACCAGCCTGGTCATCGGCGGTGTCGCGGTCGGCGCGGGGATCGGGATGCACGCGCTCACCGGATGGGGCGTGCCCACGGCCGTGCTGATCTGGCTGGGCTGGGCCAATCTGCTGCTGGGCGTCTTCAATCTGCTGCCCGCCGCGCCGCTGGACGGCGGGCGGGTGGTGCAGGCGGTGATCTGGTGGCGCACCGGTGACCGGGAGCGTGCCGAGCGGGCGGCGGGGCGCAGCGGCCAGGTCCTCGGCGTGGTGCTCATCGCGGTCGGCTGGATCTCCTTCCTGCGCGGGAACAACGGCGGGCTGTGGCTCTCGCTCATTGGCCTCTTCATGGTGATCGTCGCCAACGCGGAGCGGCAGCGGGCCGGTGTCAACGCCGCGCTGCGCGGGGTGCGGGTGGTGGACGCGATGTCCGCCCCGGTGGCCACCGGGGCCGACTGGCTGGCCGTGGGGCGGTTCATCGACGAGGTGGCGGCCCACGCCCGGCATTCGGTGATGCCGCTGCTGGACTTCGACGGCCGACCGAGCGGGGTCGTCCAGCTGCGCGCGCTCGCGGCGGTGCCGTCCGAGGCCCGGGAGGAGCGGCGGGTGCGCGATGTGGCGATACCGCTGGCGCGGTGCACCGTGGCCGTGCCCGATGAGCTGCTGAGCGAGGTGCTGGAGCGGGCGCGTCCGGGCGCTGGCGCGCTGCCGGTGCTGGTGGTGGACCACGGGCAGCTGGCGGGGATCGTCACGATGCACGATGTGAACCGGCTCTTCCAGCTGCACGGCCTGGGCATCACCACGGCCCCGCCGGAGTCCACCAGCCCATGAGGGGTTGCCCGGCGTTGGAGACGGGCCGTTGCCCACCCCTATGCGTATGCGTATCCGTACGTGTGACGCGCTACGCGCATCCCTGCGCGCTACACGCCGGGGAGCCGGAATACGGCCCAGACGATCTTGCCGCGCGGGGAGCCCGCCAGCGGCTGCCATCCCCAGCCGTCCGTGAAGGACTCCACCAGATGGAGCCCGCGCCCGGACTCCTCGCCACAGCCCGCCTCCCCTGCCACCGGCCCCACCTCGCTGGGGTCGCGCACGGCGCACACCAGCCGTGAGGGGCCGCGCATCAGATGGAGCCGCACCGGCCGCTCAGGCTCACCGGCCCCGACGGTGCCGGACAGGGCGTGCCGGAGGGCGTTGGTGACCAGTTCGGAGACGACGAGCGCCACTTCGTCGAGGAGTTCGGGGATGTTCCACTGCCGCAGGGTCGAGCCGGTGAACTGCCGGGCCCCCTTGACCGCTTCATAGCGGGCGGGCAGGGCGCAGGAGACGGATCCGGAGACGACGGCGGGATCGATGGCGGCAAGCCCTTGCCACAAGGGTTCCAGCAGGGTCGAACCTTCGCTCCCCATGCGAGCACTCCTGCATCCGTGGCCGTGACGAACTCTGGCCAGATTTCGTACCAGCTAGCACGTGCGCACATCCCATGGTTCCGAATGCGCACGTCAGATGCAAGGGCAAATGCACGTGCACGCGGGGCAGTTGGTCCGCTCTGCTTGGTTTTGCCGGAATTTCTGACTCCGTACACTGGCGTGCGTCATCGGGTTGAGTAACGACGCGCCTACTGCGTGAAGCCCGAACAGTGGCAGACTTCGCCCTCAGGGGCTGCGGGGGCGCCGTTCGCAAGGATGCTTTCCGTACAGGGAGGACCGCGGAAATGGCCGCAGGCGAGTCGAGTGGATCGGTGGTGCGCCGCATCCTCCTGGGCTCTCAACTCAGACGGTTGCGCGAGGACCGCGGCATCACCCGCGAGGCGGCGGGCTATTCGATCCGGGCATCCGAATCCAAGATCAGCCGGATGGAGCTGGGCCGGGTGAGCTTCAAGGCGCGGGACGTCGAGGATCTGCTGACGCTGTACGGAGTCACCGACGACGCGGAGCGCACGGCACTGCTCGGCCTCGCCCGCGAGGCCAATGTCGCCGGATGGTGGCACAGCTACGGCGATGTGCTCCCCGGCTGGTTCCAGACCTATGTCGGCCTGGAGGGCGCAGCCTCCGATATCGCCTGCTACGAGGTGCAGTTCATCCACGGTCTGCTGCAGACCGAGGGCTACGCCCACGCCGTGGTCACCCGCGGTCAGCCGCAGGCGTGCTCCGCGGAGGTGGACCGACGGGTGGCGCTGCGTCTTGAGCGGCAGAAGCTGCTGGTCTCCGAGCGCGCCCCGGCGTTCCACGTGGTCCTGGACGAGGCCGCGCTGCACCGCCCGTACGGCGGGCGCGGTGTGATGTCCGCCCAGCTGCGCCACCTGGTCACCGTCTCCGAGCAGCAGAACGTGACGCTCCAGGTGATGCCGTTCTCCTTCGGCGGGCACGCGGGGGAGAGCGGGGCGTTCACCCGGCTGCGCTTCCCGGAGCCCGACCTCCCCGACATCGTCTATCTGGAGCAGCTCACCAGCGCGCTCTATCTGGACAAGCGCGATGAGGTCTCGCAGTACGAGCGGGTGCTGGAGCGGCTTGGCGCGGACAGCCTCTCCCCCGAGAAGAGCCGGGATTTGCTCCGGGGCCTCCTTCACGAAGCGTGACCCGTCAGTAGGATGACGTGTGGTCAGGAGTACCCCCCCACATGCGCGGCTGTCGGGGTCCGGCACCGCGTCCTGCAGATAGGGATGGCATGTCCTACTTCTCCGAGTTGGCCCTTCAGTTCATCGACGGTGAGTGGCGCGGCGGAAGCGGTTCGTGGGACATCGTCGACTTCAACCCCTACAACGGGGAGAAGCTGGCCTCCATCACCGTGGCGACCGTCGAGGAGGTGGACCTGGCCTACCGGACGGCCGAGCGGGCGCAGCCGGAGTGGGGCGCCACCAACCCCTACGCCCGGCGGTCGGTCTTCGAGCGGGCGCTGCGGATCATCGAGGACCGGGAGAAGGAGCTCTCCGAGACGATCATCGCGGAGTGCGGCGGCACCCATGTGAAGGCGGGCTTCGAGCTGTACCTCGCCAAGGAGTTCCTGCGCGAGGCGATCCATCTGGCGCTGCGGCCCGAGGGCCGCATCCTGCCGTCGCCGGTGGACGGCAAGGAGAACCGCCTCTACCGGCTGCCGGTGGGCGTGGTCGGCGTCATCAGCCCGTTCAACTTCCCCTTCCTGCTGTCGCTGAAGTCGGTGGCCCCCGCGCTCGCCCTCGGCAACGCCGTCGTCCTCAAGCCCCACCAGAACACCCCGGTCTGCGGCGGCGGTCTGGTCGCCAGGGTCTTCGAGGAGGCCGGGCTGCCCGCCGGGCTGCTCAATGTCGTGGTCACCGACATAGCGGAGATCGGCGACGCCCTGATCGAGCACCCCATTCCGAAGGTGATCTCCTTCACCGGCTCGGACAAGGTCGGGCGGCACGTCGCGACCGTGGCCGCCTCCCACTTCAAGCGCACGGTCCTGGAGTTGGGCGGCAACAGCGCGCTGGTCGTGCTCGACGACGCCGATCTGGACTACGCGGTGGACGCGGCCGTCTTCAGCCGCTTCGTCCACCAGGGGCAGGTCTGCATGGCGGCCAACCGGGTGCTGGTGGACCGGGCGGTCGAGCGGGAGTTCACCGAGAGGTTCGTGGCCAAGGTGGAGACCCTGAAGGTGGGCGATCCGGTCGACCCCACCACCCATATCGGCCCGCTGATCAACGAGGGCCAGGCCGAGGCGATCACCCAGCTCGTCGACCAGACGATCGCCGAGGGCGCCACCGCTCTGGTGCGCGGCCGCACCGAGGGCACCCTGATGGGGCCGACCGTGCTCAGCGGGGTCCCGGAGGGCTCGGCCATCCTCGGCCAGGAGATCTTCGGCCCGGTGGTGACGCTGATCCCGTTCGACGGCGACGACGAGGCCGTGCGGATCGCCAATGACACCGACTACGGGCTCAGCGGGGCCGTGCACACCGCCGATATCGAGCGCGGGGTGCGGTTCGCCCAGCGGATCCACTCCGGCATGATCCATGTGAATGACAGCACGGTCCACGACGAGCCGATCGTGCCGTTCGGCGGGGAGAAGCACTCCGGTCTCGGGCGGCTCAACGGGGAGTCGATGATCGAGGAGTTCACCACCACCAAGTGGATCTCCATCCAGCACGGCCGGAGCCAGTTCCCGTTCTGAGGCGGCCGCTGAGGCCGGGGGAGAGGGGACGCGGCTCGCGGACGGAAGCTGACCGCAAGCCTTCCTAATGTGGGGTTCATCGAAGGGCGCCGCACCCGGGCGCCCTCCAGATGAGAGGCGGCGGCCATGCCCGTGATCGTGAACCCCGAGGCCTGTCAGAGCGAGTGCGGCGCGCTGCTGGCGTACCTGGACGCACAGCGCGGCGGCATCCGCCGCTCGGTGCACGGCCTGACCGAGGAGCAGGCCCGCAGCGTCCCCAGCGCGAGCGCGCTCTCACTGGCCGGGGTGCTCAAGCACGTGGCCACGGGCGAGCGCGGCTGGCTGCGCGTCCTCCGGGGCGAGGCGGGCGACCCCAGGGACCAGATGTCCGAGTGGGAGCACACCTTCGAGCCCACCGAGGACGAGACGGTGGAGGCGCTGCTCGCCCTGTACGACGAGGTGGCGCGCGAGACCGAGGAGGCCGTACGGGCCCTGCCGTCGCTGGACGAGACGTTCGAAGCGCTCCGGCTCCCCTGGGACGAGGGCGGCACCCGCACCTGGCGCTGGGCGGTACTCCACCTGATCGAGGAGGTGGCCCGGCACGCCGGTCACGCCGACGTCATCCGCGAGACGATCGACGGCAAGGGCGCCTTCGACCTCGTCTTCGAGACGGGGGCGATGCCGGAGCCCGACTGGTCGGTCCTGGAGCGGTGATCCGCCCGGCCCGCCGGTCCCCTAGCCTTGGTCACCTCGGGGGTCGGGACCAGGATGGAGACGAGCGGGCGATGTCAGCGATCCGGCTGCTGGTGTTGGGGGCCGTGCGGCAGCACGGGCGGGCGCACGGCTACCAGGTCCGTAACGACCTGGAGTTCTGGGGCGCGCACGAGTGGTCCAGCGCCAAACCCGGGTCCATCTACCACGCGCTCAAACAGATGGCGAAGCAAGGGCTGATGCGCGCGCACGACGTCGCGCCGAGCGCGGTCGGCGGGCCGCCGCGGACCGAGTACGAGCTGACCGGGGCGGGCGAGGAGGAGTACTTCCGGCTCCTGCGGGAGGCGCTGCTGCGCCATGACCAGAAGATCGACGAGCTGACGGCCGGGGTGGGCTTCATCGTGGACCTGCCCAGGGACGAGGCGATCACCTTGCTGAAGCGGCGGGTGGCGGCGCTGGAGGAGTGGCGGGCCGAGGTGACCCGGCACTGGACGCCGGCGGACGGCACCCCCGAGGACTGGGGCCATATCGGCGAGATCATGAAGTTCTGGGTGCACTCGGCGAACAGTGGTGCGGAGTGGACCCGTGGGCTGATCGACCGGCTCGAGGGCGGGGCGTATGTGATGGCGGGCGAGGGGGAGCGCTCGGTGGAGGTGCTGCCGGAGGGCGTCATCAACCCGTACGCCACGCCCGGCGCCGACTGAGGCACCACTAGGCGGATCGGGAGCGGCCGACAGCCGCCCTCGGTTAATCAAATTTGACTAGCGGTGCCGCGAGCGGTATCTTCCGGTATTCGTAGTCAAACTTGACTACGAGGCTGTGGAGCGTGGCCGCGTCGCGCGGAGAAACGCGTAAGGGAGAGGGGAAGACCTTGGCCGACAGCGATCCCGCGATCGTCGTCGAGGGGCTGCGGAAGACCTACCGGGACAAACAGGCCCTCGCCGGACTCGACCTGACCGTCGCGCAGGGCACCGTGCACGCCGTGCTCGGCCCCAATGGCGCGGGCAAGACCACCTGCGTACGGATCCTGGCCACCCTGCTGCGGCACGACGGCGGCCGGGCCGAGGTCGCCGGGTACGACGTGCTGCGCGACCCCGACGAGGTCCGCTACCGCATCGGCCTCGTCGGCCAGCACGCCGCGGTGGACGAGGAGTTGAGCGGACGGCAGAACCTGGAGATGTTCGGCCGCCTCTACCACCTGGGCGGCCGCCGGGCGGCCGCCCGCGCGGACGAGCTGCTTGAGCGGTTCGGCCTCGCCGGAACCGGCACCAGGGCCGTCAGCCAGTACAGCGGCGGGATGCGCCGCAGGCTGGACCTCGCGGCCAGCCTCATCATGCAGCCGCGGATCCTCTTCCTGGACGAGCCGACCACCGGGCTCGACCCCCGGGGCCGTACGGAGGTGTGGAACGCGGTCCGCTCGCTGGTGGACGGCGGTACGACCGTGCTGCTCACCACGCAGTACCTGGAGGAGGCGGACCAGCTCGCCGACCGGGTCTGCGTGATCGACGGCGGACGGGCCATCGCCGACGGGACCGCCGAAGAGCTCAAGGCCCGGCTCGGCGGCGACCGGATCGAGGTGGTGCTGCACGACGCGGCCCAGCTGCCCGCCGCCGCCTCGGTCGTGTCCAGGGCGACCGGCGCCGCCGGGGTCGAGACCGACCCCGACCGGCGGCGGCTCGGCGCGCGGGTCACCGACCGGGTGGCCGCGCTGACGGAGACCGTAAGGGCGCTGGCGGCGGCCGGGATCGAGGCGGAGGACATCGTGCTGCGCCGCCCCACCCTCGACGAGGTCTTCCTGCACCTCACCGGGGAGCCGAGCACGGCGGACACCACCACGGCGGAAACCGCACAGGAGGAGATCTCCGTATGACGACCGCGACCTTCATCGACTCCTGGACCATGACCCGCCGCGGACTCGCCCACTGGGCCCGGCAGCCCGTCCAGGTGGCCGTCCAGCTGGTCTTCCCGGTCATGATGCTGCTGATGTTCGCCTACTTCCTGGGCGGCGGGATGACCGTCCCGGGCGGCGGCGACTACAAGGACTACCTGGTGCCGGGCACGCTCGCGCTCACCATGGTGTTCGGCCTCGAAGGGACGATGCTCGCCATCACCCAGGACCTCAACAGGGGCGTCATCGACCGCTTCCGCTCGATGCCGATGGCCCGCTCGGCGGTCCTGGTCGGGCGCAGTGTGCTGGACATGCTCCAGTCGGCGCTCGGCCTGCTGGTCCTGCTCGGGGTCGGGCTCGCGATGGGCTGGCGCTGGCACGGCGGGCCCGGCGACGTGCTGCTCGCCGTCGGGCTGCTGCTGTGGCTGCGGTTCGCGATGCTGTGGCTCGGCATCTTCCTGGGCATGGCCGCCGGGCGCCCGGAGATGGTGCAGGCCGTCCAGATCCTGGTCTGGCCGGTGGGCTTCCTCTCCAACGTCTTCGCCTCGCCCGGGACCATGCCCGACTGGCTCGGCGCCATCGCGGTCTGGAACCCGATGTCGGCGACGGCCACCGCGATCCGCGAGCTGTTCGGCAGCCCCGGCGGTGGTGGCGGCTCCTGGGCGGCGGACCACGCCCAACTCCTCGCCGTCTGCTGGCCGCTGGCGCTGACCGCGGTCTTCCTCCCGGTCGCGGTGGGGCGTTACGGGCGGCTCAGCCGCTGACGGCGCCCCCGGCCCCGCGAGCCGCGCGGGTCACACCTCCACCGGTCGTCGCCGGTTGCGGATACGGTGCAGGTATGGGGAACGACAGGTCGGGCACGGGGGCGGAGACGGTGAGCGGGCCCGGATACGCCCTGCTGCTCGCCGCCGGTCCGGCCGGGAAGCAGCGGCTGATGGACGCGGCCGCCGCGCTGCCCCAGCTCGCCGCCGTGCCACCGGCGGCGCTGCTGGGCACGCCCGGCGGCGCCAGCGTCGTCCAACTCGTCGACCCGGCCGATCCGCAGACCGTGCTGACGCATCTGCGGACCGCCGCCGCGCACCCGGGCCCGGTGCTGGTCCATCTCGCGGGCCAGCTGACCCTCGACGCCAAACAGCGGCTGCCGCACCTGGCGTTGGCCCGTACCACCCCGAGGACCGCCCGCTATACGGCGCTGCCCTGGCACTGGCTGGCCGCCGAGCTCGGCCGGAGGCCGCCGGGCAGCACCGTCGTGGTCGCCGACCTGGTGGCCGACGAGACGGCCTGGCCCCCGCTGAGCACCGCGGGCCCGTCCGCCCTCTCGGCCGGACTCACCCTCTACGGCACGGTGACACCCGCCCCGCCCAAGCGGCGGCTGGCCACGCCGGACTACAGCCGGGCGCTCGCCGCCCTGCTGCGGGCCGCCCCCGAACGCCCGCCCCTCGCTCTGCTCCACCAGCGCGCCGCCCAGGACGCCGGTCTGGGCCCGGGCCCTGAACTCCTCCTGAACGGTGCCGAGCCGGCCGATGCCTACGCGCCCCCGGCCGTCGCCCCGCGGGCGGCGCAGGCCGGGCAGAGCGCGCCGCTCGGGGCGACTGGAGGGGCCGAGGCGGCGGAGCGGGCCGTACCGGCTGAGCAGGCTGGGCCGACCGGGGCCGCTGGACCGGCGGACGCCCCCGCGCCCCCGCCGCCCGGGTGGGCGCCCGAGGCCGATCCGCTGGCCTCGACGCACGCGGCGATATTCGAGGCGGCCAACGCGGGGCGGCACAGCGAGGCGGCCTCGATGGCGGCCGCCTGGGAGCAGGAGGCGCTGCGGACGGCCGGGCCCCGGTCCGACGAGGCGATCCACTGGCTGGAGGTCCGCGCCGACCTCTGCCGTATCGCCGGGGACCCGGCCCGCGCCTGCGAGCTGTGGCTCGCGGTGGCCGGCGCACGGCTGGGCAACGGGGAGCCGGTCGGGCACCCCGAGGTCGAGGGGGCCGTGGACCGGGCGCACCACCAGTGGCAGTTCGTGGCGGACCGGGGCAGGGCCGGTGCCCTCGCCCCGCTGCTGATCGAGCTGCGGGGCCGGGTGCCCGGCCGCCGACCCGGTGCGCTGGAGGCGGTACGCCGCCGGGCCGAACTGCTCCGCACCCCGGCCCGCACGCCCTGACCGCCGTCGCCCCCGGCCGGAGACACTGGGCTCAGTGGTGGAACGACGTGACGACCTTCCCCATGGGCGCGGACTGTGACCGCAGTTCCGGCAGCAGCGACCCCAGATCGGCCAGGAAGAGGCCGGCGAGGTCTTGCGAGAAGCCGTTGCGGCACACCACCCGCAGTACGGCAAGGTCCTCCCGGTTGGGCGGGAAGGTGTACGCGGGCACCAGCCAGCCGCGTTCGCGCAGCCGCCGGGAGACGTCGTAGACGTCGAAGTTGCGGACCCCCTCCGCCGTGGTGAACGCGAACACCGGGAGCTGATCGCCGCGGCTGAGCATGGTGAAGTCCCCGAACGCCTCGATCCGCTCGGCGAGCGAGCGCGCCACGTCGCGGGTCTGCTGCTGGACGGCGCGGTAGCCTTCCCGGCCCAGCCGTACGAAGGTGTAGTACTGGGCGGCCACCTGGGAGCCGGGGCGGGAGAAGTTGAGCGAGAACGTGGGCATGTTGCCGCCGAGGTAGTCGACGCGGAAGACCAGCTCCTCGGGCAGCACGTCCGTCGTACGCCACAGCGCCCACCCCACCCCGGGGTAGACCAGGCCGTACTTATGGCCCGAGGTGTTGATGGAGGCGACCCGCGGCAGCCGGAAGTCCCACACCAGGTCCGGGTCGAGGAACGGCGCGATCATCGCGCCCGAGGCGCCGTCCACATGGACCGGGACGTCCAGGCCCGTGCGTTCCTGGAGGTCGTCCAGCGCCCGGCACACCTCGGCGACGGGTTCGTAGGAGCCGTCGAAGGTGGAGCCGAGGACCGCGACGACCCCGATGGTGTTCTCGTCGCACAGCTCGGCGGCGGCCTGGGGATCGAGGTGGAACCGGTCGCCCTCCATGGGCACCTGCCGCGCCTCGACCTCCCAGAAGTCGCAGAACTTCTCCCAGCACACCTGGACGTTGGTGCCCATGATCAGATTGGGGCGGGCGGTGGCCGGATAGCGCACCGGGTTCCGTTTGGCCCAGCGCCGCTTGAAGGCCATTCCGGCCAGCATGCACGCCTCGCTCGAGCCCGTGGTGGAGCAGCCCACGACCGCGTTCGGGTCGGGGGCGTGCCACAGATGGGCGAGCATCGTCACGCACCGCCGCTCCAGTTCGGCGGTGCGCGGATACTCATCCTTGTCGATCATGTTCTTGGCGAGGCAGTCGGACATCAGCCTGCCCGCCTGCGGCTCCATCCACGTGGTGACGAACGTGGCGAGATTCTGGCGGGCGTTGCCGTCCAGCATCAGCTCGTCATGGACGAACTGATACGCCGTCGTGGGCGCCATCGGCTCATCCGGCAGGCAGTGGCGCGGAGGGCTCGCGGTCATGCCGCTGACCGGATTGGCCTCGCCGTAGACCGGATTGACGGAGAAGTCGGGGCTTTCGTCGAGGTCGCGGTGGCCGGGAGTGCCTTTATGAAGTGCCATCTTCGTTAAATTAGGGGCATAACGGAGATAAACCCCGATCCCGCGCCGTTCCTCCGCGGTCCGCCCGTCCCGCGCCACCGCGTCCCGGCTACCCCGCGCTGCTGAGCGACAGCTTCGCCGCGAAGCCGAGGAACGCCGTGCCCGCGGCAGCCGAGAGCCCCGCGCGCAGCCGCCGGCGCCGCCGGAACGTGGCCGCCAGATAGGTACCGGTGAAGATCAGCACCGTCAGATAGGTGATGCTGAACAGCTGCGCCCAGGCGCCCAGCGCCACGAAGGACAGCGCCGGATGGGCATAGTCCGGATCCACGAACTGGACGAAGAAGGAGATGAAGAAGAGGATCGCCTTCGGGTTCAGCAGGCTGATGACCAGCGCCCGGCGGTACGGGCGCTCGCCCTCCGTGGACCCCATGGCCGCGTCCACGGGCCCGTCCGCGCCCCGCGCCTCCGCCGCGCCCCGCGCCTCCGCCGCGCTCCGGGCCGCCTCCGCCGTGTCCCGCGCCTCCGCGGTTCCCGGGCGGCGGCGCCACGGCGCCCGCGCCCCGCGGAGCATGCCCACCGCCAGCCAGGTCAGATAGCCCGCGCCCGCGAACTTGACCACCGCGAACAGCACCGGGCTGGTGTGCAGCAGCGAGGCCACCCCGCCCGCCGACAGCGCCATCAGCACGGCGTCGCCGCACAGCACCCCGGCCGCCGCCCGATAGCCGGTACGGGGGCCGCGGCGGGCCGCGACCGAGACCACATACAGCGAATTGGGGCCCGGCAGCAGGATGATCAGCGCCAGACCGGCCAGATACGTCGAAAGATCGGTTATTCCCAGCACGATCGGCAGAATGACAGCGGAGCGCCGCGCCGCCCAGTCGGTTTCGCCATCCGGACTTGCACCTCACGCCACGTGAGGGAGCACCGTGGAACCCGTACCGAACAGAAAGAGAGCGGATTCGGCCATGAGCTATTCCGTAGGAGAGGTGGCGAGCTTCGCCGGCGTCACGGTGCGCACGCTGCACCACTACGACGAGATCGGGCTGCTGCGCCCCGGCGCCCGCAGCGCGGCCGGGCACCGGCGTTACGACGACGCCGACCTCGACCGGCTGCAGCGGATCCTCTTCTACCGGGAGCTCGGCTTTCCGCTCGACGAGGTGGCGGTGCTGCTCGACGACCCGGACATCGATCCGCAGGCCCACCTGCGGCGTCAGCACCAGTTGCTGGCCGACCGGATCGAGCGGCTGCAGAAGATGGCCGCCGCCGTCGAACGAGCCATGGAGGCACGGAAGATGGGCGTCAACCTGACCCCCGAGGAGAAGTTCGAGGTCTTCGGGGACGCTGACCCGGACCAGTACCAGGAGGAGGTCGAGCAGCGCTGGGGGAACACCGAGGCGTACCGGGAGTCCCAGCGCAGGGCGGCCTCGTACACCAAGGAGGACTGGAAGCGGATCCTGGCGGAGGGAGAGGACATCAACAACCGCTTCGTCGCGCTGATGGGCGCGGGCACCCCGGCGGAGTCCGAGGCGGCGATGGACCTCGCCGAGGAGCACCGGCAGTGGATCAGCCGCAACCACTACGAGTGCGGCCATGAGATGCACACCTGCCTGGGCCGGATGTACGTCTCGGACCACCGCTTCACGGAGAACTTCGACAAGGCCGGGCCGGGGCTGGCCGTGTACCTCAGGGACGCGATCCTCGCCAACGCGGAGCGGCACGGCCATGAGGTGTCCGACGCATAGGGAACCGAGGGCACCCACACGGCGTTGATAGCTTTGGGCGGCACACTGCGAAGAACACTCAGTCCGCCCGAACCCTGCGGCCGGGCCTCGCACGAGCCTGCATTCCTCGACCCAGGAGCCTCACCCGTGACCACCCTCGCGCTCGGCCCTCAGTGGCTGGACCCGGACTATCTGATCGATACCTTCGGTCTGCTCGGCGTCCTGGCCATCGTTTTCGCGGAGTCCGGCCTGCTCATCGGCTTCTTCCTGCCCGGCGACTCGCTGCTGTTCACCACCGGCCTGCTGGTGACCACCGATGTGATCAAGCAGGATCTGTGGCTGGTGTGCGTGGCCGTGGCGGTCGCCGCGGTCCTCGGTGACCAGGCCGGATATCTCTTCGGCCGGAAGGTGGGGCCGTCGCTGTTCCGGCGTCCCGACTCCAGGCTCTTCAAACAGGAGAACGTGGAGAAGGCGCATGAGTTCTTCGAGAAGCACGGGCCGAAGTCGCTGATCCTCGCCCGCTTCGTGCCCATCGTGCGGACGTTCACGCCGATCATCGCGGGCGTGAGCCGGATGAACTACCGCTCGTTCATCATCTTCAACGTGATCGGCGGTGTGCTGTGGGGCACCGGCGTCACGCTGCTCGGCTCGGCGCTCGGGAAGGTCGACTTCGTACATCAGCACATCGAGCTGATGCTGATCGCGATCGTGCTGCTGTCGGTCATCCCGATCGTGATCGAGTACCTCCGGGCCCGTGGCAAGGCGAAGAAGGAGGCCGCGGCGCAGCCGGAGCCGGAGGGGCCGGCCGCGGGCTCCGCCTCCCAGGGGCCGCGCGGGCGCCACGCCAAGCGCTGAGCCGCGGGCCGCGGGGGCGGACGTCAGCCCGCCCTCGGTGATCCCCCGTCTCCCACGTCGTTCCTTCCCCCCTTTCACCAGGCTTCACATCTGTCACACACCGCCCCCACCTCCCGGTCGGCGGTCACCGCACCGCACAATGGGCTCCGGTGGCCGCCGATGCTGCATCCTTGGCTGCTGGAAACCGTACGGGGAGGGCTGGTGAGGAGCGAGCAGACGTGAGGTCGGACCGTCAGCAGGTGCCGCGTGCCGTGAGCGCGGCGGAGACGGACACGGGGGAGCAGCAGAAGCCGCTGTCCGACGAGGCGCACAGCGCCTTCACCCCGCCCCTGGGCATACCCCTGCCGCCGCCGCCCGAGGACGAGCACCCGACGTCGGAGTTCGCCGTTCCGGACGGGCTGACGGCGGAGACCCCCGCCGAGCCCGGGGGCTCGGCGTTCGTGCCGCCCGCCGGGGTGAAGACCGCCTCCAACAACCAGACCACCGGCGGCTTCCCCATCATCACCCCGCCGAACGGCATCCCCGTCGTCCGGCTGACCAAGGAAGCCCCCTGGCAGGACCGGATGCGCACGATGCTGCGCATGCCGATCAGCGAGCGCCCGACGCCCGAGAACGTCGAGCGGCAGGACGAGACGGGCCCGGCCGTACCGCGTGTGCTCGACCTCACGCTCCGCATCGCCGAACTGCTGCTCGCGGGCGGCGAGGGGGCCGAGGACGTCGAGGCGGCGATGCTCGGCGTGGCGCACGCGTACGGGCTCGACCGCTGCGAGCCGACCGTCACCTTCACCCTGCTGTCGGTCAGCTACCAGCCCTCGCTGGTCGACGACCCGGTCACGGCCAGCCGTACCGTACGGCGCCGGGGCACCGACT
Organism: Streptomyces antioxidans; assembly: GCF_000968685.2. Lineage (GTDB taxonomy): Bacteria > Actinomycetota > Actinomycetes > Streptomycetales > Streptomycetaceae > Streptomyces > Streptomyces antioxidans. The sequence continues at coordinate 38,800 of NZ_LAKD02000001.1, forward strand.
ACACCCGGCTGTCCGCGGTCTTCCGGCTCGTGGACGACATCACCTCGCGGGACGACTTCACGCTGGAGGAGGCGTACCGGCGGCTCGCCGAGATACGCCGTAACCGCCACCCCTACCCCGGCTGGGCGCTCACCTTGGCCGGCGGCGGGCTGGCGGGCGCGGCGAGCATGCTGGTCGGCGGTGAGTGGCCGGTCTTCTTCGCGGCGGCCCTCGGCGCGATGCTCGGCGACCGGCTGGCGTGGCTGGCCTCCGGGCGCGGGCTTCCGGAGTTCTACCAGTTCGTGGCCGCGGCGATGCCGCCCGCCGCGATCGGGGTGGCGCTCAGCCTCGCCAACTCCGGGCTCCAGGCGTCCGCCGTGATCACCGGTGGGCTGTTCGCGCTGATCCCGGGGCGGGCCCTGGTCGCGGGCGTCCAGGACGGGCTGACCGGCTACTACATCACCGCGGCTGCGCGGCTGCTGGAGGTCATCTATCTGATCGTCGGCATCGTCTGCGGGGTGCTCACGGTGCTCTACGGGGGGCTCCAGCTCGACGCCAAGCTCAACCCGGACGCGGCGCTGCGCCATGTGGAGCGGCCGTACATCCAGATACTGGCGGCGATGCTGCTCGCGCTGACCTTCTGCATCCTGCTCCAGCAGGAACGTCACACCGTGCTGTTCGCCACGCTCAACGGCGGGGTCGCCTGGGTGGTCTACGGTGCGCTGGCCGACACGGCCAACGTCCCGCCGGTGGCCGCCACGACCGTGGCCGCCGGGCTGGTCGGCCTCTTCGGCCAGCTGCTCTCGCGGTATCGATACGCCTCGGCGCTGCCGTACGTCACGGCGGCGATAGGGCCCCTGCTGCCCGGTAGCGCGACCTACTTCGGGCTGCTCGCACTGGCCCAGGGCAACCTGGACCGCGGGATTCCGCACCTCACCCAGGCGGCGGCACTGGCCCTGGCGATCGCCATAGGGGTGAACCTGGGAAGCGAGGCCGCGCGCCTCTTCCTGAAGATGCCCGGCGCGGACGCCGACCCCTCCGGCCGCCGCGCCGCCAAGCGCACACGGGGCTTCTGACCGGGCCCGGGACGAGACGGTCCCCGGGCGGCCCCCGGTCCGGAAACGCGGGAGGGCGGGGCACCCGTACGGTGCCCCGCCCTCCCGGCGCGGATCAGGACTCAGGACTCGGGGACTCAGTGGCCGCCGGCGGCCTCGAGACGCTTGATGGACGCCTCCACCTCGGCCTCGGCCTCGGCGCGGCCCACCCAGTTGGCCCCCTCGACCGACTTCCCCGGCTCCAGGTCCTTGTAGACCTCGAAGAAGTGCTGGATTTCCAGGCGGTCGAACTCTGAAACGTGGTGAATATCACGCAGGTGCTCCACCCGGGGGTCGGAGGCCGGTACGCAAAGCAGCTTGTCATCGCCGCCCGCCTCGTCGGTCATCCTGAACATGCCGATGGCACGGCACTTGATCAGGCAGCCGGGGAACGTCGGCTCGTCGAGAATGACCAGTGCGTCCAGCGGATCACCGTCCTCGCCGAGGGTGTTCTCGACGAAGCCGTAGTCCGCGGGGTAGCTGGTCGACGTGAAGAGTCGCCGGTCAAGGCGGATGCGACCCGTCTCGTGGTCCACCTCGTACTTGTTCCGCGAACCCTTCGGGATCTCGATGGTGACGTCGAACTCCACGGGTGGCTCCTCCATGATCAACACATACGTCTGGTGATTAAGTGTCCCCCACGCAGGTGTGTGGTGGCGAAAGGGGCTGGTCGGTCGTGCCTGAAGCCCGATCGAGGCAGGTCAGGGAGTGGCTGGGGCACCGGCTGAGCCGTGGGCGACGCGAGTTGGGCCGGATGCGCGGGCGTGGGCTGCGCGAATGGGACCGAATGCGCGGGCGTGGGCTGCGCCAATGGGACCGAATGCGCGGGCGCGGGCTGCGCCAATGGGACCGCGTGCGCGCCCGCGTCCGGCGCGCATGGCGGAGTACGCCCCGGGAGCAGCAGCGGACCTGGCAACTGGTGGCGGTCTCCGCGGCGACCGGCCTGGTGGTGGCCGTGGGGTCGGTGCTGGTGGCCGGGCCCTGGGACGGCGGTCAGCGGACGGCCGAACGCGCCCGGGCCGCCGAGGACGGTGCCCCGGGCGGGCGCCACGGCGGCCCGGAGCGCCCCGCGCCCAGCGCGGCGCCCGTCCTGGCGGCGCTCGGCACGCGGCCCGCGCCCCGGTCGCCGGACAGCGGCGACGACGCCGTGCCGCCGCCCACCGGGGCGGGGCTCGCCGACACCCTCGAACCGCTGCTGAAGGACCCCGCGTTGGGCGATGAGCGCTCGGTGGCGGTGATGGACGTGACCAGCGGTCAGCAGGTGTTCGGCGCCAAGGCGGGCACGGCCGCCGTCCCCGCCTCGACGATCAAGCTCGCGACCGGGGCCGCGGCCCTCTCCGCCCTCGGCCCGGACCACCGCATCAGGACCAGCGTCGTGGCGGGCGCGGGCAGTCATGACATCGTGCTGGTCGGCGGCGGCGACCCGACGCTCACCGCACGGGCCGTCAAGGGGGACGACCACCCCGCCGCACTCCGCCAGTTGGCCGATGACACCGCCCGCGCCCTGAAGAAGCGCGGCGCGGGCCCCTACCGGCTCGGCTATGACACCTCGCTCTACTCCGGGCCGAAGCTCCACACCATCGGCCCCAACGAGAACCTCTCGCCCGTCGTCCCCCTGATGGCCGATGAGGGCCGTACGGACGACAGCGACCACGGTCCCGCCCCGCGCGCCGAGGACCCGGCCGCCGACGCGGCCGGAGCCTTCGCCGGGATGCTGCGCGACCGCGGCGTCGAGGTGAAGGGCGACCCCGGGGCGCGCGAGGCCGCCAAGGGCGCCCGTACGGTGGCCTCCGTACGCTCCCAGCCGCTGTCCTCGCTCGTCGAGCGGATGCTGACCACCAGCGACAACGACATCGCCGAGGCCCTGGCCCGGCAGACCGCCCTGGCCGCGGGCGAGCCCGCCAGCTTCGAGGGCGGGGCGAAGGCCGTGACCCAGCGGCTGCGCAAGCTCGAGCTGCCGCTGGGCGGTGCCCGGATCGCGGACGGCAGCGGGCTCGACCGCGCCGACCACGTCTCCGCCGGGCTGCTCGCCCAGGTGCTGGTGCGCGCCGCCGACCACGGCCACCCCGAACTGCGGTCGCTGCTCACCGGGCTGCCGGTGGCCGGTTTCACCGGAACCCTGCGCACCCGTTACGCCCAGGACGGGGTCGGCCGGGGCGTGGTCCGCGCCAAGACCGGCACCCTCACCGGGGTGAACAGCCTCGCGGGCTCGGTCGTGGACGCGGACGGGCGGCTGCTGGTCTTCGCGTATCTGACCAACGGCACCACCGACGCCACCGGCGCCCAGCGCGCCCTGGACCGGATGGCCTCGGCCCTCGCCAACTGCGGCTGCCGCTGAGCGGAGGGGCCACCCGGACGCGGGGCGGCCGCCAGTGCGGACCCCGGTGTCCTCCCGGATGGGGCGCGGGCCACGTACCGTGAAGCCATGACGAGCATCGGTGGTGTGGAGATGGTCGACTGGAATCTCGCGGTCGCGACCGCGACCCGGCTGGTGCGCCCGGGTCCCGAGGTGAGCCGCGACCAGGCGCGCGCGGTCGTCGCGGAGCTGCGGCGGCACGCCAAGTCCTCGGAGGAGCACGTCCGCGCCTTCACCCGGATGGCCGTCTCCGGCGGCCCGGCCTCCGACACCCCCGTCCTCGTCGTGGACCGGGCGGGCTGGATCAGGGCGAACGTGGCGGGCTTCCGGCAGATCCTCAAGCCGCTGCTCGGCAAGGTGCAGGACCGGCGCGGCGGACTGTCCGGCGGGGCGGTGCTGGGCGCGGTCGGCGGCAAGGTGACCGGGGTCGAGCTGGGGATGCTGCTGTCCTTCCTGGCCTCCCGGGTGCTCGGCCAGTACGAGACCTTCGCGCCCTCGACCCGTGAGCTGCCGGGCTCCCCGGGCGGCGGCCGGCTGCTGCTGGTGGCGCCCAACATCGTCCACGTCGAGCGCGAACTCGACGTGGCCCCGCACGACTTCCGGCTGTGGGTGGCGCTGCACGAGGAGACCCACCGCACCCAGTTCACCGCCGTGCCCTGGCTGCGCGACCACATCGAGTCCGAGATCCAGGCGTTCCTCGGCGAGACCGACGTGGATCCGGCCACCCTGCTGGAGCGGGTCCGCGAGGCCGTCCAGTCGCTGAGCGGCGGCCGCCCCGCCGAGGAGCGGGACGAGGCGGACGGGCGCGGCGCCCCCAGCATCATCGAGCTGGTCCAGACCCCGGCCCAGCGGGAGATCCTGGCCCGGCTGACCGCGGCGATGTCGCTGCTGGAGGGCCACGCCGACTACGTCATGGACGGGGTGGGGCCGGAGGTCGTGCCGTCCGTGGCGGAGATCCGGGAGAAGTTCCAGAAGCGCCGGGCGAGCGGCGCGGGCCGGCTGGACCAGGCGCTGCGCAAGCTGCTGGGGCTCGACGCCAAGCTGCGGCAGTACCGTGACGGGGAGCGGTTCGTACGGGCCGTGGTGAACCAGGTCGGGATGGACGGCTTCAACCGGGTCTGGACCTCGCCCAACACCCTCCCGACCAAGGCGGAGATCAGCAAACCCGCCGAGTGGGTCGCGCGGGTGCACCGCAAGGCGGACTCCTAGAACCGGCACACCCCCGGCACCCGCGGAAACGGACGAACGCCCCCTTTAATCACTCGTCCGAGGGACCGTTGGCGACGGGTAGGCGTGCGATGCTCGGGGAACAGCTCGCTTCTGTCACCATCGACATACGCAGCGTGACGAAACGCCCGTACCGCTCGTACTCCTCGTACCCCCCGAGGCACCCCCTCGAATGACAGATGGGAAACGGACATGGGTCCCCATCCAGCGGTCGCCGCGATACGCCTCGCGGTCCGCCGCGTCCTCCAGGAGATTCTCGTCGCCCACTCGGCCGCGCACTCGGCCGCCTCATCGCCCTCCGCGCGCCCCTCCCTCTCCCCGGCGGCTTCGGCCCCCGCCCCCCGCGGCTCCGGCCCGCGGGATGACGCACCGCTCGTGCTCGCCGCCTGCTCGGGCGGCGCCGACTCCATGGCGCTCGCCTCCGCCCTCGCCTTCGAGGCCCCGCGGGTCGGGCTGCGCGCCGGTGGGGTCACCGTCGACCACGGCCTCCAGCAGGGGTCGGACGCCCGCGCCGCCGAGGTTACCGACCGGATGCGGGCCCTGGGCCTGGCGCCGGTCGAGGCGATCGCCGTGGCCGTCGGCCGGAGCGGCGGCCCCGAGGCCGCCGCCCGGGACGCCCGCTACACCGCGCTGGACGCCGCCGCCGAGCGCCACGGCGCCGCCGCCGTCCTGCTCGGCCACACCCGTGACGACCAGGCCGAGACCGTTCTGCTCGGCCTCGCCCGCGGCTCCGGCACCCGCTCGCTGTCCGGCATGGCCTGGGTCTCCGGCACCGGCGGCCGCTACCGCCGCCCCTTCCTCCAGCTGGACCGGCACACCGTCCGCGAGGCGTGCCTGGCCCAGTCGCTGCCCGTCTGGGACGACCCGCACAACGTGGACCCCTCCTACACCCGCTCCCGGGTCCGCCACGAGGCGCTGCCCATCCTGGAGAAGGCGCTGGGCAAGGGCGTCGTCGAGGCGCTCGCCCGCACCGCCCAGCTCTCCCGTGACGACGCCGACGCCCTCGACGCCTGGGCCGCCCGCGCCGAGGCCGATGTGATGACCACCGCACCGGCGGCGGCCGGTGGCGCGCAGTCCGTGCACCTCGACACCGTCGGCCTGCACGGACTGCCCACCGCCGTCCGCCGCCGGGTGCTGCGCCGGGCCGCCATCGCCGCGGGCGCGCCCGCCGGTTCGCTCTTCGCCCGCCACATCGAAGAGGTGGACCGGCTGATCACCGGCTGGCGGGGGCAGCGGGCCATCAACCTGCCCGGCCGCGTCGAGGTCCAGCGGGAGGGTGGCAGACTGGTCATCCGGCAGGGCTGATCCGCCCGAGCCAGTTGAGCCGGTTAGTCGAACGAGAGTGGCGCGGGTGGACGACAAGGACATGGGCACCGACCTGAAGTCGGTCCTCATCACCGAGGAAGAGATCAACGCGAAGCTGGCCGAGCTGGCCGCCGCCGTCGACGAGGAGTACGCGGGCAGGGATCTGCTGATCGTCGGCGTGCTCAAGGGTGCGGTCATGGTGATGGCGGACCTGGCGCGTGCCCTCTCCACGCCCGTCACCATGGACTGGATGGCCGTGTCGTCGTACGGCGCGGGCACCCAGTCCTCCGGCGTGGTGCGTATCCTGAAGGACTTGGACACCGACATCAAGGGCAAACACGTCCTGATCGTCGAGGACATCATCGACTCCGGACTGACGCTGTCGTGGCTGCTGTCGAACCTGGGCTCGCGCGAGCCTGCCTCGCTGAACGTCTGCACCCTGCTGCGCAAGCCGGAGGCGGCCAAGGTCGCCATCGAGGTGAAGTGGGTCGGCTTCGACATCCCCAATGAGTTCGTCGTCGGCTACGGGCTGGACTACGCCGAGAAGTACCGGAACCTTCGGTTCGTCGGCACCCTGGCCCCGCACGTCTACGGCGGCTGACGGGCGCCGCCGCCCCCTGGGAACCTGGCGGGGTTTTCCGCCGTTGGAGCTGGGGAAGGCGGTTTTGTTAGCAGTCCACGGCGGCGTCGGGTGACAATGCTGGGGTACCGTCCGAAGGTCAGTCTTTTTCGAGACTGAGGATTACACAGCTCATACACCGCAAATACACCGCAATACACCGCACGCACAGGCGCCCCTCCAGGGCTGCCGTGCCTCACTGTGGCAGGAGGGACGGGGCGGCTTCGCCCCGTATGGATGGACGTGAAGCGCTACTTCCGTGGGCCGGTCATGTGGATCGTGCTGGCCGTCCTCGCCGTGGTCGTGTTGATGCAGGTCGTCGGCTCGTCCGGCGGCTACAAGTCGGTGGACACCAGTCAGGTCGTCAAGGCGATCAACCAGAACCAGGTCCAGTCCGCCGAGCTGACGACCGGCGACGAGCACAAGGTAAAGATCAACCTCAAGGACAACGTCGCCAAGATCGAGGGCAGCGACAAGCTCCAGGCCACCTACATCGGTGACCAGGGCGTCGATCTCGCCAAGACCTTGCAGGCCAACGCCCAGAAGCAGGGCGGGATCCCCGATGGGTACAACGTCTCGACGTCGAAGCAGAACCCCTTCGTCGGGATCCTCCTCTCGCTGCTCCCGTTCGTGCTGATCGTCGTGGTCTTCCTGTTCCTGATGAATCAGATGCAGGGTGGCGGCTCCCGGGTGATGAACTTCGGCAAGTCGAAGGCCAAGCTCATCACCAAGGACACGCCGAAGACGACCTTCACCGATGTGGCGGGGGCCGACGAGGCGGTCGAGGAGCTCCAGGAGATCAAGGAGTTCCTGCAGGAGCCGGCGAAGTTCCAGGCCGTGGGCGCCAAGATCCCCAAGGGTGTGCTGCTCTACGGGCCGCCCGGTACGGGTAAGACGCTGCTCGCGCGCGCCGTCGCGGGCGAGGCGGGTGTCCCCTTCTACTCGATCTCCGGCTCCGACTTCGTCGAGATGTTCGTGGGTGTGGGTGCCTCCCGGGTCCGCGACCTGTTCGAGCAGGCCAAGGCCAACGCCCCGGCCATCGTCTTCGTCGACGAGATCGACGCCGTCGGCCGGCACCGCGGCGCGGGCATGGGCGGCGGCCACGACGAGCGCGAGCAGACGCTGAACCAGCTGCTCGTCGAGATGGACGGCTTCGACGTGAAGGGCGGGGTCATCCTGATCGCCGCCACCAACCGGCCCGACATCCTCGACCCGGCGCTGCTGCGCCCGGGCCGCTTCGACCGGCAGATCGCCGTCGACCGCCCGGACATGCAGGGCCGGCTGGAGATCCTCAAGGTCCACCAGAAGGGCAAGCCGGTCGCCCCGGACGTCGACCTGTCGGCCGTCGCCCGCCGCACCCCCGGCTTCACCGGCGCCGATCTGTCGAACGTGCTGAACGAGGCCGCCCTGCTGACGGCCCGCAGCGACCGGAAGCTGATCGACAACCACTTCCTGGACGAGGCGATCGACCGGGTCGTGGCCGGACCGCAGAAGCGGACCCGGATCATGAGCGACAAGGAGAAGAAGATCACCGCGTATCACGAGGGCGGTCACGCCCTGGTCGCGGCGGCGTCTCCGAACAGCGATCCGGTGCACAAGGTCACGATCCTCTCCAGAGGCCGGGCCCTGGGCTACACCATGGTCCTGCCCGACGAGGACAAGTACTCGACCACGCGCAACGAGATGCTGGACCAGCTCGCCTACATGATGGGCGGCCGGGCCGCGGAGGAGCTCGTCTTCCACGACCCGACCACGGGCGCGTCCAACGACATCGAGAAGGCCACCACCACGGCCCGCGCGATGGTCACGCAGTACGGCATGACCGAGCGGCTTGGCGCGATCAAGTTCGGCTCCGACAACTCCGAGCCGTTCCTCGGCCGTGAGATGGCTCACCAGCGCGACTACTCGGAAGAGGTCGCCGCGCTGGTGGACGAGGAGGTCAAGAAGCTCATCGAGGCCGCGCACAACGAGGCGTGGGAGATCCTGGTCGAGAACCGGGACGTCCTGGACAACCTGGTGCTGGCGCTGCTGGAGAAGGAGACGCTGAACAAGGAGGAGATCGCCGAGATCTTCGCCCCGGTCGTCAAGCGCCCGGCCCGCCCGGCGTGGACCGGCTCCTCGCGGCGTACGCCCTCCACCCGTCCGCCGGTGCTCTCCCCCAAGGAGCTGGCCCCGGCCAACGGCGCCCAGCCCACCTCGGCGGCCTCGCTGACCAAGAGCACGGCCCCGGAGGACGGCGTCGAGCGTCCCGAGGGCTCGGGCTCCGGCTCGGAGAGCTGACCCCCGCCACCGGGGGCGGCCTTCCGCTCCCGGCGGCCCCGGAATGAATGCCGCGTCCACCAGGTTCTAGCCTGGTGGACGCGGCATTTTCGCGTTCGTGTGGGTGTATGTGAGGAACGAGGCAGTCCATGACCGACCCGGTGACGCTGGACGGCGAGAGCCCCATCGGCGTGTTCGACGAGAAGCGCGCCGAGAACGCGATCCGCGAGCTGCTGATCGCCGTCGGCGAGGATCCCGACCGGGAGGGGCTGCGCGAGACACCGGGCCGGGTGGCGCGTGCGTACAAGGAGATCTTCGCGGGGCTGCGCCAGGAGCCCGAGGACGTCCTGACCACCACCTTCGACCTGGGCCACGATGAGATGGTGCTGGTCAAGGACATCGAGGTGATGTCCTCCTGCGAGCACCACCTGGTGCCCTTCGTGGGCGTGGCCCACGTGGGCTACATCCCGTCCCACGACGGCAAGATCACCGGGCTGTCCAAGCTCGCCCGGCTGGTCGACGTCTTCGCCCGCCGCCCCCAGGTCCAGGAGCGGCTGACCACCCAGATCGCCGACTCCCTGATGCGGATACTGGAGCCGCGCGGGGTGATCGTGGTGGTCGAGTGCGAGCACATGTGCATGACCATGCGCGGGGTGCGCAAGCCCGGCGCCAAGACCCTCACCTCGGCCGTCCGCGGCCAGCTGCGCGCCCCGGCCACCCGGGCGGAGGCGATGAGCCTCATCATGGCCCGCTGAGCGGCTTCCGCAGCCCCGTACACCACACAGCCGACGGCCTCTGGCGGCCTCAGGCGCGGGCCGACGCGCTCGGGCCGTTGCCGTCGTTGTCGTCGTCCTCGGGGAGCTTGAGCACCCGCTCCAGGAAGAACGCGGCCGCCACCACCCCCGCGCCCGCCAGGACCGAGCCCCCGGCGTAGAACGCCTGATCGCGACGGGCGGGCACATCGAGCTGTTCCATGGCCAGAAAGACGCCCACCCCGCCGTACATCCCCGCCACCAGCGCCGCCACCAGCGCGCTGGCCTGCCCGAAGACCACCGCCCGGGCGGCCACCATCGGGTCGACGCCCTTGGCGTCGGGCTGCCGCTCCCGCTGGGCGCGCAGCCGGGACCGCAGCGACAGCGCGGTGGCGACGAGCACCACCGCGATCAGGGCCAGCACGATCGGCGCGGCCACCGGGACGCTCGGCAGCGACCCGAAGGTGTCCCACAGCCGGGCTCCCGCCCACGACACCACACCGGCCACGGCGAACAGCCCGACCAGCACCCCGATCCGAAGTTGCTTCACCGAGCGGTCGCCCCTCAATCCAGTACGTGCCAGCGTCTCCCGGAACCTATCCGGATCAACGTCTACTCGGGCAGTCGCAGTTCCAGGTCGACGCGGACCCGGACGCCGTCCTTGCCCACCGCCGCCAGCAGCCCCGCGACCGTGCCCCGCCCGGGCACCTCGGCCCGCGGATCCACGTCGTTCCACGGCACCAGGACGAAGGCGCGCTCATGGGCGCGCGGATGCGGCAGGGTCAGCCGCGGGTCGTCGGAGACCACGTCCTGGTACGCCACGATGTCCACGTCGATGGTGCGCGGGCCCCAGCGCTCGTCCCGCACCCGCTCGAACGCCTCCTCGATCGCATGGCCGCGCTCCAGCAGCGAGGACGGCGGCAGCGTCGTCTTGATCAGCACCACCGCGTTGAAGTACGTGGCCTGGGAGCCGGGCTCCACGCCCCACGGATCCGTCTCGTACACCGGCGACACGGCCTTGACCCGCAGGCCCGGGGTGTCCTCCAGCGCGTCGATCGCGCCCTGCAGGGTTTCCAGGCGGTTGCCCAGGTTGCTGCCGAGCGAGATCACCGCCCGTTTGGGGTTGCTCAACGTCACATCGGCGGCGTCCACCTGCTCCACCACGGAGGTGGGAACGGGCTGCACGGTCGGGTCGCTGCTGCTCATACTCGGCTCCGGGTGATGGTGATGGTCACGTCGTCAAAGGGCACGGTGATCGGGGCCCGCGGCTTGTGCACCACGACCTCGACCTCCCGTACCACGTCGTGCTCGAGGCACCGGTCCGCGATCCGTTCGGCCAGCGTCTCGATCAGGTCGACCGGCTCACCCCGTACCACGTCCACGACCTCCTCCGCCACCACGCCGTAGTGGACGGTCTTTCCGAGGTCGTCGGCGGCCGCGGCGGGCCGAGTGTCCAGGCCGAGCACGAGGTCCACGACGAAGTCCTGGCCCTCCTCCCGCTCATGGGGCAGCACACCGTGGTGCCCGCGCGCCCTCAGGCCGCGCAGCGCGACACGATCCACCTGAACCACTCCTGCTGGTCGTCGGTACGCGGGCACGTCCCGGCCGGAACGCACCACCCGTCCCCCGCCGTCCGCGGGGGTACCTGCCTCGAATCTACCTGCGGGCTCCGGCGGCACCCGCCCATGGGGTGGGCGGCGCCCGCTGCCGACGCTCCGCGCCACAGCCTCCTACCCCCACCGCACGGGGCGCGAACTCCGGTGGGATCAGCCCGGCAGCAGCCCGTCGTCGGCGGGGCCTTCGGGGCCGCCCGGCTCCTCGTCGTCGCTCTCCGCGAGCACCGGGGAGCCGTGGTGCGCCCAGACCTTCCAGCCGTCCTCCGTCCGGCGGAACACGTTCGTGGCCACGACCAGCTGGCCCACCAGCGGGCCGAGCTGGCCCTCCTCCTCCGCCGGCGCGCCGCTGAGGATGTTCTCGGTGCAGGTCACCAGGGCGGTGTCGGCCATCACCGACACCTCGACATCGGTCAGGAAGAACTGGATGTAGTCCGTGTTGGCCATGATCAGCGCGTAGGAGCGAAGCACCTCGCCCCGGCCGCGCAGCACCGGCCAGCCCGGGTGGACACAGGACACCTCGGTGTCGGGGGAGTCCAGCCAGAGCCGCTGCAGCGTGGCGTGGTCACCCTGTTCCATGGCGTCGTACAGCGCGGTGTTCACCAGCGCCACCCGCTCGTTGTCCGTAAGGGAAGTCACAGCGCTCCCGCCGTGGTCTCGGCCGCTTCGACGGCCCGCGCCACGCGCACCGCGTCCGCGCTGGCCCGTACCTCGTGCACCCGGACGGCCCAGGCGCCCTCGCGCGCCGCGAGCGCGGAGACCGCCGCCGTGGCGGCGTCCCGCTCCCGGGCGGGCGGCGGGCTGCCCCCGTCACCGGCCAGGACGTGCCCCAGGAACCGCTTGCGGGAGGCGGCCACCAGCAGCGGCCGGCCCAGCTCCCGCAGCGCGGACAGACGGGCCACCAGCGCCAGGTCGTGGCCGGCGTCCTTGGCGAAGCCCAGGCCCGGGTCGACCACGATCCGCTCCGGGTCGATGCCGCCCGCGACCGCCCGCTCCAGGCCGGTGCGCAGCTCGGCCACGACCTCGCCGACCACGTCCGCGTACACCGCCCGGTTGTTCATGTCGATCGACTGGCCGCGCCAGTGCATCACCACGAACGGCACCCCCGCCGCGGCCACCACGGGCACCATCGCGGGGTCGGAGCCGCCGCCGCTGACGTCGTTGACCAGCCGGGCCCCGGCCGCCACGGCCCGCTCGGCCACCGCGGCCCGCATGGTGTCCACGCTGATCACGGCCCCGGCCGCGGCCAGCTCCCGGACCACCGGGATCACCCGGCGCAGCTCCTCGGCCTCGTCGACGCGCGCCGCGCCGGGCCTGGTCGACTCGCCGCCGACGTCCACCAGGTCGGCCCCGGCGGCGACCAGGGCGAGACCGTGCTTCACGGCCAGATCGGTGTCGAACCACTTCCCGCCGTCGGAGAAGGAGTCGGGTGTGACGTTCACCACGCCCATCACCGCGCACCGGTCCCACTCCGGCAGTCCGGCCACCCGTCCCCGCCCATGCAACGTGCTCATGTGCCCAGCCTAGGCGGTACGCCCCGTCCGGTGGATCTACGCGGGCCCGCGTAGATCCACCGGACGGGGCCCGGGGCTGACTCCTGGATCAGGCCGCCTGCTGGAGCTCCCGGCCCTCGGTCAGGTGCCGGTGGGCGCAGGGCCGGGGCTCGGGGCGGCGCCCGCGGCGCAGCAGCCGGGGCAGGGCGAACGAGACGAACCCCTCGGCCTGCATCGCGGCCAGCCCGATCCGCGGCAGGTCGCGGGTGTTGCGGAAGACCACGAAGCGCGGCTCCCAGCGCGGCTGGAACTTCGCGTTGAACTTGTACAGCGACTCGATCTGGAACCAGCGGGAGAGGAACACCAGCAGCGCCCGCCAGCCGCGCAGCACCGGGCCAGCGCCCAGCTTCTCGCCGCGCGCCAGCGCCGAGCGGAACATCGCGAAGTTCAGCGACACCCGCTCCACGCCCAGCTCGGGGGCGGCCCGCAGGGCGGCCACGATCAGCAGCTCGTTCATGCCCGGGTCGGCGCTCCGGTCGCGCCGCATCAGCTCGAGCGACATCCCGTCCCGGCCCCACGGCACGAAGTGCAGCACGGCCTTGAGGTCCCCGTACGGGCCGTCCTCCGCGCCCTCGTCCGCGGCCTTGTGGGCGGTGGCGATGACCGCGTCCCCGTCCGCCGGGTCACCGATCCGGCCCAGCGCCATCGAGAAGCCGCGCTCGGTGTCGGTGCCCCGCCAGTCGGCGGCGGCGCGCCGGATGGTGGCCAGCTCCTCGGGGCTCAGCTCGGAGGCGCGCCGCACCCGGGTGTGGTACCCGGCCCGCTCGATCCGCTTGACCATCTGGCGCACATTGCGCATGGCGCGCCCGGAGAGGGTGAAGTCCGCCACATCGACGATGGCCTCGTCGCCGAGCTCCAGCGCGTCCAGGCCGGTCTCGCGGGTCCACACCTCGCCGCCGGTCTCGCTGCACCCCATCACCGCCGGGGTCCAGGAGTGGGCCCGGGCCTCCTCCATGAAGCGGGCGATCGCCCCGGGCCAGGCCTCCACGTCGCCGACCGGGTCGCCGCTGGCGAGCATCACCCCGGAGACCACGCGGTAGCAGACCGCGGCCTTGCCGGTGGGGGAGAAGACCACGGCCTTGTCGCGGCGGAGCGCGAAGTGGCCGAGCGAGTCGCGGCGCCCGTGGGCGGCGAGCAGGCCCCGCAGCCGCTCCTCGTCCTCGGCGGTGAGGCGGGCGGCGGGGTGCTCGGGGCGGAAGGCGAGATAGGCGGTGGTGGCCACGGTCAGCAGGCCCAGCGCGCCGAGGGAGTAGCCGACGGTGTAGTCCGCGCCGTGGCGGTAGTCGACGGGCCCCTCGAAGCCGAACAGGCCCCACAGGACGTGCTCCAGCTGCTGGCGGAGCGACGGCCGGCCTTCGATGGTGTCCGGATGGGACCGGACGATGAGCAGTCCCACGGTGACGCTGACCGCGCCGAGACCCACGAAGTTGGCCAGCGCCATCCAGCGGCTGCGGGGGTCGGGCAGCGCCGCGAACTCGGCGCGGTAGCGGAGCAGCACCCCCATCAGCACGAGGGAGAGGACCATGCCGATGACCGAGTGCCGGTAGAGCAGCTGTGCGGCGGCGCCGACCGGCAGCAGCCCCACGGCGGCCACCCAGGCCCGCCGCTTACGCCGTTTGAGGCCGTGGGCCAGCATCAGCAGCAGCAGACCGACCACGATCGAGGCGGCGGCCGCCAGGGAGCTCACGGCGCCCGGCAGCAGCTCGGCCAGCGCGTGCACCCGGCTGTGCCGCAGCCGCGGGAAGACGATGTCCATCAGCCCGATCAGCGTGCACGCGGTGCCGACGGCGCTGGGTACCGCCTCTGGCCTGGGGCCGCGCGTCAGGCGCCGTATCCGGGCGGGAACCTTCCCGGATGTTTCGGCATCTTGACTGTCAGGCATCTGTATTCCCGTCGCTTCGGTCAAGAGGATCTTCAGTTCTGTTGCGCGGTATCCGCACGATTTGCGCCCAGTAAGACGGCGTTTGAAGGAAAGGGGTTCACTCCCCCGCCACGGTTGGGGAGGCTCCCCGGCGGCACGGGGGGCCGGCCGCCCGGCAGAAAGATAGTGATGGGTCTCACGAGCAACAACATCGTGATCGCGGCAGCCATCGCGGCATTGCTGCTGTTCGCGGCCACGATATGGCTGTGGCCGCGGCTGGCCGGGCGCGGTGTGGCTCCCGTGCTCGGCCGGTTCGGCATGCTACTGGTCACGCAGCTGAGCGTGTTCATGGCGTTCGGATTGTTCGCCAATCAGTCGTTCGGATTCTACGGATCATGGTCCGACCTCCTCGGCACGCAGGACGAGCCGGGTGTCGTGGTGGACCATGACACCCCGGGCACCCGGGTGCGGGTCACCGAGACCCGCCGCCTGCCCGAGGACGGCGGCTCCCCGCCCAAGGTCGCCGGGCGCATCGAGAAGGTGAACATCCAGGGTCCGGTCTCCGGGATCGCCAGCCCCGCGTACATCTATCTGCCGCCGGAGTACTTCCGGCCCGAGTACGCCAGGCGTACCTTCCCCGCCGCGCTGGTGCTGACCGGGTATCCGGGCACTACCGAGGCCCTTATCAATGGCCTGAAGTATCCGCAGCACTCGCACCGGCTGGTCACAAGGGGACGGATGCAGCCCCTCGTCCTGGTGATGATGCGGCCGACGGTCGCGCCGCCGCGCGACACCGAGTGCGTGGACGTGCCCGGCGGGCCGCGGACCGAGACGTTCTTCACCAAGGACCTGCCGAAGGCGGTGGCCGACCACTACCGCGTGGGCGAGCGGGCCCGTAACTGGGGCGTCATCGGAAATTCCACCGGCGGCTACTGCGCGCTGAAGATGGCGATGCGCCACCCCGACGCGTTCTCGGCGGCGGCCGGGCTCTCCCCCTCGTACAAGGCCCCGATCGACGCGACCACGGGCGATCTCTTCGGCGGCAGCGCGCGGCTGGAGCGGGAGAACGACCTGATGTGGCGGCTGGACCACAAGCCGGCGCCGCCGGTCTCGCTGCTGGTGTCCAGCAGTGAGCACGGTGAGCAGAACTACCGGGACACCGTGCGCTTCGTGAACAAGGTGCAGCGGCTCAACCGGCGCGGCGGGCCGACCCGGATCTCGTCGATCATCCTGGGCACCGGCGGCCACAACTTCAACACCTGGAAGCGCGAGGTGCCCGCCGCGCTGGAGTGGCTCGGCGGCCGCCTCGCCGACCGCTGAGCGCTCCGCTGGAAGGTGCCCTGAGCAGCCGTCGATCGTCCGCGGCCCGGGACGGGCCTACGCGTCGGCGACGGTCTGGAGCTCGACGTCGCCGCGGGCGATGCCGCCCGCGTCGGCGTCGATCGAGCGGCGAAGGGCCTCATGGAGCCGGGCCGGGGTGAGGACGCCGAGGAAGCGGTCGTCGTCCAGCACCGCGATCCAGCCCGCGTCGTGCTGGAGCATCGTGCTGAACGCCTGCTTGAGCGGCG
Organism: Streptomyces antioxidans; assembly: GCF_000968685.2. Taxonomy (GTDB): domain Bacteria; phylum Actinomycetota; class Actinomycetes; order Streptomycetales; family Streptomycetaceae; genus Streptomyces; species Streptomyces antioxidans. The sequence goes on from NZ_LAKD02000001.1 coordinate 54,986, forward strand.
CCCCCACCGGCAGCCACGCCTCCATCCGGCGCGCGTGGTCCCGTACGGTCCCCTGCGCGCCGTCGGCCGCCTCCGCCGGGATCCAGCCGTGCAGCCGCTCCGCGTCGTCCAGGACGACCGCCCAGCGCGCCCCGTCGGAGGCCAGCCGGGCGGCCGCCTTGGAGAGCGGGTCGTCCAGGTGGACCACGGGCGGCTGGGTCAGGTCGCCGGGCTCGATGGGGGTGACCGACAGCCGCTTCAGCCCCCGGTCCGCGCCGACGAAGTCGGCCACATACGGGGTGGCGGGTGCGCCCAGCACCGTGGCCGGGGTGTCGAACTGCTCGATCCGCCCCGAGCCGTAGACCGCGATGCGGTCCCCCAGCCGGACCGCCTCCTCGATGTCATGGGTGACGAAGAGCACGGTCTTCCGCACCTGTGACTGAAGCCGCAGGAATTCGGTCTGGAGGTGTTCGCGGACGACCGGGTCGACCGCGCCGAACGGCTCGTCCATCAGCAGCACCGGCGGATCCGCGGCCAGCGCCCGGGCCACCCCGACGCGCTGCCGCTGACCGCCGGAGAGCTGGTCGGGGTAGCGGTCGCCGTAGACGGACGGGTCGAGGCCGACCAGGTCAAGCAGCTCGGCGGCGCGCTCCCGCCCCTTCTTCCGCTGCCAGCCCAGCAGATGCGGCACGGTCGAGGTGTTCTCCAGCACGGTCTTGTGCGGGAACAGCCCGACCTGCTGGATGACGTAGCCGATGCGGCGGCGCAGGGCGACCGGATCCGCCGCGGCGATGTCCTCGCCGTCCACCAGGATCCGGCCCGATGTCGGCTCGATGAGCCGGTTCACCATCTTCATCGTCGTCGTCTTGCCGCAGCCCGAGGGGCCGACGAGGGTGACCAGCTCGCCCTCCGACACCTCGAAGGAGAGGTCGTCCACGGCCGTCGTGCCATCGGCGTAGCGCTTGGTGACATGTTCGAAACGGATCATGGCTCCCCATTGTTGCCGCATTCGTGGCAGACATTGTTGCTGTTGTGTGGCGATCGGACGAGATTGTCATCTCCCGGGGTTAGGGTCACCTGGAATTGGTGATGAGCAACCGGCCCGCGACCTGATGGGGGAGGTGAGCGTATGGCCGACGGAAACTGTCTGATCAGTAACGAGTGGATATGCGGTGAGTATGTACGCACACGCGGTCAAGAGCTGACGGACGCGACGCTCGAGCACGTGGGGATCACGCTCGCCTCGGTGGCGATCGGCCTTCTGGTCGCCTTTCCGCTGGCGCTGCTGGCCCGCCGCTGGCGGCCGGTGGCGGGGCCGGTGCTGGGGCTGACCACGATCCTCTACACGGTGCCGTCGCTGGCGATGTTCTCGCTGCTGCTGCCCGTGTTCGGGGTATCGGCGGCGGTGGTGATCACCGGTCTGGTGCTCTATTCGCTCACGATCCTGGTGCGCAACATCATGGCCGGTCTCGCCTCGGTGCCCGAGGAGGCGCGGGAGGCGGCCCGGGGGATGGGGTACGGCCCGCTGCGGCTGCTGTTCGGCGTGGAGCTGCCGCTCGCGCTGCCCGCGCTGATGGCCGGGCTGCGGATCACCACCGTCTCCACGGTCTCGCTCACCACGGTAGGCGCGATCATCGGGTACGGCGGCCTCGGCAACCTCATCTACGAGGGCATGCGCAGCTTCTTCAAGGCCGAGGTGCTCACCGCCTCGGTGCTGTGCGTGGCGCTGGCGGTGGTGGCGGATCTGCTGCTGCTCGGCCTCCAGCGGCTGCTGACGCCGTGGGCACGCAAGAGTCGGAAGGGCACCACCTGATGGACGTCGTCGCCAAGGCGTGGACCTGGCTGGCCACCGGGTCGCACTGGGCCGGCCCCGACGGGGTGTGGCACCGGCTGGGCCAGCATCTGTTCCTGACCTTCGTCTGCCTGGCGATCTCCTGCGCGGTGGCGCTGCCGATCGCCGTGGCCCTCGGCCACATCGGCAGGGGCGGCGCGCTCGCGGTGAACATCTCCAACGCGGGGCGCGCCGTGCCCACCTTCGCCGTCCTGGTGCTGTTGCTGCTCAGCCCGCTGGGGACGCACGGCCAGTGGCCCACGATCATCGCGCTGGTGCTGTTCGCCATCCCGCCGCTGCTCACCAACGCCTATGTCGGGGTGCACGAGGCGGACCGTGAGGTCGTGGAGGCGGCCCGCGGCATGGGGATGACCGGCGCCCAGCTGATCCGCCGGGTCGAGCTGCCGCTGGCGTTCCCGCTCATCATGACGGGCGTACGGACGGCCGCGGTGCAGGTCGTGGCCACCGCGACGCTGGCCGCGCTGCCGGGCGGCGGCGGTCTCGGGCGGATCATCACGGCGGGCTTCCGGCTCACCGACACCCCGCAGGTGGTGGCCGGTGCGGTGCTGGTCGCGTCCCTGGCGCTGGTGGTCGAGGGCGTCTTCGTGCTGCTGGGCCTGGTGCTCGACCCGATGCGGCGCAGGACGGGGCGGGGGCCGACCGCGGCCCGGCGCCCGCCCGCCGACCAGGCGCCGGCCTCACCGGCCCTGACGACGTAGGTCCGGCGGGCCGGGCCCTCCCGGGCCCTCCCGGGCCCTCCCGCGACCGGGCGCCGGGCGTGCGGACACCCGGGGCGGGCGGCGCGGGGAGCGCGGAAGACGAAGAGATCGCCGAAGCGCATGACGCAGACATCGCCGGAGACGCATAGATAGCCGATGAAGCGGAATGCGCCGACAACGCGGCCACACAACCGCGGCCACAACAACGGATGGGGAACCATGAGAAAGATCAATCAGGCGGCGGCCGCCGTGGCGGGGGTAGCGGCGCTGACGGCCGGACTGACCGCCTGCGGCGGGGACAGCCTGGAGAAGTCGAGCGGCGGCGACAGCTCCGGTAAACCGGGCAAGGGCTCGCTGGTGATCGGATCCGCCTCCTTCTCGGAGTCGAAGATCCTCGCGGAGCTGTACGCGGGAGTTCTGAAGGACACCGGCTATTCCACCTCGATCAAGACGGTGGACGCCCGTGAGCTGTATGAACCGGCCCTGGAGAAGGGCCAGATGGATGTCGTGCCGGAGTACGCGGCGACGCTGGCCGAATTCCTCAACCAGAAGAAGAACGGGTCGAATGCCGCCCCGGTGGCCTCCTCGGACGTGACCAAGACGGTCGCGGCGCTGAAGAAGCTCGCCGGAGCGCGCGGGCTGAAGGTGCTGGAGCACGGCAAGGCCGTGGACCAGAACGCCTTCGCGGTCAGCCGTGACTTCGCCAAGAAGCACGGTCTGAAGACCCTCTCCGACCTCGGGAAGTCCCAGCAGAAGGTCACCCTGGCGGCGGGCGACGAATGCCCCAAGCGGCCCTTCTGCCAGCCGGGTCTGGAGAAGAAGTACGGCATCGACATCGCCGGGATCGACCCGCTGGACATCGGCAGCGTCCAGGCCAAGCAGGCCGTCAAGGACGGCAAGGACCAGATGGTCCTGACCACGACCACGGACAGCACGCTGGACCAGTTCGGTCTGGTGCTGCTCGGCGACGACAAAAAGCTGCAGAATGCCGACAACGTACTTCCCGTGGTGAATGCGAAGTCCGCCGGTTCACAGAAGATCGCGGACTCGCTGAACAAGCTCACCAAGGTGCTGACGACCGCCGATCTGAGGGAACTCAACAAGAAGGTTGACGCGGAGCGGCTCAAGCCGGTGGATGTCGCCGATGACTACCTGCGGGACAAGGGGCTGGTGAAGTAGGATCAAATCCCCGCTCGGGACGGTTTGGCGGGGCGCGGCAAGGGATCTCGGCCGCGCAACCGCCGCATTTCCCAACGGATTGACAACAGATCTGGCCCGGCGGGCACCCAAGCCACCCCTTAGCACGGTAAGTTTCGGGCCATGCCACGTGGACGCCACCGCCAATCCCCTCCCCTGCACAGGCTCCTCCCCTCCGCTTCGGTCGCAGTCGCGTCAATAACCTGCGCCGCCGGTGCCTGGCTGGTCGGCGATACGGTCGTGATCCGTGGGCTGGCCGCGACCGCGGCCGGTGCCGCGGTCGTCGGGGCCGTTCTGCTGCGCCGTTGGGACCGCTCGGCCGGCCGCCGGGTCGCGGAGGCCACGAGCGAGACCGCGCGCCAGGAGATGAAGTACGAGGAGCGGATCGCGGAGCTCGAGGCGGACGCCGAGAAGGCCAGTGAGCTCCGTGGCGCGCTCAACACCCGGCTGCGCGCCAAGCGCGCGGAACTCGCCCGGCTGCGCAATGAACACGCCGAGCTGCTGCGCCGCTACGCCACGGCCGAGACCGAGCGGGCCAGCGCCCTGGAGGGCCGCCGTCGGCTCGCGCTGGAGGCCGCGTCCCCGGCGAAGGAGCTGGAGGCCGCAGGGGTCGCCGCGTCCGCGTCCGCATCAGCATCCGTCTCCGTCGACTCCGACGACGAGCCGGACGAGATCCCCACCGGGCTGCCGTCGGCCGCCGCGTACGCCAAGGCCGACGAGGCGCTGAGCCGCCTCAGGGAGAGCGCCCGGCGGCAGAAGGAGCGGCGGGAGCAGGCCGCCGCCGCGGTCGCCCGGGCCGAGGCCCCCGAGCGGGCCACGGAGCGGAACGCGGATCGCGACGACCGTAAGGGCCCGCGCGAGAGCCGGGGCAAGGACGGTGCCGCCACGCTGGGGAAGCCCCCGGCGGCCGGCGGGCAGGACGGCGACGGCCCGCAGGAGCCGCCCGCCCACACCCGTACGGCCGCCTCGGCGGTGGTGCCGTATGCCGCGGCACGCCGGGCCGCCTCCCGTTCGGAGAGCGGCTTCGACTACTTCGGCACCCAGAAGAAGCAGACGAAGAAGCAGAAGCGGGAGCCCGAACCGGCCGCCGAGGAGGACCTTGCGGCCGAGGAGGACCTGGCGGATGTGATCGGCGACGAGACCCTGGCGGAGACCAAGAAGGGCGCGGTGGGCGAGGTCATCGACCTGACCGCGCACGACGAGACGGAGCAGATGGACCTCGGGGAGCTGCGCAGCGCGATCTCGTGAGGGATCGTGCCGCGCGGCCCGCCCGCGCGTTGACCGGCTACGTGCCGATCACGTGTCGGTAGCTTGCCCCTGCCGCCGACTCGTCCCTGTCGCCTACTTGTCGATATCGCCGACGACGAAGAAGAGCGACCCCAGGATCGCCACCATGTCGGCGACGAGGGTGCCGGGCAGCAGCTCGGTGAGCGCCTGGATGTTGTTGTACGACGCCGAGCGGAGCTTCAGCCGGTACGGCGTCTTCTCGCCCTTGGAGACGAGGTAGTAGCCGTTGAGGCCGAGCGGGTTCTCGGTCCAGGCGTAGGTGTGGCCCTCGGGCGCCTTGAGCACCTTCGGCAGCCGCTGGTTGATCGGCCCCGCCGGGAGCTCGTCCAGCCGGTCCAGACAGGCGTCGGCCAGCGCCAGCGAGGCGTGCGTCTGCTCCAACAGGCATTCGAACCGGGCGAGGCAGTCGCCCTCCTCGCGGATGGCGACCTTAAGGACGTCACGGAGCTCGGCGTAGGCCAGATACGGCTCGTCGCGCCGCAGATCGAAGTCGACGCCGGAGGCCCGGGCGATGGGGCCGCTGACCCCGTACGCGTGCACCGTCTCGCGGGCCAGGACGCCCACGCCGCGGGTGCGGCCCCGGAAGATCTCATTGCCGAGCACCAGGTCGTCGTACACGCCCATCCGCGAGCGCACCTCGGCCACGGCCCGCCGGGCCCGGCCCAGCCAGCCCGCAGGGAGGTCGTCCTTGAGACCGCCGACCCGGTTGAACATGTAGTGCATCCGGCCGCCGGAGATCTCCTCCATGACGTGCTGAAGGTCCTCGCGCTCCCGGAACGCGTGGAAGATCGGCGTGATGCCGCCCAGCTCCAGGGGGTAGGAGCCGAGGAACATCAGGTGGTTCAGGACCCGGTTGAGCTCGGCGAGCAGCGTACGGGTCCACACCGCGCGCTCCGGGACCTCCATGCCCAGCATCCGCTCGACGGCGAGCACGACGCCGAGTTCATTGGAGAAGGCGGAGAGCCAGTCGTGACGGTTGGCGAGCATGATGATCTGGCGGTAGTCGCGCGCCTCGAAGAGCTTCTCCGCGCCCCGGTGCATATAGCCGATCACCGGCTCGGCGCTCTGGATCCGCTCCCCGTCGAGGACCAGCCGCAGCCGTAGCACTCCGTGGGTGGAGGGGTGCTGTGGGCCGATGTTGAGCACCATGTCCGTGCTCTCGGCGGCGCCGCCGATGCCGACTGTCGTCTCCGTCATGCACACCAGTCTCTCAGCAAGCGCCGCGCAACAGGGCCTCCGCCCCTGGCCCCGGCCCCCGCGGCGGAGCCGCATACCGGTGCGCTCCGTGGCCCGGAGCCCCGGGTTCGGGAAGGGGCGGGAAGGGGAACCGGCCGCCGTAGGCGCCGAGCTCCGCCGGACGCCCTACGGCCCGAGCACCCCGTGGGGCAGGCCCACCGGGCGCAGGAGCCATGTGAAGGCGCCGAGTCCCGCAGGATCGGTCAGCTCGGCGGCCTCGCCCGCCGCGCTGAGCGCACGGACGTACGCGGTGGGATCCCTGGAGGCCAGGGCGAGCGGGGGTCGGCGGCCGTCGAGGCCCAGAGCGCCCAGCGCCTCGCGCTGCGCCATCAGCCCACCGCCGGGCCCAGCCGCGGCGGCGGACGAGGCGGCACACGCAACGGCGCATGCGTCCATCGCGACATGCGCCGTCAGATCGCACGACCCATCCGGTACGGGCCGGACCTCGCGCCCCTCCCGGAAGCCGGTCAGCGTGCCGAAGGGAGGCCGGGCGCCACGCTCGTGGGCGTAGTCGACGGCGACCGCGAGCCCCGCCCGCAAGCAGCCGACGGCCCCCGCCCAGGCCGCGTCCCGCGGACGGCCGATCTCGGCGCGCAGCCCCGGTTCGCCGCCCGCCAGCGGCCACCAGCGGGCCAGCCACGCCGCGTCCTCGCCGTCCACCGGGTCGCCCAGCCGCTCGGTGCCGTCCAGGGAGGCGAGGTCCACCTCGACCCGGCGGGGCACGCCGTCCGCGTCGTTCTCGGCCACGTCCACGGGCACGTTGTCAAGCCACTCGTTGGCGAACAGCAGCCCCGCGCACCCCTCCGGCGGGGCGTCGAGCCAGGCGATCCGCCCGTCCAGGCCCGGCGGCCGCTCCGCCCGCTCCACCGCGTACGGACGCAGTCGTCGGCCCAGCCGGTGCGGCAGGCCGGGGGCCAGGGCGAGCACCCGGGTGAGCAGTTCGCCGCGGCCGGCGCCCAGGTCCACCAGCGCCACCTCGGCGGGGTGCCCCAGCGCCTCGTCCACCCGGCACAGCAGCTCCGCGACCGCCCGCGCGAACAGCGGTGAGGCCTGCACCGACGTGCGGAAATGCCCCGCCGGGCCCTCCGGCCGGTGGAAGAAGCCGCCCGGTCCGTACAGCGCGCGTTCGGCCGCCGTACGCCATCCGCTCCACTCACGCTTCTCGCTCGCCACACCACCACGCTATGCGGACTGGTCTCCACCTTGGGGAGTAGGGCCGGGGGTCTCGGATCGCCCCTCGGGCTGACCCGGGAGGGGCCCGGCGATACCTACGCTGGGTGACGTGCAGCGCCTCTACGAATTTCTCCGCAGGCACCCGACAGGGGTGGACACCTTCTGGGCGGTCCTCCTTGTCGCTTCCGGGTTCCTGTGGCTCGTGGAGACGTCGGTGGGCCGGGGCTCCCGCGTCGCGGGCGTGCCGATCGTCCTGGCGCTGGGGGTGACGATCGCGCTGCGCCGCCGCGCCCCGGAGAAGATGCTGGTGCTGGCCATACTGTGCGGTCTCGCCCAGCTCGCCACGGACGTCCGGCCGAATGTGGCCGACTTCGCCATGCTGGTGATCGTCTACACGGTGGCGGTCACCTCCTCGCGCCCGGCCTCCCGCTTCGCGCTCGGCGTGGCGATCAGCGCGGCCCCCCTCTCCATCCTCCGCTGGCCGCACTCCCAGCAGGGCTGGTGGGAGGACGTGGTCTCGGCGGTCTTCGTCTCCATCCCCTTCGTGCTGGCCTGGGTGCTCGGCGACTCGATCCGCACCCGCCGCGCCTACTACGCCCAGCTCGAGGAGCGGGCCGCCCGGCTGGAGAAGGAGCGCGAGGCGCAGTCGAAGGTCGCGGTGGCCGCCGAGCGCGCCCGGATCGCACGGGAGCTGCACGACGTCGTGGCGCACAACGTGTCGGTGATGGTGGTGCAGGCGGACGGCGCCGCGTACGTCCTGGACTCCTCGCCCGAACAGACCCGGCAGGCGCTGGAGACGATCTCCGGTACCGGCCGCCAGGCGCTGGCCGAGATGCGGCGGCTGCTGGGCGTGCTGCGCACCGGGGAGCCGGGCGAGGAGAACGACTACGTCCCGCAGCCGGACGTCGAGCAGATCGACGAGCTGGTGGAGCAGGTGCGCGTCGCCGGGCTCCCGGTGGACTTCAAGGTCGTGGGCAGCCCGCGCCAGCTCCCCAGCGGGGTCGAGCTGACCGCGTACCGCATCGTGCAGGAGGCGCTTACCAACACCCGCAAGCACGGCGGCCCGGACGTGGGCGCGAGCGTCCGCCTCACCTACTTCGACGACGGGCTCGGGCTGCTGGTCGAGGACGACGGGCGGGGTGCGCAGCGCGAGATGTACGAGGACGGCGGCGCCGACGGCAGCGGCCATGGTCTGATCGGGATGCGGGAGCGCGTCGGCATGGTGGGCGGCACGCTCGACGCGGGCCCGCGACCGGGCGGCGGCTTCAGGATCAGCGCGCTGCTGCCGCTGAAGCCGGTTCGTTGAGCCATCTGATGGGTGCGTAGGCCAGCTGTCCGGCCAGAGGGACAGGCCAGAGGGACAGGCCAGCTGTCCGGCCAGAGGGAAGGGACCGTCCGGGATGTCGATCCGCGTCATGCTCGTCGATGACCAAGTGCTGCTGCGCACCGGCTTCCGGATGGTGCTCGCGGCCCAGCCCGATATGGAGGTCGTCGCCGAGGCGGGCGACGGGGTGGAGGCGCTTCAGGCGCTGCGCTCCACCGAGGTGGACGTCGTCCTGATGGACGTCCGGATGCCCAGGCTGGACGGGGTGGAGGCGACCCGGCGGATATGTGAGCGGGAGGGCGCGCCGAAGGTCATCATCCTGACCACGTTCGACCTGGACGAGTACGCCTTCTCCGCGCTCAAGGCCGGGGCGGGCGGCTTCATGCTCAAGGACGTGCCGCCGGGCGAACTGCTCGCGGCGATCCGCGCGGTGCACAGCGGTGACGCGGTGGTCGCGCCCAGCACCACGCGGCGGCTGCTGGACCGGTTCGCGCCGATGCTGCCGGGTAGCGGGGCCGGTGGCTACGGGGGCCGGGCAGGGCCGGAGCTGGACCGGCTCACCGACCGGGAGCGCGAGGTCATGCTGCTGGTCGCGCAGGGGCTGTCGAACGGCGAGATCGCGGCGCGGCTGGTGCTGTCCGAGGCGACCGTGAAGACCCATGTCGGCCGCATCCTCACCAAGTTGGAGCTGCGGGACCGGGTGCAGGTGGTGGTGATGGCCTACGAGACCGGACTGGTCCGGGCCGGGGGGCCGTCCGGACCGGCCCGCTGAGGCGGCGTCCTTACGGTCGCGGTGGCGTCCTTACGGCTCGCACGACAGGCTGGCACGGCACGGCTGGCGGCGCCGTCTTGCGGTCGGCACCGCCTACCGCGCGCCCCCGCCGTTCGGTGACCGTTCGCGGAGCACCAGGTCGAGCAGCCCGGGGAAGCGCTGGTCGAACTCGGGCCGGCGCAGCCGGTTGACCCGCTTGGGGCCCAGGTCGCGCTGCTCGATCAGCCCGGCCGCGCGCAGCACCGAGAAGTGGTGGCTGAGGGCCGCCTTGCCCACGGGGACGTCGAACGTGCCGCAGGCGCGCTCCCAGTCGGCCGCCGCGGCCAGTTCGCGGACCAGCTGGAGCCGTACGGGGTCGGCGAGCGCCGCGAGCGCGGTCCGTACGGGGACGTCGTCGGGGTGGGTGTGGAGCGGTGCGGACCGGTGGCTTCGGTTGCTCATCGCCGCTCCTCCGCCGCTCCCCGTTCCGACCGCGTGCACCGTGCGGTGGACATTTTAGGCGGGGCGGCGCCCTACCGCAGAACGCTCTCCAGGAAGTCACTGCCCAGCCGGGCCACGGACGGCAGGTCGAGCTGGTGGAGCACGTAGCGGCCGCGGCGGCGGGTGGTGACGAGACCGGCCTTCTTCAGCACGGCGACATGGCGGGAGACCTCCGGGGGCGTGATGCCGTACGCCTCGGAGAGCTCACCGGTGGTGTGCGGGCCGCGGGCCAGGGTGCGGCACAGCCGCATCCGCATCGGATGGGCCAGGGCCTCCAGGCGGCGCTTGACGAGTTCCAGGGCGGCGGGCGGGGGCAGTTCGGGGGTGCCGGCCGGGTACTGGATCACCGGCCGCCAGCCGGGCGCGTGCACGATGACGAGATGCGGCCAGCCGAAGGCGGTCGGGATGAAGGTCACGCCGTCGCCGTACGCCGTCGTACGGCCGCCCGCCAGCTTGTCGGCCAGGATGCTCTCCCCGTCCTCCGACAGCGACAGCGCGGCGGAGGCCGACGCCAGAGCCTCCGCGAGACCCTTGCGCTGCAGCAGCCCGGCCTTGTGGCGGGCGTCGGCGGCCAGCTGGATCCGCGTCCGCCGCCAGGTGTCGGCGAAGAACGCCTGGTCGCAGTCCTCCAGCAGCCGCCGCAGCCAGACCCGCAGCCCGTCCGGATCCTCCAGCATGCGGTCGGTGAAGGCCGCCTGCCGCGGTCCCCGGGCGGCGGCCATCTCGCGGACCCGGGCCCGTTCGCCCGCGTCGACCAGCGGCGAGGGGGTCTGCCGGGAGTACGAGGGGGAGCAGGCGATCTCGAAGGCGGCGGCCACGAACGTCTCGTCGTCGATCCGGTCCAGCGCGTCCAGCTCCTCGGCGAGCGTCGCCCCGGGGGCGGCCGGGAGCAGCAGGTCGGAGCGGGCGGTGCGCCACAGGAAGTCCGCCTCGCAGAGCCGGTCCGCGAGGTCCGGCTTGAGCGCCGAGGCGGTGGCGGTGGCCCAGCCGTGCAGCCCGGGGTGGTGGCCGGGCTCGGACAGCACGTGGAGCGCGGCGCCCAGCTCGGCGAGGGGGGACGGGCTGAAGACGATGCGCTCGGGCGGCAGCCCGGCGATGTCGATGACATTGGCCATGAGCCCATGGTGGGGGAGCCGGGACCCGGCGCCGCCTTCGTTTGACGCCGATCGTCAAACGGCGTGACCGGCGCCCGGGGCCGGGCGGACCGTCGAGCCATGTCCCTCACCGAGCAGTACGCACTCGACCTGTACCGGGCCGCCAGGCGCGGCGACCCCGCCCCGCCCGCACCGGGCCTCCACGACTGGCGCACCCTCCGGGAACTGCGCGAGTACCGCGACTTCCGGGCCGTGACCCTGGGCCGCCCGGTCCGCCGCCGGGGCGGCCATGGCCGCCTTACGGGTGCCGTGCGCGCCGTAAGGGCGATAGCGGCGGCAAGGGCGATAACGGCGGCAAGGGCGATCCGGGAGGCGTTCGCGCGGCGCCGGTCAGCCGTCCCGCTCCGTGAGCCCCCGGACCTCGGTGAGCCCTTGGACTTCCGTGAGCCCCCGGATCCCCGTGGCCTCCCGTGCCTCCATGAGCTCCCGGACCCGGGCGAGGAAGGCACCGGCCGCGGCCGTGACGTCGTCGGCCGTCCACTCGAGTGCGGATGAGGCGACCGTCAGCTCCGTCATGGCCAGCCCGGCCGGCCCCGGCTCCCGCCAGCGACGGAACAGCACCGTCCGGGTCTCCTCCGCCAGCTGCACCCCCGCCTCGTCCAGCACCGCCGCCGGATACGGCAGCCACACCTGGAACTGGTGGGTGTGCGGCACCCCGGGGTGCACCCGGGACCAGCCCACCCCCGCGGCCGTGAACGTCGTCCGAAGCGCCTCCGCCACGACCCGCGCGTGCGCCACGTACGACGGCAGCCTCGGCAGCTCGCGGTCCAGGCCGTCCAGCGCGGCGAGCGCCACCGGCCACTGCTGGAAGAGCTGGCCGCCGTACCGGTGGCGCCACGCCCTGGCCTCGGCCACCAGGGTCTCGGGCCCGGCCAGCGCCGCTCCCGAGAGCCCGCCGAGCGACTTGTAGAAGGACACGTAGACGGAGTCCGCCAGGGCGGCGATCTCCGGCAGCTCCCGGCCGAAGTACGCCGTGCACTCCCACAGCCGCGCCCCGTCGAAGTGCACCACCGCGTCCCGCTCCCGGGCCGCCGCCACGGCCGCGACCAGCTCGTCCCACTCGGGCAGCACGAACCCGGCGTCGCGCAGCGGGAGTTCGAGTGCGAGGGTGCCGAACGGCTCGTCCAGGCCCCGGATCTCCTCGGGTGTGGGCGGCCGCGGCTCGCTGGTCGGACGCACCGCGCGCAGCCCGCTGACCGTCAGATACGCGTCCCGCTCGTGCATCTCCAGATGGGACAGCGGATGCAGCGCCACCACCGGACTGCCGGTGCGCCCCGCCCAGCAGCGCAGCGCGACCTGCTGCGCCATGGTGCCGGTGGGGAAGAACGCCGCGGCCTCCATGCCGAGCAGCCCGGCGACCCGTTGCTCGAGCTCTTCGACGACGCCGTCGCCGTAGATGTCCACCCAGCCGTCCCCGCCGTACGGCGCGGTATCGGCTGTACGGGCGGTCGTGAGGGCGGTCGTGAGGGCGGCCAGCCGCTCGGCGATCCGCTCCTCGGCGGGCCCCCGCGCGAGGGTCCGCTCGGCGCCGTGCCAGGCCGCGAGGCGGCGCGCTCGCGCGGCCGACTCCGCCTCGCCGCCCGAGCCGTCTGGCCCGTCCATCTCGTCCATCTCGTCTGGCCCGTCTGGCCCGTCTGGCTCGTCTGGCCCGTCCCGCTCGGCCGTCCCGTCCGTCATGGGCCGATCATGTCGCACGCACGTCCATCGGACCACAGAGTTGTCCACAGGCCCGGGCGTACGGCCAAACCCCCCGGAAGCACTCGCGTAGCATGGCGGTGAATCGTCCGGTACCCCCTGAGGACTGGAACGGAAGGCCGTTGTCGCGTGAACGCTCAACCACTGCCTGAGCCGCAGGACCGCCCTGCCCGGCTCACCGTCGGGGTCGTCGGCGCGGGCCGCGTCGGCCCGGCCCTCGCCGCCTCGCTGAAACTGGCCGGGCACCGCCCGGTCGCCGCGTCCGGTGTCTCCGACGCCTCCGTGCGCCGGGCCGCCGCCCTGCTCCCCGACGTCCCCGTCGTGCCGCCCTCCGAGGTGCTGGCGCGGGCCGAGCTGGTGCTGCTCACCGTCCCCGACGACGCGCTGCCCGAACTGGTCGGCGGCCTCGCCGAAACCGGCGCGGTGCGCCCCGGGCAGCTGCTGGTGCACACCTCGGGCCGGTACGGGGTCGGCGTGCTGGAGCCCGCGCTGCGGGCCGGTGCGCTGCCGCTCGCACTGCACCCCGTGATGACCTTCACCGGCACCTCGGTGGACGTCCCCAGGCTGGCCGGCTGCTCCTTCGGCGTCACCGCGCCCGAGGAGCTGCGGCTGGCGGCCGAGGCGCTGGTCATCGAGATGGGCGGGGAGCCCGAGTGGATCGCGGAGGAGTCCCGTCCGCTCTATCACGCCGCCCTCGCCGTCGGCGCCAATCACCTCACCACACTGGTCGCCCAGTCCCTGGAGCTGCTGCGCGCGTCCGGCGTCGAGGCCCCCGACCGGATGCTCGGCCCGCTCCTCGGCGCCGCGCTGGACAACGCGCTGCGCAGCGGCGATGCCGCGCTCACTGGTCCGGTCGCGCGCGGCGACGCGGGCACGGTCGCCGCCCATGTCGCCGAGTTGCGGCGGCACGCCCCGCACGCCGTGGCCGGGTATCTGGCCATGGCCCGTACGACCGCGGACCGGGCGCTCGCCCACGGTCTGCTCAAGCCGGAGCTCGCCGAGGACCTGCTGGGCGTGCTCTCGGACGTGACCGACGCGCGGGGCCGGGGAGGGAGCGAGGCATGAGCCCGAGGCTGTGGACCAAGGCACTTCCAGGGGAGCCGGATGTGGAGCTGTTCCGCCATCGCCCGGATCTGGACGCGGCGCTCGCCCACTTCTCCGTGCCGGGGCGCACGGCCGTCGTGATGACCATGGGCGCGCTGCACGACGGGCACGCCTCGCTCATCCGCGCCGCCCGCGCCCGGGTGGGCGCCAAGGGCCTGGTGACCGTCACCGTCTTCGTCAATCCGCTGCAGTTCGGCGTGGGCGAGGACCTGGCCCGCTATCCGCGCACCCTCGACGCCGACCTTAAGGTCGCGGCCGAGGCGGGCGCGGACATCGTCTTCGCCCCCACCGCCGAGGAGGTCTATCCGGGCGGTGAGCCCGGCGTCCGGATCACCGCCGGGACCCTGGGCGAGCGCTATGAGGGCGCCTCCCGCCCCGGCCACTTCGACGGGATGCTCACCGTCGTCGGCAAGCTGCTCCATCTCACCCGCCCCGATATCGCCTTCTTCGGCGAGAAGGACGCCCAGCAGCTGTCGCTGGTCCGCCGGATGGTCCGCGACCTGAACTTCCCGGTGGAGATCGTCGGCGTCCCCACCGTCCGGGAGGGCGACGGGCTCGCCCTCTCCAGCCGTAACCGCTATCTGACGGCCCAGGAGCGGGACACCGCGCTGGCCCTGTCCCGTGCGCTGTTCGCGGGGCGCGACGCGGGGCTGCTGGCGGCCGGGGAGGGCCCGGCCGGGTCCGAGGAGCACGAGCTGATACGGGTCGCGTCGCCCGCCGCGGTGCGGTCCGCGGCGCGGGCGGTGCTCGACGAGGCGGCGGGGCTCGAACCACCCCTCGTGCTGGACTATCTGGCCCTGGCCGACCCCGCCGACTTCACCGAGGTCTCCGACGGGCACACGGGCGAGGCCGTGCTGGCCGTCGCCGCCACGGTCGGCGCCACCCGCCTGATAGACAACATCCGCCTGTGGATCGGAGCCGCCCGATGACCCGTCCGACCGGGCGCCCGGCGGCCGATGCCGCCGCCCCCGCCGCCGCCCTGCGCGCCCCCGCCCCCGGCTGGGCCACCGAGGCCGATGTCGTGGTCGTAGGCTCCGGAGTCGCCGGGCTGACCGTGGCGCTCCGCTGCGCCGCGGCCGGGGCCAGGGTCACCGTGGTCACCAAGGCCCGTCTGGACGACGGCTCCACCCGCTGGGCCCAGGGCGGCATAGCCGCCGCCCTCGGCGAGGGCGACACCCCCGGGCAGCACCTGGACGACACCCTGGTGGCAGGCGCCGGGCTCTGCGACGAGCAGGCCGTACGGGCGCTGGTCACCGAGGGGCCCGACGCGGTGCGCCGACTGATCGCCACCGGCGCCCGCTTCGACGCCGACGACGCCACGGGCGAGATCCTGCTGACCCGCGAGGGCGGTCACCACCGCCGCCGGATCGCCCACGCGGGCGGCGACGCGACGGGTGCGGAGATCTCCCGGGCCCTGGTCGAGGCGGTCCGCGCGGCCGGTATCGACACCGTGGAGAACGCCCTGGTGCTCGATCTGCTCAAGGACGGCACCGGCCGGACGGCCGGGGTCACCCTGCACGTCATGGGCGAGGGCCAGCGGGACGGCGTGGGCGCGGTGCTGGCGGACGCGGTCGTGCTCGCCACGGGCGGCATGGGCCAGATCTTCTCCGCCACCACCAACCCCGCGGTCTCCACCGGCGACGGGGTCGCGCTCGCACTGCGCGCGGGGGCCGAGGTCAGCGATCTGGAGTTCGTACAGTTCCATCCCACGGTGCTGTGGCTGGGCCCGGACGCGGAGGGTCAGCAGCCGCTGGTCTCGGAGGCGGTGCGCGGTGAGGGCGCCCATCTCGTCGACGCCGACGGGGTGCGGTTCATGCGCGGGCAGCACGAGCTGGCCGAGCTGGCGCCCCGTGACATCGTCGCCAAGGGCATCATGCGGCGGATGCAAGAGCGCGGCGCCGAGCATATGTACCTGGACGCCCGCCACTTCGGGGCCCGGATGTGGGAGCGGCGCTTCCCGACCATCCTCGCCGCCTGCCGCGCCCACGGCATCGACCCGGTGACCGAGCCCATCCCGGTCGCCCCGGCCGCGCACTACGCGAGCGGCGGGGTCCGCACCGATCTGCGCGGCCGCACCACCGTTCCCGGTCTCTACGCCTGCGGGGAGGTCGCCTGCACCGGCGTCCACGGCGCCAACCGGCTGGCCTCCAACTCCCTTCTGGAGGGCCTGGTCTTCGCGGAGCGCATCGCGGAGGACATCACGGAAGACCTCGCGCCCGGGGCCGCCGGGTCGTCCGTGGCCGCTCGGCCGTCCGGGCCGTCGGACCCCGGCGTGCCCGGTCTCCCCGCCGCTCCCGGCGGCGCCCCCCTGCTCGCCTCCGAGGCCCGCTACGAGATCCAGCACATCATGACCCACGGCGCCGGAGTGCTCCGCTCCGC
The DNA here is from genome assembly GCF_000968685.2 of Streptomyces antioxidans. Taxonomy (GTDB): domain Bacteria; phylum Actinomycetota; class Actinomycetes; order Streptomycetales; family Streptomycetaceae; genus Streptomyces; species Streptomyces antioxidans. The sequence continues at coordinate 71,316 of NZ_LAKD02000001.1, forward strand.
CGAGAGCCTGGCCCGCGCCGCCGACCGGCTGGAGCGCGTCCAGGACGACGCCGCGGCGCAGCTGCGGCGGGACGGGAAGACGGCCGAACCCGGGGTCGAGACCTGGGAGGCCACCAACCTCCACCTCGTCGCCCGGGTCCTGGTGGCCGCCGCGCTCCGCCGCGAGGAGACCCGCGGCTGCCACTGGCGCGAGGACCGCCCCGAGCGGGACGACCCGGCCTGGCGCCGCCACCTGCTGGTCACCCTCCGCCCGGACGGCGCCCTCGACCTCCGCGCCACGGACTCCGAAGCGTTTCCCCCATTGACCACCCCCCGAGCCGAGACGGAGTCCCGCCCGTGAGCAGCAGCACGTCCGATGACCGCCAGTCACCCCTGTCCCTGCCGCTGCTTCTCGGTCCCCCCGCCGAGGGGTCGGGCTGCGGCGACGACTGCGGCTGCGGCGGTGACGACGGTGAACTCGACCCGATGGAGTGCGGTCTGGACCCCGACCTGGCCGAGCTGCTGGTCCGCGCCGGACTCGACCCCGTCCAGGTCGAGGACATCGCCCATATGGCCATCGAGGAGGACCTCGACCAGGGCGTGGACGTCACCACGGTGGCCACCGTCCCCGAGGACGCCTTCGCCACCGGCGACTTCACGGCCCGTGAGGCGGGCACCGTCGCGGGGCTGCGGATCGCCGAGGCGATCCTGTCCGTGGTCTGTACGGACGAGTTCGAGGTCGAGCGGCATGTGGAGGACGGCGACCGGGTGGAGCCCGGCCAGAAGCTGCTCAGCGTCCGCACCCGCAGCCGCGACCTGCTCACCGGCGAGCGCAGCGCGCTCAACCTGCTGTGCCGGCTGTCCGGTATCGCGACCGCGACCCGTGCTTGGGCCGACGCGCTCGAGGGCACCAAGACCAGGGTCCGTGACACCCGTAAGACCACCCCGGGGCTGCGCGCCCTGGAGAAGTACGCGGTGCGCTGCGGCGGCGGGGTCAACCACCGGATGTCGCTCTCGGACGCCGCGCTGGTCAAGGACAACCACGTGATCGCGGCGGGCGGTGTCGCGGAGGCGTTCGGCGCCGTACGGGCGGAATTCCCGGATGTGCCGATCGAGGTGGAGGTCGACACCCTGGAGCAGATCCCGCCGGTCCTCGAGGCGGGCGCGGACCTCATCCTGCTGGACAACTTCCCCCCGGAGCGGACCCGCGAGGCCGTCGAGCTGGTCGCCGGGCGCGCCGCCCTGGAGTCCTCGGGACGGCTGACGCTCGCTGGCGCCCGTACGTACGCAGAGACGGGCGTCGACTATCTGGCGGTCGGCGCGCTCACCCACTCCTCCCCGATCCTGGACATCGGCCTGGACCTGCGCGAGGCCGAGGAGAAGTAAGCGATGCTCCTGACCATCGACGTCGGCAATACGCACACCGTGCTCGGCCTCTTCGACGGCGGCGAGATCGTCGAGCACTGGCGGATCTCCACCGACGCCCGCCGCACCGCCGATGAACTCGCCGTGCTGCTGCAGGGCCTGATGGGCATGCACCCGCTGCTCGGCGAGGAGCTGGGCGACGGCATCGCGGGCATCTCCATCTGCTCCACCGTCCCCTCGGTCCTCCACGAGCTGCGCGAGGTGACCCGCCGCTACTACGGCGATGTGCCGTCCGTCCTGGTCGAGCCGGGCGTGAAGACCGGGGTGCCGATCCTGGTGGACAACCCCAAGGAGGTCGGCGCCGACCGGATCATCAACGCGCTGGCCGCCGTGGAGCTGTACGAGGGCCCGTGCGTGGTGGTGGACTTCGGCACCGCGACGACCTTCGACGCGGTCAGCGCGCGCGGGGAGTACGTCGGCGGGGTGATCGCGCCGGGCATCGAGATCTCGGTCGAGGCGCTGGGCGTACGCGGGGCGCAGTTGCGCAAGATCGAGCTGGCCCGCCCGCGCAGCGTGATCGGGAAGAACACGGTGGAGGCCATGCAGTCCGGCATCCTCTACGGCTTCGCGGGCCAGGTGGACGGCATCGTCCGGCGCATGGCGCGCGAGCTCGCCCAGGACCCGGAGGACGTCACCGTGATCGCCACCGGCGGTCTCGCGCCCATGGTGCTAGGAGAATCCTCAGTGATCGATGAGCATGAGCCCTGGTTGACCCTGATCGGCCTCAGACTGGTCTACGAGCGGAACGTCTCGCGCGGCTGAGCACCGGTGATCAGCTCTTCACCTGCTCTTCGCCCGGGTGCTCGACCGCATTGACGGCATTCCGAAACGAATTCCCGCACTCGGATTCGTCCTGCACAACTGATCGCTCTTAGCCAATGAGGCAAGGGGCGGTCAAGGGAAAGACGGCACATCGAATTTCCGTATTGACAAGCGGAACGGCCGTCGACCATGTACACCGGCACCCGGATGCGACGGTCCGCCCCCGGGTGCCGGGCCGGACGGGACCGCCTCGGCGCGGTCCCGTCCGACGCTTCCCCCGTATGGCCGCTCGGCGTCCGCAACGCGCCGCACCGTCCGGCGCTCAGCGAAATTTGTCCGCTTAGCACTTAAAGTCGCCCCATGCCCACGCCATATGGATCCCGCGGCGGAATGGCGTTCAGTGCGGATGAGCTGCGTGTGCTCCGACGCGCCCTCGCCATCGCCCTCCAACCCGACCCCGTCACTCCCTCTGCCGGCCCCCTCGGCCCGGACCGGGCGGAGGAGGTCCAGGACTGTCTCCGGCTCGCCGAGGCCGTGGACGAAGCGGTCCGCGAGGGCGGGCGGCTGCGAGCGTTTCTGCTCGACGAGCTCGCCCGCTACCGCGCCGCACTGCCCGGCGCCGCCGCCGGCTATCTCGAGCAGCTCCAGGGCGCCCTCGCGGCCGGTTATGAGCCACTGGCCGAGGATCTGGCCGCGCTCCGCGCGCTGTGCGGGTCTGCCTCCGCCGGGGGCGGTGCGGCGACGCGCCGGCGTGCGCTGCTGAGCCACTGCGAGCGCCTTGCCGAGCGGGGCGTGCGCGCCCGGCTCGCGGAGCGCGCCGGTGCCGTCGGCGGCGTCGTGGAGCCGCGTACGCGCCCCGCGGCGCCCCGGCTGCGGGCCCTGCCCGGCGGGGTCTCTGCGGCGCCCGTGACGGCCGCGCGGGGGGCCGCCCGCAAGGGGCCCGAGGGGGCGCGCCAGTCCGATGAGCCGAGGCGTGAGCCCCGTAAGAAGCCCACGCCGCCGGAGCACGGCGATCGCGAGGAGCCGAAGCGCAGGGAGCCGGGCCGCCGGGCGCCGCGCCCGGGGCGTCCGGTGCCCACGCCGGCGGAGGTCTTCCCGCCCAAGCGCCGCCGCCCCTCGCCGCCCCCGGAGCACGATTCGCGGCTCGCGCCCGGTGCCGGGGCCCGCTCCGCCTGACCCGCCGCTCCGCCTGACCCGCCGCTCCGCCTGACCCGCCGCCCCGCCTGACCCGCCGCCCCGCCTGCCCCGCCGCCCCGCTGGCCCCGGGCCGCCCCGCCCGGGACCGGTGCCCGGCTCCGGGGGGCCGGGGCGCGCCGCGTAATCTGGTGGTCTCGAGCAAAAGGAGGCCGGAAGCCATGGATTACGTCTCCGCGCTGATCCCGCCCGTCGTAATGGCCGTGGCCTTCACCGCGCTCATCGTGACGATGGTGAAGAGCCAGGGCGGCGCCAACAAGTCCAAGGAGGACGCCGCGGTGGACGCCGCGCTGGCGGCCAGCGCCGAGGCCGAGCGCCCGGCGCCGGAGCGCGAGACCTCCTGATCGGACCGATCACGCCGGACCACGCCCCGCGGACGCAGCCCGTCCCGGGGCGTGTGGCTTTCCCGCCCAAGTGCCCAAGTGCCCGGGCCCCCAGGCTGCCCAAGCGCCCAATCGTTCAGCCGCCCCACCCGGCCAATCGCCCAATCATCCGGACATTCGGGGCATCTCCCACTATTATTCTCGGTGTGCCTAGGCCATTGGGAGATCTCGAAGACGCGGTCATGACGCGGGTGTGGAAGTGGAACCGCCCGGTCACGGTCCGGGAAGTCCTGGAAGACCTTCAGCGGGAACGCTCGATCGCCTACACGACGGTCATGACCGTAATGGACAACCTGCATCACAAGGGCTGGCTGCGCCGTGAGGTGGAAGGGCGCGCCTATCGATATGCCGCGGTCTCCACGCGCGCCGCCTACTCGGCCGCACTGATGAACGAAGCGTGGTCGACCAGTGACAACCCGGCGGCCGCACTCGTCGCGTTCTTCGGGATGATGTCCGAAGAGCAGCGGGACGCACTACGGGATGCCATGCGCGTCGCACAACTGGGGGAGCCGGGGGAGAGCCCCGGTGAGTCGGGGCGATGACACAGGGCGATAGCGTCCGCTCATGTCCTCCCCACTATCAAAAGTAGTCAGCGTCCGCCGCGCCCGGACCAGCGATGTTCGGGCGGTGCGTCGCCTCATCGACTCGTACGTGGACGATCGCATCCTGCTCGACAAAGCCACTGTGACGCTTTACGAGGACATCCAGGAGTTCTGGGTCGCCGAGCGCGACGAGGACGCTGAGGTCATTGGCTGTGGAGCGCTGCACGTCATGTGGGAAGACCTCGCGGAGGTCCGCACTCTCGCCGTCGATCGGACTCTCAAGGGCGCCGGTGTAGGACATCTGGTGCTTGACAAGCTGCTGCAGACCGCACGCTGGCTGGGCGTGCGGCGCATTTTCTGCCTCACCTTCGAAGTCGACTTCTTCGTCAAGCACGGGTTCGTGGAGATCGGCGAGACGCCAGTCGACGGCGATGTCTACAGCGAGCTCCTGCGTTCCTATGACGAGGGCGTCGCCGAGTTCCTGGGTCTCGAACGGGTGAAGCCGAACACCCTTGGCAACAGCCGGATGCTTCTGCAACTGTGATCGCGGGCCCTATGTCCGAATCGCTCCCCTATCACATAGCTCCGGAACATGACCTTCCATGAGGCTTCCCGCTTGGTGGATCGGTCGAACCTTCCCTAGGGGTTTGTGTTTTTCCGGGAAAAGCGGTTTCCTATTCTCTCGTAGTGTAATTACCTGGGGGGTGAGTCATCAGCGGCTAACGCCGCGCCCCCGAGCCCCCCGTTTTCCCTGAAAGGAACCCCATGGCACAGAAGGTTCAGGTCCTTCTTGTCGACGACCTCGACGGCGGCGAGGCGGACGAGACCGTGACGTTCGCTCTGGACGGCAAGAGCTACGAGATCGACCTCACCACCACCAACGCGGACAAGCTCCGTGACGCCCTGGAGCCGTACACCAAGGGCGGCCGGCGCACCGGTGGCCGGGCCTCCGGCGGCCGGGGCAAGGCGCGCGCGGCGGCGGGTGGCGCCGGTCAGGACACCGCGAAGATCCGCGCCTGGGCGAAGGAGAACGGCTACGAGGTCAACGACCGCGGCCGTGTTCCGGCGACCGTCCGTGAGGCGTACGAGAAGGCCAACGGCTGAGCGCGTCACCCTTCCCCGGCTCGCCGCTGCCCAGGCAGCGGCAGGGCGCGCAGCAACCGGGCTCGGTGGCACTCCGTGGCCGCCGCGCTCACGAGCCGTACGAGATCGGGGGCGCCCCCATCGCCCCCGAAGCCTGCCCGCGGCAGCGTCGGCTCCACCCCGCCCTTCGCGTCGGGAGGTCGCAGCCATACGGCGGCCTCCTGCGGGCATCGCTCACCGGGCGCCCCGGCGGCCCGGGGCGGTGGCCAGGAGACGGCGGGGCACGGCGCGGTGATCCGGCCTCCGGCGCCGATCGCGCCCAGGTCCAGGGAGACACCGCCCCACTCCAGCCAGTCGAGCAGCTCCGGAAGCTCGTCCGCGCTGCCAGCGGCCACCAGAAGCCGCATCCAGGCGCCCTCCACCGCGACCGGACCGGTCCGCGGTACGCGCCGCAGCATCGCGGAACCGGCCACGGCCGGCAGTTCGATGACGTCGAAGGCCACCCCCGTGAGCAATTCGACGGGATCGCTGCCGGCCGTCGGCCAGCCCAGCTCCCGCTCGTACCAGCGTGACCGGGCGGCCGGTGCGGACGGCTCAGCGCCGCGGGCCCCGAGGATCATGCCCAGCAGAACTCCCCGCCCGCCCGCTCGGTTACGCGGGCGGTGGCGTTTACCCGGGCGATGACGTCCGTACGTGACGATCTCCGTGCCCGATGACATTCCGTACGCGATGACGTTCCGTACCGGACCGTGCGCGCCCCGTACCCGCAAGGGGTCCCGCAGGGCCGGTGAACGGGCGCAAGGTTGTTCGCCCATAGCGGATGGAACCGGCCCCCACGGCATGGACTGTCCGTGCTTGCGGGTAAGACATCCCTAGTGGGGAGGGGCGGTCCGCGTGTCGGGAGGAAGCGGCGTTCGCCATCGGCGTACTGACGGTGGGCGTAGATGCCTGGCCTGCGGGAACATCGTCTCGCACCATCGGGTTGAAGCAGTTGTCGGCTGTCCGGGCAGGATGTCAGTGGCTGTTTGCCCCGTGCGAGCGGGGGTGATCCGGACGGTTGTCGGCAGTTGGAATGAGCTGTCCCGGGTTGCGGGACTAGCATGCGGAAGGACAGGGAGGGGATCGTCCCCGATCTTTCTGACCGCTCTGAGGAGCGATTAACGATGTTCGAGAGGTTCACCGACCGCGCGCGGCGGGTTGTCGTCCTGGCTCAGGAAGAGGCCCGGATGCTCAACCACAACTACATCGGCACCGAACACATCCTCCTGGGCCTGATCCACGAGGGTGAGGGTGTCGCCGCTAAGGCCCTGGAGAGCCTCGGGATTTCGCTCGAGGCGGTCCGCCAGCAGGTGGAGGAGATCATCGGGCAGGGCCAGCAGGCCCCGTCCGGGCACATCCCCTTCACCCCCCGTGCCAAGAAGGTCCTGGAGCTTTCGCTCCGCGAGGCCCTTCAGCTCGGCCACAACTACATCGGTACGGAGCACATCCTGCTCGGCCTGATCCGCGAGGGCGAGGGCGTCGCCGCCCAGGTCCTCGTGAAGCTGGGCGCCGATCTGAACCGGGTGCGGCAGCAGGTCATCCAGCTGCTCTCCGGCTACCAGGGCAAGGAGGCCGCCACCGCCGGCGGCCCGGCGGAGGGCACTCCCTCCACCTCGCTCGTCCTGGACCAGTTCGGCCGCAATCTCACCCAGGCCGCCCGCGAATCCAAGCTCGACCCGGTCATCGGGCGCGAGAAGGAGATCGAGCGGGTCATGCAGGTGCTCTCGCGCCGCACCAAGAACAACCCGGTCCTCATCGGCGAGCCCGGCGTCGGCAAGACGGCGGTCGTCGAGGGACTGGCCCAGGCCATCGTCAAGGGCGAGGTGCCCGAGACCCTCAAGGACAAGCACCTCTACACCCTGGACCTGGGCGCCCTGGTCGCCGGCTCCCGCTACCGCGGTGACTTCGAGGAGCGCCTGAAGAAGGTGCTCAAGGAGATCCGCACCCGCGGCGACATCATCCTGTTCATCGACGAGCTCCACACCCTGGTGGGTGCGGGCGCCGCCGAGGGCGCGATCGACGCCGCGAGCATCCTGAAGCCGATGCTGGCCCGGGGCGAGCTCCAGACCATCGGCGCGACCACGCTCGACGAGTACCGCAAGTACCTGGAGAAGGACGCGGCCCTGGAGCGCCGCTTCCAGCCCATCCAGGTCGCCGAGCCGTCGCTGCCGCACACCATCGAGATCCTCAAGGGCCTCCGGGACCGCTACGAGGCGCACCACCGCGTCTCGATCACGGACTCGGCCCTGGTCGCGGCCGCCACCCTGGCCGACCGCTACATCTCGGACCGCTTCCTGCCGGACAAGGCGATCGACCTGATCGACGAGGCCGGTTCCCGGATGCGGATCCGCCGGATGACCGCACCGCCGGACCTGCGCGAATTCGACGAGAAGATCGCCGATGTGCGCCGGGAGAAGGAGTCCGCGATCGACTCGCAGGACTTCGAGATGGCCGCGGGCCTGCGCGACAAGGAGAAGCAGCTCCTGGCCGCCAAGGCGAAGCGGGAGAAGGAGTGGAAGGCCGGCGACATGGACGTCGTCGCCGAGGTCGACGAGGAGCTGATCGCGGAGGTCCTGGCCACGGCCACCGGCATCCCGGTCTTCAAGCTCACCGAGGAGGAGTCCTCCCGGCTGCTGCGCATGGAGGACGAGCTGCACAAGCGCGTCATCGGCCAGAAGGACGCCATCAAGGCGCTCTCCCAGGCCATCCGGCGCACGCGTGCGGGCCTCAAGGACCCCAAGCGGCCCGGTGGATCGTTCATCTTCGCGGGCCCGTCCGGTGTCGGTAAGACCGAGCTCAGCAAGACCCTCGCCGAGTTCCTGTTCGGCGATGAGGACGCGATGATCTCGCTCGACATGTCGGAGTTCAGCGAGAAGCACACCGTCTCGCGGCTCTTCGGCTCCCCGCCCGGATACGTGGGTTACGAGGAGGGCGGCCAGCTCACCGAGAAGGTGCGCCGCAAGCCGTTCTCCGTGGTCCTCTTCGACGAGGTCGAGAAGGCCCACCCGGACATCTTCAACTCGCTGCTGCAGATCCTGGAGGACGGTCGGCTGACCGACTCCCAGGGCCGGGTCGTGGACTTCAAGAACACGGTGATCATCATGACCACCAACCTCGGCACCCGGGACATCTCCAAGGGCTTCAACCTGGGCTTCGCCGCCCAGGGCGATGTGAAGACCGGCTACGAGCGGATGAAGAACAAGGTCAACGAGGAGCTGAAGCAGCACTTCCGCCCCGAGTTCCTGAACCGTGTCGATGACACCGTGGTCTTCCACCAGCTCACCGAGGAAGACATCATCCAGATCGTCGACCTCATGATCACCAAGGTGGACGAGCGGCTGAAGGACCGCGACATGGGCATCGAGCTCAGTGGCGAGGCCAAGAAGCTGCTGGCCAAGCGGGGCTACGACCCGGTCCTGGGCGCCCGGCCACTGCGCCGGACGATCCAGCGCGAGGTCGAGGACGTGCTCTCGGAGAAGATCCTCTTCGGCGAGCTGCGTCCGGGCCACATCGTGGTCGTGGACACCGAGGGCGAGGGTGAGGAGAAGAAGTTCACCTTCCGCGGCGAGGAGAAGTCGGCGCTGCCGGACACCCCGCCGATCGAGTCCGCCGCCGGTGGTGCGGGCCCGAACCTCAGCAAGGAGGCGTGACGCACGCGGAGGCGTCCGTTCGCCTCGGGGCCGCCCCGGACCGTTTCCCGGTCCGGGGCGGCCCCCTTTTTGTGCGTACGCCGCGTAGGCGCGCTCTGAGGGGCCCTGGGACGCCCGCGGAGGGGGCAACACCCGGTGGCCACCACGGCCCGGCCCTGAGAGCGCTGAGAGCCCTGTGACGCCCTCGGAGTCCGGACTCGCCCCCGTCCTCCGGCGTTCTCCGGGGCTCCCCTCACGCGCCCGCTGGACTCACCCAGGCCCTCCCGGTTCCCCTCATGCGCCCGCCACGATGACCTGGACGCCCTCCGGGACGCCGGTCACCTCCGCGTTGCGGTGGCTCAGCCGCAGGATCTCCAGCCGCGGGAAGGCGGCCAGCCAGCTCAGGTCCAGCTCCGCGCCCAGGTCATAGGCGAGCCACAGCTCGGTCAGCCGCTCGGCCACCAGGTCGTCGGTCAGCTGCTCCGGGGTGAACGCCCCGGCTATCTGGACGCAGGGGCGGCCGCCGAGCCGCCGCAGCGCCCGCAGCTCCTCCAGGTCCGACACCGGAAAGTCGAGTTCCCGCTCATCGAGATGGGCGATGATTTCCTCGGCGTAGCGGTCGGTGTCATATCGCCGCCAGGCCGCCGCGAGCTGCGCCCGCACCGCCCAGGAGGCGCGGTCCCGCAGCCGGACCAGATAGTCGATCGCGCGGTCGTCGGCTATCGAGGTGGCGGTGACGGCCAGCCGATGGGCTTCCTCATCGGATACTCCGCTGGGATCGGGGAGCATTTCCAGCACGATAGGCCCGATCCAGCCCAGTGCCCGGGCCCCTTCCAGCGAGGTCGGGCGCACCAGATCACGGGTATAGCGATGCACCCGGGAACGCACCTCGGGGTCCAGCTCCGTCGCGTGTTCCAGACATGCGACCGCCAGGAGTTTGCGATGGCGGGCATGGACCGGGCGGGCGTCTTTACGGGCCGCCAGCAGCCCCTCCAGGAGGTAGGCGCATTCATCGGGACGGGCGAGGGAGACGGACATTCTGATCACTTCTTCCCAGTCGTCCAGGTGTGCGTGGTCGATCAGGAAGTCAAAATCGTGCCGTTCGACGACCGCTCGTGCGCTGAGATAGTCCTGGAAGGTTCGGTGCACGAAATCGACCGAACCGGGTGTGGGCTCGCGCAATAGACCGGTTCGGTTGAGCAGATGGCGGTAGATCTCCTCCGGCCCGCCCTGTCGCGCCGCGTGCGGAATGGCCGGGATGTGCCGGCCCAGCGTCTCAAGGGCGGTGGGCCGGTCCATTTCGGACCGGCCGTTGACGAGCATCCAGTGCGCCAGCTTCTGCAGCAGCTGGATCTTCGGTTCCTGGGGGAGGTCGATTCCATCCGGCGGCAGCATGGCGCGCTCGCGGTCGCGCCGTTCCAGGAGCATGGAAAGGGCCGCGTCATAGAGGGCTTTCCGGCCGCGCGGCAGATAGCCGCGGCGGTCCCGGTGCAGTGCGCACAGCAGACCGCACATCAGTGGATTGGTGGCCAGCCGCCCGAGGTCCCGGGTAATCCTTACGGCGTCCAGCAGCGTTTCCTCGTAACCGCTGAGCCGGTCCAGATCGGCCCGGTCGGTGATGTCCTGGCGGGCCGCCGCGTGCCAGCGGCGGATGAAGGCGGTGACGCCCTCGCGGCTGAGCGGGGAGAGTTTCAGCTCGGTGAAGCGCTCGGCGGCGAGCCAGTTCTCCCGTACGGCCGAGGGGCGCGAGGTGACCAGCCAGACATTTCCCGGATAGCGCGCGGGAAGTTCGCGCAGTGCCTCGCGCAGCCGCTCCCGCTCCTCCTCCGGGGCCTCGTCCACGCCGTCCACGAGCAGCAGCCCGCGCCCGCGCGACAGCACCCGTTCGGCCCAACCCGGCGGCTGTGCGACGGCGTGGGGATAGCGGACGGCGGAGAGGAAGGCGTCCGGCTCAGGGAAGCCGTCGCGGCGGAACCGGCGCACGGGGAGCACGAACGGCACCCGCCCGCGCAGCCCCTCCAGCGGGGCCGGGAGGTCGCCGCGCGCCACGGACACCGCGAGCCGCTGCACCAGCGTGGTCTTGCCCGACCCGGCCACGCCCCACAGCAGCACCCGGGTGCGCCCGGCGAGGGCCTGCTCGGCGGGGGCGCTGGGGCCGCCCCCGTCGGTCTCGGTCTCCAGGCTGAGATAGGCGGCGTCCAGCGGCCAGCTGTCGGGGGAGTGGGCCAGATCGATGCCGTAGATCGTCAGATGGTCGTGGGCGGCCACGATGTCGCGGGCGTAGCGCTCCTCGAACCCCGCGTCCTCGGCGGCCGCGACGAAGGGGGAGCGGCGGACGAGGAACCGCAGCAGATGCCCGCAGACGGCCTCCCGCAGCGCGGCGTGCGTCCGGGCGTCGGCCGCGTCCAGCCCCTCGTCGGCGTCGGGGGCGGCGATGGCGAGGTGCCGGGCGAAGGCTTCGGGGCCGAGCCGGACGGCCCGCAGATCGTCCAGGTCGACGGTGCCGAGGGCGTGGAGGGTACGGGCGAGCGCGTCGGTCAGCTCGGGCCGCGCCCCACGCAGCTCCTCTTGGACATACGCTTCGGCGATCCGGGGCAGGTCCCGCTCGGTGAGCGTGCGGTGGTCGCCCTGGAAGGCGACGAGGGAGGCGATGCGGACGGGCCGGTCCACCGGCCCGTCGGCGACGAAGAGTTCCTGGACCAGTGTGGCTACGGCTGCGGGATCCATGAGGCCCCGTCCCCCCGGTGACTGTTGTCCGTCGTATGTCCGTCATAGCGAAGAAGCCACCAGGGTAGGCACGGTCGGTGCCGGATGGGTGGGGGTTCGGCGTGGGTTCCGGGGGCGGCCGGTGGCACGGGGCGGGTGCGTTCAGCCCATGTCCCGGTTTTCGCCGGGCCGGTTGTCGCGGTACCAGCGGCCCCAGCTGTCCAGGAGGTCCGTGATCCGTTCCAGGCTGCGGCCCGTGTCGGTGAGCGCGTACTCGACCCGGGGCGGCACTTCCGCGTGGACCGTGCGGCTGATCAGCCCGTCGGCCTCCAACTCGCGCAACTGGCGGGTCAGCATCCGCTGGGTGACCCCGGGCAGGGTGCGTCGGAGTTCGCCGAAGCGGTGGGTGCCGAGGAAGAGTTTCCTGATGATGGCGAGCTTCCAACGGCCGCCGAGAACCTCCATGGCGATCTCGACCGCGCACTGGTCCTGGGTCTCATCGAGGTTGCCGCGCATCCGGCAACGGTATCCAGAGTGGTACTACGGCACAAAAAAGACCGTACTTGTGGGTGGTTGAGGTACCCACTGATAGTGCGGCCATGGAGCTTACGACCTCGAAGCGCGCGAGGACGGCGGAGCCAGCCAGCGCACCCCGGCGGTGGGCCGTGCTGGCGGTGCTGTGCCCGAGCCTGCTGCTGACCGGGATCGATCTGACCGTGACGCACGCGGCGGTGCCAAGCCTGACCAGGGAGCTGCACCCGAGCGGGGTACGGCTGCTGTGGATCGTGGACGTCTACTCCTTGACGGTCGCCGCGCTGTTGGTCACCTGCGGAACGCTGGGTGATCGAATCGGCCGTAAGCGGCTGGTGCTGTCCGGGTTCGCGCTGTTCGGGCTGGCCTCGACGGGTGCCGCGTTCGCCCAGACCTCCGGGCAGCTCATCGCCGCCCGCGCGCTGCTCGGCGCGGGCACCGCCATGATCATGTCTTCGACGGCGGCGATCATCCGCGTCGTCTTCCCCGACCGCCGGGAGCGGACCATCGCCATCGGCCTCTGGACCGCCGCGCACAGCGTCGGCGCGGCGGTCGGGCCCCTGGTGGGAGGGGCGCTGCTGCAGCGCTGGTGGTGGGGGTCGGTCTTCCTGCTCAACGTGCCGGTCGTCGCGGTGATCCTGGTGGCCGGTGCCCGGCTGATCCCCGAGTCGCGGAACCCCACGCCACGCCCCTGGGACCTGCCGGGGGTCGCGCTCTCGGCGGTGGGCCTCACGGCCGTCGTCTACGCGCTCAAGCAGGCGGGCGCGGAAGTGGGCGGCGGCGCGTCCGACATGGCCGTCACCGTGGTCGTGGGCGCGGTCGGGGTGGTGCTGCTGGCCGTTTTCGTACGGCGGCAGCGACGATCGCCGCAACCGCTCCTGGACTTCGCGCTGTTCGTGGACCGCCGCTTCACGACGGCGACCCTCTGTGTGCTCGGCTGCTTCGGCTGCTATGCGGCGATGCTGTTCTTCCTGACCCAGTGGTTCCAGCTCATCGACGGCGCGTCGCCGCTGCGCGCCGGGCTCGCGCTGCTGCCCCTGGCCGCCGCCAACGCGGCGGGCGCGGTGGTCGCTCCCTCGATGGCGCGCCGCTGGGGCGACCGCTGGGCGATGACCGGTGCGCTCGCGGGGTTCTCCGGTGCGCTGTTCCTCCTGTGCGCCGGCGGTGGCCCCGCGCGGTACGGAGTGGCAGTGGCCGTGATGCTCGCGTCGGGCGTCGGGGCGGGGGTGGTCATGACCTTGGCTTCCGACGCGATCATGGCCTCGGCCGATCCGGACCGGGCCGGGGAGGCCGCCGCGATCCAGGAGATCTCCTTCGAACTCGGCGCGGGCCTGGGCATCGCCGCCCTCGGTACCGTTCTCACCGCGACCTACCGCGCCGTACTGCCGTCCTCCATGCCCGGGATACCCACCGCGGACCGCCGGGCCGCCGGCGAGTCGATCGGCGCGGCGAACGCGATCGCGGACCGTTTGGCCCCGTCAACCTCCGCCCTGCTGCGGGCAACCGCCCGGCACGCCTACGATCGCGGCTTCACCGTGGCGGTGCTCTCGGCGGCGGTGGTCCTCGCGGCGACGGCCACCCTGGCCGCCCTGCTGCTGCGGTCACCTCGGCGGCATGGTCAACGTTGAGCTACTGGTCCGGCTCCTCCTCCGCGAAGAGCTCGTCGGCGGTGGAGACGGTGATGGCCCGGTCGAACCAGCGGTCGAGGATACTGAGGTCGGTACAGTTGGCGATGCGGTCGCGTGTCTCGTCCGAGGTGGGAATCCCCCTGGCTTTCAGGACGCGCAGCACGATCTTCGCGCGCACCTCTGCTCTTGCCTCGGCTCTTCCTGCGGCCTTGCCCTTGAGGAAGGTCTCCTCGATCAAAGTTCCCCGACCGGGGAAGTAGCTACCTACTACGGCCATGGCGTCCTCAGTCGTTCTCTGTGAAGAGCTCGTCGGCGGTGGAGACGGTGAGGGCGCGGTCGAGCCAGCAGTCCAGGGTGTCGAGGTCGGTGCAGTTGGTGATGCGGTCTCGGGTCTCCGCTGGGGTCGGGATCCCCCGCTTCTCCAGGACGCGCAGCACGCCCCGGGCTTCGCCCTCTGCCTTCCCCTTGAGGAAGGTCTCCTCGATGAGGGTGCCACGGCCGGGGAAGTAGGTACCCACGCTCATCTCGTTCCTCCAGGTGATTCCCGCTGGGGTAGTACTCCCCAGACCGATCTCCAGCAATTCTGTGTAGTAGCGGACAGAGTCCGGGTCGCCCGTTCCCATGGCACGAGCCAGGGCCTTCAGTATGGCCGGGGCATCCTGGTGGCTGCCATGTGTCAGGGCCGAGAAGGTCGCCAGGGTCAGGTCCTGGGCGGCCTCGTCGGGGTCGAGGATCACCGGAACGTTCCCGGGGCCCAGGACCAGTGGGTGTACGGACAGTGCCGTCCAGTCGTCCAGGCCCACTCGGAAGGGGCCGGTCGCCCACTCGGCGGTTGCCTTGTCCTGGCAGACTACGAGCAGCAGAGCACGTTGTTTGTATTTCGCCGCCAGATACGACACGTAGTACGCCCAGTTGACTGCCTTGTCGGGGTCGCAGCGCCCTTGGGCCTCGATCGCCAGGAGGAAGTCGTCGCCGTCGAACGGCTTGACGCGCAGCACGCTGTCCACGCGACGTTCCAGCGGGCGGATCTCCGTGGCGTCCGGGGTGAGTACTTCGACTGCCGCATTCTCGGGCGGCGACAGATCCAGGATGCGGAACACCGGAGCGAGTAACTCCGGTCGTTCTTGAAAGATGCGATGTGCGGCCTCATGCCGCGAACTGACCATGTGGGTGAACGTAGGGCCGTCGAAGCCGTGTGCACGGGGCAAATGATCGTTGATCACCCGATTGGGGGAAACAGCCCGTGTGAGGTCAGGCGGCGATCTCGTAGGCGCGCTGCTGCGGGGTGAGCTCGAACCAGAGGAGCTTGCCGCTGATGCCGAAGAGGTCGTCGGCGAGGGGATAGCCGCCCCAGTTGTCGGCGCACAGCCGGACGATGAGCAGGCCCCGGCCGGAGGTGGCGTCCAGATTGGCGGCGGCCTCGGTGAGGGCGGTGAAGCGGTCGAGGCGGCTGGGCGGGGCGTCGAAGGGTGCGGGGATGGTGGGGTTGGTGTCCCAGATGCTGACGCGGAGGCGGCTTTCGCAGAGGTGGCGGATGCGGAGTTGGGCGGGGCCGTCGGAGTGGCGGACGGCGTTGGTGACCAGCTCGCAGGTCAGGAGTTCCGCCGTGTCGGTCAGCTCGGCCATGCCGTGGGAGGCGAGGACCGCCCGGAGGGTGGCGCGTGAGATGCGTGCGGCCCGTGGGTCGTTGGGCAGGCGGAGGGAGTACGTCCAGGGGTCCCCGGGCGGTCCTGCGGTCGGCTCCTGTGGCGCTACGGTTGCCATGCGGGTCTCCCTCGGCTGGTCAAGTTGAGTGGCTTGGGTCACACCATACGGCGCTCGCTGTAATGTCTTCCATTGAAGTTGGGGAAGTCATTCCAAGTTGACTCGTGTGGGTGACATTCGCGCAGTGTGGGCATACCGAGGAGGAGACGGCCGGTGCCGCCAAGTAGTACACCCACCGCGAGGAAGCAAAGGTTGGGTGCCGAACTGCGCAAACTGCGTGAGCGCGCAGGGATGTCATCGACTGCGGCCGCAAGTCTCCTGGGCGGCAACCAAGCACGCATCAGCAACATCGAGGCAGGTCGCTACGCGGTGAGTGCGGACCGGGTACGTGTCCTGGCGCAGAACTACAGCTGCTCGGATCAGGTACTGGTCGATGCACTTGCCGCAATGACGGGAGACCGAAAACGAGGCTGGTGGGAGGAGTACCGGGAGACGTTCCCGTCTGGACTACTGGACTTGGCCGAGCTTGAGCACCACGCCGTCGCGGCTCGAGTGGCCCAGGTGATCACCATTCCCGGACTGCTGCAGACTCCCGAGCACGCCCGCGCGATCTTCCGTGATGTCGTCCCGCCGCTCATGCCGCCTGAAGTGGAACATCGGGTGTCGTACCGCGTGAAGCGTCAGGTCGTCCTGTTCCGAGATCAGCCGCTGCCGTACACCGCGATCATCCACGAGGCGGCCTTGAGAATGCAGTTCGGCGGGGCGGCTACGGCCAAGGCACAGCTTGAACACCTCATCGGCATGAGCGAGCGGGACCACGTGACAGTCGTCGTCATCCCCTTCGGCGGAGTGTCGTTCCCCATCTCGGCACACGGGGTTGACTACTTCTACGGTCCGGTGACCCAACTCGACACCGTCCAGCTCGATACAGCGCATGGCGTTGAACTGGTTGATGCTGCCGCCCAGTTGGAGAAGTACCGGTTGGTGCTCGACCGCATGGAGCAGGCGGCTCTGGGGCCGGACGAGTCACGGGACCTCATTCGGCGCATTGCGCGGGAGATTTGAAGGGGAAGGTTTGTGTCCAGGCTCAACTGGCGGAAGTCCACGTTCAGCGAAGAGGCGTCGTCCTGCGTCTACGTCGGTGCTACAGGCAACGGGAAGGTCAGGCTCCGGGAAAGCGACGAACCCGACGTCATCCTGACCACCACCCCCGCCGCCCTGCGCGCCCTCATACGGGGGGCCAAGGCCGGTGACCTCGACCGCTTCCAGTAAGGCGGGGCTTAAGACGCGACGGGCCGCCGGTAGAGGGGGGAGAACAGACGGCCCGTCGCGGCCGTCCGCGACGCTAAGGCCCTGCGCTGAGTGGGCGCTTACGCGGGGCTGAGTCCGGCCGCGACGGCCGGAGGAATAAGGGGAGGCGTCCGGATGACCCGCCGGGGTACCGTTCCGCGCATGGACTCGTTGCTTCAGATCTACGGCTGACAGGCCGTTCCGCCCCGCGCACCGGCGACATCGCCGCTGCGCCGGGCCGTCGTGTCCAGCTGGCCGTCTCGCCATTTCGCCGTAGATCTGAAACGAGTGATTCCCCATGTCCCGTCGCCGTGCCCATATCGCCATGGTCGGCATCCCCGCCATCAGCCACACCCTGCCCAGCCTTGAGATCATCCGTGAACTCGTGGCGCGCGGGCACCGGGTGACGTACGCCAATGGCGCCCGTATGGCGGACGTCATCGAGCGGACCGGCGCCGAGTTCGTGCCGTTCGAGTCCACCCTGCCGGTCACCGACAACGACTGGCCGGAGGACCCGATCGGTGCGATGACGCTGTTCCTGGACGACGCCGTCCACGTCCTGCCCCAACTGCGCGCGGTGTACGACCGGGACCCGGCCGACGCGTACCTCTACGACATCGGCGCGTACCCCGCGCGGGTGCTCGCCGAGACGCAGGGCCGTCCGCTGGTCCAGCTGTCGCCGACGATCGTGGCCTGGGAGGGCTACCACGATGAGTTCGGGGCGCAGCTCATGAGCCTTCCCGGCGCGGACGCGTATCAGGAGAAGTTCGCGGACTGGCTCACCGAGTCCGGGGCCACCACCACGGACCCGAACGCCTTCTCCGGTCTGCCGCCGCGCTGTGTCGCGCTCATCCCGCGCGCCATGCAGCCGAACGCCGACCGGGTGGACACCGAGGTGGTGACGTTCGTCGGGCCGTGCCTCGGGGACCGTGCCGACCAGGGCGGCTGGGAGCGTCCCGCCGGTGCGGAGAACGTGCTGCTGGTCTCGCTCGGCTCGGCGTACACCCGGCAGGCCGCCTTCTACCGCGAGTGCGTCGCGGCCTTCGGGGAGCTGCCCGGGTGGCATGTGGTGCTGCAGATCGGCAGTTACGTCGACCAGGGCGAGCTGGGGGAGGTCCCGGCGAACATCGAGGTCCACAACTGGGTGCCGCAGCTGGCGATCCTGGAGCGGGCCGACGCGTTCATCACCCACGCGGGGATGGGCGGCAGCAATGAGGGGCTGTACACCGGCTGTCCGATGATCGCCGTCCCGCAGGGCGCGGAACAGGCCATGAACGCCGACCGGTTGGTCGAGCTTGGCGTGGCCCGCCGCCTCGACACGGCGGACGCCACCGCCGGGGCCCTGCGTACCGCGCTGCTCGAGCTGACCGCGGACCCGGAGGTCGCGCGCGCCTCGGCGCGGCTGCGGGCCGAGGTGCGGGCCGAGGGCGGCACCGGGCGGGCGGCCGATCTGATCGAGGACGCGCTGCGGTAACACGACGACGGCCCGGCCGCCACGGGCGGCCGGGCCGTCGTCGGACACGGCGTTACTTCTTCACCGTGATGCGGTCCGCCTTCGGCGGGTCCAGGGGCGAGGACTGCGACGAGTGCGCGCCCAGGTAGGCCGTGAACGCGTCCAGGTCGGAGCCGCCGACGAGCTTGTTCTTGCCCTCCTTGAAGGCGGGGAAGCCGTCGCCGCCGCCCGCGATGAACTCGTTCAGCGCGACGCGGTAGGTCTTCGCGGGATCGATCGCCGCACCGTTCAGCTTCACCGAGTCCGTGACGATCCGGTCCTTGCCGGACTTGGTCAGATCCAGGGTGTAGGTGAGGCCCTTGGAGACCTGGAGGATCTTCGGGGAGGCCTCGTTGGCGCCGCTGACCTGCTGCTGGAGCGCGCTGATCAGCTGCGATCCGGTCAGGTCGATCACATTCATCATGTTGGTGAACGGCTGGACCGTGAACGCCTCGCCGTAGGTGACGACGCCGTCCCCCTCGCTCCCCGACGCCTTGTAGGCGAGGTCGGAGCGGATGCCGCCGGGGTTCATAAAGGCGAGTTGGGCGCCGCCCTTGTCGTCCGGGGAGAGCGCTTCGAGCTGGGCGTCGGCGATGGTGTCGCCCAGGGGGGTCTCATAGGCGGTGGAGCCGCGGCCGTTGATGTCGGCGGAGACATAGCCGACCGGCTTGTTGGCGATCGGGGCGGCCAGCTCGTTCCAGCGCCCGATGAGCGAGGTGATGTCCGGGGCCTTGGGCTGCTCGCGGTCCACGACGTGGTTCGCCGCGTGGGCGCCCTTCACGCTCGTCCGCACGATGTCGCCGGTGCGGCGGTCGTAGGTGAGCGTGGTGTCGGTGTAGAGGCGGCCGAAGGAGGCCGCGGAGGTCACCGTGCGCGGGGTGCCGGACGGGTCCGGGACGGTGCAGGTGTACGCCTGGTGGGTGTGGCCGGTGACCAGGGCGTCGACCTTGGGCGTGATGTTCTTGGCGATGTCGACGATGGGGCCGGAAATGCCCTTGCCCGCACCGCCGTTGTCGCAGTCGTAGTTGTACGAGGGGGAGGCGGGCAGCCCGCCCTCGTGGATGAGCGCGACGATCGACTTCACGCCCTTGCGCTGGAGCTCCTTGGCGTACTTGTTGACCGTCTCGACCTCGTCGTGGAACTTCAGGCCCTTGACGCCCTCGGCGGTGACGATGTCCGGGGTGCCCTCGAGGGTGACGCCGATGAAGCCGATCTTCACGCCCTTGTGCTTCCACACCGTGTAGGGCTTGAGGATGGGCTTGTCGGTCTTCTCGTCGGTGACGTTCGCGGCGAGGTAGGGGAAGTCGGCGCCCGGGAAGGTCTTGCCCTTCTCGTAGCAGCCCTCCTTGGGGTGGCAGCCGCCGTTCTGGACGCGGCTCAGCTCGGCGCGGCCCTCGTCGAACTCGTGGTTGCCGACCGCGGTGACGTCGAGGTGCAGCTTGTTGAGTGCTTCGATGGTCGGCTCGTCGTGGAAGAGCCCGGACAGCAGCGGGCTGGCCCCGATCATGTCGCCACCGGCGGCGGTGACCGAGTACGCGTGGCCCTTACGGGCGTTACGGAGGGAAGTGGCGAGGTATTCGGCGCCACCCGCCGGGATGGTCTTGGTGCTGCCGTCGGCCTGGGTCTCGTCGACGGTGCCCGAGGAGCCCTGCGGGGGCTCCAGGTTTCCGTGCAGATCGTTGAAGGACAGCAGCTGCACGTCGACGGTGCGCCCGGGCCGGTGCTTGTCCGTGGCGGCGCCACCGCTGTCCGCACCCGCCGGGCCCACGGCGGTCAGCACCCCGGCCGCGGCGGCCAGCACCGCGAATCCGGTGGCCAACCGACGCCCCGCCCCGCGCCGTTGAGGTCTCGCTGGCATGTCGTCCCCTTGTGCCCCGTGATGGATGGTGGAGCGCAGCTTACGGTCAACGCGCGTAGCGGGGCAGGGGGAGGAGGTTAAGAGCTGGTTGCCGATGGTCAACGGTGTGGGATGGCTTCGCCCGTTCGGCGAAAAAGTCCCGATGCGGGGTTTGGGTGACGGTGCGTTCAGCGCGTGGAATCTCGCGCATATGCAGCAGATGGCTCGCACATGGTCCGGACAAATTGGGCAACGAGCTGTTGCCTCATTGTCCTGGGGCCACACATCACCTTGCTCATGGGCCGCTGCGCGGGATGGGGCAGCCGGGTGACTCGCCGGTAATAAATTGGCCAGCGGCTTGCTGGCCAATGGGGCCGCCGTAGGCTCGGCTCCATGAATGACGTGGTGAACGAGACATCCGGCGCCCGGCGGCTCGATGTGCTGGAGGAGTTGACGTCGGCCGAGGTGGCGGATGTGCTGCGGCTGGTCGCGGAGGCCGCGCGGGCCGATGGGCAGCAGGCGGTGTCCGAGCAGGGACGGCTGCGGCTGCGGGGGCGGCGGGAGGGGGTGCGTCATCTGGTGTTGCGGGAGCCCAGCGGGGAGCTGGTGGGGTACGCGCAGCTGGAGGACACCGATCCGGTGGAGGCACCGGCCGCCGAGCTGGTCGTGCATCCGGGGCACCGCGGGCAGGGGCACGGCCGGGCGCTGGGGGTGACGCTGCTGAGGGAGTCGGGGAAGCGGCTGCGGGTCTGGGCGCACGGGGGGCATGCCTCGGCGCGCCATCTCGCGCAGGTGCTGGGGCTGACGCTGTTCCGGGAGCTGCGACAGATGCGGCGGCCCCTGGGATCGCTCGCGGAGCTGGGCCTTGGCGAGCCAGTCTTCCCGGAGGGGGTGACCGTACGGACCTTCCGGCCGGGTGCGGACGACGCCGCGTGGCTGGCGGCGAACGCGGCGGCCTTCGCCCACCACCCCGAGCAGGGCTCGCTCACCCAGCGTGATCTGGATGACCGCAAGGGTGAGCCGTGGTTCGACCCGGAGGGGTTCTTCCTGGCCGAGCGGGACGGGGAGATCGTCGGGTTCCACTGGACGAAGGTGCATGCCGAGGAGGGGCTGGGGGAGGTCTATGTCGTAGGGGTGCGGCCGGACGCGCAGGGTGGCGGTCTCGGTAAGGCGCTGACCTCGGTCGGGCTGCGGCATCTGGCGGCTCGGGGGCTGCCGACCGCGATGCTCTATGTGGACGCCGACAACTTCCCCGCGGTCGCCGTCTACGAGCGGCTTGGCTTCGTTACCCATGAGACGGATCTGATGTATCGGACGGAGACCTGAGCGAAGGTCTGGTCGAAATCTGAGCGGGGCTGAGTCCGGGGGGCGTCCGGGCCGCCGCGGGAGCCTGACGGGGGCGTGACGGGGGCGGGACCCCTGGGGGATGGGTCCCGATTTCCTACCCGCCATGTGTCCGTTACCGGCGATTCAACCTTGGTTGCGAGCATCACTGAATGCAGCCCGCTGTGCCGAATTCGTCGAACCGGAGGCTACGTGCCGTTTCCGCACCCGCTTCCGTCACGCCGTATTCACCTCCGGCGCGGAACAATGAGTTCATGAGCCACACAAGCGGTCAGGCATCGGCTTCCCCGCAGCCCCAGCCTCCCTCCCAGCCTTCGGTCGGGTCCATCGCGGCCCACCGGCCGCATGCTGTCGCCGCGCCGGTGCGGTCGCTCGACCCCGACCTCGACGCCGATCTGGACTCGTACGAGGAGGGGGCCGGGCCCGGTACGGACGGCGGGGAGCTGCCGCAGGGGCGGTTCCTGGACCGGGAGCGCAGCTGGCTCGCGTTCAACGAGCGGGTGCTGGAGCTGGCCGAGGACCCGTCCACCCCGCTGCTGGAGCGGGCCAACTTCCTGGCGATCTTCGCGGGCAACCTGGACGAGTTCTTCATGGTGCGGGTCGCCGGGCTCAAGCGGCGCATCGCCACCGGGGTCGCCACCCGCTCGGCCTCCGGGCTGCAGCCGCGCGAGGTGCTGGAGCTGATCTGGAACCGGTCCCGTGAGCTCATGGCCCGGCACGCCGCCTGCTACCAGCAGGACGTCGCCCCGGCGCTCGCGGAGGAGGGCATCCATCTGGTCCGCTGGCCGGATCTCACCGAGAAGGAGCAGTCCCGCCTCTTCACCCTCTTCCGGCAGCAGATCTTCCCCGTGCTGACCCCGCTCGCCGTGGATCCGGCGCACCCCTTCCCGTATATCTCGGGGCTGTCGCTCAATCTCGCGGTCGTGGTGCGCAACCCCGTGAGCGGGCATGATCACTTCGCACGTGTGAAGGTTCCGCCGTCGCTCTCCCGGTTCCTGGAGGCGTCGGCGCAGCGGTACGTACCGCTGGAGGACGTGATCGCGGCGCATCTGGAGGCGCTCTTCCCGGGGATGGAGGTGCTCGCGCACCACATGTTCCGGGTGACGCGCAATGAGGACCTCGAGGTCGAGGAGGACGACGCCGAGAACCTTCTCCAGGCCCTGGAGAAGGAGCTGCTGCGCCGCCGCTTCGGGCCCCCGGTGCGGCTGGAGGTCGAGGAGTCCATCGACCCGTACGTACTGGACCTGCTGGTGCGCGAGCTGAAGATCTCGGACGCGGAGGTCTATCCGCTGCCCGGGCCGCTCGACCTCACCGGTCTGTTCGGCATAGCCGCGCTGGACCGGCCGGAGCTGAAGTACCCCAAGTTCGTGGCGGGCACCCACCGGGACCTCGCCGAGGTGGAGTCCGCCTCGCCGCCGGACATCTTCGCGGCGCTGCGCGAGCGGGACGTCCTGCTCCACCACCCGTACGACTCCTTCTCCACCTCCGTGCAGGCGTTCCTGGAGCAGGCGGCGGCCGATCCGGACGTCCTGGCGATCAAGCAGACGCTGTACCGCACCTCCGGCAAGTCGCCGATCGTCGACGCGCTCATAGACGCCGCCGAGTCCGGCAAGCAGGTGCTGGTGCTGGTCGAGATCAAGGCCCGCTTCGACGAGCACGCCAACATCAAGTGGGCGCGCAAGCTGGAGGAGGCGGGCTGCCATGTCGTCTACGGCCTGCTGGGGCTGAAGACCCACTGCAAGCTGTCGCTGGTGGTCCGCCAGGAGGGCGACACCCTCACCCGCTACTCGCACGTGGGCACCGGCAACTACCACCCCAAGACCGCCCGGCTGTACGAGGACCTGGGGCTGCTGACGGCGAACTCCCAGGTCGGCGCGGACCTCTCCGACCTCTTCAACCGGCTGAGCGGGTACTCCCGGCGGGAGAACTACCGGCGGCTGCTGGTCGCGCCGAAGTCGCTGCGCGGCGGGCTGATCACCCGGATCAACAAGGAGATCACCCACCATCGGGCGGGGCGCCCGGCCTACGTCAAGATCAAGGTCAACTCGATGGTCGACGAGGCCGTCGTCGACGCCCTCTACCGGGCCTCGCGGGCCGGGGTGCCGGTGGATGTGTGGGTGCGCGGCATCTGCGCGCTGCGGCCGGGTGTTCCCGGGCTCTCGGAGAACATCCGGGTCCGCTCGGTCCTCGGACGCTTCCTGGAGCATTCGCGCGTGTTCGCGTTCGGGAACGGCGGCGAGCCGGAGGTGTGGATCGGCAGCGCCGACATGATGCACCGCAATCTCGACCGCCGGATCGAGGCGCTGGTGCGGGTCACCGACCCCGGGCACCGCGCCGCGCTCAACCGCCTGCTGGAGACCGGGATGGCCGACGCCACCTCCTCCTGGCACCTGGGCCCGGACGGCGAGTGGACCCGGCACGCCACGGACGCGGAGGGCCAGCCGCTGCGGAACGTTCAGGAGATGCTCATCGATGCCCGGAGGCGACGGCGTGGTTCAACGACATGACCTGCCGTCGGCCGGGATGACGACGGGCGCCACGGATCCGGCCACGGACCGGTCCGCCGATTTGGCCGTGGGCTCGGCCGTGGGTCCAGCTGCTGGTCCGGCTCCCGACTCGGCCGGGGATTCGTGCGCCGAGCTGGCCGTTGGCTCGGCGGGGGCCGCGGCGGCGCCTTCCGCGGCTTCCGGGGCGGCTTCGTGGGAGTCGGCGACGGCCGGGGAGGTGCTGTCGGCGTATCTGCACGCCCAGGCCGGGGACTTCCTGCGCAGCCTGCGGCTGCACCGCGAGAGCGGGTCCGACGTCCAGGAGGCGGCCGAGGCCGCCCGGCTGTTGCGCCGCGCCGCGCGGCGGATCAGCGGTGCGCTCTACGTCTACCGCCCGCTCACCGACCCGGCCTGGTCCGATGAGCTGCGGACCGAGCTGGCCTGGCTGTCCGGCACGCTGGCGCGGGAGCACGCCTACGCGGAGCGGCTGGACCGGCTGCGCGGCGCCCTGCACCGGCTCTCGGGCGCGGGCGGCCCCGCGGACCGCTCCACGCGGGGTGACCCGGACCGTTCCCCGCAGGGCGAGGGGGCGGCCGACGAGACCGCGAGCCGGGGTGAGCGGTTCTCCGACGCACAGCCGGTGAACGCCGCGCACGCGACGCCCGCCGCGCGCACCGCGCGCGGCGGGGTCACGGTCACGGTCACGGTCGAGGGCGGCGGGAGCGGCTCCTCCGGCACCGCGGGCCCGATTCCCCGCTCCACCCGTGCCTCCCGCCGCAGCGTCTCCCTGGGCGCCGGTGCGCCGGGAGGCGGGGCCGCGGACGCTGCCGGGGGGCCGGGTGCGCGGCCCGGTCCGGCGGAGGCGGGCGGCGCCGCCGAGGGCGCGACGGCCGGAACGACCAGGGACCGGGACCGTGATGAGGGGCGGGCGGCCGGACGGCGCCGCGGCGAGCGCGGTGACAGGAGCGGCCGGGGCGCCAAGGGCGAGCGGGATGAGAGGGGCGAGCGGTCCGGCCAGCCGGGCGCGGCCCATCAGCGGGCCGGTGCCGAGGAGGAGGCCCGCGGCGGGGCGCTGACCGTGGGCGCGGCCCGCGCCGGAGCGCTGCTTGAGCGCCAGCTCACGCTGGCCAGGACCCGGGCCCACACCGCCACCCTGGAGGCGCTGGGCTCCTCCCGCTTCCACGCGGTCGCCGACACCGTCGCCCTGCTCGCCTCCGACGTACCCCTCGACGAGGCCAACGCCGCCCGCCCCGCCGGGCAGGTGCTGCCGCCGCTCGCCGAGCTGGCGCACCGGCGGCTGGCCGAGGCGGTGGAGGCGCTGCCGCTGGTCCGCGCCGGGCATCCGTACAACGCGGAGGCGCTGGTCCACGGGCTGGCGGCGACCCCCGCGGCGGACGCCCCGCCCGCGAGCGAGCGCCAGGACTCCCCCTGGCACCAGGTGCGCCATCTGCTGCGGCTGCGGCGGTACGCGCTGGAAGTGCTCGACCAGGCGTGGCAGCGGCCGAACGGGGCGAGCGGCCCCAACGCCTCCGGCCAGGGCGGCACCGGCAGCTCCGGCGGTTCCGCCCCGAGCGGTTCCGTGCCCGGCGGTTCCGGGTCCGGCGGCTCCGGGGCCGTGGATGCCGAGTCGCCGCTGTCCGTATGGCTGCTGGCCGCCGGGCAGGCGCTGGAGCGCCACCGCGACGCGTCCGAGGCTGCCGCCGCCGCTGCGGCAGCCGCTCGTACGCCCCGGATCGCCCCGGCGACGGCGTACGCGCTCGGGGTGCTCCACGCCGATCAGCGGCATGAGGTCGAGGCGGCCCGCTTCGCGTTCGGCCGGATCTGGCGGCGCGTGTCCCCCACCAGAGCCTCCTGACGCCCGGCGCCGGGCCCGAAGACCGGGGGCAGAGCGCGCAAGAAGACCCAGGAGACCGGGGAAGGAGAGAGGGCGGATGAACCGGCGGAACTCCCGTGACGACGGGCTGGCCGGAACGGACACCGGATCCAGCACCGGAACGGACACCGGAGCCGGCACCGGCACGGACACCGGATCCAGCACCGGCACCGGCACGGACACCGACAGGCACACCGGCACCGTCCTGGCGGCGGGCTGCGTCCTGTGGCGGCGATCCCCACGCGGCGGCGGGCTCGAGATCGCCCTCGTCCACCGGCCCCGCTACGACGACTGGTCCCACCCCAAGGGCAAGCTGAAGCGCGGCGAGGACGCGCTGCGCGGAGCGGTGCGCGAGGTCGCCGAGGAGACCGGCATGGGCTGCGCCCCGGGGGAGGCGCTGCCCACACTCCACTACCTGGCCAAGGGCCGCCCCAAACAGGTCCGTTACTGGGCGGCGGAGGCACTGGACCACGACGAGGCCTTCGTGCCCAACTCCGAGGTCGACCGCCTGGTCTGGCTGCCCCCGGACGCGGCCCGCCGCCGCCTCAGCTACGACCACGACCGCACCCTCGTCGACGCCCTGCTGCACACCCCGCGGCCGTCCTGAACGACGGCCTACAGGAAGCGCGAGAGGAAGGCCCGGGTCCGGGGGTTGGCGGGGCTGTCCAGCACCTCCCGCGGGGTGCCCGTCTCCAGAACCTGGCCGTCGTCCATGAACACGACCCGGTCCGCCACCTCCTTCGCGAACCCGATCTCATGCGTCACCACGAGCATGGTGAGGCCGTCCCGGGCCAGGTCGCGCATGGTCGCCAGGACCTCGCCGACGAGTTCGGGGTCCAGGGCGCTGGTCGGCTCGTCGAAGAGCATCAGCTTCGGCCGCATGGCCAGGGCGCGGGCGATGGCCACGCGCTGCTGCTGACCGCCGGACAGCTGGCGCGGATACGACGCCGCCTTGTCGGCCAGCCCCACCCGGGTCAGCAGCTCCATCGCCGTCTTCCGCGCCTTGGCCTTGGAGAGGCCGAGCACACCGACCGGGGCCTCGATGACGTTCTCCAGGACCGTCTGGTGCGGAAAGAGGTTGAAGTGCTGGAACACCATGCCGATGTCGCGCCGCTGCCGGGTCACCTCGCGCGGACGCAGATGGTGGACGTGTCCGCCGGACCGCCGGAAGCCGATCAGCCTGCCCTCCACATGGATGGAGCCCGCGTCGATCTGCTCCAGGTGGTTGATGCAGCGCAGGAAGGTCGACTTGCCGGAACCGGACGGCCCCAGGAGCACCACGACCTCGCCCCGGCCCACCTCTAGGTCGATACCGCGCAACACCTCCAGCTGTCCGAACCGCTTGCGGACCCGCTGGGCCACGACCATCGGCACCTTCCCTGCGGTCGCCCCGCCGACAGAAGCCTCCCCGGCGGTCGCCTCCGGGCCGGTGGCCTTCTGGTCAGGGGCCTTCTGGTCCGGGGACTTCTGGCCGGTGGCCTCCTGGGTGTCCTGGGCCGTCATGTCTCCTCCTTGGAGAGGGGGCTGTCCGCGGACGTGGACGGTGACGGTGACGAGGCGTCCGGACGTCGGCGGAAGAGCGCGAAGTTCCAGAACCCCTGAGGGGCCTGGCGGGTCGCCCCGCGGGCGTAGTACCGCTCGATGAACGACTGGCCGACGTACAGCACGGACGTCATGACCAAGTACCACAGGCACGCCACGATCAGCAGCGGGATGGTCTCGAAGGTGCGGTTGTAGATCGACTGGACGGTGTAGAGCAGGTCGGCCAGCGCGAGCACGCTCACCAGCGAGGTCGCCTTCAGCATGTTGATGACCTGGCTGCCGGTCGGCGGGACGATGAAGCGCATGGCCTGCGGGAGGATGACCCGCCGCAGGATCCTCGCGCGGCCCATGCCGAGCGCGGCGGCGGCCTCCGTCTGGCCCTGGTCGACGCCCAGCAGACCGCCCCGCACGATCTCGGCCATGTACGCGGCCTCGTTGAGACCGAGGCCGAGGATGGCGGCGAGCCAGGGGGTGATGAGCGTGTTGGTGTGCCCGCTGATGAACTCCGGGCCGAACGGCACCCCGAAGGAGATCCGCGGCAGCAGCGCCGAGAGGTTGTACCAGAAGACCAGCTGCACCAGGACCGGAATGCCGCGGAAGAACCAGACGTAGGCGCCGCAGACCGTGCTGAGCACGCGGTTCTCCGACATCCGCCCCACCGCGACGAGCACCCCGCCCGCGATGCCGATGAGCATGGCGATCGCGGTCAGCTCGACCGTGGTGGCGATGCCCTGCCCGATGATCTGGGCCCCGAAGTAGTCGCCGACGGTGCCCCATTCGAAGTGGGGGTTGGTGATCAGGAAGTGGACGAGCTGGGCGCCGAGGACCGCGAGGAGCAGGACCGCGAGCCAGCGCAGCGGATGGCGGACGGGGGACGCCCCGGCCACGTCGACGTCGGGGACGGCACCGGGCGTGGGCCCGGCCTTCCCCGCGTCATCCCGGGTGGCCGGGGGTTGTGTGGTGGCCATGGGTGGCTCACCTCCTCACAGGGTCAGGATTCGCCGCCGAGGTTGACGCCCGGCTTGTCGAGGGTGTTGGCGGACAGGCCCCACTTCTTCATGATCTTTCCGTAGGTGCCGTTGTCGATGAGGGCCCGGATCGCCTTGAGGAGCACATCGCGCAGCGGGGAGCCCTTGGCGACGACCGCGCCCTGGTAGAGGTCGTCGAAGCCGTTGCCCTTGCCGGTGCCGGTCAGTTCGAGCTGGTCCTTGGCCTGCTCCACGAAGTAGGTCAGCGGCGCCTGGGAGGAGAAGAAGGCGTCCGCGCGGCCGGAGCGCACGGCCAGGATCGAGCCGGGCTGGTCCTTGTACGACTGCACCCGCAGGGCCTTCTTTCCGTTCTTCTCGCAGGTGAGCGCCTGCTGCTTGATGACGCCCTCGGCGGAGCCGCCCGCCATCACCGCGATCCGCTGTCCGCAGGTGTCGGCCAGGGAGTCGATGTGGTGCGGATTGCCCTTGGGCACGGCGAAGACGACGAACTCCCGCACCCAGTCGACGAAGTCGTTGGCGCCCTGCCGGTCCTTGAAGTCGCCGACGGGGCCGAGGGCGAAGTCGTAGCGGCCCGCCTTGATGCCGGTGAGCTGGCTGGGCAGCCCGTCCGTGGTCACATGCCGGATCTTCACGCCGAGGACCTGCCCGAGCGCCCCGGCGAGGTCGGCGGAGGCCCCGGTGAGGCTGTGGCCGTCGGAACCGGCGATCTCATACGGCGGGAAGGATCCGTTGTTGACCGATACCAGCGTGCCGGACCTGCGGTTCTTCGCGGGCAGTCGCGCGTGCAGCGCCTTGTCCACGGGGAGCTTGACCGACGCCGCCCCGGAGTCGCCGGAGGAGTCGGCGGCGCCCTCCGCCTGCGGCGGGTTGGACCCGCAGGCGGCCAGGGCGAGACAGCAGGACAGGGCGGTGGCCGCGGTGGCCGCTGTGGCCAGCGGACGACGTCTCATGGGGTTGCTCACTGGGGCGCTCCGAGGGGGATGACGGTGGGGTCGACGGCGAACCGGCGGTTGACCAGGACGGGGAGGGTGCGACGAGCGGCGGCGGTGGCGTCGGGAGCGGCGTCGGCCCAGGCCAGCCCGGGGGCGGCGGCGAGCCGGGTGCGTACGGTGCCGAGGGGGTCGACGACGAGGCTGCTGCCGATGTTGCGCGGACCGCATTCGCCGCTCGCCGCCACCCAGCAGGTGTTCTCCAGGGCCCGTGCGGTGACCATGACCTCCCAGTGCCGTTCCTTGGCCGGGCCGCGCACCCACGCCGCGGGCAGGGCCAGCACCTCGGCACCGGCGTCCACCAGCAGCCGGGCCAGCTCGGGGAAGCGGACGTCATAGCAGGTCATCAGGCCCACCTTGGTGCCCGCCACATCGATGACGACGGGCGGCTCATCCGCCGGGCGGACGTTGGCCGACTCCAGGTCGCCGAAGGCGTCATAGAGGTGGATCTTGCGATAGCGGGCGATCAGCTCACCGTCGCGCAGCGCCACCAGGGTGTTGAACACCCGGCCGTCCTCGGACGGCTCATGGATGCCGACCACCACCGTGGTGGCGGATCCGGCGGTGGCGGCTAGCAGCTCGGTGACGAAGGGGCCGTCGAGGGGCTGGGCCACCTCGCGGATGCGGTGGCGGTCCTCGGTGAAGCGGGCGAGTACGCCCTCGGGGAGGACGAGCAGATCCGCGCCGCCCCGCACCGCCTCGGCGGTGAGCTCCTGGCAGGCGGCCAGGTTGTCCTTCCAGTCGGGGGAGGCGGCGAACTGTCCTACGGCGATGCGCATATGGGGTGCTCCGGAGCGGGTCAGCGTGGGGGAACGGCGGGGACTGCGGGAAGGGCGGGGGCTGCGGGGTTCAGAGCGCGGGGACGGCGGCCAGGGCCGGGTCGGGGAAGACCACATCGGGGTCTATGGGCTCGGGCCAGACGCCCTGGGCGTACAGCTCCTCGCAGAAGGCCCGGGTCATCTCCGCGTTGCACTTCGTCCCGTACGGCATCCAGTCGTCGCCGAACAGCCGCGCCGACTCGGTCAGTTCGTGCAGCAGCCACGGTGTGGTGTCGGCGAGCAGCCGGCGCCTGTCGAGCCACCGGCGCTTGGACTCCTCCAGGCCCGTGAGCAGGGCGGCGGGCAGTGCCGGATGGGCCTCGACGACCTCCCGCTTGAGCGTCACCAGATGGATGCCGGGGACGAACCCGGTGGCCTCCCAGTAGGCGCGCTCCTCGGCCCGGTGGTCGTCGAGCAGATGGCGGAAGCGGCTGGTCCTGGTGAACAGCTCCTGCGGCATGAAGGGGGAGAGCAGCGCGTCCAGCCGCCCCGCGGCCAGCTCGTCCACCAGGGATTCGCCCTCGGCCATCACCGAGACATGGGCGGGCAGCGGCCGGTCGCCCACCCGGTCCTTGCCGGTCTCGCCCGCGGTCAGCGGTCCGATCCGCCACCGGATGGCCGCGAGGTCCACTCCGGCGCCGCGCAGCAGGGCCCGGGTCCAGGTGTTGCCGGAGTCGGGCCAGCCGGTGAGCCCGATACGGGCCCCGGCGAGCTGGCCGATGGAGCGCAGCGGGCTGTCCTCGCGGACCAGGACGCAGCGGTGGCGGAAGCCGCGCATGACGAACGCGGGGAGCCCGACGAGCCGGTCGTCCCCCGCCGCGCGGGCCTGCACATAGCGGCTGAAGGAGGTCTCACCGCCGTCGAGAACGGGTTCGGCGAGGACGTCGGGGGTGACGTCCCGCGCCTCGATCCGGACCGTGAACCCGGGGATCTCGACGAGCCCGGAGACGAGGGGCACCAGATGGTCCCAGTCGCGAAGTCCCAGGCGTATCACGGGAGATGACACAGTACGTACTCCTTGCACATGGCATTTTCGGCGCAAAGCTCGCATTCGGCTGCGCGATGCCAGGCAGGCTATTGTTCAGTGAATCGGGCAGACAAGGTCTGTTTTGTTACCGAACATAGTTTTTCCGTGTCGTAACCCGCTGACCGGCCATCGGCCGACAGACCGACGAGGGGTGCGCTGATGCAGGAGAACACCGCGCCGATGCGGGAGAACACCGCGGATCCGGCCTCCGCGCGGGCGGGGGAGCGGCCGGAGGATCCGGTCTCCGTGGCCGGGCTGGCCGCCCGTATCCCGGACACCAGCGCACGCGGTATCGCGGCCGCCATGACCGATCTCATCCGGGCCGGGGAGCTGGTGCCGGGCAGTGCGCTGCCCACCGTGCGCGCGCTCGCCGCCGGGCTCGGGGTGAGCCCCGGCACCGTGGCGGAGGCATGGGCGGTGCTGCGCAAGCACCGGATGATCGCCACCCTCGGCCGCCGCGGCAGCGTCGTCAGCGGTCCGCCGACCGTTCCGCACCCCACCCGCTACGAACGCGTCGGGGACTTCGGCGACCACCTCGCACTGGACCTCGCCGTCGCGGCCCCCGACCCCGCCCTGTTGCCCCCGCTGGAGGACGCCCTGCTCGCGGGGGCCCGCACGCCGCGGCTCAACGACTACGCGCGCACGGCCATCACCGAAGGGCTGCTGGCGGCGGTGCGGGACACCTGGCCCTACCGGCCGGACGCCTGGATGGCGGTGGGCGGTGGCTACGAGGGGGTGCAACTGCTCTGCCAGGCCCTGCTGGTGCCGGGGGACCGGGTGGCGGTGGAAGATCCGACGGCGGCGCGGCTGCTGGACATCCTGGAGGCGCTGGACGCCCAGGCCGTGCCCGTGGCCTGTGACGACCGGGGCCCCCTGGCCGGCTCGCTGGCCAGGGCGCTCGAGGCGCGCCCGGCGCTGTTCCTCCACCAGTCCAGGGCCCAGGTGCCCAGCGGCTGGTCGCTGGGCCCGGAACGGTCCGCCGAGCTGGCCGGGGTGCTGGAGGGCGCGCCGAACGTCGCCATCGTCGAGGACGACGGCCTCGGCCCGCTGACCACCGGCCCGGCCGCCGTCCTCGGCGCCCGGCTGCCGCACCGGACGGCCCTGGTCCGCTCGTACTCCAAGGCGTACGGCCCGGATCTGCGGATCGCCGTGGTCGGAGGCCCGCGGGAGATGATCGAACGGGCGCGGGTGCTGCGCACCTTCGGCACCGGGTGGACCAGCCGCATCCTCCAGGACGCCCTGGCTCATCTGCTCACCGACGAGGCGGCGGGCCGGTGTGTGCGCGAGGCCGCCAGGTGCTATGACGCCCGGCGGTCCGCGCTGGCCGAACGGCTGGCGGAGCGCGGTGTGCCCACCGCCAACCGGGACGGTCTGATGCTGTGGGTGCCGGTGGTGGACGAGACCTCCGCGCTGGTCACCCTGGCCGCCCGGGGCATCACCGTCTCCCCGGGCAGCCGGTTCTGCGTCTCTTACGCACGTCCCCATGTGAGGGTCGCCACCAGCAGGCTGACCAGGGACGGGGCGCCGCTCGACGAGATCGCCGAGCTGATCGCACTCGCGGCCTCCTCCTCCGCCGCCCGGATGGAGTGATCCCGGCCGGTCGGTGGTGTCCGCCTGGCGGGCTCCGCTGAGCGGCGTTCAGCGGCGGCGCAGGCCCTTGTCCCGGAGCGCCGGGGGCACGTAGTAGCTGTCCGCCCGGTTGAGGTCGGTGCCCGGCGGGACGATCTCGTCGATCCGGTCCAGGACGTCCTCGCTCAGCTCCACCTCGGACCCGGCGAGCAGATCCTCCAGCTGCTCCATGGTGCGCGGACCGATGATCACCGAGGTGATGGCCGGATGCGCCCGTACGAAGGCGATGGCCATGTGCGGCAGCGAGAGCCCGGCGTCGGACGCCAGCCCGGCCAGCGCGCCGACCGCCTCCAGCTTGCGCGCGTTGTCGGGCAGCGAGGTGTCGAACTTCTGCCGCTCCACGGCCGCCCGGCCGCCAGCCATGTCGATGTCGGACGCCCTGGTGTAGCGGCCCGTGAGCCAGCCCGCCGAGAGCGGACCCCAGCTCAGCACGCCCATCCCGTACTTCTGGGCGGTCGGCAGCACGGCCGACTCCACGCCCCGCGCCAGGATCGAGTACGGCGGCTGCTCGCTGCGGAACCGCACGTGCCCGCGCCGCTCGGAGACCCACTGGGCCTCCACGATCTGCTCGGCCGGGAAGGTGGAGGAGCCGACGGCGCGCACCTTGCCCGCCCTGACCAGGTCGGACAGGACCGACAGCGTCTCGTCCACGTCCGTCGTCGGGTCCGGCCGGTGGATCTGGTAGAGGTCGATGTGATCCGTGTCCAGACGGCGCAGGCTGTCCTCGATCTCCCGGGTGATCCAGCGCCGTGAGTTGCCGCCGTAGTTGGGGTCCTCGCCCATCGTGAAATGGGCCTTGGTCGCCAGGACGACCTCGTCGCGGCGGCCCTTGAGGGCCTTGCCGACGATCTCCTCGGACTCGCCCCCTGAGTAGATGTCGGCGGTGTCGATGAAATTGATGCCCGCGTCGAGGGCGCGGTGGATGATCCGTACCGAGTCCTCGTGGTCGGGGTTGCCCAGGGCGCCGAACATCATCGCGCCGAGGGCGTACTCGCTCACCGAGATGCCGGTACCGCCCAGGATCCTGCGCTTCATGGCAGCTGCCTTCCTTTGCCTTCTGCGGCCCGTGTGCCTAGTGCGGCCCGTGCCTTCCATGGCGTCCTGCGCCCTCAGCCTCGTCCGCGGGGGGCCGTGCCACCAGGCCCCATTCAGCCTGGGTCTGCCAGAACCACCTCTCGGCCCGGAATCCGGGGCGATGCGCGGATAATGAACGGATGGGCCATTCCGAACCGGAGATCAAGGGGTTTCTCAAGTCGCGCCGCGCCGCGCTCGACCCGGCCGAGCTGGGGCTGCCGGAGGGGGTCGTCCGGCGCCGGGTGCGCGGTCTGCGCCGGGAGGAGGTCGCCCAGCGGGCCGGGATCAGCGTGGACTACTACACCCGTATCGAGCAGGGCCGGGCCCCGGCCGTCTCGGACTCGGTGGTCGACGGACTGGCGCGGGCGCTGCGGCTGACCCCGTCCGAGCACACCTATCTGCGCAACATCACCCTGCCCCGGCGGCGCGCCGGGGAGCCCGACCCGCATCTCCGGCCGCGGGTGCGGCCGGAGATCCAGCAGCTGCTGAACGCGATGGACCGCACCGTCCCGGCCTATGTCTACGGGCCGGCGATGGACATCCTGGCCTGGAACACCCTCGGCACCCGGCTGGGCATCGACTACGCCGCGATCCCCGACGAGCGGCGCAACGGCCCGCTGCTGGTCTTCCTCGACCCCCGGCTCAGGGAGATCCATCCGGACTGGGACGAGGTCGCCGATGACACGGTGGCCGGGCTGCGCGCGGAGACCGGCCGCCACCCCGGCAGTTCGCGGGTGTGCCGGGTGACCCATGAACTGCTGGAGCGGAGCGAGGAGTTCCGGCGGCGGTGGGAGGCGCAGGCCGTGCAGGAGCGGACGCGGGGCGTCAAGCGGTTCCGCCATCCGGAGGCGGGGGAGCTGGTGCTGCGGTTCGAAGCGTTCGTGCTGCCCGCGGATCCGGGGCAGATGCTGTGCACGTATACGGCCGATGAGGGGTCGGCGACGGCGGAGGCGCTGAAGGTGCTGGCGGGCGCGGCGGCGGTGGTCTGACGCCGCTGATGGCCGCTGATGGCCGCTGACGGTCCGGGGACTGGTCCGGGGACTGCTCCGTTCTTGCCGCATTTTTGCCGCGCCCCACCTCCTTGACGCAACTGGAAACTTTCCTTACTTTCATTCCCTCCCACGGTGGCGCCAGTGGCGCCAGAGGCGCCAGTGGCGCCAGAGGCGCCAGAGGCGCCAGAGGCGCCAGAGGGCAAATGGAGGTCCGGATGGCGCCTTCGGCGGACCCCAGACCGTCATCGGCTTCGTCGCGGGCGCGGTGCTCGGGGGCGGTGCGGGCACCGCGGGATAGGGCCTGGCCCGAGGCCGGCGCTGCCGGGGCGGCCGGGACCGGCGTGGCGGCCCGGGTGGCGCGGGCACCGTGGGAGGCGGCCCGGGTGGCGCCGTCAGGTTCGGGGGGCCAGCGCGTTCCAGCGCACCGTGATCTCGCCCTGGCGCCAGCGCCGGGGGCCGTCGGTGAGCGGCCAGCCCTCCGCGCGCAGCGTCTGGGCGCTGCGTATCCAGCGCTGGCGCGCGCTGAGCGGCGCGTACGGGGCGGCGGTCGCCCAGGCGCGGTCGAAGTCGCGCAGGAAGGTGTGCACCCGCTCGCCCGGCACATTGCGGTGGATCAGCGCCTTGGGGAGCCGTTCGGCCAGGTCGGACGGGCGTTCCAGGGAGCCGAGGTGGGCAGCGAAGGTCACGGTGCGCGGGCCCGACGCGTCCAGCGCGACCCATACGTGCCGCCGCCCGATCTCGTCGCAGGTGCCCTCCACCAGCAGCCCGCCGGGCGCCAGCCGGGCGCACAGCCGCCGCCACACGGCGGCGACCTCGCGCTCCTCGTACTGCCGCAGCACATTGGCCGCCCGGATGAGCGCCGGGCGGGCGCCGCCGGGCAGCGGCACCTCGAAGCCGCCGTGCGCGAAGGTGAGCCCCTCGCGCTCGTACCGCCGCGCGGCGAGCACCCTCCCGGGGTCGATCTCGACCCCCACGACGCTGGCCCCGGCCCGTACGGTCCGCAGCCGGTCCAGCAGCTCGACGGCGGTCCACGGGACCATCCCGTAGCCCAGGTCCACCGCTACCGGCGGGTCAACGGCCCGCCGCAGCGCGGGCCCGTGCGCCGCCGCGATCCACCGGTCCATCCGGCGCAGCCGGCTGGGGTTGGTGGTCCCGCGGGTCGCCGAACCGATCGGACGGGACGGCGGGGGAACGCGGGCGGGCATGGCGCTGAGTCTATGCGGGGGCGGAGGGAGAGCCTGCGCCGGGCCGACGCGTCGTGGCCGTCGGGTATCAGAACGTCACGCTTTGGCAAAGCGGAAATGGGAACTACACGTTCCGGTGTTGACGCCGTGGAGGGAGCCCGCCCCGGCAAGGAGGTAACGCGCGGTGAGCCAGCACGCGTCCCGGCTCGGCGGCCTGCGAGGCCGGTCCCACGTACCGTTCGGCGCCCCGCCCCACCAGCGGCTTCGCCGCATGCCACGGCGACCGCGGCGGATCGCGATGCTCAGCGTCCACACCTCGCCGCTGCATCAGCCCGGCACCGGCGACGCCGGTGGGATGAACGTCTACATCGTGGAGCTGGCCCGGCGCCTGGCCGCCATCGACATCGAGGTGGAGATCTTCACCCGGGCCACCACCGCCCGGCTGCCCCCGTCCGTCGAGCTCGCCCCCGGGGTGCTCGTCCGGCATGTGGACGCCGGGCCCTACGAGGGCCTTGCCAAGGAGGACCTGCCGGCGCAGCTGTGCGCGTTCACCCATGGCGTCATGCAGGCGTGGGCCGGGCACCGGCCGGGCCATTACGACCTCGTCCACTCCCACTACTGGCTCTCCGGCCACGTCGGCTGGCTGGCCGCCGAGCGCTGGGGAGTGCCGCTGGTGCACGCCATGCACACCATGGCCAAGGTCAAGAACGCCGCGCTGGCGGCGGGCGACACCCCCGAGCCCGCGGCCCGCGTCATCGGCGAGCAGCAGATCGTCCGCGCCGCCGACCGGCTGATCGCCAACACCGCCGAGGAGGCGGAGGAGCTGGTGCGCCACTACGGGGCGGCGCGCGAGCTGGTGGCGGTCGTCCACCCCGGGGTGAACCTCGACCGCTTCCGGCCCGCCGACGGCCGGGCCGCCGCCCGGGCCCGGCTGGGGCTCCCGGCCGATGCGCTGATACCCCTCTTCGCCGGGCGCATACAGCCGCTCAAGGCCCCCGACATCCTGCTGCACGCCATCGCCCACCTCCTGGAGGAGGACCCCTCGCTGCGCGAGCGCATGGTCGTGCCCGTGGTGGGTGGCCCCAGCGGCAGCGGCCTGGCCAAGCCCGAGGGGCTGCACAAGCTGGCGGCGCGGCTGGGGATCTGCGATGTGATCCGGTTCCGGCCGCCCTGTGCGCAGGACGAGCTGGCGGACTGGTACCGGGCGGCGTCCGTACTGGTCATGCCGTCGTACAGCGAGTCGTTCGGGCTGGTGGCCATCGAGGCGCAGGCGTGTGGCACCCCGGTCGTGGCCGCCTCGGTGGGCGGTCTGCCGGTGGCCGTACGGGACGGGGTCAGCGGCACCCTGATCGACGGCCATGACCCGGCCGACTACGCCCGCGCCCTGCGCCCCTTCGTGCGGGAGCCGGGGCGGGCGGACCGGATGGGCGCGGCGGCGGCCCGGCACGCCCAGTCCTTCGGGTGGGACACGGCCGCCGCGGCGACGGCGGAGGTGTACACGGAGGCGATGCGGGAGCGGCGTCGCCTACGATCGGGCCATGGCTGACCCCAAGGCCGACCGTAAGGCCGACACCGACCGCAAGGCCGAGCCCGAAGGCGACCGTAAGGCCGACACCGCTCCCGGGGCCGACCCCCGGGCCGTCATCGAGCGGACGCTGAACGACGCCGAACTGGAGTGGGAGAGCCCGGAGGGCGGCACCTACGTCATCACCCTCCCGGGCACCCGCAAGCTCTCGACCACCTGCTCGCTGCGGGTCGGCCGGCACTCCCTCTCGGTCAACGCCTTCGTCGTCCGCCACCCGGATGAGAACCACGAGGCGGTCCACCGCTGGCTGCTGGAGCGCAACACCCGGCTGTACGGGGTGAGTTACGCGATCGACCAGCTCGGCGACATCTATCTGGTGGGCAAGCTGCCGCTCGCGGCCGTCACCCCGGAGGAGGTGGACCGGCTGCTCGGCACGGTGCTGGAGAACGCTGACGGCAGCTTCAACACGCTGCTGGAGATGGGGTTCGCCACGGCCATTCGCAAGGAGTACGCGTGGCGCACCGCGCGGGGCGAATCGACGCGGAACCTTGAGGCGTTCAGCAATCTGACTCGGGACGCGGCGAAGTGAGGAACCGGGCCCTGGCCCGGTCTGCATCCCACCTCCACCTTTGCGCTTGCCCCCTGCCCATCTAGACGCGACCCCTTCCGCGCGCCCCTGCCCCATGGCATTCTCACGCCGTCTCTCACCTGAACTGCGTTCACATCCATGGAAAGCGGGGCTGGCTCATGGGCACGGAGATCGACAGAAGGCGGTTGCTCGGCGGTGCGATGGGACTGGCGGCGGGCGCCACGCTCCTGGGGGCGGGGGCCCCGCTCCTGACCGCCACGGACGCGGCGGCGGCCGCCCCCGCACCGCGTACCCCGGACGCGACGGGCACGCCGGGCGGGGCCCGTACGTCCGCCCTCTGGCGTGAGTTCCGCGCCCACCCGTACGCCCACCCCCAGATCCCCTACGTCGGCCGCGCCGGTTACCTCGGTGGCCGCACGAGCTTCCCGCGCCCGCCCGTCGTCGCGGACGTCCGCGATTTCGGCGCCCGGCCCGACGGCTCCGCGGACGCCGCCCCCGCGATCAACCGCGCCATCGCGGCGGCCGGTTGGCGCGGCGGCGGCACGGTGCTGGTGCCGCCCGGGACGTACCGCGTGGACGACGTCATCCGCCTCGGCCACGACAACGTCGTACTGCGCGGCGCGGGCAGCGGGCGCACCACCCTCCACGCGACCCGTAACCTCACCGAGCTGATCGGCCCGTACGGCAGCCGCTACGGCGGCGACAAGTCGTCCTGGTCCTGGGCCGGTGGCCTCATCTGGGTCTGCCCGGACGCCCGCTGGCGCACCCTCACCGACGCGATCCGGGCCCGTGCGTGGCCGTTCGAGGGCTGGACCGGCGACCGGCGCGACGAATGGCGGACCCTCACCGGCCTGGCCGCCCCCGCCCGCCGCGGCGACTGGTCGGTGACCGTCGAGGACCCGTCCGCCCTGCGCCGCGGCGACCGCGTGCTGCTCCAACTCATCGACGACGAGAGCCATTCGCTGCTGGCCCATATGGCCGGTGATGTCGAGGGCGCCGCCGACTACGTCTGGACCGACAAGACCAAGCTCACCTCGTACGTCCCCTATGAGTGGCCGTGCCGCGTCGTCGCCGTCGACCGGCTGCGGCGCCGGGTGACCCTCGACCGCCCGCTGCCGCTCGACGCCCGGCCCGCCTGGCAGCCCCGGTTCACCACGCTGGTGCGCCCGGTCACCGGCTCCGGGGTCGAGGGCATCACCCTCGATGTCGTCGAGACCCCGCAGGCGCAGCATCTGCTGGACAAGGGGTACAACGGCGTCGCGCTGCAGTGCGCGTGGGACTGCTGGGTGGACGACGTGACCGTCAACAACGTCGACAACGGCTTCCTGCTCGTCGCCGCCAAGGCGTGCACCCTGCGCCGCACCCGGGTGACGGGCCGCGGCAGCCATCATCCTTACTGCTGCCGCGAGGGCTCGCACGACAACCTCGTGGAGGACTTCGTCCTGGCCCAGCGCACCGTCCCGGCCCCGGAGGGGACACAGCTGCACGGGATCAACGTGGAGGGTCTGTCCAGCTACAACGTCTGGTCGCGGGGCCGGATGGAGATGGGCACCTTCGACACCCACCGCGGAATGCCCTTCGCCAACGTCCGTACGGAGATCACCGTGGACAACACGGGGTCGCACGGCGGCGACGCGAGCGCCGGTCCGCTCTACGGTGCGCGGTTCGCCCACTGGAACGTCACGGTCACCAATCAGCGGGCCGGGTGCGTCAGGATCGACGACATCGCGCCGTACAGCGCGACGGTCGGGATCAGCCAGGTGCGGCCGTTCGGCCAGATCGACGTCCCGGACTTCACCGGTCCGCTCCACTCCCGTATCGAGTCCTACGGCCACCCGGAGGCGGTCCACCCGCGCAACCTGTACGAGGCGCAGCGCGCACTTCGCTGACATCCCCGCTTGAAACATCGTGCGGAACGCGGTGAAGAAATACGGTCCATGAGGGCTCTTCATGGTGAACCGGCTCCGGCGGCCGGGAACCATGAAGAGGAGACACAACGGTGCTCATGGACAATCCGTGGCTCACGGTGGCAACGGTCGTGACGGTGGGGGTGCTACGGCTGATGGGGGACGTCATCCACTGGCTGGCGGCGCGTTCGGGCGAACGGCTCCGGGCGCGCACGCTGGCCGAGTTGGTGAACAGAACGGAGCCGGGCACGGTCCTCACCGACCGCCGCCCCGACGGCGCGGCGCTGACGATACGGCGGCGGCCGGAGGGGCTAGGCGAGCAGGGGGCGCGGGACGAGCGGGGCGGGGGTCGACCGGAATGAGCGACACCGTCGAGGAGAGCGCGGACGGCGGGCGGCCCGAGGAGGAGTTCGACGCCTTCTACGCCCGCACCTACCCCTGGCTGGCCGCCCGCGCGGTGATGCTCAGCGACAACCGGCAGAACGCCGAGGACGCCGTGCAGGAGGCGTACATCGAGGCGATGCGCCGCTGGCCCGAGGTCAGGGCGTACGCCTCGCCCGAGGCATGGGTGACCACCACCATGCGCCGCAAGCTCTCGCGGGACGGGCGGCGCTGGTGGTTCCGCTGGAAGCCGGTCGAGCTGACCGTCCCGGCCGCGGCGACCGCGACCGTGGAGGAGACCGCCGAGGCGCTGGCCGCCCTGCGCGCCCTCGGCACGCTGCCGCCGCGCCAGCGCCAGGTGGTCGTCATGCACTCGCTCGAGGGCATGAGCTACCAGGCGATCTCCGCCGAGCTCGGCATCTCCGTCGGCAGCGTCGGCAGCAACCTCCACAAGGCCCGCGCCCGGCTGAGCCTGCTGCTCGACGCCTCCCCGGAGCCGGGTCCCGCCACCGACCGCCTCCTGACCCGCCCCCCGAAGGACCCGCTGAGCGCGGCGCTGCACA
The DNA here is from genome assembly GCF_000968685.2 of Streptomyces antioxidans. GTDB lineage: Bacteria > Actinomycetota > Actinomycetes > Streptomycetales > Streptomycetaceae > Streptomyces > Streptomyces antioxidans. The sequence goes on from NZ_LAKD02000001.1 coordinate 112,452, forward strand.
CAGCCGCGGAATGGCTGTCGGCCGGTTTCAGGGACGAGGGCCGGGGGTTGCACAGTGGGGCCGACCGCAGCCGGGGCCGTCGATGATCGCCGCCGCCCGCGCGCTCCTCGCTACCGCCCGTGCCCTCCTCGCCCTCGCCCTGCTCGTCCTCTTCTACGCGCTGGTCGCGGCCATCGTGCTGCTCTGGGCGGCGTTCCTGGTGGCCGCCTTATGGACCGCGGGAACGCCGGAGGCCCAGACGCCGCCCACCACCGTCGTCACCGCCTGCGCGGCGCTCGCGCCGATCGTCTTCGGCATGGTGTGGGCGGTGATCCGCACCGCCCGCCCCGCCGCCCCGCGCGAGGACGTGGTGACGGTGACCCGGCGCGGAGCGCCCGAGTTATGGCGCACGGTCGAGGAACTGGCCCTCGACGTCGGCACCCGGCCGCCCGGCCACATCAAGCTGACCGCCGAGGTCAACGCCTCCGTCACCGAGGACGCACCGCTCCTCGGACTCGCCCCCGGCCGACGCGTCCTCTACCTCGGACTGCCCCTGCTGGCCGGTCTTCCGCCCGCCGAGCTGCGCGCCGTCCTCGCGCATGAGCTGGGCCACTTCTCCGGCCGTCACAGCCGCTTCGGCGCCGTCGCCCACCGGGGCGCGGCGGGCCTGGTCGCCGCCCGGCAGGCGATCCAGGGCGCGTCGGCCGCGAACGACCTGGTGCGGCTGTACGCGGGCGTACCGCTGCTGCTGCTCGGCCTCTACACCCATGTCTTCCGCTGGCTCACCCGCCCGGTCCGGCGGCGGCAGGAGCTGGAGGCCGACCGCGAGGCGGCGCGGGTGGCCGGTCCGGGCGCCGTCGCCGACGCGCTGTGCTCCACCGCGGCGCTGGAGGCGGCGTGGCAGGAGTTCCTTGCGGACTTCCTGGCCCCGATGCGCCGGGCGACGGGCCGGATCCCCGACGATCCGTTCCGCGCCTTCGCCCATATGGCCGAGGCGCCCGAACTGCGGGAGCCGATGGCCGCGTTGCGCGCCCGCGCCGTCGAGCGGCCCGCGGACCCCGACGACGCGCATCCCGCCCTGGCCGTACGGCTGGCACGGCTGTCGCGCCTGCCGGTCCAGGAGCCCGACGCGGCGCCCTCCCCAGGAGACCCCGTCCCCCTGCGGCCGCGGTACGCGGTCGCGCTGGGCCACGTCCTGCTGTCCGGCCCGGACGCGCCGTCCGGCCCGGACGCGGGCGCGAGGGTGCCGTGGCGGGACTGGCTCACCGAGCTCGCGGAGCACCGCGCCACGCGCGTCCTGACTCCGCTGGCGGAGGCGGTGCGCGAGGTGGAGGAGACGGAGGGGACGGGCCAGCCGACGGCACGGCCGGAGCGGCTGACCATCCACCGGGTGCTGCGACTGCTGGACGGCGGTCGGCGCATGCCGCTGGCCCGCGCGCTGAACGCCCGGCTGCCCGAGGGCGGGCGAATGCCCCGTGGCGATCAGACCGAACAGGACCCGCTCGCCCCCCTCGCGGAGGCCCTGGCCGTACTGATCGGGGCGCAGCTGGTCGCGCGGGGGACGGCGTACTGGGCCATGAACTGGACCGGGCCCAGCATCCTCGTACCGCCCGACGGCATCGCCCCCGAGACCATCCGCACCTGGGCCGACACCGCCGTACGACTCCCCGGCCAGACCCAGCTGCTCGGGCTGCACCTGGCAGCCCTGGGCGTGGACGAATGCGCGCCGCTGCCGTCCACCGGCCCGGCAGGGGGCCCGGCGGACGGGCCGACACCGGGCGAGAAGGCCCGCCGTATCAGCATCACCCCCGGGGCCACCGGCCCCGCACGCCGACGCATCACCGCCGTGCGGGCGCTGGCGCTCACGGTGCTGGTGGGGCTGACGGGGCTGACGCTCGCCCTATGGGTGAACCGGGACGAGCCGAGCTACCCCGGAACACCGGTGACCCGCTGGAACGACCGCTACCAGCCGGGCGGCGGCACGGGCACGGGCCCCGGGCCGTACCCGACCTACCAGCAGCCCACCTTCCCGGTATGGCCGACGCCCCCGGCGTACCGCCTGCCCCCGCCCTCGGTGCCGAGCATCCACATCGAGCCGGTCATCCCCAGACCCACGCCGTGACCCCACCCGGTCCGCTGTCCACCGCCCCGTCGGAGACCCCCGCCACGCGAGGCGGCCCGCGACCGCCGTCCCTCCTCGACGGGCCCGGCCCCGCTACGAGGAGCCCGCCCCGACCGCAGGCACCCCACCACCGGAGGCATCACCGGCCCCGTGGCCGGAGGCGTCACCAACGTCACTAGCCGAAGCCGCCACCGAATCAGCACCCGCACCCGCACCCACAACCGAAGTGGCACCGACCCCCACCCCACCCCCCAACTCCCCGGCCGCAGGCCGGTTCCGCAGGGCGCGCCCCAGCGCCACGTACCCCCCGGCCGCCACGAGGCCCACCACGGCACTGGCAGCCCACAGGGCATCCGCGCCGAAGCGGTCCATGACGGCGCCGCCCACGAGCGGGGCGATGAGCGAGGCGAGGGACCACGACAGGGTGTACATGCCCTGGTAGCGGCCGCGCCCATGGGTCGGGGAGAGCCGGGCCACCAGCCCCATCTGCGTGGGGGAGTTGATGATCTCGCCGACCGTCCAGACCATCACGGCCAGCGCGTACATCCCGACCGACCCGGCGAACGCGGTCAGCCCGAACCCGGCGCCGGTCAGCAGCGCGGACACCGTCAGCAGCGGCGCCGGATCGCGATGCTCGAGGAACCGCGTCACCGGGATCTGTACGGCCACGATCAGCACGCCGTTCGTCGCGATCGCGACGCCGAAGTCCGTACTGGACAGCCCGTCCGCCCCCATCGCTATGGGCAGTGCCACGAACGCCTGTTGGATGAGGGTCGCGACCAGAAAGGAGAGCGCGACGACGGCCATGAACCGCCGGTCCCGCAGCACCGCACCCAACCCCACCTCACGCTCCGGCCCCGGCTCCGCCGCCGCACCCGCGGCGGCACGCTCCCGCTCGGGCCGGGACTCCGGAACCTTGCCGAAGACGATGAACGCACACAGCAGCGTCATCCCGGCGTCAGCCAGGAAGAGCGTGAGATAGCCGTGGCGCGCGATCAGCCCGGCAGCCGCCGCGGAGACGGCGAAGCCGAGGTTGATGGCCCAGTAGTTGAGCGCGAAGGCCCGCACCCGGTCCCCGGGCGCGACGATGTCGGCGATCATCGCCTGTACCGCGGGCCGTGACGCGTTGCTGGTCATTCCCACCAAGCAGGCCACGACGGCGATGGCGACCGGGTGCTGCACGAACCCCAGCAGGGCGACCGTGGCCGCGGTCGACAGCTGGGCTGCCAGCAGCGTGGGCCGCCGCCCCAGCCGGTCGGTCAGCACCCCGGCGACGACCGCGGACACGGCCCCGCCCAGCCCGTGCAACGCCCCGACGAGCCCGGCGAACATCGCCGAATAGCCCCGATCCACGGTCAGGTACATGGCAAGAAAGGTGGCCACGAACCCGCCCAGCCGATTGACCAGCGTGGAGGTCCACAGCCACCAGAACTCCCGGGGCAACCCCGAGACACTCTCCTTCGCGGCCTGCCGCAGTCGGGCGACGGACACCGGACGACACCCCCCCTGTAAGTGGCACAACCAGCATCCGCAACTTACCCATACGGCCCCCACCCCGCCAGTCAATTGACGGGGTCCGTCAACCGACCCGTTCAGACCGGTCCAGTAGGCTCGACGGCATGGCCGACGCACCGTACAAGCTGATCCTCCTCCGCCATGGCGAGAGCGACTGGAACGCGAAGAACCTGTTCACCGGCTGGGTGGACGTCAATCTGAACGAGAAGGGCGAGAAGGAGGCCGTCCGCGGCGGTGAGCTGCTGAAGGACGCCGGCCTGCTCCCCGACGTGCTGCACACGTCCCTCCTCAAGCGCGCCATCCGCACCTCCCAGCTCGCCCTCGATGCCGCCGACCGCCTCTGGATCCCGGTCCGCCGCTCCTGGCGCCTCAACGAACGCCATTACGGCGCGCTCCAGGGCAAGGACAAGGCCCAGACCCTCGCCGAGTTCGGCGAGGAGCAGTTCATGCTGTGGCGCCGCTCGTACGACACCCCGCCGCCCCCGCTGGACCGCGACGCCGAGTACTCCCAGTTCGCGGACCCCCGCTACGCCACCCTCCCGCCGGAGCTGCGCCCGCAGACGGAGTGCCTCAAGGACGTCGTCGTCCGCATGCTCCCGTACTGGTTCGACGCCATCGTCCCGGACCTCCTCACCGGCCGCACCGTCCTGGTCGCCGCCCACGGCAACTCCCTCCGCGCCCTGGTCAAGCACCTGGACGGCATCTCCGACGCCGACATCGCGGGCCTCAACATCCCCACGGGCATCCCGCTCTCCTACGAACTGGACACCGACTTCAAGCCGGTCAACCCGGGCGGCACCTACCTCGACCCGGACGCCGCGAAGGCCGCCATCGAGGCAGTGAAGAACCAGGGCAAGAAGAAGTAAGCCCACACGCCCGAGCCCCTACTCGCGGTTCCACTGCGAATGGGGGCTTGTCGCTGCCCTGGCGCCGTCACCGGCTCCTCCGCCCCAGCCCACACGGCTCCCGCTGCTCCACGTCCGGCACGCGCGCCGTCAACGCACGCCCAGGTGCGCGCCCAATGACCGTGCGCGGCTCCGCCCTGGGTGCGTACCGCTGGGGGCGTGGAAGGAGCGGTGCCTCACATCCGGGATCTCAGAACGTCGACCTCACAGCCCGGTGCGGACGGGTCGAAGCCGTGCTCGATCAGCCAGCGAACCGCCAGCAGGCTTCGCAACGACCACCACGCATGGATCACATCGAGGTCGATGTCGGTGCCGTAGCCGGCGATGACATCGCCAAGGTGCTCCTCGTGTCCGAGCGTGAGGGTGGCGAGGTCGTACAGGGCATCACCCTGGCCCGCCTCGGACCAGTCGATGATGCCCGTCACCTCATCGTCGTCGACGAAGACGTGCGCGATCTGCAGGTCGCCGTGCGTGAACGCCGGAGTCCACGGCCGGAGCGCGGCCTCGGCGACCTGGCGATTGCGGGTGACCAGGTCGGCGGGCAGGACGCCGGTGGTCACGAGCGATTCGCACTCGTCGTCGAGTTCCGTCGCCAGCACGACGATGCTCCGCCCGGCCCGGCCGGGCCGGGGTGGCAGCGGCGCGTCGTGCAGCTTCCGGATGGCGGCGCCCGCCGCGGCCCACGCCTCCGGCGACCCGGTCGACGGCCCGCCGAGGCGCCCAAGCGTCGTCCCCGGGACCGCGGCGATCGCGAGCACGGGCGGTTTACGCCACAGGACCTCCGGGGTCGGGACCGGGGCGAGGGACATCGCCTCGACCTCGACGTCGAGGCGCGCCTGATCGGCGTCAACCTTCAAGAACACGTCGCCGACGCGCAGAGTCGCGCGCTCGGAATGGGCGACGACGACGTTGACCTCATCCACGGGCGACCAGTATCCCGGGGATGATCGCCGACGTCGCCAGGTTTATCGCGGGCTATCACGCGGCCGAGCCGTCCTTAAGACGTCTTGAGGAGTTGAGGACTTACGCTGACCGTGTCCGCAGCGTCCCGCACGACCTAGGACGGTGAGCCGCCCATGGCCAAGTACGAGCAGATCGCGGATGCCCTTCGGCAGAGCATTCGCGCAGGTCAGCTCGGGCCCGGGGAGCGGCTTCCGGCGGAGGACAGGCTTGCGGCGCGGTATCGGACGAGTGTGCCGACGCTTCAGCGGGCGCTGTCGGAGCTGGTGGCCGAGGGTCTGATCGACAGGCGGCACGGGGTGGGGACGTTCGTGCGGACCCCGCGGCGGCGGGTCGAGCGGAGCAATGCGCGGCACCAGTGGGAGAAGGACCGGGTCCGCCGGTCCAGGGCGGAGCGGCTGCGGACCGGGTCGACCGAGCACGACACCGGGCTGGAGGTCGGCGACCTCGCCTTTCACGCCGAGTACCGCGACGCGAAGGCCGACGCGGACCTGGCGTCGGTCTTCGGGGTTCCCGTGGGCACGCGGCTGCTGGAGCGGATCTACCGCACCAACTGCCGCGGGGAGGACGCGCCGTTCGCCCTGGTGCGTTCGTATCTGGTGCATGACGTCGTGGCGGTCAATCCTGATCTGCTCGACGCCGCCCATGAGCCCTGGCCGGGCGGCACACAGAATCAGCTCTACACGATCGGCATCGAGCTGGACCGCATAGAGGAACGGATCACGGCCCGGCCGCCGACCGTGGAGGAGGCGGAGGCGCTCGGCCTCAAGAAGGGGGTTTCGGTGATCGTCCTCCGGAAGATCTGCACGGACATCGGTGATCGCGTCGTCGAGGTCTCCGATGTGACGCTGTGCGGAGACCGTACGGAGCTCGTCTTCACCACGCCCCTGAAGAGGTGGTGACCGTGCCGGGCACCATCACCGTCATCACGGCCGTCCACGCCCCGGGCGCCGCGCATCTGCCGGACGCCTACGCGTCGTTGCGCGAGCAGGAGCTGCCGGACGGCTGGGACTGGCAGTGGGTGATCCAGGAGGACGGCGAGACCGACGCCGTACGGCCCTATGTGCCCGACGACGCCCGCGTCAGCTTCGGCCAGGGGCGGTCCGGCCGGGCCGCGATGGCGCGCACCATGGGGCTCGCCCGTGCCGAGGGCGCGTACCTCAAGGTGCTGGACGCCGACGACATGCTCACCCCCGGCGCCCTCGCCCGCGACCTCCGTGCGCTCACCGACCACCCCGAGCTCGGCTGGGCCACCTCCCGCGCCCTGGACCTGCTGCCCGACGGCTCCACCGTCGGCTTCGACGGCGATCCGCCGCAGGGGCCCATCGCACGGGGCGCGGTCCTCGACTTCTGGCGGGCGAACGGCCACCGTGCCCAGGTCCACCCCGCCACCCTCTTCGTACGCCGGGACCTGCTCCTCGCCCTCGGCGGCTGGATGGCCCTCCCCGCATCCGAGGACACCGGCCTCCTGATGGCCCTCAACGCGGTCAGCCGCGGCTGGTTCACCGCCGACACCGGTCTGCTCTACCGCAAGTGGCCCGGCCAGGTCACCGGCCAGTCCGCCCACGCCGACGCGGATGAGCGCGCGGCGCGGTTCGCGGTGGTCGAGGCGCGGGCCCGGGTCCTGGCCGCCATGGACGGCTGGCGCTACGACGCCCGCTGAGCGCCCGCTCGAGCCGCCATCGATGAGTTCGCGCGGCGGCCGCGGTCTGAGAGGAGGAAGAGCTCGGCGACCGACCGCGTCCCCCGGAGGGCATCATGAGAAAGATCACCGCGAGCCTGTTCATCTCGCTGGACGGGGTCGTGGAGGCGCCCGACCAGTGGCACTTCCCCTACTTCAACGGCGAGATGGGCGCCGCCGTCGACGCGGTCCTCGGCACGGCCGACACCCTCCTCATCGGCCGCGTGACCTACGACGGCTTCGCCGGAGCGTGGCCGGGCCGCGAGGCGGCGGGCGGTGCGGACGCCCACTTCGCCAAGAAGCTCGGCGACGCCCGCAAGATCGTCCTGTCGCGCCAGAACCTCGACTTCACCTGGCGGAATTCCGAACGGCTCAAGGGCGACTTCGCCGACGCCATCACCGCGCTGAAGAACGAACCGGGCGGCGACATCGCCCTCAGCGGCTCGGTCTCGGTCGTCCGGCAGCTCATGGCGCACGGCCTGCTGGACGAACTGCATCTGCTGGTCCACCCGATCGCCGTCCGCAAGGGCATGCGGCTGTTCGACGAGGCCGAGACCACGGTCCCGCTGAAGCTGCTCTCCTCCGCGACCTTCAGCACCGGTGTGCTGCACCTCGTCTACGCCCCGGCCGGGGCCACCGCCGGCGCCACCTACGAGGACGCCAAGGCCCATCTGCCCCGGGACGACCGGGACGACCGCGACGACTAGGACGACGGGACGACCAGTAGACGCCACCACTCAGGGCAGCGTCTCCGCCTCGGTGCGCGAGAAGACCAGGTCGCTCTCCTCCGTGACCGGTCCCCGCCAGCGGACCGGGACCTCCGGCGGGCGACGCAGGGCGCCGGGGTAGCTGGCCGCCGCGTAGTCGTTGGGCAGGCGGTAGACGTGGAAGCCGTGGTCCTTGAGGGCGGTCAGCAGGTCTTCGACGGAGTCGCCCAGGTCGGCCATGCGCTGGGGGGTGACCTCGACGGTGAGTTCGGCGTCGGGGCGCAGCTTGTCGAGGAGGGGGACCAGGCCGCGTACCACGCCGCCCTCCGCGCCCTCCACGTCGATCTTGATGACCCGGGCGTTGGTGATCTCGTCGTCGGTGAGGAGGTCGGGCAGCGGCTGGGCCGCGATCTCGAAGGTGGACTCGGCGGGGCCGTCGTAGGGGACGACGCTGTTGGCGCCCATGTTGCGGGAGCTGGCGAGGACGAAGGTCAGCAGCTCGTCGCGGTCGGAGACGGCCGCGTTGAGGGCGCGGACGTTGGTGCGGTCGTTGCGCCGGACGTGGCGCTGGAGGAGCTGGTGGAACGTCGGTGAGGCCTCGATCGCCACCACCGTTCCACTCCGCCCGACGAGGCGGGAGGCGAGAACGCTGTAGTAGCCGATGTTGGCCCCGACGTCCACGAAGACGTCCCCGGGCCTCAGTCTGCGCTCGAGCCACCGCGTCATATGGGGTTCCCAGACCCCGAAGAGGTAGAGGTACCGCTGGATGAGGTCCTGGGTGTCGACGGCGAAGGTGGCGCCGAAGCGCGTACGGGCCAGGCGGTGCAGGGGGCGGTCCCGCAGGGCGGCGTTGAGGTGGCGCTCGACCAGGGCCCGCTTTCCGGCGCCCCAGGGCGCGTGGCGGACGTACTCGCGGCCGAGGTCGAGAGCGGCCTGGTCGACGACGCGGGCGGCCTGGCCGACGAGCCTGCGGATCACGAGGTCTCCTGGTGGGGGAGGTGTCGTCTTGTGCTGCGCGGATGCGGTCTCGTTCGGTGTCGCCGCACCGCTGCCCAGTGTCCCCCGGACATGCCCCGGAACTTGCCCCCGGACATGGAAGCGCCCGACCGCTGGCGACGGGGGATGCACCAGCGGTCGGGCTGTACCTAAGAGTAACGCGGCCACCGGGGTGGGGAAGCCGACTCCTCCCCCACGGGAGCAGTTGTGACCGCGATCACGCAACGTTCGCGCAACGTCGCTACCGGCCGCACGGAGGCGCGTACGAGAGCCGGGAGAGGTATTCGTCCCATTTCTCCGTCGTCAGCACGCCCCGCGTCATCGAGCAGATGCGACGCTTCGCCGCGTCCACGTCCAGGCTCCACAGCCGGACCGTGTCCGCGCCGCTGGACACCCCGAGCATCCGGCTGTGGGGGCTGAACGAGAGGAAATTGCCGGTCTTGGCGTTGGGGCTCAGCGACCGGCCGATGGACGTGGCCTTGGACGGGACGGTGACGTCCCACAGCCGGACCGTGTTGTCGTTGCCGCCGCTCGCGAGCGTGCCGCCGTCCTGGCTGAAGGTCAGCGAGACGATCGCGTCGGTGTGGCCGGTGAGCGGGGAGCGCAGCCGGGTCGCCCCGCGGGGGTCGGTGACGTCCCACAGCCGGACCGTGGTGTCGTCGCTGCCGCTGGCCAGCGTATGGCCGTCCGGGCTGAAGACGAGCGCGTTGACGGGGCCGAGGTGGCCCGTGACCCGCCCGCCCCGCGGGGTGGCGTGGCGCGGGTCGGCCACCTTCCACAGCCGGATGGTGTTGTCCGCGCTGCCGCTGGCCAGCGTGCGGCCGTCCGGGCTGAAGACGAGGGTGTTGACGTAGCCGCGGTGGCCGGTGAGCGGCTTGCCGAGCGGCCGGACCCGCGACGGGTCGCTGACGTTCCACAGCTGGATGGTGTTGTCGTTGTACGCGGTCGCCATCGTGCGCCCGTCCGGGGTGAAGGCCAGCGCGCCCGCGAACCGGGTCCGCAGCGGTACGGGCGGCCGGTACGGTACGGGCCGGGTCGGCTCGGTGACGTTCCACAGCCGCACCTGGCGGTCTCCGGTCATCATCGCGAGGGTGCGGCCGTCCGGGGTGAACGTCAGCTCCCGCACCGAGCCCTCCCCGGGGTCGAACGGCTTGCCCAGCGGCACCGGCCGGTCGGGGTCGTCGACGTTCCACAGCCGGACCTTCTCGTCGCGCCCCGCCGTGGCGAGCACCCGCCCGTCCGGGCGGAACACCCCGATCCGGCCGACCATGTCCGACGTCGGGATCGACCACAGCCGGACCGTGTTGTCGCCGGTCCCGGTGGCGAGGGTCCGGCCGTCGGGGCTGAAGCCCAGGGAGTACATCTCGCCGCTGCTGCCCGCTAGCGGCTCGCCGACCTGCGACGGATACGCCGGATCGCTGACGTTCCACAGGCTCGCCGTACTGTCCTGGCTGGCGGCGGCGAGCATCGATCCGTCCGGGCTGAACGACACCGACCATATGGGCCCGGTGTGGCCGGTGAGCGGTGAGCCCAGCGGCTCCGCGTGACGTGGCGCGCGGACGTCCCACAGCCGGACGGTGTTGTCCCCGCTGCCGCTGGCGAGGGTCCGGCCGTCCGGGCTGAACGCCACGGAGTGGATCAGGTCCTTGTGGCCGGTCAGCACCTCGCCGATCCGCTGTGGACGGCGCGGATCGGCCATGTTCCACAGCCTGATCGAGCCATCGTCGCCCCCGGCCGCCAGCGTCCGCCCGTCGGGGCTGAACGCCACGGAGCGCACGGCGGCGCTGTGGCCGGTCAGCGCGCCGATCGCCTTCGGCCGGTCCGGGTGCCGCATCTCCCACAGGCGCACCACGCGATCCTCCGTGGCGGTGGCCAGCGTGCGCCCGTCCGGGCTGAAGGCGAGCAGATAGATCGTGCCGTCGTGGTGGGAGAGGGGCCCGGCGAGCGGGCGCGGACGGCGGGGGTCGGTGACGTCCCACAGCCGGATCGTGCCGTCGTCGCCCGCGCTGGCCAGGGTGCGGCCGTCCGGGCTGAAGACCGCGCTGCTCACCCAGCTCGTATGGCCGGTGAGGGGCTTGCCCAGCGGTTTGGGTCGGGTCCGGTCCCGCACGTCCCACAGCCGGACGGTCCGGTCGTAGCTGGCGGTGGCCAGCACCCGCCCGTTCGGGCTGAACGAGGTGAGGTAGACGGCGCCGGTGTGGCCGTGCAGCGGCGTGGCCAGCGGCGCGTTCACCACCGACAGCAGCCGGTTCCTGGTGGCCTCGTCGTGCGGCCGCAGGTCGTGTGCCACCAGGGCGAGCTGGGCGGACAGCGACGGATCCGTGTTCTGGAAGCGGTCGGCCTCGGTGACCACCTGCTCGAACACCGCGTCGTCCCGCTGCTGCCACGCGACCACCGCCGTCCCCGCCGCCAGCAACGCCAGCACGACCAGAGCCGACACCGCGCCCCGGCGGAGCCACACCGTGCGCCTGCGCAGCCGGACCGAAGCGGCCAGGAACTCCACCGCGCTACGGGTCAGATAGGTGCCGCCCGCGGTCTTCGCCCAGGTGTGGGCCTGCTCCAGCCGGGAGCCCCGGTAGAGCAGGGACGGGTCGCGGTTCGAGCCCTCCCAGGACCTGCCGTCCTCCTCCAGCCGCTGGCGCACCAGATGGTCGTTGCGGTCCTCGTCGATCCAGTCGCGCAGCCGCGGCCAGGCGTGGAGCAGCGCCTCATGGGTGATCTCCACGGTCTCGGAGTCGAGGGTCACCAGGCGGGCGCGGACCAGCGTTTCGAGCGATTCCTCCGTCTTGTCCGGGTCCGTCGACTCCCTCGCCAGCTGGTGCCGGGTCCCCCGCCTGCGGGTGGCCTGGGTGTCCTCGCCCAGCCTGACCAGCCGGAGGAGCAGCAGCCTCGCGGCCGTACGGGCCTCGGAGTCCAGGCTGGACCAGGCCCGCTCGGCGGTCGCCGCCACCGCCCCCTGGATGCCGCCCGCCGCGCGGAAACCGGCCAGTGTCAGCCGTCCGCCCTTGCGCCGCTGCCAGGTGGCGAGCAGGGCGTGGGAGAGGAGCGGCAGTACGCCCGCGTCATGCGTTCCGCGCGGGCCGTCGGCGCTCACCTCCCGGACGATCAGCTCCGCGAGCCCCGGTTCGAGCTCCAGGCCCACGGCCCTGGCCGGGCCGGTCACCGCCTCGCGCAACTCGGCGGTGGTCAGCGGCCCGAGCACCATGTGCCGGTGCTGGAGCGCGTCGGCCAGTTCGGGGTAGCCCAGGCAGAGCTCGTAGAAGTCGGCGCGGATGCCGAGCACGATCAGTACGGGGGGCGGCTCACCGGGGCCCGCGGGGGTGCAGGCCGCGTGGAGGAGCTGGATGAACGTACGCCGGTCGGCCTCGCCGGTGCCGAGGGTGAACGCCTCCTCGAACTGGTCCATGATCACGACGGGGCGGGCGTCGGAGGACGACATCTCGCGGTCCGCCCAGGCGGCCACGGCTTCCCGGACGGCGTCCGCGTCCGGTTCCGGCTGCGGTTCGTCCGGTTCCGGTTCGTCGGCTTCCGGGTCCTCCGGCGTGGGGATGACCCGCGCGAGTTCGGGGATGTGGCGGGTCAGCTCCGCGAGCGGGTCGGCGCCCGGGACGAGTTGCAGTACGTCCCTCGTCCGGCCGTCCCCGTCGCCGTCGCCCGGCGCCCCGGTGCGCAGCGCGGGTACCAGCCCGGCGTTCAGCAGCGAGGACTTCCCCGCCCCCGAAGCGCCCACCAGCACGACCAGGCCGCCCGTCTTCTCCGCCGCGTGCAGCTGGGCGACCAGGGCGTCCGTGCTCCGCTCCCGGCCGAAGAACCACCGGGCGTCCTGTCGGCGGTACGAGGCCAGGCCCCGGTACGGGCATACGCCGCCGGGGACCGCCGGGTCCTCGGACGGGGGCCCTTCCTCCTCCTCCGCCGCCGGGGCGGGACGGTCGCCGACCGGATCGGCCACCGCGCGCTCCCACAGCCGCTGCCAGCGGGCCATGTCGTACAGGCCCGGGGACACCGGCACGGGTCGTGAGCGCCGTGCGTCGGGTATCAGGACGTGCAGGACGGCCGCGAGGGCGGGGAACTGGGCCGGGACGTTCTTCGCCCGCCGCCAGTCGCTGATCCGCTGGGCGGAGACCCGTACGGGACGCCCCCGCTCATCGGTCCGCTGGAGTCGGACGACCGCCTCGGCCACGCTCTTGAGGGGAGGGTTACCGGCCTCCCTGTACAGCAGCGCGAGGCGTTCCGCGAAGGCTATGCGTGCCCCCGAGTCGGAACTCAAGGTCTCCACTCCTTACTTCCCCCGCGCTGGACATCCGGACCGGAAAACTCACTTTATATGGCTGACCAGCGCAGAAACCGGCGATGTGATACCGGAACCTCCTCGGTGGGAGGCGCAACTGGCAGGATCATGCCGCGATAGCGCATCCACCACGAGTCGTCCAGCCAGGCCATCAGCTCAGCGCACGGAGAGACAACCCATGGCACCGCATGTTCTCTGTCAGCTTCCGCCGCGGTCACGAGACGGTGGCCAGGGGCGCGTCGCAGCCGCAGTCGTATGAGCCCCGGAGATCCGTGAAGCCGGTCCCATCGAGGACGGCGGTCGCATCGCATCGACCACGGATCCGGCCCCCTGATCCGCACCGGTACGGCGCGGATCGGCACCGCTCCAGCGTTCGGCACCGGTCCCCACGAGGGGAGGGACCGGCGCCGGACGTTGTGGCGGTTCTGTCGTCTCCTACATCAGCTGTTACGTCAGCCGAGCGGTGTGTGTCACCGGGGCGCGGCGGGCCAGTCGTCGGGGCCGCCGCCGTTCCATTCGATCAGCTCGGGGTCGTCGAGGGGCGCGCCCTCTTCCGTCACACCCGCGCGGTGCAGGAGCCGCCGGAGCTCGTCCGGGCTCACCACCACTCCGACGTCGGCGCCGTCGATCAGCACACGGCGGCGGCCGTCCAGCGGTTCGTCCACCACGACGCGGGGCGGGGCCGGGGTCTTGTCCTCCATAGGACCAGGCTCGCCGCTCACGGCGCCGACCGCACCTCGGGCGGGACGCGCCGGCGGGGCCGTGGCCGGCGCGCGGGGGCCCGGGACCGCACACCGGTCCCGGGCCCTCTGTCACGCGGTTCGTAGCGGTCGCGCCGGTCAGCCGCAGTTGCCGCCGCACTGGCACGGGCCGCCGGACTGACAGCCGCAGCCGCAGCCCGAGCCGCAGCCGCACGCGCCGACGGGATGGGCCGGAGCGGGTTCGGGCGTGGAGAGGTCCACCATGCGTCTCCTCCTCGGGAGGGGGTCACATCACCTGCCGCTCATGGTGCCGACGACCCGGCGGCCGAGCGCAGGGGCGCGCGTACGGCGCTTTGATGCACACCGTCGCAGACGCTCACGCCCCGTAGCCGCTCCCGCCCCCCTCGATGGTCACGCCCGGTAGCGGTTCACGCCCCCTCGACGTCCCCCTGCTGGGATATCTCGTCGGCGTGCTCGCCGGTGACCAGGTAGACCACGCGCTTGGCGACCGAGACCGCGTGGTCCGCGAACCGCTCGTAGTAGCGGCCCAGCAGCGTGACGTCCACGGCCGTCTCGATGCCGTGCTTCCAGCGGTCGTCCATCAGGTGCTGGAAGAGGGCGCGGTGCAGCAGGTCCATCGCGTCGTCGTCCTGCTCCAGCTGGAGCGCGAGGTCGACGTCCTTGGTGATGATGACCTCGGCGGCCTTCGCCATCAGCCGCTGGGCGAGCTGACCCATCTCCAGGATCGTGGCGTGCAGGTCGTGCGGCACGGCCGAGTCCGGGAAGCGGAGCCGGGCCAGCTTGGCGACGTGCTGCGCGAGGTCGCCGGAGCGCTCCAGGTCGGCGCTCATCCGCAGGCTGGTCACCACGATCCGCAGATCGGTGGCGACCGGCTGCTGCCGGGCGAGCAGGGCTATCGCCCGTCCCTCCAGTTCCCGCTGCAGATCATCGACCTTCTCGTCGGCGGCGATGACGCTCTCGGCGAGCTTGAGGTCCGCGTCGAGAATGGCAGTGGTGGCACGGCCGATGGCCGAACCGACGAGCCGGGCCATATCGACCAGGCCGTCCCCGATCGAATCAAGCTCCTCGTGGTACGCGTCCCGCATCACTGACCTCTTTCGCTGACTCTCGGTGACGATCTTTGACAGGCTCTGACAGGTTTCCTGTTTCCTGGCAGTTCTCCGTGGCTCTTGCCCCGGGGCCCCACACTTCCACGCTCCGGCCGGAACGCGTCCGCTTCCGGCCTCCGGCGTTAATCACACCTGATGGCCAGGTGAACTCTCGGCAACGCGGCCCCGGCCGCCCCGTGTGGCCCCCGCTCGACGAAACGTCCGGAGTGAACCGATACCGACTCCTCGGTGAACTCTCGGCAACGTCTGACCGAGGGGATCGTCACGGGGCTGTGGAGGGGTCTCGGCGCCCGCATAACCTGGACGCATGAACGTGAACGCGGCGATCGCCGCAGTGGCGGCGCTCGCCGGGTTGTGCACCGGCGTCATCGCCATGCTGGCGTTCCGCTGGAGCGAGCGCGAACAGGCGAAGCCTACGCGCTCCTCGCTGCACACCGATGCCGCGTTGCCGCCCGGAGTGGACACCGTGCTGTCGGTCCTGCGTTCCTCGGCCGTCGTCCTCGACGAGGCGGACGCCGTCGTCAAGGCGAGCTCGGCCGCGTACGCGCTGGGCCTGGTGCGCGGCGGCAAGCTGGCCGTCGAGCCGATGCTGGCGATGGCCCGCGACACCCGGCGGGACGGCGAGATCCGGCAGATCGAGCTCGATCTGCCGCGCCGCGGCACCGGCCGGGGCGGCGACGCGCTCGCGGTCTCCGCCAGGGTGGCCCCGCTGGGCTCCCGGCTGGTCCTGCTGCTCGTGGAGGACCTCACCGAGGCCCGCCGGATCGAGGCCGTGCGGCGCGACTTCGTCGCCAACGTCAGCCATGAGCTCAAGACCCCGGTCGGCGCGCTGTCCCTGCTGTCCGAGGCCGTGATGGACGCGTCCGACGACCCGGAGGCGGTCTCCCGCTTCGCCGGGCGGATGCAGGTCGAGGCCACCCGCCTGACCAGCCTGGTCCAGGAGCTCATCGACCTCTCCCGGGTGCAGAACGACGACCCGCTGGAGGACGCCGAACCGGTCCGGGTGGACGAGCTCGTCGCCGAGGCCATCGACCGGTGCCGTCACCAGGCGGGCACCAAACAGATCACGATGGCCACGGGCGGCACCGCAGATCTGCACGTCTGGGGCAACCGCGGCCAGCTGGCCGCCGCGCTCGGCAACCTCGTCGAGAACGCGGTCAACTACAGCCCGGCCCGTACCCGCGTCGGCATCGCCGCCCGCCGCATCCCCGCGACCGGCGGGGACCTGATCGAGATCGCCGTGACCGACCAGGGCATAGGCATCTCCGAGAAGGACCGCGAGCGGATCTTCGAGCGCTTCTACCGGGTCGACCCGGCGCGCTCGCGGCAGACCGGCGGGACCGGGCTCGGGCTCGCCATCGTCAAGCATGTGGCCGCCTCGCACGGCGGGGAGGTCACCGTGTGGAGCGCCGAGGGACAGGGCTCCACCTTCACCCTGAGACTCCCGGAAGCCGGTGCGGCGCGGGACCGGGACCGCTCGCGGAGCCAGCCGCGCGAGTCGAGCGAGTCGTACGACACCGGAGACCTCGATGGCGAGGACCACGGCCGGGCGTACGAGGCCTTCACCAATGAACCACTCTCAGCCCCGGAGGTCCTTCCGTGACCCGAGTTCTGGTCGTCGAGGACGAGGAATCGTTCAGCGACGCGCTGTCGTACATGCTTCGCAAGGAGGGATTCGAGGTCGCGATCGCGGCGACGGGCCCCGAAGGGCTCGATGAGTTCGAGCGGAACGGCGCCGACCTGGTGCTCCTCGACCTGATGCTGCCGGGCCTGCCCGGTACGGAGGTCTGCCGCCAGCTGCGCGGCCGGTCCAATGTCCCGGTGATCATGGTGACCGCCAAGGACAGCGAGATCGACAAGGTGGTCGGCCTGGAAATAGGTGCCGATGACTATGTGACCAAGCCCTTCTCCTCGCGCGAGCTGGTCGCCCGGATCAGAGCCGTGATGCGCCGCCGCGGTGAGCCGGAGGAGGTCACCCCGGCCGCGCTGGAGGCCGGACCGGTCCGGATGGACGTCGACCGGCACGTGGTCACGGTCGGTGGCGGCAAGGTGGACCTCCCGCTGAAGGAGTTCGACCTGCTGGAGATGTTGCTCCGCAACGCGGGCCGGGTGCTGACCCGTATGCAGCTGATCGACCGCGTCTGGGGCGCGGACTACGTGGGCGACACCAAGACCCTCGACGTCCACGTCAAGCGCCTCCGCGCCAAGATCGAGCCGGACCCGGGCGCGCCCCGGTACTTGGTGACGGTGCGGGGTCTGGGCTACAAGTTCGAGCCGTAAAGCCGGGCCTGAGCCCCGGACCGCCGGGACGGAGTCCGGCCCAGCGTCCCGAAGCCTGTGAGGCCCGCCAGGGCCGAGCGGTGCGAGGGGCGCACGCGGAGGGGGCTCGAGCCGGACCCGGGTGCGCCTCGGTATCTGGTGACGGTGCGGGGTCTGGGCTACAAGTTCGAGCCGTAAAGCCGGGCCTGAGCCCCGGACCGCCGGGACGGAGTCCGGCCCAGCGTCCCGAAGCCTGTGAGGCCCGCCAGGGCCGAGCGGTACGAGGGGCGCACGCGGAGGGGGCTCGAGCCGGACCCGGGTGCGCCTCGGTATCTGGTGACGGTGCGGGGTCTGGGCTACAAGTTCGAGCCGTAGAGCGACCGGCTGGTCGAGCCGTAATGCGATCGGCTTGGTCGAGCCGTGGGCAAGCGGCTCATGCGCGAGGGCGGCCCTGGACCTCCAGGGCCGCCCTCGCGCATGTCTGGGTGGGGGGGGGAGGCTCAGTGACCGCCGCCGTTCGGGTTGGGCTCGCCGGAGGCGATGCCGTTCGGGGCGCCGCCGCTCTCCTCGCCGCCGGGCTGGCCGCTCGCCGTGCCGGACGGGGTGCCACTGGGCGTGCCACTGGCGGCGCCGCTCGGCGTACCGCTGGGCTTGCCATTGGGCGTACCACTCGGCTTGCCGCTGGGTGTCGCCGAGCCCGACGGCTTGGCGGTCGGCAGCTCGGACGGGCCCCAGCCCTTGAAGTAGCTCTTCGCGGGGACCACGAACGCGGTGATCGGGATGTTGCCGGTCGAGCTGAGGTCGAAGACGACCCGCTGCGCGTTGCCGTCCCGGATGGCCTCGCGCCCGTCGCTGATCACGGCGGAGGCGTTGCCCTCGCCGCCGAAGGCCACCGAGCCGCCGTGCGGGACCACGACCGGGCCCTTCTCGCCCTTGGCCGGGGACACCTTCACCCGGGTCTTGGTGCCGGGGAGGGTGATGGCCTTGACGGTCTGGTCGTTCTTGCCGTTGTTGAAGAGCCGGCCGGTGATGACGGCCGGGCCCTCGGCCGTGCGGTCCGGCTGCGTCACCACGGTGGCGTTCTGGATCTTGATGTCCCCGACGGACGTCGCGGCGTTGTCGGGCTTGACCTCCAGTGTCTGCGCGTCGTTCCCGGCTCCGCAGGCGGAGAGCGGGGCGACCGAAACCACGATGGCGGCTGCGGCGAGTGCGCCGCGTCGAAGGCTGCTGCTCACGGCGGCGGCATCTCCTAGGACGAGGTAAAGGTTGGATCAGCGCGCTTAGATTACCGATCCGCCCTCTTCGGCCCGCACCCGACCCGCCCCAAGGCGCTCGGCCCCGGGGCGGCACGCCCGTACGCTGCCGGTTCCGGTGCGGTCGCGGCTTGGGTCCGGCCCGGGTCCGGTGTGGTCCCGGCTCGGTCGGGGCTCGGTCCCGGGGCGCTTCCCTGGTGCGTTACGCATCCGTACGGCGCCGTCCCGAAGTCCCGAATATCAGCTTGACCGGCCGCGCGGGAGATTATCGGTAAGGAATCCATGCATGTCCGAGAATTGATCACAGACTTGATCCGCGGTACGTGATCAACCCCGTGACCAACTCTGTGATCAATTCGCGAATCGCGGCCGGATCGCCCACTCCTGATCCGAACGGAGTAGCGGAAGTCCATCGACTGGACTCCGGCAAAACGGGACGTACGACCACTCGTCCGGGCTTCTTCCGATGCGTAACGGGCGGGTTTCAGGGTGCCCGGACAGCCGCTCCGACCTGCGAA
Source organism: Streptomyces antioxidans (assembly GCF_000968685.2). Taxonomy (GTDB): domain Bacteria; phylum Actinomycetota; class Actinomycetes; order Streptomycetales; family Streptomycetaceae; genus Streptomyces; species Streptomyces antioxidans. The sequence goes on from NZ_LAKD02000001.1 coordinate 131,466, forward strand.
TACCCGGTTCCGCGGGCCTTGTGCAGCACGTTCCTGCCGCACTTGTCAAGCCCCGAGATATGCCCTGACCTGCGGAAACGCCATTCAGAAGAAGGCGTTCCCGTGTTACCCTGGATAGCCACGGAAGGGGTACCTGTCACATGACGTTCAAGGTTGGCGACACCGTGGTCTATCCCCATCACGGGGCCGCGCTGATCGAGGCCATCGAAACTCGCCAGATCAAAGGCGTGGACAAGACCTACTTGGTGCTGAAGGTCGCCCAGGGTGACCTGACGGTTCGTGTGCCGGCGGACAATGCGGAGTTCGTCGGTGTGCGTGATGTGGTTGGCCAGGACGGGCTGGACCGGGTCTTCGAGGTGCTGCGTGCACCGTATGCGGAAGAGCCGACGAACTGGTCCCGTCGCTACAAGGCAAATCTCGAGAAGCTCGCCTCCGGCGATGTGATCAAGGTTGCCGAGGTCGTGCGTGACCTGTGGCGCCGAGAGCGTGAGCGTGGACTCTCCGCCGGTGAGAAGCGCATGCTCGCCAAGGCCCGCCAGATCCTGGTGAGCGAGCTCGCCCTCGCAGAGAGCACCAACGAGGACAAGGCCGAGGCCCTGCTTGACGAGGTTCTCGCGTCCTGACAAATCAATGCCGTGGTGCCCGAGTGACCCAGACGTGAATTCCCGCTGAATCGTCTGTCGCCGGGCGCTGCGGCATGTGTACGTGCCGGACGCCTTGATCCCCGTTGACCTGCGTTGATCCCCGTTGACCTGCGCTAATCTGCCGGGTGATCTTGGAACCCCACCGACGCGAGCCCAGAGCCCCCGGATGCGCCACCGCGCATCCGGGGACGCGATGTTCAGGTGTGCCGGGCCCGGGCAGCTGGCTCGACCAGTCGTCACGGAAGGGGCCGGTCGGGGCATCGCGCCCGGCACGCTGTGGCCATACCCATTTCGGCTGAGGAAGCAAACCTGAACGCCAACTCAATGTCCGCAACACCGGATGAGGGCGGCTCCGGCGCGTCCGGGCGAACCGCCCGTACCGCCCGTACCGCCGCCGTGATCCCCGCCGCGGGCCGCGGAGTGCGGCTGGGCCCGGGCGCCCCCAAGGCGCTGCGTCCGCTGAGCGGTACGCCCATGCTCGTCCACGCCGTACGGGCGATGGCCGGATCCCGCTCCGTCTCCCTCGTCGTCGTGGTCGCCCCGCCGGACGGCGCCGACGAGGTGCGGCGGCTGCTGGACGCGTATCCGCTGAGCGGCAGCCTCGGCGACACCACCGAGGTGGTCGTCGTGCCCGGTGGCGAGACCCGCCAGGAGTCGGTACGCAAGGGGCTGGCCGCCGTCCCGGAGACCGTCACCACCGTGCTGGTGCACGACGCGGCCCGGCCGCTGGTGCCCGTGGACACGGTGGACGCGGTCGTCGCCGCCGTACGGGACGGGGCGCCCGCCGTCGTCCCGGCGCTGCCGCTGACCGACACAGTGAAGCGGGTCGAGCCGCGCACCGGGGAGCGGGCCGGTGAGCCCGAACCGGTCGTCGGCACCCCCGAGCGCGCCCTGCTGCGCGCCGTCCAGACCCCGCAGGGCTTCGACCGCGCCACGCTGGTGACCGCCCACGAGCAGATCGCCATGGAGGGCGAGGGCGCCACGGACGACGCGGGCATGGTGGAGCGGCTCGGCGTGGAGGTCGTGGTCGTCCCCGGCCACGAGGAGGCGTTCAAGGTGACCCGGCCGCTGGATCTGGTGCTGGCCGAGGCGGTCCTGGCCCGCAGGAGGGCGAACGATGGCTTCTGATGACGCGGCGATGCTCCCCCTGGTGGGCATCGGCACCGATGTGCACGCCTTCGAGAAGGGGCGTGAGCTGTGGTGCGCGGGGCTGCTGTGGGAGGGCGAGGAGTACGGACTCGCCGGGCACTCCGATGGCGATGTGGCCGCGCACGCCGCCTGTGACGCGCTGTTCTCCGCCGCCGGGCTCGGCGATCTCGGCGCCCACTTCGGCACCGACCGCCCCGAGTGGTCCGGCGCGGCCGGTACCACGCTGCTCGCCGAGGCCGCCCGGATCGTCCGGGACGCGGGCTTCGAGATCGGCAACGTGGCGATCCAGGTGATCGGCGTACGGCCGAAGATCGGCAAACGGCGCGATGCGGCGACGAAGGCGCTGACGGCGGCCGTGGCCGCCCCCGTCTCGGTGTCCGGTACGACTACGGACGGGCTGGGCCTGACCGGTCGGGCGGAAGGGCTCGCGGCGATCGCGACGGCCCTGGTGTTCCGGCGGTAGCGGCGACGGCGGTGAGGGTGACGGCGGCGGGTGCGCGGATGCGTCCCGGGTGTCACCCGCGTCCCGAGTGTCACGCTTCTGTGTCCCCGTGGGGGAACGGGCACGGGGCACCGTTCACTTCCCACTACCCTTGATGCGTGACTATTCGCCTGTACGACACCAGCGCCCGGCAGATCCGTGACTTCATCCCGCTCGCGCCGGGCTGCGTCTCGATCTACCTGTGTGGCGCGACCGTGCAGGCCGCCCCCCATATCGGGCACATCAGGTCGGGGCTGAACTTCGACATCATGCGCCGCTGGTTCGCCCACCGCGGCTACGACGTGACGTTCATCCGCAATGTCACGGACATCGACGACAAGATCATCGCGAAGTCGGCGGAGCAGAAGCGCCCTTGGTGGGCGATCGGCTACGAGAACGAGCGCGCCTTCAACCAGGCGTACGACGTCCTCGGCTGCCTGCCCGTGACCTATGAGCCGCGGGCGACCGGTCATATCCCCGAGATGATCGAGATGATGCGGGAGCTGATCGACCGGGGTCATGCGTATGCCGCCCAGGGCAATGTCTACTTCGATGTGCGCTCGTTCCCCGAGTATCTGCGGCTCTCCAACCAGGATCTGGACGGGCTGCGCCAGCCCTCGGGCGAGGGCGAGACCGGCAAGCGCGACCCGCGCGATTTCGCCATGTGGAAGGCGGCGAAGCCGGGGGAGCCCAGCTGGGAGACCCCGTGGGGGCGCGGCCGTCCGGGCTGGCACCTGGAGTGCTCGGCGATGGCGCACAAGTACCTCGGGCGCGCCTTCGACATCCACGGCGGCGGCGTCGACCTGATCTTTCCCCACCATGAGAACGAGATCGCGCAGGCCAAGGCGTTCGGCGATGACTTCGCCGCCTACTGGGCGCACAACGCCTGGGTGACCATGAGCGGCGAGAAGATGAGCAAGTCGCTCGGCAACTCGGTGCTGGTCTCCGAGATGGTCAAGCGCTGGCGTCCGATCGTGCTCCGCTACTACCTGGGCACCCCGCACTACCGCTCGATGATCGAGTACAGCGAGGAGGCCCTGCGCGAGGCCGAGTCGGCGTTCGCGCGGATCGAGGGCTTCATCCAGCGCGTGGTGGAGAAGGCCGGGAGCGTGGAGCCCGCCGCCGAGGTGCCGCCCGCGTTCGCCGAGGCGATGGACGACGACCTCGGGGTGCCGCAGGCGCTCGCGGTCGTCCACACCACCGTCCGCCAGGGGAACTCCGCCCTGACCGCCGACGACAAGGAGGCGGCGGTCGCCCGGCTCGCCGAGGTGCGGGCCATGCTGGGCGTGCTGGGCCTCGATCCGCTCGATGAGCACTGGGCGGGCGGTTCGGACCGGGGTGAGGATCTGCACGGCGTGGTCGATTCCCTCGTCCGGCTGGTCCTGGAGCAGCGGCAGGCCGCGCGGGCCCGTAAGGACTACGCGACGGCGGACGCGATCCGCGATCAGCTGCAGCAGTCGGGTCTGGTGATCGAGGACACCCCGTCCGGGCCGCGCTGGGAGCTGGGCACTCGCTGACCTCGCTGTTTGTGCCGCCCGCTGGGTCGGGCGGCACACTTGTGACCGTACATACGACCGTACGACCGTGGACGCGTGTGCGTATGCGTGTACGTGCGTATGCGTGTGACGTTCGACGTTTTCCGTTGCCGTTTGCCGAGCAGCGCTGAGCAGTGAAGAGACAGGTGACATTCATGGCCGGCAACAGCCAGCGCAGGAACCGCCGTACCAGCAATAAGAAGGGCGCGACGGTCGGCAGCGGCGGTAAGCGGCGCCGCGCCCTCGAGGGCAAGGGGCCCACCCCGCCCGCCGAGATGCGCAAGGGACACGTCAAGCAGCGGATGGCCAACGCCCGCACCCGCCAGGCCGCCAAGCGCCCCGTACCGCGGCGCGGCGGCAAGGGTTCGAACGAGCTGGTGGTGGGCCGTAACCCGGTGGTCGAGGCGCTGCGCGAGGGCGTTCCTGCGAACACGCTGTATGTGCAGCAGTTCATCGACAGCGACGACCGGGTGCGCGAGGCGCTGAAGGTCGCGGCCGACCGCGGCGGCGTCCACCTCATGGAGGCGCCCAAGGCCGAGCTGGACCGGATGACGAACGGGCTGAACCACCAGGGCCTGGTGCTCCAGGTGCCGCCGTACGAATACGCCCACCCCGAGGACCTGAGCGCCGCCGCCGTCGACGACGGCGAGGACCCGCTGATCGTCGCCCTCGACGGCGTCACGGATCCGCGCAACCTGGGTGCGGTGGTCCGCTCGGTGTCCGCCTTCGGCGGCCACGGCGTGGTCGTACCGGAGCGGCGCGCGGCCGGGATGACCGCGGGCGCGTGGAAGACCTCCGCGGGCGCCGCCGCCCGCACCCCGGTCGCCCGCGCGACCAACCTCACCCGGACCCTGGAGGCCTACCAGAAGGCGGGCCTGACGGTGGTCGGGCTGGCGGCGGACGGCGATGTCGAGCTGCAGGACCTCGCGGTGCTGGACGGCCCGGTCGTGATCGTCGTCGGCAGCGAGGGCAAGGGGCTGTCGCGGCTGGTGGGCGAGACCTGCGATCTGCGGGTGCGGATTCCGATGCCGGGCGGCGCGGAGTCGCTGAACGCGGGGGTCGCGGCGGGCGTCGTCCTGTACGAGGCGGCACGCCGCCGGGCGTGATCGCTGACGGGAGCGGTACGGCGCTGGGTGTGACGTTGGGCGTGACGTTGGTACGGGCGGTACGGCGCCGGGCGTGACCCGGACCTGACCTGGGACCCGCGTGCCTCGGTCCGTGGCGCTGCCCCCTGGCCGATGATCTTGACGGGCCTCGGACAGATCGGGACGTCCCTGGCAGTGTCTTTCCCGTCCGTCACTCGGTTAGTTGGGCGTGGAGACCAGAAAAGCCCGCATGCCTTCGCCCCTGGCGGGACGCGCGGGGGGATTCGACGACGAACCACAGCTGACCATGGCCAAGGTGCCATGCGATCCGGCGCAGGTCGCCGTCAATGCCCCGAGCTTCCGGGTGCAGCTCAGCGCCCCGGTCGTCAGCAGCGCGCTGACGGACACGGCCCGGCTCGCCCGCGTCCCGGCCCCCGGTCGGCGTCGGCCGCCCGTGGTGTGGAGCGGCCGCACCCGCCCCGGCGGGGACGCCGCGGCGACCCGGCTGCTGCAGGCCGTGCGGTACTCCTCCGAGGGTCTGACCGACAGTCTGTCCGACGGCCTGAACGATGGTTTGGGCCGTCCCCGGCCCGGCGAGGGCGCCGAGGACGTGGGCGCCACGCAGGTGCTGCCGCGGATCGCCTTCGACGACGACACGGCACCCACGGTCATCGGCCCGCGCAACCCCCGTACGGAGTCCGTGCCCCGGTCGTCCGGCGGGCGGCGGCGTCCGGGCGCGGACGGCCCGGAGGCGGGCAGGGCGAGTGCGGTGGCCAGGGCGGCCGGGGTGGAGCGGCGCGGCGCGTCCTCCGGGCGCCCGGGAGCCCTCGACGGCGAGCGGGACGAAGCGCGGGACCAGCGGCGCGGCGCGGTTCCGCGCCCGCGCCGCCACGCCGATTCCGTACGCCACGCGTACTACCCCGGGCGCCGGACGAACCTCGGCGTCGTGCTGCTCCCGCTGCGCATCTTCCTCGGCTTCATCTCCATCTACGGCGGGATGGGCAAGCTCTCCGACCCCGTCTACTTCGACGGCGGTGAGCGCGGTTCGATGGTCACCTGGCTGCGGAGGCTGCACCCCTGGCCGATCGCCGAGCCGCTGCGCGACCTGGCGCTGGCGCATCCGGTGGGCGCCGGGCTGACCGTGGCGTTCCTGCAGATCGTGGTCGGAGTGCTCACCGTGCTCGGGCTGTGGCAGCGGCTGGCCGCCTCGTTCGGCGCGCTGCTGTCCGCCGCGCTGATCGTCACGGTGAGCTGGCGCACGGTGCCGGTCTACGACGCGCCCGACATCATCTACCTCGCCGCCTGGAGCCCGCTGATCATCGCGGGCGCGCCGGTCTACTCGGTGGACGGCCGCCTCGCGGGCGAGGCGTGGCGGCGGCTCGGCCCCCGGGCCGAACTGTGGGAGCTGCGGCGCCGGGTGCTGCGCCGCGGCGGCGTGATGGCGACGGTGATCGCCGGGCTGACGCTGCTGGTGGGCTCGATGCTGGGCGCCGCCGTACGGTCCTCGGAGGTCGTGAAGGCGCCGGAGCCGAGCGATCTGCCGACGAACAACCTCCCCGGCTCACCGCTGCCCAGCAAGCCCGCGGAGAGCCCGCGCGGCGGGTTGCGCGGGACGGTGGGCACGGGCGGGGGCGGCTCGGCGGGCGCTCCGTCGCCGCGCGAGCGGCTGTCGCACCGGCCCGAGCCGTCCGCCTCGGACTCGTCGACGTCCGCGTCCTCGGCCGGGGTGCCGAGCGCGACGGATTCGGCGTCCGGCACCTCTGGCCGCCCCAGCGGCGCGTCCCGGCCCCGCCCGGGCCTGGGGACGACCCCCCGGTCCCCGCGCCACCCGCTCGCCCCGACGGCGCCGGGCGCGTCGTCTCTGGGCGGCGAGGGCGGCCAATCCGCGGGTGGCCCGGAGGGCGGGCCCCCGGAGGACAACACCTCAGGCGACGGCGACCCGGCCGCCGAGGAGGCCGCCCTGGGCGGCCTCTTGGGCTGAGCACCGCCCCCGCACTGGGTCGTCTGCGGCGGGCTGTTCCCCTCCCCGCCCCTTCCCGAAACTGGGGCCCAGCCCCAGCCTCCGGGAGCCCGGGGCGGTGTCCTGCGGGGTCTGGGGTGTGCCTCACGTGGGGTTTGGTGTAGAGCTTTCGCGAGGTGTGGGGTGGAGTTTCGGTGGGGGCTGGTTCCCCTCCCCGCTCCTTTCCGAAACTGGGGCTCAGCCCCAGCCTCCGGGAGCCCGGGGCGGTGTCCTGCGGGGTCTGGGGTGTGCCTCACGTGGGGTTTGGTGTAGAGCTTTCGTGAGGTGTGGGGTGGAGTTTCGGTGGGGGCTGTTCCCCTCCCCGCCCCTTTCCGTTACCGGGGGCTCCGCCCCCGGGCCCCCGGGGTGTGGGGCGGGGTCCCGCGCGGCGTTTGGGGCGAGGCCCTGGCGGGGTCCGAGGTGGGGTCCCGGGCGGGAGCCGGGGCGGTCTCCCTGCGGGGTCTGGGGCGGAGTTCCTGCGGGACCCGGGAGCGGAGGTCTAGGGGGGCTGGGGCGGAGCTCCAGTTTCGGGAAGGGGCGGGGTGGGGGAACAGCCCGCCGCAGGCGACCGCGTTGTGTGGTGCGGGTGCTCAGCCGTGTGGCACGGGCCTCGTGTCGAAGGGGCCGTGCCCGTGGGGCGCGGGGCCCGCGGCCAGTTCCTTGGCGGCTTCGGTCAGGTCCTTGGCCGTGTCGATGGCCCGCCAGTACGCCCCCTGGGGCAGCGGAAAGCCCGCCAGCCGACGTTCCCGCGCCAGGCGCGGGAAGGTGGTGCGCTCGTGGTCGCCCCGGTCGGGCAGCAGCGCGGTGAAGGCGGCGGAGAAGACGTAGACGCCCGCGTTGATGAGGTACGGCGAGGGCGGCGACTCGATGAAGTCCAGGACGTGGCCGAACTCATTGGTCTCCACCGCCCCCCACGGAATGCGCGGCCGCGCGAGCGCGAGCGTGGCGGTGGCGCCGCGCTCGTCGTGGAAGTCCGCCATGTCGCGGAGCGAGAAGCGGGTCCAGATGTCGCCGTTGGTGGCGTACCAGGGCTGCTCGGGCTCGGGGAGCCTGGCGGCGGCGAACTTCAGGCCGCCGCCGCGCCCCAGCGGCTCCTTCTCGACGACGGTCCGCACCCGCAGCGGCAGATCCGCCGCCTCGAGCCAGTCCTGGAGGACGGCGGCGAGGTGGCCGCAGGAGACCACGGCGTCGGTGACGCCTTCGGCGGCCAGCCAGGCCAGTTGGTGGCCGATGATCGGAATCCCGGTGCCCGGGATCTCGACCATCGGCTTGGGGCGGTCGTCGGTGTACGGACGCAGCCGTGAGCCCTGGCCTCCGGCCAGGACGACGGCTTGTGTGGGGCGCGCGGTCTGGTGGTGATGCCCGGGCCTGCGCTCGTCGTCATCGCTCATGAACCGCACCATATGCGGTGCGGGGACCACCGCAGGCGGAGCCGGAGCGGGAGCGAGGGCGGGAAGGGCGGGATCAGCGGTACGCCTGGGTGGTTCCGGACGCGAACGAGGTGTCGCAGACGGGCCGTGCGTACGCCTGGGCGCGGCTCACCCCGCCGTACTTGGCGACCGCGGCGCGCCCGAGCGCCCGGGCGATGGAGGCGCAGTGCTTGGCCAGCGAGGGCCGTTCCGCCGTCGCCACCTGGAGGTGGGTGAGCGCCACGGAGGGGTTCTTCTCCTGGAGCTCGGCGAGCAGCCGGTCGCGCAGCAGCTCGTGCGGGGCCCGGTGGGTGGCACGGGTGGACGCCCGGTCGGCGGAGGCGGTGAGGATCTGCGACTCGGCGCTCGGCGAGGCCCAGGGGACGCGGGTGACCGCGAGGGTGCCGGAGAGGACGAGCACGACGGGGAGGACGAGGGCGAGTGTTCTGCCGATGCGGCGGGCTGCGTGGTTCACGGGGTGGTTCCTCGCGGGTGGGCGGTACGGAGTGGTGGTGGTGCGGACTGGTGGTGCGGCACCGCGGTACGGCACTGCGGTGCGGAACCGACTGCGGTGCGGAACTGCGTACGCGGCGATCGTAGCGAGGAGCGACGATTTGGCGACATTCCGTCACCGGGCCGGGTGATGGAAACCCACTCTTGGCGTTCGGAGAGTTGACGCCCAAGGGCGAAATGCTCGAATTGTCGGGGAATTTATCGACAACGCAACACCGCGACCCGCGATGTGCTCACCCAGCGTTCCCTGCCCACCCAACGCGAAGCCCAGCGCGAACGCGACAGCGCCGCCCGTCCGCCTGGAGCGGACGAGCGGCGCCGTCGGAACGAACGAACTGACGGGCCAGCGGCCTCAGTCGCTGAGCCGCTCCCCGGACGAGGTCGAGAAGACGTGCGTCTCGCCCGGCCGCGGCACGACGTGCAGCTGCGCGCCCTTCTCCGGCACCTGGCGCCCGTTCACGCGGACGACCAGGTCCTTGACCTCGCCGCCGACCTCGGCGGTGCCGTAGACGTAGCCGTCGGCGCCGAGCTCCTCGACGACGTTGACGGTGACGGCGAGACCGGCCGGGGCGTCGTCGGACGCCTTGGTGAGGCCCTGGGCGGCGTCGCCGTTCTGCTCGACCACGTCGAAGTGCTCGGGCCGGACACCCACGGTGACCGTGCGGTCGCCCTTGTCGGACGCGGCGCTCAGCGCCTCACGCGAGACCGGGACGACGCTGTTGCCGAACTTCACGCCGCCGTCGGTGATCGGCACCTCGACCAGGTTCATCGCGGGCGAGCCGATGAAGCCCGCGACGAAGAGGTTGGCGGGGCGGTCGTACATGCTGCGCGGCGAGTCGACCTGCTGCAGCAGCCCGTCCTTGAGCACCGCGACCCGGTCGCCCATGGTCATGGCCTCGACCTGGTCGTGGGTGACGTACACCGTGGTGATGCCCAGCCGCCGCTGCAGGCTGGCGATCTGGGTACGGGTCTGCACGCGCAGCTTGGCGTCCAGGTTGGACAGCGGCTCGTCCATGAGGAACACCTGCGGCTCCCGGACGATCGCCCGGCCCATCGCGACACGCTGCCGCTGACCACCGGAGAGCGCCTTCGGCTTGCGCTCCAGGTACTCGGTGAGGTCGAGGATCTTCGCCGCGTCCTCGACCTTCTGCCGGATCTCGGTCTTGTTGACACCGGCGATCTTGAGCGCGAAGCCCATGTTCTGGGCGACGGACATGTGCGGGTACAGCGCGTAGTTCTGGAACACCATGGCGATGTCCCGGTCCTTCGGCGGCAGGTGGGTGACGTCGCGGTCGCCGATCCGGATGGCCCCGCCGTTGACGTCCTCCAGACCCGCGAGCATCCGCAGGGAGGTCGACTTCCCGCAGCCGGAGGGGCCGACGAGTACGAGGAACTCGCCGTCCTCGATGGAGATGTCGAGCTGGTCGACGGCGGGCTTCTCGGTGCCCGGGTACACCCGGGTCGCCTTGTCGTACGTGACCGTGGCCATGGTGATCTTTCCCTTCACCGGCAGGAACGTGCCGGACGATCCGAGTAAAGGAGGGGTCTAGTCCACCGGAGGTGGATTGGCGTGACGCTATACCGGCGAGGGCGGCCCTGTCTCTAGCCAGGACCAGGGAAATTTTCGAACGGATCACCCCCAAGGAGCCAGGTACACTGCTGGGGACGCCGACTTAGCTCAGCTGGTAGAGCACCGCTCTTGTAAAGCGAAGGTCGTCGGTTCGAACCCGACAGTCGGCTCTGCGCCCGAGCAGCGAACGAAGAAGCCCCGGAGGGCACGTCCTCCGGGGCTTCTGGCGGCTAGGGGTGATCGCGGAGGCGGGCTTCGCGGTCGCCGGGAGCCGCCGGAAGGGGACGGGCCACCAGACGGATCACCAGACCGGTCACCGGATGAGTCACCGGACCGGTCACCACGCGACCGGGAGTGCCGCGAGCGGGCGGACCAGACCGGCCTGCTGGTAGCGGAGTTCCGCGGGCGGGATCGCGAGGCGGGCCTCGGGGAAGCGCTCGAAGAGGCGGCGGGCGGCGGTCTCGGTGATGATCTTGGCGAGATGGGCGCCGGAGCAGTAGTGGATGCCGAAGCCGAAGCTGAGATGGGCGGGCTTCGGGCGGGTGAGGTCGAGCATCTCCGGGTGGACGGGGAACTGATCGGGGTCCCGGTTGGCGGACAGCACCGAGATGATGACGACCTCATCGGCCGGAATGGTGACCCCGCCGATCTCCACCGGCTCGGTGGTGACGCGCTGCAGCGCGTTGCTGATCGGGTTGACGTAGCGGATCAGCTCGTCCGTCGCGGCGCCCCAGCGGCCCGGTTCGGCGAGGAGCTGGGCGCGTTCCCGCGGGTGGGTGAGGAGGGCGGCGATCACGCCGCCGACGAGACTGGCGGTGGTGTCGTTGCCGCCCGTCATCAGGGCGAAGCTGGTGGAGAGGATCTCGGTGAGGGTCAGCCGGCGCTCGGGGTCGGCGTGGATGAGGGAGGAGAGCAGACCGTCGTCCGGCTCCCGCTCCTTCTGGGCGATCAGGGCGGACATATAGGCCGACAGGTCCCGGATGTTGCGGTCCAGGACGCCCGAGGTGTCGGTCGGCGAGTGCTCGCGCAGTGCCTGGGACCAGCGCAGGAAGTCCGGCCACGCCTCGGCGGGCACCCCCATCAGCTCGGCGATGGTCATCACGGGCAGCGGCTCGGCGTACCCGGCGATCAGATCCGGGCGGGCCTGGTCGGCCAGCCGGTTGAGCAGCTCGTCGGCGATCTCCACCACCCGCGGCCGCAGCGCCTCGGCGCGGCGCGGGGTGAAGGCGAAGCTGATGGCCTTGCGCAGCGGGGTGTGGCGGGGTGGCTCGAGGTTGGCCAAGTGGTTGGCCTCCTCGGCGGGAGGGGTCATGGCGCGGCCCGACTTGCGTGACATCAGCCGGTAGTGGACGTGGATGTCACGGCTGAACCGCGGGTCGGCGAGGGCCGCCTTGGCGTCGTCGTACCGGGTCACCACCCAGGCACGGCCGCCGCCGGGCAGGGAGACCTCACACACCGGGCGCTCCTGGCGGACGTATTCCAGAACGGGATACGGGTTCTGGATGAAATCGTTCGTGAGCAGCCAGTACTTGGAGAGTGTCCGTGTGGCGGCCATGCCGTCTCCCTCAGCCATCCGGGGCCCTTTCGTCCCGGATGACCCTAGGTCGGCCCTCCTGATGCCACAGGCGCGATGCAAAGACTTCGAAGCGGGCCCGGATCCGGGCCCGGATCGCGGCCTGGATCCCGCTTCCCCGTTCCCGCTTCCCCGCTCCCGGCCGTCGAACTCGGCGCCCGATCTCTGCCATTCGGCAGAGGCGGCGCCCCGGGGCCCCGTCCTAATCTCGGCTCGTCAACGCAAGCCCGACCCGGCAAAGGGAGAGTGAGCCGCGTGAGCGCGACAAGTTCGACGGATACGGAGTTGGCCGCTCGAGCGGTGAACGTCCACAAGGTGTATGGGACCGGCGATGCGCAAGTCGCCGCCCTGCGCGGGGTCGATGTGGACCTGCGCCGTGGTCAGTTCACGGCGATCATGGGGCCTTCGGGTTCCGGTAAGTCGACCCTCATGCATTGTCTCGCCGGCCTCGACACGGTCAGTGAGGGCGATGTGTATGTGGCCGATATGAAGGTCAATGGAATGAGCGATAAGGAACTGACCGCTCTTCGCAGAGATCGCATTGGATTTATCTTCCAGCAATTCAATCTGCTGCCGATGCTGACCGCCGAGGAGAACATTCTCCTGCCGTTGGCGATCGCGGGCCGCAAGCCCTCGCCGGAATGGCTGGCGAAGGTGATCGAGACGGTGGGGCTGAGCGACCGGCTCGGGCACCGTCCCACGGAGCTCTCGGGCGGTCAGCAGCAGCGGGTGGCCTGCGCACGGGCGCTGGTGTCCCAGCCCGAGGTGATCTTCGCCGATGAGCCGACCGGCAATCTGGACTCGCGGGCCGGCGCCGAGGTGCTGAAGTTCCTGCGCGACTCGGTCAGGACGCTGGGCCAGACCATCGTCATGGTCACTCATGACCCCAACGCCGCCTCGTACGCGGACCGCGTGGTGTTCTTCGCCGACGGACACGTGGTCAGCGAGATCACCGAGCCGACCGCGGACGCCGTGCTCGACATGATGAAGAAGATCGACACGCTGGAGAAGGTGGCCTGATGTTCAAGGCGACTCTCAAGAGCGTGCTGTCGCGGAAGCTACGACTGCTGCTGTCGGGCCTCGCGGTGGTGCTGGGCGTCACGTTCGTCTCGGGTGCCTTCGTCCTCCAGGACACCCTTGGCCGTTCGTTCGACGCCCAGTTCGCGGGCGCGTACGACGACATCGATCTGCAGGTGGCCGCCAAGGCGCGGGTCAGCGGAAGTGCGGGCGACGCGGCGAGCGCGCCGGTCGGACTGGACGCGGCGACCGTACGGCGGGTGGCGGACGTCCCCGGCGTCGGGAAGGCCGACGGGGACATCCGCGTCGAGGGCGCCCGCGCGCTCGGCAAGGACGGCAAGGTGGTGCCCAGCACCGGCGGCCCCCGGTACGGCAAGGGGTGGACCGGCGAGACCTCGCTCCTCGCCCTGCGCAAGGGCCACGCCCCGGCCAAGCCGGACGAGGTGGCGATCAACGCCGGGCTCGCCGAGAAGGGGCACTTCTCGGTCGGCGATTCGATCGGCGTGCTGACCGGACAGCCCAAGCGGTCCTTCACCGTGGCCGGGATCTTCGGCTACTCGGGCGACCGTGACTCCATCGGCGGCGAACAGACGGTGGCGTTCACCGAACCGGTGGCGCGGGAGCTGATGCTGGGACACAACGGCCAGTACTCGGCCATCAGCGTGGACCTGGCCTCGGGCGCGAAGAGCGCCACCGTCAAGGCGGCGCTGAAGAAGGAGCTCGGGTCCGGTTTCGAGGTGCGCACCGGCGAGGAGCTGTCGAAGGCGTCGGCCGACCGCTCGCGGGAGATCCTCGACCTGGTCACCCAGGTGCTGCTGGGATTCGCGGCGGTGGCGGTGCTGGTCGGGGTCTTCCTGATCATCAACACCTTCTCCATCATCATCGCCCAGCGGATGCGTGAGCTGGCACTGTTGCGGGCGCTGGGCGCCAGCCGCCGTCAGATGATCGGCTCGGTGCTGCTGGAATCGCTGGTGATCGGGCTGGTCGCGGCGGTCATCGGGCTGGGCCTCGGGGTCGGCCTGGGAGCCCTGGGCGCCTCCCTGCTGGCGGGCACCATCAAGGGGCTGGAGGTCGCCGATCTCGCCGTTCCCGCCAACGCGGTCGTCGTGTCGCTGGTGGTCGGTGTGGGGGTGACGATGCTGGCCGCGCTGTTCCCGGCGCTGCGGGCCGCGAAGGTCGCGCCCATCGCCGTCATCCGTTCGGCGGTGGCGCCGGACCGCAAGCACCGCAAGCAGACCTGGACCGGTTCGGTGCTGCTGGTGCTGGGTGCCGCGCTGCTGGTGATGGGGCTCGCCGGGTCGGGCGACGCGGCGATGTCGGCCGTGCTGCCCGGGGTGCTGCTCACCTTCATCGGGGTCACGCTGCTCACCCCGCTGATCAGCCGGCCGGCCGTATGGCTGCTGGGCGGGCTGTTCTCCCGCTCGCTCCCCGGCCAGCTGGGGCGCCGCAACTCGGCGCGCAATCCGCGCCGTACCGCGATCACGGCCTCGGCGCTGATGATCGGCGTGGCGCTGGTCACCACGCTCAGCACGGTGGCCGCCTCGGCGAAGGACAGCGTCAACAACGAGATCTCGGACAAGCTGAAGTCCCAGCTGGTGGCGATGGGCGACTCCGGCGACAGCATGTCGGCCTCCATCGACCCGGCGGCGCTGCGCCAGGCGCGTGGCGTGGACGGAGTGGAGGCGGTCGCCGCGGCGTCGTTCGACACCGCGAAGGTCGGCAAGGACACCCAGTCCGTGTCCTCCTGGGAGGACTGGGGGGCGGCGCGCGGCATGCTCAGCCTGCGGGCCGAGGCCGGGTCGATCGATGAACTGGCCCCCGGCTCGGTACTGATGAACAAGGCCACCGCCAAGGACCGCGATCTGAAGGTGGGCGACAAGGTCACCGTCCAACTGCAGCGCGGGGAGCCCCGCAGCTACCGGCTGGCCGGCACCTTCGAGGACATGGCGCTGGCCAACAGCGTGGTGATCCCGTGGGCCGACGCGACCGAAGGCTTCCGCAACGCGCAGCCGTCGCAGGCGTTCTTCGAGCTGGCCGCGGACGCCTCGGTGGCCTCGGTCCAGCCGGGGATCGAAAAGGCGCTGCGGGACAGCCCCGAGGTGACGGTGCAGTCCAAGGACGCCATCGCCCAGAAGTTCAACGACGGCTTCGACATGATGCTCAATCTGGTCCAGGCGCTGCTCGCGGTCGCGATGATCATCGCGGTGCTGGGCATCGTCAACACGCTGGCCCTGTCGGTGATGGAGCGGACCAAGGAGCTGGGCGCGCTGCGGGCCATCGGGCTGGGGCGGGGTCAGACGATCCGCATGATCATGACCGAGTCGGTGGTCATCTCGCTCTTCGGCGCCGTGCTCGGTGTGGTGGTCGGGGCCGGGCTCGGGCTCGCGGTGGCCCACTCGATGCGGTCCCAGGGTGTCAACACCCTGTCACTGCCCTGGTCGCTGATGGCGGTCTATCTGGTGGGCGCGGCGATCGTCGGGGCGCTGGCCTCGCTGGGCCCGGCCCGGCGCGGGGCCAGGCTGAACGTCCTGCGGGCCGTCACACAGGAGTGAGGCCCGGAACACAACGGATGGGGTGTACCGCGCCCGGAGAATGCCGCGGGAACCCAGAAAGTCTCCCACGGTGCCTCGGATAAATCCCCCGGCGAGGCACCGTGGGGCTTCCCCCGCCGCGCGAGACGTGGGTCGCATTGCAGCTTCCTGCACCGGCTGTTGTCTTTCGAGATTAGGTACGTTGATATGGTCTCGACAGATCGGATGCCGGTGCTGTGTAACCGGTTCTCGGCCGCCCAGAAGGCAGCCGAATCGGACAGGGGGAAAAATGCACGAGCGGGAGTTCCGCGCCTTCGTCTCTATAGCGGAGATAGGACGTATGGATCAGGCGGCGAAAGTACTCGGTTATTCGCAGCCGGCCATCAGCTATCAGATCAAGTGCCTGGAACAAATGCTGGGCACCAAGCTTTTCACCCGTGACTCCACGGGTGCCCAGCTCACTCGCGAAGGGCGGATGATCCTGCCCTCGGCCCGTGCGGTACTGGCTCTCATCGACAGCATGAAGGGCGTCTGCGCGGCCGCCTGATACGCGGCGCCGCGCGGCCACCTCCCAAGGGCCCGCCTCCCCCGACCACGTCGGGGGAGGCGGGCCCTTGTGCCGCCGGGGTGCCCGTGGCGGCCGGGGCGGCTGGGGAAGCGGATGGCAGGAAGGTGCAGCCGGTACTGATGGGGAGCGGGCCCGTGGCGGCCGCTCCGGCGGGGTCAGTCGACGCGCTCGCTGTCCCACACCCAGGCGGCTATGCCCACCCGGTTGCGCACGTCCAACTTCCGCTGGACGTTGGCGATATGGGTCTTGACCGTCCCGGCAGAGATGAACAGCTCGCCGGCGATCTCCGCGTTGGTCATGCCCTGGGCGACCAACTTGGCGATCTCCACCTCGCGTTCGGTCAGCGCCTCGATGGGCCGTTTGGCCCGGGGCCGCTCGGGCTCCTGGATGTGCCGCAGCAGCCGGACCGTCACCGAGGGACTGATCATGGCGTCCCCGGCCATGGCCGCCCGGATCGCCTCCACCAGCAGCGTCGGCCCGGAGCGTTTGAGGAGGAAGCCGCAGGCCCCGTTGCGCAGGGCGCTGTGCACATACTCGTCGAGGTCGAAGGTGGTCACCACGATGATCTTGATCGGGTCCTTGGCGCCCGGCCCGGCGAGCAGCCGGGTGACCTCGAGTCCGTTCATCCGGGGCATCCGGATGTCGGCCAGCACCACATCGGGCCGTAGCTTGCGGGCCAGTTCGACGGCCTCCAAGCCGTCGGCGGCCTCGCCCACGACCTCCATGTCCGGTTGGGAGTCGAGAATCAGCCGGAAGCCGATGCGGACGGTGTCCTGGTCGTCGGCCAGCAGGATGCGGGTGGTCACGGCACACACCGTAGCCGTAACGGCACCCGGCCGTGCCGGATTGCCCAACGGACCGTATCGAAAGTTTCACTAAGGGCTTTGGGGCGAGTGGGGCGGTTGACAGCATTCGGCCAGACCCCTCTCGAAGCCGTGCGGCGTAGCGCGGTGCGTTCCCAGGTTGGAGTGGTGAGTGAGCATGGCTCGCACCAGAACACTCAGAGCGACGGTGGCGGGCGCGGCCTCCGTGACCGTCTCCGTGGCGTTGCTCGCGAGCGGGAGTATGGCTTCGGCGGCACCGGACTGGCTCAGCCGCGCCGGGCACGCCACCCCGTCGGATGTCGCCATGCTGTCCGCCAAGGCCGGCGATCCGGTCCGGCCCGCCTGGCCCGCGGGCGACTTCGACGGCATCGCGGAGTCCGCCGGGAAGCGGGGTACGGCCGCGGCACCGAAACCGGCCTCCCCGTCCGACGGCGCGACCCTGGCCGACCGGCGCCCGGTGCTGACCGCCGCGCGGGCCGCGGGCAAGGCCGAGTACGAGTTCGTCATCGGCACTGGTGACAGCCCCCGTGGCGGGCAGGTCGTCTCGTCCGGCTGGCTGCGCACCCCGCGCTGGACGGTGCCGGACGGCACGCTCAAGGACGGCGGCCAGTACACGTGGACCGTACGGGCGCGGAACCGGGCGTCAGGAAAGGTGACCGCGGACGCCCCGGCCAGGTCCCTCACCGTGAACCTGTGGCTGGGGGCACAGCCCGCCGAAGGGCCGGTGCCCATGGACACGCTCGGCCCGGCGTCGGTGAACCTCGCCAACGGCAACGCGACCGCGTCGGTGGCCACCCCGCAGACGAGCACGGGGGCCGGGCCCCTGGGGGCGACCTTCACCTACAACTCGCTGGCCACGGCCGAAGTCGGGCTCACCGGCTCGTACTTCACGGGGACGTCCGGGACGGGCATCGGCGGCAAGGAGAAGCCGGCGGCCGTACGGACCGACACCCAGCCCTCCTTCAACTGGGACGGGCAGGCCCCTTGGGAGGGTGCCAAGGCCGGCGACCGGTTCCGGGCGCGCTGGACCGGGCAGCTGCGGGTACCGGACTCGGGCGGCTACCGCCTGGGCGGCGTCTACCAGGGCGGGGTGCGGATCTGGCTGGACGACACCCCGGTCGTGGACGACTGGAAGGGCGAGAAGGGCGGCTCCACACCCCGGTTCGGCGCGGTGCGGCAGCTCAAGGCCGGCCACGCCTACTCGGTGCGGATCGAGTACCAACGCCCCGCCGACGGCGGGCGGCTGGCCCTGTGGGCGCAGCGCTCGGGCAAGGGCAGCCTGCCGGTGCCCTCGTCCTGGCTCTCGCCGGCCGGGTCCGTGCTGCCGCCCGGCTGGAGCGTGACTCCCGCCGCGACCGGCCAGGACGGCGCGAGCGCGCTCAAGGAGGGCACCGGCGAGGGTGTCACGGCGGCGGGCGGTGCGGACGCGGCGAACCCGCTGAGCAGCCCGCAGGGCGCGAACGCGACCGGCTCGAGCGCCGACACGGGCACGGGCGCGGCCTCCTCGACGGGGGCCGCCCAGCCCAACTCCGCCACGCCCAAGGCCGCCACCGGAGCCAAGGGCGCGAAGGGCGCCAAGGGCGCCGGGGACACCGACAGCGACGCCGCGAAGCTCAAGGCGACCGAGGAGGCCGCGGACGAGGGTCTGAAGTTCTTCTACGGCGGCGACTCCACCTGCGAGGACGACGACGCCCCCGAGGGGTTCGTCTGCGCGGTCCGGGTACCCGGCGCGGGGACGACCCAGCTGCACTACTCCGCGGGGAAGCTCGCCCGGATCGTCAATCCCGGTGACGAGACCACCGACTTCGGCTACACCGCCGACCACCGGCTCACCGCCGTCCGCACCCCGCTGGTGATGGACTGGATCGCGGTCGACCCGGACCGGCGCGACCACGCCACCGCCGACTACCAGATCGGCTACGCGGACTCCGGCACCCGGGCCGCCCGGCTGGCCGGCCCCGAGCCCACCGGCTTCACCGAGGGCCGGACCGCGCGCCCCGAGCGGCGCTACGCCTATGGCTCGGGCTCCACCAAGATCGATGTGGCGGGTCTGCACGGCACCCGCACCGTCGCCTACGACACCGCGGGACGCGTCAGCTCCGACACCGACGCCACCGGGCGCACGGTGCGCAAGGAGTGGACGGCGGCCGAGCAGCCCGCCGCCACCCTCGACGCGGCCGGCCGGCTGACCACCACGGTCTATGACGAGGCGGGCCGCCCGGTCGGCGCCTTCGGCCCCGGTCCCGAGAAGTGTTTCGCCGATGACGGCAGCCTGGTGAGCCCGGCCCCCTCGGGGTGCGGGAAGGTCCCGGCCACCACGACGACGTACGGCGACACCAGCGCCACCTCCGTCACCCAGGGTTCCGACGGGGTGCCGGACCTCACGGTCGAGACCCAGCTCAACGAACTCGGGGTGCCGGTGGCGATGGTCACCGACCCGAAGGGCCTGAAGCTCAAGACCGGCTACGAGTACGACGAGATGTTCCGGCCCACCGCCAAGGTCATGCCGAGCGGGGCCAAGCAGAGTTACGCGTACTACGGCGCGACGGAGAAGGCCGACAACCCCTGCACCGACGAGGACGATCCGCTGCCGCAGGCCGGCCTGCCGAAGTCCATCACCTCGGCGGCGTCGGCGACCGGCTCCTCCCGGACGGAGAAGTTCGTCTACGACGAGCGGGGGCTGCCGGTCGCGGTGACCTTCGGCGGGACCAAGTGGACCTGCGTGGACTACGGTGACCGCGGCCAGATCCTCGCCATGCACGTGCCCGGGAACGAGTGGGCCCCGGCGCGCACGATCAGCTACGACGCGGCCCACGGCGGCGATCCGCTGACCACCAAGGCGTCGGAGCCCGGCGACGAACTGCTCTTCACGGTCGATCTGCTCGGCCGTACCGTCCGGTTCACCGACGCCCAGGGCATCCGCACCGAGACGGTCTACGACCGGGCCGGACGGGCGGTGCGCGAGACCTCGACCCCCGCCAGCGACGCGGACGCGACGCAGGTGAAGACGGTGCGCTATGACGACGCGGGCCGTGAGACCGCCGTCGCGCTGGACGGCAAGACGCTCGCCACCGTCGCTCTGGACGCGGGCGGCGAGGCCGAGCGGGTGACCTACGCCAACGGCTCGTCGCTGAAGGTGGTCCGGGACGCCGCGGGCCGGATCACGGGCAACGACTGGCGGCTGGCCCACGGCCGCTCGCTGCCGAGCACGGTGACCCGGGCCCGCTCGGGCGTGGTGACCGACGAGTCCACCGCGGGCCAGGACGCCCGCAAGGGCGAGCCGAACTACCGCTACGACGCGTCGGGCCGGCTGGTCGACGCCTGGGTGACCGGACACCACTACAGCTATGACTTCGCCGACGCGCCCAAGGACTGCCCCAAGGGCACCCAGAGCGACGCGGGGCGGAACGGCAACCGGCTGCGGCTGACGGACCGCACGGCGGACGGCACCACCGAGACCGGCTACTGCTACGACGCCGCCGACCGGCTGCTGGCCACCACCGGCGATCACCCGGTGACGGACGTGACATACGCCGAGAACGGCCATATGACCGGCTACCGGCAGGACGGCGCCACGGTGGAGCAGCGCCACGACGCGGCCGAGCGCTACCGGGGATCGAGCATCACGGGCAAGGGCGCGGCCGATGTCAGCTACGCCTCCGACATCGCCGACCACCTGATCGCGCGCGAGTCCAAGGGCGCGGACGGCTCGACCCAGCTCTACGGCCACACCTCGCACACCGATCCGGACATCGACTTCGTGCTCGCGAAGGACAAGCGGGTGCTGAGCCGGGTGGTGGCGCTGCCGGGCGGTGTGGTCTACGCCAAGAAGGGCGCCTCGTACGAGGGCCGCTCCACCTGGAGCTACCCGACCGTCCGCGGGGATGTCTTCGCCGTCGCCGGGGACGAAGGAAAGCAGATCGGCGACCTGTACCGGTACGGCCCGTACGGTGAGCCGCTTGCCGCGGACGGCACCGTCGACCCCGACCACGTCCCGGACAACCTGCCCGGTGACTTCGACTACGGCTGGCTGGGCCAGTACCAGCGCGGCTCCGAGCACGCCGGGGCCCTGTTCTCCGCGGTGCTGGACACCCGGCTGCTGAACAACCCGCTCGGCCGCTTCACCCAGCCGGTCTCCGACGGGCCCTTCCTGAACGCCTACGAGTACGCGGCCGGCGACCCGGTCAACCACGTCAGCATCGACGGGTTCAGCCTGGATGGGGAGAAGGAATGATGGAGAAGTATTTCGCGGACGCCGATGTGGACCTGCTGGAGCACAACGGCACCCACCTGGTGCGGGTGACGCCCCGCCACGGCGGTGACGGTCCGGGCTGGGTCGCGGCCAACCTGGACGGGCTGCGCTCGGCGATGCTCGACCACGCGGCGGTCATGGTGAAGAGCCTGGACCTGGGGGAGCAGGACGAGCTCGCCGGTCTCGCGGAGCTGATCGGCGGCAAGACGCTGGAGTACAACGAGCGGTCCACGCCGCGCAGCCGGGTCAAGGGGAACGTCTACACCTCGACCGAGTACCCGGCCGACCAGTCGATTCCGCAGCACAACGAGAGCGCGTACTCCAGCAACTGGCCGCACAACCTCTATCTGTACTGCGCCAAGGCGGCGGCCACCGGCGGGGAGACCCCGGTGGCCGACAGCGGGGCGGTCCTGGACCGGCTGCCGCGGGACCTGGTGGCGCGGTTCGAGGAGCACGGGGTGCTCTACACCCGCACCTATCGCACCGGGATGGGGCTGTCCTGGCAGGAGGGGTTCCAGACCGACGACAAGGCGTATGTCGACCGGTACTGCGCGGAGCACGACATCGAGTCGGAGTGGGACGGCGATGTGCTGCGCACCCGGCAGCGCCGCCCGGCGGTGGTGGAGCACCCGATCACCGGCCGCAGGGTGTGGTTCAACCAGGCCCATCTGTTCCATGTGCACGCGCTGCCCGAGGCGGTGCGCGAGGGGCTGCTGGAGATCTGCGGCGAGGACGGGCTGCCGCGCAACGCCTACCTCGGCGACGGCGCCCCGATCACCCCTGAGGAACTGACCGCGATCCAGGGCGCGTACGAGGCCACCATCCTGGCGGAGCGGTGGGAGGACGGCGATCTCATCATGATCGACAACCTGCTCACCACCCATGGTCGGCGTCCGTTCACCGGGGACCGCAAGGTGCTGGTGTCGATGACCCAGCGTGAGGGGTAAGCGCGGCATGGCGAGCCAGCCGACCGCCGGTCCCGGGGAGATCGACCTCGACCAGGTGGACCTCACCGATCCGCAGACGTTCCTGAACCGTGAACTGCCGCCGATGTGGCGGCGGTTCCGGGAGCTGAGCCCGGTGCACTGGCATCCGACCGAGGGGCTGATGCCCGGCTTCTGGGTGCTCTCCCGCTACCGGGACGTGATGGCGGTGTACCGGGACAACCGTGCCTTCACCTCCGAGAAGGGCAACGTCCTCACCACGCTGCTGCAGGGCGGCGACTCCGCGAGCGGCAAGATGCTGGCGGTCACCGACGGCGTACGCCACCGGGAGATCCGCAACCTGCTGCTCAAGGCGTTCGCGCCGCGGGTGCTCGAGCCGGTGGTGGACGCGGTGCGGCGGCGCACCGAGGGGCTGGTGCGCGCCGCCGTCGAGCGCGGGAGCTGCGACTTCGCGCAGGACGTGGCGGAGCACATCCCGATGGCCACCATCGCCGATCTGCTCGGCGTCCCGGAGTCCGACCGGGGCTATCTGCTCACCCTGACCAAGCAGGCGCTCAGCGCCGAGGAGGCCGGGCAGAGCGTCGAGGAATCCCTGATCGCGCGCAATGAACTGCTGCTGTACTTCGCCGATCTGGCCGAGGACCGGCGCGAGGAGCCGACCGAGGACGTGATCAGCGCGCTGGCCACGGCGACGATCGACGGTGAACCGCTCACCGAGGAGGAGATCGTCTTCAACTGCTACAGCCTGATCCTCGGTGGCGACGAGACCAGCCGCCTCTCGATGATCTGCGGGATGCGGGAGCTGATCGAGCACCCGGTGCAGTGGAAGCGGCTGCGCGCCGGGGACGTGGCGGTGGAGTCCGCCGTCGAGGAGGTGCTGCGCTGGGTCACCCCCGCCATGCACTTCGGGCGGCGGGCCGTGGTGGACACGGAGATCGGCGGTCAGCACATCAAGGCCGGTGACATCGTCACGATGTGGAACACCGCCGCCAATTACGACGACGAGGTGTTCGCCGAACCCGAGGTATTCGACCTGGGCCGCACCCCGAACAAGCATGTGTCGTTCGGATACGGGCCGCACTTCTGCCTCGGCGCCTATCTGGGCCGGGCGGAAATCCATGCGATGCTCACCGCGCTGCGGACCATGGTGACGGAGGCGGAGCTGACAGGGCCCGGCCGGCCGATCCACTCCAACTTTCTGCACGGCTATAGCAGTCTGCCGGTGTCCCTGACTCCGGATCAGGCCGGACTGGCTCGGTCGCGCATGGCCTGACCAGGCGTGACGAGCGCGGTGTTCGCCATCGACTGCCCCGACCTGCGTCAGGTCGGGGCAGTCGATTTTACGGTCCGGGACCGACGCCGGTACAGCGCGATGCGCATTCTTCGATATGCGTTTCTCGGCGATTTCAAGTTTTTCATTCGCCCATAGGGGTATTCGAGGATGCTTCGTAGGGTTGGGCTCGATCGTTGAGCCTATTCAAACGAGGTGAACGGCAATGGCCGATCAGAACGGTCCCCACTTGCCGCTGACGGCCGCCCAGTCCGGAATGTGGCTTGCCCAGCAGGTGAACCCGGACAACCCGATGTACAGCATCGCCGAATGCGTCGAGATATCCGGTCGGGTCGACCCGGCGCTGTTCGAAGCCGCGCTGCGCAGGACCGTGGACGAGGCGGACACCCTGCGGCTGCGGTTCGTGCCCGGCCCGCAGGGCCCCCGCCAGAGCGTCGAGGACGCCGTGGACTGGCCGCTGCACACGCTCGATGTCAGCGCCGCGCAGGACCCCTCGGCCGAGGCCGAGGCGTGGATGCTGGCACGGGTGGCGGCCCCGGTGGACCTGTCCGCGGGGCCGCTGTTCACGTTCGGCCTGATCACCCTGGCCCCGGACCGGTACACCTGGTTCAGCCGGGTGCACCACGCCATCGTGGACGGCTACAGCTGGTCGCTGATCGTGGCCCGGGTGGCCGCGGTGTACACGGCGCTGGTGGCCGGTGAGGAGCCGTCGCCGAACCCCTTCGGCTCGGTGCGCGATCTGGTGGCCCAGGACCTGGCCTACCGGGAGTCCGAACGGTTCGCCGAGGACCGGGAGTTCTGGACCGGGCGGCTGCAGGGCCTGACCGCTCCGGTGAGCCTGGCTCCCCGTCCCACCCGGGTCCCCACCGACCATGTGCGACTGGCCGGCGAGGTGCCCGCCAAGACCGCGGAGGCGCTGCGCGGGCTCGCCCGGGAGACGTCGGTGAGCTGGCCCGCGGTCACGGTGGCGGCCATCGCCGCGTATGTGCACCGGCTGACCGGGGCCACCGATGTGGTGCTCGGGCTCGCCGTGGCCGCCCGCCCCGACCAGACCGCCCGCCGCACCCCGGGCATGGTGTCCAACGCGCTGCCGCTGCGGGTGGAGGTGGGCCCGGACACGACCGTGGCCGGGCTGCTCGGCTCCGTCAGCCGGGAGCTCCACCAGGTGCTGCGCCACCAGCGCTACCGCTACGAGGACGTGCACCGCGATCTGCGCATGGTGGGCGAACGGCAGCGGCTGTGGGGCCCGGAGATCAACTTGATCATGTACGGGACGCCGCTGACCTTCGCCGGCCACCCCTCCACCGTGCGGGGCTTCTCCATCGGCCCGGAGGAGGACCTGTCGCTGGTGGTCGACAACCGGGAGCCCGGCGACGGCTTCCTGATCGACTTCCACGCCAACGCCGACCTGTACACCCGCGAGACCGTCGCCGACCACCGGCAGCGGTTGGTGGACTTCCTCACCTCGCTGGCCGACGCCGCCCCCGGGGACCCCGTGGGGGCGCTTGACCTTCCGCTGCCCGAGGGCTGGGTGCCGCCGGCGCCGGAGCCGGCCGCGCCGCAGACACGGCGGAAGGCGGCCTACCGGGCCCCGCGCACTCCGCGCGAGGAGGCCCTGTGCGCCCTGGTCGCCGAGGCCCTCAAGGTCGAACGGGTCGGCCTGGACGATGACTTCTTCGAGCTCGGCGGCCATTCGCTCTCCGCGATCCGGCTGTTGGGCCGGATCCGGGAGACCCTGGGCGTCGAGCTGTCGGTGCGCACGGTCTTCGAGGCCCCCGTCGTCGCCGAGCTGGTCGCGCGCGCCGAGCAGGCGGACGGTGCCCGGAGGGCGCTGGCGCCCGTGGCGCGCCCCGCCGAACTGCCGCTGTCGCTCACCCAGCAGCGGCTGTGGTTCGTCAACCGCATCCAGGGGCCCAGCGGCGCCTACAACATGGGTCTCGCGCTGCGGCTGTCCGGGCGTCTCGACCGGGAGGCGCTGGGCCGGGCGCTGACCGATGTGATGGACCGTCACGAGAGCCTGCGCACCTACTTCCCCGAGGTCGACGGCCGCCCCCGGCAGCACATCCTCACCACCGCCGAGATGGCGGCCCGGACCGCGCTGACGGTGACCGAGGTGACCGAGGACGCGCTGAGCGCGGCCGTGGCCGCGGTGGTGGCCGAGGGCTTCGACCTGGCGCGGGAACCGGCGGTACGGCCCCGGTTGCTGGCGCTCGGCCCCGGGGAACACGTCCTGCTGGTGGTGTTGCACCACATCGTCGGTGACGGGCTCTCGCTCGCCCCGCTCGCGCGTGACCTCGGCCGGGCCTACACCGCACGGGCGGCAGGGGCGGCGCCGGACTTCGCGCCGCTCCCCGTCCAGTACGCCGACTACACCCTGTGGCAGCACGCCGTCCTCGGCTCCGAGGACGATCCGCGGAGCCCGCTGGCCCGTCAGCTCGCCTACTGGAAGCGGGCGCTGGCCGGGCTGCCGGAGGAGCTGTCGCTGCCGGCCGACCGGAGCCGGCCGCCC
The DNA here is from genome assembly GCF_000968685.2 of Streptomyces antioxidans. Lineage (GTDB taxonomy): Bacteria > Actinomycetota > Actinomycetes > Streptomycetales > Streptomycetaceae > Streptomyces > Streptomyces antioxidans. The sequence goes on from NZ_LAKD02000001.1 coordinate 157,360, forward strand.
GAGATGAGCCAGCGCGGCGACATCGTGCGGTTCGAGATCGGCGCCGCGCTGCACGGCCGGCTGGCGGAGCTCGCCCGGGCCCACGGGGCGAGCCTGTTCATGGTCTTCCAGAGCGCCGTGGCCGTCCTGCTGCACAAGCTCGGCGCGGGCACCGACATCCCGCTGGGCAGCGCGGTCGCCGGGCGCACCGACGCGGCGCTGGACGACCTCATCGGCTGCTTCGTCAATACGGTGGTGTTCCGCAACGACGTGTCCGGCGACCCGGACTTCGGCGAACTCCTCGACCGGGCACGGGAGATGGCGCTGGCCGCCCACGCCCATCAGGACGTGCCGTTCGAGCGGCTGGTCGAGGCGCTTAACCCGGAGCGCTCGCTGGCCCGCAACCCCCTGTTCCAGGTGATGATGGACGTCCAGACGCCGTCCGAGTCCACCCTGGAGCTGCCCGGCCTCGTCGCCACCCCGCAGCAGGTGGACCCCGGCGTCACCAAGATCGATCTGCTCTTCGGACTGGATGAGCGGCCCGCCGGACCGGACGGGGTCACCGGCGTCGACGGACGGCTGGAGTTCGCCACCGATCTGTTCGACCGGGAGACGATCGAGCTGATGGCGGCCCGGTTCCTCCGGCTGCTGGAAGCCGTCACCGCCCGACCGGACCGCAGGCTCAGCACGATCTCCGTGCTCACCCCGGCCGAGCACGAGCAGCTGCTGTACGGCTTCAACCAGGCCCGCACGCTGGAGCCGGGCGCGCTGCTGCCGGAGCTGTTCCAGGCCCAGGCCGCCCGCACCCCCGACGCGCCCGCCCTGGTCGAGGGCGCCGTGACGCTCACCTACGCCGAGCTCAACACCCGCGCCAACCGGCTCGCCCATGAGCTGATCGCCCGGGGCGCCGGGCCCGAGCGGGTGGTGGGCGTGGTGCTGCCGCGCTCCGCCGAACTGGTCGTCGCCCTGCTCGCGGTGGTCAAGGCGGGCGCCGCCTATGTGCCGGTGGACCCCGCGTACCCGGCCGAGCGCATCGCGTATCTGCTCTCCGACGCCGACCCCGCGCTGGTGCTGACCGCCCAGCCGTCCGCCGCCGCGGTCCCGGCCGGGGTGCCGGTGCTCGACGTCCGGGCCTGCGCGGGCACCGTGGAGCGCGACCCCTCGGACGCCGACCGCGTCACACCGCTGACCCCCGACCACCCGGTCTACGTCATCTACACCTCGGGCTCCACCGGCCGCCCCAAGGGCGTGGTGGTGGGCCACCGGTCGGTGGCCGTGTACCTGGCCTACGCGGCGGAGCGCTATCCGTCGGTGGCGGGCGGCGCGCTGCTGCACTCGCCGGTCTCCTTCGACCTGACCGTCACCGCGCTCTACGCGCCCCTGATCACCGGCGGCCGGGTGCGGGTCACCGCGCTGGAGGGACCGGGGAGCGGCGCGCCCCGGCCCACCTTCCTCAAGGCCACCCCGTCCCATCTGGCACTGCTGGGCGTACTCCCCGAGGAGTTCTCGCCCACCGGTGAGCTGGTCGTCGGCGGCGAGATGCTGCTGGGCGAGGTGGTCGCACGGTGGCGCGAGCAGCGGCCCGGCGCCACGGTCGTCAACGAGTACGGACCCACCGAGGCGACCGTCGGCTGTGTCGAACACCGCATCGGCCCCGATGAGCCGGTGCCCGACGGCCCGGTGCCGATCGGCCGCCCCATGTGGAACTCGGCCGTCTATGTGCTGGACGAGGGGCTGCGGCCACTGCCCGCCGGGGTCCCCGGCGAGCTGTACATCGCGGGCGGTCAGCTGGCCCGCGGCTATCTGAACCGGCCGGGCCTGACCGCCGAGCGGTTCGTCGCCGACCCCTTCGGCGCGCCCGGCGCCCGGATGTACCGCACCGGGGACCTGGCCCGCTGGCGGGGGGACGGGGTGCTCGACTACCTCGGCCGCGTCGACGACCAGGTCAAGCTGCGCGGCTTCCGGATCGAACCGGGCGAGATCGAGGCCGCGCTGCGGCGCCACCCGCGGGTCGCCGGGGCCGCCGTGGTGGTCCGCGAGGACCAGCCGGGGCTGCGGCAGCTCGTGGGCTACGTGGTGCCCGCCGAGGGCGCGGCGCCGGACGACGCGGGCTTGCGCGCGCACGCGGCCGGGCTGCTGCCGGACTACATGGTGCCCGCCGCGTTCGTCACCCTCCAGGAGCTGCCGCTCACCCCGAACGGCAAGCTCGACGGCAGGGCGCTGCCCGTGCCCGACTTCGGCGCGGCGGGCGGCGGCGAGGACCAGCAGGCGCCGCGCAGCCGGCAGGAGGAGGCGCTGGCCGGGCTGTTCGCCGAGGTGCTGGGCGTGGAGCGGGTCGGCCTCGAGGAGTCCTTCTTCGAGTTGGGCGGCGACAGCATCGTCTCCATCCAGCTGGTGGCCCGCGCCCGCCGGATGGGCCTGGACCTCGCGCCGAAGGACGTGTTCGAGCACAAGACGGTGGCCCGTATCGCCGCCGTGCTCCCGGACTCCGAGCCCGTCCCGGCCGCCCCGTCCGGCGGGCCGAGCGGCACCGGGGAGCTCCCGCCCACGCCCGTCATGCGCTGGCTGGAGGAGCGCGGCGGGCCCGGCGGGCCGTTCCGCTCGTTCCACCAGTCCGTCCTGTGCCAGGTGCCGCCCGGCGCGGGGGAGGGGGACCGGCTGACGGCCGCCCTGCGGACCGTCCTGGACCACCATGACGCGCTGCGGACGCGCGCCCGCCGGGAGGCGGACGGCCGGTGGGCGTACCGGATCGGCGAGCCCGGCACGGTGTCCGCCGAGGAACTGGTCCGGCGCGTGGAGGTGACCGGCCAGGACCCGGACGCGCTGCGCGAGACGGTGCGCGGCGCCGCCGCGGAGGCCTGGCGCCGGCTGGACCCCGAGGCGGGCGTGATGGTCCAGCTGGTCTGGTTCGACGCCGGTCCCGGGGCTCCGGGCCGGCTGCTGTTCGCGGTCCACCACCTGGTGGTGGACGGGGTCTCCTGGCAGATCCTGCTGGCGGACCTGCGCACGGCGTGGGAGGCGGCGGCCGCGGGCCGCGCCCCCGAGCTGCAGCCCGTGGGCACCCCGCTGCGCCACTGGACCACCCTGCTCCACGAGCGCGCCGCGGACGACGGGAAGCGGGCCGCCGAGGCGGAGCGGTGGGCCGAGGTGCTGCGGCTGCCCGCCCCCGATCTGGTGGACACCCCGCTGGACCCGGAGGCGGACACCGCCGGGGTGGCCCGGCAGCTGACGATGACACTGCCCGCGGAGTACACCGAGCCGTTGCTGACGACCGTGCCCGCGGCCCTCCGCGGCACCGTCCACGACGTGCTGGTCACCGCGTTCGCCCTGGCCGTCACCGACTGGCGGCGGAAGCGCGGACACCCGGGCGGGCCCGGTGCCCTGGTCGACCTGGAGGGCCACGGCCGCCAGGAGGAGCTGGCGCCCGGCCTGGACCTGTCCCGTACGGTCGGCTGGTTCACCAGCATCCACCCGGCCCGGCTGGACCCGGGCGTGGCGGACGGCGACTGGGCCGATCTGTGGGCGGGCGGGGCCGCGGCCGGTGAGGCGCTGCGCACCGTCAAGGAGCAGCTGCGCGCCCTGCCCGACGAGGGCGTCGGCTACGGCCCGCTGCGCCATCTGCACCCGGAGACGGGCGACCGGTTCGCCGGACTGGCCCGCCCCCAACTGCTCTTCAACTACCTGGGCCGTGCCGACGCGCCCGGGGACGGTTCGGCGGGCGACTGGAGTCCCGCCCCGGAGACCGACGCCGTGCTCGGCGACGGCGATCCCGGCCAGCCCCTGTCCCACGCGGTGGAACTCAACGCGGTCGCCCACAAGCACGGGTCCGGGCATCGGCTGACGGCCGTGTGGACCTGGCCCGGGCGGCTGCTGTCGGACGCCGATGTGCGGGAGCTGGCCGACGGCTGGTTCCGCGCCCTGCGCGCCCTGGCCGACCACGCGGAGCGGCCGGACGCCGGCGGCTGGACGCCGTCGGACCTGGCGCTGGTGGAGCTTTCCCAAGACGAGATCGACGGCCTCGAAGCCGAGTGGAGGACGCTGCAATGACGAAGTCGGGCCCCGAGGACATCCTTCCCCTGTCGCCCCTTCAGGAGGGTCTGCTCTTCCACGCGCTGTACGACGAGAAGGGCCATGACGTCTACACCGTGCAGGTGGTCCTGGACCTCGGCGGGGCGCTGGACGTGGCGGCCCTGCGGGAGAGCGCCGCGGCGCTGCTGCGCCGCCACGCCAATCTGCGCGCCGGCTTCCTCCACCCCAAGCAGAGCCGTCCGGTGCAGGTGGTCTCGCGCGAGGTGCGGCTGCCGTGGGAGGAGGCCGACCTCGGCGGGCTCGACGCGGACGCCCGCGCCGTGGAGCTGGAACGGCTGCAGGGCCGGGAGAAGGCGCACCGCTTCGACCTGTCCCGGCCGCCGCTGATGCGGTTCCTGCTGGTGGGTCTCGGCGACGGCGCGTACCGCTTCCTGTGCACCTTCCACCACATCCTGCTCGACGGCTGGTCCACCTCGGTACTGCTCGGTGAGCTCTTCGAGCTGTACGCCCGCCGGGGCGACGCCTCGGCGCTGCCCGCCGTCACCCCCTTCCGGGAGCATCTGGCGTGGCTCGCAGGTCAGGACAACGCCCGTGCCGAGAAGGTGTGGAAGCAGGCCCTGGAGGGCATCGACGCGCCGACCCGGCTGGCCCCGGTCGATCCGGGGCGGGCGGTGGTCCACCCCGAGCAGCTGGTCATGGAGCTGCCTGAGGCGGAGACCGAGGCCCTGTCGGCCCGGCTGCGCGGGGCCGACCTGACCTTCTCCACCGCCGTGCACGGCTCCTGGGCGCTGCTGCTGTCGGCGCTGACCGGCCGTGACGACGTCACCTTCGGCACGGTCGTCTCCGGCCGCCCGCCGGAGGTCGACGGGGTGGAGCGGATGGTCGGCATGCTGATCAACACGCTTCCGGTGCGGATGCGGACCGAACCGGGCCGGCCGCTGGTGGAGGCGCTGGCGGGGCTCCAGCGCGAGCACATGGAGCTGATGCCGTTCCAGCACCTGGGGATGAGCGAGATCCACCGGCTGGCCGGTCACAGCGAGCTGTTCGACACGTACGTGGCCTTCGAGAACTTCCCCTTCGACCTGGAGTCGCTGCGCGCGCTGGCGGGTGAGCTGCGCATCGAGGGCTTCGATGTGCTGGACGCCAACCACTATCCGCTGTGCCTGGTGGCGCACGTCTTCGAGGGCCGGCTGCGGCTGGTGCTCAACTACCGGCCCGACATCTTCGAGCGGCATTACGTCGAGGTCGCGGGCGAGCGCCTGGTGCGCATCCTGCGCACGCTGGTCGACGAGCCGGTGCGTCCGGTGGGGCGGCTGGCGCTGCTGTCCGACCAGGAGCGGCGGACGCTGGCGGGCGGGCCCGCCACGGACCGTGCGGTGGCGCCCGCCACCTTCTGTGAGCTGTTCGCGGCCCAGGTGGCACGGACCCCGGACGCCGTCGCGGTGGAGTCCGCCCAGGAGGCCCTGCCCTACGCGGAGCTGGACGCGCGGGCGGACCGGCTGGCCCAGGCCCTGGTCGGGGCCGGGGTGGGTCCCGAGGCGGTGGTGGCGCAGGTGCTCGGCCGGTCGGCCGAGTCGGTCGTGGCCTCGCTCGCGGTGCTGAAGGCCGGTGCCGCGTATCTGCCGGTGGACCCCGACTACCCGGCCGAGCGGATCGCGTTCATGCTGGACGACGCCCGTCCGGTCGCGGTGCTGACCACCCGGGCGTACGCCCCGGTGGTGCCCGCCGCCCCGGACCAGGCGCTGGTCGTGCTCGATGAGCTCGACGGCCCGGCCGGCGGTGCGGCGGTGGACCGGCCGGACCCGGCACGGGTCCGGCTGGACGGCCCGGCGTATGTCATCTACACCTCCGGTTCCACCGGTGTGCCCAAGGGCGTTCAGGTCACCCACCGTGGTCTGGCCGCGTTCGCCGCGGCGGAGCGGGAGCGGTTCGCGGTGACCGGGGAGAGCCGGGTGCTGCAGTTCTCCTCGCCCAGTTTCGACGCCTCGGTGCTGGAGCTGTGCGCCGCGCTGACCTCGGGCGCGACGCTGGTGGTGCCTGCCCCAGGACCGCTGGCCGGGGAACCCCTCGCCGACGTGCTCGCCGAGCGCCGGGTGACCCACGCCCTGATTCCGCCCGCGGCCCTCGCCAGCGTGCCCGCCCAGGAGCTGCCGGACTTCCGGTGCCTGATCGTGGGCGGGGACGCCTGCCCGGCGGAGCTGGTGGAGCGCTGGGCGCCGGGCCGCCGGATGGTCAACGCCTACGGGCCGACCGAGTCCACCGTGGCCGTCTCGATGAGCGAACCGCTGGCGGCCGACGCCGGTGCCCCGCCGATCGGCGCCCCCGTGCCCGACACCCGGGCGTATGTGCTGGACGGCTCGCTGCGGCTGGCGCCCCCCGGGGTCGCCGGTGAACTGTACGTCTCCGGGGCCGGGCTGGCCCGGGGCTATCTGCGGCGCCCGGCGCTGACCGCCGAGCGGTTCGTCGCCGACCCGTTCGGCCCGCCCGGGGCGCGGATGTACCGCACCGGGGACGTGGTTCGCTGGCGGGCCGACGGGCAGCTGGAGTTCGTCGGGCGCGCCGACAGCCAGGTGAAGATCCGCGGCTTCCGCATCGAACTCGGCGAGATCGAGGCCGTGCTGGCCCGCCATCCGGAGCTGGACGGGGCGGCCGTGGTCGTCCACGAGTCCCAGCCGGGCGTCCGGCAGCTGGTGGCGTACGTCGTCCCCGCCCCGGGCGGGGTGCCGGACCCCGAGGCGTTGCGCGACCATGTGGCGGCGGCGGTTCCCGAGTACATGGTTCCGGCGCTCTTCGTGCCGCTGGCGGCGCTGCCGCTCATGGTCAACGGCAAGCTCGACCGCAAGGCGCTGCCCGTACCGGACTTCGGCTCCACCGGCTCCGGCCGCGAGCCGTCCACCGAGCGGGAGAAGCTGCTGTGCACGCTCTTCGCCGATGTGCTGGGCGTGCCGAAGGTCGGTGTGGACGAGTCCTTCTTCGAGCTGGGCGGCGACAGCATCGGCTCGATCCAGCTGATCAGCCGGGCCCGCAAGGCCGGGCTGCGGTTCAGCCCCCGGGACGTCTTCAGCCACAAGACCGTGGAGGCGCTGGCGAAGGTCGCCAAGGAGGCCAAGGCGCCCGCCCGCCGGGCCGCCGCCCCCACCGACGGGATCGGCGGGGTGCCGCTGACCCCGATCATCCACTGGTTCAGCGAACACGGCGGCCCGGTCGAGCAGTTCAACCAGGCCATGCCCGCACCGGTGCCCGCCGGGCTGGACACCGAGCGCGTCGGGCAGGTGCTGCAGACCTTCCTGGACCACCACGACGCGCTGCGGCTGCGGCTGAGCCGGCTCGAGGACATCGGCGAGTGGACCCTGGAGGTCGCCGCGCGCGGCGCGGTACGCGCCGGGGACTGCCTGCGCCGGGTGGACACCACCGGGCTCGCCCCCGACGCCCTCGCGGCGCTCACCGCCGAGGAGTTCCGGTCCGCGCAGACGCGGCTGGCGCCCGACGAGGGGCGGATGGTGCAGGCCGTGTGGTTCGACGCGGGCGCGGACCGGCCGGGCCGGCTGCTGCTGGTGATCCACCACCTGTCCGTCGACGGCGTCTCCTGGCGCGTTCTGCTGCCCGAGCTGACCGAGGCCCTTCAGGCCGCGGCCGAGGGCCGCCGCTTCGAACCCGAGCCGGTCGGCACCTCGTACCGCAAGTGGGCGCAGTCGCTCACCGCCGCGGCCTCGGAACCGGACCGGATGCGGGAGCTGCCGCTGTGGCGCGAGATGCTCGGCGGCGCCGATCCGGCGCTGGCGGACCGCCCGCTGGACCCGGCCAGGGACACCCTCGCCACGGCCGGACACCTGACCCTGCGGCTGCCCGCTGAGGTCACCGAGCCGCTGCTCGGCCGCGTACCGGCCGCCTTCCACGCCCAGGTGGACGACGTCCTGCTGACCGCGCTGGCGCTCGCGGTCACCGGCTGGCGGCGCCGTCACGGGCGCGGCGACACCTCCTCGGTGCTCATCGGCCTCGAGGGACACGGCCGGGAGGAGATCGTCCCGGGCGCCGACCTGTCCCGTACGGTCGGCTGGTTCACCAGCCTCTACCCGGTCCGTATCGACCCCGGTGAGCTGACCGGGGAGCAGGTGGCGGCCGCGGGGCCGGAGCTGGCCGGGGCACTGAAGCGGGTCAAGGAGCAGCTGAGGGCCATCCCCGACCACGGCATCGGCTACGGCCTGCTGCGCTACCTCAACCCGCGCACCGCCGTGACCCTCGCCAAGTACGCAGAACCCCAGATCGGCTTCAACTACCTGGGCCGTATCGGCGCCGCCGACGACGCCGGGGACGCCGAGGCGGGCGGCCTGGGCGGCGGCGCCGACCAGGCGACCCCGCTGCCGTACACCCTCACCGTCAACGCGGTGACCGAGACCCACGCCGACGGCGCCCGGCTGTCCGTCACCTGGACCTGGCCGGGCGACCTGCTGGACGAGGACCGGGTCGGGGAACTGGCGCGGAGCTGGTTCGACGTGCTGCGGGCGCTGGTCACCCACGCCGACCGGCCGGAGGGCGGCGGGCTCACCCCGTCCGACCTGTCCCTGGTCGAGGTGGAGCAGGCGGAGATCGACCGGCTGGAGGCCGCCCAGCCGGGGATGGCCGACATCCTGCCGCTCTCGCCGCTCCAGGAGGGCCTGCTCTTCCACACCGAGTACGACCAGGACGCCGAGGACGTCTACATCACCCGGCTCGCCGTGGACGTGACCGGCCGCCTGGACGCGGGGGCGCTGCGCGCCGCCGTCGCCGGGCTGCTGCGCCGCCATGACAACCTGCGGGGCGGATTCCACCACACCGCCGACGGCCGGCCCCTCCAGCTGATCCCGCGCGAGGCCGAGCTGCCCTGGCACGAGATCGACCTGAGCGGACTCGGCGAGGCCGAGCGGGAGGCCGAGCTGGACCGGCTGCTGCGGGCCGAGCGGGCCCACCGCTTCGATCCGAAGCGGCCCCCGATGCTGCGCTTCACCCTGATCCGGCTCGGCGCGGACACCCACCGGCTGCTGTTCGCCGCGCACCACTTGCTGCTGGACGGCTGGTCGGCGCCGGTGCTCGCGGGTGAGCTGTTCGCCCTGTACGGCAGCGGCGGCGACGACGCGGCGCTGCCGCCCGTCAGCCCGTACCGGGACTACCTGGCCTGGCTCTCCCGACAGGACCGGGGCGCGGCCGAGGACGCCTGGCGCACCGCGCTGGCCGGGGTCGACGCGCCGACGCTGGTGGCGCCCGGCGCCGCGGGCCGCGAGGCGGTGCTGCCGGGGCGGATCGTGGACGAACTGCCCGAGGAGCTGACCGCCGCGCTGGGCGAGCTCGCCGGCCGGCACGGCCTGACCATGAACGCCGTGGTGCAGGGCGCGTGGGGCATGCTGCTCGCCCGCCTCACCGGGCGGAACGACGTGCTGTTCGGCGAGACGGTCTCGGGCCGCCCGCCGGAGCTGCCGGGCGTGGAGTCCATGGTGGGGCTGTTCAGCAACACCGTGCCGGTGCGGGTGCGGGTCGATCCGGCCGCCTCCCTGCTGGAGACCCTGTCCGCGGTGCAGGAGCGGCGGGTGGAGCTGATGGGCCACCACCACCTCGGCCTGGCCGACCTGCAGCGGCTGACCGGTCTTGGCACGCTGTTCGACACCGCCGTGGTCTTCGAGAACTTCCCCTCCGGCGGGTCGGACGAGCCGGTGCACGGCCTCACCCTGTCCGAGGTCGACACCAAGGGCGACAACCACTATCCGCTGGGCATCGTGGTGATGCGGGACGAGCGCCGCATGGTGCTCAACTGGTACCACCGCCCCGATGTGATCGACCACGCCACCGCCACGGACCTCACCGCACGGCTGCGGCGGCTGCTGGAGGCCGTCGCCGCCACCCCGGAACTCCCGGTCGGACGGCTCGATCTGCTCGGCGCGGACGGGCGGCGGCTGCTGGAGTCCCAGTGGGCCGGGCCCTCGGCCGACGAGCCGGCCGCGACCCTGCCGGAGCTGTTCGAGGCGCAGGTCGACCGCACTCCGGACGCCCCCGCGCTCTTCTCCGACGGCACCGAACTGTCCTACGCCCAGGTCGATGAGCGGGCCAACCGGCTCGCCCGGCTGCTGGCCGAGCGCGGTGCGGGCCCCGAGCGGTGCGTCGCGGTGGCCATGGAGCGCTCCGCCGAACTGGTCATCGCCCTGCTCGCGGTGGTGAAGGCCGGTGCCGCCTATGTGCCGGTGGACCCGGCCTACCCCGCGGAGCGGATCTCCTACATGCTCACCGACAGCGCCCCGGCGCTGCTGGTGACCAGCGCCCAGGTCGACGCCGGGCTGCCCGAGTGCGGCACGCCGCGGCTGGTGGTGGACGACCCCGCGACCCTCGCCGCCCTCGCGGAGCGGAAGCCCTCGCGGCTGACCGACGCCGACCGGGCGGCGCCGCTCGCCCTGGACCACCCGGTGTACGTGATCTACACCTCGGGCTCCACCGGACGCCCCAAGGGCGTGGTGGTCGCGCACCGTTCGGTGGCCGACTACCTCGGCTGGACCGCCCGCAGCTACCCGGGCGCGGCGGGCGTGGCGCTGCTGCACTCGCCGGTCGCCTTCGACCTGACCGTCACCGCGCTGTTCACCCCGCTGGTGGTCGGCGGCACGGTGCTCATCGGCGCCCTGGAGGAGAACGACACCGTCGCGGCGCGGCTCGCGGCCACCCCGCTGACCTTCATGAAGGCCACCCCCAGCCATCTGCCGATGCTCGGCGCCCTGCCGGACGGCTTCTCCCCGGCCGGCGAACTGCTGCTGGGCGGCGAGGCGCTGGTCGGCGAGGCGCTTGCCGCATGGCGGGAGCGCCACCCGGCGGCCACGGTGTGGAACGTGTACGGGCCCACCGAGGCCACCGTCAACTGCACCGAGTACCGCATCGCCCCGGGGGACGAGCTGCCCGGCGGCCCCGTGCCGATCGGCCGCCCGCAGGGCAATGTGCGGGCGTACGTCCTGGACGCCGGTCTGGCGCCGGTGCCCGCCGGGGTCGCGGGCGAGCTGTACATCGCCGGGCCCGCGCTGGCCCGCGGCTATCTGAACCGGCCCGCGCTCACCGCGGAGCGGTTCGTCGCCGACCCGTACGGCGCGCCCGGCACCCGGATGTACCGCACCGGTGACCTGGTCCGCCGGCTGGCGGGCGGCGACCTGGTGTTCGCCGGGCGCGCCGATGACCAGGTGAAGCTGCGCGGCCACCGGATCGAGCTGGGCGAGGTCGGGGCGGCCGTCGCGGCCCACCCGGACGTGGCCGCCCAGGCCGTCGTGGTCCGTGAGGACCAGCCGGGCACCCGTCGGCTGGTCGCCTACGCCACCGCCCGGCCGGACCGGACGCTGGACGGCGCGGCGGTGCGCGAAGGAATCGCCCGTGCGCTGCCGGAGTACATGGTCCCGGACGCGGTCGTGGTGCTGGACGCCCTTCCGCTGACCGCGCACGGCAAGCTGGACCGCGCGGCGCTGCCCGCGCCGGAGTTCCGCTCCGAGGCGGCCGAGCGGGCGCCGCGCACCCCGCAGGAGGAGATCCTGTGCGCGCTGTTCGCCCGGGTGCTCGACGTGGAGCGGGTGGGCGTGGACGACGACTTCTTCGCCCTCGGCGGCAACTCCCTCAGCGCGGTGCGGCTGCTGAGCCGGGTCCGGTCGGCCTTCGGCGCCGAGGTGGACGTGCGGGCCGTGTTCGAGGCCCCGACCGCGGAACGGCTCGCCCGGCGGCTGTCGTCCGCCGGCGGCGCCGCCCGTCCGGCCCTGGTCCCGGCGGACCGCCCCGAGGAGATCCCGCTGTCCTCGGCCCAGGCGCGGCTGTGGTTCCTGTACCGGCTGCACGGCCCCAGCGGGGTGTACAACGTGCCGATCGCCATCCGGCTGGTGGGGGAGCTGGACCGGGAGGCGCTGCGCGCGGCCCTCGGCGATGTGCTGGCCCGCCACGAGAGCCTGCGGACCGTCTTCCCCGAGCACCGCGGCCGTCCCCGGCAGCACGTCCTCGCCCCGCGGGACATCACCGTCCCGCTGGAGGGGGCCGAGGTCACCGCAGCTGAGCTGCCCGGCGCGCTGCGCGACGCCGCGGCGCGCGGCTTCGACCTGGCGACCGAGATCCCGGTGCGGGCGACCCTGTTCGCGCTCTCCGGCACCGAGCACGTCCTGCTGCTCAACGTCCACCACATCGCGAGCGACGGCTGGTCCAACGGGCCGCTGGCCCGCGACCTGTCCACCGCCTACGCGGCGCGCCGGGAGGGCCGCGAGCCCGCGTTCGCGGCGCTTCCGGTCCAGTACGCCGACTACACCCTCTGGCAGCGCGAGCTGCTGGGCGGCGAGGACGACCCGGAGAGCCTGGTCTCCCGGCAGCTCGACTTCTGGGCCGACGCGCTCGCGGGCGCGCCCGCCGAGATTCCCCTGCCCACCGACCGGCCGCGCCCGGCCGAACCCGGCCACCAGGGCGGTGTGGTGGAGTTCGGCTACGACGCCGCACTGCACCGCCGCCTGGCCGAGCTGGCCAGGGAGCACCAGGTGAGCCTGTTCATGGTGGTCCAGGCGGGCCTGGCCACCCTGCTGCACCGGCTGGGCGCGGGCACCGACATCCCCATCGGCACGGCCGTCGCCGGACGCGCCGACGAGGCGCTGGACGAGCTGGTCGGGTTCTTCGTCAACACCCTGGTGCTGCGCACCGACCTCGGCGGCGACCCGGCCTTCGGCGAGCTGCTGGGCCGGGTGCGGGCGGCGGACCTGGCGGCCTACGCCCACCAGGACGTGCCGTTCGAGCGTCTGGTGGACGAGCTCGGCCCGGACCGGTCCACCGCGCACAGCCCGCTGTTCCAGGTGTTCCTCGCCTTCCAGAACAACGCCGCCCCGCGCCTGGACCTGCCCGGTCTGACCGCCTCCCCCGCGGAGCTTGAGCTGACGGCGGCCAAGGTGGACCTCGGCGTGGAACTGGGCGAGGTGTACGACGCGGACGGCGCCCCGGGCGGGCTGCGCGGCCAGATCACCTACCGCGCCGATCTGTTCGACCACGCCACCGTGGAATCGCTCGCGGCGCAGTTCGGCGCCGTGCTCGCCGCCGTGGCCGCCGACCCCGCACGGCCCGTCAGCCGGGTCGAGCTGCTGACCGGCGCCGAGCGGCGGCGGGTGCTGACCGACTGGAACGACACGGCCCGCGAGGTCGAACCGGCCACGCTCCCGGCCCTGTTCGAGGCCCAGGTGGCGCGCACCCCGCTCCACACGGCGGTGGTCGCGGGCCCGGAGAGCCTGACGTACGCCGAGCTGAACGAGCGCGCCAACCGGTGGGCCCATCTGCTGATCGAGCGGGGTGCGGGCCCCGAGGGCCCGGTCGCCGTCGCGGTCCCCCGGTCGGTGGACTGGCTCGCCGTCACCCTCGGCGTGCTGAAGGCCGGAGCGGCCTATCTGCCGGTCGACCCCGGCTACCCGGCCGAGCGGATCGCGTTCATCGCCCGTGACGCCCGGCCCGTCCTGGCGCTCACCACCGCCGGCCACGTGCCGGTCCTCACCGAGGCGGGCTGCCCGGCGCCACTGCAGATCGACGGCGAGGAGGTCCGTACGGCGCTCGCCGCCGCGCCGGCCACCGACCCGGCCGACCGGGACCGGGTCCGCCCGCTGGCACTCGGGCACACCGCGTACGTGATCTACACCTCCGGGTCCACCGGCCACCCCAAGGGTGTGGTGGTCACCCACACCGGGGTGGCGAGCATGGCCGGGACCCACCGGGAGAACTTCGCCGTCGACGAGGACAGCCGGGTACTCCAGGCGGTCTCGCCGAGCTTCGACGTGTCGATGGCGGACCTGGTGATGACGCTGCTCAGCGGTGCGGCGCTGATCCTGCCCGAGGGGCACACCGCCCCCGTCGGACCGGAGCTCGCCGCCCTGATCCGGGACCACGGCGTCACCCACTTCCAGCTCACCGCGGGCGCGCTGGCCACCCTGCCCGAGGGCGAGCTGCCCGGCCTGCGCACCATCGGTGTGGGCGGTGAGCCCTGCGCACCGGACCAGGTCGCGCGCTGGTCGGCCGGGCGGCGGATGGTCAACGCCTACGGCCCGAGCGAGACCACGGTGGTCGCCACCATGAGCGACCCGCTGTCCGGCGCCGTGCACCCGCCCATCGGCCGCCCCGTGTGGAACACCCGGGTCTACGTCCTGGACGAGCGGCTGGCACCGGTTCCGGCCGGGGTCGCGGGCGAGCTGTACATCGCCGGTGCGGGCCTGGCCCGCGGCTATCTGAACCGCCCCCGGCTCACCGCGGAACGCTTCGTCGCCGACCCCTTCGGCGCCCCTGGTGACCGGCTTTACCGCACCGGCGACATCGTGCGCTGGACCACCGGGGGGCAGCTGGAGTTCGTCGGCCGCGCCGACGACCAGGTGAAGATCCGCGGCTACCGCATCGAACTCGGCGAGATCGAGACGGCGCTGGCGGCCCACCCCAAGGTCGACCGGGCCGCGGTCACCGTCCGCCGGGACGACCAGGGGCGCGCCCAGCTCATCGGCTACGCCGTGGCCAAGGGCAGCAGGCCCCCGGGCCCGGAGACGCTGCGCACCTTCCTGGCGGCGCGGCTGCCCGACTACATGGTGCCCGCGGCCCTGATGACGCTGGACGAGCTGCCGCTGACCGCCAACGGCAAGGTGGACCGCGGGGCCCTGCCGGAGCCGGTGTTCGGCGGCGCGCAGGGCCGGGCGCCGAGGGACGCCAAGGAGACCCTGCTGTGCGAGCTGATCGGCGAACTGCTCGGCATCGAGCGGGTCACCATCGACGACGGCTTCTTCGAGCTCGGCGGGGACAGCATCGTCTCCGTGCAGCTGGTCAGCCGCGCTCTGGAGGCGGGGCTGGAGTTCACCGCGGCCGATGTGCTGCGGCACCGCACGGTCGAGGAGCTGGCCGCGGCGGCGGTCGCGGCCGGTGAGGAGGGGCAGTCCGGTTCGGACGCCGGGATCGGCGAGATCCCGCTGACCCCGGCGCTGCACGCGCTGCGCACCGGCGGCCCGGCCGACCACCTCGGCCGCGAGGCGCTGCTGGAGCTGGACGGTCGCGGTGACGAGGCCGGGCTGACCGCGGCGCTCCAGGCGCTGCTCGACCACCACGACATGTTGCGGGTGCGGCTCACCCGCCGGGCCGGCGACCACGTCTGGAGCCTGGAGGCGCTGCCGCGCGATGCGGTACGGGCCCAGGGCGCGCTGCTGCGGGTGGATGCCCGTGAGCTGACCGGTGACCGGCTGGAGACCGCCGTACGGGAACAGTCGGCCGCCGCCAGGGAACGGCTCGCGCCGGAGAGCGGAGTGGTGCTCCAGGCCGTGTGGTTCGACGCCGCGCCCGCCGGGACCGACCGGCTGCTGCTGGTGGTGCACCAGCTCGCCGCCGATCCGGCCTCCTGGACCGTCCTGCTGGACGACCTCGGGGAGGCGCTGCGGGCGGCGGCCGGCGGAGGGCGGCCCCGGCTCGCACCGGTGGCCACCAGCTTCCGCACCTGGGCCGAGGGACTGGCCCAGCAGGCGGTCGACCCGGCCCGGCTGGACGAGGTGCCGGTGTGGTCCGGTCTGCTCGGCGCGGGCGACACCCCGCTGGCCGTACGCCCGCTGGACCCCTCCCGCGATCTGACCGCCACCGCCCGCACCCTGGAGGTGGCCCTGCCCGCCGAGCGAGCTGCGGCGGTGCTCACCGGGGTGCCCGAGGCGTTCGCCACCGGCCCCGACGAGGTGCTGCTGACCGCGCTCGCCCTGGCCCTCGGCGACTGGCGGGCCCGCCGTGGCCGTCCCGCCGCGGCCGGTGCGCTGGTGGAGGTCGCGGCCGACGGCCGCGCCCGCACCCCGGAGGAACTGGCCCGCACCGTGGGACCGTTCACCGTCTCCCGGCCGGTGCGGCTCGATCCGACCGGCCCGGACGGGGCCGGCCAGGACCCGGCGGCCGCCCTGGCCGGCGGCCCGGAGGCCGGAGCGGCGCTCAAGCGGGTCAAGGAGCAGCTTGCCGCCCTGCCCGACCAGGGCGTCGGCTACGGACTGCTGCGCCATCTCAACCCGCAGACCGTGGCCCTGTTCGCGGGGTTCCCCGCCCCGCAGATCCGGGTCACCCCCCTCGGCGGCGCGCCCGTCACCACGCCCCCCGCCTCCCCCGACACGCCCCTTCCGTATGCGCTGGACATCGAGTGGACGACCGCCGGAGGGCGGCTGGCCGCCCGGTGGACCTGGGCCGGTGGGCTGTTCGACGAGGCGGAGGTGCGGGACCTGGCCGACACCTGGCTGCGGGCCCTGGAGGGGCTGGCCGCGCACGCGGGCGGCTCCGGGGCCGGCGGCCGCTCACCGTCGGACTTCCCGCTGGTCTCCCTGGACCAGCGCGAGGTCGAGCTGCTGGAGGAGCGCCACCCCGGCCTGCTGGACGTGCTGCCGCTGGCGCCGCTCCAGGAGGGCCTGCTCTTCCACTCGCTCTACAGCGAGAGCGAACTCGACGTCTACACCGTGCAGTTCGGCCTCCATCTGGAGGGCGAGCCGCACTCCGCGGAGCTGCGCGCCGCCGTGGCGGCGCTGCTGCGCCGCCATGAGAACCTCCGGGCCGGTTTCGCCCACGACGGTCTCAGCCGGCCGGTGCAGATCATCCTCGCCGAGGAGGAACTGCCCTGGGCGGAGATCGACCTGAGCGGCCACGACGAGGCGGAGGCCGGCGCCGAACTGGCCCGTGTGATGGCCGAGGACCGCGCCCACCGGTTCGACCCGGCCCGGCCGCCGCTGCTGCGCTGCACCCTGGTGCGGCTCGGCCCGGGACGCCACCGGCTGGTGCTCACCTGGCACCATCTGCTGCTGGACGGCTGGTCCACGCCGATCCTGCTGGACGAGCTGATGCGGCTGTACGGGGCCGCGGGCGACGAGTCCGCGCTCCCCCCGGCCCTCCCGTACCGGAACTACCTGCGCTGGCTCGCCGACCGGGATCCCGAGGTCTCGCTGGCGGCCTGGCGGCGGGAGCTCGAGGGGCTTGCCGGGCCGACGCTGCTGGCGCCGGCCGACCCGGACCGGCTGCCGGTGATGACGGAGAAGGTCTCCGCGCACCTGGACCGCGACCTGGCCGCGGCGCTCACCGCGACCGCCCACCGCCACGGACTGACGATGAACACCGTCGTACAGGCCGCCTGGGGGCTGCTGCTCAGCCGGATCACCGGACGCCACGACGTGGTCTTCGGCACCACCGTGGCCGGGCGGCCGCCGCAGGTGCCGGGCATCGAGCGGATGGTGGGCCTGTTCATCAACACCGTGCCGGTGCGGGTCACCATCGACCCGGACGAACCGCTGGAGGAACTGCTGCGCCGGCTGTGGCGAAACCAGACCGAGCTGCTGGACCACCAGGACGTCCGGCTGGTGGACCTGCGGCCGCTGACCGGCCACGGGGAGCTGTTCGACACCCTGCTGGTGTTCCAGAACGTGCCCACCGACGGGGCCGGGTTCGGCGGTGAGGACGACGGCCGGGTCCGCGCGGTGGACGTGGAGATGAACGACGCCACGCACTACCCGCTGACCCTGGACGCCGGTATGGACGGCACCGCGCTGCACTGCCGCCTCGGCTACCGCCCCGACCTGTTCACCGCCACCGAGATCGCCGAGCTGATGGCCGCGCTGCACGGGGTGCTGCGCGCCATGGCGGAAGGACCCGGCACCCCCGTGGGGCGGCTCGGCGACGACGCCCCGGCCCGCTGGTGGGCCTCGGTGCGGCCGGCCTTCGAGGCCCGTACCACCCGCACCGCACCCGTGGCGGCGGAGCGGAGCGAGGGCGGGGCGCGCGAGGAACTGCTGGCCGGGATCTTCCGGGAGGCGCTGGGCATCCCCGAGGTCGGTCTGGACGACGACTTCTTCGAACTGGGCGGCGACAGCATCGTCTCCATCCAGCTCGCCAGCCGGGCCCGCAAGGCCGGGCTGGCGATCAGCCTGCGGGAGATCTTCAAGCACAAGACGGTGCGGGCGCTCGCCCGGGTCGCCCGCGTGGAGGAGGCCGCGGCCGTCGGTGAGTCACCCGAGGACGCGATCGGCGAACTGCCGCTCACACCGGTCATGCTCGACCTGTACGGGCGCGGCGGCCCCACGGACAGCGTGCACCTGGCCAACCTGGTACAGGTGCCCGCGGACTGCACGGAGAGCCTGCTCGCCGCCGCGCTCCAGGTGCTGCTCGACCACCACGACATGCTGCGCACCAGGCTGCTGCCCGCCACCGGCGAGTCCGGGGCGCGGCTGGAGGTCGCGCCCAAGGGCGCGGTGGAGGCCGCCCGCCTGATCCGCCGGGTGGACATCTCCTCCGTGCCGCGGGACCGGCTGATCCACGAGGTCGGCGCGGCACAGACCCGGGTCCAGGGCGAACTGTCGCCCGGGGCGGGGGAGATGGTGCGGGCCGTGTGGTTCGACGCCGGACGCGACCGTCCCGGCCGGCTGATGCTGGTCGTCCACCACCTCGCCGTGGACGGGGTGTCCTGGCGGGTACTCCAGGAGGACCTGAAGGCCGCCTGGCAGGCGGTGACGGCGGGGGAGGACGCGCGGCTCGCGCCCGTGGGCACCTCCTTCCGCCGCTGGGCGCGGCTGCTGGCCCAGGAGGCCGTGGCCGCCGGGCGGACCGGTGAACTCCCGCTGTGGCGGTCGGTGCTGGCCACCCCCGATCCGCTGCTGGCGGACCGCGGCCTTGACCCGGCGCGCGATGTGGTGGGCACCGCCCGCCAGCTGACCGTGACGCTGCCGCCCGAGGTGGCCCAGCCGCTGCTGGGCCGGGTGCCCGCCGTGTTCAACGCCGGGGTCGACGACGCCCTGCTGACCGGGCTCGCCCTGGCGGTGGCCCGCTGGCGGCGGGAGCGCGGCCGGGGCGAGGGGTCGGCGGTGCTGTTCGGCCTCGAGGGACACGGCCGGGAGGAGATCGCCGAGGGTGTCGATCTGTCCCGTACGGCCGGCTGGTTCACCACCGTCTACCCGGTGGCCGTGGACCCCGGAGAGCTGCCGGAAGAGGAGCTGCGCACCAGTGGCCCGGCGCTGGGCACCGCGTTGAAGGCGGTCAAGGAGCAGCTGCGGGCCATCCCGGACAAGGGCATCGGCTACGGCCTGCTGCGCCATCTGAATCCGGAGGCCGGGCCGGAGCTCGCGGGCTTCGCCGAACCGCAGATCGGCTTCAACTACCTGGGCCGGTTCGCCGCCGTGGACCCCGACGCGGTCCGCGCCGAGGACTGGGCGGCCCCGCCGGAGGCGACCGAGACGCTCGGCAGCGGCGGCGACCCCGCCCGGCCGCTCGCCCACGCCCTCGGTGTCAGCGCCGTCGCCCAGGACCGCCCCGACGGGGTGTCCCTGGTGGCGATCTGGTCCTGGCCGGGCGCGCTGCTGGACGAGGGCGAGGTACGCCGGCTGGCCGACTACTGGTTCGAGGCGCTGACCGCGCTGGTCACCCATGCCGAACGCCCCGAGGCGGGCGGCTTCACCCCGTCCGACATCTCCCTGCTGTCGCTGTCGCAGGACGAGATCGACGAATTCGAGAGTGGCCTCTGATGAAAGGACCCAGCGAAGTGACGAAGCCGGGCTTCGTGGACGTGTGGCCGCTGTCGCCGCTGCAGAAGGGCATGCTCTTCCACGCCCTGTACGAGGAGGGCAGCGCGGATGTCTACGTCATCCAGATGGCCCTGGACCTGCGCCGGGACATCGACGCCGCGCGGTTGCGCGGCGCGGTGGGGACGGTGCTGAGCCGCCATGACAACCTGCGGGCCTCCTTCCGCAACCGGAAGTCCGGGGAGCCGGTGCAGGTCATCCTGCGCGAGGCCGAACCGGACTGGGCGGAGCACGATCTGCGCCAGGTCGCCGAGGGGGACCGGGAGGCGGAGCTGGCGCGGTTGCTCGAGGCGGACCGGAACCGGCGGTTCGACCTGGCGCGGCCGCCGCTGCGGTTCTCGCTGGTGCGGCTCGCCGACCGGGAGTACCGCTTCGTGTTCACCGCCCACCACATCCTGCTGGACGGCTGGTCCATGCCGCTGGTGCTGGGCGAGCTGATGGCCCTGTACGCGGCCGGTGGGGACGCCTCGCAGCTGCCGCCCGTCGTCTCGTACCGCGAATACCTGGCCTGGCTTGCGGGCCAGGACCAGGCCGAGGCGGAGGAGGCGTGGCGACGGGCGCTGGCCGGGGTGGACGGCCCGACGCTGGTGGCCCCGCCCGACCCGCGGCGCGGCCCCGCCCTGCCCGAGACGCTGATCGAGCAGGTGGACACCGAGCTGGCGGCCGCGCTCGGCGCCCGGGCCCGCTCCCTGGGCCTGACCCTCAACAGCGTGGTGCAGACCGTGTGGGGGCTGGTGCTCGGCGGGCTGACCGGGCGGGATGACGTGGTGTTCGGCGAGACCGTCTCCGGGCGTCCGCCGGAGCTGCCCGGTGTGGAGTCGATGGTCGGGCTGTTCATCAACACCCTGCCGGTGCGGCTGCGCATCGACCCGGAGCGTCCGCTGGCGGAGCTGGTGCGCGGGCTGCAGGACCAGCAGAGCGAACTGCTCGCCCACAAGCATCTGGGGCTCGCCGAGATCCAGCAGCTCGCGGGCGTGGAGAAGCTGTTCGACGCGATCACCATCTTCGCCAACTACCCGATCGACACCGACACCCTGAAGGATGCCGCCGAGGGCATCGGCGCGGTGGCGGCCACCACCGTGGACGCCACCCACTACACCCTCAACCTGGAGGGCACGGTCCGCGGTGAGCGGATGACGGTGCGTCTTGACTACCGCCCCGACCTCTTCGTGGCGGGGGCCGGACGGGAGATCCTGGACCGGTTCCTCGCCGTCCTGGCCGCGTTCGCCGCCGACCCGCAGCGGCCCGCGGGCTCGGTGCCCGCCTTCACGCCCGAGGACCGTGCCCGGCTGGTGACCGCCGAGGCCGCCGCCGCGGAGGCGGCGCCGCCCGGGGTCCCGGCCGCGCCGGAGGCGTCGGACGGGGAGCCGCGCACCGAGCGCGAGGCGGCGCTGTGCGCGCTGTTCGCCGAGGTGCTGGGCGTGCAGACGGTCGGCGTCCACGACAGCTTCTTCGAGCTGGGCGGGGACAGCATCTCCTCCATCCAGCTCGCCCACCGGGCCCGTAAGGAGGGCGTGGACCTGACCCTGCGGCAGGTCTTCGAGCACCGCACGGTGGCCCGGCTCGCCGCGCTCGGCCACGGCCAGCGGCGGCCGGCCGTGGCCGAGGAGGACGGGGTCGGCCCGATCGTGCCGACGCCGATCATGCGCTGGCAGCAGGCGCAGGGCGGCCCCGTCGACGCGTTCAACCAGACCATGACCATGCCGGTCCCGGCCGGACTCGACCTCGCCCGGCTGCACGCCGCCGTCCAGGCGCTGCTGGACCGGCACGACGCGCTGCGGCTCCGGCTGACCCGCGAGCCCGGCGCCGACTGGGCGCTCGCGGTGGCCCCGGTGGGCGCCGTGCGGGCCGAGGACTGCGTACGACGCGTCCCGGCGCCGGGCGACGAGGCCGAGGTGCGGGCCGCGATGGGGCGGCTGGCGCCCGAGGACGGCCGGATGCTCCAGGCCGTGTGGGTGGACGCCGGCCCCACCGCCCCGGGGCGGCTCACCGTCGTCGCGCACCACCTGGTGGTCGACGGGGTGTCGTGGCGGGTGCTGCTGCCCGACCTCCAGGCGGCGCTGGAGGCGCTGGGCAACGGCAAGACCCCCGAACTGGAGTCCGTGGGCACCTCGTTCCGCCGCTGGACCCAGCTGCTCGCGGAGAACGCCACCGCCCCCGAGCGCGTGGCCGAGCTGGACCTGTGGCGCACCATCGCCGCCACCGAGGACCCGCTGCTCGCCGGGCGGCGGACCGACCCGGCGCGGGACGTGGTGGGCGTCGCCCGCCAGGTGACGCTGACCCTGCCCGCCGAGGTGACCGAACCACTGCTGAACCAGGTCCCCGCCGCCTACCACGCCCAGATCAACGACGTGCTGCTGACCGGGCTCGCCCTGGCAGTGGCCCGGTGGCGCCGGGAGCGCGGCCGGGGCGAGGGCGGGGCGCTGCTGGTCGGGCTCGAGGGCCACGGCCGGGAGGAGATCGCCGAGGGGATCGACCTCTCCCGTACGGTCGGCTGGTTCACCAGCCTCTTCCCCGTGGCGTTGGACCCGGGCGCGCAGCCCGCCGAGGAGCTGTGGCGCGGCGGCGAGGCGCTGGGCGGCGCGCTGAAGGCGGTCAAGGAGCAGCTGCGGGCCATCCCGGACAAGGGCATCGGCTACGGCCTGCTGCGCCACCTCAACCCCGAGACCGGCCCCGAGCTGGCCGGTTTCACCGAACCGCAGGTCGGCTTCAACTACCTGGGGCGGATGGGCGAGGCGGACGCCGCCGACGCCGAGGCCGCCGACACCGTGCGGGTCCGCGACCTCACCGGCGCGGGCGACGCCGCCATGCCACTGGCGTACACCCTCGAGGTCAACGCCGCGACCCTCGCCTATCCCGACGGGCAGCGGCTGGTGGCCTCCTGGACCTACTCCGGTGACATGCTCACCGACGAGGAGGTCACCGGGGCGGCCCGGCTGTGGTTCGAGGCGCTGCGCGCCCTCGCGGCGCACGTCACGACGCCGGGCGCGGGCGGGCTCACCCCGTCCGACCTGCCGTTGGTGGAGATCGGCCAGGACGAGATCGACCGCCTGGAGGCCGCCCGCGGTGGGCTGGCGGACGTCCTGCCGCTCTCGCCGCTCCAGCAGGGCCTGCTGTTCCACTCGGTGTACGACGAGTCGGCGCCGGACGTGTACACGATCCAGTCGGCCCTGGAGCTCCACGGCCCGCTGGACCCGGTGGCCCTGCGCCGGGCGGCCGGTGTCCTGCTGCGCCGCCACGACAATCTGCGCGCCTCGTTCCTCACCTCAGCCGCCGGCCGCTCCCTGCAGGTCGTCCCGCGCGAGGCGGAACTCCCCTGGGCCGAGGCGGATCTGAGCGGGCGTCCCGAGGCCGAGCGGGAGGCGGAGCTGGCGCGGCTGCTGGCCGCGGACCGTGCCGCGCGGTTCGACCTGGCCATCCCGCCGCTGCTGCGGTGCACCCTGGTCCGGCTGGCGGAGGACCGGCACCGCTTCGTGGTGACCGTGCACCACATCGCGGTGGACGGCTGGTCGATGCCGCTGCTGATCGGGGAGCTGTTCGAGCTGTACGGGCGGGGCGGCGATGACACCGGTCTGCCCCCGGTGGCCCCGTACCGTGACTATCTGGCCTGGCTCTCCCAGCAGGACCGCCAGGCGTCCGAGGACGCCTGGCGGGCCGCCCTCGACACGGTCACCGAGCCGACCCTGCTGTTCGGCGGCCCCGCCGCCGAGCGGGCCCCCGTCACCCCCGAGCGGTGGACGCAGGAGCTGCCCGGAAGCCTGAGCGCCGGGCTGGTGGCCGCCGCCCGCGAGCACGGGCTGACGGTCAACACCCTGGTGCAGGGCGCCTGGGGCGTGGTGCTCGGACAGCTGACCGGGCGGGACGACGTCACCTTCGGCACCACCGTCTCCGGGCGCCCTCCGGAGCTGCCCGGTGTGGAGTCCATGGTCGGGCTGTTCATCAACACCCTGCCGGTGCGGGTGGACGCCCGACCGGGGGAGACCCTGCTGGAGCTGGCGCACCGGCTGCAGAACCGGCAGTCGGGGCTGATGGCCCACCAGTACCTGGGGCTGGCCGACATCCAGCGGATCACCGGGACCGGAGAGCTGTTCGACACCCTGGTGGTGTTCGAGAACTACCCGGTCGACGCGGAGACCCTGGAGTCCACCGCCCGCGACCTCGGCGTGGTCGACGCCGACGTCAAGGACGCGGTGCACTACCCGCTCGGCCTGCTGGCCGGGCAGCGCGGTGACGAGCTGTCGCTGACCTGGTCCTACCGCCCGGATCTGCTCGGCCCCGACGCCGTGCGGACGCTGGCGGAGCGCTATGTGGGGCTGCTGGAGGCGTTCGTCGCCGATCCCTCGCTCCCGGTGGGCCGGGTGGATCTGCGGACCGGTACCGAACGCGGTGAGCTCTCCGCGGAGGCCGCACAGAGCCTGCCCGGGAGCGCGCCCCGCACCCTCACCGAGGTCTTCGAGGCGACGGCGGCCGCCCACCCGGACGCCACCGCCGTCGTCTTCGGCGACACCGCGCTGACCTACCGCGAGCTGAACGCGCGCGCCAACCGGCTGGCCCATGAGCTGATCGCCCGGGGAGCCGGTCCCGAGCGGCGGGTCGCGCTGGCCCTGCCGCGCTCGGCCGAGACGGTCGTGGCGCTGCTGGCCGTGGTCAAGGCGGGAGCCGCGTATGTGCCGCTGGACCCGGACCACCCGGCCGAGCGGATCGCCTATATGGCCGGTGACGCGGCGCCCGCGCTGGTGCTGACCGGCGCCGGAGCCGGCCCCGCCGTTGCCGGGGCGCTCCCGGACGGGCTGCCCGTGGTGGCACTGGACGACCCGGCGGTGCGGGCCGCGCTCGCCGCGCGCCCGGACACCCACCCCACCGACGCCGACCGGGCCGCCCCCCTCACCCCGGACTCCCCGGCGTACGTCATCTACACCTCGGGCTCGACCGGACGCCCCAAGGGCGTGCAGATCCCGCACCGCAACGTGGTGCGGCTGTTCACCGCCACCGACCACTGGTTCGGCTTCGGACCCGACGACGTGTGGACGATGTTCCACTCCTACGCCTTCGACTTCTCGGTGTGGGAGATCTGGGGCCCGCTGCTGCACGGCGGCCGGCTCGTGGTGGTGGACCACGCCGTCAGCCGCTCCCCGGAGCGGTTCCTTGAGCTGCTGGTGCGCGAGCGGGTCACCGTGCTGAACCAGACCCCCTCCGCCTTCTACCAGCTCATGGGCGCCGACCGGGACAACCCCGCGCTCGGCCGGAAGCTCGCCCTGCGCACCGTGGTCTTCGGCGGTGAGGCCCTGGACCTGTGGCGTCTCGAGGAGTGGTACGAGCGGCATGACGACCGGGCGCCGGTGCTGGTCAACATGTACGGGATCACCGAGACCACCGTGCACGTCAGCCATGTGGCACTGGACCGGGCGGGTGCCGCCGCGGCGTCCGGCAGCGTGATCGGCGAGGCCATCCCCGACCTGCGGGTGCGGGTGCTGGACTCCGCGCTGCGGCCGGTCCTGCCGGGCGCGCCCGGTGAGATGTACATCAGTGGCGCGGGCCTGGCCCGCGGCTATCTGGGCCGCCCCGGGCTCACCTCCGAGCGGTTCGTCGCGGACCCGTTCGGCACCCCGGGCAGCCGGATGTACCGCTCGGGCGACCTCGCCCGCCGGAACGCGGACGGGCGGCTGGAGTACCTGGGGCGCGCCGACGACCAGGTGAAGATCCGCGGCTTCCGGATCGAACTCGGCGAGATCGAGGCCGTGCTCGCCGGGCACCCTGCGGTCGGCCAGGTGGCGGTGCGGGTCCGTGAGGACCAGCCGGGCCGCAAGCTGCTGGCCGCCTATGTGGTGCCCGCGGGACGGGAGGCCGACGGCCGGGAGCTGCGCGAGTACGCCGCCGCCGCGCTGCCGGACCATATGGTCCCGGCCGCCTTCGTCACGCTCGACGCCCTGCCGCTCACCGTCAACGGCAAGCTCGACCACCGGGCGCTGCCCGCCCCGTCGTTCGGCGGCGGGCAGGACGCCCGGGCGCCGCGCACGGCCGCCGAGGAGACGCTGTGCGCCCTCTTCGCGGAGGTGCTCGGGGTCGAGCGGGTCGGCGTGGACGACAGCTTCTTCGAACTGGGTGGCGACAGCATCATCTCCATCCAGCTGGTCGGCCGCGCCCGTAAGGAGGGGCTGCGGTTCACCCCGCGCGACGTCTTCGCGCACAAGACCGTCGCCGCCCTGGCCGCGGCCACCGGCACGTCCGGGGAGCCCGCGGAGACCGCACCCGAACCGGCCGTCGCGGACGGCGCCGGGGACGTGCCCCTGACCCCGATCATCCACTGGCTGCGCGAACGCGGCGGCACCATCGACCAGTTCAACCAGACCATGTCGATGCCCGTCCCGCCCGGTGTCGGCCCGGAGACGCTGCACGGCGCGCTGCGGGCGGTCCTGGACCACCACGACGCGCTGCGGATGACCCTGACCCGGATCGCCGAGGACGTCGGCTGGTCGTTGGAGATCGCCGCGCCCGGCGCCGTGCGTGCCGAGGAGGTGCTGCGCCGGGTCGACGTCGCCGAGCTGGTGCGCGCCGGATACGACGAGGAGCGGCTGGACCGGCGGGCCGCCGAGGAGATCGCCGCCGCCCAGTCCGAACTCGCCCCCGACGAGGGCCGGATGGTGCGGGCCGTATGGTTCGACGCCGGCCCCGACACCCCCGGCCAGCTGGCCCTGATCGCCCACCACCTGGTGGTCGACGGGGTGTCCTGGCGGATTCTGCTGCCCGACCTCCAGGCGGCGATCGACGCGCTGGGCGCGGGCCGCCCGGCGGTGCTCGAACCCGTCGGTACCTCGTTCCGCCGCTGGGCGCAAGCGCTCACCGAGGTGGCCGGGGAGCCGGAGCGGATGCGGGAGCTGTCGCTGTGGCGCGCCATGCAGATGGGCTCCGATCCGCTGCTGACCGAGGAGCCGCTTGACCCGGCCCAGGACACCATGGGCACCGCCGCCCAGCTGAGCTTCATCCTGCCGGCCGAGGTGACCGGACCGCTGCTGGGCCGGGTGCCCGCCGCGTTCCGCGCCGGGGTCAACGACGTCCTGCTGACCGCGCTCGCCATCGCCGTGGCCGAGTGGCGCCGCGCCACCGGCCGGGGCGAGGGCTCCGAGGTCCTGATCGACCTCGAGGGCCACGGCCGGGAGGAGATCGTGCCCGGTGCCGATCTGTCCCGGACGGTGGGCTGGTTCACCAGCCTGTACCCGGTACGGCTGGACGCGGGCGAGCTCGGCCCCGAGGACGTCGCGGCCGTCGGCCCGGCCGTCGGCACGGCGCTCAAGCAGGTCAAGGAGCGGCTGCGGACCATCCCCGACAACGGCGTCGGCTACGGCCTGCTGCGCCACCTCAACCCACAGACCGCCCGGGTGCTCGGCCGCTTCCCCGAACCGCAGATCGGCTTCAACTACCTGGGCCGGCTGGGCGAGTCACCGCACCACGACGTCCCCGAGGAGCCGACCGCGACCGGTGATCTGTCGTCGGTCGCCGACGCCGCCATGCCGCTGCCCCACACCGTCGACCTCACGGCCAGTGCCGTCACCCACCCCGACGGTCCGCGTCTGGTGGCCAACTGGATCTTTCCGACCCGGCTGCTGGACGAGGCGGACGTGCGGGAGCTGGGCCGCGCCTGGTTCCGGGCGCTGCGCGCCCTGGTCGGGTACGCCGAACGCCCCGAGGCCGGCGGGCTCAGCCCGTCCGATCTGCCGCTGGTGGACCTCGACCAGCGGGAGATCGACCGGCTGGCGGCCGCGTACCAGGGGCTGGCCGGCGTCCTCCCGCTCTCCCCGCTCCAGGAGGGGCTGCTCTTCCACGCCCTGTACGACGAGCGCGGCTCGGACGTCTACAACGTCCAGATGGCGCTCGACCTGCGGGGCGAGCTGGACGCGGCGGCGCTGCGCGACGCGGCCCGTACGGTGCTCGCGCGCCATGAGAACCTGCGCGCCGCCTTCCAGCCGGGCGGGCGGGGCCAGTCCCTCCAGGTCATCCCCTCCGACGCGGAGGTGCCGTGGTCCGAGGAGGACCTGAGCGGGCTCGACGGGGCGGGCCGCACGGCCGCTCTGGAGCGGCTGCTGGCCGATGACCTCGCCCGGCGCTTCGACCTGCGCCGGCCGCCGCTGCTCCGGTTCACCCTGATCCGGCTCGGCGAGGACGAGCACCGGCTGCTCTTCACCAACCACCACATCCTGCTCGACGGCTGGTCGGGGCCGCTGGTCATGGCCGAGCTCTTCGAGCTGTACGGGCGGCGCGGGGACGCCTCGGGGCTGCCCGCGGTGACCCCGTACCGCGACTACCTGGCCTGGCTGGCGGAGCAGGACCGGCCGGCGGCCGAGGACGCCTGGCGCACCGCGCTGGCCGGGGTGGACGAGCCGACACTGGTCGCCCCGGCCGATCCGGCCCGCCGGCCGGTGCGGCCGGACGTCTGGGAGGCCGAGCTGTCGCCGGAGGCCGCGTCGGCGCTCACCGCGCGGGCCCGCCGGTACGGGCTGACCAAGAACACCGTGGTGCAGACCGCGTGGGGGCTGCTGCTCGGTGCCGTCACCGGACGCGACGACGTGCTGTTCGGCGAGACCGTGAACGGGCGCCCGGCCGAACTCCCGGGCGTCGAGACGATGGTGGGCCTGTTCATCAACACCCTTCCGGTGCGGGTGACCGTCGAGCGCGGGGACACCCTGCTGGACGTGGCGGCCCGGCTCCAGGAGCGGCAGCTGGACCTGCTGTCGCACAAGTACCTGGGGCTCACCGACATCCAGCGGCTCGCCGGCGCGGGCGGTGCGCTGTTCGACACCTCCACCGTCTTCGAGAACTTCCCGGTGGACTCCGGCGGTCTCGAGGAGGCGGCCCAGGGGCTCGGCGTCGTGGACGCCGAGATGAGGGACGGCACCCACTATCCGCTGCAGCTCGCCGTCACCGACAACGCCCGCTCCTTCAGCCTCCGGCTGGACTACCGCCCCGACCTCTTCGAGGAGGCCGCCGCCCGCGCGCTCGGGGAGCGGCTGGTGCGGCTGCTGGAGGCGTTCGCCGACGATCCGGCGCGGCCGGTGACGGAGGTGGACCTGTTGTCGGCCGAGGAGCGGCGGCGGCTGCTGACGGAGTGGAACGACACCGCGCACGAGGTGCCGCACGCCGACCTCGCCGAGCTGTTCCGGGCCCAGGCCCGGCGCACTCCGGGGCGTACCGCCGTGGTCTTCGGCGAGCGGACCCTGACCTACGCCGAACTCGACGAGGCCTCGGACCGGCTGGCCCGCCGGCTGACGGCGGCCGGGGTGGGCATGGAGACCCCGGTGGGCGTGCTGCTGAAGCGCTCCGCCGAACTGCCGGTGGCCCTCCTCGCGGTGGTCAAGGCGGGCGGGGCGTACGTACCGCTGCGCGACACCGACCCCGCGCCCCGGCTGCGGCTGGCGGTCGAGGACACCGGCGCGCCGCTGGTCCTGACCGACGCGGCGCTGGCCGACCGCGCGGCGGAGCTGGGCGTCGAGGTGGTGCGGGTGACGGACGGGGTGCCGGAGGAGGAGGCGGCCGGTTCCGTGCCGGAGCGCGGGCCCGGGGGACTGCCCGGCCGACTGGCGTATGTGATGTACACCTCCGGCTCCACCGGGGTCCCCAAGGGCGTGGCGGCCACCCACGGGGACGTGGTGGCGCTGGCGTTCGACCGGCGGTGGCGCGGCGGTGCGCACGAGCGGGTGCTGTTGCACTCACCGCAGGCGTTCGACGCCTCCACCTACGAGCTGTGGGTGCCGCTGCTGTCCGGGGGCCGGGTGGTGGTCGCGCCCCCGCAGGAGCTGGACGTGGCGAGCCTGGAGCGGATGCTGACCAGGCACGGGGTCACCGCCGTATGGCTGACGGCCGGGCTCTTCCGGCTGGTCGCCGAGGAGTCCCCGGGCGCTCTGGCGGGGGTGCGCGAGGTGTGGACCGGCGGCGATGTGGTGCCCCCGGCGGCGGTGCGGCGGGTGCGCGAGGTCTGTCCGGACACGGCGGTGGCCAACGGCTACGGCCCGACCGAGACGACCACGTTCGCGCTCAGCCATCTGCTCTCCGCCGGCGAGCCGGTGCCCGCGTCCGTGCCGATCGGCCGCCCGCTGGACAACATGCGGGTCTACGTCCTGGACGGCTCCCTGCGTCCGGTGCCCGTCGGGGTGGCCGGTGAGCTGTACGTCGCGGGCGCGGGCCTGGCCCGCGGCTATCTGAACCGGCCGGGGCTGACGGCGCAGCGGTTCACCGCCGATCCGTTCGGCCCCGCCGGGAGCCGGATGTACCGCACGGGGGACCTGGTGCGGTGGACCGCCGGCGGGCTGGTGGAGTTCGTGGGACGCGCCGACGACCAGGTCAAACTGCGCGGTTTCCGGATCGAACTCGGCGAGATCGAGGACCGGCTCTCCCGTCACCCCGCGGTCGCCCAGGCCACCGTCGTGGTGCGGGAGGACCGCCCCGGTGACCGCCGGCTGGCCGGTTACGCCGTCGTCGAGGAGCCCGTGGAGGCGGGTGCGCTGCGCGACTTCCTCGCCGCCGAGCTGCCCGACTACATGGTGCCCGCGGCCGTCATGACGCTGGACGCGCTGCCGCTGACCCCGAACGGCAAGGTGGACCGCAAGGCGCTGCCGGTGCCGGAGTACGGGTCCGCAGGTGAGCGGCGCGCCCCCCGCGACCCGCGCGAGGAGGCCCTGTGCGGGCTGTTCGCCGAGGTGCTGGGGGTCGAGGACGTCGGCATCGACGACGGCTTCTTCGACCTGGGCGGCCACTCCCTGCTGGCGACCCGACTGGTCAACCGCATCCGCACCGCGCTGGGGGCCGAACTCCCGGTGCGGGCCGTCTTCGAGGCGCCGACGGTCGCCGCGCTGGCCGCCCGGCTGGCCGGGGCGGCCGGGGCGCGGGAGGAGCTGCGCCCGGTCGAGCGGCCGGAGGCGGTCCCGCTGTCGTACGCCCAGCGTCGGCTGTGGTTCATCAACCAGGTCGAGGGCGGCACCGGCACGTACAACATCCCGCTGGCCGTGCGGTTGCGGGGCGAGCTGGACACCGGTGCGCTGGGCGCCGCGCTGTCCGATGTGGTGGCCAGGCACGAGAGCCTGCGGACGGTCTTCCCGGTGCGGGACGGGGTGCCCTCCCAGCGCGTGCTGCCGCCCGGGGACGCCCCCGTGGCACTGGAGATCGCCGAGGTCACCCCCCAGGAGCTGGAGCCGGCCCTGGCGGCGGCGGGCGCCGAGGACTTCGACCTCACGGTCGACATCCCGCTGCGCGCCCGGCTGCTGCGGCTCGCTCCGCGGGAGCATGTGCTGCTCGTGGTGGTGCACCACATCGCGGGCGACGGCGCCTCGCTGGCCCCGTTCGCCCGCGATCTGGGCACCGCGTACCGCGCCCGGATCGAGGGGCGGTCGCCCGGTTACGCCCCGCTGCCCGTGCAGTACGCCGACTACGCCCTCTGGCAGCGGCGGACGCTGGGCGCCGAGGACGACCCGGGCAGCGCCATATCCCGGCAGCTGGACCACTGGCGCGGTGCGCTCGCCGGGCTTCCTGAGGAGCTGAGCCTGCCCACCGACCGCCCCCGGCCGGCCGAGGCCGGACACGCCGGGCAGACGGTGCAGGTGCCGATCGGCGCCGACCTGGTGCGGGGGGTGTTCGAGCTCGCCCGCACCACCGGGGCCAGCCCCTTCATGGTGCTGCAGGCCGCCGTCGCCGCGCTGCTCACCCGGCTCGGCGCCGGTACGGACATCCCGCTGGGCACGGTCGTCGCGGGCCGCACCGACCAGGCGCTGGAGGAGCTGGTCGGCTTCTTCGTCAACACCCTGGTGCTGCGCACCGACACCTCCGGCGACCCGGCCTTCCGGGCGCTGGTGGAACGGGTGCGGGCCGCGGACCTTGCGGCCTACGCCCACCAGGACGCGCCCTTCGAACGACTGGTCGAGGAGCTGAGCCCGGTCAGGTCCCTGGCCCGTAACCCGCTGTTCCAGGTCGCGATCAGCTACCAGAACAACGAACCTGCCGAACTGGAGCTGCCCGGACTCACCCTGGAGCCGCAGCCGGTGGGCGCCGACCTCGCGAAGTTCGACCTGACCTTCGCCTTCGCCGAGGAGCCCGCCGAGGACGGGTCGGGGCCGGTGCTCGGCGCGGGCATCGAGTTCAACAGCGCGCTGTTCGACCGCTCGACGGTGGAGACCCTGTCCGGGCGGCTGGTGCGGCTGCTGGCCGCCGCGGTCGCCGACCCCGAACTGCCGCTGGGGCGGCTGGAGCTGATGGCCCCGGACGAGCGGGCGCGACTGCTGCCGGGCGCGGGCGAGACGGCGGAGGAGGTGCCCGCGGGCACGGTGGTCTCGCGGTTCGAAACGCGGGCGGAGGCCGCCCCCGCGGCCACGGCCGTGGCCGCGGACGGCG
Organism: Streptomyces antioxidans; assembly: GCF_000968685.2. Lineage (GTDB taxonomy): Bacteria > Actinomycetota > Actinomycetes > Streptomycetales > Streptomycetaceae > Streptomyces > Streptomyces antioxidans. The sequence goes on from NZ_LAKD02000001.1 coordinate 189,291, forward strand.
TCACCCTGACCTACGCCGAGCTCAACGCCCGCGCCAACCGCCTGGCGCACCGCCTCATCGGGCTGGGTGTCCGCCCCGACGACCGGGTGGCGATCCTCCAGGAGCGCTCGGTGGAGCTGGTGGTCTCGACGCTGGCGGTGCTCAAGGCCGGGGCGGCGTATGTGCCGCTGGATTCCCGGGCGCCGGTCGCCCGCCTGGAGGCGATCGTCCTCGAGACGGGGGCGGGCACGCTGCTCACCGACCGGGCCATGGCCGAGGTGGAGTTCTCGCACACGGCGGATGTGCTGGTGGTCGACGAGGAGCGGCCGGAAGGGGAGGCGCACAACCCCGCGGTACCGCTGTCGGCCGGCCAGCTGGCGTACATCATGTACACCTCCGGCTCGACCGGTAAGCCCAAGGGCATCGCCATCACCCACGAGGACGTGGTCGCGCTGGCCGCGGACGGCAGCTGGCTCGGCGGCGCCCACGACCGGGTGCTGGTGCACTCCCCGCACGCCTTCGACGCCTCGACGTACGAGATGTGGGCACCGCTGCTCGGCGGCGGCACCTGTGTCCTGGCCGCGCCCGGTCAGCTGGACGCGGGCCGGCTGCGCGGGCACGCCGAACGCGACGGGCTGACCGCGGTCTTCCTCACCACGGCGCTGTTCAACCTCATGGCCGAGGAGGACCCGGGCTGCTTCGCCGGTCTGGCGCAGGTGTGGACCGGCGGTGAGCAGGTGTCCCCGGGCGCCTTCCAGCGGGTGCTTGACGCCTGCCCGGACACCGATGTGGTGCATGTCTACGGGCCCACCGAGACCACCACCTTCGCCACCTGCCATCCGATGCGCGCCCCGCACCAGGTGGGGACGACCGTGCCCATCGGCCGGGCCATGGACCGGATGCGGGCCTATGTCCTGGACGAGCGGCTGGCGCCGTCCCTGCCGGGCGTGGTCGGCGAGCTGTACCTGGCGGGCGCCGGGGTGGCCCGCGGCTATCTGAACCTGCCGGGAGCCACGGCGGAGCGGTTCACCGCCGACCCGTACGGCCCGTCCGGGGCGCGGATGTACCGGACCGGGGACCTGGTGCGGTGGGACGCCGAGGGACGGGTGGAGTTCGTCGGCCGCGCCGACCACCAGGTGAAGATCCGCGGCCTGCGGATCGAACTCGGCGAGATCGAGGCCGCGGTGGCCGCCGCCGAAGAGGTCGCCCAGGTGACGGTGGTGGTCCACGAGGACCGGCCGGGCAGCAAGAAGCTGGTGGCGTACGTCGTTCCGGCGGCCGGGAGCGGTGCGGGCGGACCGGACACCGGGGCGCTGCGCGACCGGGTGGCCGCCGTGCTGCCGGACTACATGGTGCCCGCCGCGTTCGTCCCCCTGGCGGCGCTGCCGCTGACCCCCAACGGGAAGGTGGACCGCAAGGCGCTGCCCGCCCCCGACTTCGGGCCGTCCTCCGGGGGTGGCCGCGGACCGCGCAATCCGCGCGAGGAGCTGCTGTGCGGGCTCTTCGCCGAGCTGCTGCGGCTGCCGAGGGTCGGCATCGACGACAACTTCTTCGAACTGGGCGGGGACAGCATCGTCTCGATCCAGCTGGTCAGCCGGATCCGGTCGGTCTTCGGCGCGGCGGTGTCCAACCGGGCGGTCTTCCAGGCGCCCACCGTCGCCGAGCTGATCGAGCTGATGGGGCGGGCCGCCGATGACGACGCCGGCGACGCGGGCGACGGCGGTTTCGAAGTGGTGCTGCCGCTGCGCACCGGCGGGGACAAGCCGCCGCTGTTCTGTGTGCATCCCGTCGGCGGCGTCAGCTGGATGTACGCGGGGCTGCTCCGCCACCTCCCCGCCGACCGGCCCGTCTACGGCGTCCAGGCCCGCGGCATCGCCCGTGAGGAGGCGCTGCCCGCGTCGATCCCCGAGATGGCCGCCGACTACGTCGAGCAGATCCGCGCGGTCCGTCCGCACGGCCCGTACCACCTGCTGGGCTGGTCCATGGGCGCCCTGGTCGCGCATGAGATGGCGGTCCAGCTGCGCCGGGCGGGCGAGGAGGTCGGCGTACTGGCCAACCTCGACCAGCCGCCGATGTCCGCGGAGGAGTTCGGCGAGGGGTTCGTCGCGGCCGATGAGCAGAAGGTGCTGGCGGTGCTGCTGGACTTCGTCGGGCACGATCCGGGCGCCTTCGGGGACGGTCCGCTGGAGTACCCGAAGGTGATGGAGGTGCTTCGGGCCGAGGGCAGCGCGCTGGCCACCTTCGAGGAGCGGGACATCCTCCGGATCGGCCAGGTCAACAACCACAACTGGGAGCTGACGCTGGGCTATCAGCCCCAGGTCTACGACGGCGATGTGCTGCTGTTCGTGGCCACCGAGTCCGAGGACTTCCCGGACGACCCCGCGGGCAAGGTGGCGAGCTGGTCCGACCGGATCGCGCCCTACGTCGGCGGTCGGATGACCCTCCATGAAGTGGCGTGCGAGCACCGGCAGATGCTCCAGCCCGTACCACTGGCCGACATCGGCCGGGTGGTGCGCGAAACCCTGGACCGACATGACCGGACCAGTGATTGATCACCCAACCAGTAATTGACGGAGGAAAAATGAAGAGATTAGCCGCCGCCGCGGGTGCCGCCCTGGGCGGGCTCGCCCTCGTGGCCGCCACCCAGGCCGCCGCCCAGGCCGCCCCGGCCGCCGCCGAGGCCGCCGCACCGAGCTGCGTCAAGGCCGACGTCACCTACCTGGTCAGCATCTTCGTCGACCTCACCAACGACTGCTCGACCACGCAGAAGGTGAAGGTCGACTACGACCGCGACTACTTCAGCCCGTGTTTCACCCTGGAACCGGGTGGGACCGCCAGCCACAGCGCGAGCGTCGTCTACGCCAGCCGCTACGAGGGCCTGGTCACCTGCTGAGACCGGCCTCATCTCGCCCGGTGCTCCCGAGCCCCTGCTCGGGAGCACCGCCGTTTCCGCTCCCGAAATCTCCCGATCGGCAGATGTGGGGCGATTCCGTGAAAGGTGATCCTTGCCGGGTGTCCGGGTGTGGAAAGGATGAGTCATGACGCAGGTGACGAACGGCGAGCGGGAGCGGCCGCGGGCCACTCGCGCCGCCCGCTTCCGCTTCCGCTCCCGCTCCCGCTTCCGCTCCCGCTGGCCGGACCGGGTCGGCTATGCGGCGGCCACCGCGCTGTTCCTCTACGGCCTGGCCAACGTCTACTGGGCCCTCGGTGGCGACGGCTTCCCGTTCGGCGCGGAGGACGCCAACCCCGAGTACTCGGCGTTCGAGAACACCTCGGCGACCACCCTCGCGCCCGTGCTCGCCGCCCTGCTGCTGCCCGCTTCGGCCGTCGCGCTGCTGATGGCGCTCCCCGGCCGCCGCCGGGTGCCGCGGAACGTGCTGCTGGGCTGCACCTGGGGCTTCGTCGCCGTCACGCTCGCGGCGTTCGCCGACTTCCGGCTGCTGGGAAACCTCGCCTACGCGGTGATGCTGCAGTTCAGCGCCATCAACTGGACGGTCATCAACCAGTTCTTCCTCGCCATGAGCGCCGGGCTGATGGCCGCCACCGCCCTCGCCTACCAGCGCCGGCTGCGGAACGCCTGCGGCAACTGTGGCCGTACGGACGGCGGTCCGGACTGGACCAGCCCGGCCGCGGCGGCCCGATGGGGCCGCAAGGCGGTACGGATCGCCGTGATCATTCCGTTTCTGTACGCCAGCACCCGCTGGGCCTGGGCGCTGGGCATTCCGCTGGGCATCTCCGACAAGCTCTGGGAGGAGGGCAAGGAGGACCACCTGTGGTACTGGGGCGCGGGCCTCGCCACGCTCGGCGCCCTCGGCGCCCTGCTCACCCTCGGACTGGCCCAGCGCTGGGGCGAGGTCTTCCCGCGCTGGATGCTCGGGCTGCGCGGGAAGCGGGTACCGCCGCTGTTGGCCATCATCCCGGCCTCGCTGGTGGCGCTGCTGATCACGATCGCCGGGACGATGTACATCCGGCTGGAGATCCAGGGCAGGTTCGACAACCAGAGCGAGGACTGGGGCACGACGGTCCCGGAGATGTTCTGGCCGCTGTGGGGGGCCGCGCTGGCCGCCGCCACCTTCGCCTACCACCTGCGCCGCCGGGGCCGCTGCAAGCGCTGCGGCCGGCTCTGACGGCGGCGGCGCTCGGGGCTCCGGCGGCGGGGGCCCGGCGTCAGGGCTCCGGCGGCGGGGGATTCCCAGGGGGCGGGCTCAGCTCGCCTTGCGGAAGTTGCGGATGGCCAGCGGGGCGATGACGGCGACCATCACCGTACAGATCCCCAGGGTCATCAGTACCGTGCCGGGACGCGGCTCGCCCAGCGCCAGGCTCCGGGCGGCGGTGATGGCGTGGGACATCGGGTTCACCTCGGCGAAGGCCCGCAGCCAGGACGGCAGACCGTCGGTCGGTACGAACGCGTTCGAGGCGAACAGCAGCACCATGTTGACCATGCCGCCCACCGGCTGCATCGCCTCCGGCTTGCGCAGCCACGCAGAGAGCGCCATGAACACCCAGCCCAGCGACCAGCCAAGCACCACGGCCACCAGCAGCGCGCCGAGGGAGCCCAGGATCCCGCCCTCGGGGTCGAACCCGAAGACCAGGGCGCCCGCGACCAGCATCACCACCATGTTCACCGCGTTCAGCACGGTGTCGGCGACGCTCCGGCCGATGAGGATGGTGCCGGTGTGGATCGGCATGGACTTGAAACGGGAGATGATCCCGTTGTTCAGCTCGGTGGTGAGCGCCACACCGGACTTCAGCCCCGCGCTGACCGCGCTGGTGATGAGGAAGGCGGGCAGCAGATAGTCGATGTAGCTGACCCCCGCCGGGAACGACTGCGCCTGTGACACGCTGCGGAACACCTGGCTGAAGACGGTCAGCATCAGGATCGGTTCCAGGACGCCCGGCAGCACCAGGGCCGGTTCGCGCAGCGCCCGCAGCGACCGCCCGGAGAGCACCTGGATCTGCCGGAGCGGACCGGAGCCGCTGAAGCGCTGCCGCTCGCGCGGCGGGCCCGCCGCCGCGGCGGGGTCGGCTTCCGGTGGGTTCGGGCGCTCGGTGGCGATGCTCATGAGGACGTCCCTGCCTCGGAGTCGGTGGTCGTGGGGTGGTTCAGGGCCATGTAGACGTCGTCGAGGGTCGGTTCGGAGAACGCGAGCCCCGCTATGTCGGTACCGGCCTCGTCGACGGCCCGGACCACCACCGCGACATCCGTGGAGTCGGCCACCGGGATGGTGAGGAGCAGCCCGTCCTCCTCGTGGGACGGTGCCAGGGCCGCCCGGCGCAGCGCCTCGACGGTGCGGGCCCGGTCCTCGGCCCGGCGCAGGGTGACGGAGACGCTGCGCCGCCCGACCCGCTCCTTGAGCTCGGCCGCGGTGCCCGAGGCGATGATCCGGCCGGCCGCCAGGACGGTGATCGAGTCGGCCAGGTAGTCGGCCTCCTCCAGGTACTGCGTGGTCAGCAGGACCGTGGTGCCGTCCTTCACCAGGCGTTCCACGATCTCCCACAGCTGGCGCCTGGCCGCCGGGTCCAGCCCGGTGGTGGGCTCGTCCAGGAAGATCACCTCGGGCCGTCCGACCAGACTGGCCGCCAGGTCCAGGCGGCGTCGCATGCCCCCGGAGTAGTTCTTGGCGTTCCGGTGCCCGGCGTCGGTCAGGTCGAACAGCGCGAGCAGTTCATCGGCGCGCGCCGCCGCCTCCGCCCGGGTGGCCCCCAGCAGCCGGGCGATGAGGATCAGGTTGTGGCGCCCCGGAAGCGTCTCGTCCACCGCCGCGTACTGGCCGGTGAGACCGATGAGCCGGCGCACCTGCTCGCCCCGGGTGACCACATCGAGCCCGGCGACCCTGGCCCGTCCCGAGGTGGGGCGGCTCAGGGTGCTCAGGATGGAGACCAGGGTGGTCTTGCCGGCACCGTTATGTCCGAGCAGCCCCAGGACGGAGCCGCGCGGCACGGTGAGGCTGATATCGTCCAGCGCGGTCATCGACCCGAATCGCTTCGAAATATGCGAGACGTCGATCATCATCGTGTCCACCGGATATACGGTAGGTGGAATGGTGGGTCAAAGGGCCCGGCTATCGATAACGTCGAATTGGAATTGCCGGGTGCGGAGGGGCGTGCTATTTCCGTCGACGGGCCATTCCGGTCGGGTCCCATTTCCGCCGGACGGCGTCATCGGCGCACCGCCGCCGTGGTCTGCCGAACGGCACATTCCGCCCCGACCGGACTCCCCGGGGACCTGCCGTTCGGTGGATGTGCCGGCCCGTCCCGTTCCGTCACGCTGGGAGCGGACCGACGGAGGAGACCATCATGACGATGACCACCGACCAGGACCTGGCTTCCCCGCAGCCCGCCACCGGCGCGGCCGAGCCGGGTCCACGCCCGTCGCGGCTGGTCCGCTGGGCGGCGCACGCCGTGCCGTTCACCCTGCTGCCCACCGGGCTGTGGAGATGCGCGATGGGGTTCGGCGTGCCGCTCGGCTTCGCCACGACCTCGGATCTGCACGAGAGCCAGTTCCCGAGCTGGATGACGGTGTACGTCATCGCGCTCAGCCTGTTCGCCGAGGGGCTGGGGCTGCTCACGCTCGGCCTGGTGCGGCCCTGGGGCGAGGTCGTGCCGCGCTGGATCCCGTTTCTGGGCGGCAAGCGGATTCCGGTGCTGTGCGCGGTGATTCCTGCGGGTCTCGGCTCGCTCGCCGTCACCTTCATCACCATCGTCGGCGCCTTCACCTGGAACGCCCCGGAGAACCTGGCCGAGATCAGCGATCCGTACGGCCCGTTCTACTGGCTCCAGACCGCCTGCTACGCACCGCTGCTGGCCTGGGGGCCGCTGCTCGCCGTGGTCACCGTCGCGTACTACCGGCGTCGCCGAGCGGCAGAACGGCGGCCGTCCGCCAGCCTCCCCGGGCGTCCGGACCCGCGCTGAACGTGCCGCCGAGCGCCTCGATCCGCTCGGTCAGGCCCAGCAGTCCCTGACCGCCCCGGCGGCCGTCCTCGCCGAGGAGGCCGCCGGACCCCGAGCTGATCGCCTCCACGCCGTTGACGACGCTGACGGCCAGCGCGGGGCTCCCCGCCCCGTCCCCCCGGTCGCCGGACGGCTCCAGCGCCACCCTGACGCGTACGGTGGCGGCCGTACGGGCGTGGCGGCGGACGTTGGTGAGCGCCTCCACCACCATCCGGTGGGCGGTGCTGGCCACTTCGCGCGGGACGCGGGCGATCGCCTCGGCGGTCAGCTCCAGTTCGAGCCCCACATCGGCCCGCCCCGAGGAGCGGAACCGCTCCACCACATGGGTGATGTCCTCCAGCCCGAACGCGCGCGGCCGGTCCTCCGGCTCATCGCCGTCGGCGGCGGCGCTGTTGCTCAGCATCCGCACCGTACGGTCCATGGAGCCGAGCGCCTGCTGACCGGCCGCCTCGATCTGCTGCAGCAGTGGCATGAACCGTTCCGGCTGGTCGGTCGCCACCAGCTGTGCGGCCTGGGCGAGCACCACGATGCCCGAGATGTCATGGGCCACGAAGTCATGCAGATCCCGGGCCAGTTCGAGCCGCTGACTGCGGCGCGCGTCCCGCACCGAGTGCAGCCGCCGTAAGTCCAGCGCGCGGAGGTACCCCCCGACCACGGCCGCGGCGACGGCCCCGAACCCCATGAACGCGCACTGGCCGCACGCCTCGAGCAACGTGTCGTACGTCCCCACCCGCAGGATCACCGTCGAGCCGGAGACCGACAGCAGCACCACCAGCGGGGCCCCTTGCGGCGCGGGCGCGAACCGGGCCACGACGAACACCAGCGCCATCACCGCGGCGAACTCCACGAGCATCAGCAGGCCGATCGGCGACTCGTCACCCGCGTCCCCGGTCAGCAGCGTGCCCAGCACGGAGACCACGGCCACCACACCGGCCGCCGCGCTGAGCCGCCGCCGCGTCCTCGGCCACCAGCCGACCGTCACCAGCGTGGTCCCGACGGCCACCACCATGGACGCGGCCGCCGCCCATCCGGCCCGGGGCCCGGCCGCCAGCCCGGCCAGCACCGCGCCCCCGGCGGCGACCCGGCACGCCCCCTTGAGCCCGTCCCGCCATAACCCGCGCCCGCTCTTGCCACCCATGGGCGCAGAGTAGCCGCCGGACACGGCCGGACGCCGCCGCCGGCGCCCCTCCACGGCCGGGCGGCGGCGCGGTTGGCGGAATTCGATATGGCGTGGACAACTGGAGCCGTCCATGGGTGGACTGGCGGAAAATCCGTACCCCTACGCCAGGGAGATGACCGATGGGCGCGCGGAGCCACGAGGAGTCGGCCGAATTGCACCGGATACTGCCGCACTGGCATTTCCGGGAGGCCCACCAGGTGTGTGTCGAGGCGCCGCCCGAGGCGGTGATGCGGGCGGTGTGGGAGACCACCTGGGGAGAGGCGCCGATCGCCCGGGCGCTGGTGGCGCTGACCCGGGCCGATGTGGGCAAGGACCGGCGGATCGTGCGGGACTTCCTCGGCGGGATGGGGGAGACGCTGGACGCCGGTGGCGGCGAGGTGGTGTTCGTGGGGGTGGACACGCTGGAGGACCGGCCGCGGCCCGAGGGCAGCGCGTTGGAGCTGGTCCGGGAGTGCGCGGACCCGGGGCTGCTGAAGATGGTGATGAACGTCCGCTTCCGCGACGGGGTGCTCAGCACGGAGACCCGGGTGTACGCCACCGACGACCGCACCCGGCGCCGCTTCCGCCCGTACTGGCTGGCCATCCGCGCCGGGAGCGGACTGACCCGGACCTCGATGCTGCGCGCGATCCGCGGCCGGGCCCTCCGACCGGCGGACTGACCCGCGCCGGAACGGGGCGGGTGACCGGCCGGGCCGCTACCGCGCGGGGGACGGGGCCAGCCCGGCCACCGACTCGGGCAGCCGGGCCCACACCCCGGGGGTGTAGAAGTGCCCGCCCGGCAGCTCGTTGGCCCGGAACCTCCCGGCGGCCAGGGGGCGCCAGCTGTCGGCCGGGGCGGCCAGGTCGTCGTCCGTGCCGTACAGCACCTGCAGCGGTGTGCGCACCGTGACGCCCTCGCGGTAGCGGTAGCCGTCGGAGAGCCGCAGATCGGCGCGGAACACCTCCAGCGCCATGGCGCACAGTTCGGGCTCCGCCAGCACCTCGGGGGCCAGCTGGCCCACCGTGCTCATCCAGGTCAGAAGCTGCTCGTCGGTCATCTCGCTCAGGGGCCGCTCGTCGGGGCCGGCCGCGCTCCGGCTCCGGCGCGCCCGCTCGACCCAGCGGGTGGGGGAGTCGGCACCGGAGACCACCAGGCCCCGCGGCGGGGTGCCGGCGCCCGCTTCGAGCCGGCACGTGAGGTCGAAGCCGACCCAGGCGCCCATGCTGTGCCCCAGCAGGACGTACGGACGCCTCGCGGCGACCGACCGGACGGCGGTCAGCGCGTCCTCGACCAGCGCGCTCCAGTCGGCCGCGAACGGCTCGATGTATCGGCCCTCGCGGCCGGGGTAGCAGTACAGGACCAGTTCCACGTCCGGCGGAAGGGCCTCGGCCCAGGGCCGGAAGGAGGCCGTACCGCCGCCGCAGAAGCTCAGGCACAGCAGGGTCCGGCTGGCGGCTGGTCGGGGAAGCGGATGGATCAGTGCCCGGGACACCGGCGACTCCTCGGCGGTGGACGGCAGTTGACCCGGTCACGGTAGCCGCCCCGGTTCCCGGTCGGCGCCCGCGGCCGAGAATTTCTTGATGGCCCGCGGTCACGGTGCGTGGTAGCGCGGTCGGGCTGGGTGACGTCATGACGTCCGCCGCGGGGTCCTTGCTGCGCCGAACATCCCTTTTCTCGCGCTCCCGCTGAGGGCGGAAGGAGCGGGCCGTGCGTTGGCAACGCTTTATCAAATTCTCCTCATTGCAATCTCTCACGCCTCTTCCGTCGCTCCTCGCCGAAGAAGCTTGTGGCCCGGAAACACGGCTGCCTATGGTCAGTCCGAAATGGGCGAGCACCCCTGGAAGGGAAGCTGATGGCTAATCCATTCGAGGACGACGGGGCCGACTACTACGTCCTGGTGAACGACGAGGGGCAGCATTCCCTGTGGCCCGCCTTCGCCGAGATACCGGCCGGCTGGAAGTCCGTTCACGGTCTCGCGCCGCGGCAGCAATGCCTCGACTACATCAACGAGCACTGGACCGACATGCGGCCGCGCAGCCTCGCCGAGGCCATGGCGGCCAACGGGTCCTGAGGCACGGACCGACCGCTCCCGCACCACCACGCACCACACCGCAACGCGTCAACGAAACCGTGGATGAGGAGAAGACCGAACATGGCCACGATCACTGCGGAGCTCCAGGCGACCATCAAAGAGATCGTCTGCGACATTCTCGAGCTGGAAGAGGACGAGGTGACCGACAGCAGCCTCTTCATCGAAGACCACGGCGCCGACTCGCTCCGGGCCATCGAGATCCTCGCCTCCCTGGAGAAGGAGTTCAAGATCACCATTGAGCAGTCCGAGCTGAGCGAAATGGTGAACCTGGAAAAGGTCTACCAGGTGGTGGCGGAGGCCCCGAGCCGGTAACCGGCCAGTGGCCGCCGAGTCAAAAGGGAAGTCACCATGTCCGAATCACGTCCCGGTGCCGACGCGGTGAAACGCCGTGTGGTGCTCACCGGTTTCGGCGTCATTTCCAGTATCGGGATCGGCGCCGCCGAGTTCACCCGGAGTCTGCGGGAGGGGCGCAGCGGGGTCAGCCCCATCTCGGTGTTCGACGTCGAGGGCTTCGCACACGGCAACGGGTGTGAGGTCAGGGGGTTCGACCCCGAGCAGTGGATCACCAGTACCCCCGTCCAGGAGCTCGGCCGGGCCAGCCGGTTCGCCGTGGCGGCGGCCCGGATGGCCGTACAGGACGCGGGACTCGACCCCGCGTGGCTGGGCGACCGGCGGGGACTGGTCTCCGTGGGCACCACGGACGGTGAGTCCTTCGAACTCGACCAGCTGGTGGCGACCGAACTCGCCGACGGCCCCGAGCGGATGGACCGGCAGACGGTGCGCCGGGTGCCGGCCGCCCGGCTGTCCACCGCCATCGCACAGGAGCTCCAGCTCACCGACGTCGAGGCGCTGACGATCGCGACCGCCTGCTCCGCGGGCAACTACTCGATCGGTTACGGCTTCGACGCGGTGAGCTCCGGAGAGGTCGAGTACGCCCTGTGCGGCGGCGCGGACGCGATGTGCCGCAAGACCTTCACCGGCTTCTACCGCCTGGGCACCATCGCCCCCGAGCACTGCCAGCCCTTCGACGTGAACCGCAAGGGCATCCTCACCGGCGAGGGCGCGGGCATCCTGGTGCTGGAGAGCCTGGAGTCGGCGCTGGCGCGCGACGCCCGCATCTACGCCGAGGTGCTGGGCTACGGCCTCAACTGCGACGCCTACCACCAGGTGGCGCCCAACGGGGACAGCGTCGCCGCGTGCATGGCGCTCGCCCTGGAGAACGCCGGGGTCAAACCGGAGGAGGTCGACCTGATCTCGGCCCACGGCACCGGCACCAAGGCCAATGACATCACCGAGTCCCGGTCGATCCGCCAGGTCTTCGCGGACGCGACACCGCGCACCATCTCCCTGAAGTCCATGCTGGGGCACACCATGGGGGCCGCCAGCGCCCTGGGGGCGATCGCCTGCGGACTCGCCATCACCCACGGCTTCATCCCGCCGACCATCAACCACACGGTGACCGACCCCGAATGCGAGATCGACTGCGTGCCCAACCACGCCGTCGACGCCGATCTGCGGGTCGTCCAGAACAACGGACTCGCCTTCGGCGGCAACAACGCCATCGTCATCCTCGGCAGGTACGACGGGGACGAGGGAAGCGGAACGGAAGAGTCGGGCGCGGCGCCGACGGGATCGCGGAGCGTGTCATGAGCTTTCCGATCACCGGTATCGGCGCGGTCACCAGCATCGGGGACGACCCCGACGAGATCTTCACCTCCCTGTGCGAGGGGCGCAGCGGCCTCGGGCCGCTGCGCGGCTTCGACGCGGAGCGGTTCACCGCCCGGCAGCTCTTCGAGATCGACGACCGCACCGGTGACGGCGACGAACCCGGCCGCGCCACCCGCTTCCTGGTGGAGGCGGTGCGCCAGGCCGTGGCGGACGCCGGGCTCCCCGACGACCTCGGCGGGATACCGGTGCTGGTCGGCACCGGACTGCGGGAGCTGCGCTCACTGGAGCTGTGGTGGCGCGACGGCGCCCCCTTCACCGCGGACGGCCTCGACTTCGGGCCCGCGCTGCGCCGCCGCTTCGGCGCGTACGACGCCCACACCTTCGCCGGCGCCTGCTCCGCCTCGCTCTACGCGCTGGCGCTCGGCTGGGACATGCTGGAGCAGGGCGAGACCGACACGGTGATCGTGGCCGGATGCGACACGGTGACCGAGTCCATGTTCGGCCTCGCCGACCGGGTGCAGTTCGACCCGCCCGCGCTGGTGCGCCCCTTCGACCGCGAACGGCAGGGGACCATCCTCGGTGAGGGCGCCGCGGCGATCGTGCTGCGCCGCGAGCCGGCGGCCGGGCGCCCGGTCCGCGGCTGGCTGCGCTCGGTCGCGGTGAACTGCGACGCCTACCACCAGACCGCGCCCGACGCGGACGGGGTGCGGGCCTCCATCGAGCAGGCCCAGGCGGCGGCGGGCAGCCGCCCCGAGGACATCGATCTGGTGGTGCTGCACGCCACCGGAACGCCGCTCAACGACCGTACCGAGGCGGAGGTGGTGGCCGAGGTGTTCGACGGCGCCCGCCCCGCCTTCACCGGGATCAAGGCGCTGACCGGGCACACCTCCGGCTCCGCCGGGCTGATGAGCCTGATCGTGGCGCTCCGTTCGGTCGAGAGCGGCCGGGTACCGCCGATCGCCAACCTCACCGACCCGCTGCCCGAGGGTGAGGGGCTGCGGCTGGTCAGCGACCGTCCGCTCACCACACCGGTCCGGGTGGCGCAGGTCAACGGCTTCGGCTTCGGCGGCGTCAACGCCGTCGCGATCGTGGCGGGTGCGGCATGACGGCGGCGGTGACCGAGGTGGCGGTCACGGGCGTCGGGGTCGTCCTGCCGGGGCTGAACGAGCCCGGCGGGCTGCCGCACGGCCCGGTGGCGGGTGCGGCCCCGGTGGATCCGGCCGCCCTCATCGGCAAGAAGGGGCTGCGTTTCAAGGACCGCGCCACTCAGCTGGGGCTGTGCATGGCCAAGGCCGCGCTGACCGACGCGGGCCTCCTCGGCCCGCGGGGGCTGCTCGTCCCCGGCGACCGGGTGGGGGTGGTCGTCAGCTCCAACCTGGGCAACGCCGATACGGTCTGCCGGGCGGTGGCGACCATCGCCGAGGAGAACACCGGCGCCCTCAGCCCGATGGACACGCCCAACGCGTCCAGCAACATCATCGCCTCCGAGATCGCGATCCGCTTCGGGCTGCGCGGGCCGAACCTCACCGTGTGCAACGGCGTCACCTCGGGCCTGGACGCGCTGCGCTGGGCGCGGCTGACGCTGCGTTCGGGCCGGGCCGACCACATGGTGGTGGCCGGTGTGGAGCCGGACAACGACATCACCCGGCGGCTCACCGGCGCGCGGATGGTCGACGGCGGGGCGGCCGTGGTGGTCGGCCGGACCGACGCGGTGGGCGCCGCCGGGCCCCGGCTGCTGCTCGGCCCGTCGCTGCGCACCGAGAAGCTGCCCGACTGCGCCGCCAGACTGGCCGACGCCGCTTCCGGACCGGCCCGGGACGCGGCCGCGGGGCTGTGGCTCGGCGCGGGCCCGTCCGCCGTCCCGCCCGGTGCCGAGTCGGCCGACCTCTCCGGCTGGGGCGAATGCTCGGGCGCGCTGGGGCTGCTGCAGTGCGCGACCGCCGTCGCCTGGGCCGACTCCGGCCGTACCGAACCGGTCTACGCGCTGCTCGGCGGAGCCGACGGGGAAGCGAGCGGCACGGTGTGGACACCGCCGGAGCGTGCGGTGTGAAACGGATCGTCCTGCTGCACGGACTGGGCAACAGCAGCGGCATCTGGGCCGGGCTGGCCGCCCATTGGCGTCCCGATGTGGAGGTCCACGCCCCCGATCTGCCCTGGACCGGAGCGGGGATCGCGGAATGGCGCCATGAGCGGGACTCGGCCCGGCTGGTCGAGGACGTCCTGGCGGCCGTTCCTGGCGGCGGCGCGGACCTGGTGGTGGCGCACTCCTTCACCTCGGTACTGCTGCTCGAACTGCTCGGCCGCCGGGCGCTGGCCGGGAACCCGCTGGAGGTGCCCGGTGTGGTGCTGGTGAACCCGTTCTACCGGCGCACGGCGGACGACTTCGCGTGGGGCATGATGGCGCCCCTGCTGGAGAGCTTTCCCACGACCATGTCGGAGGGCATCCGGCTGCAGTCCGGCGACCGCCCGATCGCGCCGGAGCTGCGGGGCGACATCGCCCGGCGGCTGTGCGAATGGGTCGGCCCGTACGGCTGGCTGCGCTTCCTGGAGGCCTACCTCGGCACTCCGCTGATCCGCGTGGCCGCGATCGACACCCCGTGCCTGGTGATCGGCGGAGACCAGGACGCCACCGCCGATGTCGACCAGGCCCGCACGCTCGCCGCCGAACTGCCCCGCGGCCGGCTGCGCGTTCTGTCCGGCGCAGGCCACTTCCCGATGCTGGAGCGGCCCGAGTGGTTCACCGGCGTCCTGCACGACTTCCTCGACCGCTGTGACCTCACCCCGGTGGCCAGCACCTGAATCCGGCGACGGAAACGACCCCTGAACGAAGGAGACTGCGATGGGACCGGTGCCAGACCCGGCCGTGTCGGCCCTGCTGGACGCTGCTACCACCGTGCGGCTGCGCCCGGTGTTCGAAGGCAACAACATCAGCTACGCGATCGGCTTCAAGCACATCAACTACGTCGCCGAGGCGGCCGTGCTGAACCACTTCCGGCTGGCCGGGCTCCCCGTGGGCGAGCTCTACCGGCGGTACGGCCTCGGCCTGGAGATCGTCGAGCTGCGCTCGCGGCTCGGCGCGCTGCTCGCGGTGGACGACGAGGTGGAGGCGGAGGTGACCCCCGCCACCAAGGCCGACGCCGGTGAACTCACCTTCCAGGTGGGGCTCTTCGTGCTGCGCGACGGCCAGCGGGTCAAGTGCGCCGGCTCCACGGTTCGGGTGCTCCTGCGGATCGACGGCCACATCACGGCGTCCGAGGAGTACCCCGCCGGGCTCGCCCGGTTCGCCGTCGAGCGGCTGGGCACCGGCGACCGCCGCGAACTGGCCGTGACCCCGCGCCCGTACGGCGGCTTCACCGAGGGCCGCGGCGTCACCGGCACCTCGGACCCGGTCCTGGCCCAACTGGTGGGCGAGGACAACGCGTTCGGCTGGCGCTGGCGGATGCCGTACTTCTACTGCCACTTCAACGAGCGGGTGCAGATGTCCGGATTCCTGCGGGTGATGGAGGAGGCCGAAGACCTCTTCCTCGCCGACCGGGGCCTGGCCATCAAGGAGGTGCTGGACGGCCGCGGGTGGATTCCCGTCGTCACCCAGTCCCGGATCCGGCTGCTCGACGAGACGGTGATGGAGGAGGAGCTCTACACCGTCTACACCATCGAGGACATCTTCAAGAGCCTGCTCTACACGGCCCGGATGGACTGCTACGTGATCCGCGGCGGTGCGCTGGTGCACACCGCCACCGGCACCATCACCCACGGCTACCTCACCGAGCACGCCCCCAACCAGTGGTCCATGGCCACCCTCGACGAGGCGACCATCGAGGCCCTCAGCAGCCCGAAGGGGGCCCGGACATGAGCGCCACGGCTGCCCCCGCCGCCACCCGGCCGGTGATCTCGGCGTGGTCGGCGGTCTCCCCGTACGGCCTGGGCGCCCAGGCGCTCGTGGACGGGCTCAGCTCGGGCCGGTCCACCGTCGCCCCGGTGGACGGCGCCCGCTGGGGCGTGCCCGAGGTCCCGGCCCATCTGGTGCCCGGCTTCGAGACCCGCCAGGTGCTCGGCAAGAAGGGCACCCGCTCGATGGACCGGGTGACCGGTCTCGCGGTCAGCGTGGTCGGCGGGCTGCTGGACCAGCCGGAGGCCGACCGGGAACGGGAGACCGGGGAGCGG
The DNA here is from genome assembly GCF_000968685.2 of Streptomyces antioxidans. GTDB lineage: Bacteria > Actinomycetota > Actinomycetes > Streptomycetales > Streptomycetaceae > Streptomyces > Streptomyces antioxidans. The sequence goes on from NZ_LAKD02000001.1 coordinate 205,305, forward strand.
GCCGCGCTGGTGCTCGGCACCACGACCGGCAGCGCCGAGTCCATGATGGACTTCACCCGCACCTCGCTGCGGGGCGAGGCGCCGTTCGACGTCGACCCGGCCGTGATGCCCAACGCGGTGATGAACTGCGCGGCCGGACAGTGCTCCATCTGGTACGGCATCCGGGGGCCCAACACCACGCTGGCCCAGGGCCGCACCGCCGGGCTCGCCGCGCTCCACTACTCCACCCGGCTGCTGTCCTCGGGACGCGCGGGCTCGGTGCTGTGCACCGCGGCCGAGGAGTTCTCCCGGGCCCGCTACTGGCTCGAGCGCCACAGCCGGGCCGCCGAGGCCGGGGACGACGCGGAGATGGCGCTGGGCGAGGGCGCGGCGGTGCTGCTGCTCCAGCGGCCGGACACGCTCAGCCCGGCCCGTCCGGCGCTCGCCGAGGTCCTTGCGGTCCGGACGCGCGTCGCCACCGGGGACCGGACGCGGCCGGTGCTGGAGGCGTGCGTCGCCTCGGCCCTGGAGGCCGCGGGCGCCCGGCCCGGCGATGTGTGGGCGGCCAGCCCCAGCGACGCGCCCGGCCGTCTCGGCGAGCGGGAACGGCAGGCGCTGACCGCGCTGTTCGGCACGGAGACGGTGGAGCGGGTGCCCGGGGTGGGCAGGCTCGGCGATGTCTCGGCGGCCTCGTCCACCTTCCAGATCGCCTTCCTGCTGGCCACGGCCGCGCTGTCGGACGAGGCGGCGGGCCGTCTGGCCGTCGTCACATCGGCCGACCGGGACGGCTCGCTGGCCTGCGCGGTGCTGCGGCTGGTGGCGCCGTGAGCGGGCCGGTGGACGGGCTGGACGCGGCCGTGCCGGAGGGCGGCGGTGCCGCCGCGAGCGGGGTGAGCCCGGTGGCGGCGGGGGTGACCGTCACCAGCCCGCTCCTCGACGGGAGCGCCGAGGCCCGGGTCGCGGTCGACGCCGCGGAGCCGGTCTTCGCGGGGCACTACCCCGACTTCCCGATCTTCCCCGGGGTCTGTGTCGTGGAATGCGCACACCGCGCCGCGCTGTCCGCCGCGCCGGAGCTGGTCGGGCTCGCGGCCGTGGACTCGGCACGGTTCAGCGGCGCGGTCTACCCGGGCGACGTCATCGACATCCGCCTCACCTGGCGGCGCCGGGGCGACGGCTGGCGCTGCTCGGCCTCGGCCGCGACCGCACGCGGGGTGGCCGCCTCCGTACGGCTGCGCTACCGGCCCGCCGGGCAGCAGACCGAGGCGGCTGCCCCGGCCCCGGCCGTCGCCGATCTGCTGCCGCACCGCTATCCGATGCTGCTCGTGGACCGGGTGGTGGAGCTGGTGCCCGGGGAGCGGGTCACCGCGGTCAAGGCCGTCACGCTCAACGAGCCCTGGTACGCCGGGCTCACGCCGGGGACCGCGCTCGCCTACCCCCCGTCCCTGGTGATCGAGTCCTGGGGGCAGGCGGCGGGGCTGCTGGCCTCGGCGGCCTCCCCGGAGAGCCGGGGACAGGTGATGCTCTTCGGCTCCGTCGCCGACGCCGAGTTCCACGGCCCGGTCCGGCCTGGGGAGCTGATCGAGCACCGGGTCCGCATCGCGCGCTCGCTCGATGACTCGGTGATCTTCGAGGGCGAGAGCCGCTGCGGCTCCCGTCCGGTGATGTCCGTGGCGCGCATGGTGATGGCCTTCCGCCCGGCCGGTGCCCTCAAGGAGGCGACCGCATGACACAGGATCCGCATCGGCCCGAAGGCCGTCCCGTCGCACTGGTCAGCGGCGGCTCACGCGGTATCGGCCGGGCCACGGTGCTGCGGCTCGCCGAGGACGGCCACGACGTGAGCTTCTGCTACCACTCCCGCCCCGAGGCCGCCGAACTCCTCGCCAAGGAGGCCGAGGCACTGGGCGCCCGGGTGCTCGCCGAGCGCGTGGACGTCTCGGCGGCCGAACCCGTACGCGCCTGGGTGGCCCGCACCGAGAAGGAGCTTGGCCCCGTGGAGGTCGCCGTCACCTCCGCGGGCATCACCCGCGACAAGGCGATGGTGATGATGAGCGACCAGGACTGGGGCTCGGTGGTCGCCACCAATCTCGACGGCGTCTTCCACGTCTGCCGCTCGGTCGGCTTCTCCATGATGAAGCGCCGCTCCGGCAGCATCGTCAACATCTCCTCGGTGGCCGGGGTGTACGGCAACGCCACCCAGACCAACTACGCGGCGTCCAAGGCCGGGATCATCGGCTTCTCCCGTTCCCTGGCCAAGGAGATCGGCCGCTACGGCGTGCGCGTCAACGTCGTCGCGCCCGGGTTCATCGACACCGACATGGTCGCGGCCGTGAGCGAGAAGGCGCGCGACGCGGCGCTCGCCACCGTGGCCCTGGGCCGCATGGGCACCCCGGAGGAGGTCGCCGAGCTGGTGGGCTTCCTGGCCGGGAGCCGCGCCGGCTACATCACCGGATCCGTTTTCCAGATCGACGGGGGAATCGTGCTGTGAGCCGTAAGAAGAAGAATCCCCGATGGTATTTCTCGCTGCGCAGCCCGTATGCGTGGTTCGCCTACCGTGACCTGAGCGAGCGCTATCCCGACGTCCTCGACGCGATCGAGTGGATCCCGTACTGGGAGCCGGACGCGCTGTCGGAGAAGCTGCTGGCCGACCGGGGCGTGACGCTGCCGGTGGTGCCGATGTCGCGGGCCAAGAACTTCTACATCCTGCGCGACGCCCGCCGCTGGGCGCACGCCCGCGGCTGGCAGGTGACCTGGCCGGTGGACCGGGCGCCGCACTGGGAGGTCTCCCACCTGGCGTATCTCGCCGCCGATGAGGCGGGCCGGGGACGGGAGTTCGTGGCCGCCGCCTACCGGGCGCGCTGGCACCGCGGCCTGGACCTCGCCGACCGCGGCACCATCGCCCTGATCGCCGACGAGCTGGGCCTCGACCCGGGGATCGCCGACTCGGTGGACGACGACCGGCTGCGCGCCAAGGGCGTGGAGTGCCTGGCGGCCGCGTACCACGACGACGCCTTCGGGGTGCCGTACTTCGTCCACGGCCGGGAGGGGTTCTGGGGCGCCGAGCGGGTCTCCGCCTTCGTCGCGTCGGTGCGCGGCACCGCCTGGGACGGCCGGTCGGACGCCCCGTTCGACCGCTCCCCGGAAGGCCACTCGCCGGAGGGCCGCTCCCCGGAGTCGGCCGTCGGGGCCCGGCCGGAAGGGGCCGCGCGATGAACGCCGAACCCCAGCGCACCGTGCCCCGCTGGTCCTTCGAGACCGAGCCGCGCACCGCCGAGCTCTCCCGGCCGCTGCCCGCCCGGCTGGTGGCCGCCGCCCGGACGGTGGCCCGCCGCACCGGCACCGGCTGGCAGGCCGTCGCGCTCGCCGCGCACGCCGTGGTGCTCTCGGCGCTCAGCGGAGAACCCGAACTCATCGCCGGTTACGCCGCGGACGGCGCCGCCGGCCCGGTCGGCCGCCGGGTCGAGCTCGGCGCCAAGTCGTGGCGCGAGGTGCTGCGCGCCGTCGACGCGCCCCCGTCCGCCCAGGACCCCGCGTACGACACGGCCTATGAGACGGTCCTGGACCTCGGCGGCGACCACACCCCGCCCGAGGGGTCCCCCGTCGTGCTGACAGTGTCCTTCGACCCCGCCACCCTCACCCTCCGGCTGCGCCATCGCGTCGATGTGCTGAACGCCGAGGCGGCCGAGCGGATCGCGGGCTACCACCTGACGGCGCTGGCCCGGCTGGTGGCCGAGCCCGACGCGCCCTGCCGGGCCCGCACCCTGCTCTCCGACGAGGAGCTGCGTCAGCAGCTCACCGGAATGTCGGGGCCCCGGCGCCCGCTGCCGGACCGGCGGTTCCACGAACTGTTCGAGGAGCAGGTGGCCACCCGCCCCGGTGAGATCGCCGCCACCCACGCCGGTACCAGCTGGACCTACGCGGAGCTCAACGCCCGCGCCAACCGGATCGCCCACGCGCTGCTCGCCCGCGAGCTGGCCCCCGAGGCCGTCGTCGCCGTCGTCACCGAGCGGAATCTGCACTGGATGGCCGCGGTCATCGGCGTGTTCAAGGCGGGGGCCGCGTATCTGCCCGTCGAACCCCAGGCCCCCGCCGACCGGATGGCCCGCACCCTGGTCCGGGCCGACTGCCGTCTGGTCCTCACCGAGCCCGGCGGCCCCGGACACCTCCAGCAGGCCGCGCCCGAGGGCCTGGAGCTGCTGACGGTCGAGGACGCCTGGGCGGAGGGACGCCCGGACACCGACCCGGGGCTCACCATCGGCCCCGACCGGCTGGCGTATCTGTACTTCACCTCGGGCTCCACGGGGGAGCCCAAGGGCGCGATGTGCGAGCACGCCGGGTTCGTCAACCACCTCTACGCCAAGATCGACGACCAGTCGATCGGCGCGGGGCAGGTGGTGGCGCAGACCGCACCGCAGTCCTTCGACATCTCGCTGTGGCAGCTGGTGGCGGCGCTGGTGGTGGGCGGCCGCACGCTCATCGTGGAGCAGGAGGCGGTGCTCGACGTCGACCGCTACCTCGACACCATCGAGCGCGGTGAGGTGGCGGTGCTCCAGGCCGTGCCCTCCTATCTCGAGGTGGTGCTCTCCCGGCTGGAGTCCCAGCCGCGTGAACTGCCCGCGCTGCGCTGTGTGTCGGTCACCGGCGAGGCGCTGAAGAAGGAGCTGACCGTCCGCTGGTTCGCCCGCTTCCCGGGCATCGCGCTGATGAACGCCTACGGGCTCACCGAGACCAGCGACGACACCAACCACGAGGTGATGACGGGCGTTCCCGAGCGGGACTCGGTGCCGCTGGGTCCGCCGGTCGGCAACGTCAGCATCTACGTGGTGGACGAGAACCTCCAGCCGGTGCCGCTGGGCGCCCCCGGCGAGATCGTCTTCTCCGGGGTCTGCGTGGGGCGCGGCTACATCAACGACCCCGAGCGCACCGCCCAGGCGTTCTCCACCGATCCGCACCGCCCCGGCGACCGGCTCTACCGCTCCGGCGACTTCGGCCGCTGGCTCCCGGAGGGCAAGCTGGAGTTCCTTGGCCGGCGGGACGCACAGGTCAAGATCCGGGGGTTCCGGATCGAGATCGGCGAGATCGAGAACCAGCTGCTGAAACTGGACGGGGTCAGGGACGCGGCGGTGGTCGTCGTGGAGACCCCGGACGCCGGGAAACAACTGGTCGGTTTCCAGGCCGGTTCCGCGGAGTCCTCCGAGGGACTGCGCGAACGGCTCCACGAGGTGCTGCCCGGCTATATGGTGCCCCGCCGGATCGAGGGCCTTCAGGCGCTGCCCCTGACCGGTAACGGGAAGATCGACAAGAAGGCGCTGCGCGCCGTGGCCGCCGAACTCGACGCCCCCGCCGGCGATGTCGTCCAGGAGGCCCCGCGCACCGCCACCGAACGCCGGCTGGCACGGGCGTGGGCCGAGGTGCTGCGGCTGCCCGCCGGCGAGATCGGCCGGAACGAGAACTTCTTCGACCGGGGTGGCACCTCGCTGTCGGCGGTGCGGCTGGTGGTCCGGATGGAGCGCGGCTTCACGCTGCGCGACATCCACCAGCGCCCCGTGCTCGCCGAGTTGGCCGAACTGATCGACGCACGCAACGACACGTGAGGACATCCCGACCATGGCTGTGACGCCGGACATGACATCGAACGCGGCATCGGACGCGCCGTCGGTGGAGGTCCTCGCCGACCGACCCGCGGTGCTCCGGGTCGACGGGCCCCCGCCCGCCGACCCGGCCGCCTGGGCCGCCGCCCACCGCGGCGAGCTGCGCGCCGCCGTCGCCGAACACGGCGCGGTGCTGGTGCGCGGCCTCGGCCTCGCCGACGCGCCGACGGTGGGACGGGTGGGTCAGGAGCTCCTGGAGGAGGTGATGGTCGAGCGGGAGGGCTTCGCCACCCGCCACCTCCGCGCCGACGGCGTCTACTCCTCCTCGGAGTGGCCGCCCGACCAGCCGATGTGCATGCACCACGAGCTGAGCTACCGCCGTGAGGTGCCGGGGACCCTGCTCTTCGCGTGCCTGACCCCGCCGGCCTCCGGCGGGGTGACCGGGGTGGCCGACTCCCAGACGGTGCTTGAGGCGCTGGACCCGGCGCTGGTGGCCCGGTTCCAGCAGACCGGCTGGCGGCTGGACCGCAACTACACCGACACCGTGGGGATCGGGCGTGCGGAGTCCTTCGGCGCCGGTGACCGCGGGGCCGTCGACGCCTACTGCCACCGCTGGGGCATCGAGACCGAGTGGCTGCCCGGCGGCGATCTGCGCACCCGGCAGCGCTCCGCCGCGGTGCTGCGCCATCCGGTGAACGGCCGCCTCGGCTGGTTCAACCAGATCGCCTTCCTCAACGAGTGGACCCTCGACCCGGTGATCCGCGAGTACCTGACCTTCGAATTCGGCCCGGACGGACTGCCGTTCAACAGCCGTTACGGAGACGGCGGCACCATCGACGAGGCCACGGTGCTGGCCATCAACGCGGTGTACGAGAAGCACACGCTCCGGGAACCCTGGCAGGCCGGGGACCTGATGGTCGTGGACAACCTGCGGATGGCACACAGCCGCGAACCCTACGAGGGGGAGCGTGAGGTCGTCGTCGTCCTCGGCGACCCGGTGCGGGTGCCCGACCCGGCCTGATCCGCCCGCCCCTTTCAGCCCTTCAACGAGCGAGGTCGGCACCCCGTCGGCCACAGTCAAGGATGGAGTCCCACATGTCCCGGCAACCTGGCGTGCCACCCTTCGCCGTCATCCCCGGCGCGCAGGTGGACCACGTGCTCTCGGGCAACGAGAAGCAGGTCCTGAAACTCGTGGAGGAGGTCTACCGGCTGCACGGCGCTGAGCAGACCGTCAACCCGCCGTCGTACTTCCTGCGCTTCCCCGACCGGCCCAGCTCGCGGATCATCGCACTGCCCGCGTCGGTCGGCGGTGAACGGGCCACCGACGGCCTGAAGTGGATCTCCAGCTTCCCGGAGAACGTGGCCGCGGGCATTCCCCGCGCCTCGGCCGTGCTGATCCTCAACGACCACGACACCGGCTATCCGTTCGCCTGTCTGGAGTCGTCCATCATCTCCGCCTCACGCACCGCGGCCTCGGCGGCGCTCGCCGCCGACAAGCTCAGCCGGGGCGAGCGGCCGCGCCGGGTCGGCTTCATCGGCACCGGGCTGATCGCCCGCTATATCCACACCTATTTGGTGCGGACCGGCTGGAACTTCGACGAGGTCGGCATCTTCGACCTGTCCGAGGAGCACGCCCGGGGCTTCGCCGGATATCTCGGCGGCCTCGACGCGGACGCCGATCCGGCCGTGGTGCACTCCAGCGCGCAGGAGCTGATCGAGGCCAGTGACCTGGTCATCCTCGCCACCGTCGCGGGCACCCCGCACATCCACGACCCCGCCTGGTTCGCCCACAACCCGCTGGTGCTCAACGTCTCGCTCCGCGATCTGGCGCCCGAGATCCTGCTGGCCGCCACCAACGTGGTGGACGACGTGGAGCACTGCCTGAAGGCGGACACCTCCCCGCACCTGGCCGAACAGCTCACCGGCAACCGCGACTTCATCGCCGGGACGCTCTACGACGTGCTGGAGGGCCGGGTCGAGCTGCCCGACGACCGTCCGCTGGTGTTCTCCCCGTTCGGCCTGGGCGTACTCGACATCGCGCTCGGCCGCTACATCCACGATCAGCTGCGCGCCGAGGGAGCGCTGTCGGTGGTGGACGGTTTCTTCCACGAACTCAGCCGCTACGGGCGATCGGGCTCGTAACCGGCCGGGCGGCTGCGCCCCAGACGAATAACGGTGATGAAGTGCCCGTAATCTCAGCCCCGCACGAAATCAACATGGAAGATCTCTATGTGGATCTCCGCGCGGTGGTCGACGTTCCTCTGTATCTCAAATGCGAGAGCTTCAACTTCGCGGGATCCGTGAAGCTGAAGGCGGCTCGTGAGATGGTGCTCGCCGCCGAACGCGAGGGGCTGCTGGCCCCGGGGTCGGTCCTGGTGGAGTCCTCCTCCGGCAACCTCGGAATCGCGCTCAGCGTGATCGCCGCCAGCCGCGGTTACGGCTTCCTGTGTGTCACGGACTCGCGCTGCAACCCGGCCAGCCGTCGCCAGATGCAGGCCCTCGGCGCCCAGGTGCTCACCATCAGCCGCCCGGACAAGACCCGGGGGCTGCTCGGCGCCCGCCTGGACTATGTGCGGCGGCTGTGCGCCCACGACCCGCGGTATGTCTGGCTCAACCAGTATGAGAACCGGCACAACTGGCTGGCCCACTACCGCAGCACCGCCCCGGCCATCGCCGAGCAGTTCCCCGAACTGGACGTGGTGTTCATCGGCGCCGGCACGACGGGCACCCTGATGGGTTGCGCCCGCTGGTTCCGGGAGCACCGGCCCTCGGTGACCGTGGTGGCCGTGGACTCGGTCGGATCGGTCACCTTCGGCGGACCGCCGTCGCGCCGGCTGATCCCGGGCCTCGGGGCCGGGGTCCGGCCGGTGCTGCTGGATCGCGAGGCGATCGACGACGTGGTGATGGTGGAGGAGCCGGAGACCATCGAGACCTGCCGGGCCATGGCGCGGCGCGGTTTCCTCTTCGGCGGTTCGACCGGCACCGTGGTCAGCGGCGCGCGGCGCTGGCTGGCCGAGCGGCCGGGCGGCGGATCGCTGGTCTCGGTGGCCATCGCCCCCGACCAGGGTGACCGCTATCTCGATTCGGTGTACGACCCGGAGTGGGTGGCCGAGCACTACGGGGAGCCCGTCGGTGAACAGCTCCCGGACCCCCGTACCGATTCCGCCTCCCAACTGGTCGGTGCCGGATGACCGGGCCCGTGCCCGGCGGCGAAGCGGGGGCCCGGGGCGCCGCCGCCGCGGCCCGGCGGCCCGTCGTACTGATCGCCGAGGAGCTGTCGCCCACCGCGGTGGCCGCCCTCGGACCGGATGTGGAGGTGCGCGACCGCTCCGGTGCCGGACGGGACGCCCTGCTGCGGGAGTTGGCCGACGCCGACGCGGTGCTCGTCCGCGGCGCCACGCGGATCGACGCCGAGGCCCTGGCCGCCGCGCCCCGGCTCGAGGTGATCGCCACGGCCGGGGCGGGGGTGGGCGCCGTGGATGTGTCCGCCGCCACCGCCGCCGGGGTCATGGTGGTCAACGCGCCCACCGCGCACGCCGTGAGCGCGGCCGAGCTGGCCGTCGGGCTGCTGCTGGCCGTGGCGCGTGGCATCCCGCGCGCCGACGCGTCACCCCCGGTCGGGCACCCGCCGGGCGCCCGGCCCGCGGGGATGGAGCTGGCGGACAAGGTGCTGGGTCTGGTCGGCCTGGGGCCGGTCGGGTCGGCGGTGGCCCGGCGGATGCGCGCGTTCGCCATGGAGGTCATCGCCTACGACCCGGCGGCGGCCGCCGGCCACGCCGAGGCGGAGGGCGTGACGCTGGTCACGCTGGACGAGCTCCTGGTCCGCGCCGACTTGGTCTCGGTCCACCTCCCCGGGACCGCGGTCCACCGCGGGCTGCTGGGGTTCGAGGCGCTGCACCGGGTCAGGCCGGGGGTGCGCCTGGTGGACGTCACCGGTGGCGGCACGGTGGACCAGACCGAGCTGTACGCGGCGCTCAAGGAGGGCCGGGTCGCGGCGGCGGGGATCGAGGCCCCCGCCGACTCCCCGTTGGCCGAACTGGAGACCGTGGTGGTCACTTCGGAGCTGGCGGGGCACACCCCGGAGGCCGAAGAGCGGGCCGGAGTGTCGGCGGCGACGTCCGTGCGGCGCGTGCTCGGCGGTGAGGTGGTGCCGGAGGCGGTCAATGTGCGGGCCGGGGAGGTCCCCCGCGCGCTGTTGCCCTGGCTGCCGCTGACGGAGCGGCTGGCGGCGCTGGTCACCGCCGCCGCCGGAGGGCTGCCGACCCGGCTGGAGATCGTGGCGGGCGGCGGTCTCGCCCGGCACGAGGCGGCGGCGCCGGTACTCGCGGCGCTCGAACTCGCGGCCCTGAAGGGCACGCTGACCGGTGCGGGCCCCACCCGGCTCTCCTATGTGAACGCGCCCGCGCTGGCCGAAGAGCGCGGTGTGACGGCCGTGGCCACCGCCGCCCCCGAGCCCGGGGGCGGATCCTCGGTGGCGGTCCGCACCGCCCTCCCCGGTGGCGAGGACGTCTCGGTGACCGGGGACCTGATGGAGCCCGGGGGCACCGTCAGGCTGGTGGAGATCTGTGGCCGGCCGCTGGACTTCCCGCTCGTCGGGGAGACGCTCTTCCTCCGCTGCCGGGACGCCGCGGGCGCGCTCGGCAGGCTCGGTGCGGCGCTCGGCCGGGGCGGGGTGCGCATCACCTCGATGCGGCTGGCCCGCACCGCACCGGGCGGCGGCGCGATCGTCGTGCTGGGCGTGGACCGGCCGGTTTCCCCCGACCTGCTGGCCGAGGCCGCGGACGCGGTCGGGGCGACGCACTGGTGGACGCTGAATGGCGGTGGATAAAAGGCCGCACATGAACGGTAGTACAGATTCCGTATCTCGCATTCCGCATCCGGCGGAAGCTGTGGAATTCGGGCCGCCGGGGGACTTTCGCCGACGGCGCTCCGATATCGCGCGGAGGGTGGCAGCAAGAGGACAGAGTGATGGCTGAAAGTAGCGTGACCGGTGCGCAGGGTGGTAGACGGATGGGAGGAGAGGGGGAAGTATCACGTGGGACGGGGAAGTTCCTGACAAAGGGGGCACCGGGTCGGGTAGTGGGGGCTGGTATTCCGGATAAGGAGACGCCTTTGTCCACTCCTTATCTTCTTGGATGCGTTGACGTGAGTGTGCCGCCCAAACTAACCTCGGCCGCGAAGTGCTTGTTAACGTGTATAGCGCTCCGCAGCTCTTCCGCCTCGCGGAATCTGCTCGGATGTTCAGGCGATTCCCTTCCGGTTCGGCCCTGTTCGTCGGTAATAACTTTAAGGGTCAACGAACGCTGGGGCACTCCTGGTCGCTCGGCATCCCGTGGGTCACGCTGTGCGTTTCGTTCGGGGAGTAGGCATGACAGGTCCAGCGAAGACATCCGATTCCGGGAGATCGGCCGACAGTGTGGAAGCGGCCCTGCTCAAGGCCCGCGAGCTGATCGAGTCGACGATGAGTCTGCACCGCCGTACCGCCCGGAACTCCGTCATCACACTGGAGCGCGACGAGGCCGCCGTCGCCAATGCCGTGGACGTACTGATCGGTCAGGCGAAGCGCAGTGTCAGCGTGGCGCTGCCGGACGGGGGAGAGCGCGCGAAGACCGTCGGCGCGGCCATGGAGCGGCTTTTCACGAGCGGCCGCAAGCGCGTACCGGCCCGTCTGCTGTGCACCTCCGAGTCGCTGCGCGAGTCCGCCGTGCGCTCCGCTGTCGAGCGTGGTGAGGCACAGGTGCAGGTGCGGGTGGCCGAGGCGCTAGCGGACACCCTGATCGTGGACGGCAGGGCCGCCATGGTCCGCTCCCGGGTGGAGAGCCGTGGCGAGGAGGTCGTCTCCGTCATCGAGGACCCCGCGCTGGTCCGGACGCTGGGCCTGCTGTTCGCGGGCGCTTGGGGGAGCGCCGTACCGCTGGCCGAGCACGAGTGGATCAGCAAGTGGTTACGGACCGAGTCCGTCCGGCGCATTCTCGAGCGGCTCTGTCAGGGATACACCGACGATGTGGCGGCCCGGGAGGTCGAGGTGTCACTGCGCACCTACCGGCGCCATGTCGCCGAGATCATGCGCGGCCTGGGGGCCAGTTCCCGGTTCCAAGCCGGGGTGCGGGCGGTCGAGCTGGGCTTGGTGCCAGCGGGCGACTGAGCCGCCGCCGGTCCGCAGGACAGTCAAAACGTGCGGCGGTCCATTCCGCCGGACGAACTCACACGGGGGTGAGTGGTGTGTCATCCGTCATGTCCGACCGGACGTCCGGCACCGGTCGGTGCGACGTCAGTCTGGCTCCGGTCAGCGTCGGTGACGAGTTCGAGCAGGAACTCCTGGAAGTGAGCGCCTTATTGGCGTCCACCGTGGTGCGCCGCCGGGACCGGCTGCACCGGGATGTGCCGATCTCCGTCATCGACACCCAGCACATCGCCGTGGAAGCGGCGGCACGGCTGGTGACGGACGCCACCACGCACGTCGACATGGTGCTCGCGGCCGAGCACGGCTACTCGCGGGCCGTCTACCAGGCCCTCACCGAGCGGTTATCGGCCGACGGCGGCGACCGCCTCGCGGTGCGGCTGCTGTGCACTCCGAGCACCCTCGACTGGCGCTTCGTCAAGGCGTTCGCGGCCGAGCCCGGGGTGGAGATCCGGGTGGCCAGGATTCCGGCGCTCGCCGCCGTCATCGCCGACGACGAACAGGCCCTGGTCTGCGCCGACTCATCGGTCGGCCGCCGCGCCTCGGCCACCGGCTCGGCCGGCGTGATCCGTCCGCTGCTCGCCCTCTTCGACGGCGTCTGGCGGAACGCGGTGGTGGTGGCCGACCGTATCGATTTCGGGGACCAGACCCGCACGGAAATCGCCCAGCAGATTCTGGAGCGGCTGCGCGCCGGGGTCACCGACGACGTCGCCGCACGTGAACTGGCCATGTCCGTGCGGACCTATCGCAGATATGTGGCCGATATCATGTCCCTGCTGGGGGCCACCTCGCGATTCCAGGCCGGTGTGCGCGCCGCTGAAATGGGGCTGCTGCTCTCCCGGTCACCCGCCCCCCGGCGATGATGAATTGCGCGCGCCACCGGCGAACTCCGGATCGGTGGCAGCTTCATGAAGAGGCGTTGCGGGATGCCGAGGAACGCCGCTAGACAAGAACAGGGGAATGCGGGGCCATCCGGCCCCTATGGTGAATCATGGATTCCCCTCACGGGGAGGAACAACAAGCATGACCGTCGTCGGCATCGACAGCAGATGGTTCCGCAGGTACGGAACCGCGGGGACACCACACAGGCGGCTGATCTGCCTGCCCCACGCGGGGGGTTCCGCGAGCTTCTTCCACAACTGGGGGACCGCCCTCACCGAGCCGGGGGCCGCCGGCGGGGTGGAGGTGCTGGCCACCCGCTACCCCGGCCGCCAGGAGCGGCTGGAGGAGCCGGCCCTGGACAGTGTCGAGGCCCTGGCCGATGAGATCACCGCGGCCCTGCTGCCGTTCGCCGACACGCCCCTCACCCTCTTCGGCCACAGCATGGGGGCGTCGATCGGCTACGAGGTGGCGCTGCGCCTGGAGAGCCGGCACGGCGTACGGCTCGACGCGCTCTTCGTGTCGAGCCGCAAGGCACCCCACGTGCTCACCCCCAAGGACACCTATCTCCGCGGTGACCAGGCCCTGCTGGACGAGGTCCGCGGGCTGGGCGGCACCGACGCCACGCTGCTGGACGACCCGGACCTGACGGAGCTCCTCCTGCCCGCGATCCGCGCCGACTTCAAGGCCGTGGGCACCTACGGCCCCCGCGCCGCCACTCCGGTGAGCTGTCCCGTCCGCGCCCACGTGGGGGACCGCGACCCCGGGATCACCGAGGACGACATGCGGGCTTGGGCCGCCGTGGCCCCGGCCGGCTTCGACCTCACGGTGCTGCCCGGAGACCACTTCTACCTGATCCAGCAGCGGGACGTCCTGGTCCGCACGCTGGCCGCACACCTCGGTTGAGGAACTGACTGCCATGGCCACCGCGACGGTATCCCCGCCCTTCCGGCCGGAAAGCGGAGTCGGCGTACTCGACAAGGCATCGATGCTGCTGGGGGTGTTGGAGGTGGGCCCGGCCAACTTGGCCACCCTCGTCTCCGTCACCGGTCTCAAGCGGCCCACCGTGCACCGCCTCGCGCTCGCCCTCGAGCGGCTGCGGCTGGTGGCCCGGGACTCCGACGGACGCTTCGCGCTCGGCCCGCGCCTCGGCGACATGGCCGTCGAGGCCCGCCACGACCGGCTGCTGCTCGCTGCCGAGACCGTGCTCCCTGAACTGCGCGACCGCACCGGCGCCAGCGCCCGGCTCTACCGGCGCCGCGGGCAGCTGCGGGTCTGCGTGGCCTCAGCCGAGACGCCCGCCGACGGCGACACCGTGCCGGTGGGCAGCGCCTTCCCCATGAAGTCCGGGGCGGTGGCCCAGGCGCTGCTCGCCTGGGACGAGCCAGAACTGCTCTGCGAGGGCCTGCGCGGGGCCCGGTTCAGCGCGGCGGTGCTCTCCGGGGTCCGCCGCCGCGGCTGGGCCCAGAGCGTCGGCGGCTGGGAGCCCGCCATGGCCACCGTGGCGGCCCCGGTCCGCGGCCCCGGCGGGCGGGTGGTCGCCGCCGTGTCGCTGTCCGGGCCGGTCAGCAGCGTGACCCGGCACGCCGGGCGGCAGTACGGGGCGAGGACGATCGACGCGGCCGTCCGGCTCGCCGAACTCTCCGGCGGGTGACGGCCATTGCGCACACCGCCCCGTACCCCCTGCCCGGCAGGGGGTACGGGGCGGTGTGATGCCCTGAACCGTCCGGCGGCCACCGCATGGTGGCCGCCGGACGGATGTCGCCGTGTGCGAGCGCTCAGCCGCAGCCACCCGCGTGGCCGCCGTCGAGGCTCGCCGCCATCACCGAGGTCTCGGCGCGCAGCGCGTCCAGGGTGTCGTTGTGCACGGCGTTGATGAAGGTGGCCACCAGACTCGCCCAGCGGGCGCTGGCGTCGGTCATCAGCGAATGGCCCGTCAGGGACCCGGCGTATTCCTCGCGGTTCGGCTCCAGGGCCAGCTCGCCGATCACCTCGGCGAACACGGCCGGATCGGTCAGATCGCGGCCCTCCAGGCTGACCATCTGGCTCAGCCCCCCCTGCTCCAGCCAGGTCGTGTAGTCACGTTCCATTCTGGCCAGAATCTCCGTCGTATTCATTTCCAATGCTTCCTCCCCGGTTTTCGTGCGGACGCACACCTGGCGCCGCGGAACCAGCATGGAATACCGCCCGTCAGAACCCTGTTCAGTTGGTGTGGGGCGCTGCGCACGGTAATGCTGGTCGTATTGTGCGGTCGGGAGCGGGCGGCGTGGTATCGAAATCGAATTCTTTACAGTGTGCTCGCGGCTGCTTTCCGCCCACTGATAGCCTCTGGCCGTCACCTGGCTCCCGTGTCAGCTGGGGCGCAGGAGAATGAAGCGCCCGGGTCATACCCGGGGAAAGCGGGACTGCAGGCCCCACACCACGGGGTTGTCGCCAAGCCCCTCGTTCAAATCGACGAGGTCGGCGATCAGATCGTGCAGGAAGTCGCGCGCCTCCCGGCGCAGCACCGCGTGGCTGACGGTCAGCGGGGCTTCCTCCAGCGGCACCCAGTCGGCGGTGATGTCCACCCATCCGAAGCGGCGCTCGAAGAGCATCCGGTCCGTCGACTCGGTGAAGTCCAGCTCCGCGTGGACCGCCGTCGCGGAACGGCTGCCGCGCGGGTCCCGGTCGAGCCGTTCCACGATGTCGCACAGCGCCCAGGCGAAGTCGAGCACCGGCACCCATCCCCAGGCCGTGGACAGTTCGCGGTCCTTGTCCGTATCGGCGACATAGACGTCCCCGCAGAACAGGTCGTACCGCAGGGTGCGCACATCCGCGGTCCGGTAGTCCGTCTGCGGGGGATCCGGGAAGCGGCGCGAAAGGGAGTAGCCCAGGTCGATCACACGGCCGATGGTGTCATGGGGCGCGGGGCCGCCCGCCGGAGGGCGGCCCCGCGCACACCGCTCAGTGCCCGCGCGCGGTCCACTCCTCCAGCTGCGGGGCCTCGTCCCCGACGGTCGTGGAGTCGCCGTGGCCGGTGCGGACCACCGTCTCCGGCGGCAGCGTCAGCAGCCGCTCCCGGATCGACTCGATGATCGTCGGGAAGGACGAGTACGAGCGCCCGGTGGCGCCCGGGCCGCCCTGGAACAGGGTGTCCCCGGAGAAGACCGTGGACAGCGCCGGTGCGTACAGACAGACCGCGCCGGGGGAGTGGCCGGGGGTGTGCAGCACCCTCAGCTGCGTCCCTGCCACGTCGAGGACGTCACCGTCGGCCAGCGGCCGGTCCGGGGCGCGGTCCGGGTGGCGCATCCGCCACAGCACCTCGTCCTCCGGGTGGAGCAGGATCGGCGCGCCGGTGCGCTCGGCCAGCGCCGGGGCCGCGTCGATGTGGTCGTCATGGCCGTGGGTGGAGATGATGCCGAGCAGCCGTCGGCCCCCGACGGCGTCCGCGATGGCGTCGGCGTCATGCGCGGCGTCGATCACGTACACCTCGTGGTCGTCACCGACCAGCCACACATTGTTGTCCACCTCCCAGGTGCCGCCGTCCAGCGAGAAGGTGCCGGAGGTGACGAGGTGGTCGACGCGTACGGGCGGAGGGGTCATCAGAACATCACCACCGAGCGCAGCACCTCACCGCGGTGCATCTTGGCGAACGCCTCCTCGATGTCCTCGAGCCCGATCGTCTCGCTGACGAACGCGTCCAGGTCGAGGCGGCCCTGCTGGTAGAGGTCGACCAGCATGGGGAAGTCGCGGTCCGGCAGACAGTCCCCGTACCAGGAGGACTTGAGCGCCCCGCCGCGCCCGAAGACGTCCAGCAGCGGCAGTTCCAGCTTCATCTCGGGGGTGGGGACGCCGACCAGGACGACGGTCCCGGCCAGGTCGCGGGCGTAGAACGCCTGCCGGTAGGTCTCGGGGCGGCCCACCGCCTCGATGACCACATCGGCGCCGTTGCCGTCGGTCAGCTCCCGGACGGCCTCGATGACGTCGGCGCTGCCCGCGTCGAGGGTGTGGGTGGCGCCCAGCGAGCGGGCCCACTCCAGCTTCCGCCCGTCCAGGTCCACCGCGATGATCTTCGCGGCCCCGGCCAGCCGCGCCCCGGCGACCGCGGCGGCGCCGACCCCGCCGCAGCCGATCACGGCGACGGAGTCACCGCGCTGGACATTGCCGGTGTTGAGCGCGGCGCCGATCCCGGCCATCACCCCGCAGCCGAGCAGCCCGGCCGCGGCGGGCGAGGCCGAGGGGTCGACCTTGGTGCACTGCCCGGCGGCCACCAGCGTCTTCTCGGCGAACGCGCCGATGCCGAGCGCCGGGGTCAGCGCGGTGCCGTCGGTCAGGGTCATGGGCTGCTTGGCGTTGTGGGTGTTGAAGCAGTACCAGGGGCGGCCGCGGCGGCAGGCCCGGCACTCATGGCAGACCGCGCGCCAGTTGAGGATCACGAAGTCGCCGGGGGCCACCTCCGTGACGCCCTCGCCCACGGACTCCACGGTGCCCGCCGCCTCATGGCCGAGGAGGAAGGGGAACTCATCGTTGATCCCTCCCTCCCGGTAGTGCAGATCGGTGTGGCAGACGCCGCACGCCTGGACCCGCACCACCGCCTCGCCGGGACCCGCGTCCGGCACCACGATCGTCTCGATCCTGACCTTCTCGCCCTTGCCGGGGGCTACCACGCCGCGTACCTGTTGAGTCATGACAGCAGCGTAAGTGGCGACCAGCGGCTACGACAGGGATGACGGGGCCCGTCCGCAACGGGCCGCACCGGTCGCCCGGTGCGGCCCGTCACCGCTTCGGCGGACCGCTCGCTCCACGCTCTACTTCACGTTGAGCGACGCTCTACTTCACGTTGGGCACGTCACTTCACGTTGATCGCGGTCCAGGCGGCGGCGACCGCCTTGTACTCGGTGGAGTTCGCCCCGTAGAGGTCGGACGCGGCGCTGAGGGTGCCGGTGCGGGCGCCCGCGTACTTGGTCGTCGAGGTCCAGTACGTGGTCAGGGCCCGGTACCAGATCTTGATGGCCTTGTCCCTGCCGATCCCGGCGACGGTCGAGCCGTCGTAGGTCGGGCTGTTGTAGCTCACGCCGTTGATCACCTTCGCGCCGCTGCCCTCGGACAGCAGGTAGAAGAAGTGGTTGGCGGGCCCGGAGGAGTAGTGGACGTCGATGCCCCCGAGCGAGGAGGACCAGTAGTCCTTGGACGCCCCGTCCTTGCTGGGCTTGTCCTGGTAGCGCAGCGGGGTGCCGTCGCCATTGATGTTGATCTTCTCGCCGATGAGGTAGTCACCGACGTCCGCGGAGTTGCCCGAGTGGAACTCCACCGCGGTGGCGAAGATGTCGGAGGTGGCCTCGTTGAGACCGCCGGACTCACCGCTGTAGTTGAGGTTGGCGGTGGCCGCGGTCACCCCGTGGCTCATCTCGTGGCCGGCCACGTCCAGCGAGGTCAGCGCGTTGGCGTTGCCCGAGCCGTCGCCGTAGGTCATGCAGAAGCAGGAGTCCTGCCAGAAGGCGTTGACGTAGTTGTTGCCGTAGTGGACGCGGGAGTACGAGCCCACGCCGTCGTTCCTGATGCCGTTGCGGCCCAGGAACTCCTTGTAGAAGTCCCAGGTCTCGGCCGCGCCGTAGTGCGCGTCGACGCCGGCGGTCTGGCGCCCGCCGCCCCATACGTCATCCGCGTCGGTGAACAGGGTGCCGGTTCCAGAGCTGCCCTGGTTCAGGTCGTAGGTCTTGTGGTTGCCCCGGGTGGAGTCGGTGAGGCTGTACGTGGAGCCGCTCTTGGTGGTGCCCAGGGGCACCGTGCCGCTGTACTTGCTGGTGCCGGTGCCGGTCTCGACGCCTTCCCACTGGGACAGCTTCTCGCCCGTGGAGGCGTCGGTGACGACGTGCAGCTCGCTCGGGGTGCCGTCGGCCTGCGTGCCGGTGACGACGGTCTCCCAGGCCAGGACGGGGGTGCCGGTGGTCGCCCAGACCACCTTCCGCGGCGACTTGGCCTTCTCGCCGGTGGTCGCCTCGGGCGCGGCCTTCAGCGCGGCGCCGGAGGCGGCCGAGGGGGCCACGGCGGCGTCGGTGCTCTTGACCGCTATCCGCGCGCTGGTGGCCTTGTTGACGGAGCGCGCGCCGCTGGTCCTCTCGTGGACGACCAGGTCGCCGCCGAGGACGGGCAGCCCCGCGTAGGTGCGCTCGTAGCGGGTGTGAACGGTTCCGTCCGCGTCCTTGATGACGTCGCGGACGAGGAGCTTCTCCTTGGCCCCGAGTCCGAGGGACTCGGCCTGCGCGGAGGCGTCGGCCTGGGCCGCCTTGATCGCGGTGGCGCGCTCGCCCGCGGTCAGCGGAAGCGCCGTGGCGCCCGCCTCGCGGGAGTTCTCCGGCTGGGCGCTGGCCTGGCCGGTCTGCACGCCGATGACGACCATGGCGGCGGAGGCGACGAGCGCCGCCACGCGGACGGTCTTCTTACGGGGGGAGGAAGCGATGGGTCTCACTCGGTCTCCTTGCCTTGGGGCCGCCGGGTCGCGGCCCTGTGTAGGGGGTACGGACGGCCATGGGTGGGCCGTCCGGTCGAGCAGGAGTGGTGCGAGTGGTGCACAGAGAGGTGCGTGCGGGCCCTGCCGCGGGGTCAGGAAGACACGCGGCGGGCCGACCAGAGATTGTCATTGAACGATCGATTGGGATAGGCGCGTAACAAGAATTTGACTCGACGTTGTTCAAGTGGGGGCGAATTCGGTCAGCGAGGCATGAGGCAACAACGGCTGGTTGATGCCGACTTATGGCACTACGTCATGCCCCCGCCGCATCGGCTCCTCCGGCCGGGGCGGGGCCGGGTCCCGGCCGATCGCCCAGGTGACGAGCGGGGCGCGGCGGTTGGCGGGCGCGGGGGGCGGCGCCGCCGTGCGTCGCCGGGTACGCGACGAGAAGACGATCTGCGCGACGGGCCGCGGACCACCGCGTTTCCCGAGCGCACGGCCCCGTTCCAGAACTCCCGAGCGCACGGCCCCCGCGTCAGAACTCCAGTACGGCCCGGTAGCGGGCCCGTCCGCGGCGGACGTGGTCGAGCGCGTCGTCGATGCGCGCGACCGGGAACGTCTCGACGGCCGGGCGGATGCCGTGCCGCGCCGCGAAGTCCAGCATCCGCCGGTTTTCCTCGACTGATCCCACGAGGCCGCCCACGAGCCGCTTCTCCCCAGTCAGCAGACTCAACGGGTGGACGTTGAACGATCCGTGGGGAACGCCGACCACGGACAGCGTCCCCTGCGGGCGCAGCGCCGCGAGGTAGGCGTCCCACGGCAGATCGGCCGAGACGGTCGAGAGGATGAAGTCGAACGAGCCCGAGGCCCGCTGCAGCCCCTCGTCCGCGACGATGAACTCGTGGGCGCCGAACCGCCGGGTGTCGTCCGCCTTCGCCGCCGTCGAGGAGATGGCGGTCACATGGCAGCCCCACGCGGCGAGGAACTGGACCGCGAGGTGGCCCAGGCCGCCGACGCCCACCACGGCGACCCGGTCCGTGGGCCGCACCCCGTTCCGGCTGATCGCCGAGAACACCGTGATCCCGGCGCACAGCAGCGGCGCCGCGTGCTCGGAGGCGAGCGAGTCGGGCAGGGGCTGGACGTACCGCCAGTCGCTCGCCCGCAGCAGGGTGGCGAACGCGCCGCGGTCGCCGCGCAGGACCGTGTCGTCCTTGTGCGGGCACAGATGCTGCCGACCGGTGAGGCACCACTCGCAGGTGAAGCACGCCCCGGCCACCGCGCCGACGCCGACGCGCTGACCGACGGCCAGCCGGGTGCCGTCCACGGCGCCGCCCACGGCCGCGATCACGCCGACCGCCTCGTGCCCCGCCACCACCGGGTACCGGGAGAGGCCGTATACGTCGTCCACCAGGCCGATGTCGGTCTGGCAGACGCCGCAGTGGGTCACGGCGACATCGACCTCCAGCGGCCCCAGGGGCTCCGGCTCGTACTCGAGCGGCCGTACCGGGCCACCGGCTCGCTCCACCGCGTATGCGCGCACGGTCATGCGCGTCCACCTCATTTTCTAACTAACTAGTTGGTTCTGTCTGGGTGCGACGCTACGCGCCCGCCCTCAGCGCTGGCAACTAACCAGTTGGTAATCTGAGCCCCGTGTCTCCCCGGAAGAGCGATGCCACCCGCCGCCGCCTGCTCGACGCGGCCACCGCCGACTTCGCCGCCCATGGCATCGCGGGCGCCCGGGTCGACCGCATCGCGGCCGCCGCGGGCGTCAACAAGGCACAGCTCTACGCCTACTTCGGGGACAAGCTCGGCCTCTTCGGCGCCGTCTTCCGCCGCCACGCCGACGCCGTCGTCGACGCCGTGCCGTTCACGGCCGACGACCTCCCCCAGTACGCCGTGCGGCTCTACGACGCCGCCATCGCGCGCCCGGAGCTGGTCCGCCTGGCCGCCTGGGCGCGGCTAGAGGGAGTGGTCACCGACAACCAGGTGACCGAGTCATCCGCCGTCACCGTCAAACTCCGGGCCATCGCCGAGGCCCAGCGCGACGGCCGGGTCACCGCCGAGATCGACCCCGAGGACGTCCTCGCGCTGGTCCTGGCCATGGCCCTGACCTGGTCCGCCGTCGGCCTGTCCACCACCGCGGCCCCCGACGACCCACCCCCGACCCACAACCGCCGCAAGCAGGCCCTGTTCCAGTCGGTCTCGGGCGCCTTCGGCGTGCCCAACCCCTGAACGCGTGGCATGACCTGGACACCAGCGAGTTCTGACCCCGTTCCCCTTTAGGGAGACCGGGTCGTGGATGCGCCGAGGGCCGCCCCGGATGCGGGGCGGCCCTCGGCCGTGGTGCGCTGGTGGGACCTCAGACGTTGACGCCGAAGTCCTTGGCGATGCCCACCAGGCCGGAGGCGTAGCCCTGGCCCACGGCGCGGAACTTCCACTCCGTGCCGTTGCGGTACAGCTCGCCGAAGACCATGGCGGTCTCGGTGGCGGCGTCCTCGCTCAGGTCGTAGCGGGCGATCTCGGTGCCACCGGCCTGGTTGACGATGCGGATGAAGGCGTTCCGCACCTGGCCGAAGTTCTGGCTGCGGGACTCGGCTTCGTAGATCGAGACCGGGAAGACGATCTTCTCCACGTCGGCCGGCAGACCGGCCAGGTTGATGTTGATCTGCTCGTCGTCGCCCTCGCCCTGGCCGGTGACGTTGTCACCGGTGTGGACGATGGTCTGGTCCGGAGTGGACTTGTTGTTGAAGAACACGAAGTGCTGGTCGGAGTAGACCTTGCCGTTGGTGTTCACGGCGATGGCGCTCGCGTCGAGGTCGAAGTCGGTGCCCGTGGTGGTGCGGACGTCCCAGCCGAGGCCGACCGTGACGGCGGTCAGGCCCGGTGCCTCCTTGGTGAGCGAGACGTTGCCGCCCTTGGACAGGCTTACAGCCATGGGGTGTCCCTTTCGTGGTCTCGATGGTCCGAGGCGACGGGCGAAGCCGTCGTCACCCTCCACAACGCCATGAATGGCCCAACAGGTTCCAGCACTCTTTACTTTCTTTGCCAAACCCTGATGTCGGGGTACGACGAGATAACGAGATGACGCGGCCGGGGTCGGCGGGCGACCATGGGGGACATGCCCGCGCCCTATGTCATCCGAGGTTCTGTCTCCTTGCCGGAGGCCGAGTTGATGTGGCGTTTCTCGCGGTCATCCGGGCCCGGCGGACAGCACGTCAACACCAGCGACAGCCAGGTCGAGCTGCGCTTCGACCTCGGCCGCACCGAGGCGCTGCCGTCCGTATGGAAGGAGCGCGCCCTGGAGCGGCTGGCGTCCCGGCTGGTGGACGGGGTGGTGACCGTACGGGCCTCCGAGCACCGTTCGCAGTGGCGCAACCGCGAGACGGCCGCCGTAAGGCTCGCGTCACTGCTCGCGGAGGCGACCGCGCCACCGCCCAAGCCGCGCCGCCCCACCCGGATCCCCCGGGGCATCAACGAGCGGCGGCTGCGCGAGAAGAAGCAACGGAGCGAGGTCAAGCGGGGCCGTACGGGGCGGGGCTGGACGTAGCCCGGGGCCCCGCCGCCGCGTCGCCGCGCCACATCCGTCCTCCCGCCAGTCTTCCGCGCCCCTCACCCCAGCGTCCGGTAGCGCCCCCTGAAGTACGTCAGCGGCCCGCCCTCCGCGGCCGGTGTCGCCGCGGCGAGCACCCGGGCCACCACCAGCGTGTGGTCCCCGGCCGTCACCCGCTGCTCGGTGCGGCACTCCATCGTGGCCAGCGCGCCCACCGCGAGCGGGGCCTCCGTGTGCTCGCCCCGCACCACGGTCATGTCGTCGAACAGCAATCTGTCGCTGATGCGCCCCTTCATGGCGAATCGCCCCGCGATATGCCGCTGACCCTCCGACAGGACCGATACCGCCCAAAGCGGCTGTCGCTCCAGGAGCTCATCCATCCGGGACCCGTTGCGAACGCTCACCATCACCAGCGGCGGGTCAAGTGACACTGACATGAACGCGGTGGCCGTCATGCCGACGTCCTCGCCCCGCGGCCCCTCTTCCGGGTCGTGCGCGGTCACCAGCACCACACCCGCGGTGAACCGCGACAGCGCGGTGCGGAACTCGTCCTCGCTCACCCCACCAGCATGGGGGACGGCGGGCTCGGCTGGGCTGGAAGGAGTCGTCGGGAACACCCTTCGACGCTAACCGCCCCCGGCCGGTCCCCGCATCGGGCCGGGGAACCACGCGGGGCGTAGGTCGCGGGCCGTAAGCCCGGCGCCGGGCCGGGGGTGCCCGGGCTCCCCGGGCGGCCACCTCGCATGGCCGGGCGCCCGCATCCCGGGATTTGCGATCACAAAAGTTAGGAGCGCTCCCATGCGCCCTGTTGAAGAAGTGAACACGGTCTGTGACATGAATCACAGCAGCCAGTAATTGTTGACCCTGTGTACCGAGTGGGCAGCTCGCTGTGATTCAGTGGCCGTGGCAATCGGACGACAACACGCCAGGAGTTTGCTGTCGAGGTCTCGGGGGAGTGCGATCGATGGAGACCGAGTCGGAGCCGTACATCCGCCTTGCGACACTGCGGCAGCTGCACCAGGTGGTCGCCGGTCTGAACACCGCCCGCAGCCTCGCGGACACCCTTCAGGCCGTCGCCGACGGCGTCACCGCCGGGCTCGGCTTCGAACTGTCGGCCGTCAACCTCGTCCGCCCCGACGGGGACCTCGTCGTCGCCGCCGTCGGCGGCAGTGCCGGGGCCGAGGCGCTGATGGCCGGGCGGGTCGGCTCCCGCCGCTCCTGGGAGCGCCGGCTGTCCATGGGCGAGCGCTGGGGCGATCTGCGCTTCATCCCGTACAGCGAGGGCTGGGTCCTCGACGACGACGACGTCCCGCAGTGGCACACCCCGGGGCCCGCGCCCCGCTTCCCCGACGAATGGCATCCGATGGACCGCCTGTTCGCCCCGCTCTACGCGGCGGGCGCCTCCGGCGGCGAGCTCATCGGCGTCCTGTCCGTCGACAAACCGCGCAACGGCCGCCACCCCGGCGCCTGGGCCCGCGAGGCCCTCCAGATGTACGCCTTCCACGCGGCCGTCGCGATAGGCAACGCCCGGCTGCGCGGCAACATGCAGCGCGCCCTGCTGCGCCTGGAGCGCGAACAGCAGGCGCTGCGCGCCAGCGAGGAGTCCTTCCGCCAGGCCTTCGAGTACGCGCCCAGCGGTATGGCCATCGCCGAGATGGGCGGCGATCAGCACGGCCGGCTGCTGCGCACCAACGACGCCCTGTGCCGGCTGCTGGGCCGCCAGGCCTCCGCGATGCGCCGCTACTCCTTCTCCGACCTGGTCCACCCCGAGGACATCGGCACCCTGCTGCGCACCTCGGCCGAGGGCGGCCGGGCCGAGCTGCGGCTGGCCCGCCGCGACGGCTCGTACGTCTGGGTCTCGCTGCGCAACTCGGTGGTGGCCGACGCCGCCGACGGCCCGCGCTTCCTGCTCACCCACGTCGAGGACATCGAGGAGCGCAAGCGCCATGAGCTGCAGCTCGCCCACCGCGCCAGCCATGACTCGCTGACCGGCCTGCCCAACAGCGCCGAGCTGCGCGCCCGGCTCGCCGCCCGGCTGTGCGCCACCCCGCCCCGGCCGGGCGGGGACGAGGACGGCGGCGCTCCGGACGGCGCCCTCGCGGGCGGCGGCGGGGTCTATGTGGACGCGGCGGGGCATCTGCACGGCTTCGACGAGTTCGAGTGCTTCGGCACCCCGCCCCCGGTCGAGACCACCGCGTTCGACGGCCATGTGCACACCGTCCCGCCCAACGAGGACTCCGCCGCCGATGACGGCCATAAGGGGCTCGCGGTGCTCTTCTGCGACCTCGACGGCTTCAAGTCCATCAACGACCGGTTCGGGCACCACGCGGGCGACGCCGTGCTGATCGAGGTCGCCCGCCGGCTGACCAACGGCGTGCGGGAAGGGGACACGGTCGCCCGCCTCGGCGGTGATGAGTTCGTCGTCCTCGCCGACGGCCTCGGCCGGGCCGACGCGGCGGACCTGGCGGTGCGGCTGCGGAACGCGATCATTCCGCCCATCCGGGTGGACGGCCGGGCCGTCCGGGTCGGTGCCAGCTTCGGCATCGGCTGGGCGGGCTGCGGAATGTCGGCCGAAGAGGTGTTGCACTCCGCTGACCAGCGGATGTACATCGAGAAGCGGTCCCGCTCCAAGGACCGCCGCCGGGCCGGATAACGTAGCCGCCGGGCCGGATGAGGTAGGGGGGCGGTCGGTCGCGGTAGGCTGCGGCGATGCGGCCCTGCCGCCGACAGTGAACCGATCGTGAATATTGGCCATCCGGACAGCACACGCCCTGTTGAGGCCCTCTCGACCCTGATATGAGCTGTCGTGGCGCGTATCGATCCTGCGCCGATGGTCATATGCATAGGGGAGTGACGAGGGATGACGGCCGGCAACAACGGCTCGGGCACACCGGAGAACGACGACCCGTTCGCCTACCTGTATCGCTCGGAGGGCGATCAAGGGAACGAGGGTGGTCAGTCGGGCCAGCCGGGTGCCGCCCCCCGCACCGGTGGCTATGGCTACCCAGGCCCGGCCCAGCCGGGGGTTCCCCGCACCTCGTACAACCACGTCCGCGCGGTGGGCGAGCGCACCTACGGCCAGCAGGCCCCGAACCAGCCGCCGCAGGGGTACGGCCAGCAGGGCGGCTACGGGCGGCAGAACGCGCACTACGCCGCCCCCGAGACCCTGCCCGGCGGCGCCCCCCGCCAGCCCGGTGCGGCCGCCCCGCGCGGCGGCCGTGGCGGAGGCGGCCGGGGCCCCAACAACAAGGGGCTGCTCATCGGCGCCATCGCCGTGGTCGCGGTGGTCCTCGTGGGCATCGGCGTCGCCATGATCAACAACGGTGATGACGACAAGGGCGACCAGGCCGACCCGACCGGCCAGCCCACGGGGGGCTCCAGCGCCCGGCCCAGCGACCCCTCCGGGCCTGCCAAGGACCCGGGTGATGGGAAGCTGCCCACCGAGGACGCCGCGAAGATGAAGCTGGCGGGCGGCGCCGCCGCGGCGAGCGACATCAAGGGCGCCAAGGCCGCGGGCGGCACCTACGTGGGCGGGCTCAACACCCCGGGCGCGTCCGTGACCTGGAGCACGGAGGTGGCCAAGGCCAAGTCCTACCGGCTGTACGTCACCTACAGCGTGCCCGGCGAGGACCAGAGCATGTCGCTGACGATCAACGGCAAGAAGGAGACCCGGCCGCTCAGCATGAAGAACTTCTCGCACGGGCCGAAGGGCGACTACGAGAAGAGCTGGACGGAGTCCTGGTCGATCGTCCAGCTCACCAAGGGCACCAACACGATCACCCTGTCGTGTGACCCCGGCGACAAGTGCGATGCCAACGTCGACCAGATGTGGCTCGACAAGGGCAAGGGCTGATCACCACGGTGTCCGGACCCGCGTCCGACGACCGACCCGGCCGCGCCGCGTTCTGAGCCGCACCCGCTCTTTGGCAGGTTCCGGCCACGAATGATTCCCCCTGCCCCCTCCGTCCCCCGCCCCACGCAGAATGGGCGGACGGGTCGTCCGACGGCGGGCATGGGGGCAGCGGGTGAAGGTGGCTCAATTCTCGCTGGTCATGCTGGTGATGAGCGGGTTCATGATCGTCTTCGTGATGAGCGCGCGACGGCTGCTCGGGCTGCACATCGGCTTCATCCGGGCGCTCTTCGCCGGGCTGGTCAGCCTGGCGGGGCTCGGGGTCTTCAATCTGGTGATGCAGCGCCCCGAGCAGCAAGGTGCCCTCACCGGGGTCCAGTTCGGCTCCACACTCCTGGTCACGATGGGCTTCCTGGCCGCCTGGGAGGTGGTGCTGCCGAGCGGTTCGATGGGTTCGCCGGCCAGCTGGCCGAGGGCACTGCGGTCGCGCGTCGCCCGGGGCCGTCGCTACTCCCACATCGTCTCGATCGCGGTACGGCACGGGCTGCGCCCGTATCTGCGCGGTCGCTCCACCGGCAAGGGCGGCACCGGGTCCGTCCGGCTGGCCAGGCCGCTGCGGCTGGCCCTGGAGGAGGGCGGCCCCACCTTCGTCAAGCTCGGCCAGATGCTGTCGACCCGGCACGACATGCTGCCGCCGGAGTTCATCAGCGAGCTCAGCAGACTGCAGTCCCAGGTGCCCCCCGAGCCCTGGCCCGCGGTGGAGGAATCCCTGGCCGAGGCGTACGGGGTGCCCTGGGAGGAGATCTTCAAGGACGTCGACCCGGTCCCGCTGGCCTCCGCCTCCGTCGCCCAGGTACACGCCGTGTGGTTACGGGGTGGCGAGAAGGCCGTGATCAAGGTGTTGCGTCCCGGCGTCCGTACGGTCGTCGAGCGCGACCTGGACATCATCTGCCGGCTGGCAGCCATGCTGGAGCGGCGCACCCGCTGGGCGCGCACCATCGGCGTGGTGGCGCTGGCGGAGGGGTTCGCCGCCTCCGTCCACGAGGAGCTGGACTTCCGGGTCGAGGCGGCCAACATCGCCACGGTGACGGCCGCGTGGGCGCGCCGCCCGCAGGACGGGCCCATACGGCTGCCCTCCGTCCGCGAAGAGCTGTCCGGTGAGTGCGTGCTCGCCCTGGAGTGGCTGCCGGGGGAGTGCGCCGGCGAGGCGAAGCGGCTCGCCACCGCGACCGAGGCGGAGCGGCTGGACTGGGCGCGTGCCCTGCTGGCCAGCATGTTCGACCAGATCCTGGTCGACGGCGTCTTCCACGCCGACCCGCACCCGGGAAACATCCTGCTGCTGGACGACGGGCGGATCGGCCTCATCGACTTCGGCTCCGTGGGCCGGGTCGACGCCCAGATGCGGTCCGGGCTCAAGATGTTCCTGCTGGCCGTCAACACCGGTGACCCGGCCGCCCTGTACGACGCCCTGCTGCAGATCGTCGGCCGCCCCGACGAGATCGACGAACGCGGCCTCGAACGGGCGCTGGGCCGCTTCCTGTCCCGCCACTTCATGCCCGGCTCCGCCCCCTCGGTGCAGGTGTTCGCTGACCTCCTCCAGCTCGTCGCCCGGTACGGGCTGACGGTGCCTCCGGAGGCGGCCGCGGTCTTCCGGGCGCTGGCCACGCTGGAAGGCACACTCACCAAGGTCTCCCCTGGATTCAACATGGTGGACGAGGCACGCACCGCCACCGTGGGGGCGGCGCGGCGCGGCACCTCCTCCGGCCAGGACAGGGCCGCCTCCCCCGAACAGGTCCTGCCGGGCGAGCTGCTGGCCACATGGGAGCTGCTGCGCCGGCTGCCGCGCCGCCTGGACCGCGTCACCAGCGCGTTGGAGCAGGGGCGGCTGGGGGTCGGGGTGCGGCTGTTCGCCGATGCCCGCGACCGCCGCTACGTCCGCACGCTGGTCCACCAGGTCCTGCTCACCTTCATCGCGGCGACCAGCGGCATGATGTCGGCGATCCTGCTGACCATCCAGCGCGGCCCCGAGGTGGTCCCCGGCACGGGGCTCTTCCAGCTGTTCGGCTACCACCTGCTGGTGATCACCGCGCTGCTGGTGCTGCGCCTGCTGTTCGTCATCTCCCGGGAGGAGCGCTAGCCATCCGGGAGATCCGCCGTGCAGGCGGGGCACGGCGAGTCACGGCTCGGGCCGGGTACGGCGTGCTCCGGCCTCAGGCCGCCGCCGGGTTTTCCGTCACCTCGACCCGCGCCAGCACCTCGTCGTAGACCGTACGGTCGAACTCGCCCGCCACCGGAGCCCTTACGGCCGCCGCCGACAGGGCGACGGCGCGGGCCAGCCGGTCCGGCCAGGGCGCACCCTCGACCAGCCCGGACAGCAGCCCCGCGACCGCGGCGTCCCCCGCGCCCGTCGGGTTGCCCGTCAGCCGGCGCGGCGGGGTGGCGCGCCAGGCGCCGTGGGCGGTGACCGCGACCATGCCGTCGGGGCCGAGCGAGGCGGCCACCGCGCGCGCCCCGCGCCGCCGGGCGTCGCGCGCGGCGCGCAGCGGGTCGGTGGAGCCGGTGAGCCCGGCGAGCTCGTCGGCGTTGGGCTTGACGAGGTGGGGGCGGGCGGCGATGCCCCGGCGCAGCGGTTCGCCGCTGGTGTCCAGCAGGGTGGGCACGCCCGCCGCATGCGCCTCCCGGATGAGCTGGGCGTACGTCCCGACGGGGACCCCTGGCGGCAGGCTGCCGCACAGCGCGACCGCCGACGCCTCGCGCAGCAGCCGTCCGTAACTCTCCATGAAGGTGGACCACTCGGGGGTGGCGACGATCGGACCCGGCTCGTTGAGCTGGGTGGTGTCGCCGCTGGCGGCGTCCACGACGCCGATGGTGCGCCGGGTGGTGCCGGTGATCGGGACCAACGCGTCGGTGATCGTGCCGCGGGGGGCCTCGGGGCTGTCGCCGGGCGTGGCCCCGGTGCCGTCGCCGGGCGTGGCGGCCCCGGCGAGCAGCTGCCGTAGCACCGCGCCGGTGGCCCCGCCGACGAAGCCGGTGACCACGGTGTCATGGCCCAGTGCGGCCAGCACCCGGGCCACGTTGAGGCCCTTGCCGCCGGGCCGTTCGGTGACCTCGGTGACGCGGTGGGTGGTGTGCGGGCGCAGTTCCGGCACCCGGTAGGTGACGTCGAGGGCGGTGTTGAGCGTGACCGTGAGGATCACCCTGGCATCCCCTCTCCCGTCCCCCCGCCGGACGGAGACTCCTGTGCTGACTGCGACTGTGTGCCGTGCCCGAGTCGCTGCGTACCCGAGTCGCGCGGCCCGTGCCCGTGCCTGAGCGATCATGCCAAAACGAGTGGCTTGGGCCCAGACCTCCGCCCCGTTCCGGACCGCCCCGGAAGGGACGGCACACCGTCACCCCGGCCTGGGATCAGGGCGCTTCAGCCATGTTCGGGATGAACCACCCAAGCGCCCCGGCGCATCACGCCCCGCAGCCGGAAGTCGTCGTCGAGCACGACGAGATCGGCGTCCTTGCCTGGCTCGAGCGAACCCACCCGGTCGGCGATGCCCAGCACCCGGGCGGGGGTCGCGGACAGCGCCCTTACGGCCGCCTCGACGCCGAGCCCGTCGACCGTGACGGCCCGCCGGAAGGCCCGGTCCAGGGTGAGGGTGGAGCCCGCGATGGAACCGGCCGTCGGCCCGTCGCTGATCCGCGCGACGCCGTTCCTGACCTCGACCTCCATGGGGCCGAGCGGATAGCGGCCGTCGTTCATGCCCGCCGCGCCCATGGCGTCGGTGATGAAGGCGACCCGGTCCGCGCCCGCCCGGTGGAACGCCAGCCCCAGGACGGCCGGGTGCAGATGGGTGCCGTCGTTGATCAGCTCCACCGTGATCCGCTCGTCCTCCAGCAGCGCGGCCACCGGCCCCGGGGTGCGGTGCAGCAGCGGCGGCATCGCGTTGAACAGGTGGGTCGCCACGGTCGCGCCCGCCTCGACGGCCTCAAGCGCCGCCTCGTAACTCGAGTCGGTGTGACCGACGGCCGCGAGGACCCCGCTGTCGGCCAGCAGCCGTACGGACTCCAGCCCGCCCGGCAGTTCGGGCGCGAGGGTCATCATCCGCGCGGTGCCGCGCGCCGCGTCCACCAGCTTGCGCACATCCGCCGGATCGGGCTCGCGCAGCAGCGAGGGCTGGTGGGCGCCGCAGCGGTGGGCGGAGAT
Organism: Streptomyces antioxidans; assembly: GCF_000968685.2. Classification (GTDB taxonomy): domain Bacteria; phylum Actinomycetota; class Actinomycetes; order Streptomycetales; family Streptomycetaceae; genus Streptomyces; species Streptomyces antioxidans. The sequence goes on from NZ_LAKD02000001.1 coordinate 235,954, forward strand.
GAACGGCCCCTCGAAGTGGATGCCCGCCAACTCGCCCTGCTCCGCCAGCTCCGAGAGGGCGGCGGCCTGCCGGGCGAGGTCGTCCAGGTCGCCGGTGACGGTGGAGGCGAGCATCGTGGTGGTGCCGTGCCGCCGGTGCGTACCGATGGCGGTCAGCGCCTCCTCGGGGGCGCCCGCCGAGAACGAGGCACCGCCGCCGCCGTGCACATGCAGGTCCACGAAGCCGGGGACGATCCAGCCGCCCCCCAGATCGAGCGCCCGCTCGCCGGAATCCGCGGGGCCGGGCGCCAAATCCGGCGCTGGTCCGGCCGCGGGCCTTGGCGTCGGTCCCGTCGCGTGTCCGGCCGCCGGACCGGCCGCGTGTCCGGCCGCCGGTCCCGCCGCCGTGATGCGCGTGCCCTCGACCGTCACCCGCCCGCTGTCGACCACGCCGTCCGGCAGGACCACCCGGGCGCCGGTGAGATGCGTTCGCTGGACCATCAGGCGGTTACCTCCGTGGAGAGTCGGTCCCAGGCGAGCAGACCCGCGCCCAGGCAGCCGGCGGTGTCCCCGAGGGCCGCCGGGACGATGCGGGGGAGCTGCTGGAAGGTGAGCCGCTCCTCGACCGCGGTGCGCAGCGGCGCGAACAGCGTCTCCCCGGCCTCGGCCAGCCCACCGCCGACGATCAGCACACCGGGGTCCAGCAGGGTGTGGGCGGTGACCAGGCCGTCGGCGAGCGCGCCGACCATCTCCCCCCACACGGCCGCGGCACTGGGATCGCCGGACCGGACGGCCTTGGCGCAGTCGGCGGCGTCCGCGGCCGGATCGCCGCTGGCCTCGGCCCAGGCGCGGCCCACCGCGGCGGCCGAGGCGACCGTCTCCAGACAGCCGGCCTGACCGCAGCCGCAGGCGGCGCCGCCCGGCCGGACGACGATATGGCCGATCTCGCCGGAGGAGCCATGGGCCCCGGGGTCGATCCGCCCGTCGACGCCGATGGCACCCGCGATGCCGGTGCCGACGGAGACGAACAGGAAGCGCCGTGCGCCCTCACCCGCTCCTATGCGCCCCTCGGCCAGCCCGCCCATCCGGACGTCATGGCCGAGCGCGACCGGGATCCCGCCCAGCCGCTCGATGAGCAGCGCCCGCAGCGGGACGTCGCTCCAGCCGAGGTTGGCGGCGAAGACGGCCACCCCGCGGTCCTCGTCCAGGACCCCGGGCACGCCGACGCCCGCGGCCCGCGCGGGACCGCCGAACCGCCGCTCGCCGATGGTGCGCAGCTCGGCGGCGAAGTCGAGGATCGCGGCCACGACCGCCTCGGGTCCGCGCTCCCGCTCGGTGGGCCTCCTGGCCTCGTGGAGGAGTGTGGTGTCCGCCCCGATGAGGGCGGCCTTCATACCGGTGCCGCCCACATCCAGGGCGATGACGTGTTTCACATGGACAGTCTCGCGCGATCCACCATGAGAGGTCTAGTCCACTCGCCGCTTCTCGTGGGGATCGCGTCGTCGCCCGGAGGGGAATTGGCGTGAACCAATCCCTCCGTTTGTGACTGGGTGACACATCCCACTTTGTGTGTAGCGCCTCTCTCACCTGGGCAATTGAGGCTCTGAGACGGAAGCGATATGACCAGGGTGTAGACCTTGTGGAGGTTTGCAAGGCAGACTCGCTCGACCTCAGGGGACGACCCTTGGGGGTGAAACAAGCCATGGGGTGGGTAAACAGCGGTGCAGCGGCGACGGTTCTTGGAGCTGACAACGGCGGGTGCCGCGGCGGTGGCGGCGGCGCCGGGACTCACGGCCTGTGGCAGCGAAAGCTCCGGGTCCGATGGCGATGTCACCTTGAAGGTGGTCGCGGCCGACTACGGCGACACCACCGCCAACAGCTCCCAGAAGTACTGGGACAAGGTGGTCCGGGCCTTCGAGGCCAAGAACGGCCGCCTTAAGGTCGACGTCAAGGTCTACGGCTGGACCGAGGTGGACCGGCGGGTGGCCGAGATGGTCAAGAAGGGCCGGGCCCCGGACATCGCACAGATCGGCGCGTACGCCGACTACGCGGCGCAGGGCAAGCTCTACCGCGCCGACGAGATGCTCTCGATCCCCACCCAGGCCGGTTTCATCACCTCGATCGCCCATGCGGGCGAGGTGCGGCGGGTGCCGTACGGGGTGCCGTTCGTGGCCAGCGCCCGGCTGCTCTTCTACAACAAGAAGCTCTTCGACCGGGCCGGGATATCCTCCCCACCCACCAGCTGGGACGAGCTCAAGGAGGCGGCCGTCCGGCTCAAGGCCAGCGGGGTGAAGATCCCGTACGGGCTGCCGCTCGGCCCCGAGGAGTGCCAGGCCGAGACCATGATGTGGATGCTCAGCGGCGGTGGCGGCTACACCGACGCCAACGGCGGCTACACCATCGACTCCACCGAGAACATCGAAACCCTCGAATGGCTGCGGGACGAACTCGTCGGCGCGGACCTCACCGGCCCCGGCTCCCCGGCCCGTACCAACCGCCAGGACACCTTCGACGCCTTCGCGCGCGGCGAGGTCGGCATGCTCAACGGCCACCCGACCCTGATGCGGCAGGCGTCCGGCCACGGCATCGGTTACGGCACCGCGCCGCTGCCCGGCCGCAAGGGCAAGTCCCTGGCGACGATGGGCGTCGCCGACTGGCTGATGGCCTTCAAGCAGAACGGCCACCGCAAGGAGATCGGGACGTTCCTCGACTTCGTCTACACCGAGGACAACGTGCTGGACTTCGCCACCGAGTACGACCTGCTGCCGGTGACCACCGCCGTCGAGCAGAAGATGCTCGGCGACCGTGAGTACAAGCGGCTGTGGCGGTTCCTGGACGAGCTGGAGAGCGCGGAGTTCTACCCGGCCGACAAGACCTCCTGGGCGGAGGTCAGCAAGCTGATCAAGCAGAAGATCGGCTCGACCGTGGCCAAGGGCGGCGACCCGGCGAGCGTGCTCGGCCAGATCCAGCGCGAGGCCGACGCCATGGAGAATGCGGGGGCATGACAGTGGACACGCCCGACCCCGCCCCCTCCGAGGACCCCGACGGCCAGGTGGGAGCTCCGGATCCGGAATCGGATCCGGATCCGGAGGCCGGGCTGTCCGAGCGCGACCTGGCCGTGCTCGCCGTGGAGCGGCGCGGCTGGCCGGGCCCCGGCGCCAAGGAGCGGGCGATACGGGAGCGGTTGGGCCTCTCCCCGACCCGCTACTACCAGCAGTTGAACGCGCTGCTTGACGACCCCAGGGCCCTGGAGCACGACCCGGTGACGGTCAACCGGCTGCGCCGGATCAGGGACGAGCGCCGCGGACGGCGCTGACGCGCGGTGGCGGCGGGAGGCCTGCCGGGGCACGTTCACGGCCCGGCCGCGCGAGCCGTTCACCGGCTGGCCGCCCCCGGCGGATTCTCCGGCGTGGGCGCCCGGGGGCCGTTCACCGGGGGGACGCTCGGGCGAAGCCCGCCGTGCGGCCGGGCCCGGTAGGGTCACCGCCATGGGCAGCGCCATGGGAAGTCACCCCGTCCCCGTACCCACCACCGCCGTTGGCCGTGAGGGCCTTGCCGCCCTCCTCGAACGGCCCGGCCGCGCCGTCGTCGCACTCGACTTCGACGGCACCCTCGCCGAGATCGTCCCCGACCCCGACCAGGCCCGCGCCCACCCCGGCGCCCTCCCCGCGCTCTCCCGGCTGGCCCCGCGGATCCGCTCCATCGCGGTGATCACCGGCCGCCCGGCCGAGGTCGCCGTGCGGTACGGCGGGTTCGCCGGGGCCGAGGGGCTGGACGGGCTGGTCGTCCTCGGCCTCTACGGCGCCGAGCGCTGGGACGCGGGCAGCGGCGAGGTCCGGGCGCCCGAACCGCACCCCGGCGTCGCCGCCGTCCAGGCCGAACTCCCCGCCGTCCTCGAGGAGCACGGCGCCTCGCGCGGCACGTGGATCGAGGACAAGGGCCGCGCCGTCGCCGTCCACACCCGCCGCGCCGAGGACCCCCAGGCCGCGTTCGAGCGGCTGCGCGCACCCCTGCAGGCGCTCGCCGAGCGCCATGGGCTGATCGTCGAGCCCGGCCGACTGGTCCTGGAGCTGCGGCCGCCGGGCATGGACAAGGGCGTCGCGCTCACCGAGTACGTACGGCGGACGGGCGCGGAAGCCGTGCTCTACGCGGGCGACGACCTCGGCGACCTGGCCGCGTTCGCGGCGGTGGAGCGGCTGCGCGAAGAGGGCGTGCCGGGGGTGCTGGTGTGCAGCGGCAGCACGGAGGTGACCGAGCTCGCGAACCGGGCCGACCTGGTGGTCGACGGCCCGGCGGGCGTGGTGGACCTGCTGTCGGCCCTGGCCGCCGCGGCCAGCGACGACGCCGCGTAGGACTCGGCGGCCCGTGCCCGGCCTCCGGGGTGCGCGGGCAAGCCGGGTCGCACCTGGCAACCGGGCCCGTGCCGGTAAGCCGGGTCGTACCCGGTACGTGGGGCGCGTGCGGTATCCGAGCCGCGCTGGTAAGCCAGGCCGTGCCCGCGACGCGGGTGCCGCTCGTAACCCGGTTTCCGGCGTCAGCCCGATCGCGCCCGGCACCCGGAGCGCGCCGGCACTCGGGTCACGCCCGGCACCCGGCACTCGGATCGCGTCACCCAGGCCGCGCTCGGAACCCGAATCACCCCCGCGCCCAGGCCGTGCCGGTCACCCGCACCGAGCCGTCACCCGTCATTCCGGAGCGGCCGTTACAGGGCCCGTAGCTGGGCCAGGAACCAGGCCTGGGGCGGTAGTGCGGTCGCCGCGGCGGCCAGCCGCTTGGTGCGGTCCGCGCGCTCGCCGTCGTTCATGCGCAGGGCCTCGTGGAGCGCGCGGGCCGTGCCCTCCACGTCGTACGGGTTCACCACCAGCGCGTCCTCGCCCAGCTCGGCGTACGCGCCCGCCTCCCGGGACAGCACCAGCGCGCATCCCCGCTCGGAGACCACCGGGACCTCCTTGGCCACCAGGTTCATCCCGTCCCGGATCGGGTTGACCAGGGCCACGTCCGCCAGCCGGTAGGCCGCGAGGGACCGGGCGAAGTCGTCCTTCACATGCAGGGCGACAGGCGTCCAGCCCTCCGTGCCGTACTCGTCGTTGATCTCCTCCGCGATCCGTCGCACCCGCTCGGTGTAGTCGCGGTAGACCGTGAGGTCCTGGCGGGAGGGGTAGGCGAAGGCCACGTGCACCACGCGCTCGCGCCACTCGGGGTGGGTCTCGAGCAGCCGCCGGTAGGCCAGCAGACCGCGCACGATGTTCTTGGACAACTCGGTGCGGTCCACCCGGACGATCGACTTCCGGCCCGGCCCGATCTGCGCCCGCAGGGCGCTCAGCCGCTCGTCCACATCGGCCCGCCGCGACCGCTCCCGCAGGAAGTCCGCGTCCGCGCCCAGGCCGTGGACGCCCAGCCGGGTCTCCCGGCCCTCGAAGCGCACGGCCGTCGCCATGCCGCCACCGCCGCCCCGGACGATCTCCGCGCCCAGCACCGCCGCACAGCAGTCGGCGAAGGCCGTGGCCCAGCGCTCGGTGAGGAACGCGGCGCGGTCGCCGCCGAGGATGCCGCGGAGCACAGCCGCCGCGACGTCGTCCGGCAGCAGCCGGTAGTAGTCCGGCGGGGCCCAGGGGGTGTGGGAGAAGTGACCGATCCGCAGATCGGGGCGGCGCTCGCGGAGCATCGCGGGCACCAGCGCCAAGTGGTAGTCCTGCACCAGGACGACCGCCTCGTCCACCGCCTCCTGGGCGAGCGCGTCCGCGAAGGCCGCGTTATAGCTCTCGTAGGCGGCCCACTGCTCCGCGAACTCCGCGTCGAAGACCGGCTCGACCGGGGTCTGGTAGAGCAGGTGGTGGATGAACCACAGCACCGAATTGGCCACGCCGTTGTACGCGGCGGCGAAGACGTCCGGCGCGATGTCGAGCATCCGCACCTGCTGGCCACCGGTGTCACCGGGGTTCAGATGGTTGTCCCCGGCCCGCCGGGCCGCCTCGCGGTCGCCCTCGCCGAGCGCCGCACACACCCACACCCCGCCCGACTCGGGGCCGATCGCGCTGAGCCCGGAGACCAGCCCGCCACCGCCGCGCCGGGCGGTGAGCGAGCCGTCCTCACCCAGGGTGTACGAGACCGGGCCGCGGTTGGACGCGACCAGGATCGGGGCGGTGCGCGGAACTGCCATGTCGCGAGCCTAGCCAGACGCGCCCCCGCGCAAACGTACGTACGGTTTCTTGCCCCGTAGGTGCTATTCCGGTTCCGGCCACATAAGCGCCGGGTCCCGGACCGGCGTTACGCCGCGCGCCGCGCCATCTCACGCCGCACGCCGCGCCATGTACTCCGGTATCTCGGCCATCGGCGGCCGCTCCTCCGTGTCCACCGCCGTGGTGCGCGGCTCGAAGCCGTTCTCGCCGCGGTCGAACTGGGTCAGCCGCGGCCGCACCAAATGGCCCCGGGCCAGCCGCAGCTGTGCGGTGCGGTAGATCGCGGCCGCCATCCGGCCGAGCGCCTTCCCGTCCTGGTGGCGGTGTTTGCGCACCCCGATGTCCACCTGGCCGAGCGCGTCGAGCCCCACCGTGTGCAGCGCGTCCACCAGCAGCCCCAGCTCGACGCCGTAGCCGACCGGGAAGGGCAGCCGCTCCAGCAGCGAGCGCCGCGCCGCGTACTCCCCGCCCAGCGGCTGGACGAACCCGGCCAGCTGGGGCCAGTGCAGATTCAGCAGCGGGCGGGCGACCAGCTCGGTGACCCGGCCGCCCTGGCCCGCCACCTCGCCGAGCGGGCGGTCGTACATGCCCTTCACCAGCTGCAGCACGGGGTCGGTCAGTAGCGGACCGATGATTCCCGAGACAAAGCGCGGATGGAATTCCCGCAGGTCGGCGTCGATGAAGCAGACGATGTCGCCGCTCGTGGCGAGCAGGGACCGCCACAGCACCTCGCCCTTGCCCGGCACCGCGGGCAGCCGGGGCAGCAGCGAGTCGCGGGGGACGACGGTGGCGCCCGCCGCGGCGGCGACCTCGGCGGTGCGGTCCGTGGAACCGGAGTCCACCACCACCAGCTCGTCCACCAGCGGCATCGCCTCGCCCATCAGCTCGCGCCGGATCGTGTCGGCGATCCTCCCGACCGTGGCCTCCTCGTTCAGGGCGGGCAGGACCACGCTCACCGTCGTCGCCGCGGCACGCTTCGCGGCCAGCAGGCGATCCAGCGGACGGTCGTCGGCCGACCAGGAGCGACGCTTCAGCCAGCGCTCCACCTCATCCAGCACCTGTGTGTCTCCCCTGCTGTGATCGCTTGTGATCGCTGTGATCCATCTCGCGCATCGGACGGCTACCTCAACCATCCGGGCCTTCGGTTACAGTCTTGAACAACGCATGTGGCCGTCATATGTCGGGGTCGACCTCGATGTTTACCGACGGACCGACGAGGCCCGTGCGACAAACGCTCCGGGTGCGCCCGGTGCCATACCGCTCATCCAGAGGGGCAGAGGGAACGGCCCGTTGAAGCCCCGGCAACCCTCCAGCTGATCTCGCAGTCCGCAGCGAGGCTCCCAGCTCGGGAAGGTGCCAATTCCGTCTCGTGGCGAAATGCGTCGCGAGGAAGATGAGGAGAAAGGGCCTCGCCATCCATGGCTGTGCAGTCAGTAGAAAGCTCAACCACTTCCTCCGCCTCCGTCCCAGGTGCCTTCGGCCCCGCCGTGGCATTGTCCTGCCGGGAGTGCGGTGAGCGCTTCGAGCTGGGCCCGATCTTCGCGTGTGAGGCCTGTTTCGGGCCCCTCGAGGTCGCGTACGAGCTCCCGGCCGGCGATCCGGAGGGGCTGCGCCGACGCATCGAGGCCGGTCCGAACAGCATCTGGCGGTACGCCCCGCTGCTGCCCGTCCCGGCGGACGTGGCGGAGCTGCCGAGCCTGGACCCCGGCCTCACCCAGCTGGTCAGGGCCGACCGCCTCGCCGGTGAGCTCGGTGTCACCGGTGAGCTGCACATCAAGGACGACTCCGGGAACCCGACCCACTCCTTCAAGGACCGGGTCGTCGCCATCGCCGTCCAGGCCGCCCGCACCTTCGGCTTCACCACCCTCTCCTGCTCCTCCACCGGCAACCTCGCCGGTGCGGTGGGCGCCGCGGCCGCCCGCGCGGGCTTCCGCTCCTGCGTCTTCATCCCGCACGACCTGGAGGCGGGCAAGGTCGTCATGGCCGCGGTCTACGGCGGTGACCTGGTCGGCATCGAGGGCAACTACGACGACGTCAACCGCTTCTGCAGCGAGCTGATCGGCGACCCGGCGGGTGAGGGCTGGGGCTTCGTCAACGTCAATCTGCGGCCGTACTACGGCGAGGGCTCCAAGACCCTGGCGTACGAGATCTGCGAGCAGCTGGGCTGGCGGCTGCCGGACCAGATCGTCGTCCCGATCGCCTCCGGCTCCCAGCTCACCAAGATCGACAAGGGGCTGAAGGAGCTGATCGCGATCGGTCTGGTCGAGGACCGGCCCTACAAGATCTTCGGCGCCCAGGCCGAGGGCTGCTCCCCGGTCTCCGCCGCCTTCAAGGCCGGCCATGACGTCGTACGGCCGCAGAAGCCGCGGACCATCGCCAAGTCGCTGGCCATCGGCAACCCCGCGGACGGCCCGTACGTCCTGGACATCGCCCGCCGTACCGGCGGCGCGGTGGAGGACGTGAACGACGAGCAGATCGTCGACGCCATCAAGCTGCTGGCCCGCACCGAGGGGATCTTCGCGGAGACCGCGGGCGGGGTGACCGTCGGCGTGACCAAGAAGCTGATCGAGGACGGTCTGCTCGACCCGTCCCTGACGACTGTGGTACTCAACACCGGCGACGGCCTCAAGACCCTTGACGCCGTGGCCCCCACCACGGGTCCCTCCGCCATCATCCGACCCACCCTTGACTCGTTCCGAGAGGCTGGCCTCGCATGAGCGTCAACGTCCGAATCCCGACCATCCTCCGCACCTACACCGGCGGCCAGGCCGAGGTCCCGGCCGAGGGCGCGACCCTCGCCGAGGTCCTGGCGGACCTGGAGAAGAACCACGCGGGCATCTCGGCCCGGGTCCTGGACGACACCGGCAAGCTCCGCCGCTTCGTCAACGTCTACGTCAACGACGATGACGTCCGTTTCGCCGAGGGCCTGGCCACGGCGACCCCGGACGGCGCCGGGATCTCGATCATCCCGGCGGTCGCGGGCGGCTGCTGACCCCGCGTCCCCCCGCTCACCCCTCCTCACCTTTGACATCGCCCCGTCCGGGGACAACCGGACGGGGCGATTCCGTGTGTGGAATCGCGATACAGTTGCCCGGATTCCCCGATGGCTCCGGGGTCGGAGCCGCATATGAGAACTCGTCAAGTTGTGCGTAAAGTGTGAGCGCGAATTGCCGGGTTGGTTCCCTATGTCCGGCCCGGCTTGCCCGAACTTCACATAATTTCTCACTTTTAACCGTTCGATCGTGCCCAGAATTCTCGTCCGATTGACCTGTTGCAGAGGGCGTTGGGACGGATACATTCAGCGGCGGTCGACGCGTTCCGGCGCACACCCCCCACATCCGGGGGGTGAGGTCTGACCCGGGTCCGCGGAGTGCGGTCCTGCGCAAGGGCCAGCAATAGGGGAGTTAGGAATGGCTCAGGGCACCGTCAAGTGGTTCAACGCGGAGAAGGGGTACGGCTTCATCGCGGTCGACGGTGGTGCGGACGTGTTCGTCCACTACAGCGCGATCCAGATGGACGGGTACCGCACCCTCGAGGAAGGCCAGCGGGTCGAGTTCGAGATCTCGCAGGGCCAGAAGGGCCCGCAGGCCGACATGGTCCGCGTGGCCGTAGGCTGACGCGCCGACGCGACGCAGCTGAAACGAAACAAGTCCGTAGGGTCCGTGTCCCGACAGGGTACGGACCCTTCGGCATGTCCGCGCTGATCATGGGCGGGTTCACGCAACGAGCGCTTGCACTCACTGGGTCCGAGTGCTAATCATTGGCGTTAGCACTCTGACGTTGAGAGTGACAGAAGGACCGGGTCGGTGAGGCCCGCCAGGCCATGCGGGGCAAGGAACCGCACGGCAGGCAGGTCGTCCGTCGCGGGCGCCAGCGCGGTCCGGAGCAATCCACCCCGTCTCTGGGAGGACCACTTCACATGGCCAAGATCATCGCGTTCGACGAGGAGGCGCGGCGCGGCCTCGAGCGCGGGATGAACCAGCTCGCCGACGCCGTCAAGGTCACCCTCGGCCCCAAGGGCCGTAACGTCGTCCTCGAGAAGAAGTGGGGCGCCCCCACGATCACCAACGATGGTGTGTCCATCGCCAAGGAGATCGAGCTCGAGGACGCGTACGAGAAGATCGGCGCCGAGCTGGTCAAGGAGGTCGCGAAGAAGACGGACGACGTCGCCGGTGACGGCACGACGACCGCGACCGTCCTCGCCCAGGCGCTGGTCAAGGAAGGCCTTCGCAACGTCGCGGCGGGCGCCAACCCGATGGCGCTCAAGCGCGGTATCGAGAAGGCCGTCGAGGCCGTCTCCGCCCAGCTCCTCGAGCAGGCCAAGGACGTGGAGACCAAGGAGCAGATCGCCTCCACCGCCTCCATCTCCGCCGCCGACACCCAGATCGGCGAGCTCATCGCCGAGGCGATGGACAAGGTCGGCAAGGAAGGTGTCATCACCGTCGAGGAGTCGCAGACCTTCGGGCTCGAGCTCGAGCTCACCGAGGGCATGCGCTTCGACAAGGGCTACATCTCCCCGTACTTCGCGACGGACATGGAGCGTATGGAGGCGTCGCTCGACGACCCGTACATCCTGATCGTCAACTCCAAGATCAGCAGCGTGAAGGACCTCCTCCCGCTGCTCGAGAAGGTCATGCAGTCGGGCAAGCCGCTGCTGATCATCGCCGAGGACGTCGAGGGCGAGGCCCTGGCGACCCTGGTCGTCAACAAGATCCGTGGCACCTTCAAGTCCGTCGCCGTCAAGGCCCCGGGCTTCGGTGACCGCCGTAAGGCCATGCTCGGTGACATCGCCATCCTCACCGGTGGCACCGTCATCTCCGAGGAGGTCGGCCTCAAGCTGGAGAACGCCGGTCTCGACCTGCTCGGCCGCGCCCGTAAGGTCACCGTCACCAAGGACGAGACCACGATCGTGGACGGCGCCGGCGACACCGAGCAGGTGCAGGGCCGCGTCAACCAGATCCGCGCCGAGATCGAGAACTCGGACTCGGACTACGACCGTGAGAAGCTCCAGGAGCGCCTGGCGAAGCTGGCCGGCGGCGTGGCCGTCATCAAGGCCGGTGCCGCCACCGAGGTCGAGCTCAAGGAGCGCAAGCACCGCATCGAGGACGCGGTGCGCAACGCCAAGGCCGCCGTCGAGGAGGGCATCGTCGCCGGTGGTGGCGTGGCCCTGCTCCAGACCGTCTCGGTCTTCGAGAAGCTGGAGCTCGAGGGCGACGAGGCCACCGGTGCCCAGGCCGTGCGCCTGGCCCTGGAGGCCCCGCTGAAGCAGATCGCGGTCAACGCCGGCCTCGAGGGCGGCGTCGTGGTCGAGAAGGTGCGCAACCTGACCCCGGGTCACGGCCTCAACGCCGCGACCGGTGAGTACGTCGACCTGATCGCCGAGGGCATCATCGACCCGGCCAAGGTCACGCGCTCCGCGCTGCAGAACGCCGCGTCGATCGCCGCGCTGTTCCTCACCACCGAGGCCGTCATCGCCGACAAGCCGGAGAAGGCCGCCCCGGCGGGCGCTCCGGGCGGCATGCCGGGCGGTGACATGGACTTCTGATCGATCCGGCGGTTTCGTTCGCCGGTCGGTCGTACCGTCCGAGACGTCGGGGCGGCACCCTCTCCCAGGGGTGCCGCCCCGACGGCGTGTCCGGGCCCGGTGGCCAGCGCCCGGGTGAGGGGCTTATCCGGTGGCCGCGTCCAGGGCGGCGCGCAGCTGGCCGTGTGCCTCGGTGAGGAGCTTTTCGGCGGTCGGGGCGTCCACCCCGCCCAGAATGGTGAGGATCGCGTTCTTCACCTCGCCGTCCGTGGCCGCCAGCGCGCTCTCGATCCGTTCCTCGGGGGCGCCGGTCGCCAGGAAGACGATCCTCCGCGAACGGGCGCGCAGCTTGTCGTTGGAGGCGCGCACATCGACCATCAGATTCCCGAAGGTCTTGCCCAGCCGGATCATGGTGATGGTCGAGATCATGTTGAGCACCAGCTTCTGGGCCGTGCCCGCCTTCAGCCGGGTCGAGCCGGTGAGCAGCTCCGGCCCCACGATGATCTCGATGCCGTGGTCGGCCGCGGCGGCGAGCGCCGACCCGGTGTTGCAGGACAGCCCGACGGTGAGCGCGCCGCGCCGCCGGGCGTGCTCGACCGCGCCCACGGCGTACGGGGTGCGGCCGGAGGCCGAGACGCCGACCACGGTGTCGTCGGGCCCGATGCCGAGCCGGTCGAGGTCCCCGGCGGCCAGCTCCTCGCTGTCCTCCGCGCCCTCGACCGAGGTCACCATGGCGTCCGGGCCGCCCGCGATCACCCCGATGACCTGCTCGGGCCGGGTGTTGAAGGTGGGCGGGCACTCGCTCGCGTCGAGTACGCCGAGCCGTCCTGCGGTGCCGGCGCCCGTATAGAGGAGGCGGCCGCCACGGGACATCCGCTCGGCGATGGCGTCGATGGCGGCGGCGATGCGAGGGAGCTGCCCGGCGACGGCGGTGGGGACGGCGGTGTCCTCCGCGTTCATGATCCGGGCGATCTCGAGGGTTTCGAGCCGGTCGATCTCGGCCAGTTCGGGGCGGAACGCCTCGGTGGTCAGGGTGTCGAGCTGGGCGCGGAGCCGTGCGGAATCGGCGGTAGTCATGGCGAAGCGGCTCTTTCCGGTATGTCAGTGTGAGGGTGGGGGTGACGGTGACGCGGAGGTGCAGTCACCGGGCGAAACAGTGACCGGTATCGGGGGTGGAGCGCGGGGCGGGACCCGCCGGGCTCAGCGCTGCCCGGGACGCGGATCGTGGCGGTGCGCAAGCGCCTCGTACGACGCGGAGAGCGCGGGCGCCGCCGATTCGTACGTCCGCTGGGCGACCCCTATGAACAGGCAGTCCACCACCAGCAGCTGGCTGGTCCGGCTGGACATGGCCGCCGGGCGCAGCTCGCTCTCGCGGGCGGTGGAGGTGGTGAGCACCAGGTCCGCGTACTGCGCGACCTCGCCGTTCGGCCGTCCGGTGATCGCGATGGTGGTCGCCCCGTGCTCGAAGGCCACCCGCAGCGGCTCGATGACGTCCGTCGTGCGCCCGGAGTGGGTGATCGCGATGGCGACGTCGCCGGAGTGCAGCTGGACCGCGTTGGTGACCGCGAGGTGCGGATCGGCGTGGGCGTGGGCTATCAGCCCGATGCGCAGCAGCTTCTGGGCGAGGTCCTGGCCGACGAGACTGGACGCCCCCGCTCCGTACACATCGATCCGGCGGGCGGCGGCCAGCGCCGAGACGGCCGCCTCGACCTGGCTGGTGTCCAGCCCGGCGGCGGTGTCGGCGAGACACTGCTGCTCCTCCCGCGCCAGCTTGGTGACCACGTCGGCGATCGGATCGTCCACCGCGATGTCCGCGGTGACGGCCGGGGCCCGGCCCGCGGCCTGCTGGGCGGCGAGCGCGGCGAGCGCGATGCGCAGATCCCGGTATCCGGGGTAGCCGAGCAGTCGGGAGGTGCGGACGACGGTGGCCTCACTGGTGCCGGTCCGCTCGGCGAGCCCGGTGACGGTGAGCGCCGCGCAGCCGGCCGGATCGCCCGCCACGGCGTCGGCGACGCGCTGCATGGAGCGGGTCATGGAGGGCCCTAGGGTGCGGACCTTGGCGGCGAGGGCGGCCGGGGCGGGTGGTGGGGCGGCATCGGGCTGTGGAGGAGGCATGAAAGTTTCCTTCAGGTGGCTACTCACTTATGAAAACTATTTCCGGCCACGGTGTCCGTCAACCCTCAGGACGAGGAAGCGAAGAGGCGCTGGGAGGAAGCAAAGGTGACAATGGGACCCATGAAGCTCGAACAGGCACTGCACGCGGCCCGCGCCCTCGTCCTGGCCGACCTCGCGGCGGGGGAGGTCGCCCGCGCCGACATCGTCTCGCTGGTCGAAGACGCGATCGCGCACCGGCGTTGGTGGGTCGAGCAGTGGCCGGAGGGCGTCGCGTACGTGGCCGGTCTGGTTGCCCAGGACGTCCAGGACGCCCTGCTGGAACGGTACGGCCGATGGCCGCTGTGCCCCGTCTGCACTCAGGGCGGCGATCTCCACGCCCTCGATGTGGAGCCCGAGTTGGGCCCCGACCCGCACTGGGTCTGCGGCAAGACGGCGGTCGCGGTGGCGCCCGTGGGATCGCTCGGCACCACCCTCTGATGGCCGTCCTGATCGACCCGCCCTCGTGGCCGGGCCACGGCCGCCTGTGGTCCCACCTCGTCAGCGATGTCTCCTACGCCGAGCTCCACGCCTTCGCCGCCCGCATCGGCGCCCCGCGGCGGGGCTTCGACCGAGACCACTACGACGTGCCGAGCGAGCTGTACGCGACGGCGGTGCGGGAGGGCGCGGAGGAGGTCGGCAGCAAGGAACTCCTCCGCCGTCTCAAGGCCGCGGGCCTCCGCCGCCCCAAGCGGGCCGCGGGCCGCACGGCACGGTCCGGCTCCTAGCTCCTACGGTTCGATCGGGCCGATCTACGGTTCGATCAGGCCGACGCGGATGGCGTAACGGGCCAGCTCCAGCCGGTCCTTCAGGCCGAGTTTCTGCAGCAGGTTGGCGCGGTGGCGCTCGACGGTCTTCACGCTGATGACGAGCAGGTCGGCGATCTGCTGTGAGCTGTGCCCCTCGGCCACGAGCTTGAGGATCTCCTCCTCACGGCTGGTGATGGGCCGTCCGGGGATGCTCTCGCCCTCCTGGAGGCGGCCCAGATAGTCGCGGATGAGCGCGTTGACGGCGCCGGGATAGAGGAATGGTTCGCCGCGCATGGTGGCCCGGCAGGCCTCGACGAGATCGCGGTCGGCGACGGACTTCAGGACGTAGCCGGAGGCGCCCGCCGCCAGCGCCTCGAAGAAGTACTGCTCGTTGTCGTACATGGTCAGGATGAGGATCCGCGTCTCCGGCTGGCTGCGGGCCAGTTCCCTGGCGGCCTGGAGACCGGTCATACGGGGCATGGCGATGTCGAGGATCGCGAGGTCCGGCCGGTGGGCGCGGGCGGCCTCGATGGCCTCGGCGCCGTCTCCGGCCTCGGCGACGACGGTGAGGTCGGGTTCGCCCTCGAGGATGAGGCGGACCCCGCGGCGGACCAGGGCGTGGTCGTCGGCGAGGAGGATACGGGTTTCGGTCGCCTCGGGCATGGTCACTGGCTCCGGTGGGGGACGGGGACGGTCAGGTGTACGTCGGTGCCGCCGCCCGGAGCGGACCCGAGGTCGAGTGCGGCGCCGATCAGCAGGGCCCTCTCGCGCATGCCCCGGATGCCCGCGCCCTCGGCGGCGTCGCCCAGGCCCCGGCCGTCGTCGTGGACGCGCAGTTCGACGCCCTCCGGGCCGCGGATGAGGGCGAGTTCCGCGCGGTGGGCGGCGGCGTGGCGCGCGGCGTTGGTCAGGCTCTCCTGGGCGACGCGGTAGATGACGAGTTCGGTCTCCGCCCCCAGCGGCGGGAGATCGGCGGCGATGCGGTGGTGCACGACCAGGGTGGCACCGGTGAACTCGTTGGTGAGGGCCTTGAGGGCGCTGGTCAGTCCCAGCTCCTCGAGAACGCCGGGGCGCAGCCGCCGCGCGATGCGGCGGATCTCGTCCAGGCTGCTCCGGGTGGTCTCCTGGACCTGGTGCAGATCCTCGCGGAGATCCGGTGGCGCGTGGCCCGCGGCCCGGTTGAGTTCGAGCAGGACGGCCGTAAGGCTCTGACCGACCTCGTCGTGGAGTTCCTGGGCGATCCGATGACGCTCCGACTCCTGGGCGGACAGGGCGCGGGCGGCGCTGGTGGCGCGCTCGGCCTCGAGCCGGTCGAGCATCGCGTTGAACGTCGTGATCAGCTCCGCGACCTCACCGCGCCCGCCCACGGCGGGCCGCTGTCCGGGGCGCAGCAGATCGATGGTGGTCATGGCGCGGGTGAGCCGCTGGAGCGGGACGAGGCCGATGCGCAGCAGCAGACCATTGGCGGTCAGCATCACGCCCAGCCCTCCGGTGAGGACGGCGGCCTCGGTGAGCAGCACCGGGGTGGAGACCGTGACCGGCCCGAGCAGCAGCGCGGTGGCGATGATCAGCACCACGGCGTTGAGCAGGAAGATCCGCCAGAACAAGGACATCGTGTGCCGTCTGCTCCTCTTGGCGGGGTGGGGTGGGGGAGTGGTGGCTCGCCAGCCGTCTCTTCTCTATCACTCGCGGCCGTTGTCCCGGCCGGAGGAAGGGGCGGGGCGGGGACGGTGTCGGGATGGGCGCCGGGGTGGGCGCGGGGACGGGCGCCGGTATGGGGGGCGGTATGGGGGTCGCCCACCGGCGCAGATGGGTGTCGGCCCCGATGGTGGGGCGCGTGGCCGGTGTGTGACCGTGATAGTGACGCCGTTCAGACCCATCCGTGGGAGGAGCAGCGATGGCAGCGCCCGGAGACACCCAGCTGCACGAACTCGAGGAGCGGATGGCGCGGAGTGACCCGCGCTTCGCCCGTGGCCTGGGAGAGGGACGGCCCCGCCGTCCCCGGGAGTACCGGCATGGACCGGCGTGGGCGCTGCTCGCCGTCTCACTGGCGATGCAGGTGGTCGGCATGCTGCTGCCGCAGGGTCTGCTCCTCGCGGCGGGCCTGGTCGTGGCGGGCATCGCGGCACACCTGTTCGTATCCCCGCCCGGGCTCCGGCGGTCCGGCGAGCCGTGGTGGCGGCTGCCGCACTCCCGGCACGGCACGGGTGGGCCCAGGCCGAGGCACGGATGAGTCCGGGCCGTAAGCGCGCCCGACACCGGGCCGGTGGGTGACCGAACCCGCGCCGAACGACGGTGTGCCCTGTGACGAGGGGTGACGTTCCCTTCGCCGCGAGCTGACATGCCCTCGGACCGCGGCACCCCGGCCCGTCCCCGCTGACGAAGCCGAAGACGTCGACGACGCTCACGAAGCCGACGAAGCCGACGAAGCCGACGAAGCCGACGAAGCCGAAGACACCGAAGACACCGACGACGCCGATCAAGCAGACGAAGGTGGTGACCCGTGGGACATGCCGACACTCTGCTCGCTCTGGGCGGTGCCTTCCTGGCCGCAGCTGTCCTCGCCCGCCTCGGCAGCCGGATCGGGCTGCCGACCATTCCGCTGTTCATGCTCGCCGGGATCCTGTTGGGCCCGCACACCCCCGGCCTGGTCCTGGTCGATGACGCGCGCGACTTCGAGATGCTCTCGGCCCTCGGGCTGGTGCTGCTGCTGTTCTACCTGGGGCTGGAGTTCCACCTCGACGACCTCCGGAGCGGCGGTCGGCGCCTGCTGGCCGCGGGCGGGATCTACCTGCTGCTGAACGTCGGCGCGGGCCTCGGGTTCGGGTTCGCCCTTGGCTGGGGCGCCCGGGAGGCGCTGGTGCTCGCGGGCGTCCTGGGCATCTCGTCCTCCGCGATCGTCACCAAGATCCTGATCGACCTGGGCCGTATCGCCCGCCCGGAGACGCGGCTGATCCTGGGCGTCATCGTGGTGGAGGACATCTTCCTCGCGCTCTACCTCGCCGCGCTCCAGCCCGTCATCAGCGGTGCCGAGGGCATCCAGGAGACGGTACTTCAGGCGGGCAAGGCGTTCGGGTTCCTGCTGGCGCTGGCGGTCGCGGCCCGCTACGGCACCCGGCTGATCGGGCGTCTGATCTCGGTCCGCGACAACGAACTGCTGGTCATCACCTTCCTCGGCACCGCGGTCCTGGTGGCCGGAGTCTCCGAAGTCCTCGGGGTCGCCGACGCCATCGGCGCCTTCATGGCCGGGCTGATCCTGGCGGGAACCCGTTCCGGTCCGCGGATCCGCGAACTGGTGCACCCGCTGCGCGACGCCTTCGCGGCCATCTTCTTCTTCGCCTTCGGGCTGGCGATCGACCCCGGCGACATCGCGTCCGTCGCCGCCCCGGTGGCCGCCGCCGCGGCGCTGACCATCGTCATGAACGTGATCGCCGGACTGCTTGTGGCGCGCCTCTACCGTTACGGCCCCGAGCACGCCGCGGACATCGCCACCACGCTTCTGGCGCGCGGGGAGTTCGCCCTGGTCCTGGCCGCCCTGGCCACCAGTGCCGGGCTCGACGCCAGGCTGGCGCCGTTCATCGCCGGTTACGTCCTGGTCCTCGCCGTCCTCGGCCCCGTCGTCGCCGGACGCGCGCACCTGCTGGCCCGCGCGCTGCGGTCGGTGCGCATGCGTACGGCCCCGCCCGACGGCGGACCGGACCCCGCCGCCGCTGGCACCGCCCCGGCACCGGAGTCCCCCGAGGCCAGCGGCTCCGAGACCGCCGGTGCCGGATCCCGGCCCATGTCAACGGCGCCGGTGTCATCGGTACCCATGACATCGGCACCACCGGCACCGGTGTCCTCCGTGCGGATGTCCGCCACGGAGGAGGCGGAACGGTGACACCGGGCCGAGGCGGGAGAGCGCCCGCCCCCGCGCACCCCCGCGCCCGGACCCCGCTACCGCGTCTCCGTTGAGCGTTGTGACGTCTGGGACTCCGGGTCGTACGAGGCGGCAGGTGGCGAGGACGCGATGACGCGCGAGGCGCCCGCCGCGCGGTGCAGCCGCATCGCGCCCACCGTCGTCACCGCGCCCGTACCGGCGAGGGCCGCGCCCGTCCAGGCGACGGCCGGGTAGCCCCAGCCCGCGTCGATGACGAGGCCGCCGAGCCATGGGCCCACCGTGTTGCCGATGTTGAAGGCGGAGGTGTTCGTGGCGCCCGCGAGCGTGGGCGCGGCGTTGGCGAGGTTGAACATCCGGGCGTTGAGCGCGGGCGCGGTGAAGAAGGCGGTGAAGCCGAGCATCAGCGCCAGGCTCACGGCCGCGACCGCGCTGTGCGCGGTCAGCGCCAGCGCGCTCAGCACGACCGTCGAGGCGACGATGCCCCAGAACATCGTGCCGAACAGGTGCGCGTCCGCGATCCGCCCGCCGATCACCGTACCCAGCAGCGCGCCGACCCCGAACAGCGCGAGCACGGTCGGCACCCAGCCCTCGTCCAGCCCCGCCACATCCGTCAGCAGCGGCCCGAGGTAGGAGAACAGGCAGAAGACCGCGCCACCGCTCAGCGCGGTGGCGGCCAGCGCCAGCCACACCTGCCGGTCGCGGTAGATGCGCAACTCGGTCCGCAGCCGCGGCTGGTCGTCCCCGGTCGGCACCTCCGTACGCGGTACGAGTGCGACGACCCCGATCAGCCCGAGCGCCGAGAGACCGGCCACCGCCCAGAAGGCGGCCCGCCACCCGGCGTGCTGCCCGAGGAACGCCCCGGCAGGGACCCCCGCGATGTTCGCGATGCTCAGCCCGCCGACCATCACCGCCATCGCCGTGGCCCGCGCGTTCACCGGTACCAGCGACACCGCCACCGCGGCGCCCACGGCCCAGAATCCGGCGCACGCGAGCGCGCTCACCACCCGGGACGCGAACAGCACCCCGTACGAAGGCGCCAACGCCCCCGCGATCTGGCCGAGCCCGAACACCGCCAGCAGCGCCATCAGCGTCGTGCGCCGCGGCAGCCGCAGCGTGGCCGCCGCCAGCACCGGCGCCCCGACCACCATCCCGATCGCGAAGGCCGATATCAGCAGCCCGGCCGTGGGGATCGACACCCCCATGTCCCGCGCGACGGGTTGCAGCAGCCCCGACAGCATGAACTCGGAGGTACCGAGCGCGAACACGGACAGCCCGAGGACATAGACGGCCAGGGGCATGCGGGAGCGAGCGGAATCCGCTGGGGAGGACGAGGGCACGTTGGGCTCAACACCATGCGACGGCCCCCGCATTCCTGCAGGTCGGTCGCTACGCACTGAGCAGCTCCAGTTCCGTGGCCAGGTTGTGGCGGGCGGCGGCCTCCCAGCGGTCGTGGCCGATGGGTGTGCGGAACAGCCGGGACAGCCCCAGCAACTGGCGGAGGACGGTCGCGCGGCCCTCGCGGAAGGCGTCGTCGGGGACGAATCCGTACTCCTCGCGGACTGCCGCCGCGTAGGCGCCGTAGTCCTCGGGGGAGCCCGCCAGGACGGCGAGGTCGGCGTCGCAGAGGACCTTGCCGTTGGTGTCGCCCTCGGCGGGGTCGTGGTCGGTGGTGAGGCGGACGAGGCGGGCGGTTTCGGTCACCCGGCGGGCCGGGACGGCGGCCTCGGTGAGGGCACGCTCGGCGAGGCGGGCGCTGCGTTCCTCGTTGGTGGAGCGGTCGGGGAGGTAGACGGCGTCGTGGAACCAGGCGGCCAGGCGGATCGCGGCGGGGTCGGGGGCCTGGACGTGGGGAAGCAGCTCGTCCACCCGGTCCAGGACCGCGAGCAGGTGATCGGTGGTGTGGTAGCGGCGTTGGGGCTCGGCCCAGCGGGCCAGGAGGTCTTCGCCGTAGGGGACGGGGCACGGGGCCGTGGCGGCGCGGGCGCTGGTGAGGAGGTCCGTCCAGCGGGTGAGCAGCGCGTCATGGGCCGGATGGCGGGCGGGTGCGGGTACGGGCATGGGCCAATTGTGGGGTAGCGGTTTGCCCTCTTGTGCGGTGTGGCAAGCTGTCGTGCATGTCTAGACCACTGCTCGAGGTGATCGCCCTGACCCCCGCGGACGCGATCGCCGCACAGGCCGGAGGGGCGGACCGCCTCGAACTGGTCACCGACATGGCCGCCGACGGGCTCACGCCATCGCGTGAGACCTTCGCCGCCGTTCGTTCGGCCGTCGATCTGCCGGTGCGGGTGATGCTCCGCGCGTCGGACGGCTTCGCGGCCGGAAACGCGTTCGACGCGCTGTGCGGGGCCGCCGCCGCGCTGCACTCGGAGGGGGCGGACGAGTTCGTCCTGGGCTTCCTGACCGACGACGGCGGGGTCGACCTGGCCGCCGTGGCCGCGCTGACCGAGGTCGTGGGCGCGGGCGGCGGCGTGGACGAGAGCCGCTGGACCTTCCACCGGGCCATCGACCGGGCCGCGGATCGTGATGGGCTGCGCAAGCGGCTCGCCGACCTGCCCGGCCTCGACACCTATCTCACCGCCGGGTCGGCGCACGGGGTGGACGACGGTCTGTCCACCCTGCTCGCCGAGGCCGAGCGGGCCGGTACGCCGGGGTACGAAGCGCGGATCATGGCGGGCGGCGGCCTGCGCCTCGACCATCTGCCCGCCCTGCGCGCCGCCGGGGTCAGCGCCTTTCACATCGGCGGCGCGGCCCGCCCCGACGGCTGGTCGGGCCCGGTGGACGCCGCCGCGGTCGGCCAGTGGCGCGCCGCCCTGGACGCGCCGGTACTGGTGGCTTGAGCGGAGCGGAAGCGGTCTGAGCGGAAGTGGTCTGAGCGGGGTGGTCTGAGCGGGGTTTGGCCCGAGCGGAGGTGGCCTGCCCGAGCGGGAGGACGGTCTCCGGGCCGTGCCCCACCCCCGCTCCGAGCCCCGTCAGTCCGCCAGCCGCTCCGGCAGCGGCGCGCCGTGGATCACCGTCAGCCCCGAGACCGCGCGGGTCAGGGCCACGTACAGACGGCGCAGCCCCGTGCGTTCGTCGGGTTCGCCGTCGACCACGGCGGCCGGTTCGTCCAGCACCACGTAGTCGTACTCCAGACCCTTGGCCAGCGTCGCGGGGACGAGGGTGAGACGGGACTCCGCGCTGGTCTCCTCGCCGGGGGCGAGGTGGGTCAGCCCCGCCGCCTCGAGGGCGCGGGCCAGGGCCGGGATGCGGGCGTCGGCCGCGATCAGCCCGATCGAGCCCTCATGCCGCAGGGTCTCGTGGCAGGCGGCGACCACGGCCGCGTCCAGCTCCGCGGGGCCCACGGCCCGTACCGAGAAGTCGCCCGCCGCCTCGCGGATCGAGGTGGCCTCCGACAGGCCGGGGGCGATCGCGGGCAGCAGCCGGGAGGCGTACGCGATCACCTCGCGCGGCACCCGGAAGCCCTGGGTCAGCTCCTCGACCCCCGCCCCCTCCTTGCCCAGGTGGATCAGTGCCTCCTCCCAACTGGCCGTCGCCCAGGGGGTGGTGCCCTGGGCGATGTCGCCGAGCACGGTCGCCGAGCCGGTGGAGCAGCGGCGGCCGACCGCGCGGTACTGCATGGGGGAGAGGTCCTGCGCCTCGTCCAGGACCACATGGCCGAGGGACGGGGTGCGCTCGATGAGATCGGCGGCCTCGTCGATCAGCACCAGGTCCGCGGGGGACCACTTCGCGGCCTTCACCCCGCGCACCGGCTTCGCCCACAGCATGGTCTTCTGCTCGTCGGCGTCGAGGACGCCGTCCGCGTGCTCGGCCAGGAAGTCGGTGTCGGAGAGCAGCCGCAGCACCAGCTTGGCCGGGTCGACCGGCGGCCAGACCGCCTTGACGGCCGCCTTCACGGCGGGGTTACGGGCCACCGCGTCCTGGACCCGGTCGTCGGGCGCCTCGCCCGCCTGCTCCATCCGGACGAGCACGGCGTGCGCGATGCGCCGCGGAAGCGCCTCGCGGGCCGCGCCGTAGCGGATGTCGCGGGTGAGCAACTCCTCGACGATCTCCTCCAGTTCGTACGCGGGCACCCGCCAGCGGCGTGAGCCGCGCACCACGACGCACGGTTCGGCGGGGGCCGTGACATGCGAGCGCAGGGCGCGGCGCAGCACCTCGGCCAGCCGGGCGTCGCCCTTGATGCGGGCCGCGTCGGCGGAGTCGGCGCCCCGCACCACCGCGCCCAGGGAGGGCCGGGCCACCAGGTCCTCGACGGTCGCCTGGGCCACCTGCAGTTCGCCCAGGGCGGGCAGGACCTGTTCGATGTAGTGGAGGAAGGAGCGGTTCGGGCCGATGACCAGGGTGCCGGAGCGGGCCAGCCGCTCGCGGTGCGCGTAGAGCAGATACGCCACCCGGTGCAGCCCCACGGCCGTCTTACCGGTGCCGGGCGCCCCCTGGACGCAGATGGTGCCGCCGATCCCCTGGCGGACGATCTCGTCCTGCTCCGGCTGGATCGTCGCGACGATGTCCCGCATGGGGCCGACGCGCGGGCGCTCGATCTCGGACTGGAGCAGCCTGCTGGTCCGCTCCGCCTCCGAGGGGTCGGAGAGCCGTTCGTCCTCGTACGCCGTCAACGCGCCGCCGGTATAGCCGAAGCGGCGGCGCAGTCCGATGTCCATCGGCGCCTTCTTGGACGCCTGGTAGAAGGGCTGGGAGACGGGGGCGCGCCAGTCGATGACCATGGGGTCGCCATCCGCGTCGTGCACATGGCGGCGGCCGATGTAGAAGGTTTCCCCCTCGGCGCCCTCCGCGGTCTCCGCGCCCGGCGCGTGCAGACAGTCGAGGCGGCCGAAGAAGAGCGGGGTGTCGGCGAGGTCGGCGAGGGCCTTGATCCGCTCGCTGACCTGGTGGTGCAGCGCCTCGGCGTTGACCCAGTTCGCGGCGACGTCCCGGAGGTCGAGGGCTTCGACGTCGGCGCGCATGGCGCGCAGCGCGGCGCGGGACGCGGTCAGATGGGCGCGCTCCCTCGCGAGGGGGTCCGTGAGGGGATCCGTGGGGGGATCCGAGACGGGCGCTGAGAGCGGATCCGCGAGCGGATCCGGGTGGTCAGGGGCGTGCGAGGGCACGGCGTAGCCTCCGGCGAGCTGGTACACACAGGCGAGTGCACAAAGCGGGTGCGCGGGTACGGACGCGTACGGGCGCGGTACGAGATGCCGACCGGTTTCCGTCCGGGCAGCGGCTCTCCCGTTCGGAACGCGGGAGGCGGCAAGACCGGCGATTGTAGCCACGGCATGTCGGGGAGGCGAATGAATTATGGCGGGCCGGGGGAGCCGACCCCCGTGGCGGTTCCCCCGGCCCTGTGCTGGCTCGCCCGCCCCCGTCAGGCGAGCCGCAGCGCGCGGAAGGTCACGCGCTGGTTGAACCACATCAGCGTCACCGTCGTCGTGCCCATCAGGACGGCGACGGCCAGATGCCCGGCGAGTGAGGTGACCGGGGCGCCGAGTGCGGCGAGGACGAGGTGGAGACCGACGCGGAGGGCCACCATCCCGATGGCGATCGCCCGGGTGCGGGGGTTCTTGAGCATCGCGCGCATCAGCTTCTTCCGGCGGCGCAGCAGGGTCGCCCCGACGACGATGTTCACCACGAAGAGCCCGATGAGCACCATCCAGGCGCCGTCCCACGCCTTGGCCAGGTCGTACGCGGCCCCCATGACGCCCTCGAAGCCGAAGAACCACAGCGGCAGCGGCTTGATCTCGCTGAGGTCGATATCGGCGGTCTTGGCCTTGCCCTTGGTCCTGCCCTTGGCCTTGGCGTCGCCCTTGGCCGTCGCGTCGGTCGCGTCGGTCGCGGCCTCGCGGTCGCGGATGCTGATGCCCATGTCCCCCGCCCTTCCGGCGTCATGTGGTGCCGTGTCCTGCTGACACCCACGATCCTTCCGGGTGGGGAACGCCCCGGGCAGAGCCGCCAATCACCGGACCCTGATGACAGAAGTCACCGGGTCATGGGTCCGAACATCAGACGTCCTCGTCCGCGAGCAGTTCGCTCGCGTCCACGATCCGGTACGCGTACCCCTGCTCGGCCAGGAACCGCTGGCGGTGCGCCGCGAAGTCCTGGTCGATCGTGTCGCGCGCGACCACCGAGTAGAAGACCGCCGGGTGGCCGTCGGCCTTGGGGCGCAGCACCCGGCCGAGCCGCTGGGCCTCCTCCTGGCGGGAGCCGAACGTGCCGGAGACCTGGATGGCGACCGTGGCCTCGGGGAGGTCGACGGAGAAGTTGGCGACCTTCGAGACGACGAGCACCGACAGCTCGCCCTGCCGGAAGGCCTCGAAGAGCTTCTCCCGCTGGGCGTTGGTGGTCTCGCCCTTGATGACGGGCGCGTCCAGGTGTTCGCCCAACTCGTCGAGCTGGTCGATGTACTGCCCGATGACCAGCGTCTGCTGCCCCTTGTGCCGGGCGACCAGCGCCTCGGTGATCCGCCGCTTGGAGTCGGTCGTCGCGCAGTAGCGGTACTTCTCCTCGGTCTCGGCGGTCGCGTACGCCAGCCGCTCGGTCTCGGTCAGATTGACCCGGACCTCGACACAGTCGGCGGGCGCGATATAGCCCTGCGCCTCGATCTCCTTCCAGGGCGCGTCAAAGCGCTTCGGCCCGATGAGCGAGAAGACATCGGACTCCCGGCCGTCCTCCCGGACGAGCGTCGCGGTGAGCCCGAGCCGCCGCCGCGCCTGCAGATCGGCGGTGAACTTGAAGACGGGCGCGGGCAGCAGATGCACCTCGTCGTAGACGATCAGGCCCCAGTCGCGGGAGTCGAACAGCTCGAGATGCGGGTAGATGCCCTTCCGCTTGGTGGTGAGCACCTGGTACGTGGCGATGGTGACCGGGCGGATCTCCTTCCGCGTACCGCTGTACTCACCGATCTCGTCCTCGGTGAGCGAGGTGCGGCGCACCAGCTCGTGCTTCCACTGGCGGGCGGAGACCGTGTTGGTGACCAGGATCAGTGTGGTCGACTTGGCGGTGGCCATCGCACCCGCCCCGACCAGCGTCTTTCCGGCGCCGCAGGGCAGTACGACGACGCCCGAGCCGCCGTGCCAGAAGCCCTCCACGGCCTGTGTCTGATACGGCCGCAGCGCCCAGCCGTCCTCGTGCAGCTCGATGGGGTGCGCCTCGCCGTCCACATAACCGGCCAGGTCCTCGGCGGGCCAGCCCAGCTTCAGTAGCGTCTGCTTGATCTGGCCGCGCTCGGAGGGGTGGACGACCACCGTCTCCGGGTCGATCCGGGCGCCGACCAGCGGCTGGACCTTCTTCGACCGCAGGATCTCCTCGAGGATCGGACGGTCGCTGGTCTCCAGCACCAGCCCGTGGGTGGGGTGCTTGAGCAGCCGCAGCCGCCCGTAGCGGGCCATGGTCTCCGCGACGTCCACGAGGAGGGCGTGCGGGACGGGGTAGCGGGAGTACGCCACGAGGGCGTCCACGACCTGCTCGGCGTCGTGCCCGGCGGCGCGGGCGTTCCACAGCCCGAGCGGGGTCACCCGGTAGGTGTGGATGTGCTCGGGCGCTCGTTCCAGCTCGGCGAAGGGCGCGATGGCGCGGCGGCAGGCGTCCGCCTGCTCGTGGTCCACCTCGAGCAGGAGCGTCTTGTCGCTTTGGACGATGAGGGGTCCATTCACGCGCCTGGGTCCTTTCGTACGGGCTGGCCAAAGAACCAGTGTCCCCCATCGAGGAGGCGGGGCGGAGGGCCACAGGGATACTCCGGGCGGCTACGGGCAAGCGGCGAAGACGGACACGGACCGACGGACACGGACTGACGGAGCAGACCGAGCAGACCGACGGAGCGGCGACAACGGAGCCATGGCGGGAGGCGAGTCCCTGTGATCAGCATCGCTGGATGGGAGATCCGGCGGACGGCGGAGAAGAGGACGACGGTCAAGCGGACGGCGGGCGGCCAGAAGAAGGCGAGCGGGCAGGGCCAGAAGAAGGCCGCTGGTGGTCAGAAGAAGACGGCCGGTGGTCAGAAGAAGACGCCACGGACAGGCGGGGGCCCGGCGAAGGGGTCCACGACCGCGAAGAAGCAGAGCGGCACGTCGCCGAACGCGAAGTCGCCCGCCGCCAAGGCCCGGACCGAGAAGGCCCAGTCCACGAAGGCGCAGCCGACGAAGGGCCGGTCCACGAAGGCCCAGCCCGCGAAGGGCCGGTCCACACAGGCCCAGCCCGCGAAGGGCCAGCCCGCGCAGGTCCAGCCCACGGCGGACCGGACCGCCGAACCGCCCTCCGAGCCCCAGGACGCCCCGAGGAAGGCGCTTCTGCAGCGCACCTCGTTCGGCGCCCGCGTCGCACGGGCGATGGTGCTGCTCCTGGCGTTCGTCTGCATGGTCGGCTTCGCGGCGGCGCTCGCCAAGGCCACGCTCGTGCCCCAGCCCGGCTCCGTCGACCTCGTCCACACCAATCTGCATCCGGGACGCTCGCTGCGCGCCTACGTCGACCAGCCCGCCTTCCAGGACACGGTGAAGCAGATCGGCGGCAATGTGCTGCTCGGCGCGCCCTTCGGGGTGCTGCTGCCGATGCTGGTGCCCAAGGCGCGGGGCGCGGTGCGGGTGGTCGTGGTGACGGCCTTGGCGATGGTGGCCGTCGAGAGCGTTCAGGGGCTCATCGTCGAGGGACGGGCCTTCGACATCGACGATGTCATCCTCAACACCTCGGGCGCGCTGCTCGGCTATGTCGTGGTCGGCCGTTGGCTCGGCCACGCCCTCCACCCGCGCCGCCGCCACTGGTGGCACCGGTGGACCCGGCGGGGGGACGAGGCACCGCCCGCCGCGTGAGACGGGCTTGAGGTCAGCCCCGTCGGCCTACGGGGCGTCCTCGGCCAGTTCGGCGGCTCCGGTGATGCGGTGCAGGGGGTACGTACGGACCTCGTCGGCCGTGTGGTCGTAGGCCGTGACGAAGCCGCCCTCGACCCGGACCGGGGCGATCACCCGCTGGGTGGCCGCGCCGTTCGCGTTGACGTAGCCGATCCAGACGTTGGAGCCGGTCAGGGCGGCGGCCTGCATGGTGGCGAGGGTGTCGGCGGAGGTGGTGCGGGGCAGCCGGTCGCCACTGGCGGCAGAGCCGGACCCGGCCCCGGAACCGGCCTTGGTCCCGGTCCCGGTCCCGGTCCGTGAGCCGGGAGCGGTCTCCGGCCCCGCCCCGGCCCCGGCCGTCGGTTTGTGGGGCGCGGTCGCGGCGAGGTCCCCGGCGCGGATGGCGCGCACCGCCGCGCCCAGCAGGGTGGCGTCGGGCACCGGCGGGCCCTCGGGGACCGGGGCGGGTGGTTTGCGGGGCGGGGTGCGCTGTGCTTCGGGGCGGCTGACCAGCACATCGCCCTCGGCGGACTCGGCCGCCGGTGCGTACCCCATCGCCCGCAGCCCCTCCAGCAGCGTGTCCGGCGGCGCCTGGGCGGCCAGCACGGTGGGGGCGAGGCGGCGCAGCCGCAGCCCCGCCGAACGGCGGTCGGCGAGGATCTCGGCGAGCAGCGCGTCGTCGTCGCAGCGCAGATAGGCCGAGGCGGCGCCGATGCGCAGTCGGCCGTGCTTACGTGCCACGTCGTCCACGAGGTAGGCGAGCGGCTGGGGCACCGGGGTGCGGGAGTGCGCGGTGAGGAAGGTGTGCACATCGTCGGCGGTCCGCCCGGCGTCCAGCGCCCGCCGTACGGACTCGGGCGTGAAGCGGTAGACGGTCGCGCCGCCCTTGGACTCGACGTCGGCGAGGATGCCCAGCGTCGCGGCGAGCGGCCGTTCCAGCGGGCCCGGGGCGACGGCGGTCAGGTCGGCCTGGAGGAGTACGTGGTCGAGCGGTTCGGGGAGCAGCGGCGCGAGCAGCCGCGCGGCCTGTGCGGACGCGAGCTCGCTCCCGGCGGCCGTCGGCTCGTCCGGATGGCGTTCCAGCAGGGCACGGCCGTGCGCGGAGAGCGCGCCCCGGCCGGTGACCCCGAGCATCTCGGCCTCGGCGACGGCCCAGCGGGCCAGCCGCGAGCGCAGGTCCCCGCCGGTGGGGGCCGCCTCCGCAGCTCCCCCGGGAGCGTAGGCGGCGGCGGACGCCGTGGCCCCGTATGCGGGCCCGGAAGACGAGACCGCACCGGGTGTGGCCGCGGCGGACGCCGTGGCCCCGCGGTGGCCGTGGGGCCGCTCCCACCGCAGCCGGGCCAGCAGGACGTCGGGGGCGGCCGCGGCACCGTGCGGGAGGGTGGCCAGGAGCTCCAGGACCCGGCGGCGGACCTCGGGGGCCGGGGAGCGGTCCAGTTCCGGGCCGAGCGCGGCGAGGGTGCGGCCCCTGCTGTCCCGGCCGCCGACCAGGCCCGGCGTACGGGTCGCGGGCAGCCAGGCGGCGGTGAGCCGCGCCCAGCGCTCCTCGGCGGGCAGCCGCAGCCAGTCGTCGTAGGCGGGGGTGGGGGCGTAGCGCTCGTCGGTCTGGCCGTCGGCGGCCACCAGCCCGGCCGCGTGCGCCAGCTCGATCCAGAAGGCGGCCACCGGTTCGGACACATCGAGTACCACGGCGGTCCGCTTGAGGTCGCGGACGCTCAGCCCGCCCGCGCGCAGAACGGGCGGCCCGGCGGTCTCCCACTGCCCCAGCAGCTCCTCGACGGTCGCCAGGGCGGTGAAGGTCTGGCCCGCCGCGGTGTTGTCCACAACCTGTGGATCGTGCGCGATGGTGGGCGAGAGCTCCGGGGCCAACGGCTCGGGGGCGCGGTGCGCCCGGCCGTGCCGCAGATGCAGGGCTACCTCGCGGGGCAGTACGACATTGCGCGGCCCGGACGGCAGCAGCAGCCCGTGGTCCAGCAGCCAGCCGACGGGCGGGGTGGGCGAGGCGACGGACGTCTCCCCGTACGGCGGCCCCCAGGTCAGCTTGGCCAGCACGGCCGCGGCGCCCTCCGGCGCCCCGTCGAGCAGCGCCGCCATCCGGGCGCGGTCCCGGAACAGCTCGGCCAGGGCCGTGGCCGCCGTGACGGGATCGTGGGTGGGCGACTCCCCGGCCGCCGCCAGCAGCTCCTGAAGCCGCCCCGGCGACATCCCGGACGTGGCTTCCTGAACGGTCGGGCCGAGCCCGGTCGGGGAGGGCGAGGTGGGCGAGGGCGCGAGCAGTTCCCGGGCGGTACGGACGAGCCGGAGCCGATCGTCCCCGCCCCAGACCAGCGCCTGCTCGCGCAGCGTGGCCACGGCCCGCGGCAACTCGGCGACGACCGCGGCCCGTTCCTCGGCGCCCAGGGGAGCGCCGATGCCCGAGGCGGGTGCGGGGGCTGGGGTGGGCCCGGGGGCTGAGGTGGGCCCGGCGCCCTTGGGAGCCCCGGGAGCCCCGGGTTCTTCCGGGCCCGCGTCGCCCGTGAGCAGGTCCCTTAGCGTCTCGTACGAGCAGGGGTCGGGCGCGACGGCCAGGGCTTCGGCGGTCTGTTGCGCGAATCGGTCGAGACGCTCCACCGCCCGGACCACCGAGGCGCGGGTGCCCGCCCGGGTGGCGAGCTGGGTGAGGTCGTTCGGGACCGGGGAGAGCAGATCGGGGCGGGCGCGCAGCAGGGCGGCGAGGGCGTCGTCGGGCCGGGTGCGCAGCTCCTCGGCGAGGGTGCGCGGCACCCCGCGGCGACGGTCACCGTCACCGCGGCCACGGTCGCCACGGCTGCGGTCGCCGTGGCCGCCGTCTCGCGGGCCGCCGCCCCGGGGGAGGCGATCCCGCGGACCGCTGTCCCCGTGGCCGGTGTCTGGGGGCAACTCATGCCTCCCGGCTGCGCGCGCTGGTCTCTTCGGGCATGTCAGCCCTCCCGATTCCACGAACTGCTCATTCGATCCACAGTACCCGCGGGGTGCGGGACGCAGGGGGTGCGGCGGGATTCCGGTTCCGCGCGGTACCGTCGGAGCCGACTGATACGCCGACGGTGCGCATTCTCAGGGGTCTTGGTGGGGATCGAGAGCGAGAAGCTCGTCTACGACTATCTGAGCCGTGTCGGTGACCTGGCTCAGCAACAGGGTCTGTCGTCCGGTGAACGCATGCGGCTGGTCTCCGGGCTCCGTGCCGATATCGACCACCGCCGGGCCACCGGAGGGGCGGACAGCCCGGCCGGGGTGAAGCGGATCCTCTCCAAGCTGGGCTCACCGGCCGATGTGGTGGCCGCCGCGGGTGGCCGGGGCCCCGACCCGGGATCGGGCGGAATGGGCGGTGAGCCCCTTACGGAGGGCGGCGGCGCGGGCGGCGGTGCGGCGCAGCGGGGAACCGCCGGGGCGGCGCGCGCGGCCCGCGACAAGCTCGCCGGGCTCGCCAAGAGCAGCGGCCTCACCGGTAAGGTGCCCGCCCCGCGCGAGGAGGACGCCCCGGGGGTGCCCGGCACCGGCCGGAACGGGGACGGCCCCTCCCCGGGCGACGGCGCCGCCTCCCTGATCAAGCCGCGACCCGCCGCCCCCGCCGCGCCCCCGTCCAACGCCGCCTCGCCGCCGCACCTCGCGGGCGAGGACGAACTGGGCCCGCGCGAGTCCAACATGGACTGGTGGCACGTCGAGCCGGGCCCGTTCGCCCAGCCCGAGCAGCGCGACGCGCAGTACGGCGCGGTCGAGGGGTTCACCGGCGGGATCGAGATCCCCGAACTGCTCGGTAAGGGCAAGTCGGCCGAGCAGGAGCGCCAGGAGCGGCGCGAGGCCGAGGAGAAGGCGGCGGCGGAGGCGGCCGCCGAGGCCGAGGCCGCCGCGGAGGCGGAGGAGAAGGCGAAGGCCGGGGCCAAGAAGGGGGAGGCCGGGGGCAAGCCGCGCAGCGGGCTGCGCCGCGTACTGCTCGGGCCCGGCAAGGCGGGCAAGGCGGCCGATCAGCCCGCGGGCGGGGCCCCCAGCTGGCTGTCGGGGCTCGGGCCGGTGCTGCTGGCGACGGTCGGCCTGCTCGTGGTGGGCGCCGCCCTGGGCAACATCATCCTGATCGCCTTCGGCTGGGTGATCGCGTACTACAGCACCTACCGCCGCTCCCCGGCCGCGGCGAAGTGGGCGGCGCTGGGCATGCCCGGCCTGGTCGCGGC
Organism: Streptomyces antioxidans; assembly: GCF_000968685.2. GTDB lineage: Bacteria > Actinomycetota > Actinomycetes > Streptomycetales > Streptomycetaceae > Streptomyces > Streptomyces antioxidans. The sequence goes on from NZ_LAKD02000001.1 coordinate 267,407, forward strand.
CGGGGCCGCGATCTGGCTGTACGGCCGGGCCGACGGCAAGTGGGGCGAGCCGATCCCCGAACACGGCTGGAAGGACGCCCTGACCGAGACCTGGCCCTACGTCGTCAGGGGCGCGGCCATCGCCTCGGTGCTGTTCCTCCTCTGGCGCGCGAGGCGCAAGGGCTGACACCGGGAGTCCGCACGGGCTGACACCGGGGCCAGTCCGCAAGGGCCGACACCGGCGCCAGCCCTCCGCTCAGCCTTCCCGGGCCCGCCACGGTGTGCCCGGGACGACCAGGGGGCTGCCGGTCACCGGGTCCGGGACGACCACCGAGCCGAGGCCGAAGACCTCGTGCACCAGGTCCGCCGTGACGATGTCCCCCGGCCGGCCGCGCGCCACGATGCCGCCGCCCTTCATCGCGATCAGATGGTCGGCGTAGCGGGCGGCCTGGTTGAGGTCGTGGAGGACGGCGACGACCGTACGGCCGCGTTCGTGGTTGAGCTGGCGCACCAGGTCCAGCACCTCCACCTGGTGGGAGATGTCCAGATACGTCGTCGGCTCGTCCAGCAGCAGCAGATCGGTCTCCTGCGCGAGCGCCATCGCGATCCACACGCGCTGCCGCTGCCCGCCCGACAGCTCGTCCACCGGGCGGTCGGCGAGCGCGGTCACATCCGTGCGCTCCATGGCGTCCGTGACGGCCCGTTCGTCCTCCTCCGACCACTGCTGCCACCACCGCTGGTGCGGCTGGCGGCCACGGGAGACGAGATCGGCCACCGTGATCGCCTCGGGCGCGACCGGGGTCTGCGGAAGCAGCCCCACGGACTGGGCGATCCTCTTGGTCGGGATGCGCGCGAGGTCCGTGCCGTCGAGGAGCACGGCGCCGCCGCGCGGGCGCAGCAGCCGCCCGAGGGCGCGCAGCAGGGTGGACTTGCCGCAGGCGTTGGGGCCGACGATGACCGTGACCTCGCCGTCGGGCACCTCCAGGTCCAGCCCGTCCACGACGGTGCGGTCCTCGTAGGCGAGGGTCAGCTCGCGCGCGGTGAGCCGGTTCGGCCCGTTCGGCCGGTTCGCGGAAGCGGCCTCCGTCGGACCCGCCTCCGTCGGACCGGCCTCCGTCGGACCCGCCTCCGGGCCCGTTCCCGTTGTGGACGCCGAAGCGGTCATGCGGCGGTGCCTCCCTTACGGCCGCGTCCCCCGGAAGACAGCAGCAGGTGGATCAGATACGGGGCGCCGACCGCCGCCGTCAGCACGCCCACCGGCAGTTCGGTCGGCGCGAACAGCTTGCGGGCCAGCAGATCGGCGGTGACGACGATGAACGCTCCGGTCAGGGCCGAGCACAGCAGCGGGATCTGGGCGGTCCTGGTCATCCGGCGGGCGATCTGCGGGGCGAGCAGCGCCACGAAGTCCACCGGACCGGCCGCGCCCGTCGCCATCGACGCGAGTACGACGCCGAGGGCCACCAGGCCGAGCCTCACCCGCCCGAGCCGTACCCCCAGCGCGGTGGCCGTGTCGTCGTCCATGGACACCGTGCGCTGCGCCCGCGCCGCCCACAGCACCCCGGGCAGGAGCACCAGCAGCGCCCAGCCGAGCGGGGCGGCCTCGCCCCAGCCGCGTCCGTTGAGCGAACCGGTCATCCACACCTTCGCCTGCTGGGCCACGAGATAGTCGCCCTTGGTCAGGAAGAGATGGGTGACCGAGCGCAGCGCGACGGCGAAGCCGATGCCGATGAGCACGAAGCGGGCCGCCTGGAGACCGCCGCGCCAGGCGAAGACGTACACCAGCGCGGCGGCAGCGAGACCGCCGAGGACGGAGAGGTACGGCAGGACGGCGAAGGAGCCGACCCCGTAGGTCATCGCGCCCACGGTCACCGCGCTCGCGCCCTGGCTGACGCCGATGATGTCGGGGCTGGCGAGGGGGTTGCGGGCCACCGTCTGGATCAGCGCGCCCGCGATGCCGAAGGCGGCGCCGACCAGCAGGCCGAGCGTCATCCGTGGCAGCCGGAGCGTGCCGACGACGAGATCGTTCGGAGTGGCCGGACCGAGGCCCCACTGGGTGTGCAGGAGGGCCTTCACGGCGTCGCCGGGGGCGATGAAGCTCTCGCCGACGCACAGATAGGTCACACAGACGGCGGCGGTGGCCAGGGCCAGCCCGAGCGCGACGAGGGCCGAGCGGCGGTGCAGCAGGAACGATCCGCCACCGCCGCCGCGCCCGTCGTTCTCGCCCTTGGCCTCGGCCCTGTCCTTGATGCGGATCAGCCCGTACCCGGCCGGGCGGACTCCCGTGCGGACCGTAAGGACGCCGGTACGGCTGTGGCCCTCCGTCGCGCTCACGCGGCCACCGCCTTCCGGCGCACCAGCGTGACCAGGAAGGGCACCCCGATCAGCGCGGTCATCACGCCCGCCGGGACCTCGCTCGGCGGGAAGACGACCCGGCCCACCACATCCGAGACCAGCAGCATCACCGGGCCGATCAGGGCGGCCATCGGCAGCACCCAGCGGTGGTCGGTGCCCACGACGGCGCGGGCGATATGGGGGACCGCGAGTCCGATGAAGGCGAGCGGACCGGCGGCGGCGACCCCGGCGCCGGTGAGGACCGTGGCGCCGAGGGCCGCGACGATCCGTACGACCGCCACGTTCTGGCCGAGCCCCTTCGCGACGTCCTCGCCGAGCGCCAGCGCGTCGAGGCCGCGTGCCACCGCGAGCACCAGCACCGTGCCGACCAGCAGGAACGGCCAGATCTTGGCGACGATCCCGGTGTCCCGACCGGCGAGCGAGCCGATCTGCCAGAAGCGGAACTCATCCAGGGCCGCCGCCTTCGTCGTCAGCACGCCCGTCGTCACGGACACCAGCAGCGCGTTGATCGCGGCGCCGGAGAGGGCGAGCTTGACCGGGGTCGCGCCGCCCCGCCCGGTGATGGCGATGGCGTAGACGGCGACCGAGGCCAGCCCCGCGCCCGCGAAGGCGAACCAGACGTAGCCGCTGAGCGTGTGCACCCCGGCGAGGGCGATCGCGAGCACCACACCCACCGAGGCCCCCTGGCTGATGCCGAGGATGCCGGGGTCGGCGATCGGGTTGCGGGTGACGCCCTGCATCACGGTGCCGGCCATGGCGAGCGCCGCGCCGACCATCAGCCCGACGAGGGTGCGCGGCAGCCGCAGGGACCGCACGATGTCGGCGGCGTCGCTGGAACCGCCGTGCAGCACCGCGTCCAGGACCGCGCTCGGCGCGATCTGGCGGCTGCCCACGGCCAGGCTCAGCAGGACGGCGAGCAGCAGGGCGACGACGGCCGCGGCCGTCCAGCCGATGCGACGGCGGAGCAGGGAGGCGCGGACCGGCGAGGCGCGGACCGGGGCGGCGCGGACCGGGGCGGCGCGGACCGGAAGGGCCCTGGTCGGGCGGTCGCTGGTCCGGTCACTGGTCCGGTCGGCGGTCATCGCGTCCGTTCGCTCGTCGGCTACGAAGTAAGGCGAGGCTAAGTGTATGGGGCGGGCCGAGGCACAATGGCGGGCATGGCTTCGCACTCCGCTCTCACCGTCGGCTTCGACCTCGACATGACGCTCATCGACTCCCGGCCGGGCATCAAGGCGGCGTACGAGGCGCTATCCGCCCGGACCGGCACCTACATCGACTCCGACCTCGCGATCACCCGGCTCGGCCCGCCGCTGGAGCAGGAGCTGGTGCACTGGTTCCCCGATGAGCGGGTCGAGGAGATGGGCGAGCTCTACCGCGAGCTCTACCCGGAGTACGCGATCGCGCCGACCCCGGCGATGAAGGGGGCGCGGGAGGCCATCGAGACCGTACGGCGGGCGGGGGGCCGGGCCATCGTCGTCACCGCGAAGCACGAGCCCAACGCCAAGCTGCACCTGAGCCACCTGGGCATCGAGGCGGACGCGGTCATCGGCTGGCTGTGGGCGGAGGCCAAGGCGGAGGCGCTGCGGGAGCACGGGGCGACGGTGTACATCGGGGACCACACGGGCGACGTGCGGGGCGCCCGTACGGCCGGTGCGCTGTCCGTGGCGGTCGCCACCGGGCCCTGCGCGGCGGACGAACTGCTCACGGCCGGCGCGGATGTCGTGCTGGACGATCTGACGGCGTTCCCGGCCTGGCTGTCGGGCTACCTGGGCGGTCCCACGGCGGACTGACCGGACCGGGTCATCCGGTTCACCCGGTCGGCGGTACGGGCGGCCGTGACACCCCGTCGGTGGCCGCGGCCTCCCGCCGCTGTGCCGCGATGGAGCGCAGCAGCCCGACGGCGGCGAGGGCGAAGCCGACGCCCATCAGCATGCACACGAAGTACGCCACCGAGGGCAGCGGATCCGCGCCCAGGAAGAGCGGCGCGACGGTGACGAGCGTGGCCACCGCTCCGATGGCGAAGACGATGACACCGGACCGGATGAGCCGGTCGCCGGGGAGGGGCGCCTCTCGAGGACGGCTCGGGGAGCCGCCGCGGTGCGGGGTTTCATTACTCACTGGACCAGGGTAGATCCGTGCCAGAGCGCGCATAGGAACCACCCGGGTACGTCTTGTCACCAGGCTCGGGACCATTAGCCTTGGTGGTGGCGGGTCTTACGACCCGCTGTAGTGCTATCGAGAGCCGTTTTTCCGTGTTTTCCGACGAGCGACGAGGACGAGACAGACGTGCCTACCGGCAAGGTCAAGTGGTTCAACAGTGAGAAGGGCTTCGGCTTTCTCTCCCGCGATGACGGTGGCGACGTCTTCGTTCATTCTTCGGTGCTTCCGGAAGGCGTCGACGCGCTGAAGCCGGGACAGCGCGTGGAATTCGGCGTAGTGGCCGGAAATCGCGGAGATCAGGCATTGTCCGTCACCGTTCTCGATCCGACTCCCTCCGTGGCGGCCGCCCAGCGCCGCAAGCCGGATGAGCTGGCGTCCATCGTCCAGGACCTGACCACCCTGCTGGAAAGCGTGACGCAGCAACTGGAGCGCGGCCGCTATCCGGACAAGGCACACGGCCACAAGATCGCGGGCATGCTGCGGGCGGTGGCCGACCAGCTCGATGTCTGACGGTCACTCGACGGGGCGTTAGACCGCGTCCAGTGCCCCGGGGCCGAGGGGCGGTACCAGTCCCTCGGCCGCCGCGCGGGTCAGCAGCCCGCGCACCGCGGCGTAGCCGCTCTCGCCGAGGTCGGCGGTGAACTCGTTGACGTACAGCCCGATGTGCTGATCGGCCACGGCGGGGTCCATCTCCTGGGCGTGCTCCAGGACATACGCCCGCGACGCCTCCGGGTCGTCCCAGGCCATCCGCACCGAGGTCCGGATGGCGTCGGTGAGCTCCCGCAGCCGCTCGGTGCCCAGCGCGCGCTTGGCGATGATCGCGCCGAGCGGGATCGGGAGCGCGGTGGTCTGCTCCCAGTGCTCGCCCATGTCAGCCAGGCGGTGCAGTCCGTACTTCTGATAGGTGAACCGGGCCTCGTGGATGACGAGCCCGGCGTCGACCTCGCCGTCCCGCACCGCGGGCATGATCGCGTGGAACGGCAGCACCTTGATCTCGCCGACCCCGCCCGGCACCTCGGCGGCGGCCCACAGCCGGAAGAGCAGATAGGCGGTCGAGCGCTCGCTCGGCACCGCGACCGTCTTGCCCGCGAGGTCCTTGCCGGTGAGCCGCCGCCCCTCGCCGGGCTGCCGCGTGAGCACCAGCGGACCGCAGCCGCGGCCGAGCGCGCCGCCGCAGGGCAGCAGCGCGTAGTCGTCCAGCACCCATGGCAGTACGGCGTACGACACCTTCAGTACGTCGAACTCCCCGCGCTCGGCCATCCCGTTGGTGATGTCGATGTCCGCGAAGGTGACATCGGGCACGGGCGCGCCGGGGACGCGGCCGTGGGCCCAGGCGTGGAAGACGAACGTGTCATTGGGGCACGGGGAGTAGGCGATCTTCAAGGGCTCGGCCGGGGCCTTGCTCGGGGGCTCGCTCAGGGGCTCAGTCACTGCCGGGTTCCTTCCGGGTTCCTGCCGGTTCGTTCCGGGTTCCTTCCGGGGCGAAGGTCCAGGTGCCGAGGAGGGGGGCGATGGTCGCGAAGGCGCCCGTAAGCGCCTCGAGCGCCTCCCCGATCCGCCAGGCGGCGCGGTCCCGCGGTCCGACGGCGTTGGAGACCGTCCGCACTTCCAGCGCGGGCACGGACTGGGCCGCGGCGGCCTCCGCGACACCGAAGCCCTCCATTGCCTCGGCGACGGCGCGCGGATGGCGGCGCAGCAGCTCGGCGGCCCGTTCGGCGCTCCCGGTCACGGTCGACACGGTGAGCACGGTGCCGCGCACGGCGTCCGTCGCCTCGGCGACGGCGGCGACGAGCGGTGCGGGCGGGAGGTGTTCGACGGTGCCGAAGCCCAGGTCGGTGACGGCGGCGAAGCCGTCGGGGGTCTCGGCGCCCAGGTCGGCGGCGACGATGCCGTCGGAGACGACGACGGAGCCGAGGTGCGCGGTGGTTGTGGTGCCGGGCCCGGCGGCGGGCCGCAGGGTGAAGCCGCCGCCGATACCGGCCGATACGGCGAGGTCGTAGGGGGTGCGGGCGACCGCGGCCGCGGTCAGGGCGGCGGCGGTTCCGGCCGCCGCGGCGGCCGGGCCGACCCCGGCGGCCAGGACGTCCACGGTGAGCGGCGGCCCGGTGGGCGGCGCCGGGCTCAGCCGGTGGAGGACTCCGCCGGGGACGGGGAGCTCGGCCAGCTCGGGGGCCGTGGCGCCGACGCCCCGTACGACGGCGTCCCGCTCGGCGGATACGGCCGTGACGATCAGTACGCGCATGGGTGAGTCCCCCTTGTCACATACAACCCTGTCACGGCGCGGCCGATGGCCCGGTACCACCGGGCCAGGACCTGCGCATCTCCGCCCGTCAGGAGGCCCGTTCCAGCGTGAAGCGCCAGATGCCCTTGACGCCCTGGCTGCTCTTGCCGAGCTCGGCGACCGTGATCGTGACCTTCTTCTCGAGCGTGGTCTGGCCGGTCTGGGGGTTCTGCTTGGCGAAGAGCGTTTCGCTGTCGAAGCTGCGGTACGTCTCCTTGCTCGCCTCGGCCATGACCGGGTTGTTGGCGATCAGGCCCCAGCTGGACTCGGCGATCTCGGGGTCCACCCCGATCCGCACCTTGTCCCCCAGGGTCACCTTGATCGTCTTCTCCGGCTTGGCGGACAGGCAGGACTTGAACTTCTTCGAGCTCAGGTCCTTGCCGTCGCCGTAGCAGCCGTTGCCCGCCTCGGCCGTCACGGTGTTCGAACCGACCGTCACCGTTGCCAGCGGGGTCGGCTTGTCGCAGGCGGAGAGGGCGACGAGCCCGAGGGACACGGCACAGGCGGCGGTGACGGCGCGGCGGCCCTTGCCCCTGGAAAACAGCGCAGCGGTCATGCGGGCAGGCTATCTGGCCCCACCGACCGCCTCGCGCGCGGGTACGGCTCGCCGACGGCGGTCCGGCCAGGGCTCATGCCGCCCGCAGCGCCCAGGCCCCACGCCGCCCGTTGACCCCGGAACGCACGCCGCCCGCTACTCCCAGACCTCCCGGAGCTCACGCCACCCGCGGATACGGCAGCCCCTGCCGGGCGGCGCTCAGCAGCCCACGGACGCTCAGCGCCGCCCCCAGCGCGATCACCGCCGCGGCGACCGCCATCCCCAGCACCCCGTGGAGCGGCAGCACGATGCCGATGGCGCCGCCGACGACCCAGGCCATCTGGAGGGTCGTCTCGGACCGGGAGAACGCCGAGGTGCGGACCTCCTCCGGGACATCACGCTGGATCAGCGCGTCCAGCGACAGCTTGCCCAGCGCCTGGGAGATCCCGGCGGTGGCGGCCACGGCGGCGACCGTCACCGCGCCGTAGAAGGCGGCCGACACGATGATCACGGCCAGGGCGGAGCTCAGCACCACCGCGATGATCAGCTCCGGGCCGCGCGCCCGCAGCCAGGCGCCGATCGCGGTGCCCAGCGCGTTGCCGCCGCCCGCGCAGACCGCGGCCAGGCCGAGCGAGATCTCGGGGCCGAGTCCGCCCAGCGGCTGGTCACGGAGGAGGAAGGCGAGGAAGAGGGTGAGGAATCCGGACAGGGTCTTCAGCGCGGCACACGCCTGAAGGGCGTGCAGTACGGAGGGGCCGACCGTACGGAGGCCGGGCCGCCGGGACCTGCCCCTCCAGAAGGCGATCCGCGACAAGGCGATCCGGGAGAAGACGGCCCCGCCGCCGCCCACCCTGGCCTTCGGCCTGCGCACCGTCACCGGCACCGGCAGACGCAGCTGGCGCTGTCCCGAGGTCAGCTGCGCCCTGGCCTCGCCCTTCGCCGAGTCCACCTTGTGCGGCAGGGTGAACGACAGGAACCCGCCCAGCAGGAAGATCGCGGATGCCCCGTACAGCGGCCAGCTCGGGCCGATCTGATGCAGCCCGGCCCCCAGCGGGGCCGCCGCACCGGTGGCGAGCAGCCCGCCGAGGGTGACCCGGGAATTGGCCTTGACCAGGGAGAAGTGGGGTGGGAGCAGCCGTGGCACAACCGCGGAACGGACGACTCCGTACGCCTTGGACGCCACCAACACGCCCAGCGCCGCCGGATACAGCTCGAGCCCGCCGCCCGCCACCGCGCCCGCCATCGTCAGCGCGAGCACCACGCGGGTCAGCATCGCGCCCGCCATCGCCGCGCGGCGGCCGTGCGGCACGCGGTCGAGCAACGGGCCGATGACGGGGGCGAGCAGCGCGAACGGCGCCATGGTGATGACCAGGTAGAGCGCGACCCGGCCGCGGGCCTCGTCGGTCGGGACCGAGAAGAAGATCGTGGAGGCGAGGGCGACGGTGATCAGCATGTCGCCCGCGGAGTTCACCGCGTGCAGTTCGATCAGCTTGCCGAGCCCCGACTCGCCCGCGCCATGGGCGTGGGTGGCCCGGCGGATGCCCCGCCCGGCCGCGGTGAAGGGGAGGCGGAGCGCGAAGGGGATACGGAGCGCGTGAACGATCCAGCGGCCCGACCGTCTGGTCGAGCCGCCGCCGTACCACCGCGTACCTGCCACCTGACCATGGTGCAGCCAACGCGGCCGAAGCGTCAGACCTTCGACGGCTTTCCGGATGGCGGCGCCGTACGCGGGGATCGGCAACACCCCGCTGTCCAGCGGAAATGCGCTTTCGCTCGGGCGGGCGGAGAGGGGGTGTACGGCGCCGTGGCGAGAGGTGGGGATGAGACGGGGGTAGGGGCGGCGCGGCCGGACAAGGTAGCGTGCGTAACCGCGCCACCGAGGGTCGTTCCTGGCCGTGTGCCGAGTAGCCATCCCGCAGAATGGGACGTACGAGGTGCGCCCGAAGGCCGGATGGGCGCGGACGTCGACGCGGCCCCATGGTCCGCTCCGTCCGCGGTCCCGCGACCGGCCGTACGGCTGGCGCACCAGGTCAGACGGCTGCGACGGCGTGGAAGAGAGAATCGATCCTGTGAGTGCGATGCGAAGCCGTACCCCCGACCGCCTGTGCGCCGAGGCGGTTGAACTCGCCCGCGAGGCGGCCGTGGAAGCCGCCCGTCCGGGGCAGGTGGGCGAGTATCTGGGCGCTGTCGCCGAGGGCGACCGCGTGGTCACGCATCTCTTCGAGTGCCCCGAGCCGGGCTATCGCGGCTGGCGCTGGGCGGTCACGGTGACCCGCGCCTCCCGTGCGAAGGCCGTCACCCTGGACGAGACGGTGCTGCTCCCCGGGCCCGACGCGCTGCTCGCGCCGGAGTGGGTGCCCTGGAGCGAGCGGCTGCGCCCCGGCGACATGGGGCCGGGCGACCTGCTGCCCACCGAGGCCGAGGACCTGCGCCTGGAGCCCGGCTACTCGGGCGAGGACGCCCCGCCGCCCAACTCCGCGGTCTCGGAGGAGATGCAGCGGCTCGCGGCGGCGGAGGAGGCCGATGTGACGGCCGGTGCCCCCGCCGCGCAGACCCCCACGCCCAGGACCGGCTCGATCGCGGCCATCGCCGAGGAGCTGGGCATGCGGCGCGCCCGGGTGCTGTCCCGCTACGGCCTCCACGTCGCGGCCGACCGCTGGGACGAGGCGTACGGCTCCCAAACCCCCATGGCCCAGGCGGCCCCCGGCACCTGCGCCAGCTGTGGCTTCCTGGTGGCCCTCGGCGGCTCGCTCGGGCAGGCGTTCGGGGTCTGCGCCAACGAGTTCAGCCCGGCGGACGGCCGTGTCGTCTCCCTCTCCTACGGCTGCGGCGCCCACTCCGAGGCCGCCGTCATGCCCAAGCCTCCCCGCCCGGCCCCGCCCGTCATCGACGAAACCGTCGTCGAACCCCTCCCCCTCCACCCGGACCACACGGGCGGCTCCGTAGAACCGGACACCCCTCCAGAAGACCTGGGCCACAGCTAACCCACCACCGGGCCACCCCGCTCCGGCCCGTCCGGAAGAGGCCCCGTTCCGCCCCACTGGCCGGAGGCCGCGGCACGCCGGGTCCCCGGCGCGTCCGGTGTGGTGCCGTGCGGGTTCGGTACGGCGGCTGCGTTGTCGTCAGGTCGCAACGGCGAAGGTGGCTGTTCCGGTTCGGCCCTGGCGAGCGGCGGCAGGGGCACATCAGGGGGCTCGCCCCTGAACGGGGCACCGGGGGGCGGGGGCCCCGTTCAGGGCGGCGGAGCCGCCTATCGGTGCTGTGGGGATGGGGCGGGGAACAGCCCGCCGCGCAGGCGTCACCACGGCCACCGCGGACGCCACCGCGGCGTGCCCGCGGCAGGGGACCCGGCGAGACGGGGCCCGAGGGCCCCAAGGTGAGGGGCAGAATCCGGTTGCGCGGGGCCCGAGGCGCCGTCCGGCGGCGGATAGCGGTACGTTCGCGGCTAGCAAGGGCGTCACGCGAGGGAACGGCGAGCGCGGTGGGGCGATCCGCACCGCGGGGGACTCGGCGGTGTGGCGCCGCGGCGCAGGACGGACCCCGACCAGGAACTTCCGGAGGCGAGACGTGAGCAGCACGGCGATGGTGCGAGGCGCGACCGAGGACGCGGACCCGTTCGGGACCGCGCGGCTGCGGCGCGGCGTGCTGGACGCCTGGGCCGCGTCACCCGCCCGGTTCCGGGAGGACGCCAACGCCGAGGAGGACCTGGCGCTGGGCGGCCACCGCGACCGCCTGGTGGTCGAGCTGGCCCAGAACGCGGCGGACGCCGCCGCCCGCGCCGGAGTGTCCGGGCGGCTGCGGCTGACCCTGCGACCGGCCACCGACGGCGAGCCCGCCGTGCTGGCCGTCGCCAACACCGGGGCGCCGCTGGACGCGGCGGGCGTCGAGTCGCTGTCCACCCTGCGGGCCTCGGCCAAGCGGGACGAGCCGGAGAGCGCGGTCGGGCGGTTCGGCGTCGGCTTCGCGGCGGTGCTCGCGGTGAGCGACGAGCCCGCGGTCGTCGGCCGCACCGGCGGGGTGCGCTGGTCGCTGGCCGAGGCGCGGGAGCTGACCCAGCGCGCCGCCTCGACCGGCCCCGGCCTCGCCGAGGAGCTGCGCCGCCGCGACGGACACGTACCGCTGCTTCGGCTGCCGATGCCCGCCGAGGGAAGCGCCCCGGAGGGCTACGACACCGTCATCGTGCTGCCCCTGCGCGACGGCGCCGCGCTCGACGTCGCGGAGCGGCTGCTGGCCGGGATCGATGACGCGCTGCTGCTGACCCTCCCCGGCCTGGCCGAGGTCGTGGTGGAGACCGTCGAGTCCACCAGGACGCTGCGCCGCCGCCAGGACGGCCCGTACACCGTTGTGGAGGACACCGGCGCCCGCGGTGCGAGGCGCTGGCGCACCGAGAGCGCCGGCGGGCGGCTGGAGCCCGAACTGCTCGCCGACCGTCCGGTGGAGGAGCGGCTGCGCCCGGTGTGGTCGGTGACCTGGGCGGTTCCGGTGGACGCGGAGGGCGCCCCGGCCCGGCCCGGGACCGCCCCGGTGGTCCACGCCCCGACGCCGACCGACGAGCCGCTGGGCCTGCCCGCGCTGCTGATCGCGTCCTTCCCGCTGGAGCCCACCCGCCGCCACACCGCCCCCGGGCCGCTCACGGACTTCCTGCTGGACCGCGCCGCCGAGGCGTACGCGACGCTGCTGCGCGACTGGCATCCGGTCTCGGTCGGCTCGATCGACCTGGTCCCGGGCCAGCTGGGCCGGGGCGAGTTGGACGGGGAGCTGCGCCAGCGGGTGCTGGAACGGCTGCCGAGGGTGCCGTTCCTGCCCGGCGCCGCCGCACCGGCGGCGGGCCCGGACACGGAGGACGCGGCCGTGGCCGAGGCCGTGGCGGGCTGGCTCGGCTCGCCGGATGCGCTCGGCCCGGACGCCGCCCAGGGCGGCCCCGGGGCGGGGGAACCGGCCGCCGCCCCGCCCGCGCCCGCCCCGGACGAGTGGGACGACGATGTGCTGGCGCGCGGCGGTGCCGAGGGCGAGCGGTACGCGCTGCGGCCCCGGGACGCCGAGATCGTGGAGGGCGCGGGCGCGGAGACGGTGGAGGTGCTGGCCGAGCTGTTCCCGACGCTGCTGCCCGCGGGCCTCGAGCGCCGCTCGGAGCTGCGGGTGCTGGGCGTGGCGCGGGTGCCGCTGGGCGAGCTCATCGACCGGCTCGCGGGCGTGGAGCGCGCCCCGGCCTGGTGGCGGCGGCTGTATGACTCGCTGGGCGGCATCGACCCGGACCGGCTCAGCGGGCTGCCGGTGCCGCTGGCGGACGGCCGGACGACGATCGGGCCCCGGCAGGTGCTGCTGCCGCTGCCGGGCGAGGCCGACGGCGACCTGCACGGCCCGGACGGCCCGGACGGCCGGGACACCAGCCGGTACGGCCCGGACAGCATCGCAACCGCCGAGCCCGCCACCACCGGGCCCACCGGACCGGTCGAGCCCACCGGAATCAGCGGGTCCACCGCGCCCGCGCGGACGTCCGAGCGCGGCGCCGCGGTCAGCGATACGCATCGCACCCTCGCCCGCCTCGGCCTGAAAGTCGCACATCCGGACGCCGCCCATCCGCTGCTGGAGAAGCTCGGCGCGACCCCCGCCACGCCCCGAGCCGTGCTGACGACCCCGCAGGTACGGACGGCGGTCGCGCATTCGCTTGAGGCGGAGGACGAGTACGACCCGTTCGCGGCGGAGGCCGAGGGCGGCCTGGGCGCGGCGCTGGACGCCGACACGCTGGCCGACACCGTCCTCGGCCTGGTCCAGCAGGCCCGGCTGGCGCCCGGCGACGAGCCGTGGCTGGCCGCGCTCGCGCTCCCGGACGAGGACGGCGAGCTGGCCCCGGCCGGTGAGCTGGTCCTCCCCGGCAGCGCCTTCGAGCGGGTGATGCGGGAGGGCGAACTGGCCGCGTGCGACGCCGAGCTGGCCGAGCGCTGGGGCGAGCAGCCGCTCGCCGCGGTCGGTGTGCTGGCGGGCTTCACGCTGGCCAGGGCCACCGATGTGGTGCTGGACCCGGATGAACTCGAACCCCGCGAAGGCGACTTCACCGAACCGGACGACGTCGGTGTGCTGGACTCCGTCGACGTGTGGTGCGAGGACGTGCTCGACCGGCTGCCGGAGACCCCGGTGCCGCCGGTGGCCACCGAGATCGTGGCCGTACGGGACCTGGACCTGGTGGACGACGACGCCTGGCCGCGGGCGCTCGCCATGCTCGCCCGGCCGCCGCTGCGCGACGCGCTGACCGCGCCGGTGCGGGTGCTGCTGCCGGACGGCACGACGGAGATCGTGCGCTCGTACACCGCGTGGTGGCTGCGCGGCCATCCGGTGCTGGACGGCCGCCGCCCCGCCGGGCTGCGCGCGGCCGGGGGCGATCCGCTGCTGGCCGGGCTGTATGAGTCGGTGGACGCGGCCGGGTTCGAGGACGAGCAGGTGTTGCGGGCGCTCGGCGTACGGACCTCCGTCGCCTCGCTGCTGGACGAGCCGGGCGGCGCCGCCGAGCTGCTGGCCCGCCTCGCCGACCCGGACCGCGAGGTTACCTCCGCCCAATTGCACGCCATCTACGGGCAGTTGGCCGACCTGGACCCCGAACAGGTGACCCTGCCGGACGAGCTGCGGGCCATCCTGGACGGTGAGCCGACGGTGGTCGAGGCGGGCGAGGCGCTGGTGGCGGACGCCCCCGATCTGATGCCGCTGGCCGAGGCGGACGGCCGGGCGCTGCTGCCCGTACGGCCCGCGCGGGCGGCTGAGCTGGCCGAGCTGTTCCAGGTGCGGCGGCTGAGCGAGGCGTACCCGGCGCGGGTGACCTCACAGGGCGATCCGCACGAGGTGCCCGAGGCGGTGCGCGAACTCCTCCCGGGCGCCCCGCTGTCGTACATCGAGCACGAGGAGCTGCTGATCGAGGGCTCGGGCGGGGGCTCGGGCTCCGACGCGACCGAGCTGGACTGGCGGTATGTGGACGGCACGCTGCACGCCTCCACGGTCGAGGGCGTCGCGGCCGGTCTGTCCTGGGCGTCCGGCCACTGGGCGCGCCGGTTCGAGGTGGCGGCCCTGCTGGAGGACCTGACCCGTACCGAGGAGCTGGCACGGGCCCGCTGGTTCGACTGACGGGCGCGCGTAGGGCGCGTACAGGGCGTGCGCATACGGGGTGCGCTCGTACGGGGTGTGTGCGCGGGTCTTGTCACCGGGCAAGACCGGTTCCCCGGTCAGGGCTTGCGGCCCACGCCTGCGAAGATCCACAGCTCCTTGGCCTCCGCCTCGGCCCTGGCCTGCTCGCTCTCGGGCTTCCAGCGGTGCGGCATCACCACGCCCGGATCGACCAGCTCCAGCCCGTCGAAGAACGGAAGGATCTCTTCCTGGGTGCGTCCCTGCACATGGATGCCGCTGCTGCGGTAGAGGTTGGTGACCGCGTCCGAGACCCCGGGGCGGGGGTCGAGTCCACCGTGCGAGAGCACCAGATAGCTGCCCGAGGCCAAGGGCTCGACCAGTTGGCGCACGATTTCATACGGTTTCTGCTCGTCCGCGATAAAGTGCATGATCGCATTCAGTGACAGGGCGATCGGCTGGGACAGATCGAGGGTGTTGTTCAGATCCTCGGCGGCCAGGATCCCCTCCGGATCGCTGACGTCCGCGTGGATGTAGGCGGTGCGGCCCTCGGGCGTGGAGAGCAACAGGGCCTGTGCGTAGGCCAGCACTATCGGATCGTTGTCCGCGTAGACGACCCGGGAGTCCGGGGCGGCCTCCTGGGCGACCTGGTGGAGGTTGGGCTCGGTGGGGATGCCGGTGCCGATGTCCAGGAACTGCCGTATGCCCGCCTCGCCCGCCAGCCAGCGGGTCGCGCGGTGCATGAATGACCGGTTGGCGCGGGTCCACGGCTTGACGTCGGGCCAGACGGCCTCGACCTGTTCGGCGGCCTGGGTGTCGACCGCGTAGTGGGTCTTGCCGCCCAGGAAGTAGTCGTACATGCGGGCCGAGTGCGGCTTGCTGGTGTCGATCTCATCGGCACGAAAGCGGTTACCGGTCATAACCCTCACATTACTGGTGAGTTGACGGCCACAAGATGGTAGTTCCCGAACAAAGTACCCGTTGTGAGGTTTCCGCAACATGGTGAACGACGCGTGAAGATCGCCCAGTTGACTCATCCGGCTCCGCCCGCGTGCACGGGCGTTCCGCGTCAGGTGTTGCGTGTCAGGGCTTCCGTGTCAGGCGTTCCGTGCGTCGCCGTTCCGCGAGTCGCGGCGGATCGCCGCCGCCCGGGCCCGTACGTACCAGATGCCGAGCAGCCCGAGGCCGCCACCGGCCAGGCAGGTCCACAGCCACCACAGATGCCCGTGCTCGTGGAACCAGCCGTAGAAGGGCAGCTGGGCGAGGAAGAGGACGAACCACACGATGGTGCCGCCGGTGATCGTGGCCACGACATTGCCCTCAAGGGGCTCCGGCGCCTCGTGCTTGGGGGTCCACTTCGTCATGGCCACAGCTTAAGGGGGCCGCTCATGGGCCCGGCCCGGGACCGCTCATGGGCCCGGCCCGGGACCGCTCATGGGCCCGGCCCGGGACCGGTCATGGGCCCGATCCGGGACCGGTTTGGCGATCGGGCGTTGATAGTTTCATACTGAACACTTCTGGGTCTGAGTGGAATGTCTTGTTCGATCGTCCAAGAGGACTTCGATCATCCAAGAGGACCCGGACCCCACTGTTGATGTTCACGCACCACTGAGGTCCTTCATGTCCCCCTCGGCCACCGCGCCGGTCGACGCCAGCGAGCAGGCTCCGACTCCCCCCGCCAGCGGCATCGACACGTTCTTCAAGATCAGCGAGCGTGGTTCCTCGATCTCCCGGGAGATCCGGGGCGGACTGGCCACGTTCTTTGCGATGGCCTACATCGTCGTACTGAACCCGATCATCCTCGGGGCCGGTACGGACAAGTTCGGGCATCAGCTCAACAACGGCCAGCTGGTCACCGCCACCGCCCTGATCGCGGGCCTGACCACGCTGCTCATGGGGATCATCGGCAACGTCCCCATCGCGCTCGCCGCGGGCCTCGGCATCAACGCCGTGGTCTCGCTCCAGCTCGCGCCCAAGATGAGCTGGCCGGACGCGATGGGCATGGTGGTGCTCGCGGGCCTGGTGCTGATGGTCCTCGTCGCCTCGGGGCTGCGGCAGCGGGTGATGGACGCGATCCCGTCCGGGCTGCGGCGGGCGATCGCGATCGGCATCGGGCTCTTCATCGCCCTGATCGGCCTGGTCGACTCGGGCTTCGTCAGCCGTAACCCCGACGCCGCGCACACCACCGTCCCCCTGGGCCTGGGTGTGGCCGGGCGGCTCCAGGGCTGGCCGGTGCTGGTCTTCGTGGCCGGTCTCGCGCTCACCTTCATCCTGATCGTCCGCAAGACGCGCGGCGCGATCCTGATCGGCATCGTGACCATGACGGTGGTCGCGATCGTGATCAACTCCCTGGCCCAGATCCCGGACGCCCAGTGGGGGCTGACCATCCCCTCGGTGCCGGACAAGGTGGTCGGCAGCCCGGACTTCGGCCTCGTCGGCGATGTCAGCCTCTTCGGCGGCTTCCATGAGGTCGGCCTGCTCACCGACTGTCTCTTCGTCTTCACCGTGCTGCTGTCCGGCTTCTTCGACGCGATGGGCACGATCATCGGCGTCGGCGAGGAGGCCGGGCTGACCGATGAGCGCGGCCAGCTGCCGGGCATGGGCCGGATCCTGATGATGGACGGTGTCGCGGTGGCGGGCGGCGGCTTCGGCTCGGCCTCGGCCAACACCTGCTTCGTGGAGTCCACGGCGGGCGTCGGGGAAGGGGCCCGCACCGGCCTCGCGAACGTGGTGACCGGCGGGCTCTTCCTGCTCGCGCTGGTCTTCACCCCGCTGGCCGAGGTGGTGCCCTCGCAGGCCGCGACCCCCGCGCTGGTGGTCGTCGGCTTCCTGATCATGGCGGCGAACGTCAAGGAGATCGACTGGGGCGATGTCACGATCGCGATCCCGGCCTTCCTGACCATGATCTCGATGCCGTTCACCTACAGCATCACCAACGGGATCGGGCTGGGCGTCCTCTCGTTCCTGCTGCTGCGCCTCGCCACCCGGCGCACCCGCGAGATCCCGTGGCTGATGGCCGCGGTGGGGCTGTGCTTCCTGGTGTACTTCCTGCTCGACCCGATCGAACAGGCACTCGGCGTCTCCTGAGCCGCCTGGCGCATGAGCGTTCCGCACCGAGCGCCCCGGGCCCCGTGGTCCTGGGCGCTCATGCGTGCCGCCATACCTCACTACCCGGAGTCAACCCACTCTTCCGGGTGAAATAGAAATAAGGATGTCACCAGGGTTTTCATTAGACGAGGTAATGAGTTATGCTAAAGACCATGCCGGATCTGTCCCGCCTCCAGCACCAGGCGGAGGCGCCCCCCGATGACGCGGCCGCCGTGAGTGCCCTGCGGTCCGGAGTGATGCGTCTGTCGCGGCGGCTCAAGCACCAGCGGGTGGACGAATCGCTCAGCCCGACCGAGATGGCGGTCCTGGGCACACTGGCCCAGTGCGGCTCCGCCACCCCGGGTGAGCTCGCCCGTAAGGAGCATGTCCAGCCGCCGTCGATGACCCGCATCGTGGCGCTGCTGGAGGCCAAGGGACTGGTCAGGCTCGAGCCGCATCCGGAGGACCGGCGGCAGAAGGTCGTCTCGCCGACCGAGCGGGCGGAAGCCATGCTCGAAGAGAGCCGACGCAAGCGCAACGCCTGGCTGGCCGAGCTGGTCGGGGAGCTGACCGAGGACGAGTGGGACGTGCTGCGCGCCGCCGCGCCCGTGCTGGAGAAGCTCGCGCACATGTAAGAACGACCCCGAGGCAGCCAGGAGGCGAACGCACTTGAGTACGGGACCCGGAGCAGACTCCGCACCCGCACCGAAGAACCCCGCAACCCCCGGAACCCCGGGATCCCCGGGAATCTCCGGACCCCCCGGCACCAGCGGAACCTCCGGAACCGCCGGACCTCCCGGATCCCCGGGAATCTCCGTGTCCGACCCCGCCCCCGACCCCGCCTCCGCCTCCGCCGCGGGACGCACCCGGGGCGGGACCTTCCGTTCGCTGAGGATCCGCAACTACCGCCTGTTCGCGACCGGTGCCGTGATTTCCAACACCGGCACCTGGATGTCGCGGATCGCCCAGGACTGGCTGGTCCTCAGCCTCACCGGCTCCTCCACCGCGGTCGGCATCACCACCGCGCTGCAGTTCCTGCCCATGCTGCTCTTCGGCCTCTACGGCGGGGTCCTCGCGGACCGATGTCCCCGGCGGCTGTTGCTGCTCTTCACCCAGACGGCGCTGGGGCTGTGCGGGCTCGCGCTCGCCGCCCTCACCCTCAGCGGCCATGTGCAGGTCTGGCACGTCTATCTCATCGCGTTCCTGCTCGGCATGGTCACCGTCGTCGACAACCCGACCCGCCAGGTCTTCGTCAACGAGATGGTCGGCCCCAAGGACCTGCGGAACGCGGTCAGCCTCAACTCCGCGAACTTCCAGTCCGCCCGGCTGATCGGCCCGGCGGTCGCCGGTGTGCTGATCACCGCCGTGGGCAGCGGCTGGGCCTTCCTGATCAACGGACTCTCCTTCGGCGCCCCGATCATCGGGCTGCTGCTGATGCGCACCAGCGAGCTGCACAAGGTCGAGCGGGCGCCGCGCGGCAAGGGGCAGCTGCGGGAGGGGCTGCGCTATGTGGCGGGCAACCCCGAGCTGATCTGGCCGATCGTGCTCGTCGGCTTCATCGGCACCTTCGGCTTTAACTTCCCGATTTGGCTGAGCGCCTTCGCCGACGATGTCTTCCACGCCGGGCCGGGTACGTACGGCCTGCTCAACACCTTGATCGCGATCGGCTCCGTGACGGGCGCGCTGCTCGCCGCCCGGCGGGTGGTGGCCCGGCGGCGGCTGCTGGTCGGGGCGGCGCTGATGTTCGGCGTGCTGGAGATGGTCGCCGCGGCCACCCCGTACTTCTGGCTCTTCGCGGCGCTCATGGTGCCGATCGGCATCTTCAGCCTGACGTTCAACGTGACCGCGAACTCCAGCGTCCAGCTCGCGACGGATCCCGCGATGCGGGGTCGGGTGATGAGCCTGTTCATGATGGTCTTCGTCGGCGGTACGCCGATCGGCGGCCCGCTGGTGGGCTGGTTGACCGACACCTGCGGCGCGCGCATCGGCTTCGCCGCGGGCGGCTTGGTCTCGGCCGCCGCGGCGGCCGCGGTGGGGCTGATCCTGGTCCGGGCCGGTGGTCTGCGGCTGAAGCTGGATCTGCGCCGTGGCCATCCGCGCGTGATCTTCGTGCCCCGTACGCCGGAGACGGAGGAGAAGCCGCTGGCCGCCACGGCCTGAGCCGCCCCTTTGGTCTTGCCGGACCTCCGCCCCGGACCCCGCTCCTCAAACGCCGGGGGCCAGCTCCCGGAGGGGCTGAGCGGTGCGGGAGACTGGGCGGATGAGACTCTTCGCCGCCGTGTTGCCGCCGGAGGCGGCCGTCGCCGAACTGGCCGCGCGGGTCAAGGCGCTCCGGGTGCTGCCGGGGGCGGACGGGCTGCGCTGGACCGAGCAGGAGGGCTGGCACTTCACGCTCGCCTTCTTCGGCGAGGTGGCCGGGGACGTACTGCCCGAGCTGCACACCCGGCTGGCCCGCGCCGCCCATCGGCACCACCCCCATGAGCTGCGGCTCGCGGGCGGCGGCCGGTTCGACGACCGGGTGGTGTGGGTGGGCGCGGACGGCGACGGCGAGGCACTGCGGCGGCTGGCCGACTCCGCCGAGGCGGGGGCCCGGCGGGCCGGGGTCCCGATGGACCGGCACCGCCCGTACCACCCGCATCTGACCATCGCCCGGGCCCGCTCCTCGCGGCACGGCTCGGCCACCGGCCTCGCGCCGTACGTGGACGGGCTCACGGACTTCGCGGGTCGGGAGTGGACCGTGGGCGAGCTCAGCCTGGTGCGCAGCCATCCACCGGCCCCGGGCGTCCCCGGGCAGCAGCCGCGCTATGAGGTGGTGGCGGCCTGGCCGCTGGGGCACTGAGCGGTCCGGCTAATCTCGAGGCGTGGACCCCAAGACCAGAAACATGATCATGAGCGGCGCGCTGGTGCTGATTCTCGTCGTCGTCGCCGCGGCTGCCGCCCTCGGAGCCTGAGAAGGCCCTAGGAGCCTGAGAAGAGGGGGTGTGGGCCGCGCCGCGGCCCACACCCCCTCATGGCTCCCGCCCGCGGCTACCAGGCGAACGCCTCCGGCGACGGCCCCGGACCCGGGAAGATCTCGTCCAGCTCCGCCAGCACCTCCTCGCCCAGCTCCAGCTCCGACGCCCGCACCGCCGACGCCAGCTGCTCGGCCGTGCGCGGACCCACGATCGGGCCGGTGACCCCGGGCCGGGTGAGCAGCCAGGCCAGCGCCGCCTCGCCGGGGTCGATGTTGTGGTTGGCCAGCAGGTCCTCGTACCGCTGGACCTGAGCGCGGACCGCCGTGTCCTTCAGCGCGTCGGCGCTGCGCCCGGAGGTACTGCGGGAACCGCCACCCTCGCGCTCCTTGCGGAGCGCGCCGCCGAGCAGCCCGCCGTGCAGCGGCGACCACGGGATGATGCCCACGCCGTAGCCCTCCGCGGCCGGGATGACCTCCATCTCGGCGCGGCGCTCGGCCAGGTTGTACAGGCACTGCTCGCTGACCAGCCCGTACGAACCACGGCGGGCCGCGGCCTCGTTGGCCTGGGCGATATGCCAGCCCGCGTGGTTGGAGGAGCCCGCGTAGACGATCTTGCCCTGCTGTACGAGGACGTCGATGGCCTGCCAGATCTCATCCCACGGGGTGGAGCGGTCCACGTGGTGGAACTGGTAGAGGTCGATGTAGTCCGTGCCGAGCCGCTTGAGGCTGGCGTCCACGGCCCGGCGGATGTTCACGGCCGAGAGCTTGTCGCTGTTGGGCCAGGGATCGCCGTCGGCGGCCATGTTTGCGTACACCTTGGTCGCGAGGACCGTCTTCTCGCGCCGTCCGCCGCCCTTGGCGAACCAGCTCCCGATGATTTCCTCGGTGCGGCCCTTGTTCTCGCCCCAGCCGTACACATTGGCGGTGTCAAAGAAGTTGATGCCCGCGTCGAGCGCGGCATCCATGATCGAGTGGCTGTCGGTCTCCTCCGTCTGCGGACCGAAGTTCATGGTGCCGAGGACGATACGGCTGACCTTGAGACCTGTGCGTCCGAGCTGCGTGTACTCCATGGGGATCAGCCAAGCCGTTCGAGTGCGCTCTAATCAAGGGGACGGGCCGGGTTGCCCGGTCATCGGTGGTGGGGCCCCGGCCGGGAATTCCCCCGTGGAAAACCCGCATGCCCGCTTTTTGGCCCCCCGTGCGGTCAAAAAGCGGGCGTCTTGGGATGCTGCGGCTCCGGCCGGAATTCAATGGTGCGTGATCGTCGCAGGTGCCGCTGACTGGGGCCGCCGAATGCGGCCGGTCTTTTTGGATTACCGGGCGGCGCGGGACTTCATAAAGCCGAGGGCGCCGAGGGCCAGGGCCAGCAGCGCGCCGACCAGGACCATGTAGATGCCGGGGCCGGCGGAGAGTTCGAGCTGCTTGACGGCCTGCTCCGCGACCTTCTCGCTGACGCCGAGCTTGTCCTGCGCCTTGGTGATGACCAGCGCCTCGGGGTCCATCATGTTCTTCACGGCGAAGACCGCCGAGACCAGTGCCCCGATGGCGCCGACCAGGTAGAGCATTCCCTTCTTGGTGACCAAGGCGGCGATGAACACGATCGCCATGACGATGGACACGATCAGCGTGATCGTGCCGTCGCCGTCGGTTCCCTTGACGCCGCCGTCACCTGCGGTGTCGGACACGACCCAGTTGACCAGGGAGCCGACCAGCACGATGAGTGCGCCGACGATTGCGAAGATGGCGAGCTTCTTCGAAGGCCCGGCTGCCGCCGGAGCGCCGTGCCCACCGGAATGTGTGGCGGGCGCGGGTTGTGCGTAAGACTGGTTGTATTCGCTCATGGGCAGAGACCGTAAGCGGGGGCATTCTTCAGCGCAATGTCGCCGCCCGCTATGCCGTCAATGACCGATAAATTTCGCGCCGAAATCATCCCCGGATGAGATCAAATAATCTCGGGGTCATTTGGGTGGCTCTTTCCTCACGAATAATTGACAGGCGTTATGTGCCCGTAATCGGAGATGTTATGCACACGATGGCCTGACGTGTTTGGGCGCGGGGCCGCGGCGGGCTCCCGGCCCCTTCCTGGGCCCGGCCCGCGCCCTCCACGTCCCGGCGGGATGGCAGGCTTGGGCCCATGCGTCCGCTTCCGTTCGTACTCGGTGCCGCCGCGCTGCTGGCCGTGTCCGCAGCCGCCCCGGCCGCCGCCGACGACTCGTCGTCGCCGTCCCCCTTCACGATCCAGGACCCACGGATCACCGAGTCCAGCGGCCTCGCCGCCAGCCGTCTCCACCCAGGCGTCTACTGGACGCACAACGACAGCTCGGACGGCCCGTACGTCTACGCCGTGGACAGCAGGACCGGGAAGACGGTCGCGCGGGTCACCCTGCGCGGGATAGGGGATCCCCGCGATGTGGAAGCGATCTCGATAGGCCCTGACGGCAATGTCTACGTCGGCGACATCGGCGACAACCTGGGCGGTCAGTGGTCCCATGTGTGGATCTACCGCTTCC
Source organism: Streptomyces antioxidans (assembly GCF_000968685.2). Classification (GTDB taxonomy): domain Bacteria; phylum Actinomycetota; class Actinomycetes; order Streptomycetales; family Streptomycetaceae; genus Streptomyces; species Streptomyces antioxidans. Next base: position 290,374 of record NZ_LAKD02000001.1, read on the forward strand.
CGGAGCCGAAGCGGCTCACGGACACCACCGTCACCGCGACCCAGTTCACCGTGAAGTACCAGGGCGGGCCGCGCAACGCCGAGGCGCTGATGGTCCATCCCAAGACGGGCCGCGTCTACATCGCCAGCAAGAGCGACGAGGACGCCGGGCTGTACGCCGGACCGACCACCCTGAGCCCGTCCGGGGTGAATGTCTTCCAGCGGGTCTCCGACCTCGACATGGAGGTCACGGACGGGGCGTTCTCGCCGGACGGCACCCGGCTGGTGCTCCGCGGCTACTTCTCGGCCGCCGAGTACCGCTGGCGGAACGGAAGGCCGGCACGGCTGGAGGAGGAGCCGGGGCTGCCGCTGCAGCGCCAGGGCGAGTCGGTCACCTTCACCCCCGACGGCGGCACCCTGATGTACGGCACCGAGGGCGCGGGCTCCAAGGTGACACCGGTGGACCTCGGCGGGGAGCTGCTGCCGGACGCCACCGCGAAGGAGCAGAAGAAGAACGGGGAGTACTCCGACCGCGTCGACGGCAAGCTCACCGACGACGACAAGAACGGCAACCTGGTGAAGGCCGGGCTCACCTTCGTCGGCGCGCTGGTGGTCTTCTTCGGCCTGCGCAGGCTCTTCCGCCGGAGCTGATCCCGGGGCCGGGCCGGTGTTCAGCGCATGCGAGGGGGCCCGCGGCCGGTGGTCGGCCGCGGGCCCCCAGCGCTCGGAGCGAGCCCCCGGAGGAAGCCCCTCAGAGGTGCTCGATGACGTAGTCCACGCACGCCGTAAGGGCCTCGACGTCCGCCGGGTCGACGGCCGGGAACATCGCCACCCGCAGCTGGTTGCGGCCCAGCTTGCGGTAAGGGTCGGTGTCCACGATGCCGTTGGCCCGCAGCGCCTTGGCGACCGCGGCGGCGTCGATCTCCTCGTTGAAGTCGATCGTGCCGACGACCTGCGACCGCTTGGCCGGGTCGGTCACGAACGGGGTGGCGAACTTGGACTCCTCGGCCCAGCCGTACAGCGTGCGCGAGGAGGTCGCGGTGCGCCGCACCGCCCAGTCCAGACCGCCCTGGCCGTTGATCCACTTCAGCTGGTCGTCCAGCAGGAAGAGCGTCGCCAGCGCCGGGGTGTTGTACGTCTGGTTCTTCAGCGAGTTGTCGATCGCGGTCGGCAGCGAGAAGAACTCGGGGACATGGCGGCCGGAGGCGTGGATCCGGGCGGCGCGCTCCAGCGCGGCGGGCGAGAAGACGCCGATCCACAGGCCGCCGTCCGCCGCGAAGGACTTCTGCGGTGCGAAGTAGTAGACGTCCGTCTCGGCGGTGTCGACCGGCAGACCGCCCGCCCCGGAGGTGGCGTCCACCAGCACCAGCGCGCCCTCGTCGGCACCGGCCACCCGCTGGATGGGCATGGCGACACCGGTGGAGGTCTCGTTGTGGGTGAGGGCGTAGACGTCCGTGCCGCCCTCGGCGCTCGGCTCCGGGTGGGTTCCGGGGTCGGAGGTGATCACCGTGGGCTCCTCGAGCCACGGCGCCAGCTTCGCCGCCTTGGCGAACTTCGAGGAGAACTCGCCGAAGGACAGGTGCTGGGACTTGGAGTCGATCAGCCCGTGGGTCGCGATGTCCCAGAAGGCGGTGGAGCCGCCGTTGCCCAGGATGACCTCGTACCCCTCAGGGAGTTGGAAGAGCTCGCGCACCCCTTCGCGTACCGCGCCGACCAGGTTCTTGACCGGGGCCTGGCGGTGGGAGGTGCCCAGCAGGGAGCTTCCGGTCGCGGCCAGGGCGCTCAGCGCCTCGGTGCGCACCTTGGAGGGGCCCGAGCCGAAGCGTCCGTCGGCGGGCTTGATGTCATCGGGAATCCGGATCTCAGCCACGAACCGAAGCCTAATCCGTCGGCCGCCGCGCTCCGACCGTGCGTCCAGCGGGTGAGACGGTATGTCCACACCCTGTTGACGGGCGAGGATGTGGCCCCGCGTGCGGGCCACGCATGGTGACCACGGGGCGGCCGCGATGAATCGGAATTGGACATTCTCAACGGCCGCCTCGCCGTGGACCATGGGGGCATGGCTGATCACCAGGCAGACGAGCTGGAGCAGGCGCTGCGACGAGCCGTTCGCGGGGATGTCTCCTTCGATACGGCGAGCCGGGCCCTGATGACCATGGACGCGTCGAACTACCGGCGGGTGCCCGCCGGGGTGGTCGCGCCCCGGGACGCCGACGATGTGGCGGCGGTGCTGGCCGTGTGCCGGGAGCGCGGGGTGCCGGTGGTCGCGCGGGGCGGCGGGACCTCGATCGCGGGCCAGGCCACCGGGCTCGGCGTCGTCCTCGACTTCACCCGCCATATGCGCGGCATCCTCTCGCTCGATCCAGAGGGGCGCACCGCCGTCGTCCAGCCGGGCGTGATCTGCGACGACCTCCGTACGGCCGCCGGTGCCCACGGGCTGACGTTCGGCCCCGACCCGTCCACCCACAGCCGCTGCACCCTCGGCGGCATGATCGGCAACAACTCCTGCGGCTCCCACTCCGTGGCCTGGGGCACCACCGCCGACAACGTCCACGAGCTGGACGTCCTCACCTACGGCGGGGAGCGGGTGCGCGCCGCCCAGGGCCTCCACGACCTGCCCGCCCGGCTCCGCGACGGCGTGCGGTCCCTGGCCGGTCAGCATCTGGCCCTGCTCCGCACCGGCTTCCCCGAGCTGCCCCGCCGGATCTCCGGCTACGCCCTGGACGAGCTGCTGCCCGAGAAGAACGCCGACCTCGCCCGGGCCCTCACCGGCAGCGAGGGCACCCTCGGCGTGGTGACCGAGGCGACCGTAAGGCTGGTGGAGGCGCCCGGGGCCCGCGCCCTGGCCGTGCTCGGCTACCCCGACGAGAGCGCGGCGGCCGAGGCCGCGCACACCCTGCTGCCGTACGGTCCGCTGACCGTCGAGGGCATGGCCGCCGACCTGGTCGCCGGGGCGACCGGGCTGCCCAAGGGCGGCGCCTGGCTGTTCGTGGAGGTCGGCGGCGCCACCCGTGAGGAGGCGCTGTCCCGCGCCCAGGAGGTGGCCCGCGCCGCCGCCGGGGCCACCACGGACCACACCGTGGTCGCCGACCCGGCCGGGCAGCGCGCCCTGTGGCGGGTGCGCGAGGACGCCTCCGGGACCGCCACCCGTACGCCGGACGGCAGCGAGGCGTGGCCCGGCTGGGAGGACTGCGCGGTGCCGCCGCCCCGGCTCGGCGCGTATCTGCGCGACTTCCGCGCCCTGATGACCCAGCACGGGCTGCGCGGCACGCCGTACGGGCACTTCGGGGACGGCTGCATCCACGTCCGCATCGACTTCGACCTGCTGACCGAGCCCGGGATCCGGGTCTTCCGCGCGTTCTCCGCCGACCTCGCCGACCTCGTCGTCGCGCACGGCGGCTCGCTCTCCGGCGAACACGGCGACGGCCTGGCCCGCGCCGAGCTGCTGCCGCGCATGTACGGGACGGAGATGGTCGGCCTCTTCTCCCGCTTCAAGGACCTGTGGGACCCGGAGGGCGGCCTCAACCCCGGCGTCCTGGCCCGCCCCCAGCGCCTGGACCAGAACCTGCGCTTCGATCCGCTGCCGAGGCGCCCGGTGGACGTCGAGTTCGGCTATCCGCACGACAAGGGCGACTTCTCGGCGGCGGTCCGGCGCTGTGTGGGCGTCGCCAAGTGCCGCAACGAGTCGGTGTCCGGCGCCGGGGTGATGTGCCCCTCGTACCGCGTGACCGGCGAGGAGAAGCACTCCACGCGCGGCCGCGCCCGGCTGCTGCACGAGATGCTGGCGGGCGAGGTCGTCCAGGACGGCTGGCGCTCGGAGGAGGTACGGGACGCGCTCGACCTGTGCCTGTCCTGCAAGGGCTGCCGCAGCGACTGCCCGGTGGAGGTCGACATGGCCACCTACAAGGCGGAGTTCCTGCACCACCACTACGAGGGCCGGGTGCGCCCCGCCGCCCACTACTCGATGGGCTGGCTCCCGGTCTGGCTGCGCGCCGCGTCCCTCCTGCGGGCGGCCCCGGCGGCCAACGCGCTGGCCGGGGTGGGCCCACTGGCCGCCCTGGCCAAGCGCCTGGGCGGCATCGCCCCCGAGCGCGACATCCCGGAACTGGCCCGCGAGCCCTTCACGAGGTGGTGGCGCGACCGGGTCCGCGGGGCGGCGCGCGAGGCAGGGGCCGGACCGGGGCGGCGGGGACACGGACAGACCGTCGTCCTCTGGCCCGACACCTTCACCAACCACCTCTCCCCGTCCGTCGGCCGGTCGGCGGTCGCCGTACTGGAGGCGGCCGGGCTCCGGGTGGTCGTCCCGCCCCGACCGGTCTGCTGCGGCCTGACCTGGGTCTCCACCGGCCAGCTCGACCGCGCCCGTACGGTCATGCGGCGCACCCTGGACGTCATGGCCCCGGCCCTGGACGCCGGGCTCCCGGTGGTCGGCCTGGAACCCAGCTGCACCGCCGCCCTCCGTACCGACCTCCCCGAACTCCTCACCGCCGACCCGCGCGCCGCGCGCCTCGCCGGGTCCGTCTCGACGTTCGCCCAGGCGCTGGAGCGGTACGCCCCCGACTGGCGGCCCCCGAGGATCGACCGCCCCGTCGTCGGCCAGACCCACTGCCACCAGCACGCGGTCCTCGGCGACGCCGCCGAAGGCCGCCTCCGCGAACGTGCGGGCCTTACGGGCGCCCTGAGCGGCGGCTGCTGTGGCCTGGCGGGCAACTTCGGCTTCGAGGACGGCCACTACGAGGTCTCGGCGGCCTGCGCCGAGGAGCAACTGCTGCCCTCCGTAAGGGCCGCGGCCCCCGGCACCGAGGTCCTGGCGGACGGCTACTCCTGCCGCACCCAACTCACCCAGCTGGCGGGCCAGAAGGGCCGCCACCTGGCAGAGGTCCTGGCGGACCGGCTGCCGTAGGCCCACTGTCTGTCCGCTGTCCGCTGTCCGCTGTCCGCTGTCCGCTGTCCGCTGTCCGCTGTCCGCTGTCCGCTGTCCGCCGTCCGGTGTCCGGTGTCCGTCTGCTGTCTGTCCTGACGGGCGGCCGTCGCAACCGGCTGAATCATGCAAGCGCGCTTGATTGTTTCTCGTCGCGCTGCCACCCTCGCTCGACGAGACCCGACGACGGGAGCGACGCGTGTCCGAGACGGAGGCTCTGCTCGGCGATCTGCGGGCGGAGGGGGACGAGTTGGACGGCCTGGTGGCCGGGCTCGGGGGCGCGGAGTGGCGGATGGCGACGCCCGCGCCCGGGTGGACCATCGCCCACCAGATCGCCCATCTCGCGTGGACCGACGAGCGTGCCGTACAAGCCGCCGAGGACGCCCAGGGGTTCGCGGACGAGGTGCGCCGGGCGTGGGCCGCGCCGGACGCGTTCGTGGACGAGGGCGCCGAGCGCGGCGCTGCCGAGCCGCCAGGGGTGCTGCTGGACCGCTGGCGCGAGCGGCGGGAGCGGTTGCTCAGGACGCTGGCCGCGCAGCCGCCGCGCGCCCGGCTGCCGTGGTACGGGCCGCCGATGAGCGTGATGTCCATGGCGACCGCCCGGCTGATGGAGACCTGGGCGCACGGCCAGGACATCGCCGACGCCCTGGGTGTGCACCGGGCCCCCACCGCCCGGCTGCGCCATGTGGCCCGAATCGGCGTCCGGGCGCGGGGCTACGCGTACGCGGCGCGGAGGATGGAGCCTCCGGCCGACGAGTTCCGGGTCGAACTCACCGCTGCGGACGGTGAGCTGTGGACGTACGGTCCTGAGGACGCCGTTCAGCGGGTGACCGGGCCCGCGCTGGACTTCTGTCTGCTGGTGACCCAGCGGGCCCACCGCGACGATCTGGCCGTACGGGCCGAAGGCCCGGACGCGGACCGCTGGCTGGACATCGCCCAGGCCTTCGCGGGCCCACCCGGCAAGGGCCGCGCCCCGGGCCAGCGGACGGCCCCTCCGGCCCCCACGGCGGGCGGCGGCCCTCCGGCCCCCATGGCGGGCGGCGGCCCGTCGGCCCCCACCGCCAGTGGCGAGAGCCAACCGGGGGAGCGTCCGTCCGGCGTCGGCGCCGGTGGTGGATTCCAGCCGGGGGACCGTTCGTCCGGCCTCGGCGCCGGAGGCGGATTCCGGCCCGGGGGTGACGGTTCGTCCGGTGCCATCGTCGGTCGCGGCCATTGGCCCGGGGGCGACCGTCTGTCCGGCGTCGGCGCCAGTGGCGGCTATCGGCCCGGGAGCGATCGCCCGTCCGGCCTCGGCGCCGGTGGCGGAATCCGGTCCGGGGACGGTTCGCCCGGTGCCAGCACGGGTGGTGGAAGCCAGCCTGGGGGCCGGGCGTCCGGCGTCGGCGCCGGTGGTGGATTCCAGCCGGGGGAACGTCCGCCGGGCCTCGGCGCCGGTGGCGGAATCCGGTCCGGGGGCGACCGTTCGCCGGGCCTCGGCGCCGGTGGCGGAATCCGGCCCGGGGGCCGTCCGTTCGGCAGCGGCCCGTTCAACCACCCCGCCGGAGGCGTCTCGTGACGCCTTCGCGCCGTCCCCTCCGCATAGGCAACGCCTCCGGCTTCTACGGCGACCGCTTCGACGCGTTGCGCGAGATGCTCACCGGCGGGCCCCTGGACGTGCTGACCGGTGACTACCTCGCCGAGTTGACCATGCTCATCCTGGGCCGGGACCGCGCCAAGGACCCCGCGCGGGGCTATGCCACGACCTTTCTGCGCCAGCTCGAGGACACCCTGGGGCTCGCCCTGGAGCGCGGCGTGCGGCTCGTCACCAACGCGGGCGGGCTCAACCCGGCCGGGCTGGCGGAGGCGATCCGCGAGCTCGCCGAGCGGCTGGGGGTCGGCTGCCGGGTGGCCCATGTCGAGGGCGACGACCTCCTGGGCGCCCGCGACTGGGGGCCCGGCGTGGTCACCGCCAACGCGTACCTCGGCGGGGCCGGGATCGCGGCCTGTCTGCGCGGTGGCGCGGATGTGGTGGTCACCGGGCGGGTGACGGACGCCGCGCTGGTCACGGGCCCGGCCGCGGCGCACTTCGGATGGGCAGCCGACGACTGGGACGCGCTCGCCGGAGCCGTGGTCGCCGGGCACATCCTGGAATGCGGTGCCCAGGCGACCGGCGGCAACTACTCCTTCTTCGCCGAGCACGACGTCCGCCGCCCCGGCTTCCCCCTCGCCGAGCTCCACCACGACGGCTCCAGCGTGATCACCAAGCATCCGCACACCGGCGGCGCCGTCACGGTCGGGACCGTCACCGCCCAGCTGCTCTACGAGACGGCGGGCGCCCGCTACCCCGGCCCGGACGTCACCGCCCGGCTGGACTCGGTGCGGCTCACCCAGGACGGCCCGGACCGGGTGCGCGTCCACGGCGTACGGGGCGAGGCGCCGCCCCGCACCCTCAAGACCGGGCTGACCCGGCTCGGCGGCCACCGCAACGAGGTGGTGTTCGTGCTCACCGGCCTGGACATCGAGGCCAAGGCGGCGCTTGTACGGGACCAGATGGAGGGGGCGATGAGCAAGCGCCGCCCCGCCGAGGTCCGCTGGACCCTCTCCCGCACCGACCACCCGGACGCGTCCGTTCAGGAGGAGGCGAGCGCGCTGCTGCGGCTGGTGGTGCGCGACCGGGACCCGGCGGCGGTGGGCCGGGTGATCAGTGGCGCGGCCGTGGAACTGGCCCTCGCCAGCTACCCCGGCTTCCATGTCACCGCCCCGCCCGGGAAGGGCTCCCCCTACGGCGTCTTCGAGGCCGTGGGCACCCCGGCCGACACCGTGCCGCACACCGCCGTACTGCCGGACGGCTCGCGGCAGCCCATCCCCCCGGCACTCGCCGCACCCGCCACGCCCGACGCCGGAGGCCCGCCGGACGAGCCTCCGCCGCCGCCCCCGCTGCCGCCCGGCCCGACCCGCCGTGCCCCGCTCGGCGCGGTCGCCGGGGCCCGCAGCGGCGACAAGGGCGGCAGCGCCAACATCGGCGTCTGGGCGTGCGGCGAGGACGCCTGGCGCTGGCTGGTCCACACCCTCACCGTCGACCGGCTCCGCGAACTCCTCCCGGAGACCGCGGAACTGCCGGTCACCCGCCACCAACTCCCGCATCTGCGCGCCCTCAACTTCACCGTCGACGGCCTGCTCGGCGAGGGCGTCGCCGCGCAGGCCCGCTTCGACCCCCAGGCCAAGGCCGTCGGCGAATGGCTGCGCTCCCGCCATCTGGACATACCGGAGGTACTGCTGTGACCCCCCGTTCCGGCCCCCGGGCCACAGCGGTTGGCGATGGGCCGCCCTCCCGCCACCTCGACACACCGGAGGTATCTCCGTGACCGTGCTCCCGTCCGCGCTCGACCCCGCGGGCGCCGACCACACGGCCCATCGGGAGGCGATGCTCGCCAAGCTCGCCGAGCTGGCGGGTGAGCACGCCAAGGCGCTGGCCGGGGGCGGTGAGAAGTACGTCGAGCGGCACCGCAAGCGCGGCAAGCTGCTCGCCCGGGAGCGGATCGAGATGCTGCTGGACCCGGACACCCCCTTCCTGGAGCTGTCCCCGCTGGCGGGCTGGGGCAGCGACTATCCGGTCGGCGCCTCGATCGTCACCGGCATCGGGGTGATCTCCGGGGTGGAGTGCCTGATCAGCGCCAACGACCCGACCGTACGCGGCGGGGCCAGCAACCCCTGGACGCTCAAGAAGGCGCTGCGCGCCCATGAGATCGCGCGCGCCAACCGGCTTCCGCTGGTCAGCCTCGTCGAGTCCGGCGGCGCCGATCTGCCCTCCCAGAAGGAGATCTTCATCCCCGGCGGGGCGATGTTCCGGGATCTCACCCGGCTGTCGGCCGAGGGGATCCCCACGGTCGCCGTGGTCTTCGGCAACTCCACCGCCGGAGGCGCTTACATCCCCGGGATGTCCGACCACGTGATCATGGTCAAGGAGCGTTCCAAGGTATTCCTGGGCGGTCCCCCGCTGGTGAAGATGGCCACCGGCGAGGAGAGCGACGACGAGTCGCTGGGCGGCGCCGAGATGCACGCCCGCACCTCCGGGCTGGCCGACTACTTCGCCGTAGACGAGCCCGACGCGCTGCGCCAGGCCCGCCGGGTCGTGGCCCGCCTCAACTGGCGCAAGGCGCACCCCGATCCCGGGCCCGCCGCACCGCCGAAGTACGACGCCGAGGAGCTGCTGGGCATCGTTCCGAGCGATCTGAAGGTCCCCTTCGATCCGCGCGAGGTGATCGCCAGGATCGTTGACGGCTCGGACTTCGACGAGTTCAAGCCGCTGTACGGGCGCAGCCTGGCCACCGGCTGGGCCGCGCTGCACGGCTATCCGGTCGGGGTCCTGGCCAACGCCCAGGGGGTGCTGTTCAGCGAGGAGTCCCAGAAGGCCGCGCAGTTCATCCAGCTCGCCAACCAGCGCGACATCCCGCTGGTCTTCCTGCACAACACCACGGGCTACATGGTCGGCCGCGACTACGAGCAGGGCGGCATCATCAAGCACGGCGCCATGATGATCAACGCCGTCTCCAACTCCCGCGTCCCGCATCTGTCGGTGCTCATCGGCGCCTCGTACGGCGCCGGTCACTACGGGATGTGCGGCCGGGCGTACGACCCCCGCTTCCTCTTCGCCTGGCCCAGCGCCAAGTCCGCCGTGATGGGCCCGCAGCAGCTCGCCGGGGTGATGTCGATCGTCGCCCGGCAGTCCGCCGCCGCCAAGGGGCAGCCGTACGACGAGGAGGCCGACGCCGCGCTGCGCGCCATGGTGGAGCGGCAGATCGAGTCCGAGTCGCTGCCGCTCTTCCTCTCCGGGCGGCTCTACGACGACGGCGTCATCGACCCGCGCGACACCCGCACCGTGCTCGGCCTGTGTCTGTCCGCCCTGCACACCGCGCCGGTCGAGGGCGCGCGCGGTGGCTTCGGCGTCTTCCGGATGTGAGTGAGGAACCCATGATCCGTGCCCTCCTGATCGCCAACCGCGCCGAGATCGCTCGGCGCGTCATCCGCACCTGCCGAGACCTCGGCATCGCCACCGTCGCGGTGCACTCCGACGCGGACGAGGACGCGCCCCACGCGCGCGAGGCCGACTCCGCCGTAAGGCTGCCGGGCGACGCCCCGGCCGACACCTATCTGCGCGGCGACCTCCTGGTGAAGGCCGCCCTGGCCGCCGGGGCCGACGCCGTTCACCCCGGCTATGGCTTCCTCTCCGAGCACGCCGACTTCGCGCGCGCCGTAAGGGCCGCGGGGCTGGTGTGGGTGGGGCCGCCGCCCGAGGCGATGGAGGCCATGGCCTCCAAGACCCGCGCCAAGGAGATCATGCGCAAGGCGGGTGTGCCGCTGCTCGATCCGCTCGACCCGGCGGAGGTCACCGCCGACGAGCTGCCCGTGCTGGTCAAGGCGGCGGCGGGCGGCGGCGGCCGGGGCATGCGGGTGGTGCGCGAACTGGCCGCGCTCCCCGCCGAACTCGACTCCGCCCGCGCCGAGGCGGCCTCCGCCTTCGGCGACGGCGAGATCTTCGTGGAGCCCTACATGGAGGGCGCCCGCCATGTCGAGGTCCAGGTGCTCGCCGACACCCACGGCACCGTATGGACCCTCGGCACCCGCGACTGCTCCCTCCAGCGCCGCCACCAGAAGGTCATCGAGGAGGCCCCGGCCCCCGGCCTCGGTGAGGAACTGCGGCGCACCCTGGCCGGGTCGGCGGCGAACGCGGCGCGCGCGATCGGCTACCAGGGCGCGGGCACGGTGGAGTTCCTGGTCTCGCCCTCGGGCCGGGCGTACTTCCTGGAGATGAACACCCGCCTCCAGGTCGAGCACCCGGTCACCGAGGAGATCCACGGCCTCGACCTGGTGGCGCTCCAGCTGCGGATCGCGGAAGGGAAGCGGCTCGACGCCGAACCCCCCGAGGCGCGGGGACACGCCGTCGAGGCGAGGCTGTACGCCGAGGACCCGGCGCGTGACTGGAGGCCGCAGACGGGGACCCTGCACCGGCTGGAGATCCCCGGGCTGCGGGTGGACGCGGGGCCCGGCGACGGGGACGCGATCGGCGTCCACTACGACCCGATGCTGGCCAAGGTCATCGCCGTGGCCCCCACCCGGGCCGAGGCGGTACGGCGGCTGGCCCACGGCCTTGAGCGGGCCCGCATCCACGGCCCGGTGACCAACCGGAACCTGCTCGTACGGGCGCTGCGCCACCCGGAGTTCGCGGCGGGCCGTATGGACACCGGCTTCCTCGAACGCCAGCTGCCCGAGCTGACCGCCGCCCCGGACGACGACGAGGCGGCTCCGGTCGCCGCCCTCGCCGCCGCCCTGGCCGACGCGGCGCGGCGACCGGCGACCGTGGCCGGGCGGCTGGGCGGCTGGCGCAACGTGCCCTCCCAGCCGCAGCTGCGGAGCTACCGCGCCGAACCGGGCGGCACCGAGCACGAGGTGCGCTACCGCCTCACCCGGGACGGGATGCTCGCGGAGGGCTTCTCCGACGTCCGGCCGCTGGGCGTCGAGCCGGGGCGGGACGCCGACCCGGCGCGGGTCGTGCTCGATGTGGCCGGGGTACGGCGGACGTTCGAGGTGACGGCCCATGGGGACCGCCGCTATGTCGACACGCCCCAGGGCGGCCATGTGTTCACCGCGCTGCCCCGCTTCCCCGACCCCACCGCCCGCACCGAACCGGGCTCGCTGCTGGCGCCCATGCCGGGCACGGTGGTGCGGGTGGCCGGGGTGGCGGTCGGGGACCGGGTCGAGGCCGGACAGCCCCTGCTGTGGCTGGAGGCCATGAAGATGGAGCACCGCGTGACCGCGCCCGCCGCCGGGGTGCTCACCGCCCTGCACGCCGCCCCCGGCCGCCAGGTCGAGGTCGGAGCCCTGCTCGCCGTCGTGGCGGCGGGGGAGTGACCCTGCCCCGCACACCACACGGCCCGTACGGGCCCCACCCGCCGGGACCACAACGCACCGCAAGGGACCCGCGCGGCATGAGCACAGCACAGCACAGCGCAGTACGGCCCAGCACAAGCACAGCCCAGCGCATGGCCCGCACAACGCACCCACGTGGGAGGAGCCGTCCATGACCAGCCCGCACACGCCTGTGGACACCCCGGAGCGCGTGGCGCTCCGCGCCGCCGTGTCGTCCTTCGCCAAGGGACACGCCCCGGGCGGCCCCCAGGAGGGCGACGGGGCCGCCGAACTGTGGGCCGAGGCAGGAAAACTGGGGTACCTCGGCGTCAACCTCCCCGAGGAGTACGGCGGTGGGGGCGGCGGCATCACCGAGCTGTCCATCGTCCTGGAGGAGCTGGGCGCGGCGGGCTGCCCGCTGCTCATGCTCGTCGTCTCGCCCGCCATCTGCGGCACCGTCATCGCCCGGTTCGGCACCGCCGAGCAGAAGCGGCGCTGGCTGCCCGGACTGGCCGACGGCAGCCTCACCATGGCCTTCGGCATCACCGAGCCCGACGCCGGATCCAACTCGCACCGCATCACCACCACCGCCCGCCGGGACGAGGGCGGCGGCTGGATACTCAACGGCCGTAAGGTCTTCATCACCGGTGTGGACAACGCAGACGCGGTCCTCATCGTCGGCCGCACCGAGGACGCCAGGACGGGCAAGCTCAAGCCCTGCCTGTTCATCGTCCCGCGCGAGACCCACGGCTTCTCCCACCACCACATCCCCATGGAACTGGGCGCCGCCGAGAAGCAGTTCGAGCTGGTGCTGGACGATGTGAAGCTGCCCGCCGACGCGCTGGTGGGCGACGAGGACGCCGGGCTGCTCCAGCTGTTCGCGGGGCTCAACCCGGAGCGCGTCATGACGGCGGCGTTCGCGCTGGGCATGGGCCGCTACGCGCTCGACAAGGCCGTGGACTACGCCCGCACCCGCCAGGTGTGGAAGGAGCCCATCGGCGCCCACCAGGCGATCGCCCACCCCCTCGCCCAGGCCCATATCGAGCTGGAGCTGGCCCGGCTGATGATGGCGAAGGCGGCGCATCTGTACGACGAGGGCGATGACGCGGGGGCGGGCGAGGCCGCGAACATGGCCAAGTACGCGGCCGCGGAGGCTGCGGTGAAGGCGGTGGACCAGGCCGTGCACACCCTCGGCGGCAACGGCCTGACCGCCGAGTACGGGCTGGCGCGGCTGATCACGGCCGCCCGGGTGGCCAGGATCGCCCCCGTCAGCCGGGAGATGATCCTCAACTATGTCTCCCACCAGACCCTGGGCCTGCCCAAGTCGTACTGAGCGGGCGCCCGGCCCGGCGCACTCGTCGGGAGCCAGTCGTAGGGAGTTCACGGGTAGGGCAGAACGGACAGGTAGGTCCATCAGAGCTGAGGGGAGCGGCCATGGTGCTGCGCAGCGAGTATCCCGATGTACCGCCCGTCGATCTGCCCATCCACGACGTCGTACTGGCCCGCGCGGCCGGGGAGTTCGGCGAACTGACCGCGCTGGTGGACGGCGTGACCGGGGAGGCCCTGAGCTATGCCGCGCTGGACCGCGCGGCGCGCCGGACCGGGGCCGCGCTGGCTGAGGCGGGGGTGCGCAAGGGCGATGTGGTGGCCCTGCACAGCCCCAACTCGATCATGTACCCACCGGCGTTCTACGGCGCCACCCGCACCGGGGCCGCGGTCACCACGGTGCATCCGCTGGCCACGCCGGAGGAGTTCGCCAAGCAGCTCCGGGACGCGTCCGCGTCGTGGATCATCACCGTCTCCGCGCTGCTGAGCGTGGCCCGGCAGGCCGCGGAACGGGCGGGCGGAATACGGGAGATCTTCGTATGCGACGAGGCGAGCGGCCATCGCTCGCTGCGCTCCATGCTGAGCGGCACCGCGCCCGAACCGGCGGTGGAGATCGACCCGGCCGAGGACATCGCCGTCCTGCCGTACTCCTCAGGCACCACCGGCACCCCCAAGGGCGTGATGCTCACCCACCGCAACGTCGCCACCAATCTCGCGCAGGTGGAGAAGCTGGTGCCCAACCGGCCGGGGGAACGGGTGCTGGCCGTACTGCCGTTCTTCCACAGCTACGGCCTTACGGCGCTCATGAACGCACCGCTCCGCAACGGCGGCACGGTGATCGTGCTGCCCCGCTTCGAACTCGACACCTTCCTCGCGGCGATCGAGAAGCACCGCGCCCAGGCGCTCTACGTGGCCCCGCCGATCGTGCTCGCGCTCGCCAAGCATCCCGCGGTGGACGGCCATGACCTGTCGTCGGTGCGGTACGTGCTGAGCGCGGCGGCCCCGCTGGACGCACGGCTCGCGGAGGCGTGCGCCCAGCGGCTCGGCGTACCGCCGCTGCTGCAGGCGTTCGGGATGACGGAGCTGTCACCGGGCTCCCATCTGGTGCCGCGCGACACGAAGAACGCCCCGCCCGGGACCGTCGGAAAGTTGCTCCCCAGCACCGAGATGCGCATCGTGGACCCGGACGCCGGTGCGGACCTCGCCACGGGCGAGGACGGCGAGATCGTCATCCGCGGACCGCAGGTGATGAAGGGCTACCTGGGCCGTCCCGAGGACACCGACGCCATGATCGACGCCGAGGGCTGGCTGCACACCGGCGACGTCGGACATGTGGACGCGGACGGCTGGCTGTATGTGGTGGACCGGGTGAAGGAGCTCATCAAGTACAAGGGCTATCAGGTCGCCCCGGCCGACCTGGAGGCCGTGCTGCTCGCCCATGAGGCCGTCGTCGACGCCGCCGTGATCGGCGTGACGGACGGGGCGGGCAATGAGATCCCCAAGGCGTATGTGGTGCCCAGGCCCGGGACCCGGATCTCGGAGGACGACCTCATCGCGTACGTTGCCGGACAGGTGGCCCCGTACAAGAAGGTGCGCCGCGTGGAGTTCACGGACGCCGTGCCGCGCTCGGCCACCGGCAAGATCCTCAGGCGCGAACTGCGCGCCAGGGAAAGGAGTTCGACCGCCCCATGACCGACGGCCCCACGACCGGCCCCACGGCCGATCACCCGCTGACCGCAGGCCCTGCCGCCGGGGAGCCGCCGACGGGAGAACCCCCGACCGGAGGTTCCACGACGGGAGAACCACCGACTGGGGGGCCCACCACGTCCGCGGGGACTACCCCCTTCGTACGGGCCGCCTCCGCGCGCGGTATCACCACCCTCACCCTGGACTCGCCGCACAACCGCAACGCCCTCTCCGCGCGCCTGGTCGCCGAGTTGTGCGAGGCGCTGGCGGCGGCCGGGCGGGACGACCGCGTCCGGGCGGTGCTGCTCACCCACACCGGCACCACCTTCTGCGCGGGCGCGGACCTGAGCGAACCGCCCTCAGCGTCCGGGACGTCCGGTCTGGTGGACCTGCTGCGGTCGATCGTGGAGCTGCCCAAACCGGTCGTCGCCCGCGTCACCGGACACGTACGGGCCGGCGGGCTCGGGCTGCTCGGGGCCTGCGACATCTCGGCGGCCGGGCGCGGCGCCAGCTTCGCCTTCACCGAGGCCCGGCTCGGCCTCGCCCCGGCCGTCATCTCGATGCCGCTGCTGCCCCGGCTGGACCGGCGCGCGGCGGCCCGCTACTACCTCACGGGTGAGCGGTTCGACGCCGCGGAGGCGGCCCGGATCGGACTGGTGACGCTCGCGGACCCGGAGGGTGACGCGGACCAGGCGCTGGCGCCGGTACTCGACGGGCTGCGCCGGGGCTCCCCGCAGGGCCTGGCCGAGTCCAAGCGGCTGGTGACCGCCGATGTGCTGCGCGCCTTCGACCGGGACGGCGAGGCGCTGGCCGCGCTGTCGGCCCGGCTCTTCGCCTCCGACGAGGCGCGCGAGGGCATGACGTCGTTCCTCGAGCGGCGCGATCCGGAATGGGTACGGCGGACGGCGGCCGGCGCGCGGGCGGTACCGGACGCGGGGAACACGGGCCCCGGCAGGGCGTCCCGATGACCCCCCGTACGCCCCGTACGGCACCGCGCGACCCCAAGCAGGACCGCAGCCGGGCCACCCGCAGGCGGCTGCTGGAGGCCGCCGTGGCGTGCCTCGCCGAGCGCGGCTGGGCCGGTTGCACGGTCGCGGTGGTCGCCGAGCGGGCCGGGGTGTCGCGGGGCGCGGCCCAGCACCACTTCCCGACCCGTGAGGACCTTTTCACGGCCGCCGTCGAGCAGGTCGCCGAGGAGCGCTCGGCGGAGCTGCGCGCCCTTCCCGCCCGGCGTGGGGAGGGGCGCGTCCCCGCGGTGGTCGAGGCGCTGGTCACCCTCTACACCGGCCCGCTCTTCCGGGCCGCCCTCCAGCTGTGGGTGGCGGCCTCGTACGAGGAGCAGCTGGGCGCCCGGGTGGCCGCCCTGGAGGCGAAGATCGGCCGGGAGACGCACCGGATGGCGGTGGAGCTGCTGGGCGCAGACGAGTCGGTGCCGGGCGTCCGGGAGGCCGTCCAGGGCCTGCTCGACATGGGGCGCGGCCTGGGCCTGGCCAATCTGCTGACGGACGACGGCCACCGCCGGGAGCGGGTGGTGGCCCAGTGGTCGCGGATCCTGGAGGGGATCCTGACCACGAAGGCCCCGGCCGCCCCCCGACCCACCCGGAGCTGACCTACCGCGACGCGGTGTCCCCGTAGCCGTCGACCTCGTGCGGGCTGCGCGCGCCGGGGCCGACGTACCGGGCGGACGGCCGCACCAGACGGCCGGTCCGCTTCTGCTCCAGGATGTGCGCGCTCCAGCCCGCCGTACGGGCGCAGGTGAACATCGAGGTGAACATGGGCGCGGGGACCTCGGCGAAGTCCAGCACGATGGCCGCCCAGAACTCCACGTTCGTCGCCAGCACCCGGTCCGGCCTGCGGCTGTGCAGCTCGTCCAGGGCGGCCCGCTCCAGTGCCTCGGCGACCTCGAACCGCGGCGCGCCCAGCTCCTTGGCGGTGCGCCGCAGCACCCGCGCCCGCGGGTCCTCGGCGCGGTAGACCCGGTGGCCGAAGCCCATCAGCCGCTCGCCCCGGTCCAGGGCCTGCTTGACGTAGCGGGTGGCGTCCCCGGTGCGCTCGATCTCCTCGATCATGCCGAGCACCCGGGAGGGCGCGCCGCCGTGCAGCGGCCCGGACATGGCGCCCACCGCGCCGGAGAGCGCGGCGGCCACATCGGCGCCGGTGGAGGCGATGACGCGGGCGGTGAAGGTCGAGGCGTTCATGCCGTGCTCGGCCGCCGAGGTCCAGTACGCGTCGACCGCGGCCACGTGCTTGGGGTCCGGCTCACCGCGCCAGCGCCGCATGAAGCGCTCCACGATGGTTCCGGCCTTGTCGATCTCCCGCTGCGGCACCATCGGCTTCCCCTGGCCGCGGGCCGACTGGGCCACGTAGGACAGGGCCATCACGGCCGCGCGCGCCAGGTCCTCACGGGCCTGCTCCTCGCTGATGTCCAGCAGCGGTTTGAGGCCCCAGACGGGCGCCAGCATGGCCAGCGCGGACTGCACATCGACCCGGACGTCCCCGGAGTGGACCGGGATGGGGAACGGCTCGGCGGCCGGCAGCCCCGGGTTGAAGGCGCCGTCGACCAGCAGGCCCCAGACGTTCCCGAAGGAGACATGGCCCACCAGGTCCTCGATGTCCACGCCGCGGTAGCGGAGCGCGCCGCCTTCCTTATCGGGTTCGGCGATCTCCGTCTCGAACGCGACGACTCCTTCGAGTCCGGGTACGAAGTCGGACATCAGGCGGCTCCTCATGGCGGGACGACGGTCGGCGGCGGACGGTGCCGGAACGGTTCTGCGGCCGCCTGACACGGCTCGCGGTCCGTACCGGTCACTCCGTGATGTGCCCCGTGCGGGTGGTGGTCACCCAACCGTGGCGGAAAGTGACCTCCGGGACACGGGGGGTGGTGCCTGCCCAGGCGCCGAACGGGCGGCGCGTGGTCCGCTCAGTCTGGTGGGTGTGCTGCCTGTGGGGAAGCGTGAGAAGTGGCACATCCCCCCCCGGATCGCGGGAGGGTTACGGGGTGCCGGGGCGGGGGATGCGGAGCGCTCTTCCGGGGGCGCCGGTGCGCCGGACCGATGATGTTGCAAGATATGCCCGTGCCCCACGTTGACTCGGAGCCCTCGGCTTCCTCCGCGCGTACGTACGACCCGGCCGCCATGCGCGAGCACTACCGCGCGGTCGGCTTCGACGAGGCGGACCTCGCGGACGATCCCTTCCGCCAGTTCACCCGGTGGTTCGAGGACGCCGTCGGCAGCGGGCTCTTCGAGCCGAACGCCATGGTCGTCTCGACCGCCGACGCACAGGGCCGCCCCAGCTCCCGTACGGTCCTGATGAAGAGCTTCGACGAGCGCGGCTTCGTCTTCTACACCAACTATGGCTCCCGCAAGGGCCGTGAGCTGGGCGAGAACCCGCACATCGCCCTGCTCTTCCCCTGGCACCCCATCGCCCGGCAGGTGATCGTGACGGGCACCGCGCGGCGCACCGGGCGTGACGAGACGGCGGCGTACTTCCGCACCCGGCCGCACGGCTCGCAGCTGGGGGCGTGGGCGAGCTCGCAGTCCACGGTGGCGGGCTCGCGGGCGGAGCTGGACCGCTCGTACGAGGAGCTGGCGGACCGCTATCCGCCGGGCGAGCAGGTGCCGGTGCCGCCGGAGTGGGGCGGGTTCCGGGTGGTGCCGGAGGCGGTGGAGTTCTGGCAGGGCCGGGAGAACCGGCTGCACGACCGGCTGCGGTACGTCCGGCTGCCGGAGGAGCGGGGCGGCTGGCGGATCGAGCGGCTGTACCCGTAGGACGCGACCGGGAAGCCCTGCGGGCGTCCTCACAACGCGGACAACCCGCGGGTCTGTCCCCTGCCGCCCTGAGGCGTGAGGGGGCCGGTCGGACGTACCGGCGACCCGCGGGTCGGGTGACTGCTTGGGATTGGCCGGCTGCGCACCTTCGGTGCGCCGGTCCGGCGAATGCGCTGAGCGCGACGACGGACCGCTAGCCCGCAGTCACCTCACGCGTCCGGATTTCATACATCTGCCGAACCACCTCCCTTCTCGTGTACCGCCACACTAAGAACCCCCTCCTGCCACACACAAGCGAATTTCCGTGAGGCAACGATTTCGACGAATGCGGTGTGGCGCGTGTCACGTTCGAGTTCAATGTCCGACGTGCCCCACCACAGACAGCCACGTCCAGCAAGGGGTGTCAGGTGAGCGCTTCACAACGTTCCGAACCCGCACGTCCAGCGCGTTCCGCCCGGTCCTCGCGGGGGGTTCCGGGGCAGCCGGGCGCGGCCCCGCCGGCGTCCGGCCACCCCGACCGCCCGGACGGCCCCGAGCGGCCCGACTCCGAACTGCTGGCCGCGCTGCTCGACGGGATGGACGCCGCCCTGTGCGCGTTCGACGCCGACGGCACGGTGACCCACTGGAACCACGAGGCCGAGCGCATCCTCGGGTGGACGGCGGCGGAGGCGGTCGGCCGCAAGGGGCTGAGCGGCTGGGCGGCCCGCCCGGGGGACGCCCAGGACGTCGAGGCGCGCCTTACGGAGGCCATGGGCGCCACGGGGCGCCGGGTGCACGAGTTCGCGCTGCTGACCAAGGACGGCGGCCGGGTCCTGGTCCGTACGCAGTCCTCGGCGGTGCCGGGCGCGGACGGCCGCCCGGCCGGGGTCTACTGCGCCTTCAGCGAGGTGCACGCACAGGTCGACCTGGAGCGGTCGATCGCGCTGAGCGAGGCGCTGCTGGACGACGCGTCGTGGAACGTGATCCTGGTCGACGCGGATCTGCGGGTGGCCGTCGTCAACGCCAGCGCGGCGGGCACGCTGCGCACCGCCCGTAAGGCCGCGCCCGGACGGCCGCTGGGCGACTTCCTGGACCAGGGCGTGGAGGAGGCGGAGGCCGCGCTCCAGCACGTCCTGGCGGAGGGGGTGCCCCCGGTGCCCACCGAGCTGTGGGTGACGCTGCGGGACGCCGACGCGGACGCGGCGGACGGCCTCGAGGGCGCGGAGGGCGTGCGCTACGAACTGCTCGACGATGACGAGGCGGTGCGCGGCGAGGGCGGCGACCGGGGCGAGGCAGGGGCGGCGGCGCGGCGCCGCTGCCTGCGCAGCGGCTTCCTCCGGCTGGCCTCGCCGCTCACCGAGGAACCGGCGCCGCTCGGGGTGGCCTGGATCTTCCAGGACGTGACGGAGGTGAAGGGCCAGGAGCAGGAGAGCACCCGGATGCGCTTCCGGGGCAACCAACTGCACCGGGCGGCGCGGGCCGCGGCCGAATGCGAGGACCCGATGGAGGCCGCCTCGGTCCACCTGGACTTCGCGCTGGCGGGCTTCGCCGACCACGCCCTGATCGACCTGGTCCTTGACCCGCCGCCGGGTGCCCCGGCGGACCGGATCCGGCTGGTCCGGGCGGCGGCCACGCCCACCGGTGCCCCCGGCCCCTGCCCGCCGGTCGCCCCGGACGGCATCCCGCTGGCCTACCCGGAGGGCCATCCGGCGCTCCAGGCGGTGGACCGCTGCGGTTCGGTACGGGCGAGCGCCAGACGCTCGGACGGGTCCGGGGCGGCCCAGTGGGCGGCGGCCCGCAAATGGCCGGAGGGCTCGGTGCACGGCCTGTGCGCGGTGCTGCGCAGCCGCGGCCGCACCCTCGGCGTGGTCACCTTCCTGCGCACCTCAAGCCGCCGGGCCTTCGACCGGACGGACGCGACGTACGCGGAGGACGTCGCGGCCCGGGTCGCGGCCTCGGTGGACCTGGCCGTACGCGGGCGCTGACGCCGCCCGGGGGAGGCGGCCGCGGCGGAAGGCGCCGTACCGGCCGCCGTACGGGCGACCGCCGCCCACGGAGGGGCGGAGTCGCCCGGTAGCGGCTCACCGACGGAGGAGGGCCGCCACCGGTAAAGCGCCCACCGGTAAGGGCCCACCGGTAAAGGCAGACCGGCAAAGGCCTACCGATAAGGGCTGACCGGTAAACGCCCCGGCCAGGTCTCACCACCGGTAGAAGATCCGGTCCCCGTGCTCGGCCATCACCTTACGGTTCCACTCGTGCCCGCCGTCCACGTTCCCCGACCTCAGCATGGGCGGCTCGATCCCGCGCTCGGCCAGCTCCCCGATCCCGGCCGCCACCATGGACTGCATGATCGCGCTCGTCACGACGGTGGACGCGGGCGCGAAGGGCGCGCCGACACCGGCGGCCGTGAGCTCCGCGTCCCCGACCGCGATCTTGTTGTCGACGACCAGATCGCAGTGGTCCTTGAGGAAGCCACCGGAAGGGTTGCGCGGGGTCGTGCCGGTCGCGTAGCCGACCGAGGTCACCCCGATCACCCTGATGCCGCGCTCCCGCGCGCTCATGGCCATCTCCACGGGCAGGGCGTTGCGCCCGGACAGCGAGATCACGATCAGCAGGTCCCCGGTCCGGAGCGGGCTGCTGTCCAGGACGGTCGTGGCGAGCCCGTCCACGCGTTCGAGCGCGCTGCCCAGGGTGGCGGGGACGACGTCCACCACCGCCCCCGGCACCGGCAGCAGGTTCATCAGCGCGAGCCCGCCCGCGCGGTAGACGACGTCCTGAGCGGGCAGGGCGGAGTGCCCGGCGCCGAATGTGAAGAGACGGCCGCCCGCGGCGACGGTATCGGCGATCAGGGTGCCCGCGGCGGCGATATGCTCGCCCTCCTCGTCCCGCACCTGTCGCAGCAGGCCGATGGCCGCGTCGAAGAATTGCCCGGCCGGCTCGGACTCGCTCATCACCGTGTGGCCTTCCCTGTGGGGGTTATCGATCATGACGCTGTCAATAGCAGCCCGGTCCCTTGCGGCGGAAGGGGCCGACTCGGCCCCGTTGTCGGTGGGATGCGTCAGAATTGGTTGAGGGCCACCGCACGACACTTCGAGGGGCACGCATGTCCGGACTGATCGACACCACGGAGATGTATCTCCGCACCATCCTCGAGCTCGAGGAGGAGGGCGTGGTCCCCATGCGCGCCCGCATCGCGGAGCGGCTCGAGCAGAGCGGGCCGACGGTCAGCCAGACGGTGGCGCGGATGGAGCGCGATGGGCTGGTCACGGTCGCGGGCGACCGTCATCTGGAGCTGACCGGCGAGGGCCGCCGGCTGGCCACGCGCGTGATGCGCAAGCACCGGCTCGCGGAGTGCCTGCTCGTCGATGTGATCGGGCTGGAATGGGAGCAGGTCCACGCCGAGGCGTGCCGCTGGGAGCACGTGATGAGCGAGGCGGTGGAGCGGCGGGTGCTTGAGCTGCTTCGCCATCCCACCGAGTCGCCGTATGGAAACCCGATTCCGGGTCTGGAGGAGCTGGGCGAGAAGGCCGAGGCCGATCCGTTCCTGGACGAGTCCATGGTGAGCCTGCGGGAGCTGGAGCCGGGCTCGGAGGGCAAGACCGTGGTGGTGCGCCGCATCGGCGAGCCCATCCAGGCCGACGCCCAGGTGATGTACACGCTGCGGCGGGCCGGGGTGCAGCCGGGCTCCGTGGTGAGCGTCACCGAGTCGCCGGGCGGGGTGCTGGTCGGCAGCAGTGGTGAGGCGGCGGAGCTGGAGTCGGAGATCGCCTCGCATGTCTTCGTGGCCAAGCGCTGACGCTTCCTGACGGCACGGCCGAAGCTTCCTGACGGCGCGGCTCACCACCGCGCCGCTCATCACCGCACGATCACCACCGCGCGAACACCTCCGTGACCACACCCCCCGTACCCGCCCCGCACACCCTCCCGCACCTCGACACGCTGACCGATACACCCGGTTCAAGCCATTCGGCCGTCACGACCTGCGACGACGGATTTTCCCGATACCAGACTCGACAGAAACCGAGCGGGCCGGGCCGCCGCGTGCGACGCTGTCGCTGACGCTGGGGTCGTCAGGGGAGGGGGTCCGGTGGGCCCGATGAGGTGTGCCGCCGAGGGGGTCGTTCTTCAGCGAGGGCCCCGGTGCTGTCAGGTGCCGGGGCCCCGCTTCCCCATGTCCCCCCGCTGGGCCCCGGGCCGCATGGACCGCGCGAGCGCGGCCGGTGCGACCCGGGGCCCTGATGACCCGGAGCCCCGAGCTCCCAGGGTCGTCCCCCGCGGACTCCCTTCCCCGAGCAGTCCGCCTCCCGCTAGCTGTCTCCCCAGGGCACAGACGATCAACCCCCGAGCGCGGTCACCCGAACGAGGGGTGTTGGACGGCAATGCCCCTGTGTTCGAATATGAGTTCGATACTGTGAGGGTGTTCGAGAGAGGGTTGGAGGTGCCAGACCACATGGTGCGACGTATCCAAGTAAGCGGGGCCGACGGCGTGCGGCTCGCCGCCTGGGAGTTCACCGATCCGCCCAAGGCAGGCGCTGGCCGCGAGGGAGCGCGGGGCCCCGGAGTGCTCTTGCTCCATGGGCTGCTGGGCCGGGCCGCCCACTGGGCGGAGACGGCCCGTTGGCTCTCCACCCGCCATCGGGCGGTCGCCCTGGACCAGCGCGGCCACGGCCGCAGCGAGAAGCCCGCCGAGGGCCCCTTCGACCGCTCCACCTATGTGGACGACGCCGAGGCGGCCGTGGAGCAGCTTGGCCTCGCCCCGGTGACCCTGATCGGCCATGCCATGGGCGCCCTCACCGCCTGGCAGCTCGCCGCCCGCCGCCCCGATCTGGTCCGGGCGCTGGTCATCAGCGATATGCGGGCCTCGGCCCCCGGCTCCGCCTCACAGCGCGAGTGGGCCGAGTGGTTCCGCTCCTGGCCGGTGCCGTTCGCCACCCTCGCCGATGTGCGCAAGTGGTTCGGCGAGGACGATCCGACGCTGGAGCGGCCGAATCCGTCCCGGGGCGACTTCTTCGCCGAGGTCATGGCCGAGCGCTCGGACGGCTGGCGCCCGGTGTTCTCCTGCCGTCAGATGCTGAAGGTCCGCGACACCTGGGTCCATGACGCCCACTGGGAGGAGCTTGCGCTGGTCGAGTGCCCCACCCTGGTCGTGCGCGGGCTGGACGGTGAGCTGGGCCGTGCGGAGGCGCAGGAGATGGTCCGCGTCCTGCCCCGCGGGCAGTATGCGGAGGTGGTGGACGCGGGCCATCTCGTCCACTACGACCAGCCCGAGGGCTGGCGCCGAGCCGTTGAGCCCTTCCTGGCCTCGGTTCTGCCCGTCTAGCCAAGCGCGCCCCGCGGAGCCCACCCCCCACGATGCGGCGCCCGTTTCAGGAACACCCAGCCCGGAACCCTCAGCCAGAACCCTGCAGAACACCCACGTCACAACACCAGTTCAGAACGTCCAGACGAACGGCTTCCCGCCGATCTCCGTCCACATGACCTCAACCGACCTCGCCCGCGCGGGAATCAGAAAGGTGTTGCAGAGCAGGTAGCTCTGCCCGCTCCGCCAGTTCCTGATCTCATCCGAGTCCGCGCACCCCTTGGGCCGTCCCACCGCGGCGCCGGTGACCTTCGCTCCCCGCCGCCCGTCCGCGTACACCTCCGGGTAGTCCCCGACCCGGGGATACTCCCGCACGGTGGCCCCGCGCAGATGGGTGTACCTCACATAGGCGACCGCGGGCACCTTGCCCTCGGCGTCCGCGGGATCCGGCACCAGCGCCCGCGCCTCGGCCGCCGTACCGATGTCGACCTTCTGTGCCGCGATCCGGTAGGTGGGCTCGATCCCGGTGTCCTCCTTGAACACACGCGTACCGGTCTGACCCGGCGGAAGCGGCCGCCCACCGTCCGATCGCATACCGACCTTCTGCGCACCGCTGCGGTGACCATCGGTGGCACCCGAGCGGGAAGTGCGCCGTGCGTTCTCGGATGTATCGTCCTCTTCCCCGAATGGTCCGCACGCGGTCAGGGCGAGCGCCAGCACGACAACGCGCGCACCGGAACGCAGCCACGCTGTCTTGGTCAGCGGCAAGTGGAACTCCAATACGGGAACGCGGCCTCATCGCGTTCCGGTGTGATCTCTTGAACGCGATCGACGGTTCGTCGATCCTACGAGTCCTCTACTCCCTTACGGCAATGGGAGATTGGCCAATAAGGGACGGATGAAGGGAAGCGCATGATCGGTGGCGACATAACGGAGCCGGAACCCGGCAAGGACTGGGCGGCATTTCAGTACGAGATCTATCTGAACGGGATGACCGGTGCCGTTCCGCGGCTTCCCGCCGATCTCACCCGGCTCGAGGAGCTGGCCGAGGCGCGGCTGGGGCCGGGGCCGGTGGGCTATGTGGCGGGCAGCGCGGGGAGCGGCGGCACCGAGCGGGCCAACCGGGCGGCGCTGGACCGGCATCGGATCGTGCCGCGGATGCTCCGTGACGTACGGCGGCGGAATCTGTCGGTCGAGCTGTTCGGCACCCGGCTGCCCGCGCCGCTCGCGCTCGCGCCGATCGGTGTGCTGTCGATCATGCACCCGGAGGCCGAGTGCGCGGCGGCGCGGGCAGCCGCGGCGCAGGGGGTGCCGTTCATCCTCTCCTCCGCGTCCAGTACGCCCATGGAGCGGGTGGCGGAGGCGATGGGGGACGGTGAGCGGTGGTTCCAGCTCTACTGGGGCAAGGACCGCGAGGTCACCAGGAGCTTTCTGAGCCGGGCCACGTCCTGTGGTTTCACGGCCCTGGTGGTCACCCTCGACACCCCGCTGCTGGCCTGGCGGCCGCGCGATCTCGACCAGGCGTATCTGCCGTTCCTGCACGGTGTGGGCACCGCCAACTACTTCACCGATCCGGCGTTCCTGGCCGGGCTCGCCAAGTCGGTCGACGAGGACCGGGACGCCGCGGTGCTGCACTTTGTGCAGCTGTTCGGCGACCCCGGGAAGACCTGGGAGGACCTGGCCTTCCTGCGCGAGCAGTGGGACGGCCCGATCGTGCTGAAGGGCGTGCTGCACCCCGACGACGCCCGGCGCGCGGCGGACGCGGGGATGGACGGTGTCGTCGTGTCCAACCACGGCGGCCGCCAGGTGGGCGGTTCGATCGGGGCGGCCGACGCGCTGCCGGGGGTGGTGCAGGCGGTCGGCGACCGGCTGGCGGTGCTCTTCGACAGCGGAGTGCGCACCGGTGACGATGTGTTCAAGGCGCTCGCCCTCGGCGCCCGCGCGGTGCTGCTGGGGCGGCCGTACGCCTATGGGCTGGGGCTGGACGGGCAGCCGGGGGTGGAGCATGTGATCCGCGCGCTGCTGGCCGAGTTCGAGCTGACGCTGGCGCTGTCGGGCCACACAGACGCCGCGGGGCTCACCCCGGGGGCGCTTGGCTGACCATTCCCTTTGGTCGCCAACCGGCTTCCGGATTGACGGGTGCTACGCTCCTTGGCGCGCAATGAATTAACTGATCATGGGGGGTGGTCGCGTGACGGTCAAACGTAAAGCCTCGCTGGTCGTGCTCTCGGCGGCGCTGATGCTCGGCGGTTCCATCGCGCTGGCGCCAGCGGCTTCGGCGGTGGGGTCATCGGCGTGTCAATTCAATTCCCCGGATGTCAATTTCAAGGTCTCGACCAGTGGCGCCCGATTCCGCGGCGGTCCGGGAAAGCGGTACCACGCTATGGGGACGCTTTACCGAGGGGATTCCTTCCGGTACTTCTGCCGCACCCGGGGCTTTGAGAACAGCTGGTCCTACGGAAAGATCCTCAAGCGGACCACGACCGGAATTCACGCCGGGACCAGGGGCTGGGTGTACAGCAAGTACCTCGACTAGCCGGATGGTCACGGCAGTTGGGCGCGGCGGTCGGGGCGCGCGGCGGTCCGGGGCGCCCCGGACCGCCGCGCGCCCCGACCCGCGTCATCACCCCTTGCTGACCGCCGCCAGGATCTCCGGCAGCCGCGCCGCGACCCGCGGCGCCGCCACCCGCATCCCGGTCTCCGCGATGGCCGCGCCGTACACCGCGCCCACCGGGAACACCACCCACAGCAGGCCGTGCGACCCGGAGACATGCAGCCAGATCGTCAGGCCCAGCACCGGCGCACACAGCGCGGAACCCACGATCATCCCGCCCAGGATGCTGAGCCAGGCGATCCCGCCCTGCCCCGGCGCGACGTTCTTGTAGCCGCTGTCCTGCGGAATGGAGTACGGGGCCAGCGCCGAGGTCACGGCGCCGGTCGCCAGCAGTGAGCCGAGCAGCGCCAGGGCGATCCCCAGCGCCTCGGGGGCGGCCGACCAGTTCTTGAGGAGGGCGGCGCAGCAGAGCACCACCGTCGCCACGTACGGCACCGCGACGAGGAGCAGCGCCAGCGCACGGCCGCGCAGCTCCAGATAGGCGTCACGGGGCGCGGAGATCGTCTGCGCGACCATCCAGAAGGCGGAGGTGTCCTGGCCGAACTGGTTGTACATCAGCATGCCGAGCATCCCCGACGCCCAGCAGGCCCAGTAGATCGAGCCGTTGCCCTGGGCGGCGGTGATGAAGGGCATCAGCAGGCCGACGCCCAGCGAGGTGACCCATGCCGACTTGGTCTTCGGGTCGCGTATGGCATAGCGCAGCGTGCGCAGCAGCACCGTGCCGGTGCGGCCGGAGGGCAGCAGCCGGGCGAACGGGCCCGAGGCGTCCGGGGTGTCGGCCGCACCGGAGGAGCCGCGCTCGCGGGGCGCCGCCGCCTGGATCGTGGAGGCGTCCGGGGCGGTCATCAGGTGGGTGAGGGTGCCCCGCCACCACCACATCAGCAGCCCCAGCGCCGCGACGGTGAGCGCGAATTGGGCCGCCGCGACCCCATAGGCGCCGTCGCTCACGCCCTGGACGGCGTCCACCGCCGCCGCGGGCGGCACCCAGCGCAGCACCGCGGCGGCCGGTTCCAGCACGGACAGGCCGTTCTCACCGCCGAGCTTCTGCGCCCCGAGGTTCACGAACTGCGCGCCGATCGCCACGAACAGACCGCTGAGCACCGCCAGATCGCGGCCCTTACGGCTGGTGAGGAGGCGGATGTTGGCCGTGGCGACGGCGCGGGCCAGCGCCACGCACACCAGCAGGGTCAGCACCACGGCCATGACGCCCGCCACCACTGCCGCCGCCCCATGCGCGACGGCGACCGCCGAGCCGACCGCCAGGGTCAGGGTGAACAGCGGGCCGATGCCGATCAGCGAGGACACCAGCAGGGCGGTGATCAGCGAGTGCGGGCGCAGCGGCAGCATCACCAGCCGGGTCGGGTCGAGGGTCTCGTCCCCGCCGGGGAAGAACAGCGGCATCACCCCCCAGCCGAGGGTGAGCACCGCCGTCAGCAGCGTGACCAGCGCGTCGGCGTGGTTCGTACCGCGCAGCAGCACCAGGCCGAGCAGCTGCAGCGCGGCGAACAGCATGGTCAACACCAGCGAGGTGATGTACGCGGCCCGCCTGCCGCCGGACTGGCGCAGCCCGTTGCGCAGCAGCGCCAGCTTCAGGGAGACGAAGACGGGGGTGGGGGAGCCGGCGGGGGCGGCGGGCGGTGCGGGGGCCGCGGTGCCGAGCGGGTCCTTGGCGTCGAGCGGGCCGGTGAGCGTCATCGGGCGCCGCCGCCCAGCCAGTCCAGGCTCTGGCCCGCCTGGCGCCGGTTGGCGCCGACCAGTTCCAGGAAGGCGTCCTGCAGGGACGGTGCCTCGCCCCGCACCTCGGCCAGCGGGCCATGGGCCCGGATCCGGCCGCTCGCGATCACCGCCACCCAGTCGCACAGCGACTCCACCAGCTCCATGACGTGGCTGGAGAAGACGACGGTCGCGCCGGAGCGGGTGTAGCGCTCCAGGACGCCGCGGATGGTCTGGGCGGAGACCGGGTCCACGCCCTCGAAGGGCTCGTCGAGGAAGAGGACTCCGGGGTTGTGGAGCAGCGCGGCGGCCAGCCCGATCTTCTTGCGCATACCGGTGGAGTAGTCGATCACCAGCTTGCTCTGGGAGCCCGCGAGATCGAGGACGTCCAGCAGCTGGGTGGCGCGCCGGTCGACCTCCGCGCCTGGCAGCCCGCGCAGCCGCCCGGTGTAGGTGAGCAGCTCCCGGCCGGATAGCCGCTCGAACATCCGCAGCCCCTCGGGCAGCACCCCGATCCGCGCCTTGACCTCGACCGGGTCCCGCCAGACGTCATGGCCGCCGATCTCCACGGTTCCCTTGTCGGGGCGCAGCAGACCGGTGATCATCGAAAGCGTGGTGGTCTTACCGGCGCCATTGGGGCCGACGAGACCGATGAACTGCCCGGCGGGCAGCTCAAGATCGATCCCGGCGACCGCGACCTGCTCCCCGTAGCGCTTCCACAGGTCGCTGACCCGCACGGCGGCGGCCCCGGAGGACGGTGACTGTGCGGCCTGGGAGGGCTGTGGCTGTGACTGTGTGTTGTCTGCTGCTTGCTCGTGCGGCACCGGCTTACCCCGTTTTCCTGTGGGACGTCTCCCACTGACCTATCACGCGGGGGCCGGTCCTGCCGCCCCCGCCGTCGTTCCACGATAGGGGCCGTCCCGGTGAGCGCTCCGGGAGCTCAGCGGCGCTCGCGGCCGCAGGCGTAGGCGAGGGCGCTCACCAGCTCCTGCGCGTCGGGCAGCCAGCGGTTGGCGGCGGTGGGCCGCCGGGCCCACTGGGCCGGGCCGCGCACGCCCACCCGGGTCGGCGGCGCGACCAGGTAGTCGCCCTCGCCGCGGGCGGTCAGGTCGATCGCGTTCGGCGGCCAGCCCAGGTTCCGCACCAGGTCGGGGACCTTGGCGGCGGCGCCAGGGAGGACGAAGAAGAGCATCCGGCGCCCGGGGGTGCAGGTGACCGGGCCCAGCTCGACCTGGCGGCGCTCCATGCGGGCGAGCGCCAGACAGCCGGCGGACTCCGGGACGTCGAGCGCGTCGAAGGTGCGGCCGGTGGGCAGCAGGATGGAGGCGCGCGGCGTCCTGGCCCACATGCGGTGGACCACGACCGCGCTGCCGGTGGCCTGGTTCACCCAGTCCCGGCCGACCGGATGGGCACCGGGGGCCGGGCAGTCGGCGGTCCCGCAGGAGCAGCGCTCCGCTCCGTCCACGGCCTCGAGCCAGGCGCCGGAGAGCACGTCCCAGTGCCGCTCCTCGGCGTAGCGCACCGCCGCGTCGCGCAGCCGCTCCCCGCGCTGCTGGGGGATCTGCGAGGTTCCCGCGGGGAACCGCGTTGGTCCTGTCACGTCCATGGTCTCGTCCACGCAGAGGACAACTTCCGCCGTCAACGGGGGTTACGGCCGGGCCCCCGCACGGGCGGTGCCGCCGGGGGCCCGGGGTGCGCGGTGACGGCACGGCGGGGCGCATGGGTGCACGGGCGGGGGCGCGTGTGGGGTTGCGGCTGTGTAAGCGGGTAGCCACCATGCGTGACGGGCGTGCGAGTGTCCGGCGGTCATGCCGCGGCGCCAGGGGGAGGGCGGTGACGGATTCGGATCGGCGCCGTACGCGAACGGTGCGGTCTATGTGGTCAATACGGGCAAGTTCCGCATTCGCCGTATACCTGCGATATCTGCGGGGCATCACTCAGCAACAGGACGGATACGCCGAGAACGCAAGCAGTCACTGGGGGTAATGCCATGGCCGCTAGGCCGCTTGTGGCGCGGCAGCCGAACGAACGGCTGCAGGCGCTCATCCAGGAAGCCGGCTGCTCCAACGCCGGGTTGGCGCGCAGGGTCAATATGTGCGGCGCCGAGCACGGTCTCGATCTGCGGTACGACAAGACGTCGGTGGCCCGTTGGCTGCGTGGCCAGCAGCCGCGGGGCAGGGCGCCGGGC
This sequence comes from Streptomyces antioxidans, assembly GCF_000968685.2. Classification (GTDB taxonomy): domain Bacteria; phylum Actinomycetota; class Actinomycetes; order Streptomycetales; family Streptomycetaceae; genus Streptomyces; species Streptomyces antioxidans. Next base: position 320,730 of record NZ_LAKD02000001.1, read on the forward strand.
ATCATCGCCGAGGCGCTGGGCCGCAAGCTCGGCCGTACGGTCACCATCGACGAGATCGGGATGGCCAACGGCAAGAACCTCGCCTCCGGGGTCGGGCTGCAGTTCTCGCCCACCGTCCTCGGCGCGATAGAGCAGGTATGCGAGTTGTGGCGCAGCGATGTGGGGCGCCGTGACTTCCTCAGCGGCTCGACGGTCGCCGCCTCCGCGCTGGTCGAGCCCAGCCGCGACTGGCTGATCACGGGTGCGGACACCCAGGTGGCGCGCACCGCGGGCGCCCGGGTGGGGCGGTCCGACGTGGCGGCGGTGCGGGCCACCACGGACGCGCTCGTCGACCTGGACCACCGCTACGGCAGCGGCCATGTGCGCCCCGTCGTCGTCCACTATCTGAACAGCGTGGTCTCCGGGCTGCTGGCCGGGTCGTACACCGAGGCGGTCGGCCGCGAACTGTTCGCGGCCGTCGCGCGGTTGACGGAGCTGGCGGGCTATATGGCGGTCGACACCGGTCAGTCCGGCCTCGCCCAGCGCTACTACATCCAGGCGCTGCGGCTCGCCCAGGCCGCCGGGGACCGGGGCTACGGCGGCTATGTGCTCGCCGCCAGCATGAGCCATCTCGCCGCCCAACTGGGCAATCCCCGGGAGATCTCCCAGTTGGCGAAGGCCGCGCAGGAGGGCGCGCGGGGTCAGGTGCCGCCGCGTGCCGAATCGATGTTCCTGGCGGCCGAGGCGCGCGGTCACGCCCTGATGGGGGACGCGCGGGCCTGTCAGTCCGCGGCCGGGCGGGCGCTGGACGCCATGGAGCGGGCGGTGGGCAGCGGTTCGGGCTCCGTCACGGGCGACGAGCCCCCCTGGATCCGCCACTTCGGCCATGCCTACCTCGCCGATGAGCTGGCCCACTGCCACCGCGACCTGGGCCAGGCCGAGCAGGCCGGGCGGCGCGCCCAGGAGGCCCTGGAGGGCCTTCCGGAGGGGCGGGCGCGGCGGCGGGCGATCGGGTTGCTGCTGCTGGCCACCGCGCATGTGCAGCAGCGCGAGGTGGAGCAGGCGTGCCTGGTGGGCACCCAGGCGGTGGATCTGCTGGGCACGCTGCGGTCCAACCGGGGTGCGGAGTATCTGGACGACTTCCAGCAGCGGTTGGAGCCGTACCGGGACGAGCCGGTGGTGCGGGAGTTCGGGGCGCGGCTCCAGGTGCAGGTGGCGTGAGAGACGGCCTGTGGTGGCTGATGCGGGTGTGGTGGGGGATGGGTGCTGTGAGGTGTGTTGCGTTGTGTTTACCGGGGGTACGGATGGGGTTCATATCGCCCTCGATCGTGGTGATGTGCCCCATGTCGCGGTGACCAGTGTCTCTCCGTCCCGATGGGCTCATGGGCACCGCGCCCTCTGGGGAACCGGTAGCGTGACCCGACGATTCCGTCGTTCCGTATAACCAAGGAGTCCCGGTGACGCAGAGCGGTCAGGGGAATGAGCCGCGGCTTCCCGCGGTCCCGCCCGCGCAACCTGTGCGCGAGGGGGTTGTGCTCCCTGCCCAAGGGGACTACAGGCCCTCGGACGCCCAACAGGGGGCCCCGGCCGGTGGACAGGCGTGGGGGCAGCCTTGGGGGCCGCAGAGCGCTCCGGAACCGCCGCAGCATGGCCAACTGCCGCCGCAGCAGGGCCAATTGCCGCCACAGCAAGGCGAACTGCCGCCGCCGGGTGGGTTCGGCGCGCCGGGGCAGGGGGAGCTGCCGCCGCCGGGCGGGTTCGGCGCCCCGCCGCACGGGGAGTCGCCGCCTCAGGCTGGATTCGGCGCCCCGCCGCCCGAGGCGCAGCCGTACGGGCAGCAGCAGGGCTGGACGGCTCCGGAGAGACCGGCTCAGCCGCCGTACAACGCCCACCAGCCGCCGTACAACGCCCAGCCGCCGTACGACGTCCAGCCGCCGTACCCGCCCCAGCAGCAGCCGTACCAGGCCGCCGACGAGACCCAGGTGATACCGCCGCAGCCCGCGGGGGACGCGGACGCGACCCAGGTCATGCCCCCGGTCCCGGGTGAGTCCCGGCCGCCCCTGGACACCCCGACGACCACGCTCGCCCAGATCAGGAGCGCACCGCTGCCGCCCGAGAACCGGCCCGAGTCACCGGCCGAGTCCACCACCCAGCTGCGCGCCGTCCGCCCCGGCCACCGGGGCGCCCACCGCCAGCCCCCCGCGGCGGCCGAGGAGACCGCGGTGCTCCCGCCCACGCCCGCCGCGTCCGCGCCGATTCCTGAGCGGCCCGGCAGCGCCCCGTACGCGATCCGTCCCGGCCGCCCCGGGGACCGGCCGCCGCCCTCGGAGTTCGACGGTCTGTTCCGCGACGCGGGCGGTGGCGGTGCCGGTGCCGCCGATGAGACCCAGCGATTCCCGCAGTTCGGCCCGGACGTTCCGCAACCGCCGAACGGCGGTCACGGGGACGGCGGCGGCTATGACGGTCATGGTGGCGGTGGACGGCGCCAGATGTCGCGGGGCGTGATCATCGGCATTGTGGTGGTGGCGAGCTGCGCCGTCGCCGGACTCGCCGCGGGAGCCGTGCTCAGCATGGGCGGCGACGACGGTAAGGACAACTCGACGCTGAGCAGCTCCTCGCCGAGCGCGGCGGAGTCGACCAAGGCCGCCGACCCCGTCGAGACGCAGGCGAAGGCGCTGGACGCGCTGCTCGGCGACAGCAACAACAGCCGCTCCTCGGTGATCAAGGCCGTGGACAACATCAAGTCCTGCAAGGACCTGACCACCGCGGCGTCCGATCTGCGGACGGCCGCGGGCCAGCGCAATGACCTGGTGACCCGGCTGGGCAAGCTGTCGGTGGACAAGCTGCCCGATCACGCGCGGCTGACCGCGTCCCTCACCAAGGCGTGGAAGTCCTCGGCCAGGGCCGACAACGAGTACGCGGCCTGGGCCGACCAGGTCGGCGGCAAGAAGGGCTGTCCCAAGGGCAAGGCCCGCCGTACGCCCCGGGTCGGGGCGGCCGAGCGGGCGAGCGGCGAGGCGACCCAGGCCAAGAAGACGGCCTCGGGGCTGTGGAACCCGATCGCCTCCCAGTACGGCCTCACCGCGCGCCAGGCCACCGACCTGTGACCGGACGGCCGGGGCGGCGGCACCCTCCCCGGCCCAGCCCGTGGCTCGGTCCGTAAGGGCGCAACCGCGGCTGAGCCCGTAGGGGCCCGGCCCGTGGCTCAGTCCGCCGGGTGGTAGCGCTCCAGGATCTTGGACACGTTGACGAAGCCCTTGCGCACCGCCACCAGTTGGCCGTCGCGCACCATCTGGTAGGTGACGTCCGCGTTGACGATCCGCGAGTAGTTGGGCACGTGCAGCGTGTCGCCGTAGCCCCAGCGCAGCGTCGGCGTCAGCCCGCCGGTGTCGACCGCGTGGCCGTTGTCCAGCGCGTCGCGCACGGTGCGGGCGCTGATGTCGTCGGCGTGCAGGGACATCAGCACCGAGCGCAGCACCGTGTAGCCGATCCAGGTGGTCTGCGTCCCGGGGTCGTCCGGATCGATGCGGTTGTCGTCGAAGGCGTACTTGCTGATGACCTTCTTCATGGAGTTCCAGCGCGGATCGTCCCCGGCCGGGTACCAGCCGGTGGCGTAGGTGCCCTCCAGGGGGCTCGAGGCGCCGCCGGTGGAGTCGATCAGGGACTGCCGGACGCCGCCGAGTATGGAGGCTATCCGCACCTTCGGATGGTTCTCCTGCACCCGGCGGAAGGAGTCGAAGAAGGTGCCGGTGCGATTGCCGAGCGCGGCGGTGACGCAGGAGTTCTCCAGGGCCGCGCCCTGGTCGGCGGTGCCGAGGGAGCTGTCGGCGCCCACACCCTCCAGTGCGGTGGTGGCCTGCTCGCTGTAGTCGCCCGCGTCCTCGGGGGCGCGGACGTCGCGGGCGTCGGCGCGGTCGCCCGCCCTGAGGCCGGTGTTGAGCAACTGGGGGAGATCGTCGCCCGCGATGGTGTCGGGGCGCACCAGCGCGGTGCGCTCGCAGCGGGGGGCCAGCTGGCGGCCGTTGCCCACCAGCAGGGCGGCCTGGCCGCCGTTGACCGGATAGGAGTACGGGCTGTCGAACTCCTCCTGCGTCAGCCCGTAGCCGCCTATGTAGGGGATACCGGCGACCTCCAGCGGGGAGATGAAGGCCCGGCCGTACTGGCTGTACGAGCCGACGACCGCGACGGCCTTGTCCTCCTTGGCCCGCTGGGCGCACGCGGCGGCCTGGACGGCGTCATTGCGCTCGTTGCAGGTGACGATCTCGAGCTTGCGGCCGTGGATGCCGCCGGAGTCATTGACCCAGCGGGCAAATGCCTTCGCCATGGCGGGCATTCCCGGCATGTTCGTCGCTTTGGTGCCCTCGGGGGCCCAGGTCATGACGATGATGGGGTCGCTGTCGCTCTTGTTCGACAGCACCGCGCCACAGCCGGACAGCAGCGATGCGCCGACCGCCGTACACAGTGCCGCAACGGCGGCTCGGAAGGGGCGGGAGGAGGGGCGTCGCCGTCCGGTCATGGCAAGCGAGCTTGGTGCTTCGCGAGGAACACAGCCGCTATGACAAGACAAGGGATGGTGACGTAGAGGTGAACAGCGGGGGCTGAACCGTCTCTCTGTGTGAAGAACGTACGATCGGTGATTGTGCAAGGTTCGGAGAACTCTTCCCGTCGCGCCCGTCGCTCGACCACCATGGGGGTCATGCCTGTCAACGACATGCCCTGGTGGCGCTGGCGCACCAATGTGCGCTCGGCGCTGCACATGCTCTCGGATCCCGTCTTCCAGCAGGAGTGCTGGCTGGCCGGCCAGCCTGGGTACGGGGATGTGACCGACGCCGTCTACCGGCTGGTCGAGGACACCTGGCTGGACAACTGGTCCGCCGAGAAGTACGTCGGCACGATCTTCCGTGACTCGCAGGAGGCGGCGCTGGTCGACGTCGCCGTGCTGCGGGTGCTGAGGATCATGCACCAGGTGGGCGCGGACGCTCCCGTCTCGGCGTACATCGAGCACCACGGCTGGCCGGAAGCCGTACGGGCGGCCCGCGAGGCCCATGTGCGGCTGGCCACCAACGACGGCGAGGATCCGGACATCCCACCGCGCACCCTCGAAGTGCTGGCGATCATGACGCAGGCGGTCTGATGTGACGCGGGCCGTCTGAACGACGTCGCGGGTGTGGGGCGCCGCCGCGGGTGTGGGACGCTATGGAGTCATGAGCGAGTCGCATCCCGTCCCCGACCAGTACGTCCTGACGCTGTCCTGCCCGGACAAGCAGGGCATCGTGCACGCCGTGTCGAGCTATCTGTTCATGACCGGCTGCAACATCGAGGACAGCCAGCAGTTCGGGGACCGCGACACCGGGCTCTTCTTCATGCGGGTGGCCTTCCGCTCCGTCTCGCCGGTGAAGGTGGCGGATCTGCGGGCCAGCTTCGCCGCGGTCGGCGAGTCCTTCCAGATGGACTGGGAGATCCACCGCGCCGACGAGAAAATGCGCATCCTGCTCATGGTCAGCAAGTTCGGGCACTGCCTGAACGACCTTCTCTTCCGGTCGCGGATCGGCGCGCTGCCGGTCGAGATCGCCGCGGTGGTCTCCAACCACACCGACTTCCAGGAGCTGGTGGGCTCCTACGGGATTCCGTTCCACCACATCCCGGTGACGAGGGACACCAAGCGGGAGGCCGAGGCCCGGCTGCTGGATCTGGTGCGCACGGAGCATGTGGAACTGGTGGTGCTGGCCCGCTATATGCAGGTGCTCTCCGACGACCTGTGCAAGGAGCTGTCGGGCCGGATCATCAACATCCACCACAGCTTCCTGCCGAGCTTCAAGGGCGCCAAGCCGTACCACCAGGCGCATGCGCGCGGGGTCAAGCTGATCGGGGCGACGGCCCACTATGTGACCGCCGATCTGGACGAGGGCCCGATCATCGAGCAGGAGGTCGAGCGCGTCGGCCATGGGCTCACCCCGGACCAGCTGGTGGCGGTCGGCCGCGATGTGGAGTGCCAGGCGCTGGCCCGCGCCGTGAAGTGGCACAGCGAGCGCCGGGTGCTGCTCGACGGGCACCGTACGGTCGTCTTCGACTGAGGCCGGTCGCCGGGCTACACCGGGCTACCGGAACCGGGCTACCGGGCTCCTCTTCCTCTCTTCCTCAGAGGCGGGACAGGTCTTCCTCAGAGGCGGGACAGGGCCGCTGTGGCGAAGAGCACATCCCGGATCGCCTCGGTGTCCCCGGACAGGCCCGCCGCGGCCTCCTGCGGCGGCACGTGCCCGGACGCCAGCAGATAGAACGCCTCCTGGTCCAGCGCGATCGTCGCCACCGCCTCCTCCGGCTCGGGCATCGCCGCCGGGGAGTCCAGCGGGATGTACCAGTCGCCACCGCCCGTGCCCTCCACCTGCAGATGGAGCGTACGGCCCGGGGTGCCCGCCTCGACCAGCCGCCGGGGCGGGGCCGCGAGCCCGGCCCGGCGCCGCTCGGCCAGCGTCCCCGGAAGCAGCCGGGCACACAGGTCGATCATGGCCTTGAGGTGGGCGGACGCCGGTGGTTCATAGGGGTAGTCGATGGCCTCGGCGATGTCCCCGGCGTGCACCCAGCACTCCAGGGCGCGGTCGAGGAACGCGTCGCGGATCGGCAGCGCGAAGTCCCCGTACGGCACATCGAGCTCCGCCACCCCGCGCCCGGCGAAGGACACCGTACGGACCAGGGCATGGCCCTGCTCGCGCCACAACTCCCGTACCGCCCCGGGCGGACCGGCCCCGTACGCGGCGCCGGGCTCGAGGTGCCAGTACGCCTCCGTACGGGCCAGGGGCGTGCCGGGGGCGTCAAAGCCCATCGGGTCGGGGAGGCCGAGGGAGGCCGCGACGATGCCGTCCACGACCATCAGATGGCCGATCACCCCGGCGACGGTGGTGTCCCGGCCGGTGAGCCGCCGCCCGTCGAACCACTTGAGCCGCACCGGGGCACGCCACTCGGCCTCGCCCATGTCGCGCAGCAGCGCGTCCAGCCGGGCGGCCTCGGCGTCGTAGGCACCGGCCCAGCCGGGCATGGGTATCCGCGCCGGGCGGCGGCCCAGACAGCCCGCGAGCACCCGGGAGCGCAGCATCGGGTCGAGGTCCAGGCTGTGCTCGGTGTGCAGCAGCCCGACGGCGTCACGCAGCCGCAGCGCCTCCTCGGCGCAGGAGGGGCAGTGGTTGAGATGCGCCTCGACGGCGGAGGTCTCGTCCTGCGAACACGCGGTCAGCGCCCAGGCGCCGAGCAGCGAGCGCAGCAGATCGTGCGAGAGCGGATGGGCCGCGGAGGGCGTGGGCGCCGCGAGGGGCGGGGCGGGCGGTGTCGGGGGCGGGCCCGGTGGCATGGGTGCCGCATCGGGCTCCGGGCCGGGCTCCGGTGCCCGTTCCGCCGGTGCCTCGTCGGCCCGGATCCCGTCCGTCCGTGACTCGTCCGCCGTGGGCGGCCGTGGGGCGGGGATGCCGCCGTCCAGGGCGCCCGGCCAGCGGCCGCCGTCCTCGGCGGCCGACCGCGGCGGCGGGATGCGGGGTGGCCCGGCGGGGTGGGACGGCAGATCCGCGCCGCTGCCCCGTCCGGGCCCGTCTCTGCCGTCCCCGGCTCCGCCGGAGCTGTCGCCGTAGGCGTCGTCGTCATACGGGTCCGGCCCGCCGCGCCCGGTCACAGCGCCCGCCCGTAGCCGGGGGGCGGGACCGCGCGGGACGGCTGGACATGGGCCGTGGACAGCAGCTGGAGGCCCAGCCGGAGGCGGCGCCTGGCCTCGTCCTCGGTCACCCCGAGGGCGGCCGCCGCCTCGCGGTAGTCGCGGCGGTCGAAGTAGGCGAGCTCCAGGGCGGCGCGCAGCGGGGCGGGCATCGAGGTGACGATGTAGTCGGCGCGGGCGGCCACGGACGCCTCGCGGATCCGCTCCTCCAGGGCCTCGCTCGTGAGGGTGTCCCCGCCGGCCGAGGCGGGCTGTGACGCGCGTAGCCGATGCACCGCCTGGCGCTGGGTGAGCATGGCGATCCAGGCGCGCAGCGAGCCCTGCCGGGGGTCGTACGCGTCCGGGTTCTCCCAGACGTAGCCGAAGACTTCCCGGGTGACGCGGTCGGCACCGGTATCGTCCTCGAGGACCCGATGCGCCAAAGCATGGACAAGCGAGGCGAAACGGTCATAGAGCTCGGCGAGTGCGGCCGCTTCGCCGCGTGCCAGGCGCTGTTGCATCCTGCGGTCCCAGCGGGGAGGTGCGTCGTTCGCCATGCGGCCCCCAATCCCGAGTTGTTCGACCGGCCCTCCAGGCACTATGCCCGCGTTCATATCGAATGTAATGCCGGTGGCTCACACAGCACGCGTCCATCAGGCAAAGTGCGTAAGAACCGGGTTGCGCATGGTATTGGGACGGTCGCTTTGCGCAGGATCGGGGAGACGAAACGCTTCGGCACGGCATAGGGTCGTTCCCCAAGGCGTATGCCCGGGGGAGTTTCATGCGCCGACGGGCGGGCAGCCGCCCGGGAACAGCAAATTCCGGTTAGCGGCGAGCGAAGGGCTTCGGGCGCGTGACGTTGAAGGTGATGGAGGACCGGCGGGGGGAGTGGGTCGTTCTCCAGGTCTCTGGAGAGATGGACCTGGTGACCTCGCCCGCAGTCCGGCAGCACGTCCACGACGCGGTCGCCGAGGGCCGCCATTGGCTGGTTCTGGACCTCTCGGAGGTCCGGTTCTGTGACTCCAGCGGGGTCGGCGTACTGATCGCGGCGCGCCGGCTGATGCGGTCGTGTTCGGGTCGGCTGCGGCTGATCCTGCCGCCGCAGGACGCCGCGCACGGTTCGCATGTGCACCGGGTGCTCGCGGCCCTGGGAGTGCGGCGGCTGTTCGATGTCTACCCCGACTTGAGGGCGGCCACGGAGGCGGACGAGGACGACGAGGACGCGGTCGACACCCTGTCGGCCTGAGCGCTCCGCCGGAACTGCCCTGACCTGCCGTCGATCGTCCGAACGGCGCCGTCGTTGCTGGTCGTGCCCGCGCGGCGGAGCCGCACATCGACACGGCCCCGCGCCCCTTCGGGGCGCCACCGAACCGCGGCCGACGTCCACCGATCCGCCTGGGGTGCCCGGATGCCCGCCCAGGGCGCCGCGCGGCCCACTCATGCCGCCGGTCCCGTGACGCGCGGGGTCTTGGGGAAGTCGGCCCGTACGGCGAAGCCGCCCTCCTCCGTGGGCCCGGCCTCCAGCGTGCCGCCCAGCAGCTGTGCGCGCTCCCGCAGTCCGACCAGACCGTGTCCGCCGCCCGGCAGTCCCGGGGCCACGGCTGAGGCGTCGGGCGGGCCGTTGCGCACCTCGACCCGCAAGCCCCTGGTCTCCTCCGCCGCTTGATCGGCTTCCTGCGCCGCCTCTTCCGCCGCCTCCGGCCCCTCTCCCTCTGCGTCGCCCTGCGCGTCGTTCACCCGTACCGTCACCCGCGCCCCGGGGGCATGCTTGCGGACGTTGGTCAGCGCCTCCTGGACGATGCGGAAGGCGGCCCGTTCCACCGCCTCGGAGTGGCCCGGCCGCTGGGTCGCGCTGTCCGTCTCGAAGGTGACGTCCAGCGCGCTGAGCTCGATCAGCCGGGGCAGATCCGCCAGCCGGGGCTGCGGGGTCAGCTCCTCGTGGTCGCCGCCCGCCGCGCGCAGGATGCCGACCATATGGCGGAGTTCGTCCAGGGTCCGCACGGACAGCTCGCGGATGGTCCGCGCGCCCTCCCGCGCCTTCGCGTCCTCCGCGCTGATCTGCACCGCACCGGCCTGGAGGCTGATCAGGCTGACCTGATGGGCGACCACGTCGTGCATCTCGCGGGCGAGCCGGGCGCGTTCGGTGGACAGCACCTGCTCGGCGATCAGCTCGTCGGCGTGGCGGCGGCTGCGGGTCAGGTCCTCGATCCGGGCCGCGAGCTCCGCGCGGGTACGCACCAGGAGGCCCAGCGCGATGGGGCCCACCGAGGTCACACACGCGTCGATCAGGGTGAGGGTGTTCTCCCGGTACGCGGTGGGCTCGAAGTCGGATACCGGCCAGGGGATGAAGTGCGCGGCGGCCAGCAGCAGCGCGGAGATCCACAGCAGCCACCGGTCGGGGCGGAGCCTGGCGACCGTGTAGAGGGCGATCATCGGCGCGAACCAGACGTAGCCGATGAGGATCCCCGGCAGCGTGATCAGGAAGACCAGCGCGGGCAGCTTCCGGCGCACCAGCAGCGCGGCCGCCGCCGCCAGCGAGACGTTGAGCTCGAGGCCGAAGGTGACGCCGTTGACGAGCAGCGCGTCGGCGACCGCGAGGAGGACGGGGACGATCAGCGCGCCCCAGTGGATGACCGGCCGTGGCGGCCGCAGCCGGGAGGCCGGGGCGGGCGGCGGCGAGGAGAGCGCGGAGGCGGCGGAGGAGGTGCCTGACGTACCGGAAATATCGGGTGTACCGGACGCGTCGGGCGTGCCCGGCGAACCGGGGGACGAACTGCGGGGCGGGGGCAGCGGGGAGACGGTCATCGGGGGCCACCTATCGGCGGACGGCTGGTGACGAGCCCGGCGCGGTCGGCCACGATCGCCGCCTGGACGCGGTTGAGTCCGCCCAACTTGCCGAGCACCGCCCGCACATGGTCCTTCACGGTGCTGGGAGCGAGCCCCATCCGCTCGGCGATCTGCGGATTGGCCAGCCCCTCGCCGAGCAGCGTCAGCACCTCGCGCTCGCGCGGGGTGAGCGCCTCGACGGCCTCGGCCGCCGTCACCTCCGCCTCGGCGGCGAGATAGCCGCCGATCACGGCGCGGGTGACGGCCGGGTCGAGGACGCTGCCGCCCTCGGCGAGCGTGCGCACGGCCCGTACGAGCTGTTCCGGATCGGTGTCCTTGAGGAGGAAGCCCGCGGCTCCGGCGCGCAGCGCGGCCGCCAGGTACTCCTGGACGTCGAAGGTCGTCAGCATCGCCACGGCGGGGGAGGCGGGCGCGGCCCGCAACTGTCTGAGGACACTGAGCCCGTCGGCGTCCGGCATCCGGATATCGAGCAGCACCACATCGGCCTTGCTGCCCAGCACCGTCTCCACCGCGAAGGCTCCGGAGCATTCGGCGACCACCTCGATGTCCGGGGCCGTGCCCAGGATCAGTCGCAGACCGGATCGTACGAGCGCCTCGTCGTCCACCACAGCCACACGGATCACCGGCCGCTCCCTCTCCTCAGCTGTCATGCCCATTGCCTGGACAGCCTGCCTCATCAGAGAGCGAATATGGAGTAGTTGGCTCCGTCAGTGGGCGGGAACACCCCCGCCAGTCGGCGGGGGTGACGGCCGACCAATGGCGGATTTCCCCGGCGGCTCCCGACAGGCAGAGTGGATGTCAAGCCGCATCACCCCGTGGGGTCGTCCCGAACCCCAGCCCCGTGACCGCGCCGGAGTGCCTCCCGATGCGCGATCGGCGGACACGGCAGCGGGGCGTTGCCGCGGTCAGGCCGCCGCGACCCCCACACGCGGCGGCCTGTTCGTCTCTCCGACCGCCCGCCGCGCGGTGCGCCCCGACCAGGCGCCCGGCCCGGCGACCCAGGCGCCGGCCGGCCCCCCGAGAAGCTACGGGGAGGGGCCGGGCGGGCGGTCGGTAGGGGCGGGAGGGGCCGGTGGACGCCTCACATGGGGGGCTCGGCGGGGGCCGGGCCCAGGGTGGTGGTGCCGGGCGCGGCACGGTGGCCGAGCCCGGTGCGGTAGGCGTCCATCGCGGCCTCCAGACGGCCCTCCCTGCGCAGCAGATCGCCCAGCAGCCGGCACAGGTCGGCCAGGTCACCCGCGGCGCCGGTGCGTTCGAGCAGGGACAGCGCCGCGCAGTAGTGCTCCTCCGCGGCCTCGGCGTCGCCCCGTTCGTCCGCGATCAGGCCCAGCAGCCGGTGGGCGCCGCCCGCGTGGACCGCGCCGCGGTCGGCGGTCAGCCCGGCCTCGCCCGGTCCGGCTTCGTCCGACGCGGCCTCGCCCAACGCCTCGCCCGGTTTCCCGGCGGTGTTCACGGCCTCCGCCACGGCCGGGGAGCTCGCCAGCAGCGGTAGCAGCAGGGCCTCGGCGTCCGCCGTACGGCCGCGACGGCGCAGCACGTCCGCCAGCTCGACCTCGACCTGCACGGTGAACAGTGCGGCGCGCTTGGAGGCCAGCATGTCGCGGGCGGTGCGCAGTTCGCGCTCGGCCCGCTCCAGATTGCCGTCCTGGGCGTGCACATAGCCGCGCATCCAGTGGCAGTGCGCCAGGTCGGTGTGGATGCGCAGCTGCTCGTACAGCTCCTGGGCCTTGGCCAGGGAGGCGTCGGCCTCGGCCGTCCGGCCCTCGGCGATCAGGGTGCGGGCCACTCCGCGGTGCATCCGGGCGATGAGCCCCGGGTCGTCCACGCTGGGGGCCAGCGCGAGCGCCAACTCGGCGGCGCGCACGGCACGGGCGTGCGCCCCCATGTCCATATAGGGCGCGATGGCCGCCGTGTAGAGCAGCAGCAGCGCGTACGGATCGTGCAGCCCCGAGGCGTTGAGCTCGTCGATGGCGCTCTCCAGCAGATAGCAGGAGTAGCGCAGTTCGCCCGCGAGGAGATGGGCCACGGCCCGGCCGCGGATCGCCGGGATCCGGCGGGGCAGCGGCTCCCCCGCGAGCAGCCGCTCCACGGCCTCGAAGTGGTCGCGGCCGACGGTGAGTTCGCCGGTCTCCAGCGCGCAGTCGCCGAGCCCCAGCAGGGCCGCCGCGCGCTCCTCGGCGAACCCCAGCCGCTCGGCCTCGCGGCGCACCTCCTCGAAGAGCCCGGCGGCGTCCTCCGCGGCGCCGGTCGCCAGCGCCCGCCGGGCGTCGGTGAGGGCGGCCCGCAGCCGGGTGGCGTCGCGCGGTGAGCGGCCGGTGGTCAGCTCCTCGTAGCTGACGCCGAGCCGGTCGGCGAGATGGCGCAGCGCGGCCTCCGAGGGGCGCACCTTTCCGGCCTCGAGGGTGGAGACGTAGGCGGCGGTGTAGGCGGGCTCGGCCAGCTGCCGCTGGGTGAAGCCGCGTTCGGTACGCAGCCTGAGCACCCGGCGCCCTATCTCGGCGGTCGACTCCGCCCCGGCCGCCCCCGTCACCGTTCCCGCCGTCCGCCCGTCACCGGCGCTTCTGTCGGCCACCGTGCCCTCTTCTCCCCGGCGGTAACTTAATCGCCGGGCTAAGTCCATTTAACGTGAGGATTGAAGGATGCAGCAGGCAAGCACAGCGGTACCGGCCGGGCCGGGCGCCGTGACGACCGTCCGTCAGCCGGAACTGCTCCTCGCCGACTATCACTTCGACGTACCGCTCGACCATAAGGCTCCCGAGGGCGAGCTGATCCGGCTTTACGCACGAGAGGTCGTCGCCGCGGGCAAATCCGCCGCCGAGCGCGAACGGCTCCCCTGGCTGCTCTACCTCCAGGGCGGGCCCGGCTGCGGCGCGGACCGTCCGGTGGGCCGCTCCGGCTGGCTGGACCGCGCGCTGGACGAATACCGCGTGCTCCTGCTCGACCAGCGCGGCACCGGCCGCTCCACCCCGGCCAACCGCCAGACGCTGCCGCTGCGCGGCGGGCCCGGGGAACAGGCCGGGTACCTCTCCCACTTCCGCGCCGACGCGATCGTCCGCGACTGCGAGCTGATCCGGCAGCGGCTCCTGGGCGACCGCCCGTGGACCGTGCTCGGCCAGAGCTTCGGCGGCTTCTGCGCCGTGAGCTATCTGTCCCACGCGCCCGAGGGGCTGGACGCGCTGCTGCTGGCCGGCGGGCTGCCCGCGATCGACCCCGGCACCGACGCGGACGCCGTCTACCGGACCGCCTATCCGCGGATGGAGCGCAAGACCCTCGCCCACTACGCCCGCTATCCGGGCGACGCGGACACCGTCCACGCCCTCGTACGGCACCTGACCGAGCACGAGGAGGTCCTGACGGACGGGACCCGGCTCACCGTCCCCGCCCTCCAGCAGCTCGGCTTCCTGCTCGGCACCGGCGACGGCTCGCACCGGCTGCACTACCTCCTGGAGGACGCGTTCGTGCCCACCGCCGACGGGCCGCGGCTGGGCGACGCCTTCCGCGAGCAGGTGGCGGCCGTCCTCTCCCGCGCCGCCATCCCGCTCTTCAGCCTCCTGCTGGAGTCCATCTACGCCCAGGACGGCCGGGCCACCGACTGGGCGGCGGAGCGGGTCCGCGCCGAATTCCCCGCGTTCGACGCCGGTAAGGCGGTCACCGAGGACCGTCCCGTGCTCCTTACGGGCGAGACGGTGCACCCCTGGATGCTGGACACCCACGCGGCGCTGCGCCCGCTCGCCCGCACCGCCGAACTGCTCGCCGCGCGCACCGGCTGGGGCCCGCTGTACGACACCGAGCGGCTGGCGCGTAACACCGTGCCGGTGGCCGCGGTGATCTACCACGACGACCTGTACGTGGACACGGAGCACTCCCTGGCCACCGCGCGGGCGATCCGGGGCCTGCGCACCTGGGTGACGGACGAGTTCGAGCACGACGGGATCCGGGCCGGGGGCCGCCGGGTGCTGGACCGGCTGCTGCGGCTGGCGCGCGACGGGAGGGGGTGACCGGGGGCGTTGGGCGGGGAGGGGCTGAGCGGCGGTTCGGGCGGCGTCGAGCGGGCCGAAGGGCGGGGGTGAGCGGGGAGCGCGCCGCGGGGTTGTGCGGTGTCCGATTTCCTAGCCACTTCCCTAATTCCCATTGCCCCCGACACCCGGACCCCTTAGGTTGAGCGGCGAATTAATCCTGCTTAACTGGCCGCTTATAGCGAGGACTTACGGGAGTCACCGTGCGCAGACGCATACGGAGCCGCATACGCAGCCGCAACCCCCTGCGCACCGCGGCCGTCGCCGGAGGCATCGCCCTGGCGGCGGCCGCGGCCATGACCGCCTCGGCCACGGCGTCGACCGGCTCGGCCACGGCGTCGCCGGGCGCGTCCGGCCCGGCCGCCCACGCCGACGCCGCTTCGGCGCAGCGCACCCTGGACGTGGAGTACTTCACCGGCCCGGGCGGCCACCCCCGCCATACCGAGGTCCCGGCCGCCACCCCCGAGCGGCTGGCCCGCGCCGCCGGTCCCCTGTCCGCCAAGGAGGCCGCCGCCGACGGCGAGGTCGGCTCGGTCGTCGAGAACGGCACCACGGCCGACAAGCTGGACGTCGTCTTCATCGGCGACGGCTACACCTCGGGCCAGCAGGAGGACTTCCACGCCGACGCGCGCTCCAAGTGGGAGCAGATGTCCGCCGTGCAGCCCTACGCCTCGTACCAGGACCTCTTCAACGTCTGGACCGTGGACGCCGTCTCCAACCAGTCCGGCGTCTCCGGCGACCCGTCCAAGGACGTCGTCAAGGACACCGCCCTCGGCTCGTACTTCTGGTGCGACGACATCGAGCGGCTGCTGTGCGTCGACACCGCCAAGGTCGAGTCGTACGCGGCCAAGGCGCCGCAGGCCGATCTGGTGGTCGTGCTGTCCAACTCCACCAAGTACGGCGGCGCGGGCTACACCCTCACCTCGCAGGTCGGCTACGACGGCATCGCCACCGCCTCCTCCGACCACGCCGACTCCGACCAGATCGCGGTCCACGAGACCGGCCACTCGCTCGGCAAGCTGGCCGATGAGTACTTCTACCCGGAGTACGGCACCTACACGGGAGCCGAGCCCGAAGAGTCCAACGCCACCAAGCTGAGCGCGGCGGAGCTGACCGCCCAGCAGCAGAAGTGGTACCGCTGGATCGGCCAGACCTCGCCGGACGGCGGCACGGTCGGCGCCTACGAGGGCGGCCGCTACTACCCCAAGGGCATCAACCGCCCCACGGACAACTCGATCATGCGCACCCTGGGGCGGGAGTTCAGCCTCCCCGGCCGCGAGGCGATGATCGCGGGCTTCTACCGCCACGCCAGCGCGCTCAGCAGCCGTACGGCCACCGCGACGGCCGTCAAGCGGTCGGCGGGCATCGAGGTGGACGTGCCCAAGGGCGCGTCGCTGACGTGGTACGTGGACGGGGCGGAGGTCACCACCGCGAACGGCAAGACGAGCGTCACCCCGGCGGAACTGGGCGTCCCGGGCGACGGTGCGACCCATAAGGTCACCGCGAAGGCGACGGACACCACGGATGCGGTGAAGGACCCGGCCCTGCGGAAGCTGCTGAGCGATTCCCGGACATGGAAGGTCACTGGCTGACCGTTCCTGTCCCACTCCGACTGGCCGCCCCGTGGACCCCCGCCACGGGGCGGCCCCCTTTTTTTGAGGGCTCGGTTCGCCTCCGGGGCGCTTCAGCCTCCCCCAGCTACCGCTGGGGGTGCCCCCTGTCGACGGTCAACCGTGCTCGGGTCCTCGTTCCTCGGGCCCTGCGCGCGCTCTCCCTTTCGGCAGCGACGCGCCCCTTCGGCTCACTCGCCGGTGAGCCCTCTGGACCGGAAGCGCAGAGGTACCCGATGGGGGCGGCCGCGGTCCGCCCCTTTAACATCGGCGGAACTCAGACTTCCGTATGGCGCGCCCGAGCTCAATCGCCCGTGGGGGTGGGTCGGTGGTCCGGTGTTCGGGGGCGCCGGGGGAGTGAGGCAAGATGAGCCCATGGGTACCGGGGGAGAAGGCCGCCTTATCGCCAACCGCTATCGGTTGGCGACACGGCTCGGACGCGGCGGAATGGGCACGGTCTGGCGGGCCGTCGACGAGCTGCTGGGCCGCGATGTCGCGGTCAAGGAGCTCCACATGGACGACGGGCTCACGGCCTTCGACTCGCAGTTGCGCGGCGAGCGCACCCTGCGCGAGGCCCGGACCGTCGCCCAGATCAAGCATCCGAACGTGATCGTCCTCCACGATGTGATCGAGGACGACGACTGCGACTGGATCGTCATGGAGCTGGTCGACGGGTTCTCGCTCGCCGACCGGCTGGGCGCGGACGGCCCCGTCGGGGTGCGTGAGGCGGGGCGGATCGCGACCGCGCTGCTGGGCGCGTTGCGCGCCGCGCACGCGCGCGGGGTGCTGCACCGCGACATCAAGCCCGCCAATGTGCTGATGGAGTCGGCCACCGGCCGGGTCGTGCTGACGGACTTCGGGATCGCGCAGGTCACCGGGTCCACCACGATCACCGAGACCGGCTCGTTCGTGGGCTCGCCCGAATACACCGCGCCGGAGCGGATGTCGGGGCGGCGCACCGGGCCGGAGTCTGACCTGTGGTCGCTGGGGGTGCTGCTCTGCACGCTGGTGGAGGGCCAATCACCGTTCCACCGCGAGTCGCTGGCCGGGGTGCTGCACGCCGTCGTCTTCGACGAGATCCACGTGCCGGAGGCGGCGGGCCCCCTGAAGCCGGTCATCGAGGGGATGTTGCGGCGGGCGCCGGAGGAGCGGCTGACCGCCGAAGAGGTCGAGCGGATGCTGCTGATGGCCAGGGAGGTGGGCGACACTCCGGAGATTCCGCTGGAGTACACCCCGACCCAGCCCGGCGCGCCGTTCGGGCCGGACGGCCGCGGTTCGTCGGCGTCCGTGCCCGTGCGGCCGCCGTCTCCGGAGTTCTCCCACGCGCCGTTCCCCGCTTCGGGGCCCCCGGCCGCGTCCGCCGCCCCGGGCGCCTCCGCCGCCGGGTCCCGTTCCGGCCGTGGCGGGCGCCGTCGTGTCGTCCTTATGGCGGCCGCCGCGGTGGTCGCGCTCGCCGGGACCAGCGCGGGTGTCGTGGCGCTGCTGCACAACGGGGGCGGTGACGGCGACGAGAAGCGGGGCGGGCGTAGCAGCCAGGGCGCCGACCGGAGCCCGGGCGGCTCCGAGAAGGCGCCGCAGCGGCCCGCGACGGACTCCGGCTCCACGGCGAATCCGTCGGACCGGATCCCCGAGGGCTATGAGCGGGTCACGGACCCGCTCGGCTTCTCGCTCGCCGTGCCCAAGGGGTTCGCCCGCGAGTACAAGCCGCCGCGGGTCTACTACAACTCGCCAGGTATGGAGTTCCGGATCGGGATCCACGTCCAGCTGCAGAGCGCCCAGAGCCCGTTCGAGCTCAGCCTTAAGGCGGACGACAAGGGCCCGCAGGACTATCCGGGCTACCGCAGCGGCCAGGTCATCGAGACCGAGCACAACGGCCAGCCCGCCGCCCTGTGGGCGTTCATCTGGAACGGCTCGGCCGACGACGGCGGTTCACGGCAGACATACGACCTGAGCTGGAACGAAAACGGCAAAATGTATGACGTGTGGCTATCCGCACCCGTGGGGGAGAAATCCCAGGGCAAGCGGCATTTCGACATCGCCACCAAAACGTTCTCGTACCCCGGCGCGCCGAACTGAACGACGTCGCAACGGCTTTGTCACGAGCGCCCACGGTGCCTCCACAGCGGTACCGCCCCCTGGGTAATGATGGGCCTATGACGAACGACGGGGGACGGGCGAACGAGCCCACCAGCTACAGCCTGCGGCCACCGCACGCGCCGGCCGCCCAGGTGCCGGCGCCGCAGCCGCCGCCCGAGGCGCCCGGGGCGCATGAGGCGCCCGAGCAGCCGGGCCGGGAGGCCGGAGCGGCGGGGCCGTCGCGGGGTGCGTACGAGCCGACGCAGTACGCCGATCCGCGAGGCGGCGTCCAGCCGCCCGCCGGACAGCGGCCTGCCGAAGACCAGCCTGCTGAAGACCGGCCCGCCGAAGACCTGACCGCCGCGCAGGACCCCAACAGCGGGCGGCTCATCGGCGGCCGCTACCAGCTCGTCTCCCGCCTCGGCCACGGCGGTATGGGCACCGTCTGGCGGGCGCACGACCAGATCGTGGACCGCGATGTCGCGGTCAAGGAGCCGCGCGTCCCGGACCAACTCCCCGAGCGCGAGCGGCAGACCGTCTATCAGCGGATGGAGCGCGAGGCGCGCGCCGCGGCCCGGATCGACCACCCCTCCGTCGTCACCGTCCACGATGTGGTGGTCGAGAACGGCCGCCCCTGGATCGTGATGGAGCTGGTGCGCGGCCAGTCGCTGGGCGACCGGCTGATGGAGGGCACGCTGGATCCGCGCGAGGCGGCCCGGATCGGCCTCGCCGTGCTGGGCGCGCTGGCGGCGGCCCATGAGGCGGGGGTGCTGCACCGCGATGTGAAGCCGGACAACGTCCTGCTGGGCCGGAGCGACCGGGTGGTGCTCACCGACTTCGGCATCGCGCAGATCGAGGGCGAGCAGCGGCTCACCGAGACGGGCGGCTTCGTCGGCTCGCCCGAGTTCATCTCGCCCGAGCGGGTGCTGGGGCAGCGGCCGGGCCCTGAGTCCGACCTGTGGTCGCTCGGCGTCGTGCTGTACGCGGCGGTCGAGGGCATGTCCCCGTTCCGCCGCTCCCACGCCCCCGCGACCCTCCAGGCCGTACTCGGCTCCGAACCGCAGGTCCCCGCGCGGGCCACCGGCCCGCTCGCCACGCTGATCATGCAACTGCTGCGCAAGGACGCGGCGATGCGCCCGGCGGCGCCCGAGGTGCGGCGGGCCCTGGAGGAGGCGGCGCGGGAGCCGCAGCCGGTGCCCACCATGCTCGCGACGGCCGGATACCCGATGGGCGGCGGGCAGTCCGCGGGCAGCCGCTTCGTGCCGCCGATCCTGCACAAGAACCGTAAGGCCCAGCTCGGGCTGGGCGGTGTGGTGCTGGTGGTGGCGGCCGCCCTGGTGCTCACCGTTATGAAGCCGTTCTCCGGTGAGGGGCTGCCGGCGCGCTGGTCGGTCCGGGAGGAGCGCGATGTCGTGGGCGCGTCCCTGGCCGTGCCGGGCGAGTACCGGCGGGTCCAGGACGACAGCGACTCGGACAACCCGCTGGTCACGTACTACGACCCCAGCGGTGTCTTCACCGTCTCGCTGCGGCGTTCCACCCCCGACGGCGAGGACGACCCCGCGAACCTCGACGCGGCGGCGGACCAGATCGTCGCCTTCTACAAGGACGGCGGCGAGGCGACGGTCGAGGAGGCCAAGAGCGAGAAGGCCGGGGCGAAGCAGCAGGGGAAGGAGGCGAGTGACGTCACCACCTCCTATCTGCCGTACGGCACCAGCAGCAACAAGAACCCCATCCGGTATGTGAAGCGGGACCACCTCTATATGAACAAGGCCAAGGTCGCCTGGGATCTGACGGTCACCATGCCCGCCGACGGTGACGCCCATGAGGACGGCCAGAAGCTCTACGAGCAGATCGTGCGGAATCTGAAGATCCACCAGCTCTGAGGGAGCGGGGCGGTTCCGCCCTGGGTGGCGGAACCGCCCACGGCCGACCCGCGGGGGCGCGCGGCGAAAGTTGTTACCGCCGGGTACCCAAAGCCGTCGGGCGGGCCTACTCTCGCCCCCATGACGGACTCGCACATCACGCAGGGCGGCACCGGCAGCACCGGCAATCCGGTCGCCCCCGAAGGCCCCCGCACCGCCGCCGACGTCGTCACCCCGGAGCTGATCACCCGGCTCACCCGGGGCGTCGGCGGCAGCGGCACCACCGTCAGCCACACGCCGTTCACCGGGGAAGTGCTCGCCGCCGCCCTGCCCGAGTCCACCCCCGAGGACGTCGCCACCGCCTTCGACAACGCCCGCGCCGCCCAGCGGGCCTGGGCCGCGACCCCGGTACGCAAGCGCGCCGCCGTCCTCCTCCGCTTCCACGATCTGCTGCTGCGCCGCCAGCCGGAGATCCTGGACCTGATCCAGCTGGAGACCGGCAAGACCCGGCTGCACGCCCAGGAGGAGGTCCAGGGCGTGGCCATCGTGGCCCGCCATTACGGCCGTAAGGCGCCCGCGTATCTGCGCCCCAAGGGACATCTGGGCGCGGTGCCCACCCTCACCAAGGTCACCGAACTGCGCCAGCCGCGCGGGGTCGTGGGCCTCATAGCCCCCTGGAACTACCCCCTCCAGCTCTCCGTGGGCGATGCGATCCCCGCCTTCGTGGCGGGAAACGCCGTGGTGATGAAGCCCGACACCGAGACCGCGCTGTCCGCCCTGTGGGCGCGCGAGCTGATGGTGGAGGCCGGACTTCCGGCCGGGGTGTGGCAGATCGCGATCGGGGACGGCCCGGTGGTCGGCCCCGCCGTGGTCGAACGCGCCGACTACGTCGCGTTCACCGGCTCCACCCGCACCGGCCGCGAGGTGGCCCAGGCCGCCGCCGCCCGACTGGTGGGCTGCTCCCTCGAACTCGGCGGCAAGAACGCCATGCTGGTGCTGCGCGACGCCGACCTCGCCCGCGCGGTCGACGGCGCGGTGCGCGGCAGCTTCGCCTCCGCCGGACAGCTGTGCATCTCCATGGAGCGGCTGTACGTCCACGAGTCGATCGCGGACGACTTCCTGGAGCGCTTCGCGGCCCGTACGAAGGCCATGCGGCTCGGTACCGCCCTGGCGTACGGGGCGGAGATGGGCTCGCTCGTCTCGGAGCGCCAGCTGGAGACCGTCACCCGCCATGTGGACGAGGCCGTATCCAAGGGCGCCACGGTGCTCGCGGGCGGCCGTGCCCGCCCCGACATCGGCCCGTACTTCTACGAGCCGACGATCCTGGACGGCGTGGAGTCCCCGATGGCCGTCTGCGCCGAGGAGACCTTCGGCCCGGTCGTCTCCGTCTACCGCTTCCGCGACGAGGACGAGGCCGTCGAGCGCGCCAACGCGACGTCCTACGGTCTGAACGCCAGCGTCTGGACCAAGGACGCCCGGCGCGGCCGGGCGATCGCCACCCGGCTGCGCGCGGGCACGGTCAACCTCAACGAGAGCTACGCCGCCGCCTTCGGCAGCGTCGCGTCCCCCATGGGCGGCATGGGCGACTCCGGACTCGGCCGCCGCCATGGCTCCGAGGGCATCCTCAGGTTCACCGAACCGCAGACGGTGGCCCAGCAGCGGCTGATGCCGCTCGGCCCGGCCTTCGGGATGACGGATGAGAAATACGCGGACTTCATGACCCGCAGCCTGCGTGCGCTCAAGGCACTGCGCCTGCGCTGACCAGCACATTTCAAGGGAGGTACCAGTGTCAGGGGAGAAGTCTGCCCAAAAGCGGGCACAAGAGCCCGGCCGCGACGAGCACTTCGCCAGCGATCCCGAGGCCAGCACCGACGCCGATGCCCACGTCCACGACCACGCCGACGACGGTGACGGTGACTTCGACTATGACGTGATCGTGATCGGCTCGGGATTCGGCGGCTCGGTATCGGCCCTGCGCCTGACCGAGAAGGGCTATCGGGTCGGCGTCCTCGAGGCGGGCCGCCGATTCACCCCGGAAACCCTGCCCAAGAGCTCCTGGGACCTCCGCAACTACCTCTGGGCCCCGGCCCTCGGCTGCTTCGGCATCCAGCGCATCCACGTCCTGGGCAAGGTCATGGTGCTGGCGGGCGCCGGGGTCGGGGGCGGCTCGCTCAACTACGCCAACACCCTCTACGTACCGCCCGAGCCGTTCTTCCGGGACCGCCAGTGGGGGCACATCACCGACTGGCAGGAGGAGCTGGGCCCGCACTACGACCAGGCGCGGCGGATGCTCGGGGCGCGCCTCAACCACACCCTCACCCCGTCCGATGTCCACCTCAAGGCGGCCGCCGAGAAGATGGGCGTGGGCGACACCTTCCACATGGCGCCCGTGGGGGTCTTCTTCGGCGACGGCCACGACGCCGACGGCACCACGAAGGCCGCGCCGGGCGGGGCCGTCCCCGATCCCTACTTCGGCGGTGCGGGCCCGTCCCGCAAGGCGTGCACGGAGTGCGGTGAGTGCATGACCGGCTGCCGCCACGGCGCCAAGAACACCCTCAACGAGAACTATCTCCACCTCGCCGAGCGGGCCGGAGCCGTGGTCCACCCGATGACGACCGTCGTCGCCCTGTGCGACGACCCGCACGGCGGCTATACGGTCACCACCGTCCCGACCGACAACCGCCGCAAGGGCAAACCGAAGGCGCTGCGCTCCCGGTACGTCGTCCTCGCCGCCGGTACGTACGGCACCCAGACGCTGCTGCACACGATGCGGGACAAGGGGCTGCTGCCGCGCGTCTCCGAGCGGCTCGGCATCCTCACCCGCACCAACTCCGAGGCCCTGGTGGGCGCGCAGACCACCGACCGCCGCTACCGCCGTGCGCGGGGCGGGGAGGAACGGGCGGACTTCACCCGGGGGGTCGCGATCACCTCGTCCATCCACCCGGACGGGAACACCCACATCGAGCCCGTCCGCTACGGCAGGGGCTCCAACGCGATGGGGATGCTCTCCATCCTGCAGATCCCCCACGGCGGCCGTGTGCCGCGCTGGCTGCGCTTCCTGGGCGCCAACCTCCGGCACCCCACCCTGGCGGTGCGCTCGCTGTCCAACCGCCGCTGGTCGGAGCGGACCATCATCGGCCTGGTCATGCAGACCCACGACAACTCGCTGACCACCTACCGCAAGCCGAAGGGGCCGGGGAAGGGGCTGCTCACCGCCCGCCAGGGCCATGGCGAGCCCAACCCCGACCACATCCCCGAAGGCGCCGAGGCCGCCCGCCACATCGCCGACTCGATCAACGGCTTCGCGGGCAGCAACGTCGGCGAGCTCATGGGCACCCCGCTGACCGCCCACTTCCTCGGCGGCTGCCCGATCGGGGCGTCCCCGGAGGAGGGCGTCATCGACCCATACCACCGGCTCTACGGCCATCCGGGCATCCATGTGGTCGACGGCGCCGCCGTCTCGGCCAACCTGGGCGTCAACCCGTCCCTGACCATCACGGCACAGGCCGAGCGGGCGATGTCCCTGTGGCCCAACAAGGGCGAGTCCGACCCGCGCCCGGCCCCGGAGGCGCCGTACGAACGCCTGCGGCCCGTTCCGCCGCGCAGCCCCGCCGTCCCGGCGGACGCCTTCGGGGCCCTGAGGCTCCCGCTGCTGCCGGTGCCGAAGGTCCCGCCGCACGCCTGAGCGCCACAGCGCCTGAGTGCCGGGGCGGGCGCCGTACGGACCGGAGACCGGTCCGTACGGCGCCCCTCAGAACCGTCGCAAGGGCCGTCAGACCGTGGCGCGACGGCGGCGGACCACGAAGACCGCGCCTCCGCCGGCGGCCATCGCCACACCGCCGACCACCGCGATCACGGGCAGCGCGGAGGAGGAGCCCGTCTCGGCCAGGCTGCCCTGCGGGCTGATCGCCGTGTCGCCCTCCGGCTTGTGCGGCAGCGGCTTCTCGCCACCCTGCGGCTTGGGGTCGGCCGGGGGCACATCGCCCGGCTCCGAACCCGCCTTCACCACGTCGAACTCGTAGTACTCACCGGTCGAGTAGACGCAGTTGCCCTCGTCGTCCGCGTACACGCCGACGCTGATGGCGTAACCGAAGCCCTCGGGCGCGCTCTTGGCGACGCTCAGCCGGAGGTCGACCGTAAGGGTCTCGTGGGGGCGCACATCGGTGTAGCCGATGTAGCCGGAGCCCGGGTCGTCCTCGTCGGTGGAGATCGCCTTCCAGGCGCCGGACTCGGGGTCCTTGTACTGCAGCGTCAGATACCTGCCCGTCCCGTCCGGGGCGGATTCGTGCACCGTGCCCGCGAAGAGCCCGAAGTCGACCCGCTGGTAGGCGCGGTCCGACGCGTTCTTCACCTGGAACCTGAAGCCGTGGAAGCCGCTGCCCGCCACGACCTTTGACGGCAGGCCGACCAGGGCGGTGCTGAGCTCCGGGTCCTCGTTGTAGTCCCCGTCGTCCGCGCACTCGTCGTCGCCCGGCCCCCCGGTCGGCGTCGGGGTCGGCGTCGGGGTCGGCGTCGGGCTGGCGGTCTCGGTCGGCGTGCCCGTGGGAGAGGGGTCGCCGGGGGTCGGCGCCTGGGTGGCGCTCGTGGACGGCGCCGGGGTGGTCGGCGTGGTCCCGTCGTCCGGGGCGGTCTCGGACGGCGACGGGTCCTCCGGCGACGGCGTGGTCTCGGAGGTGGACGGCGACGGGCTCCCGCCCGGCGTCTGCGCAAAGGCAGCGGGCGCCGCGAGAAGCGCGGCGGGGGCTATGGCGGCCGTCGCTGCGGCGGCCGCCAGGGCGCGGCGAAGCTTCATGAAGACCTCTCTGGGTCCGTACGCATCCCCATGGGGCGATACGCGTGTGGAAGGCCGTCGCGGTGGGGCGCGGGATGGCCCGTGCGTTTGCACGTACATGACCGGGCGCATGGCCGAAAGGTTGCCTTCACAGCTGCTCACGGAATGGTCACAGAATCCGCAATATGTGCCCTGTCTCGCATGTCATCACCCGTACGGCGCGTGACCGGCCCGCGCGCGGGCTCGTTGTGCCCGGTGCCGCGCCAGCCAGGAGCGGCCCGGAAAATCCACGCGTGGCTCAGATCCGCCGCGGCGATGAGACGCGGTCCCTGTGGTGATTCAGGCGGCCCGTCGTGGGACCTCGCTTCGGCGAGGTGACCGGTCGGCAGGGGACAGCAGCCCGGTCACCACTCAAGGACGGTCGGCCCCGGGGACGCCCGGGGCCGACCGCATCCGGTCGAAACGGTTGCGCCCGGCGCTCCGCATCCACCACGATGCTGAGGGAGAAAACGCCCCCGGTCACACCCCGACATTGGTCCGACCACGCGGGCGTACGCCGTTCAGCCACCCCTGACATACGGGCCCCGAAAGCCAGCGGCGCAACCCCCCGGCGCCGCCTCTCAGCACCGGCGCTGCCCTGACGCCGGTGCTGACCGCCTAGGGCCCCGGGGGCGCCCGCCCCGTTCGGGCGTCCCCGGGGCCCTTCGCTCACTCATCAAGGGATTCAGACCCGGCCCCGGCAGAGCTCCAGCAGCGTCATGGCGAGGGTCGTACCGGGCTTGCCCAGCCGCTGCCGGTAGCGGTCGAGGATCTCCATCTCGCGGGAGAGGTGCACCCGCCGCCCGCCCGCCGCGATCCGTGCCTCCTGGACGGTGGCCGAGACGGCCATCCGCTCCCGGACGAGATCGAGGATCTGCCCGTCGAGGGCGTCGATCCGCTGCCGCGCGGTGCCGATCACCTTCGCGGCCTCAGTGGCTTCCGTGGCTTCCGTGGCCTCATTGGCCTCCGTGGCCGAAACGCTGCTGCTCATGTCCGTATCTCCTGGTCCGTGTCGCGGAGCCCTGGAATCCGGTGGGACCCGGTGAGGAGAACAGAGCGCCCCGGGCCTTTGCCGGCCCGGGGCGCCTGGGAAGTCGCTGTCAGTGTTTACGCAGCACGACCATGGCAGCCGGACGGGCCGGTGCCATAGGTAAAGACGAAGGTCATGCGCGTGGACATGGCGCCGATTATGGTCCCGTTAGAATCGAAAGTCCAAACCTGCGGTCCCCGCCCCGATGCCGTGGCCCCCGCCGCAGTCCCGTTCCACCGCACGCCACCACCGCCGGAAGGCCGCCGAAGTGCCATCAGCGTCCCCTGCTGCCGCCCCCGACACCGTCCTGGTCGTCGACTTCGGCGCGCAGTACGCCCAGCTCATCGCCCGCAGGGTCCGTGAGGCCCGGGTCTACAGCGAGATCGTTCCGTCCACCATGCCGGTGGCCGAGATGCTCGCCAAGAACCCCAGGGCGATCGTCCTCTCCGGCGGTCCCTCGTCGGTCTACGCCGAGGGCGCGCCCTCGCTCGACCGCGCGCTCTTCGAGGCGGGCGTCCCCGTCTTCGGCATGTGCTACGGCTTCCAGCTGATGGCCACGGCGCTCGGCGGCACCGTGGACAACACCGGGGCGCGGGAGTACGGCCGTACGGCGCTCACCGTCACCAAGCAGGGCTCGACGCTCTTCGCGGGCACCCCCGAGGAGCAGCAGGTGTGGATGTCGCACGGCGACGCCTGCTCCCGGGCCCCCGAGGGCTTCACCGTCACCGCGTCCACCGATGTGGTGCCGGTCGCGGCCTTCGAATGCGATGAGCGCAGGCTGTACGGCGTGCAGCACCACCCCGAGGTGATGCACTCCACCCACGGCCAGCAGGTGCTGGAGCACTTCCTCTACCGGGGCGCCGGTCTGGAGCCCACCTGGACCACCACCAATGTGGTCGAGGAGTCCGTGGCCGCGATCCGGGAGCAGGTCGGCACCAAGCGCGCGATCTGCGGGCTCTCCGGCGGTGTGGACTCCGCCGTGGCCGCCGCCCTCGTCCAGAAGGCCATCGGCGACCAGCTGACCTGCGTGTACGTGGACCACGGGCTGATGCGCAAGGGCGAGTCCGAGCAGGTCGAGAAGGACTTCGTGGCCGCCACCGGGGTGCAGCTGAAGGTCGTCGAGGCCGAGGAGCGGTTCCTTACGGCGCTCGCCGGGGTGTCCGACCCCGAGGAGAAGCGGAAGATCATCGGCCGGGAGTTCATCCGGGTCTTCGAGCAGGCGCAGGCCGAGCTGGTGGCCGAGGCGGGCGCGGCCGGTGAGGACGTGGAGTTCCTGGTCCAGGGCACCCTCTACCCCGATGTCGTGGAGTCCGGCGGCGGCACCGGCACCGCCAACATCAAGTCCCACCACAATGTGGGCGGGCTGCCAGACGACATCGAGTTCCAGCTGGTCGAGCCGTTGCGCCGGCTGTTCAAGGACGAGGTGCGGATGGTCGGCCAGGAGCTCGGCCTGCCGGACGAGATCGTCCACCGCCAGCCCTTCCCGGGCCCGGGCCTGGGCATCCGCATCATCGGCGAGGTCACCAAGGAGCGCCTGGACCTGTTGCGCGAGGCCGACGCCATCGCCCGTGAGGAGCTGACCGCCGCTGGTCTTGACCGCGACATCTGGCAGTGTCCGGTGGTCCTGCTCGCCGATGTCCGCTCGGTCGGCGTCCAGGGCGACGGCCGCACCTACGGCCACCCGATCGTGCTGCGCCCGGTCTCCTCGGAGGACGCGATGACGGCGGACTGGTCGCGGCTGCCGTACGACGTGCTGTCGCGGATCTCGACCCGCATCACCAATGAGGTGGACCAGGTGAACCGGGTGGTGCTGGACATCACCAGCAAGCCGCCCGGCACCATCGAGTGGGAGTGACCGCCGCGCTCCCTCCGGGTCGGATGGTCAGCTGATCGTCAAACGCCGACGCCGTCGCTCATACGTTTGGGTGGCGGCGACGGCGTTTGCGCTGGGTACTTTGTGCGCAGAGGCGAGACTCCGTCTCATGGGAGCAATCATGAGCGCCGCACGCGAGTACGAGCTGGACGAGCAGTACGAGTGGGCCCGCCCGCCGCAGGGCGGCTGGACGGCGGACGACCTCGACCGGCTTCCGAATCTTCCTCCGCACACGGAGCTGATCGACGGCAGTCTCGTCCTCGTGAGTCCGCAGCCCCTTTTTCACATGCGTGCCCTGTGTTTGTTTGAGAACGCCTTGGTGGAGCAGGCATCGGACTCGTTGGACGTCATGCGGGAAATGACGGTCAAGCTGGACTACAAGAACCGCCTGGAACCCGATGTGCTGGTCCTCCGGGCCGGAGCGGACGCCGGGCCCCTCGACACCTGGTACGGGCCGGAGGACGTCGTGCTGGCCATCGAAGTGATGTCAGCGGACTCCAAGGAGCGCGACCGCGAGGTCAAGCCACGCAAGTACGCGGGCGTCGGCATTCCGCATTTCTGGCGGGTGGAGGAGGACGGCGGTCTTCCCATTGTCTACGTCTACGAACTCGACCCCGCCGTGAAGGCGTACCAACCCACCGGCATCTACCACAACAAGCTCCGCCTGACCCTCCCGTTCGACATCGAGATCGACCTCACCGCGATTCATCGCCGTAGGCCCTGACTCTGGCCTCCTGCGATACCCAGAGGTAGCTTCCGCTCCAGCACACCAGAGGAGCGGAGCTGCCGATGACGAACCAGCCGCAGACCCCCACCCCGATACCGACCGACCAGCTGCGGTTCACCATGCCCCCGCAGCACACCTCCCCCCATGACGAGCGCCGCTACCGCAAGGAGCGGCTGGCCGCGGCGCTGCGCCTGTTCGGGCGGTACGGGTACGAGGAGGGGGTCGCGGGCCACATCACCGTGCGGGACCCGGAGTTCACCGACTGCTACTGGGTGAATCCGTTCGGCGTGCCCTTCGGGCACATCACCGTGAGCGATCTGCTCCTCGTCAATCAGGCGGGCCAGGTGGTCGAGGGGCGCTCCCACGTCAACCAGGCGGCCTTCGTCGTTCACTCGTCCGTGCATCAGGCGCGGCCGGACGTCGTGGCCGTCGCGCACAGCCGCTCGGTGCACGGCCGGGCGCTGGCCGCGCTCGGTGAGCCGCTGGAGCCGATCACCCAGGAGGTCTGCGCCTTCTTCGAGGACCACGCGGTCCACGGGGGCAGTACGGGGGTCGTCGTGGACGAGGACGAGGCGCGCGCGGTCGCCGTGGCGCTCGGCGGCCACAAGGCCCTCATCCTGCGCAATCGCGGTCTGCTGACGGTCGGGGACTCGGTCGACGCGGCGGCGTGGTGGTTCATCACGATGGAGCGGGCCGCCCAGGTGCAGCTGACCGCCAAGGCGTCGGGCAAGCCGGTGCCCATCGACTACGCCGACGCGATGCGGACGCGCGAACAGCTGGGGAACGATCTTGTGGCGTGGATCAACTATCAACCTCTGTATCTGCAGATCACCCGCGATGAGCCGGACCTGCTGAGCTGACACCCTCCGCGGTGCGGCACAATCCCCTCTCAACACATGTCAGTTGGGCGGTGCCGTGGGAACCCGCGGTCCCGTGCGGAACGAGTGAACGACGGAGCGACCCGCGTGGCGGTGGAACAGGCGGAGAACGCCACGACGGCAGAGGGACAGCGCCCCCATGGGCACCCGCACGGCCACAAGGGCTGTGAATGCCCTCAGGGGGCCCGTGAGGGCCACCGGAGGGCCGTGGCCACGTTCGTGGCCCTACGGGAGCGTTTCGCGGCCGGAGAGGGCCTTCCCAAGGCTCTCGCCCACTCGGCCGGGGCGTCCAGGCAGTGGGTCTCGGA
Organism: Streptomyces antioxidans; assembly: GCF_000968685.2. Lineage (GTDB taxonomy): Bacteria > Actinomycetota > Actinomycetes > Streptomycetales > Streptomycetaceae > Streptomyces > Streptomyces antioxidans. The sequence goes on from NZ_LAKD02000001.1 coordinate 350,421, forward strand.
CGAACTGGCCCACGCGGCCCGTTCGGTGGCCGACAGCGGCCGCGCCGAGACCTCGGCCTGGCGCCATCGGGTGTGGCTGCGCACGGTGTTCGTGGTGTGGGGCGCGGCCGGGGCGCTGCTGATCGCCCAGTTGGCCACTGCGATCGGCGCGGGCTGGTCGGTCGCGCGGACGGCCGGGCTCACCGCCGCCGTGGTCACCGCCGCGCTGCTGACCCTGGCCGCCCGGCTGCACCGCGCGGACGGCGGCCCGCTCGCCCCGCTCGTCGGCGAGGACAACCGCCTCTCCACCTCCCGTACCGTCGCCGCCGCCTGGCTGCTGTTCGCGGTCTTCGCGGTGCTGGTGCTCGGCGTCGAGCTGGCCGTGGCCCCCGGCGACCGGCAGCGGCTGACCGACGGGCTCGCCCTCGGCCACACCGCCGGGCTCCTTACGGTCGCCGCGCTGACGTGTGCGGCCGCGGTGCTGGCACGGCTCGTCGTGGCGGCCCGGGTGCGGGGGCAGCGGCTCCAGAAGACGCGGGCCGTGCGCCCGCGCGTCGCCGATCTGCTGACCGATGACGCGGGCCGCGGCAGCCTCGCCGATGTGCAGTACATCGTCGTCCACACCGTGGCCCTCGCCTTCACCGCGGTCCGCCTCGCCCGCGAGCCGTGGCGGCTGCCCGACGTGCCGTGGGGCCTGGCCCTGCTGGCGGCCGTGTCGGTGGTGATGTACCTGGCCGGGAAGTACGCGGAGGGCGGCCGTCCGACCGTGCTGTCCGTCGTACGGGCCCTCCCCGAGGAGGGCGCCATCGACCGCGACGCCCCGATCCGCACCGGCGACGACATCGAGATCCGCGGCAGCGGCTTCGTCCCGCCGGGCGCCCAGGACCCGGACCGGCTGGCCAAGCTGGTCGTCCGCATCGGCGCGGTGCACGTCCACGTCCCGCTGGTCCCGGTGGCCGGGGGCTTCAGCAGCCCCACGGACACCGCGCTCACCGTGCCGGTCCCGGTGGACGTGGAGCCGGGCCGGGTGGATGTGCAGGTCGTGACGGCCTCGGGGGCGGAGACCAACCGCTATCCCATCGATGTTATGGACTGAGTCGTTCCGGTCGGCCGCTCCGTATGGTTTCGTCGAACGCGCAACTAAACGGCGGCGCGACGGGAGAGGCGGGCGGCATGAGACACGCGGATCGTATGGCCGGTTCGGGAACGGCGGGCAGCGGCGGCAGCGTGCACGGTATGGGCGGGGTGGGTGGCGTGAACGGCATAGGCGGGCAGCAGCAGTCCATGGGGATCAGGGCCACGGCTGCCCGTTACGCACTGCTGCCGTTGCGGATCTTCCTCGGCGTCACCTTCGTCTACGCCGGAATCGACAAGCTCACCGACTCGGCCTTCCTGGCTGACTCGGGCTCGGGCTCGATCGGCGAGCTGATGCGCCAGGTACGGGACGGTTCGGCGGTGCCCTGGCTGGTCGACCAGGGCCTCAAGGACCCCAGCGCCTTCGGCTACGCGATGGCCTACGGCGAACTGGCCGTCGGCCTCGGCATCCTGGTGGGCCTCCTCTCCCGACTGGCCGCCTTCGGCGGCGCGCTGATCTCGCTGAGCCTGTGGCTCACCGTCAGCTGGCAGTCGGACCCGTACTACTACGGCAACGACCTGGCCTATCTGATGGCGTGGCTGCCGCTGGTCCTGGCCGGGGCGCCGTATCTCTCCCTGGACGTCGTCATCTCCCGGCGCCGGCGCCGACAGGGCTCGCAGCTCTTCACGTAGTTCGCGGCCCGTCAGGCTCGGCCCGTCAGGCTCGTGGCCCTCACCGCAGGCGCGTCCCTTCGCGGGGCGCGCCTCTTCGGACGGGCCGTGTCCGCGGTCCGTCAGTTGATGATGCGGAAGCCGTCCCGCACCTCGTCGAAGATCGGCCGGTAGGTGCTCCAGTCCGCGTCCGGGGCGCTCAGGTAGATCGCGTACTCCTTGTCGCCCTCATTGCCGAAGCCGAGGTCGACCGCGCGGAACATCCGGACCTCGCCGCGGAATCTGAACTCCCAGATCGCGGCGGGCATGCCCTGGTACTTCGTCTCCTGGAGCCGCAGCCGCTCGTAGATCGGGTACTCCCTCTTGTCCTTGAACCCGACCTCGAGGTCCTTGAAGTGCTGCACCTCGTTGCCGGAGGCGAAGTCCAGGACGTTGATCCGCAGACCGGCCAGCCCGGTGGAGTCGAGGTAGCGGACCTCCTGGGTGCGGTCGACCGTGTTGCCGTCGGGGTCGTTCTTCTCCTGGCGGGTCCAGCCGTCGGGGATGGGGAGGGAGAAACCGAACTTCTTCTCCTTGACGATGTGGTAGCCGGACGGCGCGGTGTACGGCTTGGGCGGGGAGGGCGACGGGTTGCCCGTGGCGGAGGATCTCCCGCCGGTCCCCCCGCCGTTGTCGTGGTCGAGGCCGTAGACATAGATGCCGCCCGCCACGGCCACGACCGCCAGGGAGGCCGCCGCGGCGGTCCACACCGCCTTACGGCTCCTGCGCGCCGGAGCGGGGGCGGGCTCGGGCACCGGCGTCGGAGCGGTCAAGGACGGCGTCGACGTGGTGAACGGCGTGGCCGTGGGCGGGTTGTGCGCGGCGTTCGCCGCGTGCGACGTGGTCGGCGGGTTGTGCGCGTCGTGCGGAGTGCCCGGAGTGTGGGTCGTGTGGTGATACGGGGGCGATGTCGTGGACGGGTTCGGCGCGGCGTGCGCGTCCGTGCCCGTGGTCCGGTCTGTGCCGTTGGTCTGGTCCGTGCCGGGAGCCCGGTCCGTGCCGCTGGTCCGGTCCGTGCCCGTACCGGGCTCCCGCCGCGTCGAGAGGTTCATGGTCGCGTCGAGCGGCGGATTCGTGGTGGTCGTATCGAGCGGCGGGGGCCGCAGCGTGGACGTCTCGGGCTCCGAGGCCGGGAGCCGCAGCGCCCGTTCGGTCTCCTCGGCCGTGGGCCGCAGCTCCGGCTCCTTGGCCAGCAGGCTCTCGATCAACGGAGTGAGCGCGCCCGCCCGTTGGGGCGGGTCAAGCGGATCGACGGCGATCGCGTAACCCGTCTCGATCGCCGTGGCCTTGCGGAACGGAGGCCGCCCCTCGACCGCCTGATAGAGCGTCGCCCCCAGCGCCCAGAGGTCCGACGCGGGCCCGGGTTTGCGGCCCCTGACCCGCTCGGGCGCGATGTAGTCGATGGAGCCGACGACCTCGCCGGTCTTGGTCAGCGTCGAGGTGCCGGTGGCCATGGCGATGCCGAAGTCCGTGAGCACGACCCGGCCTTCGGGGCCGAGCAGCACATTGCCGGGCTTGACGTCCCGGTGCAGCACCCCGGCCGCGTGTGCGGCGCGCAGTGCGGCGATCATGCCGCGGCCGATGCGGGCGGCCTCGTCGGGCGAGACCCGTCCCCCGTCCTTCAGCAGGTCGGCGAGGGTCGTGGAGGGCACGTACTCCATGACGATGCACGGCAGTCCGTAGTGGTCCACCACGTCATGGACCACGACCACGTTGGGGTGGGTGATGCGGGCCGCGCTGCGCGCCTCGCGGCGGGTGCGTTCGTGCAGGGTCGTCAGCTCGTCCTCGGCGAGGTGGGGAGAGACATGGAGCTGCTTGACCGCGACCTGGCGGCCCAGCAGTTCGTCCTCGGCGCGCCACACCGTGCCCATGCCACCACGGCCGACCTTCTCGACCAGGCGGTAACGTCCGGCTATCAGGTGGCCTTCGTCCGACACCGCTTTCCCCTCCCCGCACACGTTCGATGCGACACGATAGCCGCCGTGACTCCCGGGGAGATCTCAGGGAAGACCTAGGGGCATGCCGGATGTCGCGAGTACGGCCCTGTTGTCACCATGGACGCATGACCGAAGCACCCACCGTGGCGGACGAGGCCGAGGCCGCGTCCGGTTCCCGCCTGTCACACACGCCGCTCCGGCGCAGTCGTGACCATAAGGTGATCTCGGGGGTCTGCGGAGGGCTCGGCCGCTACTGCGATCTGGACCCGGTGATCTTCCGGGTGGTGCTGTCGGTGCTGACCGTCGCGGGCGGCCTCGGCCTGATCGTGTACGGGTTCTGCTGGCTGCTGATCCCGTTCCACGGCGAGGACGAGAACGAGGGGCGCAGGCTGCTCTCGGGCCGGGTCGAGGGCCCCGGGCTGACCGCGGTGCTGGTGGCGCTGGTGGGCTGTGGGCTCTTCCTGTCGATGCTCAACAACGGCGGCGTCATGTACTTCTCGTTCATGCTCGCCCTCGCCGCGGCCGGTGCGGGCTACTGGTCGTACCACCGGCGGCAGGCGGAGAGCGTGGGCGCGGTGGACGCGGCCACGGCCCAGGCCGTCGCCGACGCGCCGCCGGAGACCAAGGCGCCGCCCACGCGCGGCGGTCCCGGCCCGTCCTGGTGGCGCGACCCGATCGTCAAGGACGGTACGACCGGGCCGCTCGGCGCCGGGGCCGGGCCGCGGACCGGCTATCTGTGGGGGCCGGACGACGGCCCGTACGACAAGGCGGAGGCGAGGGCGGAGCGGGCCCGCCGGGTGCCGGACCGGGCCTCGATCGGCGGCTGGGCCTTCCTGGTGGCGGTCGCCGCCGCCGTGGTGGGGGCGCGGGCGGGGTGGTCCTCGCAGCCGCTGAGCACCAGCCTGGAGATCGGGTTCGCCTGTGCGCTGGGGGTCTTCGGGCTCGCCCTCGTGATCAGCTCCCGCTGGGGGCGGACCGGTGGCGGCACGGTGTTCCTCGCGCTGCTGACGAGCGCGCTGCTGGCGGGCGCGGCGGCCCTCCCCGACGCCGTCACCCCCGACTGGGCCCACCGCACCTGGGCCCCGACCTCCGTGGCGTCGCTGCGGGACGGCTATGAGCTGGGCGGCGGCGTCGCCGAGCTGAAGCTGGACCGGCTGCCCCTGGAGGCGGGCGGCTCGGTCTCCAGCCGGGTGGAGATGGGCGTGGGCAAGCTGGCCGTGACGGTCCCGCGCGACGCCCGGGTGAGGCTGGACATCGAGGTCGGGGTCGGCGACATCTGGCTCCCGGGCGAGACGCGCAACAGGCACGACGTCGACATCGGCCCGGACCGGGAGCGCAGGCTCACCCTGGAGCCGGTGGGCGGCGGCAAGGCCGAGGGCACGGTCTCGCTGAAGCTGGAGATGGGGCTGGGTGCGGTGGAGGTGAAGCGCTCATGAGGCGCCGTTCGTGGGGTCGTGGGGTGGGCCGTCGGTTCGGCCATGGGCTCGGCCATGGGTTTGGTCATGGGTTTGGCGATCGGGCCGGGCATGGGTTTGGTGGTCGGTTCGGTCATGGGATTGGTGGTCGGGCCGGTCATCGGTCCGGGAATCGGTTCGGTCATCGGTCTGATCACTCGTGCGGTGACTCGCCGGGGCGCGCGGCCCCCGACCGGTCCCGCCATCCGTTCGAGCCGGGCAAGCTGGTGGCCGGGCTGGTGATCCTTGGCGTGGCCGCCGCGTACGGGATGGACGCGGCCGGGGAGTGGGACGTCCGCCCGGAGATCGCCCTCCCGGCCCTCCTGGGCGGCCTCTGCGTCGCGGCCCTGACCTCGGCCCTCACGTACGTGTTCCGCCGCCGGTCGGGCAGGAGGACGACGCCGGACGACTGACGCGGGCCCGGGCCGCCGGGGCGCGGCGCCCCCGGCTCCTTGCCCCTGGCCCTCTGGCCCTCTGTCTGTCTCCTGGTCCCCTGTCCCCTGCCCCAGGTCGGGGAACGATCAGGGGCGACCCTGATGCCCGATGTCGGCCGGGCGTGTGACGATCGAGCCATGACCGCCGCAGTGCCCCCCACGGCCCCCGAGCCACCCCCGCGCAAGCTCTACCGCAGTGCCGAAGGCCGCCTCCTCGGCGGTGTGGCGCGCGGGCTCGCGGGCCATCTCGGGCTGCCGGTCTCCTGGGTGCGGATCGTCTTCATCGCGCTGTTCATGGCGGAGGGGTTCGGCGCGCTCGTCTACGCGCTCTTCTGGTTCATCGTCCCGCTCGGCGTCGGCGGCGTGGAGACGGCCACCGGCCGCCCGCTCACCACCGTGGGTCCCGACGGCCGCCGCCGGATCCTGGCCCGCAGGCCGGAGCGGGGCCAGATCATCGCCCTGGTCGCGCTCTTCATCGGCATGGGGATCTTCGTCCAGGGCTTCCACCTGGGCCGCGCCAACACCTATATCTGGCCGCTCCTCCTCATCGGCGCGGGAGTCGCCCTCTTCTGGCGCCAGGCGGACAACGCCCGCCGCGCCCAGTGGGTCGAGCTCAGCCGCAGCAAGCGGGTCCTGCCGCTGGCCCGTGGCGCCACGGGGGTGGTGCTGGTGGCCGCCGGGGTGTCCGGGATCGTCGTCCTCCAGGGCTCGGCCAAGCATCTGGGGGCCGTGCTGCAGGCGGCCATGGCCGTCCTCGTCGGCATCGCGCTGCTCGTGGGCCCGTATGTGGTGCGGATGACGCAGGACCTCTCCGAGGAGCGGCTGATGCGCATCCGCGCGCAGGAGCGGGCGGAGGTGGCCGCCCATGTCCATGACTCGGTGCTGCACACCCTCACCCTGATCCAGCGCGGCGCGGAGGACCCCCGGGAGGTGGCCCGGCTGGCCCGCGCCCAGGAGCGGGAGCTGCGCGCGTGGCTCTACCGGCCGGAGGGCACGGGCAAGGACGAGGCCGAGGAGCCGGACACCCTGGCGGAGGCGGTGAAGAAGACGGCGGCGGAGGTCGAGGACCACCACGGCGTCCCGATCGAGGTGGTGGTGGTCGGGGACTGCCCCCTGGACGAGAGGCTGGGCGCACAGATACAGGCGGCGCGCGAGGCGATGGTCAACGCGGCCAAGTACGGTGGCGACGGTGGGGCCGTCCAGGTCTTCGCCGAGGTCGAGGGGGCCACGGTGTTCATCTCCGTGCGCGACCGCGGCCCCGGCTTCGACGTGGACGCGGTGCCGGAGGACCGGATGGGCGTACGCGAATCGATCATCGGCCGGATGCAGCGGAACGGTGGCACGGCGCGGCTGAGATCCGCGCCGGACGGGGGCACGGAAGTGGAGCTGGAGATGGAGAGGGCGGCGACGACATGACCGATGCGACGGGCGGTACGAACGCGACGAGCGGCCCCGGGGCGCAGGGCGTACCGGGCGCCGTGCCCGGTCCGGCGGGGGCCGTGCCCGGTCCGGCCGGGGCCGGTAGCCCCGGGGCAGGCGATGCCGAGGCGGCGCGGCGGGTGCGGGTCGTGCTCGTCGACGACCACCGCATGTTCCGCACCGGGGTGCAGGCCGAGATCGGGGAGACGGCCAGGACCGGTGTCGAGGTGGTCGGCGAGGCGGCCGACGTCGACCAGGCCGTGACCGTGATCACCGCGACCCGCCCCGAGGTCGTGTTGCTCGACGTCCACCTCCCCGGCGGGGGCGGCGTCGAGGTGCTGCGCCGCAGCGCCTCGCTGATGGCCGACCCGGAGCGCCCGGTGCGCTTCCTCGCGCTGTCCGTCTCGGACGCCGCTGAGGACGTCATCGGCGTCATCCGCGGCGGTGCCCGCGGCTATGTGACCAAGACCATCACCGGCACCGACCTCGTCGACGCGATCTTCCGGGTCTCCGAGGGCGACGCGGTCTTCTCCCCGCGCCTGGCCGGTTTCGTTCTCGACGCCTTCGCCTCCACCGACGCTCCGCCCGTGGACGAGGACCTGGACCGGCTCACCCAGCGCGAGCGCGAGGTGCTGCGCCTGATCGCGCGCGGCTACGCCTATAAGGAGATCGCCAAGCAGCTGTTCATCTCGGTGAAGACGGTCGAGAGCCATGTCTCGGCGGTGCTCCGCAAGCTCCAGCTCTCCAACCGCCATGAGCTGACCCGCTGGGCGGCGGCCCGCCGCCTGGTCTGAGCCTCAGCCCGGCACCCCGATGCGCCGCGTGCCGACGACCCGACGGCAGCCGTACCCGTCCGTGTCCGACACCCCGTACAGCCGCCGCCCGTCCCGCGCGGCCCGAGGAAGGCGCGGCGGACGAGGTTCCGGCCGCGGCGTGTGCAGATGATCGCGCTCGGTGTCGCCCAGCCGCAGGGCGCGGGCCAGCCCGGTCAGCATCTCGCGGGACGGGCGTGCCCTCGGGTGGACGGCGGCGGCCGGAGCTGAGACCGGCCTCCGGACACATCGCCTTGGCTCACACCGGGCCGAACCGTGGGTCGAGCCCCGTCAGGTCGCGGCTCGCCGACCACAGGCGGGCCGCGACCTCCGGGTCGGCCAGGTGACCTCGGACCGGGCGGCGGCGTGGGGCGCCGCGGAGGGCGAAGTGGCGGGGGCCCACAGTTCGCCGCCGCTGATGGACGGGTCGAGTACCGCTCGTACGGCGGACCAGGCGCCCGCGTCCTTCCCCTGGAGCAGGATCCCGGCGGGCAGACCCCGCAGCCGTGTGCCGGGGGTGCGGACGCGCAGGGGCGGGCGGGAGGGGGTGAGGGAGTCGAGCGCGCCGCCGGGATGGGTGACCACGCTCCGCACCGTGCTGCCGACCGCCTTCAGCCGTCGGTCGAGTTCGAAACCGAAGAGCATCTGGGCCAGTTTCGAGCGCCCATAGGTGCGCTCGGGCTCGTAGTCCCGGGTGCTCTCAAGGTCGTCCAGGTCCAGTCGCTCGGAGGTGGCCGCGAAACTGCCCGTGGTGATGACGCGGCCCTCGGGGGCGGCCGTGAGCAGCGGTGCCAGCCAGTGGGTCAGCGCGAAGTGCCCCAGGTGGTTGACGCCGAACATCGCCTCATGGCCGTCCCCGGTCTCCTGGCGGGTTGGCCGGTCGAACTTCACCCCGGCGTTGTGGACCACGGCGTCCAGACGGTCCGATCCCAGCGCTTCCGCGGAGTCTTTGAGCGAGGCGAGATCGGCGAGGTCCAGCCGGACATGACGCACCCGGGCGCCGGGGACCCGGGAGCGGATCGAGGCCACGGCGGCGCTCGCCCTGCCCGGGTCCCGGCTGCCGAGGACGACGCTGGCTCCCGTACCGGCGAGCTGTTCGGCGACGAAGTACCCGATCCCCGCGTTGCCTCCGGTCACCAGAAAGGTCTTTCCTCCGGCCCGTGGCAGGCCGTGGACATCCCATCGCTCGGACGGGGATTCGGCCGGAGCTGCGGAAGGCATGTAGGGGCTCCTCGCGTTCGTCGGGGCGGGGCGGGGCCCCAATGGGGCTCACGCTGAACGCGTATCAGCCTTACGGTCGCCACCGACGCCCCGCCGACAGAGCGCCGTCACGCCCCGCACTCCGCCGACAGTGCGACGTCACCTCCCGCACCCCGCCGACAGATCGCCGCTCAGGCGAACCCGGAACCCGCGGGAACCGTCACATCCAGCGTGTCCTTGACCATCGCGAGCGCCGCGCCCAGGGGGCTGGAGCGGCCGCCGCTGACCGTGATGTCGCCCGCGTCGGGGCAGCCGTAGACGGCGGCCTTCTCGGGGCCCCTGAGGGCGTACAGGGGGTCGCCCGGTCCCGTCTCCTCCAACGCGACGCGGACGACGAGCGGTTCATCTGCGGTCGCGGTCGCGACCGACCGCAGACGGCGGCCCCGCGCGGCAGCCGTACGGGCCGCCTCCGCCGTCCCGGCGTCGATCCCCGGTCCCGCCTCCGTCCTTACGGCCGTCGCGTCCCATCCCCACAGCAGAGCCGCCAACAGCCGCACCTTCACGGCCGCGTCGGCCCCGGAGAGGTCGGCCGCCGGGTCGGCCTCGGCGATACCGCGCCGCTGAGCCTCCGCGACCGCGCCGGGCAGCGCGTCGCCGTCCGCCAGCCGGTCCAGGACGAAGGTGGCGGTGCCATTCGGGCAGGCGCGCAGCGTACGGCAGCCGAGGCCCCGTACGCCGATCCGCGCGAGGTCGGCCGTGGGGAGGGCGGCTCCGGTGGCGCCCGAGATCCGGACGCGGCTGCCGCCCTCGGCCGCCGCCCGCTCCAACTCGCCCCAGTGGCTGAGCAGATGGCTCTTGGCGGCGGTCACCACATGGACGCCTCGCCGCAGGGCCGACAGCGCGTCGGCGGCGGCCTGTTCGCGCACCGCAGGGGACGACGGCACGGCCTGGGCCAGCACCACCGCCCCCGTACGCTCCAGGGTCTCGGCGAGCGACGGCAGCGGGCCCCAGCCGCTGCGCGGCTCCGGCGGCAGCCCCTCCGCCGCGCTGGTGCGCACGGCGGCGAGCCGGAGCGGCAGCGCGCCGCCGATCAGCCGCTCGGCGTAGGCCCGCCCCACCGGGCCGTACCCCGACAGCACGACGGAGGGGTGGGCGCGGACGTCGGCATCGTGTGACATGCGGCCAGTCTGCCCCCGAGGCCCCAGGTCGAGGTCCCCAGGTCAAGGTCCCCCAGGTTGAGGTCCCAGGTTGAGGTTCCCCGGCTTGAGGTTCCCCGGCTGAGGTGACCTCGGCCTGGGGACCGCTACGCCGGGCGGGCCGCCCCCGCGAAGGGCATGTCCCCCACGGCGGCCATCCGGACCGGGGCCCCGGGACGCGGGGCGTGGATCATGCGGCCGCCGCCGATGTAGAGGCCGACATGGCTGATGCCGGAGTAGAAGAAGACCAGGTCGCCGGGGGCCAGTTGGTCGCGGGTGACGCGCCGTCCGGCGTTGATCTGGGTGTAGGTGGTGCGGGGCAGGGCGACCCCGGCGGCGCGCCAGGCGGCCTGGGTGAGCCCCGAGCAGTCGTAGCCGTGGGGACCGGTGGCGCCCCATACGTACGGCTTGCCGAGGGCCGCGTACGCGTAGGAGACGGCTCGGGCGGCGCGGCCCGTGGCGGGGACGGAGCCGGTGGCCTTGTCGCCGTCCCGTGCTGCCAGCAGGCGCTGCCGCTGCTCGAGGGTCAGCCGGTCGAGGAGGCGGTCGGCGGCGGCGAGCTTCTCCTGGACGGTCCGCTTGTGGTGGGCGGCCGTCGTCTGGGAGGTGCGCAGAGCGGCGAGGCGGTCGGCTGCCTCGCCGCGGACCTGGCGTAATTTCCGGTCCTGACGGCCGATCGCGGCGATCAGGGCGGCCTGGCGGCTCCCCGCGCGCTCGGCGAGCGAGGCGCGCCGCAGGTACTGGTCGGGGGAGGAGGACAGGGCGAGTTGGAGGGCCGGGGCGATCGTCCCCGAGCGGTACTGGGCGGTGGCGAAGGCCCCGAGGGCGTTGCGCGCGGTGTTGAGCCTGGCGGCGCGGCGGGCGGCCTGGTCGCGCAGCGCCTCCAGCGTCCGGCGGGTCTTGTCGGCCTTCTCCCGCGCGCCGTTGTACTGCTCGGTGGCCTCCTCGGCCGCCCGCTGGTACTCATCGACCCTCGCCTTCACCTGAGCGGGGCTGAGGCGGTTCTCGGCGTGCCCGGTGCCGTCGAGGAGGGTGGCGGACCCGGCGCCGGTGAGGGCGAGGAGCGCGGCCGCGCGGGCGGTGCCGCGGGCGGTGCTGCTGGTGAGCGAGCGCTGCTTGGGCTTCCTGTGCGACGCCACTGCGGCTGTTCACCTGGTCTTTCTTGGGCAATCCAGTGTGGGCAATGCGGAACATTCGATGGCAGTCCGCCATGAGGCGGGGACCCTCGGTTGACGGGAGGCGGACTGCCACCTGAAGGAGGAAGCTAGGCCGGAAAGCGGGGGTCATGCGGGGGAATGAACGGGAGTGCACGGTTTTGGTCGAGCCCATGACGGCTGCTGATCGCCCGGCGAGTGGGGTGGTCGGGAGTGTGGGGCGGCCGTGATCGAAGCGGCGATAGGCGCCCACCCGAGTGCCGGGCGATGATATGCGCGCGGCTAGTCTCCGGAGCCATGGACGTACTCATTCATGTGTTCGTCGGCCTCCACATCGTCGGCATCGGCGCGCTGCTCGGTGGCTTCTTCTCGCAGCTCAAGGCCGCGCGCGCGGGCGAGGCCCGGATGACCCCGGCGATGCTGCACGGTGCGCTGACCATGCTGGTGACCGGTGTGGCGCTGGTCGGGCTCAACCAGGCGGACGACAACAGCGTCAATAACGTCAAAATCGGTGTAAAGCTGGCGCTATTGGTCGTGATCCTCGGCCTGGTCTATGTGAAGCGCGATGAGGAGAAGGTAGAGTCGGCCGCCTTCGGCGCGGTGGGTGCCTTGACAACGGCAAACATCTTCATCGCCGTGCTGTGGACCTGACGAACGAATGTTCTGGGGGTAATCCCAAGACAATCGCGACACAATCCCGAGGCAACCGTTTGCACTCGCGAGCTGTCTTAGTGAAGAGCGAGGCAGTCGAGAGGAGTGGCCAATGGGGGTAGTGGGGGCAGTCAGAAGTCATGGGCGGCGCGTGGGCGTCGCGCTGGGGCTGGCGGGGATGGCGGTGCCGCTCGCGGTCGCCGTCGCCGGCCCGGCACAGGCCCAGGCGCGGCCGCTGGGCCGGTCGGCCGGAGCGGTGACACCGGTGCGGATGGCCGCGTCGTCGTGCACGACCACCACGGGGCCGTACCAGAGGCAGGCCGAGCGGTTCCTTGGCCGTCCCGTGGACGGGCGGCAGTCGCGGGCGGACTGTCTGGCGATCCAGAAGTTCCAGATCGACCACGGCATCAGTCCGACGATCGGCTACGCGGGCCCGATCACCTCCGGCGTGATGAGCCTCATCGGCGCCCAGAAGGCCGCCGGGCACAACCCGAACGCGGCGAAGAAGTGCCCGACCAACAAGGGCCGTATCGCCTGCGTGGACCTCACCCGGCAGCTGAGCTGGGTCCAGGACGGCTCCCGGCTGGTCTACGGACCGGTGCCGGTGCGGTCAGGGCGGGACGGCTTCGAGACCCGCACCGGGCTGAAGAAGATCTACTGGCGGAACATCAACCACTGGTCGACGCTCTACAAGGTCGCCATGCCCTACAGCCAGTTCTTCGACGGCGGCCAGGCGTTTCATTCGATCGCTGGCAGCGTATGGTCCCCGCCCGGCTCCCACGGCTGCGTCAACATGCGCAAGGGCGAGGCCAAGAAGTACTGGAGCCTGCTGAAGAACGGCGACGACGTGTACGTCTACGGGCGCAAGCCCGGCACGTGAGCCGCTGAGCCACTGACGCGCCGCTGCCCCGGGCCCAGCCCGGGGCAGCGGCGCGTCAAGACCAGGGAGCGGGCGCTTACGAGGGCCGCACGCTCCCGTAGATCGGCATCTCCGTGATCGGCGCCTTCTTCACCACATCGCCCGGCTTGGGCGCGTGGATCATCATCCCGTCGCCGATGTAGAGGCCGACATGGCTGATGTCGTCGTAGAAGAAGACGAGATCGCCCGGCTGGAGTTGCGACGTCGAGACCCGCGTACCGGCCTTCACCTGGTCCCAGGTGGTGCGCGGCAGCGAGATCCCGGCGGACTTCCAGGCCGCCTGTGTCAGCCCCGAGCAGTCGAAGGAGCTGGGCCCGGTCGCACCCCAGACGTACGGCTTGCCCAGCTGCGCCTTGGCGAAGGCGATGGCCTGGGCCGCCTTGGAGCTATTGGCCGGGGCAGAGGGCGCCGTCGAGCCGGAGCCGCTGTCTCCGTTCTGCTCCTGCTGCTTCTTGCGCGCGGCCGCCTCCTGCCGCTGCTTCTCGGCCAGCGCGGCGGCCTTACGGCGGGCCTCCTCCGCCTTCTTCTTCTCGATCGCCGCCAGCCGGGCCTTCTCCTTGGCGGTCAGATTCGCCAGCAGCCGCCGTGCCTCGGTCAGCTTGTCCTGGACGGTCTTCTTCTGCACCTTCAGCTGCTTCTGCGACGCGGTCAGCGAGGCGAGGCTCTCGGCGGCCTTACCGCGCTCCTTGGCGGCCTTCGTCCGCTGGGTCTGGAAGTCGTCCACGGCCTGCTTCTGCCGGCCGGTCATCCGGTCCATCAGATGCGACTGGTCGAAGACGTCCTGCGGATCGTTGGAGAACAGCAGGGTCGCGGCGGAGCGGGCCATCCCGCCGTCGCGGTACTGGGCCGCGGCGTAGGTGCCGAGCGTGCGCCGCGCCTCGTTCAGCTTCTCGGTGCGCTGGGCGACGGAGTCCAGCAGCTTGTCGACCTTGCCCCGCTGCTGTTCGGTGCGCTCCTTGGCGGCGTTGTAGCGCTGGGTGGCGGTCTCCGCCTGGTGGTAGAGGGTGTCGACCTTCTCCTTCACCTTCTCGATCGACTGGGCGGCCGGCTTGGGATCGGCGGGCGCGGCGTTGGCCGACTGGGAGAGCAGGGTGACGGACGCGAGGGCGGCCGTGGTGAACCCGACGGCCGTACGGCGGCTGTGACCGGTGAGCGGGGCGGGTATTCGGCTCCGCGGCTTGCGGTGCGACGCCAAGGGAGGCGACTCCTTCCGTGGACCGCCTACCGGGTTAGCTGTCGGGTTCGGGCGTTTCGGAAGGTTGCCCTACGGCCGTGTCCGGGCGGCACTGGCGCACCACATCGGTCGGGCCGATTCACCCCGGTGTTGCGAGGGCCCCTCCACCCCCAGGGGGGCCAGGAGGGTGGGTCCCCGGCTCCGGGCGCCTCACGGCGTACTGGACTCGGCGGAGGCCGCCCGTGCCGACGTGGTTCGCCGACGGATCTTCCGGGCCGCCTGACGCAGGACGGTAGCCAACACGTGGGGCTCCTGTGAAGACTGGTGACCGTTTTGTCAGAAACCATTTCGTGATGTTGGGCGCTTGGCCGTCATCGGACCCCGGCTGTCAGTGGGGCGGCCTAGACTCGGGGAGCGATGAGCAGCCTCTTTGACGACAGCTTCCTGGCGGACCTCGGGCCTCCCTCGGACGAGGAGCGGCCACCGCCGCCCGAGGAATCGGCGCACCCCGGCCACGGGGGCGCCGAGGACGTGCCGCACCACCTCTTCAGCGGCGATTTCGACGCGCCCGTGCCCCGGGAGGCCCACTACCGGGACGGCGCGGCCCGGCCCGCCGTGGACCCGTCCGCCCTGCTCGAGGGGTTGAACGAGCAGCAGAGGGCCGCCGTGGAGCACACCGGCTCGCCGCTGCTGATCGTCGCGGGCGCCGGCTCCGGCAAGACCCGGGTGCTCACCCACCGCATCGCCTATCTGCTCGGCGCCCGTGGCACCCACCCCGGCCAGATCCTCGCCATCACCTTCACCAACAAGGCGGCGGGCGAGATGAAGGAGCGCGTCGAAGAGCTCGTCGGCCCGCGGGCCAACGCCATGTGGGTGTCCACCTTCCACAGCGCCTGTGTCCGCATCCTGCGCCGGGAGTCGAAGAAGCTGGGCTTCACCTCGTCGTTCTCGATCTATGACGCGGCCGACTCCAAGCGGCTGATGTCGCTGGTCTGCCGGGATCTGGATCTCGACCCCAAGCGGTTCCCGCCGAAGTCCTTCAGCGCCAAGATCTCCAACCTGAAGAACGAGCTGATCGACCAGGAGACCTTCGCGGGGCAGGCGGCGGACGGCTTCGAGAAGACGCTGGCCGAGGCGTATGTGATGTACCAGGCGCGGCTGCGCGAGGCCAATGCGCTGGACTTCGACGACATCATCATGACCACGGTCAATCTGCTCCAGGCGTTCCCGGACGTCGCCGAGCACTACCGCCGCCGCTTCCGGCACGTCCTGGTGGACGAGTACCAGGACACCAACCACGCGCAGTACACACTCGTGCGCGAGCTGGTGGGCACCGACACCGAGGAGACCACGGCCGCCGAGCTGTGCGTGGTGGGCGACGCCGACCAGTCGATCTACGCCTTCCGCGGCGCCACGATCCGTAACATCCTCCAGTTCGAGGAGGACTACCCCACCGCGCGGACGATCCTCCTCGAGCGGAACTACCGCTCCACCCAGACCATCCTGAGCGCGGCCAACGCGGTCATCGAGCGCAATGAGAACCGCCGCCCGAAGAACCTGTGGACGGACGCCGGCGCCGGATCCGAGATCACCGGCTATGTGGCCGACACCGAGCACGACGAGGCCCAGTTCGTCGCCGAGGAGATCGACCGGCTGACGGACGCGGGCGACGCCAAGGCCGGGGACGTGGCGGTCTTCTACCGCACCAACGCCCAGTCCCGTGTCTTCGAAGAGGTCTTCATCCGCGTCGGGCTGCCGTACAAGGTCGTCGGCGGTGTGCGCTTCTACGAGCGCAAGGAGGTCCGGGACGTCCTCGCGTATCTGCGGGTGCTGGCCAACCCCGAGGACTCCGTCCCGCTCCGCCGGATCCTCAACGTGCCCAAGCGCGGCATCGGGGAGCGCGCGGAGGCCATGATCGACGCGCTGTCGCTGCGCGAGAAGATCACCTTCCCGCAGGCGCTGCGCCGGGTCGACGAGGCGTACGGCATGGCGGCCCGCTCGGCCAACGCCGTCAAGCGGTTCAACGCGCTCATGGAGGAGCTGCACACCATCGTGGAGTCCGGGGCGGGCCCGGCCACCGTCCTGGAGGCGGTGCTGGAGCGCACCGGCTATCTGGCCGAGCTCCAGGCGTCCACCGATCCGCAGGACGAGACCCGGATCGAGAACCTCCAGGAGCTCGCCGCCGTGGCCCTGGAGTTCGAGCAGGACCGCGGCGAGGAGAACCCCGGCACCCTCGCCGACTTCCTGGAACAGGTCGCGCTCGTCGCCGACTCCGACCAGATCCCCGACGAGGACACCGACGGCTCCGGCGTGATCACGCTGATGACCCTGCACACCGCGAAGGGCCTGGAGTTCCCGGTCGTCTTCCTCAGCGGCATGGAGGACGGCGTCTTCCCGCATATGCGGGCCCTCGGCCAGACCAAGGAGCTTGAGGAGGAGCGGCGGCTGGCCTACGTCGGGATCACCCGGGCCCGCGAGCGGCTCTATCTGACCCGCTCGACGATGCGCAGCGCCTGGGGACAGCCCGCGTACAACCCGCCGTCCCGCTTCCTGGAGGAGATCCCGGACCAGTATGTGCGGTGGCGGCGCACCGGGCCCGCCACCCCGTCGGCGTCCATGGGCGGTATCGCCTCGACCCCGCCGTCGGGGCTGTCGTCCGGTCCTTCGACGTCGCGTTCGCGCACCGGGGGCGGCGGGTTCGCCACCCGGCGGGCCAAGGAGCGCCCGGTGGTCGCCCTGACCATCGGCGACCGGGTCACCCATGACTCGTTCGGGCTCGGCACGGTGGTGGCGGTCAAGGGCAGCGGGGACAACGCGGAGGCGACGATCGACTTCGGCGGCGAGAAGCCGAAGCGGCTGCTGCTGCGGTACGCACCGGTGGAGAAGCTGTAGCGGGGGGATAGGCCGTAAAGGCGGCGCGCGGCGTGCCGGTGGCGCGCCGCGGCGGTGGCCCCGGGTCGGGTCAGGTCGGGTCGAGGCCCTTGCCGCGCAGCCAGGGCAGCGGGTCGATGGCCGAGCCGCCGCCGGGGTGGACCTCGAAGTGCAGATGCGGGCCGGTGGAGTTACCGGAGCTCCCGGAGTACGCGATGGTGTCCCCGGCCTTGACGGTCCCGGAGCGGATCTTGGCGCTGCTGAGGTGGCAGTACCAGGTCTCGGTGCCGTCCGGGCTGGTCAGAATGACCATATTGCCGTAGGCATCGTTCCACTGCGTCCTTACGGTGCCATCGGTGGCGGCCATCACGGGTGTCCCGTAGCTCACCGGGAAGTCGATGCCGGTGTGCACCGACATCCAGTTGATACCGGCCTGGCCGAACATGGCGCTCAGGCCGTGCTGGGAGACGGGCACCGCGAACTTCGGGCGCAGCGCCTCCTTCCGCGCCGCCTCGGCCTCCTTCCGCTTCTTCTCGGCGGCCTGGCGCGCCTGGAGGTCGATCCGCTCCTGGGCGCGGCTGGTGCGGTCGCGGAAGTCGTCGGCGCCCTCCCGGACCCCGGCGAGCTGGGAGTCCAGTTTGCTGTTGGCGACGGAGGGCTTCACGGGGGCGCCCCCGTTCTCGGGGGCGGCCTGCGTGGTGGACTCGTCCTTCTTGTCGCTCCCCACACCACTGACCGAGGCGGCGGCCACGGCGGTCACGCCCAGGGCGCAGACGGAGGGGACGGCGACGGTGAGGAGCGCGGAGCGCTTGGGGCGGGACGAGGGGGGACGGCGGCGGCCGCGGCTCACCTCCCGGCGAGGGGAGGGGGCGGATTCCCGCATGACCGCCGCCTCGGGTTCAGGTTCCGCTTCGGGGGCGGGGTGATACGACTGGTCGGCGTCGTAGGACTGCTCGGGCTCATACGACTGGTCAGGTTCGTAGGACTGCTCGGGCTCGCCGACCGGCTCGAAGACCGCGGTGTGCTCGAACGCCCCGGGCTGCTGAGGGATGACGGCCTGCTCGAACGCGGCGGTCTGGTCATAGGCGTTGGGGTCGTGCTCCGGCTGGTCGAGCCCTGCTTGATTGAAGCCGGAGTGGTGGTCGACCCCCTGCTGGTCAAACCCCTGCTGGTTAAACCCTTGCTGGTCGAACCCCGGATGACTCAGCCCCGAGTGGTCGTACTGGGCCTCGTGCACGGTCCCGTAGACGGAGGTGTCCCAGACCTGGGTCTGACCGGTGTCCACGCCCGAGGTGTACGCCTCGGCCTCGTACCCCATCCCGTGGTCCCACTGATCCGGCAGCTCGGTGTGGCCGGTGGCGCCCGTGTCCCAGGCGCCGATGTCCCACTGGGCCCCGGTTTCGGCGTCCTGCTGGGTGGGGATACCGGTCGGCAGGTGATAGCCGGAGGCGGCCCACATCGCGGTGGTGTCGTAGGCGCCGGAGTCGTAATGGGCCGTGTCGTAGTGGCCGGTGTCGTGGTGACCCGTGTCGTGGCCCAGGTCGTAGTGGCCGGTGGCGTACGCCCCGGTCTGCTGGTGCTGGTCGACCGCGGCCCACTGCGAGGCGTCGTACTGACCGGTGTAGGCGGCCTGCCCGGCGTCGTACGCGCCCGGCAGCGCGCCGAAGAGCGGGTCGCTGTCGCCGTAGAGCGGATCGCCGTCCCCGTAGGCGGTGGCCAGATGGGCGAAGTGGCCGGTGGAGTACCCGTCGTAGCCGTCGTACCCGACGTAGCCGTGCGCTGTGTCCTGCCGCTGACCGTAAGCCGCGTCGTACGGATACGAGGCGTCGGGAGCGGGGACGGTCGGAGGGGCCCCCGACGGGTGACGGTCGTTCACCACCACTTCTCTTTCGCCTCGGCTGCAGGAGAATTAGCGGCGACTGTACCCGGCGGTACGCGGCAGCGACAATCTTCCGTGAGTTTTGGGCATCTCAACAAAGGGCATTTGGTCGTCTTTCGGCTGACTGTACGTGCTTCCTTGGCCGGATGTTCGATTGACGTTCGGCAATTCCGAGGCTTCTGAACCGTCGGGAACCGCGTTGGGGACGTCTGTTGGAGCCTCGACGGCGGCGTCCAGCGCCTCGTGGACTTGGGCGGCCACGGAGAAATGCACCGCCAGGGCGAGATGTCCGAATCCGTTGACGCGGATGTTGTGGGAGATCACATCCGGATGGTCCATTCGGGCCGTCTCCTTCGGGATCATCAACTGATCCACATCGCTCCAGAAAGCGATGAATCGCGTACCGCAATCGGGGGCAGGCCGCCGCAACTCCGTTATCACCGGGGAGTCCGGGCACATCTGACGCGCGAGTGGATGTGCGGACAACAGGGGCGCGATGCGCGTGCCGCTGTGCGGGGTGCCGAGCGTCACCAAGGTGTGGACGCGGGCGTCCCCGCCGAGACGCTGGACGTAGTAACGGGCGATCAGACCGCCCAGGTTGTGCCCGATGACATCCACTTGGTCATGGCCGGTACGGGCGCAGACCTCTTCGACATGGCGGCCGAGTAGCGCGGCGGCGGTGCGGAGGTCGCACAGCAGTGGCGAGTAGTTGAGCGCCTCGATGTGCTGACGGCCGTGGCGGCCGAGCGAGCGGCGAAGGGGGAGGAAGACGGACCGGTTGTCGATGAAGCCGTGGAGTAGCAGAACGGGCCGATGGGCCGGGCCGTACGCCTCCGTCGGGAGGCATGGCGCCGCGCCCGGTGGGCGCTCCTGGCGGAGCCCGGTCGGGTAGAGCAGCAGATGCCCGGCGAGCAGCGCCAGGTCGAGGGCGATGGCCCGGAGGTGCCGGGTGTTGTGGACGTTCTGACTGTCCTGGCTGGTCTGGCTGTATATGAGGCCCATGACGGCCGACCTCCCGCGATGCGGCGCACGAGAGGCGGCTGGAGGCTCCCCCCGAATGTCCTCATGGGCAGCCGTTCGCTTTGGTCGTGATGGCGCAGGACCGCCCGTCGCACCGCGGCGCCATGCGGCCCGCGGCGGCGCTGCGCGGTGCGACGGTCCCCGCTGCGGCTCCCCTGATGTGGTCGACCCGAGCGCATGCGGCATCCGCGCGGCGGATGCGTGATGTGTCATGCGTGATGCGCGGTGTGCGATGCGCGGCTGTGCGCGGATGCGGATGCGGGTACGGGTGCGGCCTTCAGTGAACGTGTCCCACGTGTGATTTCCCCCTCGCTGCGCGCCGCGAAACTGCCGGGTAGGGGATGCTGGGGATAACGTTCGTTCACATCGATGTGGGCGAGGGTGCGACGGCTTGGAGGCTGCGATGGGTGTGACCGGTCCGATCCGTGTGGTGGTGGCCAAGCCGGGGCTGGACGGCCATGACCGCGGTGCGAAGGTGATCGCGCGGGCACTGCGCGACGCGGGCATGGAAGTCATCTACACCGGGCTCCACCAGACCCCCGAGCAGATCGTCGACACCGCGATCCAGGAGGATGCCGACGCGATCGGGCTGTCCATCCTGTCCGGTGCCCATATGACCCTGTTCGCCAAGGTGCTGGAGCTGCTGCGGGAGCGCGACGCGGAGGACATCAAGGTCTTCGGCGGCGGGATCATCCCCGAGGCGGACATCCCCCCGCTCAAGGAGCAGGGCGTCGCCGAGATCTTCACCCCGGGCGCGACCACGACGGCCATCGTCGACTGGGTCCGTAAAAACGTCCGCCCAGTAGCCGCCTGACCCACCCCACCGCCTCCGCCCTGGGGCTTGTCGCGCTGCCTCCACCCTGGGGCCTGTGGCGCTGCTTTCGTTCCGGGGCTTGTCGCGCTGCCTCGCGCCCAGGGCCCATCGTGCTGCCTCTCGCTCCGGTGTCCGTCTGACCGCTCTCGTCTCGGGGTCTGTCGGGCTGCTCCTGCCTTGGGGGCGATCGAAATCACTCCCCCCGGGGGGGGACAGAGCCAGGCCTGAGCCCTCGGGGCCCCTGACATGACCGGATTCCGGAGTGCGACCGGTCCCGGAGCCGGGGCACGGGGGCCTGAGGCCAGGGCGCCCCACCATCTGCTGGGTGACGGTCCGGGGCAGCCGGAGGCGGCGCGGCGAGGCAACCGGAGGCGGACCACGTCAGGTCGGGTCGAGCTCTGCCCGCATCGCTTCTCGCAGCCGGAGCGTGCCCACCAGGCGTTGGAACGCCTCCGCCCAATAGCCCCCGGCTCCCGGGGCCGCTCCCTCTCTCTCGTCCGGTATAGCCGTCAGCGCTTCGAGGCGGTCCGCCTGGGCCGGGTCCAGGCAGCGCTCGGCCAGGCCCATGATTCCGCTGAAGCTCCAGGGGTAGCTGCCCGCGTCGCGGGCGATGTCCAGGGCGTCGACGACGGCCCGGCCCAGCGGCTCGGCCCAGGGCACCGCGCACACCCCGAGCAGCCGGAAGGCGTCGGACAGGCCATGGGACGCGATGAACTCGGCGACCCACTCCGCCCGTTCCCGCGAGGGCAGCGCGGCGAGCAGCTTCGCCGGGTCGCGCCAGGCGGCGGGGGCCGCATCCCCGGCGGTGACCGGTGCGACCGCCGGAGTGCCGAGCAGCGCGCGGCACCACTCGGCGCTGCGCTGCCGCACCGCGGCCCGGCACAAGGCCGCGTGCAGATCCGCCTGCCAGCCGTCCGCGACGGGCAGCGCCACGATCACGGCGGGCCCGCGTCCGCCGAACCACTCGGTCCAGCGGTCCAGCGGGGTCGCCTCCACCAACTGGCCCAGCCACCAGGACCGTTCCCCCCGGCCGGAGGGAGGCTTGGGCACGATGCCGTCGCGCTGCATTCCGCTGTCGCACTCGTCCGGCGGGCGGACGGCTATCCGGGGTGTCCGTACGGCGGCGGTCCGTTCGTCGGAGACCAGCCCGTCGGTGGTCCTCCCGCCGTCCGTCGCCCCATCGTCCGTCGGCCCCTCGGCGGTCGGCCCATCCGTGGTCAGCGACACACAGCTCCGTGTCCGTTCGGCCATGCGCGCGGCGAGCGCCGAGCCGGGCAGGGCGGAGAGCAGTTCGGCGGCGGTCGCCCGGACGTTCCGGCTGCGGTCGGACAGCGCCTGTTCGAGGAACGGCTCATCGGACGGGGAGAGATCGTCGCGCAGCGAGTCCAGGAACATCAGCCGGTCCTCGGCCCGCTCGGTCGACCACGTGCCGCCGAGCAGCGCCAGCCCCGCCGCCGGGTCGCGGTGGCGGGCCGCCGCCAGCAGCGACACCCGCTCGGCGAACAACCCCTCCTCCCACAGCCGCTGTTCCTCGTCCGGTGGGGCGGTGGCCTCGGGCGGCTCCGGAAGCGATGCGGACGCCCGGCCCGCCGCGCCCCGCAGCGCGAACTTCCAGTCCGGGTTGAGCAGGGCCAGCCACAGCGCACGCGGCCCGCCGAGCGTCAGCGCCTCGGCCCGTAGATCAGTGCGGGCGCGGGCCGCGTCGAGCAGCGCGGGAAGCAGCGCGTCGGGCACGCGATAGCCGTGGTGATTGGCCAGCGCGAGCCACTGCGGCAGCAGCTCGGCGAGATCGGGCGCGGAGCGCGAACCGCCGCGCCCCGGCGCCGAACGGTCGGCGAGCAGCAGCGCCAGCCTGCTGTGGGCGGCCATGGGCAGCGCCGGTCGCGGATCCTCGGGCGCACGGTCCGGCCCCGGCCGGGCGGGTGCGGGCCGCAGTCCGGCCCGCCGCCGCACCGTGCTGAGCGCGGCGGCGTCCAGCAGGGCGGACGGCGTGTCCTGTCCGGGGCGCGGCGCGACGGGCGGGGTGCGCCGCTCCGTGCCGAGCAGCGCGGCCGCAACAAGATCGTCCCAAGACGCGCTGGACACACTGGATGTGGCGGACGCGCTGGGCGCGCTGGCTGCGGTGTGCGCTGTGGTCGCCTTGGCCGTGGTGGGCGCGCTGGACGCGCTAGACGTGGCGGACGCGACGGGCGTCGTACTGGTCAACGGGTGCCTCCCTGCGCTGCCGTGCCGATGAGCGAAACGGGGGTCGGGTCCCAGGTGGTGATGGGGGAGAAGCCGCGGTGGCCGCACTCACCGAAGACGGTGACCGGGCCACCGCCGGATATCGCCATCAGCCGCCATAGATCGGTGCGCCCCGCGCAGCGCGGATCGACGGGCAGGGCCGAACCGCTCCGCCCATCCGCCAGCTGCCATCCGTCGTCCCCCGGGACCGGCACCACATCGGCGAGCACCACCGGCCAGCCGTCCAGCCATGGATCCTCCCCGAGCGCCGCTCCGTAGGCCGCCAGCGCGGTCTCTACATCGCACCCCTCGGGGACCCCGGACCCCTCGCACCCCTCAGCGGCCGGAGGCGCCGGGGGAGGCGCGGCCCCCGCCGCCTCCCCGTGCCGGGCGCCGATCGTGGCGCGCAGCGGCCGGGCCGCCGGGTAATACGCGAGGTCCGCGTCGAGCACCAGGCCGGTGGGCAGCGCGAGCTCGGGCGACTGGCCGGGGGTACTGAACGAGAGCAGCAGCGCCATACGGTGCGTACGCTCGCCCCGCAGCCAGATCCGGCGCGTGGTCAGCCTGCCGTCCGTGCCGTCCTGGCGGCCCAGGACCAGCCAGCGGTCCCGGATCGCCTCCTCCGTGGCCAGCAGCTCGGCCACCGGCGTCGTGAGGCCCACGCGGGTGCGCGTGGTGGCGGCCAGCTGCTCCGGGAGCCGGTCCAGCTGAAGAAAGCCCTGGTTGAGCAGGTGGGCCAGCGCGCACTCCTCCAGCAGCCTGGCGGGCCACCCCGGACCGGACGACGGAATCGCCGCCAGCTCACGCACCCGCGCCTCCAGACCCGGCGCCTGGGCGTCGATCATCCGCGCGGCCGTCTCGTCCCACGCCCCGTACCCGGCGCGGTCGGCGGAGGCCAGGCCGTCGCGGAGCAGATCGGCGAGCCGCCGCTCCAACTCCGTGGCGCCCGCGGCGATCCGCTCGGCCCGCCGCTCGGCGCGGCGGCGCGCCGCCTCAGGATCGGCCGCGGCTCCGCTCCCCCCTTTCCCCGCGGCGTCCCCCGTCCCGCCGCCGGGGCCCGGGCCCCCATCCCGGGCCCCGGCGGCGAGCTTTCCGGCCCGCTCCCGCCGGTCGCCGAGCCACTGCTCGGCCCACTCCGGCGGCTCCCCGCCCGCGGGCACGCCCCCCTCGCCTGATGTCCACAACAGCAGCAGACCCAGCGCGTGCTTGCACGGGAATTTCCGGCTCGGGCAACTGCACCGATAACCGGGCCCGTTCAGATCGACCACCGTCTGGTACGGCTTGCTGCCGCTGCCCGAGCACAGCCCCCACACCGCCTGCCCGTGCGCGCCCGCGCCCGACCATGTGCCGTGCGCGGCGAGCTTGCCGCCCGCCGTGCGCGACGCGGCGTCAGGTGCCAGGGCCAGCACCTGCTCCGCCGTCCAGCGTTCCCCCTGCGGATTCATGTCTGCGACGGTACGGGCACCCACTGACAATCGCTCTGACCTGCGCATTCGCTGACGGGCGGCCGATTGTCAGTGGTGTGGTGCAGTGTGGTTCACGCATCCGGAAACGGAGCGAGAGAACGAGTCGTGGGGGAGCTGTGACCGTCACTGTGCCCGGAACCGAATCCACCGATACGAGCGGGGCGGCAGACGCCGCCGGAGCCGCGGAAGCGCTGCGTCCGCATGCGGAGGACGCCTTCGCCGCCGAGCTGAGCGCGCTGGCCGCGGCCGACGACCGTCCGCGTCCCGCGCGCTGGCGGCTGTCGCCGTGGGCGGTCGCCACCTATCTGCTCGGCGGCACGCTGCCCGACGGCACCGTGATCACGCCCAAGTACGTGGGCCCGCGCCGCATCGTCGAGGTCGCCGTCACCACCCTCGCCACCGACCGCGCCCTGCTGTTGCTTGGCGTGCCCGGCACCGCCAAGACATGGGTCTCGGAGCATCTCGCGGCGGCGGTCAGCGGTGATTCGACGCTATTGGTCCAGGGCACCGCAGGGACGCCCGAGGAGGCCATCCGGTACGGGTGGAACTACGCCCAGCTCCTCGCCCACGGCCCGAGCCGCGACGCGCTCGTGCCCAGCCCGGTGATGCGCGCGATGGCGGACGGCATGACCGCGCGTGTGGAGGAGCTGACCCGCATCCCGGCCGATGTGCAGGACACGCTGATTACGGTCCTGTCCGAGAAGACGCTGCCGATCCCGGAGCTCGGGGAGGAGGTGCAGGCGGTCCGCGGCTTCAATCTGATCGCCACCGCCAATGACCGCGACCGCGGGGTCAACGAGCTCTCCAGCGCCCTGCGCCGTCGCTTCAACACGGTGGTGCTGCCGCTGCCCGCGACCCCGGAGGACGAGGTGGACATCGTCTCCCGCCGCGTCGCCCAGATCGGCCGCTCGCTGGAGCTCCCGGAGCTCCCAGAGGGGGTCGAGGAGATCCGCCGGGTGGTCACGGTCTTCCGCGAGCTGCGCGACGGCGTGACCGGTGACGGCCGTACGAAGCTCAAGTCGCCCTCGGGCACGCTGTCCACGGCCGAGGCCATCTCCGTGGTCACCGGCGGCCTCGCCCTCGCCGCCCACTTCGGCGACGGCGTGCTCAGGTCGGGCGATGTGGCCGCGGGCATCCTGGGCGCGGTCGTCCGCGACCCGGCGGCTGACCGCGTCATCTGGCAGGAGTACCTGGAGACCGTGGTCCGCGAGCGCGACGGCTGGAAGGACTTCTACCGCGCGTGCCGAGAGGTGACCACATGACCGGCACCCCACGGGCGCGGGCCGCCGGCCCGCTGCTGCTGGGAGTGCGGCACCACGGGCCCGGGTCGGCGCGTGCGGTGCGGGCGGCGCTGGACGCGTGCCCACCGCGCGTGGTGCTGATCGAGGGGCCGCCGGAGGCGGACGCGATCGTGGGGCTCGCCGCCGAGAAGGACATGCGTCCGCCGGTGGCGCTGCTCGCCCACGCCGCAGACGACCCGGGGCGCGCCGGGTTCTGGCCGCTGGCCGGGTTCTCCCCGGAGTGGGCGGCCCTTCAGTGGGCGCTGGCCCATGAGGTCCCGGTGCGGTTCATCGACCTCCCGGCGGCCAACTCGCTGGCCATGGCAGCGAAGCAGCCCCCGACGGCCCCGCCCGCCCCGACTGGTCCGCCTGTCCCGGCTGGTGCATCCGTCCCGCCCGCCCCGGTGGGTCCATCTGCTCCGGCTGGTCCGCCCGGTTCGGCCGGTACCTCGACCCCCGCCGGTCCGTCCGGTCCGGCGGCGGCCGCTAATGGTCCGGCGGCCGAGCCTGGCCCGTTCCCTCCGGCGGACCCGGGCGATCCGGCGGACCCGGCTGCCCCAGGTGACCAAACTGCCCCAGGCGAAGACCAAACTGCCCCAGGCGGTCCGGTTGCCCCAGGCGGCCCGGCTGGCTCAGGCGACGAGGCGGCCCCGGGCGATCCGGACGTCCCGGCTGCCGTTTCCGCCGAGCGGATGCGTGTCGATCCGCTGGCCGTTCTCTCCGAGGCGGCCGGATACGACGACCCGGAGCGCTGGTGGGAGGACGTCATCGAGCACCGCGGCACCGGTGGCGCGGAGGCGTTCACGGCCGTGGCGGACGCCATGGAGGCGCTGCGCGCCGAGTACGGGCACGGCGGGCACGAGGACGACGCCGTGCGCGAGGCCCATATGCGGTTGCGGCTGCGCGAGGCGCGGCGGGAGTTCGGGGACGAGGTCGCGGTCGTCTGCGGGGCCTGGCACGTACCGGCGCTGCGGGAGCGGACCACCGTGACCGCCGACCGGAAGCTCCTCAAGGGGCTGCCCAAGGTCAAGACCGAGATCAGCTGGGTGCCGTGGACCCACCGGCGGCTGGCCCGGCACAGCGGATACGGGGCGGGCATCACCTCGCCCGGCTGGTACGACCACCTCTTCCACGTCCCGGACCGGCCCGTCGCGCGCTGGCTCACCAAGGTCGCCGGGCTGCTGCGGGACGAGGACTTCGCGGTCTCCTCGGCCCATGTCATCGAGGCCGTAAGGCTCGCCGAAACCCTGGCCGCCATGCGCGGACGCCCGCTCGCCGGGCTCGCCGAGACCCTCGACGCCGTAAGGGCGGTGATGTGCGACGGCTCCGATGTGCCGATCGCGCTCGTGCGGGACCGGCTCGTGGTCGGCGACATCCTGGGCGAAGTCCCCGAGTCCGCTCCGGCGGTGCCGCTCCAGCGCGATCTGACGCGCACCCAGCGCTCGCTGCGGCTCAAGCCCGAGGCGCTGGAGCGCGAGTTGGAGCTGGACCTGCGCAAGGAGACCGATGCCGGGCGCAGCCGTCTGCTGCACCGGCTCCGGCTCCTCGGGGTCGACTGGGGCACCCCGGCCGTCTCGCGCGGCAGCACCGGCACCTTCAGGGAAACCTGGCGGCTGCGGTGGGAGCCGGAGCTGGCGGTGCGGGTCGCCGAGGCGGGGGTGTGGGGCACCACGGTGCTGGCGGCGGTCTCCGCCAAGGCGGAGACCGAGGCCCGGAGCGCCAAGGGGCTCGCCGAGGTGACCGAGTTGGCCGAGCGCTGTCTGCTCGCCGGGCTCTCCGGGGCCCTCCCCGTCGTGATGCGCTCGCTCGCCGACCGGGCCGCGCTCGACGCGGACGTGGGCCATCTCGCCCAGGCCCTGCCC
The DNA here is from genome assembly GCF_000968685.2 of Streptomyces antioxidans. Lineage (GTDB taxonomy): Bacteria > Actinomycetota > Actinomycetes > Streptomycetales > Streptomycetaceae > Streptomyces > Streptomyces antioxidans. Next base: position 377,950 of record NZ_LAKD02000001.1, read on the forward strand.
GCCCTGGTGCGCTCGGTGCGCTACGGGGACGTACGGGGCACCGGCACCGCCGCGCTCGGCGAGGTCGCGGTCGGTCTGGCCGAGCGGATCCTGGTCGGGCTGCCGCCCGCCTCCGTCGGCCTCGACGCCGATGGTGCCGACGAGATGCGCCGCCATATGGAGGCCGTGCACCGGGCGATCGCCCTGCTCTCGGAAACGGAGACGGCCGGGACAGAGACCACGACGCGGCAGCCGCAGACCGACCTGCCGACGGCAGACATGCCAATGGCAGACACGCGGACAGCGGACATGTCGACAGCGGACATGTCGACAGCGGAGGCGCGGTCAGCCGAGCCCCGCGCCGCCGACGGGCTGCGGGCCCGCTGGGCGGCCATGCTGCGCAACCTCGCCGGGCGGGACGGTACGCCCGCCACTCCCGCGCTGATCCGGGGCCGCGCCGCGCGGCTGCTGCTGGACGACGGACGGCTCGCCGAGGAGGAGGCGGCCCGGCTGATGGGGCTCGCGCTCTCACCCGGCACCCAGCCGCCCGAAGCGGCCTCCTGGATCGAGGGGTTCATCGGCGGCGGCGCGGGCGGCGGCATGCTGCTCGTCCACGACGAGCGGCTGCTCGGGCTGGTCGACCGCTGGCTGATCTCCGTTCCCGCCGAGTCGTTCACCGACGTCCTGCCGCTGCTGCGGCGCACCTTCTCCGCGTATGACACCGGCGTGCGGCGCACCCTGGGCGAGCTGGTCCGCCGGGGTCCCGCGGCCGACGGTTCCACCGGCGCCGACGGCCAGGGCACTCCCACCGCACCCGGCTTCGGCCCCGGGCTGGACCCGGACCGCGCGGCGGCCGTCGTACCGACGGTGCGGCTGCTGCTGGGCCTCGACCCCGCCCCGCACGCCAACGGCCCTATGGAGGCAGCCCGATGACCCACGGCGCCCCTCACGTCGCTACCGCCCCTCACATCGCTACCGACTCCCACGGCGGCGCCGACTCCCACGGCGATCCCGCTGCCAGCCACGACAGTCCCCAGGGCGCCCACCCCACGGGTGACCACCCCCGGGCCGACCAGGAGCGGCTGCGGCGCTGGCGGCTGGTGCTCGGCGGCCAGGGCGCCGACGGCACCGGCTGTTCGCTCAGCGGGGCCGATGCCGCCATGGACCGCACGCTCGACGCCCTCTACGGCTCCGGAGGCGGCGACGGCGCGGGCGGCAGCGGCACGGCCACCGGGCGCAGCGGCGGGTCCCAGGGCGCCGGGGGCGCGCGCTCCGGCGGGCTCGGCGGCTCCGCACCCCAAGTGGCCCGCTGGCTCGGTGACATCCGTACGTACTTCCCCACCTCCGTGGTCCAGGTCATGCAGCGCGACGCCATCGACCGGCTGGGGCTGGCCGCCCTGCTGCTGGAGCCGGAGATGCTGGAGGCCGTGGAGGCGGACGTCCATCTCGTGGGCACGCTGCTGTCCCTCAACAAGGCGATGCCGGATACCACCAAGAACACCGCGCGGGCCGTCGTCCGTAAGGTCGTCGAGGATCTGGAGAAGCGGCTGGCCGCCCGCACCCGCGCCACCCTCACCGGAGCGCTCGACCGCTCCGCCCGGATCAGCCGCCCGCGCCACCGGGACATCGACTGGGACCGCACCATCCGGGCCAACCTCAAGAACTACCTGCCCGACCACCGGACGGTCGTCCCCGACCGGCTCATCGGATACGGGCGGGCGGCGCGCGGGGTGAAGAAGGACGTGGTGCTGTGCGTCGACCAGTCGGGGTCGATGGCCGCGTCCGTGGTCTACGCCTCGGTCTTCGGCGCCGTGCTCGCCTCGATGCGCTCCCTCGCCACCCGGCTGGTCGTCTTCGACACCTCCGTGGTCGACCTGACCGAGGAGCTCGACGATCCGGTGGACGTCCTCTTCGGCACCCAACTCGGCGGCGGCACCGACATCAACCGCGCGCTGGCCTACTGCCAGTCGCGGATCACCCGGCCCGCCGACACCGTGGTCGTCCTCATCAGCGACCTCTACGAGGGCGGCATCCGCGAGGAGATGCTGGGCCAGGTCGCCGGGATGAAGGCGTCCGGGGTGCAGTTCGTGACGCTGCTCGCGCTGTCCGACGAGGGGGCGCCGAGCTACGACCGCGAGCACGCGGCGGCGCTCGCCGCGCTGGGCGCGCCCGCCTTCGCCTGCACCCCCGATCTCTTCCCGGAGGTGATGGCCGCCGCCATCGAACGGCGCCAACTGCCGATACCGGACATGGAGATGCATCAGTGATCCGGGGCTTGCGCCGACCCCTGTGGGTCGTGCAAGGATCATCTCCGTCGCCCAGGACATGAATCCGGCCCTCCGGTTGGCGGTTTCGTCCTGCTCAGTGCGGCCCACAAGCCATATCGCCACGCTTACGTGCCCGTTGTACGTCTCGTACTCACGGAAGGCCCCGCCTGTGTCCGTCGTGTCCGCTGTGTCTGTCGCCGTGCGCCTGCCGCGTACGGTGGCCGCGCGGCGGGCGCTGCTGGCGGCGCTCTTCCTCGGTGGCTTCCTGGCCCTGGCGTTCCTCTTCGGCGGCAGCGCACACGCCGCCGAGCGGGGTGACCAGGGCGGGGCCACCGGCGCGTCGGCCGATCACTCCCATGTGTCCCGGCTGCTCGACCCCTCGGGTGTCGAGCGGGCCCGGCAGCGGGTGGAGCGGCACGCACCGCCGGTGGTGGCGCGCACCACGCACAAGGCTCAGGACGTCGTACGGGAAGCCGTACGGCCCGTCCAGGAGCCGGTCGAGCGGCAGGCGCAGAAGATCACCAAGCCGATAGGCGACCTGGTCGGCGACGCCACCAGCGGTGAGCTGCCGGTGCACGTTCCCGAGGTCGGCATCGGTGACGCGATCGGCCTGGGCACCCAGGACTCCGGGGTGCACCAGGGCCCGGCCGCCGAGCGCCACGCGGCCGGGGCCGACCCGGCGACCGTGCACAAGGCGGCGCCCGCGGCGCCGGAGCCGATCGGGCCCGGGGCGGACGACGCCCAGGCCGTCCCGGCACACCACGGCGCTGCCGTCTCCCACGACGGGCACCGGCCCGTCGCCCGGGCGGCGGTCTTCGGCACCGGTCCGGACGGTGGCGCCCCGGCGCCGCTGCCCCTTCCGCGCTCCCCGCTCGGGGCCACCTGCCAGTACACCGGCGACAGCGGCGCTTCCCGCGGCGGGAACACCCAGGCCGCTCTTCCGCCGTCCGGCGTGCCGTCCTTCGGGCTGAAGCCCGGTACGGTCCGCGCGGAGAGCTCGGCGCCGACGCGCGAGCGGTTCAACGAAGTCCTCGAATTCCCCGGCTAGGGCAGACCTCACCCCCGTCTGTTGAGACCTGCCGCGCGGGGGCGGGTCAGGTCTGCCCGTCCGAATCCCCTCTTGACTTTCGAAGGACTCCTCCATCATGCGTAACAACCTTCGCCGCTCCATCCTCGTAGCCGCTGCCGCCACCGGTATCTGGGCCCTCGGCTCGGCCGCCGCGTCCGCCGCCGAGAACCCGGCCGCTCCCGCCACCGACGGTGTCACCAGCACCGTGGACGGCGTGACCAAGACGGTGCACAAGACCGTGTCGACGGACAAGGTGACCAAGACGGTCGACGGTGTGACCGGCGGCGTCTCCAAGGACACCGCCAAGGTGACCGACACCGCGAAGAAGACCGTGGACGGCGTCGCCTCCACCGTGGACGGCGTCACCACCCCGGTGCGGGACCGCGTCCCCGGCGCCGAGAACCTGCCGCGGGTCTCGGATGTCACCAAGTCCGTCGAGCACACCACCGACGGCCTGACCGGCGGTGTCGCGGGCCAGCCCGACAAGGTCGTCAAGAAGGCCCACAAGGCGGTCAAGGGCGTCAAGAAGACCACCGACCTCGACCTGCCCACCGGCGAGGTCCCCGGCGTGGTGCCCAGCCTGCCCGGCCTCGGCTCGTTGCCGACCCTGCCCGACACCTCCACGCTGCCCACCGGCTCGCTGCCCAACGTCGACGGAGTCACCGGCCAGCTGCCCACCGAGCTCCCCGCCACCCCGAAGCTGCCCTCTGCCCCGGGTTCGGCCAATGACCTGCTCGCCTCCCTCTCCGGCGCCGGTATCCGCCCGGAGGAGCTGACCGCCAAGGTGCAGGGTGTCGTCGGCACCGCCAAGCCGGTCGTCGACAGTGTGCCCTCGGACGTGCTGCCGCCCGCCGTGCACTGCCTCGTGGTCAAGGTCGTCCCGGTCGCCGAGCGGACCGTGGGTGACACCGGTGCGCTGGCCGACGACGCCGTGGCCCGCACCACCCCGTACGTGGACGTCGTGACCGGCAGCGCCGAGGGCTTCGCCCTGGGCACCGCCTCCAACGTGGTTCCCGCCGCCCAGGACACCGTCGACAGCCTGGTGCCGGTCGTGGTGAGCGTGCCGTCCAGCGCCGTTCCGTTCGCGCAGGACGTGGTGGGCACCACCGTGCCGTACGCCCACGGGCTGGCCACCGGCGTGGTCGCGAACGCCCAGACCACGGTGGGGCACGCCAAGGACGGTGTGCTGAGCCTGCTCCCGGCGGTGCCCACCGACCTGACCGACGTCGCCAACATCCCGGCCCTCCCGGTGCTCCCGGCCGACCTGCCGCAGCTGCCCGCGGACCTCCCGCAGGTTCCGGCTGACCTGCCGACCGTTCCGGCCGACCTGCCGCAGCTGCCCGCGGACCTCCCGCAGGTTCCGGCTGACCTGCCGACCGTTCCGGCCGACCTGCCGCAGCTCCCGGCCGACCTCCCGCAGGTCCCCGCGGACCTGCCTTCCGTCCCGGTCCAGCTGCCGACCGTTCCGGGCACGCTCCCGACCGTCTGATCGCTCCGGCGGGCGTCAGACAGTCAGGCCGTGAAGGCCGCGCAGGCCGCGAAACCGTAAAACCGTAAGGCGAGTGACATCGACCGGGCAGCCCTCGTTGGGGAGGGGGCTGCCCGGTTCTCGTACTGAGATAGATGGAAACGGTCGCGATCTGTGACCGTAATCACCGCTCCAGTGTGATCTGCGATTTAGGGCCGCACGGCCCGCGGAGATAACCTGCGAGACGGACATGCCGCGTACCCGGCGAACGTGTGCCGCCCTCGTTATAGATCGCGTCCTCACGCTGCCCCCGCGGCACGCCCGCGCTGATAACGACCGCGATATCCATGGAAAAGGGACGGACGCGCGTGGACCTGTTCGAATACCAGGCGAGGGACCTCTTCGCCAAGCACGGTGTACCGGTGCTGGCCGGTGAAGTCATCGACACGCCTGAGGCGGCGCGCGGGGTGGCCGAGCGACTGGGCGGCCGCGCGGTCGTCAAGGCGCAGGTCAAGGTTGGCGGCCGCGGTAAGGCGGGCGGCGTCAAGCTGGCCTCCGACCCGGCCGACGCCGTGGAGAAGGCGACCCAGATCCTGGGCATGGACATCAAGGGCCACACGGTCCACAAGGTGATGCTCGCCCAGACCGCGGACATCAAGGAGGAGTACTACGTCTCCTTCCTGCTGGACCGCACCAACCGGACCTTCCTCGCCATGGCCTCCGTCGAGGGCGGTGTGGAGATCGAGGTCGTCGCGGAGCAGAACCCCGAGGCGCTGGCCAAGATCCCGGTGGACGCCATCGAGGGCGTGACCGAGGAGAAGGCCGCCGAGATCGTTGCCGCGGCGAAGTTCCCGGCCGAGATCGCGGACCAGGTCGTCGCGGTCCTGCAGAAGCTGTGGGTCGTCTTCATCGAGGAAGACGCGCTGCTCGTCGAGGTCAACCCGCTGGTCAAGACCGAAGACGGCAAGGTCATCGCGCTGGACGGCAAGGTCTCCCTGGACGAGAACGCCGCCTTCCGGCAGCCGGAGCACGAGGCGCTCGAGGACAAGGCCGCGGCCAACCCGCTCGAGGCGGCCGCCAAGGCCAAGGGCCTCAACTACGTCAAGCTCGACGGCGAGGTCGGCATCATCGGCAATGGCGCGGGTCTGGTCATGTCCACCCTCGACGTCGTCGCCTACGCGGGCGAGGGCCACGGCGGTGTGAAGCCCGCCAACTTCCTCGACATCGGCGGCGGCGCCTCCGCCGAGGTGATGGCCAACGGTCTCGAGATCATCCTCGGCGACCCGGACGTCAAGTCGGTCTTCGTCAATGTCTTCGGTGGCATCACCGCCTGTGACGCGGTCGCCAACGGCATCGTCCAGGCCCTGGAGCTGTTGAAGTCCAAGGGCGAGGACGTCAGCAAGCCGCTGGTCGTGCGGCTCGACGGCAATAACGCGGAGCTGGGTCGCAAGATCCTCACCGACGCCAACCACCCGCTCGTCACGCAGGTGGACACCATGGACGGCGCGGCCGAGCGTGCCGCCGAGCTGGCTGCGAAGTAAGGGACGAGGTCACCAGAAACCATGGCTATCTTCCTCACCAAGGAAAGCAAGGTCATCGTCCAGGGGATGACCGGGTCCGAGGGGCAGAAGCACACCCGTCGGATGCTTGCCTCGGGCACCAACATCGTCGGCGGTGTGAACCCGCGCAAGGCCGGCACCACGGTGGACTTCGACGGCTCCGAGATCCCGGTCTTCGGCTCCGTCAAGGAGGCCATCGACGCGACCGGCGCCGATGTCACGGTCATCTTCGTCCCGGAGAAGTTCACCAAGGACGCGGTCATCGAGGCGATCGACGCCGAGATCCCGCTCGCCGTCGTGATCACCGAGGGCATCGCGGTCCACGACACCGCCAACTTCTGGGCCTACGCGGGCAACAAGGGCAACAAGACGCGCATCATCGGCCCGAACTGCCCGGGTCTGATCACGCCGGGTCAGTCGAACGCGGGCATCATCCCGGCCGACATCACCAAGCCCGGCCGGATCGGTCTGGTCTCGAAGTCCGGCACGCTGACCTACCAGATGATGTACGAGCTGCGGGACATCGGCTTCTCGTCCTGTGTGGGCATCGGCGGTGACCCGATCATCGGCACCACCCACATCGACGCCCTCGCCGCCTTCGAGGCCGACCCCGACACCGACCTGATCGTGATGATCGGCGAGATCGGCGGCGACGCCGAGGAGCGGGCCGCGGACTTCATCAAGTCCAACGTCACCAAGCCGGTCGTCGGCTATGTGGCGGGCTTCACCGCCCCCGAGGGCAAGACGATGGGCCACGCGGGCGCCATCGTCTCCGGTTCCTCCGGCACCGCCCAGGCGAAGAAGGAGGCCCTTGAGGCCGCGGGCGTGAAGGTCGGCAAGACCCCGTCCGAGACCGCGCGCCTGGCGCGCGCCGCGCTGTCCGGCTGACGCCGCCACGGCTCGATGCCGCGGGCCCGCACCACCCTGGGGTGGTGCGGGCCCGCGGTGTTCCCGGGCGACGGATACCCGGTTCCCGGGCGACGGAATACCCGGGTGGAACTCGGCAAGCAACCCTTCCGTCCCACCACCCTATAAAAGACGCATAAGCGGACTAAACGCGACACGGCGACCAAACCCTTGATGTAGGGATGAAGCGGCTGTTATTGGCAGCATGGTCATGTGACGCAAACGACCGATCGCAGCCCGTCGGTGTCCGCACACGACCGCTCAGCGCCCCGGCGCTCCTCCGCCATCAGGGAGGCGTTCCTCGGCGGTGTGGTCGCCGCGGGGCTCGGCCTCGGCACGCTCGCCGTGGTCGTACTGCTGCTGTGGATCACTTCCTCGTCCCCCGAGAGCAGCCCCGACGGAGCCCTGCATGTCGCCGCCGACCTGTGGCTGCTCGGCCATGGGAGCGACCTCGTGCGCACCGAGACGCTCTCCGGCCACACCGCGCCGGTCGGGCTGACCCCGCTGCTGCTGAGCGTGATGCCGTGCTGGCTGCTCTACCGGGCCGCCCAGCACGCCGTCTACCAGGCGGAGTCCGACGAGGGAGACGGGCAGTGGGTGCCCGAGGACTCCGTCCTCGATCCGCGCACCGCCTTCGCCTGGGTGACCGGCGGCTATCTGCTGGTGGGCACCGCTGCCGCGGTGTACGCCTCGACCGGGCCGCTGCATGTCGATCCGCTCAGCGCGCTGCTGCATCTGCCGGTCGTCGCCGGGGCCATCGCCGCCGTCGGCGTGTGGACGGCCGACGGACGGTTCCCGCTCCGGCTGCCCGGACGGGTGAGCGAGCGGCTGCGGCGGCTCCCCGGCGCCGACCGGACCGTAAGGACGGCGGCGGCCCTGGCCGCGCACAGCTGGTGCGGGCGCCGTCGGCTGACCGCCGCGCTACGGGCCGGGACCAGCGGCCTCCTCGTCCTGCTCGGCAGCGGTGCGCTCCTTACGGCGACGTCGATGCTGAGCCACGCGGGCGCCGTGCAGATGACGTTCCTCAACCTCAGCGATGTGTGGTCGGGGCGGTTCGCGGTGCTGCTGGTGAGCCTGGCGCTGCTGCCGAACGCGATCGTCTGGGGCGCCGCGTACGGGGTCGGCGCCGGGTTCACGGTCGGCGGCGGCAGCGTGGTCGCGCCGCTGGGCATCACCTCCTACCCCCAGCTGCCGCACTTCCCCCTGGTCGCCGCGCTGCCCACGGACGGCTCCGGCGGGCCGCTGGTCTGGCTCACGGGGATCGCGGCCGGGGCATCGGTGGCCTGGTTCATCGGCATCGCGGCGGTGCGGCGGCCCGGCAAGGACGAGCCCAGGCCGCCCTGGGGCTGGGCCGAGACGCTTGTGCTCGCCGCCCTCGCGGCGGTCGGCTGCGCGGCCGCGATGGCGCTGTTGGCCGGAGTCTCGGGCGGACCACTGGGCATCGGCATCCTCGCCGACCTCGGCCCGAGCTGGTGGCGCACCGGCGTGATCACGCTGGCCTGGACGGGAGTGATCGGGGTGCCCGGCGCGCTGGTGCTCCGCTGGTACCGGCTGTGCGTCCCCACCAGGGCTTCCTGGCCGGAGTGGAAGGCGGCGCGTGCGGAGCGCCGTACGGTTCGCGCACAGGCCCGTACGGCGGCTCGGGAGGCCCGTACGGAGGCCAAGGCCGCCCATGCGGCGCGGGCCGCGGCCGAGGCGGAGGCGCGGGCGGCGGCGCTGCCCACGGTGTCGCCCATGGAGTCCGCCGAGGTGCGCGAGGCGATGGCCGAGCCGTGGTGGCAGTGGCTGCGCCCCGGGGCGCCGGGAGCCGACCGCAAGCGGAACCGTAAGGCGGCCCCCGGCGTTGGTGCCGGTGCGGAGCCGGGGCGGGAGTCCGGGCGCGAGGCCGGACGGGAAACCGGCGTGGCCAGGATGGCCGGGCTCGCGACCCCCGCGGGCACCCCGAACGCGGCCGGGGCGGCCCGTCCGCGCCGCTGGGCGCTGAGCCGGAAGCGCGCTCCCGAGCCACATCCGCAGCCGGCCGCCGAGCCCCAGCCCGCTCCGAACCCCCTGCGCGCGGAGCCCCCGCCACCGTCGGACGACGTCAGCCGCGAGCCGTAAGGCGCTCGCGAGCCGCAAGGCGGTCGGCGGGCGGTCGCGAGCCGTCGGCCGTGCGGGCTCGGCGTCGTCAGTCCTCCGTACTCAGCAGGGGGCGGAGCTGTTCGGGGAGCAAGGTTTCGCAGTCGTGGCGCGAGGTCTGCGTAAGGGCGTCGTCCACACAGGTGTAGTAGTCGCTGTAGACGATCTGGAAGCTGAACGTCGCCGCGACGATGGCGAGCGCGAGCCCGCCCGTCACCAGACCGCTGATCGCCGCCGTCGACTGCGGCTTCGCCGGGCCGCTGCCGGGCGCGGGCAGCGGCGCCCGGGCGGCACCCGGAGGCGGGGGCGGGGCGTTCAGGGGCGCGGCCGCGGCCGGGGGCGGCGCCGCACGGCGCGGCTTGGCCCGCAGCGAGCTGATGCCCCAGTACAGGGCCAGCACCCCGAGCAGCAGCGCGATCTGCGGCAGGCTGAAGAGCGCGAAGAAGAACGCCCACATGCCCGAGAGCAGCGCGTACCGGGCGCGCCGCTGGGCCGGGTCGTTGGGGTCCCAGCGCGGGCCGCCTTGCCCGCCGGGGCCGGAGGGGCGGTTGGAGCCCGGGACGCCGCCGAAGCCACCGCTCTGGCGGCCCGGCTGACGGCTGCTCCACTGGCTGCCCCAGGCCGGGGGCTGCTGCGGCTGCTGACCGTCCTGGCCGTTCTGGCCGTCGGGCCCGTCCTGGCCGCCCGGGGCTCCGGGGCGGCCCTCGCCGTTCTCGCCGCCCTCGCCGCCCTCTCCACCGGAGCCGTCCGGCCGGTGCCGGGGCTGCCAGGGCTGATCCGGCCTGTCCTCGGGCGGCGGGGCGAACGGATTGTCCTCGTGCTGGTCCCCGTTCCGCCCGCCGGGGGCGGACGAGGAGGACGAGGACGACGAGGACGACGACTGCTGCTCCCGGAGCAGCGGCGTCGTACGCGACATGCGGGCGCGCGTCATCGCCGCCCCCGGGCCTGGGCGGGGGGCGGAGTGAGGCGATGAGCCGCGTGGCGGCGTCGGTCCGGCATGTGGAGTGTGTCTTCCCCTTGTGTCGTCGTCCTGCACGCTTCGGCGGGAACGGCCCCGTGCCGTACGGCGCGGGTACGGCAGGTGCCGTACGGCTCGGGGCGCGGGCGCGGTGGTCGTTCCCACGGCGTCAGTGGCGTCAGTTGCATTCGCAGTCCAGACGCTACCTCCCGTGCCCGCCCCCGTCCCCGGGGGGCCGCTTCGTGTGCCGGTATCGTTGCTGACGGTCGGCGGCTTCGTAGAGTTCCCCGGAATTGCTGAGTCCATGACCTTGTACGACCACACAAGCGGCAGCACCGCCCGCGAGAAAGAGCCCCGCCGTGGCCTCCCCGCCTTCCCCCGCCAGCCCTGCGCGCCCCGGGCGCCCGGTCCGCCTCGTCGTCCTCGTCTCGGGTTCCGGTACGAATCTCCAGGCGCTGCTCGACGCCATCGCCGCCGAGGGCGTGGCCCGTTACGGCGCCGAGGTGGTGGCCGTGGGCGCCGACCGCGACGGCATCGACGGGCTGGTGCGCGCCGAGCGCGCCGGGATCCCCACGTTCGTATGCCGGGTCAAGGACCACACCGGCCGTGCCGAGTGGGACGCGGCCCTGGCGGAGGCCACCGCCGCCCACGAACCGGACCTGGTCGTCTCGGCCGGGTTCATGAAGATCCTTGGCCAGAAGTTCCTCGCCCGGTTCGGCGGCCGCTGCGTCAACACCCATCCCGCGCTGCTCCCCAGCTTTCCCGGCGCCCATGGCGTGCGCGACGCGCTCGCGCACGGTGTGAAGGTGACCGGATGCACCGTCCACTTCGTCGACGACGGGGTCGACACCGGCCCGATCATCGCCCAGGGCGTGGTCGAGGTCCGGGACGAGGACGACGAGTCCGCTCTCCATGAGCGGATCAAGGAAGTCGAGCGTTCGCTGCTCGTCGAGGTCGTGGGGCGTCTGGCCCGTCACGGCTACCGCATAGAGGGACGAAAGGTAAGGATCCCGTGACCGCCGAAGGTACCAAGCGGCCCATCCGCCGCGCGCTGGTCAGCGTCTACGACAAGACGGGTCTCGAGGAGCTGGCCCGGGGGCTGCACACGGCGGGTGTCCAGCTCGTCTCGACCGGCTCGACGGCCGCGAAGATCGCCGCCGCCGGGGTCCCGGTCACCAGGGTCGAGGAGCTGACCGGCTTCCCCGAGTGTCTCGACGGCCGCGTCAAGACGCTGCATCCGCGCGTCCACGCGGGCATCCTGGCCGACCAGCGGCTCGACTCCCACCGTGAGCAGCTGCGGGAGCTGGGCGTGGAGCCCTTCGAGCTGGTCGTGGTGAACCTCTATCCGTTCCGCGAGACGGTCGCCTCGGGCGCCACGCCGGACGAGTGCGTCGAGCAGATCGACATCGGTGGCCCCTCCATGGTGCGGGCCGCCGCCAAGAATCACCCGTCCGTGGCCGTGGTCGTCAACCCCGAGCGGTACGGCGACGTCCTTAAGGCCGCCGCGGAGGGCGGGTTCGACCTGGAGCGGCGCAAGCGGCTGGCGGCAGAGGCGTTCCAGCACACCGCCGCCTACGACGTGGCGGTGGCCAACTGGTTCGCGGACGCCCGCGGCGGAGCCGCTGATGGACACAGCGCGGCGGCGGACGACTCCGTCTTCCCGGACTTCCTGGGCGCCACCATCACCCGTAAGACCGTGCTGCGCTACGGCGAGAACCCCCATCAGCCCGCCGCCCTCTACACGGATGGCAGCGGTAAGGGGCTCGCGGAGGCCGAGCAGCTGCACGGCAAGGAGATGTCGTTCAACAACTACACGGACACCGAGGCCGCCCGCCGGGCCGCGTACGACCACACCGAGCCCTGTGTCGCGATCATCAAGCACGCCAATCCGTGCGGGATCGCGGTCGGGGCGGATGTCGCCGAGGCGCACCGTAAGGCGCACGCCTGCGATCCGCTGTCCGCCTTCGGCGGGGTGATCGCCGTCAACCACCCGGTGTCGGTCGCCATGGCCGAGCAGGTCGCCGAGATCTTCACCGAGGTGATCGTCGCCCCGGCGTACGAGGACGGCGCGGTCGAGGCGCTCGCCCGTAAGAAGAACATCCGGGTGCTGCGCTGCGCGGAGTCCCCGGTGGAGTCCGTCGAACAGCGCCCCATCGAGGGCGGCACGCTCGTCCAGGTCAAGGACCGCCTCCAGGCCGAGGGCGACGACCCGGCCAACTGGACCCTCGCCACGGGTGAGGCCCTGGACGCCGACGGCCTCGCCGAGCTGGCCTTCGCCTGGCGCTCCTGCCGCGCGGTGAAGTCCAACGCGATCCTGCTCGCCAAGGGCGGCGCCACGGTCGGCGTCGGCATGGGGCAGGTCAACCGCGTGGACTCGGCGAAGCTGGCCGTCGAGCGGGCCGGTGCCGAGCGGGCCGCCGGCTCGTACGCCGCCTCCGACGCGTTCTTCCCGTTCCCCGACGGCTTCGAGGTGCTGGCCGAGGCGGGCGTGCGGGCCGTGGTGCAGCCGGGCGGCTCGGTCCGTGACGAGGCGGTGGTGGAGGCCGCCCAGAAGGCGGGTGTGACCATGTACTTCACGGGCACGCGCCACTTCTTCCACTGAGCGGGCACCGGATGATCGCCGAGTGAGCGCAGAAGGCCGCACCCCGACCGGATCACGGGGTGCGGCCTCCGCCGGTCCGGCCCCGACCGGCCCCTGATTGGATCCGACGTCCCCGCATCCGGGAGGATGAAGTCATGACCGCCCAGATTCTCGACGGCAAGGCAACCGCAGCCGCGATCAAGTCCGATCTCGTCAGCCGCGTGGAGGCGCTGGAGGCCAAGGGCATCCACCCCGGCCTCGGGACCGTGCTGGTGGGTGAGGACCCCGGCAGCAAGTGGTACGTGGCGGGCAAGCACCGCGACTGCGCCGAGGTCGGCATCGCCTCCATCCGGCGCGACCTGCCCGAGACCGCCACCCAGGAGGAGATCGAGGCGGCGGTCCGCGAGCTCAACGAGGACCCGTCCTGCACGGGCTACATCGTCCAGCTGCCGCTCCCCAAGGGCATCGACGCCAACCGGGTGCTGGAGCTGATCGATCCGGCCAAGGACGCCGACGGGCTGCACCCGATGAACCTCGGCCGCCTCGTGCTCAACGAGAGCGGTCCGCTGCCGTGCACGCCCCAGGGCGTCATCCAGCTGCTGCGCCACCATGGTGTGGAGATCAACGGGGCGCATGTGGTGGTCGTCGGCCGCGGCATCACCGTCGGCCGGTCGATCGGGCTGCTGCTGACCCGCCGTTCGGAGAACGCGACGGTCACCCTCTGCCACACCGGCACCCGCGACCTGCCCGGGATCCTGCGCCAGGCCGACATCATCGTGGCTGCCGCCGGGGTGCGGCACCTGGTCAGGCCGGAGGACGTCAAGCCGGGCGCGGCGGTGCTCGACGTGGGCGTCAGCCGGGACGAGCACGGCAAGATCGCCGGTGATGTGCACCCCGGTGTGACCGAGGTCGCGGGCTGGCTCTCGCCGAACCCGGGCGGGGTCGGCCCGATGACCCGCGCCCAGCTGCTGGTCAACGTGGTGGAGGCCGCGGAGCGGGACGCGAAGGCCGCCGACGCCGGTGCGGGTCATGACGGCTGAGGCGAGCGAGCCCGCGGCCGGGGAGCAGCGGCAGGAGCCGCCCGCGGCGTCCGCCGGGCCCGGCCGGTTCATCCGCAGGTCGCGCCGCTTCCCGCTGATCACCCGGGACACCGCGCGTCCGGAGGGCGGCGGCAGGGCCGCGCCAGGCGCCGCCCCGGCACCCGCCAGGCAGTGGCCGCTGCTCGCGGTGATGGGCGGGGTGGGCCTGGGGCTGCTGATCGTCGCCCTGGACGCGTTCCGGGCGGGCACGGTGCTGATCGGGCTGTCCCTGATGGCGGGCGCCTTCCTCCGGTGGGCGCTGCCCGAGGTGGGGATGCTCGCCGTACGGTCGCGCTTCACCGACATGCTGACCTACGGGCTGCTGGGCGCGGCGATCGTGCTGCTGTCCCTGATGGCCCAGCCGGATCCCTGGGTGTCGATCCCGTTCCTCGACGACGTGGTGCATTTCACGGTGCGCTAGCCGGCGGTGTGAAACGGCGGCCCGTCCTCCCCCCGTGGAAGGACGGGCCGCCGTCGTTGTGGCCGGATTCGAGTGCTCCGGCGGCGGTCCGCCCTCTCCCCCGAAGAAGGACGGGCCGCCTGGTAATCAGGGTTGTGTGTGAGCCGCGCCGGATCAATGAGCGTGGTGACCCTGTGGCGCGGAAGTGACCGTTCCAGTACGAGATCTCCGCTGTGCAACGACGCGCCGGGGGCGGGGTAGCGCGTACCAGTGCACGAAATGCTCCGATGCGCCCCCTTCCAAAGAGCTGACATCCTGGGGCAAGGCATCCCTTTGGGTAGTCAGTTCGGGGCTCGGGCACGCCAACAGCGGTCGTGGCACGGACGATTGACAGATACGTGCGGGGGGACAGGGGGAGGCAATGCCTCGTTGGCGGGACTTACCGGAGGAGCTCGATCCGCAGATACGGGAGTTCACCGGCAAGCTGCGCACGCTCGTCGAGCGCAGCGGGCTGAGCGTCCCCGCCGTCGCCGACCGCACCGGCTACGGCAAGAGTTCCTGGGAGCGCTACCTCAACGGGCGGCTGCTGCCACCGCGGGGCGCGGTGGAGGCCCTGGCCGAGACCACCGGCGCCGACGTCCGCCACCTCAGCACGCTGTGGGAGCTGGCGGAGTGGGCCCGGCGCCGCTCCGAGATGCGGCACGGCGTCACGATGGAGGCCACCGGCGTCGCAGGGGCGCGGGCCGCCACCGGGCGGTTCGACCCGGCGGCGCAGGGGGTGGACGGCCGGAAGAACGGCCGCTCCCCGGGGAAGGGCCGACCGAGGGTCGAACCGCCCGCTCCGGAGCGGCCGTTGGTCGCGACGGCTCCAGTGCGCCCGGTTCGCCCGGCGTCGGCCGGGCGGGTGCCGGACCGGTTCGGGCCGCCGTCGCCCGCGTCGTCCCCACGGGCATCGTCCCCGAGGGGGCGGAAGCGCACCGCCGCGCTGTTCGCCGGGGGGCTCGTCGGCGCGCTCCTGCTCGTCGCCGGTGCCGTCCTTCTGCTCGACGCGGGCGGCGACGGTGAGAAGCGGGGGCAGCGGCCGACCACCGCACCGGCCACCAGCGGGCGTCAGCGGTTGCCGGACAGTGCGCGTCAGCGGTTGCCGGAGGGCGTGAAGTGCGCCGGGCAGGACTGCACCGGTCGGGATCCGCGGGCCATGGAGTGCGGCACCGCCGCGACCACGACGGCGGACGTGACCGTCGGCAGCGCGTATGTCGAGGTCCGCTACAGCAAGACCTGCAAGGCCGCCTGGGCCCGGATCGCCGGGGCCACCCCGGGTGATGCCATCCAGGTCGAGGGGCCGGGCGTGAACGGCGGCGCGGCCAGCTCGCGGAGCGGCAGGGCCGGCGCCGACGGCGAGGCCCACACCAAGATGATCTCGGTGGACTCGGCCGCGCGGGCCACCGCGTGCGCCACCCTCGGCGGCGGTACGCGCACCTGCACGGCCCCCGGCGGGCGGGGTTGAGGCGGGGAACGAGGCCCGTGCGGGCGGCCGCCTGCCCGGAGCCGCCCGGGAAGCCGCCAGTCCGGGGCCGGGAAGCCGTCAGTGCGGGGCCCGCCCTTGAGGCCGACCCTCCGGGGCTCGTCCGTCGCCCGTCCGGAATCCGCCCGGAGGAATTCGTAAAACCGGGGGGAATGAGCCGGGGGAATCGGGGCAGGCGCTGCTCGAGCCCCCCCCACGGGTGCGGCACTGGGCGGCCGCCTGCACTCCCCCTCCTGGCAGGCGGCCGCCAAAGTGCGTGGTGGCCCACGCGGCGGTGGTTCCATGCGCGGTGGCCCATGTGCCCGGTGGTCCGGAACACGCGGTGAGCGGTTACACAATGGGCCGAGAGACCGTGGGTCAGGTGCCGTCGGATAGCCTGACGCAGGTATCTCGACACCAAGAGATCTTGGACTGACAACACAGCGCAGGAGACCGCCATGACCCGCACTCCCGTCACCGTCACCGTCACCGGCGCGGCCGGCCAGATCGGCTACGCGCTGCTCTTCCGCATCGCCTCCGGTCAGCTCCTCGGCGCGGACGTGCCGGTCAAACTGCGTCTCCTGGAGATCCCGCAGGGGCTGAAGGCCGCCGAGGGCACCGCGATGGAGCTCGACGACAGCGCCTTCCCGCTGCTTCAGGGCATCGACATCTCCGACGACCCGAACGTGGGCTTCGACGGTGCGAACGTCGCGCTGCTGGTCGGCGCCCGCCCGCGCACCAAGGGCATGGAGCGCGGCGATCTGCTGGAGGCCAACGGCGGCATCTTCAAGCCGCAGGGCAAGGCCATCAATGACCACGCGGCGGACGACATCAAGGTCCTGGTCGTGGGCAACCCGGCCAACACCAACGCCCTCATCGCCCAGGCCGCCGCGCCGGACGTACCGGCCGAGCGCTTCACCGCGATGACCCGGCTGGACCACAACCGCGCGCTGTCGCAGCTGGCGAAGAAGACCGGCGCCCCGGTCAGCGAGATCAAGAAGCTGACGATCTGGGGCAACCACTCAGCCACCCAGTACCCGGACGTCTTCCACGCCGAGGTCGCGGGCAAGAACGCCGCCGAGGTCGTCAGCGACGAGCAGTGGCTGGCCGACACCTTCATCCCGACCGTCGCCAAGCGCGGTGCCGCGATCATCGAGGCGCGCGGTGCCTCCTCGGCCGCCTCCGCCGCCAACGCCGCCATCGACCACGTCCACACCTGGGTGAACGGCACCGACGCCGACGACTGGACCTCCGCCGGTGTGGTCTCCGACGGCTCATACGGGGTGCCGGAGGGCCTGATCTCCTCGTTCCCGGTCACCGCGGCGAACGGGAAGTTCGAGATCGTCCAGGGCCTGGACATCAACGAGTTCTCGCGGTCCCGCATCGACGCGTCGGTGAAGGAGCTCGAGGACGAGCGCGAGGCCGTGCGGAACCTCGGCCTGATCTGACGCACCCCAGTCCGCTCCACTCTGCACCGGCCCGTCCCGGCGCGTCCCGGCCCATCCGGCGCGGTCATTTCCGAAGGGTCACACTCCGGTATTCACTCCGGAGTGTGACCCTTCGGCCATACACTGTAATCGTGGGCCATCTTCCCCTACCGTGGAGGCAGTTGCTACGGCCTCGGGGGGAAACATGGCCAATACGCGTGGTGATCATTCTTCGGGTGATGCCTACTCTTCTGTGAGCGATCACTCCGCTCGTCTGCCGCGGTCGCGATCGGAGCCGTCACCGGCCGTCCCTTCTTCTCGCACTGCCGCCTCTTCTCGTGCTGCCGCCGACGCGTCTCCCTACGCCACCAGCGAGGCCACCCGGCTGTTATGCGCGGGCGCCTATCTGGACGACGACTTCAGGGACGCGGTCGTGGACGAGCTGTATGTCCACGAGGAGCGCGCCGTGGCGCCCTCGCTGGGCATCGACGCGGTCCGGGTGCTCGCGCACGCGCTGCGTGCGCGCCGTCTGGAGGCATGCTGGACCGCGGTGTTGGTGTCCCTATGGGTGCTGGACTTCCTGCTGGCCCAGGGCTTCTTCTATCTCTTCCTGATCTCTTGTGCGCTGCTTCTGCTGGCTGCCTGGGCCAGGGGCGGCGCCATGGGCGCCTTCCGCGCCGACTATCCCGGGGCCGACGGGGTCACCCTCACCAGGCGGCGGGCCGCCGCGTTGCTGCGGGTGCTCGGCTCTCTGACCCTGCTGTCCTACGTGCTCTCCGCCCTGACCCAGGCGCTTACGGACGGGCAGTCCGAGCCGGGCGGGCTGCAGTCCTTGGTACCGGGCCTGGCCACCGGGGCGGACACCACCGCTGCCTGGTTCGCGCTGGTGATCCCGGCCGCGATGGCGGCCACGGTCGCCCTGCACCGTGAGCACGTGGCCCGGGTGCTGGCCGGCGATCTCGAGCCGGAGACCTTCGCCGACCCCGCCGCGGATCCCGCGGAGCGGTTCGAGGGCGGGCGGTTCCAGCGGGTGCGGGCCCTGATCCGTCGTGAGCAGCACTCACCGGTGATCCTCTACCACGATCGCCACCCCTTCCTCGGCGCGGGCACCGCCCATGACACCTGGACCCTCGCCGTCGAGCTGCGGCCGCGTGAGGGCGGCGATCCGGTGCCGTTGGACAACCGGGTGATCCTGGAGCGGATCCGGCCGCTGGTCGAGAAGTTGCGCACCCCCTCCGCCCAGGCCACCGCGCCCGCCCAGAACACCGCGCCCGCGCAAGGCACGACCCCTGCACAGGGCAGCACCCCCGCGCAGGGCACCGCTCGCCCCGTTGTCGAGAGCCGCGACCGGCTGCGCGGCCTGGAGCTCGACGAATGCGTCTTCCTCAAGGTCACCGGATTACGAAGCCGCTCCTTCGTGCCGTACGGCGAGGCGGACTTCGCGCGGGAGCGGGCGGAAGCCGTGGAGGAGGGCGGCGAGATCCGTCGGCACTTTCTGCGCATCCGCGTCGGCGCATGGCGGGAAGAGGTCGTCACCACGGTCTTCGTGCGGGTGCATACGCAAGGCGGCATGCTGATGCTGGAGTTCGCCCCGCATGTGCTGCGCCCGATCCGCCCGGACTTCCGGGCGGTCGACCGGCTCTCCGACTCCCACCGCCGGGGCGGGCTGCCGGGCAAGGTGATCTGGGCGCTGGGGCGGACGCCCACGGCGGCGGGCCGGGCGGTCATCCACGCCGTCCGCTCGACCGCCTTCCTCTGGCGGATGTACGCGGGGGGTTATGAGGCGGCCATCCCCGATGGGCCCTGGGCCTCGGTGCGGGAGCTGGGCAGCGACACCGGCGCATCGCTCTTCCAGGAGATGGATGTCAGCCGCTATCTGAAGAGCGTCGAGGACCGGGTGGCCAACGGCGTGCGAAGGGCGCTCGACGAAGCCGGCTGGGAGACCGGTGAGTTCGAGCAGAAGGTCATCAATGTGAGCGGCGGCGGAGTCTTCATCGAGTCCGCGGAGCACAGCGCCTTCGGCTTCGGTGACCACAACACCATCAGCAACACCACCGGAAGCAATGGAGCGGGAGGCGGCCATGGCGATGGCTGACACGGAGGAAGGTAGCGACATGGGCGGCGGCGCGGACCACGCGGCGGGCGACAGCGGTGGCGGCGCGACCCCGGCGGCGGGCGGCGGAAGCACATTCGGGAACATCCGGTTCGGCAAGGTGCGGGACAGCGCCATCGGCTTCGGCGACCACAACCACATTGTGAACGGAGGTCAGGCGGCCCCCTGTGACCCCGCCTATGAGGAGCTGCTGGACGCCGTTCGGCAGCTTGCCGAGGATCTGCGGCGGGTGGTCCCGAGCCCGGAGGTCGGCGCGCTCTCCGACGAGCTGGACCGGACCGAGGACGAGATCCAGCGCACCGGCCGGGCCGGGGCCGGTCGACTGGCCCGGATCCGGGTGATGTTGCAGGACGCGAGCGCCAGCGTCGGCATGCTCGCCTCGGGCGTCGCCGTCGGACAGGCGGTCGGCGCGCTGTTGGGCGGATGAGATGAGCACCCCGGGCGGCGAAGGGGGCCGTCGATGGGACGAGGAGGCCCAGCGCTGGGTGGGAGCGGGGGCGGAGCCGCCGGTTCCGGGCCGAAGACCGCCCAATCCACATCTGGGCACGGTGTTGCTGGCGGTGCTCGCCGTGGTGCTGGTCGGCGGGATCGGTTTCGGCGCCTGGAAGCTGGTGTCGGACGGCGGGGATGACAAGCCCCGGGCGGACGGCGGTTCGCCCTCGGCCTCGTCCTGGTCGCCCTCGGGCGAGCAGCCCTCGGCGTCGTCGGGGCCGTCCGCGGAGCCGACCTCGCCACCGCCATCGACGTCCGAGGACAGTACCCAGGGACCGCCCGCGGACTATGTGCGCACCACCGACCCGGAGGGGTTCCGGCTGGATGTGCCCACGGGCTGGCAGCGGGTCAAGCGGGATGCCGGGGTGTTCTACGAGTCGTCCGACGGGAGCAGGCTGATCCAGGTCTTCGCGCTGACCGAGCCCGACATCACGCCGTACGAGGCGCTGCGCCGGGCGGAGCCGGGGCTCAAGAAGAACCCCGGCTACAAGCGGTACGGCCTCAAGCGGCTCGGGCCGGGCGATGACGCGGACGCGGAGCTGGAGTACGGCTACCGCAGCGCCAAGTACGGTCCGCGCCGGATACTCGACCGGGCCTTCACCGGCCCGGACCGGGTGCAGTACGCGGTGCTGGTCGCGGGTCCGGCCGACGACTGGCCGGAGCAGCGGGAGCGGCAGGGCACCGTGCTGGCGTCCTTCTGCCCCACGGCATACTGCCCGGCCACCTGACCGGCGGCCCGGTAGCGGGCTGACCGGCAGTCGCGAGACGGGCTGACCGGTGGCCGGGTGGCGGACTGGCCGTCGGCCGGGCGACGGATCCGTATCGGTGTGGTGACAGGGGGGTGGGGGCGGCCCTTGAACCGGGTATCTCGATACGGGACGGCATGGCTTATCCGCATATGGGAGCGGAGATCCAGCATCGGGGGGCATAGATGAGCATGCACAACGGGGGAGCGCCGGGGCGGAACGCGGACGCCAGGCGGGTTCTACGGGCGCTGGTGGTGACGATCTTCCTGGTCGCGGGCATCGCGTTCTCCGGCTGGGTGGCCTTCGGAGGCGACGGCACCTCCCGGAATCAGGCGGGTCCGCTGCCCTGGGACCGCGAGAGCCCCATCGCCACGCCGAGCGGGGGCGCCTCCCAGCCGAGCGATCTCTACCCCTCGCCCGGCCCCGAGACCAGTGGGTCGACCGATCTCCCGACCGATCTCCCCACGGACCTGCCGACCGGGGCGCCCTCCGGGTCTCCATCCGGGACGCCGTCCGGCACCCCGTCCTCACCCTCCCTGACGGGCGCCGCCCCGCCCGCGGGCTACAGCACCCAGGCCGATCCGGCCGGATACCACCTCGCGGTCCCGGACGGATGGCGACGGACGACGCAGGGCCCCAGCGTCTACTACACCTCGCCCGACGACAGCACCGTGATCCAGATCTTTGAGCTGCACGGCCCCGAGCCGACGCCGTACGCGTCCGCCCAGGAGGCCGAGCGGATCGCCTCCACCCATCGCGGCTATGAACAGATCGCCCTCACGCGGCTGGGCTCGGCCGCCATGGACCCGGTCCAGCTGGAGTACACCTACGAGTCCAAGAGCGACGGCCACCGCCGAATACTCGACCGGCGCTTCGCCGCCCCCGGCGGCACCATGTACGCGGTGCTGGTGATCGGCCCCTCCGGGGCCGGGGACCGGGTGGCGGAGCGGGAGGTCCACCAGTCGGCGGTGGACACCTTCTGCCCGGCCGCCTACTGCACCACGTCCTGATCACGCCGGTTCCGCTCGACCGCTCACTGCATCGCGTCCTGATCACGCCGGTTCCGCCTGCTCCAACGTCTCCGCCTTCGGATCACGTGAGACGGCCCACTTTCTCTTGCGAATCGCGCATAGGTTTCCGCCTTCCGGTTAGGGGTCCATGTTGCTGGCTTGGACCAGTGGCACAGCAAGCGGAACCGGAAGGCAGAAGACACGTGGCGGCAGTCGAGACCATTCATGTGGATGGGGTGTGGCAGGCAGCCGCATCCGGGGCGCAGCGGGAGGTCCTCGACCCCGCGGACGCCAAGACCCTCGCCGTCGTCGCGGAGGGTGGTGTCGAGGACACCGACGCGGCGATCGCGGCCGCGCGCCGCGCCTTCGACCAGGGCCCCTGGCCCGGGACGCCGGTGGCCGAGCGGGCGGCGCTGCTGCGCCGCGTCGCCGAGCTGCTCCAGCGTGACCGCGAGACGATCGCGCTCATCGAGAGCCGTGACACCGGTAAGACCCTGGAGGAGGGCCGGGTCGACGTCGATGACGTGACCAACGCCTTCCGTTACTTCGCCGACCTGGTCGCGGGCGAATCGGCCGGGCGCGTGGTCGACGCGGGCACCCCCGATGTGCACAGCGTCGTGGTCCATGAGCCGGTCGGCGTCTGCGCGATGATCACCCCCTGGAACTATCCGCTGCTCCAGGCCAGCTGGAAGGTCGCCCCGGCGCTGGCCGCCGGGAACACCTTTGTGATCAAGCCCAGCGAAGTGACTCCGCTGTCCACCGTCCATCTGGTGAAGCTGCTGGCCGAGGCCGGGTTGCCGGACGGGGTGGCCAATGTGGTCACCGGCGCGGGCGACCCCGTGGGCGCCCGGCTGTCCGAGCACCCCGATGTGGACCTGGTCTCCTTCACCGGTGGTCTGGTCAGCGGCACCAAGGTCGCGCAGGCCGCCGCGCCGACGGTCAAGAAGGTCGCGCTGGAGCTCGGCGGCAAGAACCCCAATGTGGTCTTCGCCGACGCCTGTGCCACCGCCGAGGGCTTTGACACCGCCGTCGACCAGGCCCTGAACGCGGCCTTCATCCACAGCGGCCAGGTCTGCTCGGCCGGTGCCCGGCTGATCATCGAGGAGTCGGTGCGCGAGCGGTTCGTGGCCGAGCTAGCCCGCCGCGCGGAGAAGATCAAACTGGGCCGGGGCACCGAGCACGGTGTCGAATGCGGTCCGCTGGTCTCGGCCCAGCAGCTGGACAAGACCGAGGCGTATGTGGCGTCCGCCCTCGAGGAGGGCGCGCTGCTGCGGTGCGGTGGCAAGCAGCCGGAGCCCAACGAGGCCCGCCCGGCCACGGGCTACTTCTATCTCCCGACCGTGCTCGACCAGTGCCACCGCGAGATGCGGGTGGTGCGGGAGGAGACGTTTGGGCCGATTCTGACGGTCGAGTCCTTCCAAACCGAGGACGAGGCCGTCACACTCGCCAATGACACGGAGTACGGACTGGCCGGCGCCGTCTGGTCCGCCGACACCGCCCGGGCGCGGCGCGTCGCCGCCCGGCTGCGGCACGGCACCGTGTGGATCAACGACTACCACCCCTATCTTCCGCAGGCCGAATGGGGCGGTTTCGGCAAGTCCGGGGTCGGGCGCGAGCTCGGTCCCGCGGGCCTTGACGAATACCGCGAGACCAAGCACGTCTACGAGAATCTGCGACCGAGCCCGGTGCGCTGGTTCGGCGGCTGACACCCGCCGCCGGCCCCGCCCGGGGCACGGCCGGGCCCGGATCCGTCCCCTGGGGTCCGGACTCGTCCCCCGGGGGACGGACCGGACCGCATCCGATCGCGGCGGCCGACGGCGAGGAGCCCGTAGGCGCCTAAGGCACCCGGTAACACCCCACCCCAGGGGCGGCAGCAGCCCCCGGCCCGCACCGGCGCGAGCCATTTGGGTAAGACGCGAGGAGTAAACCCATATGTCCGTACCTGTCGCATACGACTACGTCGTGATCGGCGGCGGCACCGCAGGATCGGTGATCGCTTCCCGGCTCACCGAGGACCCGGACATCCGTGTCGCCGTCATCGAGGGCGGACCGTCGGATGTCGACCGGCCCGATGTGCTCACCCTGCGCCGCTGGCTCGGCCTGCTCGGCGGCGACTTGGACTACGACTACCCCACCACCGAGCAGCCACGCGGAAATTCGCATATCCGGCACAGCCGGGCGCGGGTGCTCGGAGGGTGCTCCTCGCACAACACCCTGATCTCCTTCAAGCCGCTGCCTGGCGACTGGGACGAGTGGGCCGAGGCCGGTGCCGAGGGCTGGGACGCGGAGTCCATGGACCCGTACTTCCGGCGGCTGCGCAACAACATCGTCCCGGTGGACGAGAAGGACCGTAACGCGATCGCGCGGGACTTCGTCGACGCCGCCCAGGCCGCCGCCGGGGTGCCGCGCGTCGAGGGGTTCAACAAGAAGCCGTTCCACGAGGGCGTCGGCTTCTTCGACCTCGCCTACCACCCGGAGAACAACAAGCGCTCCTCGGCGTCGGTCGCCTATCTGCACCCGTTCCTCGACCGGCCCAATCTGCGGCTGATGCTGGAGACCTGGGCGTACCGGCTGGAGCTTGACGACACCGGCCGGGTCACCGGTGTGCACGTCCGCACCAAGGACGGCGAGGAGATCCTGGTCCGCGCCGAGACCGAGGTCCTGGTCTGCGCGGGCGCCGTGGACACCCCGCGACTGCTGATGCACTCCGGCATCGGGCCCAAGGCCGATCTCGAGGCGCTGGGCCTCCCCGCCGTCCACGATCTGCCGGGCGTCGGCGAGAACCTGCTGGACCACCCCGAGTCGGTCATCGTGTGGGAGACGGACGGCCCCATTCCGGACAACTCCGCGATGGACTCCGACGCGGGGCTGTTCATCCGGCGGGACTCCGAATCCCGGGGCCCGGACCTGATGTTCCACTTCTACCAAATCCCGTTCACCGACAATCCCGAGCGGCTGGGCTACGAGAAGCCCGAGCACGGTGTGTCGATGACCCCCAACATCCCCAAGCCGCGCAGCCGCGGCCGGCTCTACCTCACCAGCGCCGACCCGTCCGTCAAGCCCGCCCTCGACTTCCGGTACTTCACGGACGAGGAGGACTACGACGGCCGCACGCTGGTCGACGGCATCCGTGTCGCGCGTGAGATCGCCAAGACCGAACCGCTGGCGAGCTGGCTCAAGCGCGAGGTGTGCCCGGGCCCGGAGATCACCTCGGACGAGGAGATCAGCGAGTACGCCCGCAAGGTCGCGCACACCGTGTACCACCCGGCGGGCACCTGTCGTATGGGTGCCACGTCGGACGAACTCGCCGTGGTCGGCCCGGATCTGCGGATCCGGGGCCTGAGCGGCGTCCGTATCGCCGACGCGTCCGTCTTCCCGACGATGCCGGCCGTGAACCCGATGATCGGAGTCCTGATGGTGGGCGAGAAGTGCGCTGAGCTGCTGTTCGAGGAGCGCGATCGGGAACGGGACCGGCCCGATGACCGTGCCGCGATGCTCGCGCCGGGAGGTGAGGCGTGATGGCGACGACCGTGGTCCCCGAGACGCCCGACACCCCCGAGATCCCCGAGAGCGGCGAGCGCGCCCCGGTGTTCTCGGTCCGCGACCTGTGGAAGGTCTTCGGCCCCAAGGCCGACCGGATACCCGGGTCCGCCGAGGCGAAGCTGTCCGCCGCTGAGCTGCGTGCCCGCACCGGCTGCACCGCCGCCGTCCGCGAGGTCTCTTTCGACGTCCAGCCGGGCGAGGTGTTCGTGGTCATGGGGCTGTCCGGCTCCGGCAAGTCCACCCTCGTACGCTGCCTCACCCGGCTGATAGAGCCCACCTCCGGCTCCCTGAAGATCGACGGCGAGGACGTCCTGGCCATGGACAAGGCCCGGCTGCGTGATCTGCGCCGGCACCGCGCCGCCATGGTCTTCCAGCACTTCGGGCTGCTGCCGCACCGCTCCGTCCTGGACAACGTCGCCTACGGGCTGGAGATCCAGGGCGTGGGCAAGGCCGAGCGCCGGGCCAAGGCCGCCGAGGTGGTGGAGAAGGTCGGCCTCACCGGCCTCGAGCGCCGCCGCCCCGGCCAGCTCTCCGGTGGTCAGCAGCAGCGCGTGGGCCTGGCCCGGGCGCTGGCCGTCGACCCCGAGGTGCTGCTCTTCGACGAGCCGTTCAGCGCGCTCGACCCGCTGATCCGCCGCGATATGCAGGAGGAGGTCATCCGGCTGCACCACGAGGAGGGCCGGACGATGGTGTTCATCACCCATGACCTCAGTGAGGCGCTGCGGCTCGGCGACCGCATCATGCTGATGCGCGACGGCGGGATCGTGCAGCTGGGCACCCCGGAGGAGATCGTCGGCTCCCCGGCGGACGACTACGTACGGGACTTCGTCCGCGATGTGCCGCGGGAGCAGGTGCTGACCGTGCGCCGCGCCATGCGCCCCGCGACCTCCGACGAGCAGGACGACGGGCCCGCGCTGGCCCCGGGCACCACGGTCGCCGACGCGATCGAGGCCGTGGCCCGCACCGGCGGCCCCGCGCGCGTCGTGGACGGCGGCCGCTGCCTGGGCGTCGTCGACCACGCCTGTCTGCTGAGCGTCGTCGCGGGCCTGGACGGCAAGGAGGTGGCCGCGGCATGAGCCCCACCTCGACCCTCTCTCCGCCGGGTCGCACCGGGGGGCGCGTATGAGTGCCACCACCACCCGCCCCTCCGCCGACCCCGGCACCGAACCGGCGGTCACCGGGACGGCGGCGGCCGAGGAGCGCCCGTCCCTGCTGAGCGCCGTCGTGCACAGCCACGCCGCGCGCAAGCTGGCGGTGCTCGTGGTGATCGCCGCCGTGCTCATACCGCTCGCGCACGCCAAGTGGGCGAGCGGCAGCTGGCCGGACGCGCTGACCGTCGATGTCTCAGAACCGCTCGGCAAGGCCAGCGACTGGATCATCGACAACCGCGACAGCCACTGGATCTTCCTCTACTTCTTCGGCCACATCAGCAACGCGGTCATCATCTGCGTGCGCGCCGTCTACGTCGTCCTGCTCACCCTCGGCTGGGCCGGGGTGACGGCCGCCTCGACCCTGGTGGCCTGGCGGGTCGCCGGGGTGCGGGTCGCGGTGACGACGCTGGTGTCCTTCGCCGTGTGCGGGCTGCTGGGCATGTGGGTGCCGACGATGCAGACGCTCGCGCTGATGGCCGCCGCCGTCACCGCGTCCGTCGTCATCGGCGGGCTGCTGGGTCTGGCCGGTGGGCTCTCGGAACGGGCGTTCCGGGCGCTGCGCCCGATTCTGGACACCATGCAGGTGCTGCCCGCGTTCGCCTATCTGCTGCCCGTCGTGCTGGTCTTCGGCATCGGCGTACCGGGCGCGGTGCTGGCCACCGTGATCTACGCGGCGCCCCCGATGGCCCGGCTCACCGCCCTCGGCCTGCGCGGCGCGGACGCCGGGGTGCTGGAGGCGGTGGCCTCGCTCGGCGCCACCTGGCGGCAGCGGCTGCTGTCGGCCCGGCTGCCGCTGGCCCGCAAGGAGCTGCTGCTGGGCGTCAACCAGGCGATCATGATGGCGCTGTCCATGGCCGTCATCGCCTCCGTGATCGGCGGCGGCGGTCTCGGTGACCGCGTCTACCAGGCGCTGTCCAGCGTGGACGTCGGCAAGGCGCTGGCCGCCGGGCTCCCGATCGTGCTGCTCGCCGTCGTGATGGACCGCACCACCGCGTCCGCGGGCGAGCGCCTGGGCGAGCCCCCGGCCGAGGGCGGGCACCGGCTGCTGCGCGGCTGGCCCGCCTGGGCGGGCGTCGGGGTGGTCACCGTCGTGGTGACCCTCGTCGGACGGCTGGCCGGGTCCCAGACCTGGCCGACCGGCTGGACCGTCCCCATCGAGGAACCCGTCAACCAGTTCAAGGACTGGATGGTCGACCACCTCTACACGGGTGTGCCGGTCATCGGCGGCACCGCCGAATGGGCCGCGGACTACGTCAAGTGGATCCTGGACCCGCTGCGTGAGGGGCTTCAGGGCCTCCCGTGGTACGGGGTGCTGCTGATCGTCGCGACGCTGGCCTGGCTGATCGGCACCTGGGCCACCGCCCTGACCGCCACCGCCGCCATGGCCGCGATCGGTGTGCTCGGGGTGTGGGAGCCGTCCATGGACACCCTCTCCCAGGTGCTGGCCGCCGTTTTCGTCACGCTGGTGCTCGGCTTCGCGATCGGCATCGCGGCGGCGCGGTCCACCCGGCTGGAGCGGTTGCTGCGGCCGGTGCTGGATGTGTGCCAGACCATGCCGCAGTTCGTGTATCTGATCCCGGTGGTCGCGCTGTTCGGCGTCGGCCGCGCCCCGGCGGCCGCCGCCGCCATCGTCTACGCGCTGCCCGCCGTCATCCGTATCACCACCCAGGGGCTGCGGAACGTGGATCCGGCGGCGCTGGAGTCGGCGCGGTCGCTCGGCGCCACCCAGGGGCAGCAGCTGCGCCAGGTCCAGCTGCCGCTGGCCCGCCCGGCGCTGCTGCTCGCCGTCAACCAGGGCGTGGTGCTGGTGCTCGCCGTGGTGATCATCGGCGGTCTGGTGGGCTCGGGTGCGCTCGGCTACGACGTGGTGTTCGGCCTGGCCCAGGGCGATCTGGCCACCGGTCTGGTCGCCGGCGCGGCCATCGTCTGCCTGGGTCTGATGCTGGACCGGGTCACCCAGCCGACGTCGCGCCGCGACAGGAAGGGGGCCTGAGATGGCTCGCACCCGCACTCAGCTGCTGATGGCCGCCGCCGGGGTCGCGGCCGTGTTCACCGCGACCGGCTGCGGCGCGGCGGACATGACCAAGCAGTCCTCGCCGTACGCCAATGTGGGCGGGGCGAAGAGCGTCACGCTCTCCGTCCAGTCGTGGGTCGGCGCACAGTCCAATGTCGCGGTCGCCCAGTATCTGCTGGAGCACGAGCTGGGCTATCGCGTGGACACCGTGCAGGTGGACGAGGTTCCGGCGTGGGACGCGCTCAGCCAGGACCGGGTGGACGCGATCCTGGAGGACTGGGGCCACCCGGAGCAGGAGCAGCGCTACGTCAAGGACAAGAAGACGATCGTGCCGGGCGGCGGGCTCGGCGTCACCGGCCATATCGGCTGGTGGGTGCCGAAGTACTTCGCCGACGCCCATCCGGACGTCCTGAACTGGAAGAACCTCAACAAGTACGCGAAGACCTTCAAGACCGCGGAGAGCGGCGGCAAGGGCCAGCTGCTGGACGGTTCGCCGTCCTATGTCACCAATGACAAGGCGCTGGTGAAGAACCTGAAGCTGAACTACCAGATCGTCTTCGCGGGTTCGGAGGCGGCGCAGATCACGCAGATGAAGCAGTTCGCCAAGGCGAAGAAGCCGTTTCTGTCCTACTGGTACGAGCCGCAGTGGCTGTTCAATCAGGTGCCGATGGTCGAGGTCGAACTGCCCAAGTACACGGACGAGTGCGCCGATGAGGGCGCCGAGGACCCCGACTCCTTCGACTGCGCCTACCCGACCACACCGCTGCAGAAGTATCTGAACGCGGACTTCGCGAAGAAGGGCGGCAAGGCGGCGGCGTTCCTGAAGAAGTTCCACTGGACCAAGAAGGACCAGAACGAGGTGTCCGAGCTGATCGCCTCGAAGGGGATGTCGCCGGAGGACGCCGCGAAGAAGTGGGTCGAGGCGCATCCGGACGTCTGGAAGAAGTGGCTGCCCTGAGCCCGGCTCGCGCGCAGGGCCGCCTGGGCGACCGGATTACTTGAGGAAGCCCGCGGTGTCGAGTTCGAGGCCGAGCGGTTCGGGGAGCGTTACCGGCTCCCCGAACGCCGCTCGGTGCTTCTTCCGGTAGCGGCCCTTTCCGTCCGGTACCGAGTACACGGTCGTGTAGCCCTCGTCGTCGTGCGGGTCGATCAGCAAATACATCGGCACGTTGGAGTGGGCGTACCCCTTGACCTTCGCCTGGAGATCGCGTGCTCGGGTGGAGGGCGATGTGATCTCGGCGACGAGCAGGACATCATCCGCCTGGACCTGCCACTCCTCCATGCTCTTCAGCGCTTCCGACTCGCAGATGAGCAGATCCGGGATGAACCTCTCCTCCGTCGCGGGAAGGAAGACCGTTGTGGTGTTGGTAATGCGCCATTGAGCCGGTACCTCGCGGACGAGCTGGAGATTCAGCTCGCTGAAGATCCAGTTGTGAAAATTCGCGGGCGTCGGTGAGATGACGATCTCCCCCCCGATGAGTTCTGCACGCACTCCATCCGGCAGCTCAAGCCGGGCATGGATGTCGAGCAGATTTTCGAACTCCTGGTCGGGCAGTGGCGCCGTCATCACGAGACCTCCCATTGGCGGGTCCCCCTTCTGGCTGTGTTGCGTTCGTGCCGTACTGCCATGCGGGGGCCTGCCACCATCATGCGGTACGCGATGGCTCCGACGTCGGACAATGGCCCCCGTCGTCATCAACGACAACGGGGGCAGATGGTCAGACGTTCGGCTTGTAGGAGCCGGGGGTCAAGCGGGTGGTCACACCGATGCGGTTCCAGGCGTTGATGGTGAGGATCAGCGCGATGAGCTGGGCCAGCTCGCGTTCCTCGAAGTGCTTGGCGGCGTGCTCGTAGACCTCGTCGGGGACGAAGCCGTCGGTCAGGACGGTGACGGCCTCGGTCAGGGCGAGGGCGGCCCGCTCCTTCTCGGTGTAGAGGTCAGTGGCCTCCTCCCAGGCGTTGAGGAGGTACAGGCGGTCCTCGGTCTCGCCCGCCGCGCGGGCGTCCTTGGTGTGCATGTCGATGCAGAAGGCACAGTGGTTGAGCTGTGAGGCACGGACTTTGACCAGTTCGGCCAGTGTCGGGTCGACGCCCTTTCTGGCGGCCGCGTCCAGAGCCACCATGGCCTTGTAGACCTCGGGGGCGGCCTTGGCGAACTGCATCCGGGGGCCGTGCGCATGAGAAGTACCGGTCGTCATGGCTCCACGCTAGGGGCCGGGCGGCCCAGAGGTATGGTCCATTTCCATGGCGGATTCATGGGCCACTCAGAGGGACGAACCCGGACGGAGGGCGGACGAACCCGGACGGCGGACAGACGGCCAGGGACGGCGGGCGGGCGGCACGGGCGGGCCGGGGGCGGATCTCCATCTGGATCTGCCGCGGGGCGGCGGGACCGGGGTGCGGGACGCGCTCATCCGCGCCCTGCGCGACGCCGTCCGCGGCGGGCGGCTCGCCCCGGGCACCCGGCTGCCCTCCTCCCGCTCCCTCGCCGCCGACCTCGGCATCGCCCGGAACACCGTGGCGGACGCCTATGGGGAGCTGGTGGCAGAGGGCTGGCTGACGGCACGGCAGGGCTCGGGCACCTGGGTCGCCCGGCGCGTCGTGCCGCCCGAGCCCGCGCCGCCGCGTACGCCCCCGCCCGCCGCCGTGGCCGCCACCCGGCCCACCTACGATCTGCGGGCCGGACAGCCCGATCTCTCGGCCTTCCCCCGGTCCGCCTGGCTCTCCGCGGCCCGGCGCGCCCTGACCGTCGCTCCGAACGAGGCCTTCGGCTACGGCGACCCCGCCGGACGGCCCGAGCTGCGGCGGGTCTTGGCCGACTATCTGGCGCGCGCCCGCGGGGTGCGGGCCGCGCCCGAACGGATCGTGGTCTGTGCGGGGTTCGTCCAGGGGCTGGCCCTGCTCGGCAGGGTGCGGGCGAAGGCCGGTCACCGTGCGGTGGGCGTGGAGTCCTACGGGCTCGGCCTCTACTGGAACGTGCTGCGCGGGGCCGGGCTGCGCACCGTGCCGCTGCCGGTCGATCGGCGGGGCGCGCGGACGGCGGAGCTTGACCGGTCGGCCGGGCTGCGGACCGTTCTGCTCACCCCGGCGCATCAGTTCCCCACCGGGGTTCCGCTCCACCCCGACCGGCGCGCCGCCGTGGTCGACTGGGCGTCGAGGGTGGGCGGGCTGGTCCTGGAGGACGACTACGACGGGGAGTTCCGCTATGACCGTCACCCGGTCGGGGCGCTCCAGGGGCTCGATCCCGAGCATGTGGTCTATCTGGGCACCGCCAGCAAGAGCCTGGCCCCCGCGCTGCGGCTGGCCTGGATGGTGGTGCCGGACCATCTGATGGACGACGTGCTGGCGGTCAAGGGGACCGGGGAGTGGCAGTCGGGCGCGCTGGACCAGCTGACACTCGCGGAGTTCATCGACTCCGGGGCGTACGACCGCCATGTGCGCGGCATGCGGACGCGCTATCGGCGGCGCCGCGACCAGTTGGTGGCGGCGCTCGCCGAACGCGCCCCACGGGTGCGGGTGACGGGCATCGCGGCGGGGCTGCACGCGGTGCTCCAACTGCCGCCGGGCACCGAGCGGTCCGTGGTCCAGTGCGCGGACTGGCAGAGCCTCGCCCTGGACGGGCTGTCCCGCTTCCGCTACCGCGAGCGGCCGGAGCGGGAGCGGGAGCCGGAGCGGGGGCCCGATAAGCCCGGACCGGCCCCGGACGGCGAGCCGGACGGGGAGCCGGACGGGGCGTCGGATGCGCTGGTCTTCGCCTATGGGGCACCGCCCGACCACGCCTTCACGGGCGCCCTGGAGGCACTGTGCCGGGTGCTGCCCTGACGCCGCCTCCCGTGCGCGGGACCGGGTCACTCGGCCAGCACCGCCCTCAGCTGATCCAGCCCCCACTCCAGATCCTCCTCGCTGATCACCAGCGGCGGGGCGATCCGGATCGTGGCGCCGTGGGTGTCCTTGACCAGCACTCCGCGGTCCATCAGCCGCTCGGAGATCTGCCGCCCGGTGCCCCGCGAGGGCTCGATGTCCACCCCCGCCCACAGCCCCCGGCCGCGCACCTCCTGAACGCCCCTTCCCCGCAACAGGCCCAGCTCCCGGTGGAGCAGCTGGCCCAGGGTGGCCGAGTGCCGCTGGAACTCCCCGGTCCGCACCATCGCGATGACCTCCAGGGCGATCGCGCAGGCGAGCGGGGAGCCGCCGAAGGTGGAGCCGTGCTCCCCGGGGCGGTGCACCCCGAGCACCTCGCGGGAGGACACCACCGCCGACACCGGCACCACCCCGCCGCCCAGCGCCTTGCCCAGCACATAGACATCGGGGACCACACCCTCGTGCTCACAGGCGAAGGTGGTGCCGGTGCGGCCGAGGCCCGACTGGATCTCATCGGCGATGAACAGCACATTCCGCTCCCGGGTGAGCTCCCGGACCCCGGTCAGATAGCCGGGCGGCGGCACCACCACCCCCGCCTCGCCCTGGATCGGCTCCAGCAGCACCGCCACCGTCTCCTCGGGCGCGGCGTCGAGCGTCGCCTCCATCGAGGCCAGATCCCCGTACGGCACGATCGAGAACCCCGGGGTGAAGGGGCCGTGGTCGGCACGGGCCTCCGGATCGGTGGAGAAGCTGATGAGGGTGGTCGTCCGGCCGTGGAAGTTGTTCGCGGCGGCGATGATCCTGGCCCGGCCGTCCGGGACGCCCTTGATCCGATAGCCCCATTTGCGGGCGGTCTTGACGGCCGTCTCCACCGCCTCCGCGCCCGTGTTCATGGGCAGCACCAGCTCCATGCCGCACAGCTCGGCCAGCTCGGAGCAGAAGGCACCGAACCGGTCGTGGTGGAACGCGCGGGAGGTGAGGGTGACCCGGTCCAGCTGGGCCTTGGCGGCCTCGATCAGCCGGCGGTTGCGGTGCCCGAAGTTGAGCGCCGAGTATCCGGCGAGCAGATCGAGATGGCGGCGGCCCTCGACATCGGTCATCCAGGCGCCTTCGGCGGATGCGACGACGACCGGCAGCGGATGGTAGTTGTGCGCGCCATGGGCCTCGGTGGCGGCGATGGCCCGCTCCGCGGAGCGTCCCGGTCCCATCTTGTCCTCCTTGTCTCACTAGCTAGAGTGGGGGTGCGCACCGTGACTGGCGAGCCGAGCGTGGAACCGACCACGAGGAAGCGATGCGCGGCCATAGCGCCACGAGGTGCCGCCCGCCTGGGCACCCCGGGACACGACCGGACCGTCACCGATCGCCCCGGAGGACTCGATGAGCCCGCCCCTGTCCCATCCCGCCCTGCTCGCCGCCGACCCCGAACTGGCCTCCCTCGTCGGCTCCGAGGAGCTGCTGCAGTCCGAGACCCTGCGCCTGATCCCGAGCGAGAACTATGTCTCCGCCGCCGTCCTGGAGGCCTCCGGGACGGTGCTGCAGAACAAGTACAGCGAGGGCTACCCGGGCCGCCGCTACTACGAGGGCCAGCAGGTCATCGACCAGGTGGAGACCCTGGCGGTCAACCGGGCCAAGGCCGTCTTCGGCGCCGAGCACGCCAATGTCCAGCCCTACTCCGGCTCACCCGCCAACCTCGCGGCCTATCTGGCCTTCGCCCGGCCCGGTGACACCGTGATGGGCATGTCACTGCCCATGGGCGGCCATCTCACTCACGGCTGGGGCGTCTCCGCCACCGGCACCTGGTTCCGCGGCGTCCAGTACGGGGTGCGGCAGGACACCGGCGCGATCGACTTCGACCAGGTGCGCGAGCTGGCCCAGACGGAGCGGCCCAAGCTGATCTTCTGCGGTGGCACGGCGGTGCCCCGCACGATCGACTTCGCCGCCTTCGCGGAGATCGCCCGCGAGATGGACGCGGTGCTCGTGGCCGATATCGCGCATATCGCCGGTCTGATCGCGGGCGGCGCCCATCCCTCGCCCG
The DNA here is from genome assembly GCF_000968685.2 of Streptomyces antioxidans. Classification (GTDB taxonomy): domain Bacteria; phylum Actinomycetota; class Actinomycetes; order Streptomycetales; family Streptomycetaceae; genus Streptomyces; species Streptomyces antioxidans. Next base: position 412,230 of record NZ_LAKD02000001.1, read on the forward strand.
TCCCGTACGCCGATGTCATCTCCACCACCACCCATAAGACGCTCCGGGGTCCGCGCGGCGCGATGCTGATGTCGCGCGAAGCCCATGCCAAGGCCATCGACAAGGCCGTCTTCCCCGGGCTCCAGGGCGGCCCGCACAACCAGACCACCGCCGCCATCGCGGTGGCCCTGCACGAGGCCGCCCAGCCCGCCTTCCGTGACTACGCCCGGGCCGTGGTCACCAACGCCAAGGCGCTCGCCGGGGAACTGCTCGCCCGCGGCTTCGATCTGGTCTCCGGCGGCACCGACAACCATCTGATCCTGATGGACCTGACGCCCAAGGAGGTGCCGGGCAAGGTCGCGGCCAAGGCGCTGGACCAGGCCGGGATCGTGGTGAACTACAACACCGTCCCGTACGACCCGCGCAAGCCCTTCGACCCCTCCGGTATCCGGATCGGCACCCCCTCCCTCACCTCGCGCGGTCTGTCCACCGAGCACATGCCCGCCGTGGCCGACTGGATCGACCGCGGGGTGACCGCCGCGAAGAGCGGTGACGAGGGCACCCTCGCCAAGATCAGGGCCGAGGTGTCCGAGCTGATGGCGGCCTACCCGGCGCCCGGTCTGCCGACCGGCTGACCCCCGGCGCGGGGCCCTGCCCGGCCTCCAGGCCGGGCAGCGGCCGCCACCACTGCTCCTCCCGGATCCGGTCGGCGTCGGTCACCGGCACCGGCACCGGCAGGCCCACGATCCGGGCGAGCACCCGCTCGACCAGCGTCTCCCGGCCCTCCAGCCGGACGCCCTCCAGCGGGACGGCGTCCGGCAGGACGGCGTCCGTCGACGCCCCCGGGAGCGCGCTGCCCTGCGGCTGCACGCGGCCCGTCCGCGGCCCGCCGGGCCGCGACGGTCCGCCGGAGGGCGGTATCCCCGGCCCCCGCCCGAGTGCCCGCAGCTCTCCGGGCAGCCCTTCCTCGGCCATCTCCTTCGCCTTCCCACTCCATCTCATCCGCCGTCTCCATCCCGTTCTCGGCCGTCTCCATCCCGGTCTCCGACGGCCCCAGCAGTTGCTCCAGCCGTCTCAGGGCGCGGCTCAGCCGCGACTTCACCGTGCCGCGCGGCCAGCCCAGCGCCCCCGCGGTCTCCGCCTCGTCCAGATCCAGCAGATAGCGGTAGACCACCACCCGCCGCTGCGGCTCGCTCAGCTTCTCCAGCGCGGCCAGCAGCCGCGCCCGCCGCTCGCCCGCCAGCGCCACGGCCGCCGGATCGGCCGATTCCGGTATCACCGGCTCGGTCCCGGCCAGCAGCGCCCCCTCCCGGTCGGCCGCCGTGCGCCTCCGGCGGGCCGAGCGCACCGCGTTACTCGTCTCATGGGCGACGATCCGCAGCAGCCAGGGGCGGAACGCCGCCTCGCTCTGGAACCGCCCGAGCGCGAGATACGCCTTCACAAAGGCGTCCTGCACCACATCCTCGGCATCCGCGCCCGCCCCGAGCAGCCGGGCGGTGCGGTGCGCGAGCGGCGCATGGGCCCGCACCAGCTCGGCGTACGCCTCGGCGTCACCGGCCCGCACCCGCTCGATGATCTGTGCTTCACCAGTCCTCACACATCTCATACACCGGCGGACGGAGTCTGGTTCCACACCTGAGAGAATGGGTGCCATGGCCCTCGATCGTCCCCGTGCGCTCTCTGGTATCCAGCCCACCGCAGGTTCCTTCCACCTCGGCAACTACCTCGGCGCGATCCGGCAGTACGTCGCGCTGCAGGAGACCCACGACGCGTTCTACACCGTGGTCGACCTGCATGCGATCACCGTGCCGCAGGATCCGGCGGAGCTGCGCGCCAACAGCCGGCTCGCCGCCGCCCAGCTGCTCGCCTCCGGACTGGACCCGGACCGCTGCACGCTCTTCATCCAGAGCCATGTGCCCGAGCACGCCCAGCTCGGATGGGTGATGAACTGTCTCACCGGCTTCGGCGAGGCGTCCCGGATGACGCAGTTCAAGGACAAGTCGGCCAGGCACGGCGCGGACCGGGCCACCGTCGGCCTCTTCACCTATCCGATCCTCCAGGTCGCGGACATCCTGCTCTACCAGGCCAACCACGTCCCCGTCGGCGAGGACCAGCGCCAGCACATCGAGCTCACCCGCGATCTGGCCGACCGCTTCAACGGCCGGTTCGGCGAGACCTTCACCGTCCCCGAGCCGTACATCGTCAAGGAGACGGGAAGGATCTACGACCTCCAGGACCCGGCGATCAAGATGAGCAAGTCGGCGTCCACACCGAAGGGCATCGTCAACCTCCTCGACGAGCCCAAGGTCTCGGCGAAGAAGATCAAGAGCGCGGTGACCGACCTCGAGACGGAGATCCGTTTCGACGAGGAGAAGAAGCCGGGCGTCAGCAATCTGCTGACGATCTACTCCACTCTGACCGGCGCCGCCATCGCGGAGTTGGAGCGCCGCTACGAGGGCAAGGGCTACGGCGCGCTCAAGACCGATCTGTCCGAGGTGCTGATCGAGTGGGTCACGCCGTTTCGCGAGCGGACCCAGGAATACCTGGGCGACCCCGCGATGTTGGACGGAATCCTGGCCAAGGGCGCGGACAAGGCCCGGGCCGTCGCCGCCGAGACGCTGGCCGCCGCCTACGACAAGGTGGGCTTCCTGCCCGCCGCGCGCTGAGCGGCACGCCGGGCGCCGTGCGTACCGCCCGGTGAGCACGGCACACCCCGCGCCCGTATGGATACAGACCCGCGCGGGCAGCGGAACACACCGGTCCGGCTCCCTGACCAGGGAGTCTTTGGGCGGGTGTGCCGAAGGACCGAGGAATCTAGCCGCGAAGGCGGCGCAGCCGCCACACTGACACGGGTGCAGCGGCCAGAACCCAGCAGCCCGGGAGGGCCAGGAGGGAGAACGCAGTGGGGACCGTAACGCTCGGCGTTTCGATCGCGGTCCCGGAGCCCTACGGCAGCTTCCTCCAGGAGCGGCGCGCGGGCTTCGGGGACCCGGCCGCCCATGGCATCCCCACGCATGTCACCCTGCTGCCACCGACCGAGGTCGACGCCTCGGCGCTGCCCGCCGTGGAGGACCACCTGGCGCGGGTCGCGGCCGAGGGACGGCCGTTCCCGATGCGGCTGGAGGGCACCGGCACCTTCCGGCCGCTCTCACCGGTGGTCTTCGTCAGGATCGCGGAGGGCGCGGAGGAGTGCGCGGCGCTCCAGGAGCGGATCCGGGCCGAGTCCGGGCCGTGCGCGCGTGAGCTGCAGTTCCCGTACCACCCGCATGTCACGGTCGCGCACGGCATTGACGAGGAGGCGATGGACCGGGCGTTCGCGGAGCTCAAGGGGTACGAGGCCGCCTGGACGATCACCGGCTTCGCGCTGTACGAGCAGGGGGCGGACGGAGTCTGGCGGCTGGACCGCGAATACCCCTTCGGGGCGGATGAACAGCCGGGCGGTGCGCCGCCCGTGGTGCCCCGTCAGGTGGACCTCTCCCGCCCGGCGGCGCCCTCTCACTGAGCGTTCCGCCGGAACGCTCAGCCGGGGTCACGGCGTGTCAGCCATCCGGGCGCCCGCCGTGGTTGGTCGCGCCCACGCGGCGGGCCGCACATCGACACGGCCCGCGCCCTTACGGTGCCCGCTCAAGCGGAAGACGGCCCGGGGCAGCAGACGACCCCCTTCATGGAGGGGAACGTATCCTCCCGATCAGGGGCATATGGAGTGATCGTGCGTCCGTATGCACGCCCTCACCGAAAAGAGTGATGAGGGGAGCGCCGGTCCGGGGAACCCGGATATCCGTACGCGCGTCCGGCGCGCCGAGGAGTGACAACACGCGGAAGGGTAGTTTCTGATCATGGAATCGTTGACCCGGCTGCCTGTCGTCGGCCCCGCCCTGGCCTGGCTGATGCGCACCCGCGCCTGGCGTAGCTACGAACGGCTCGACCGCGTCCACTGGTCCCGGCTCGCCGCCGCGATCACGTTCACCAGCTTCATCGCCTTCTTCCCGCTCATCGCCGTGGGGGCGGCGATCGGCGCGGCGACGCTCAGCCGGTCGCAGATGGCGCAGCTCCAGAAGAAGCTCGCCCAGCAGATCCCCGGCATCTCCGGCCAGCTCGACCTGGGCGCGCTGGTCCAGAACGCCGCCACGATCGGGGTCGTCGCGGGCGCCCTGCTGCTGTTCACCGGCATCAGCTGGGTGGGCTCGCTGCGCGAGTGCCTGCGGGCCGTATGGGAGCTGGAGGAGGACCCCGGCAATCCGCTGGTACGCAAGGTCAAGGACGCGTTCGTACTGATCGGGCTGGGCGGGGTGGCGCTCGTGTCGTTCGCCGTGTCCGCCCTGGCCGCCACCGCCGTGGGCCGGGTCGCCCGGCTCATCGGCATCCCCGAGAACGGGATCGGCGGCTGGCTGCTGCGGATCGCCGCGTTCCTCATCGCCGTCGGCGCCGACTTCCTGCTGCTGTGCTACGTACTGACCTGGCTCCCCGGCGTGGAGCCGCCCCGCCATACGGTCGCGGTCGCCGCGCTCATCGGGGCGATCGGCTTCGAACTGCTCAAGCTACTGCTCAGCAGCTATCTGAAGGACGTGGCGGCCAAGAGCATGTACGGGGCGTTCGGCGTGCCCATCGCGCTGCTGCTGTGGATCAACTTCACCGCGAAACTCACGCTGTACTGCGCGGCCTGGACCGCCACCCCGCCCGCCGCCCAGGCCGAGGACGAGGCGGAGTGGGCGGCCGAGGCGGACAAGGCCCAGCCGTCCGAGGAGCCGTCGGAGCCGTCGGAGCCGTCCGAGGGGCCGTCCGGGTCGTCAGGACCGCCCGAGCCCGAGGGCGAGAAGCACCGCGCCGGCGGGCCCGAAGGCCCGTCGGCGGCGGCGTGACAACGAACGGCAGCGGCCGTAAGGCGCCCACGGCGACCGTAAGGGCGTCGCTCAGTCGCGCGAGCGGCGGCGCACCAGCTCCGGGAGCGGCCAGCGGCGGTGCACCCCGTAGGCCACCGCGCCCAGCAGCACCAGGGACCCGCCCGTGATGCCCACCGCGGTCCACACACCGCCCGAGCTTCCGTGGTCCGACGAGACGGACGCCTGGGCGTGCTTATGGCCGTCCTCGCCACCGGCCGAGGGGTGATTCGTACCGCCCGCCGCGCCCGGCCGGACGAGGGTGCCGACCGGGTTCACCGAACCCGACGCCTTGAACCCCCAGTCGAAGAGCTTCGCGGTCTCCTTATAGACCTCGTTCGCCTCCTTCTCCTGCGGATTCATGACGGTGACCAGCAGCACCCGGTCGCCGCGCTGGGCGACCCCGGTGAAGGTGGCGCCCGCGTTCGTGGTGTTGCCGTTCTTGACCCCGGCGATGCCCTTGTAGGGCTCGACGCCGAGGCCGGTCAGCAGCCGGTTGGTGTTCTGGATGCCGAAGCTGGAGCGGGTCTTCTTGCCCTTCTTGTCCTTCTCGAACGTCCCCGGGAACTGCGCGGTCGCCGTCGAGCAGTACTCCCGGAAATCCGCCTTCTGCAGCCCCGAGCGGGCGAAGAGGGTCAGGTCGTACGCGCTGCTGACCTGGCCCTTCTCGTCGTAGCCATCCGGGGTGACCACATGGGTGTCCCGGGCGTTCAGATGCTTCGCGTGTGCCTGCATCTCCCTTACGGTCGCCGGGACCCCGCCGTTCATGGCCGACAGCACGTGCACCGCGTCGTTGCCCGAGCGCAGGAAGACGCCGAGCCACAGGTCGTGGACCGAGTAGGTGTAGTTCTCCTTGACCCCGACCAGACTGCTGCCCTCACCCATCCCCTCCAGGTCGGACAGCCGCACCTTATGGGTCTTCGTCTTCGGCATCTTCGGCAGCAGCGTGTCCGCGAACAGCATCTTCAGCGTGGACGCGGGCGGCAGCTGCCAGTGGGCGTTATGCGCGGCGAGCACATCGCCCGACTCGGCGTCGGCCACCAGCCATGACTTCCCGCTGAGCCCCTTGGGCAGCGCGGGCGCGCCTGGTTTGGGGTCCACCTGGGTGTCGGGGCGGCCGAGCCGCTTCCCGCCCACCGTGGACATATGGGCGGGCGGCTTGACCGCGTCGGTGGCGCCACCCGGCTGGTCGGCGGCGTACGCCGGGGCGGCGGCGAGCGGACCGCACAGCAGGAGGGCGGCGGCGGTGGCGGCCAGCGGGGCAACGGCGCGGCGCGCGGGGGTGCGGTGCTCGCCGGGACTCTTGTCGTTGCTGCCGCTCTTACGGGTGCTGTGTCGGACGTGAGTGCTGGTGAAGGAAGGTGTGGGCACGGAGGTGAACGTACCTGGCGTCGCTGAGGAGAGCGACAGCAGCGCCGACGTATTGACGGCAGACCCCCGCGTGGAGGTATGGGAGGCCGTGCCCATACTGGAGACCATGAAGCTCAGCCGCCCCGTGTCCTGGTTCCTGCTCGCCTTCGGGGTCTGGAGCTGGGTCATCTGGTTCACCTTTGTCAAAAATTTGTGGAAGGACGCCAGCGGACTCGCCTTCGACGACTCCGGTGATCCCACCGCGTACTTTTGGGTGCATCTGCTGCTCGCGATCACCTCGTTTCTCTTGGGGACGGCGATCGGGGTGATCGGGTTGCGCGGTGTACGCGCCCTGCGCCGGAACGACGCCTCCGGGTAGCCGTTCCGGGCAGCTGCGGCAGGTGGTCGCGGCAGGCCAGCAGTTGCAGGTAGTCGCGTAGTCGCGTAGTCGCTAGGGGAGGCACCGGGGATGGTCGTGCTCTACGTCCTGATCGCACTGGTCGTCGTCGGTCTGCTGACCGCCGTCCACTGGTACGCGTGGCGGCGGCTCATCCGCGATACGACGGCGCGCGGGGGCCGGGCGCGCCGCGCGGGCACGGCGGCGGCCTTCGCGCTGCCGCTGATCAGCGTCGGCGCGCTGGTCGCGGGCCGCGCGGGCGCGCCCTTCCCCCTCCAGCGCGCCCTGGCCTGGCCGGGCTACCTCTGGCTGGCCCTGCTCCTGTACCTGACCCTGGCCCTCCTGGCGGGCGAGGCGGTACGGCCCCTGCTGCGCGCCTGGCTGGACAAGTCCGCCGGTGTGCGGCCGACCGCGGGCCCGGGGGCGCCAGACGGCCCGCCAGACGGCCCGCCGACGGCGTCCGCCGCTGCCGACGGCGTCGCCGCACCCGCACCCGCACCGGCGGCCGTCGGCACGGGCGCCCGCGAGGGCGCGGCGGCCGGAGACGGCAAGGGCCCGGCGGCCGAAGGCGGTCCGGGCGCGGCTGTGGTGAGTGCGGCCGAGGCCGTCGCCGACGGGAGCATCGAGGACCCGGCCGGAGCGCCGGGGCCCGCCGTGACCGGGCCGGTCGCCGTGACCGGGCCGGTCACGGCCGCCGCCGGGGGCGGCGCAGCCAAGCCCACCGCACAGGCAGCCGCCACGGACGCCGAAGGAGGGGCGGCGGCGCCCGCGGATCCTGCGGCCCCCGCGGATCCCGCGCCCTCCCGCCGCCTCTTCGTCGCACGGGCCGTCGCCGTCGGCGCCACTGCCGTGGCGGCCGGGACGGTGGGGTACGGGACGTACACCGTGTTGCGCGGCCCACGGGTCAGGCGGATCACCGTGCCGCTCGCCAAGCTGCCGCGCCGCGCCCACGGCTTCCGGATCGCCGTCGTCAGCGATATCCACCTCGGGCCGATCCTGGGCCGCGACCACACCCGGCGGGTGGTCGAGACGGTCAACCGCACCAACCCCGACCTCGTCGCCGTCGTCGGCGACCTCGTGGACGGCAGCGTGGCCGACCTCGGCCCGGCCGCCGAGCCGCTGCGCGGGCTGAGCGCCCGCCTCGGCGGCTACTTCGTCACCGGCAACCACGAGTACTACTCGGGCGCGGCCGAGTGGGTGGACCACGTCCGCGAGCTGGGCCTGAGGCCCCTGGAGAACGAGCGCACCGAGCTGCCCGGCTTCGACCTCGCCGGGGTGAACGACATCGCGGGCGAGAGCGAGGGCCAGGGGCCCGACTTCGGCAAGGCGCTCGGCGACCGCGACCGCTCACGCGCCTCCGTACTGCTCGCCCACCAGCCGGTGGTGATCCACGACGCGGTGAAGGCGGGCGTGGATCTCCAGCTCTCCGGCCACACCCATGGCGGTCAGCTGTGGCCCGGCACCTATGTGGCCGAGCTCGCCAACCCCACCGCCGCCGGTCTCGAGCGGTACGGCGACACCCAGCTCTACGTGACCCGTGGCGCGGGCGCCTGGGGCCCGCCGGTGCGGATCGGGGCGCCCCCGGACATCACCGTCGTGGAGCTCGCCTCGACCCGCGCCTGAGCGCTTGTCAACTCACCCCCGGTCCGCGCCTACGGCGACAGGAGCAGGCCGGTCAGAGGGCGCCGCGGCAGGCCGGTCAGCGACCGGGTCAGCCGTCCGGTCAGCGCCCCAGTCAGCCGCCCGGTCAGCCATCGCCGTCCCCCCGGCGGCCGTCCGCACCTCCCGCACCGCCCGCGCAGCCTCCCGCACCGCCCGCCCATGCGGCAGCGTCGCGTTGTGGATGCCCGATACGCGGTCGTGCGGGGCCAGCCGGTCCGGGTGGCGCAGCGTCTTCCGTACACAGGACGCCGTCAGCGTGAACCCGACCACCACCGCCAGCAGTTGAGCGGGGCTCAGCGCCGTGAGGACCGCCGCCGCACCCTGCGTGCCCGAGTCGCGGACGGTGGCGAACAGGGCCGACGGATACGGCTCGCGCAGCAGCGTCAGCAACGCCAGGAACAGCCCCGCCAGGAACGGCATCACCAGCGCCCCGATCAGCAGCGCACGCAGGGCCAGCCGCCAGGCCACCAGCGGACCGCCGTCCTCCGCCACCAGCTTCAGCAGCAACAGCCGCTTCCCGGGCGTCGCCCCGGTCGCCAGCGGCAGCAGCACGAACCAGGCCACGAAGATCCCCAGCAGTGTCCAGACCGGGGCCGACCCGCCCCGGTACATCATCACCGCGGCGGTGAACACCGAGGCGATGACATATCCGGCCACATCCACGACCAGCGCCGTCAGCCGCCGCCCGAACGGGACCGGACGTGCCGCCAGCGCCCGCCCGTCCAGCGACTCCAGCGTCGGCAGCGTCCGCGCGACCGGCCCGGCCAGCAGCCAACCGGCCATCGCCCCCGCCGTGTTGACGATCAGGTCGTCCACGTCGAACAGCCGGTACGGGCAGCTGTAGAGGCCCCACACCCCGGTCCACTGCGTCAGCTCGAAGGACAGCGAGACCGCGAAGCCGATCGCGGCGGTGGCGGGCAGCGAGCGCCGGAAGTGATAGCGCAGGAAGACGCCGAGCGGCAGGAGCAGCAGCAGGTTGAAGACGGTTCCGGCGACGGCGGGGTTCTGGAGGACCAGCGCGTTGAGCCCGACCTCGTGGTCCGCCTCCTTCCAGATGTCCCGGAACGTGTTCCCGGGCATCCACTGCGGATGGGCCACCATCGCGAACCGCTGGCACATGTCGGCGGTCTGCTTCGGCAGCGGCACGATCGTCATGCAGAGGGCGGTGAGCGAGTAGTAGAGGAAGCCGTACAGCGACAGCGTCCGGCCGCGGGACATCACGCCGTGGCGGCGGTACAGGGCGACGGCTGTCGGCAGCAACAGTAGGAGCGCCAGCAGCGGGAAGAGCGCGGCAGCGGTCTTGATCGGGAGAACGTAGGCGGTGGCCATGCAGAGGACTATACGCCATGTGTATACGCACGATGCATAGTTCGCTGATGCCCACTGGAACGACGAAGGCCCCGCCCCCGGAACCCGGGAAGCGGGGCCTTCGTCCACAGACTCCTACGGAGCCGCAGCCCTCCTCAGAAGCGCCGCGTGATCAGCGCGCGCTTCACCTCCTGGATGGCCTTCGTGACCTCGATTCCCCGCGGGCACGCCTCCGTGCAGTTGAAGGTCGTACGGCAGCGCCAGACGCCGTCCTTGTCGTTCAGGATCTCCAGCCGCTGCTCACCGCCCTCGTCACGGGAGTCGAAGATGAAGCGGTGCGCGTTGACGATCGCCGCCGGGCCGAAGTACTGGCCGTCGTTCCAGAACACCGGGCACGAGGAGGTGCACGCGGCGCACAGGATGCACTTGGTGGTGTCGTCGAACCGCTCGCGGTCCGCCGCGGACTGCAGCCGCTCCCGCGTCGGCTCATTGCCCGTCGTGATCAGGAAGGGCATCACATCGCGGTAGGCCTGGAAGAACGGCTCCATGTCCACGATCAGGTCCTTGAGGACCGCGAGCCCCTTGATCGGCTCGACCGTGATGGGCTTCTCCGGGCTGATGTCCTTGATCAACGTCTTGCAGGCCAGCCGGTTGCGGCCGTTGATCCGCATCGCGTCGGATCCGCAGATGCCGTGGGCGCAGGAGCGGCGGAAGGTCAGGGTGCCGTCCAGCTCCCACTTGATCTTGTGGAGACCATCGAGGACGCGCTCCTTCGGATCCAGGTCGATCTGGAAGTCCTCCCAGATCACCTGGTCCGAGACCTCCGGGTTGAAGCGCCGGATCCGGAAGGTGACGGTGATCAGGTGCGAGGCGGTGGCGTCGGTCGCCTCGGGGGCCTGGTCGGACTTCTCAAGCGTGGGGGTGCTCATCAGTACTTACGCTCCATCGGCTGGTAGCGGGTCTGCACGACCGGCTTGTAGTCGAGGCGGATGGACTCGGATCCGTCCGCGCCCACCTCTCGGTACGCCATGGTGTGCCGCATGAAGTTGACGTCGTCGCGGTTCGGGTAGTCCTCGCGGTAGTGACCGCCGCGCGACTCCTTGCGGGCCAGCGCGGAGATGGCCATGACCTCGGCCAGGTCGAGCAGATTGCCCAGCTCGATGGCCTCCAGCAGATCGGTGTTGAACCGCTTGCCCTTGTCCTGGACGCTGACCTGTCGGAAGCGCTCGCGCAGGTGGCCGATCTCCTCGACGGCCTCCTTGAGCGTCTGCTCGGTGCGGAAGACCATGACGTTCTTGTCCATGGTCTCCTGGAGCGCCTTGCGGACCTCGGTGACCCGCTCGGTGCCGGTCGCGTCCCGCAGGCTCTCCACCTGTGCCCGGACGAACCCGGCCGGGTCCTCGGGGAGTTCGACGAAGTCGGCCGCGGCGGAGTACTCCGCGGCGGCGATGCCCGCCCGGCGGCCGAAGACATTGATGTCGAGCAGCGAGTTGGTGCCCAGGCGGTTGGCGCCGTGCACGGACACGCACGCGACCTCGCCGGCGGCGTACAGGCCGGGCACGACGGTGTCGTTGTCCGCCAGCACCTCGCCCTGGACGTTGGTCGGGATGCCGCCCATCGTGTAGTGCGCGGTCGGCTGGATCGGGATCGGGTCCGTGTACGGCTCGATGCCGAGGTAGGTCCGCGCGAACTCGGTGATGTCGGGCAGCTTGGCGTCCAGCTGCTCCGGCGGCAGATGGGTGAGGTCCAGATAGACGTGGTCGCCCTCGGGACCGCAGCCGCGGCCCTCGCGGATCTCGGTGTAGATCGACCGCGAGACGACGTCACGCGAGGCGAGGTCCTTCATGACCGGCGCGTACTTCTCCATGAAGCGCTCGCCGTCCTTGTTGCGGAGGATGCCGCCCTCACCACGGGCGCCCTCCGTCAGCAGGATGCCCATCCGCCAGATGCCGGTCGGGTGGAACTGGAAGAACTCCATGTCCTCCAGCGGCAGCCCGCGCCGGTAGGCGACCGCCTGGCCGTCACCGGTGAGGGTGTGGGCGTTGGAGGTCACCTTGAAGAACTTGCCGCAGCCGCCCGAGGCGAAGACCACCGCCTTCGCCTGGAAGACGTGCAGCTCACCGGTGGCCAGCTCGTAGGCCACCACACCGGCGGTGCGCCTGACCCCGTCGACCTCGGCCATCAGCAGGTCCAGGACGTAGAACTCGTTGAAGAACTCCACGCCCTCCTTGACGCAGTTCTGGTACAGCGTCTGGAGGATCATGTGGCCGGTGCGGTCCGAGGCGTAGCAGGACCGGCGGACCGGGGCCTCGCCGTGGTTGCGGCTGTGGCCGCCGAAGCGGCGCTGGTCGATGGTGCCGTCCGGGGTCCGGTTGAACGGCAGGCCCATCTTCTCGAGGTCCAGGACCGAGTCGATGGCCTCCTTCGCCAGGATCTCGGCGGCGTCCTGGTCGACCAGGTAGTCACCGCCCTTGATCGTGTCGAAGGTGTGCCACTCCCAGTTGTCCTCCTCGACGTTGGCGAGGGCGGCGGCCATGCCGCCCTGCGCGGCGCCGGTGTGGGACCGGGTCGGATAGAGCTTGGTGAGCACCGCGGTGCGGCTGCGCTTGGTCGACTCGATGGCCGCGCGCATCCCGGCCCCGCCGGCGCCGACGATGACGGTGTCGTACTTGTGGATCTTCATGAGTGGATACCTCAGCCCCGGGGCCTAGCGGATGTTCGGGTCGAAGGTGAAGATCACCAGAGTGCCGAGCACGATGGTGAATCCCGCCGCCGTGTAGAGCAGCGCCTTCAGCCACAGGCGGGTGTTGTCCCGCTCCGCGTAGTCGTTGATGATCGTGCGCAGGCCGTTCGCGCCGTGCAGCGTGGCGAGCCAGAGCATGATCAGATCCCATGCCTGCCAGAACGGCGAGGCCCAGCGGCCGGCCACGAAGGCGAAGCCGATCTTGGTGACACCGCCGTCCAGCACCAGCTGGATCAGCAGATGGCCCAGGACCAGGACGACCAGCAGGACGCCGGACAGGCGCATGAAGAGCCAGCCGTACATCTCGAAGTTCGTACGGGTCGCCCTGGGCGTCTTGCGGGTGCGGGCCCGCGGCGGCTCGATGACCGGGGCCGGATGGTCCACGTCGTACGCGCTGACCGCGTCGGTCGCGGGGGTGGTGGTCTCGGCGGACATGTGCGTCAGCTCCCGAACAGTTCGCGCAGCGTGTGCTGGAGGACCGGGTAGAAGGCACCGGCCATCAGCACGACCCAGACACCGACGACGCCCCAGAGCATCTGACGCTGGTACCTCGCGCCCTTGGACCAGAAGTCGACGGCGATGACGCGCAGGCCGTTGAGCGCGTGAAACAGGATGGCGGCCACCAGGCCGTACTCCATCAGGTTCACGACGGGATTCTTGTACGTGGCGACCACGTCGTCGTACGCCTCGGGCGAGACGCGGACCAGCGAGGTGTCCAGCACATGTACGAACAGGAAGAAGAAGATGAGGACGCCGGTGACTCGATGAGCCACCCAGGACCACATGCCTTCCCGGCCGCGATACAGCGTTCCAGCCGGCACGGAAAAACCCTCCGGAAGCGGGATTGGGGCCTGCCGGCTTCGGGGTCGGTCGGGCCCGGCCGGGTACGGTCCACCGGCCCTGGCCATCGTACCGACGTGTTGTCGGAGGGTCCGTCCGGGGGGCTCAAGTGTGATCGATCAAGCACGGACGGGCGATCATGCGATCCGGGATCCGGGCACATCCGGCAAACGGGACCGGGTCCCGGCCAGCCGGACCAGCCTGCCGCGGGCGATGCGCCGCAGCTCCTCGGCGGTGTTGTCGCGCTCCCGCTCCCGCTCGTTGCCCAGCCGGTCCCGGATCCCGGTCAGCAGCCGGTCCAGCCGCTCGTCGGGCCGCAGACCATCCAGACAGATGACGAAAACGTGACCGAATCGACGCTCGTACGCGTCATGGGCGGCCTGGAGCGCGGTGTGCGCGGCCAGTGAGCCCAGGCTGTCCGCGGGCGGCAGCTCATGGCCCACCACCGACTCATCCGCGAGCGCCTCGTCCAGATCGGCGGGGGTGAGGTCATAGCTGGCCTCGTCCCCGGCGGCCAGCAGCGCCTCCAGATCCGGATACGGGCGGTGGGCCGCGATCAGCCGGGCCCAGCGACGGCTGCCGCAACAGGCGAGGAGCGCGGCCTCGGCCGCGTCGGCGGGGGCGGTGTTGAGCCGGTCGAGGCGGGAGGCGGCGGCGCGGGACCTGGACCTGGACAGCGTGGACTCCTCGGACACGCATGAGGCGCGCATGGGATGCGGACACCCGGGAGAAACGGCCCCGGGGGAGGCGTGGGACACATGGGCTGGGCGCGTGAGCAGTTCACGCTAACGACGGGGGGAGGCGGATGTGCCGATGGGAACGCGATATCACCCGAACGGGGAGGTTTTATCGCATGCGGTGGACGGCATTCGGGGCGCAGGGCTTTTTTCGGCCATAGGCGACCGAACGCCCGAAGCGGGGACGGTTCGCGGGGGAGGGTCCGAGGAGGAGGTACACCGCCATGGGATTGCCGCTCAGAGCCACCAGGGTGTCCTGCGTCCGCGGGCTCGTCGCGGGGGTCGTCGGCACACTCGTCCTGACGTCCCTCGGCTGTCAGCAGACCGACAGCGGCGGGCGCCCGCCGGGCACCCACACGCCCGCGAAGCCCTCGGCACCGTCCCGCACCATCCCCTCCGTCCGCGACTTCACCCCGGCCTCCGGCCCCGGCTGGCGGCCCGGCGACAACAGCCGCGTGGTGGCCGACCTCAAGGGGTCGCTCGCCGACGAGGCCCGTACGATCGCCGCGGAGCTGGGGCTGCGCACCACCTCGGGCCCCGCCCGCCGCGGTGACCTCTCCCTGGCCCTCGCCCCGAAGCAGAGCGGCGGCGGCGAGGCGTACACCCTGAAGGTCGCGGACGGCCGCGCCCGGATCACCGGCCCCGCCGACGCGGGCGTCTTCTACGGCACCCGCACCGTGAAGCAGGCCCTGCGCTCCGGCGGCCGGCTCCCCGAGGGCGTGATCCACGACCGGCCCGGCCGCGCCCAGCGCGGCCTCAACCTCGACATCGCGCGCAAGTTCTACCCGGCCGGGTGGATCGAGGCCCGGATGCGCCAGATGGCCGACCTCAAGCTCAACCAGCTGGCCCTGCACTTCTCGGACGACCAGGGCTTCCGCATCCAGAGCACCAGCCACCCCGAGATCGTCTCGTCCCAGCACCTCACCAAGGACCAGGTCCGGCAGATCGTCGCGCTCGGGCAGCGGCTGCACATCACCGTCATCCCCGAGATCGACTCGCCGGGCCACCTCGGCGCCGTCATCCGCGCCCATCCGCAGCTCCAGCTGCGCAACGCGGGCGGCACCACCTTCCAGGGCTCGGTGGACATCTCCAACCCGGGCGCGGCCCGCATCGTCGACGACCTGATGCGGGAGTACGCCCCGCTCTTCCCGGGCCGCTGGTGGCACCTGGGCGCCGACGAGTACCTCGCGCTGACCGTCAAGGACCCCCAGGCGTCGTTCCCCAAGCTGGCCGCCGCCGCGAAGAAGAAGTACGGCCGCAACGCCCGGGTGCAGGACCTGGTCACCGGCTGGCTGAACGACCGGGCCCGGCTCGCGCGGAAGCTCGGCAAGCAGCCCAAGGCGTGGAACGACGGTTTCTTCGCGGGCGGCGTCGTCAAGCCCGACAAGGACATCGAGGTCGAGTACTGGACGGGACGGCAGAAGGAGGCGGCACGGCAGCCCCAGGAGTATCTGAAGGAGGGCCGCGACCTGGTCAACCTCAACGACTCCTTCCTCTACTACGTGCTCGGCGAGCCCGGCGGCTTCACCTATCCGACCGGGGAACGCATCTACGAGGACTGGTCCCCCGCGGTACTGCGCGGCTCCACGCCCGTTTCCGACAAGGGCCTGACCGGACCCGACCGTATCCTCGGCGCCCGCCTCGCGGTCTGGGGCGACCAGCCCGGGGCCCAGACCCCCGCACAGGTGGCCCGGGGCATCCGGTTGCCGCTCGCGGCGCTGGCGCAGCGGGTGTGGGACCCCGGGAAGCCGCCGCTGAGCTGGTCCGACTTCACCCGGCTCGCGGACCGGCTGGGGGTCTGAGGGCAGCAGTCAGCTCGGCCGGGGGCCGCGTTCGGGGAGGGAGAGATGAAGGACGGTCGGGGCCGCCACCCCCCACAGGAGAGGCCCCGACCGTCGATCAGGAGAGCCTGGATCAGGCTCGTACCCCTTACAGCGTCGCATGACTCGATCGCGTCACACCTCCCCTTGCGCGAAAACCGGGGACTCCACCCCGCTGTACGGGGCCCGTTCCGCTCTGGACGGGACCGGTCGGATGCCCGTAACGTGCAGGTCCGCGCTCTGGGCGCGGTCAGAGGCTCATTTTCTCGCGTGGCCTGAAGTGGCCACGTTCCCAGGGGGACTCAAAAGACCATGTATCCGTGTGGCCACTGCCGCGCTGTCGCCGTCGGCCCCGACGGGCGCTGTGCCGCATGCGGGACCTACCAGCAGCAGCTCCAGCAGCCGCCCGGCCCCCCGCAGCAGCCGTCCGTCCCACCGCAGGCGCAGCCGATGCCCGGCGGGTACCCGGCCGCTCCGCCGATGGGCATGCCGGCCGGCGGGGTCGATCTGCGGCGCGGGCTCTCCACCACGCTCGTCGCGCTGTTCGGGCTGGCGCTGCCCGCGCTGATCTTCCTCCTGGTGGCGCGATCCGGGCAGTTCAGCGTGATCGGGGACATGCTGGACGCGGTCGAGGGCAAGCCGGTCTCCGTCACCCAGAAGGACCTCGACGACGCCGACGACATGTTCACCGCGGCCCAGGTCCTCTACTCGCTGCTCACCGTCGCGATCGCCGTGGTCTGGGCGATCTGGTTCCGGCGGCTGCGGCTGAACGCCGAGGCCTTCGCGCCCGGCCAGCACCGCTTCGGCAGCGGCTGGGCGGCCGGTTCGTGGTTCACCCCCGTGGTCAACCTCTGGTTCCCCAAGCAGATCGCCAATGACATCTGGCGCGCCAGCTCCCCGCAGGGGCCGCACGCCGCCAACCGCGGTCTGCTCAACGGCTGGTGGATCACCTGGATCGTGGCGCTGGTCACCAACGCCGTCGGCGGGATCCGGTACAACCTGCTGCGGGGCAAGGTGGAGGGTGACGACTACAGCCCCTCCGCTTCGGAGGCGAAGAGCGACATCGAGAGCCTGCACTCCATCCTGGCCTTCGACATGTTCGCCATCGTGATCTTCATCGCCGCGGCGGTCCTGGCGCTGCTGCTGGTCCGGCAGATCACCGCGCTGCAGGAGCAGCGGGCTTCGCTGCCCCCGCAGATGGCCGGTCCGGCGCCGTACGGGATGCCGTCGCCGAACCCGTACGGCTCCCCGGCCCCCGGCCCCGCGCCGTATGGTGCCCCTCAGATGCCGCCGACCCCGCCGCCCGGCCAGCCCGGTCAGCAGTACCCGCCCTACGGGCAGGGCTAGTCCGCGGGCTACGCCGGAATCGACTGGACCACGGATTCTCCGAGTGGGGCAGGAAGAGAGCGTGCAGGGGGACGAAGCGGAGCTGACCGCCGCGGTGCTCGCGGCGCAGGAAGGGGACGAGACCGCCTTCCGGACCGTCTACCGGTCCGTGCACCCTCGCCTCCTCGGCTACGTACGCACGCTGGTCGGTGATGGCGACGCGGAGGACATCACCTCGGAGGCCTGGCTACAGATCGCCCGTGACCTGCAGCGATTCTCCGGGGACGCGGACCGTTTCCGGGGCTGGGCGGCCCGGATAGCCCGCAACCGCGCACTGGACCACATACGGATGCGCGGCCGCCGCCCGGCCATCGGGGGCGATGAGTCGGAGCTGGAGTTCCGCCCCTCCGACGCGGACACCGCCGGTGAGGCGATGGAGGCCATCGGCACCGGCAAGGCGCTCGGACTGATCTCCCAGCTGCCGCAGGACCAGGCCGAGGCGGTGGTGCTCCGGGTGGTCCTCGGGCTTGACGCCAAGAGCGCGGCCACGGTGCTGGGCAAGCGGCCCGGGGCGGTGCGCACCGCAGCGCACCGGGGCCTGCGGCGGCTCGCCGATCTGATCGGCGCCGCGGGCGGGGGCGATGCGGTGCTCGACGGGGTCCCGGGGCAACGCGAGTCACACGGCGGCGGTGCAACCAAGCCGGGTGTGGCGAAGTCTGCTGGTGTGACGGATTCGTGCGCGCCAACGCAGAAGGACATGTGATGGCCGAAGACCACCGCTACAGCTGGCTGGATGACAGGGCCGCGGAGCGGTTGCTTCGCGGCGAAACGGTCGAGGGGCAGCCTGCGGCTCCCGACGGCCAGAACGACCAGTCATATGCCAGTGCGGAACGGTTGGCGGCCGTGCTCAGCGCCGTCGCCGGCGCGGGCCGTACGGCGCCCCCCTCCGACGCGTCCGCGCTTCCCGGTGAGGAGGCGGCCCTGGCCGCCTTCCGGGCGGCCCGTGTCGAGGTCGACGCCCACGCCGGGGCGGGGTCCGCGGCCGGGAAGGACATGGCCCGGCGGCCGCACCGGGTCCGGCGGTTCAGAGAGAGACAACCGCGGCTGCGGCGCCCGCTGCGCGCG
Organism: Streptomyces antioxidans; assembly: GCF_000968685.2. Classification (GTDB taxonomy): domain Bacteria; phylum Actinomycetota; class Actinomycetes; order Streptomycetales; family Streptomycetaceae; genus Streptomyces; species Streptomyces antioxidans. Next base: position 430,394 of record NZ_LAKD02000001.1, read on the forward strand.
GGCATGGTCGCGGTCGTGGCCGGATGTGCGCTCAGCGGATTCGCGGTGGCGGCAGCCGCGGGGGTACTGCCGACACCGTTCGGGCAGACCGACCACACTCCGGGACCCTCGGTGAGCATGTCGGACGGCGGCCCCGGCGGGGACTCCGCCCATCCGGAGATCTCCGAAGACGGCGGTACGACGGCGCCTGATCCCAGCGGGTCGGGCGACAACGATGCCAGCGATGTGGGGTCGAACGGCGCCCAGGGCGGAACGGTTCCCGCCGACCCGGAGGACGGCGGCAAGGGCAAGAACGGCAAGGCGAACGGCCACTCAAAGGGGAAGACCGGCGTCCCGAAGTGGGCCCTGGCCGTCTGCCCCCGCTATCTGGACTCGGAAACGGGTCTGGGCGCGGACCTCGACAAGAAGTCGCTCAAGAAGCTGACCAAGGCGGCGGGCGGCGCGTCCGCTATCCACGGCTACTGCACACAGGCCCTCGCCGACGACGGTGAGGGCGGCCTCCCGCGCGACGAGGAGAGCACCGGCAGCGGCGGTGACAGCGGCAGCCCGGACAGCGGCTACGACGGGGGTGGCGACGGCGGCTCGGACGGCTCCGGTTCCGGGCCCGGCTCGGGATCCGGTGACAGTGGTGGCTCGGGCGACAGCGCCGGTCCTGGCGGTGGCGACTCCGGTGGCGATCCGGGAAAAGGTGGCGGGGACGGCGCCACGTCCCCGCCGCCCCCTTCCCAGGACACCACCGGCACGCCGAGCGGCACGCCGACCGACACCACCCCGCCCATAACCGCCACTGACACCGCGACGACCACCGCGGAGACGGGTGCTGACTGAGTCTCCGGCACCCAGGTGTGACGTTTTTTTCAGCGGTGACGCTGAAAGAAACGGGCCGACTGGTCATCGGCCGCGCGGGAGCCGAGGTTCCCCCCGTACCGACGGCTCCGCGCATTCGGCGCGGGCAGAGCACGTTCCCCCGGCTCTGCCCGCGCCGCCCCTTCTTTGCGCCTCAACCGGCGCCGCTCTCGCGGACCGGGTCCTCGCCGCCGGGGTTCCTCAATTGATGGTTGCGGCCCTGCCTGTAGACCACTGGTGGTCGTGAACCTACTTGTAGACCACGACCTTGTCGCCCGCCTTCACCTTCTCGAAGAGGGCGGCGATCTTCTTCTTGTCCCGGACGTTCACACAGCCGTGTGAGGCGCCGCTGTAGCCGCGGGCGGCGAAGTCCGAGGAGTAGTGCACGGCTTGGCCGCCGCTGAAGAACATCGCGTAGGGCATCGGTGTGTGATAGATCGTCGAGACATGGTCCCGGCTCTTGAAGTTGACCTGGAACAACCCCTCCCGGGTCGGGGTGTACTCCGAGCCGAAGCGCACATCCATCGCCGACACCACCCGGCCGTTGACCATCCAGGCCAGGGTGCGGCTGGTCTTGCTGATGCACAGCACCCGGCCGGTCAGGCAGCGCGGATCGGGCTTGGCCAGCGGAAGGGTGGTCGGCGGGTAGAGCTCGTCGCGCGTGGGCGGCTTCGTGGCCGAGCGCAGTGAGGTCCAGGTGCGCTGGTTCACCGAGCCGGTGGCCGCGAGGCCGTGGCCCCGCTGGTACGCGCTGACCGACGCCTGCGTGATGGTGCCGAAGTACCCCGTCGGGTTCCGGTGGAAGAGGCCGAGCGCGCGCAGCCGGGCCTGGAGCTCGCGCACCCGGTCCCCGCTGGTGCCGAAGGTGATCACCGGCGGGGCCACCCTCGGCGCGGTGTGCCGCGGCACGGCGGGGGCCGTGGTGCGTGGGGGTGCCGCCACCCGTTTGGGCTTGGCCTTGTGGGTGTACGTGCGCCGCGGCCGGGGCGGCGCCTCGTGCGCGGGTGTACTCGTACTGGCCCGGGTCTGGGGCCGTTCCTGCCCCCGGCCGTTCACGGTCGCCTCCCCCGGTCGGCACCCGGCGACCAGTGCCGCCGCCGTGGCCGTGGCCAGCGCGGTGCCGACCACCGCTGTCCGGTGCATCCGAACCCCTCCCCTGATCTTTTTGCTCTGAATGCTTCCCGGGGCTGCCGCGGGGCGAACATCGACGCATGCTGTGAACAAGGCCCCGTACCGGGAGAACGCCCGGTATCAGCCACCAGGAGGCGTGACCCATGGCGCGCGAGTCGGAGTCGGGATTCCCCGTCGAGCCGGTGTACGGGCCCGGCGCGCTCAGCGGCTGGGACCCGGCCGGGCGGCTGGGCGAGCCGGGGGCGTACCCCTTCACCCGCGGGGTCTATCCGACGATGTACACCGGCCGCCCCTGGACGATGCGGCAGTACGCGGGGTTCGGCACCGCCGCCGAGTCCAACGCCCGCTACCGGCAGTTGATCGAGCACGGCACCACCGGTCTTTCGGTGGCCTTCGACCTGCCGACCCAGATGGGCTACGACTCCGACGCGCCCCTCGCACACGGCGAGGTCGGCAGGGTGGGGGTGGCCATCGACTCGGTCGAGGACATGCGGGTGCTGCTGGGCGGCATTCCGCTGGACCGGGTCTCGACCTCCATGACCATCAACGCGCCCGCGGCCCTGCTGCTGCTCCTCTACCAACTCGTGGCCGAGGAGCAGGGCGTGCCCGGGAGCGGGCTGACGGGCACCATCCAGAACGACATCCTCAAGGAGTACATCGCCCGCGGCACCTACATCTTTCCGCCCGCCCCCTCGCTGCGGCTGGTCGCGGACATCTTCAAGTACTGCAGGGCCGAGCTGCCCAAGTGGAACACCATCTCGATCTCCGGCTACCACATGGCGGAGGCCGGGGCCTCGCCCGCGCAGGAGATCGCGTTCACCCTCGCCGACGGCATCGAGTACGTCCGTACGGCCGTCACGGCGGGGATGGACATCGATGACTTCGCACCCCGGCTCTCCTTCTTCTTCGTCTCCCGCACCACGCTGCTGGAGGAGGTCGCCAAGTTCCGGGCCGCGCGGCGGATCTGGGCGCGGGTGATGCGGGAGGAGTTCGGCGCGCGCGATCCGAAGTCCCAGATGCTGCGCTTCCACACCCAGACCGCGGGGGTCCAACTCACCGCCCAGCAGCCCGAGGTGAACCTCGTACGGGTGGCCGTGCAGGGCCTGGCCGCGGTGCTCGGCGGCACCCAGTCGCTGCACACCAACGCCTTCGACGAGGCCATCGCCCTCCCGACCGACACCTCGGCCCGGCTGGCGCTGCGCACCCAGCAGGTGCTGGCGCACGAGACCGATGTGACGGCCACCGTGGACCCCTTCGCGGGCTCCTACGCCATCGAGTCGCTGACCGACGCCGTCGAGGAGGCGGCCGTCGCACTGATGCGACGGGTCGAGGACCTGGGCGGTGCGGTGGCCGCGATCGAGCGGAACTTCCAGAAGGAGGAGATCGAACGGAACGCCTACCGGATCGCCCGGGAGACGGACGCGGGTACGCGGGTGGTCGTCGGCGTCAACCGCTTCCAGCAGGCGGAGGAGGCGCCGTACGAGCCGCTGCGGATGGACCCCGAGATCGAGGCCCGGCAGCGCGACCGCCTCACCCGGCTGCGCGCCGAGCGCGACCGCTCGGCGGTGAGCGCGGCCCTGACCTCCCTCCGGAAGGCCGCCGAGAGCGAGCCCGGTGCCGCGAATGTCCTCTACCCGATGAAGGACGCGCTCGCGGCGCGGGCCACGGTGGGCGAGGTGTGCGACGCGCTGCGGGAGGTATGGGGGGCGTACCGGCCGGTGGACGCGTTCTGAGCGAACGGCCGGGAGTCGGTCCGGGGCCGTTGCCTGAGGTCCGTTGTCGGGGGGAGGGGTGACACTGGAGCCATGTCGTCGTCACCCCGCCGCACCTGCCCGGTCTGCACCCGAGAGATCGCGGTCGTCGGCGGGCGCTTCGCCCGCCATGACCCGCCGGGGCGGCGCTCCGCGTACGAGCTGATCTCCTGTCCCGGCTCGCGGCGGATCGCGCCGCTGCTCACGGGTCCGCCGAAGCTGTTCGGTGAGGAGGAGCCCCCGACCCCGGGTCAGCAGGCCCTGTTCTAGCCCACACCGAATCGTCCCGCCCGCACCGGACTGTCCCCCACCCCACCCCACCCCTTCCCGGACCCGGGGCTCCGCCCCGGCCCCCGACGTTCAGGGGCAGAGCCCCGGTGACGGGAGGGCGAAGCCCCGCGCCCCCGCCACTCAGATGGGCACCCCAACGCGGTGGCGCGCCCGGGCCTCGCCCTGGCCCCCGACCAGACGACCCGGACGCGCAGGCGTCTCCACCGACGACGGTCAGTTCGTCACCCCCGGGTCCAGGGCCGAAGCCGACCCGCGCCAGCGCGCTTGAGGGGCCGGGGCCCCTGCCCCAGCACCCGGGGTCCAGGGGCGGAGACCCTGGTTACGGGAAGGGGCGGGGTGGGGGAAGACCTACGGCGTGGCCAGCAGCCGGGAGGCGATCCTCGCGCCCGGGCTCGCTTCCGTCAGCGCCTCCATCAGCCGGTCCCCGGCCACCTTCAGCGCGGTGTCGTCCATCGGCCCCAGCGCGTCCAGGACGAACATCGCCCGGGTGGTGTCATGCGTGAGCCTCGTACGGACGCACTGGCGCCAGTTCCAGCGGCGGCAGGTGACGCCCGCCTCGTCCCGCCACACCACCTCGCCGGGGGCGGGGTGCTCCACCGCGGGCTCGCCCCCGGCCGTCGTCTCGAAGTGCTCGTCGCCCTCGGCGCGCACCAGCCGGGCCGCGCCCACGTAGTGGTCCAGGTCCTCGCCGCCCAGGGGGATCACATGCCCGACCGAGACCGCGTTGTAGATGTCGGTCAGCCGGTCCACCCGGGGCAGCCCGGCGGGCACCCGCCGCAGCAGGGCCTCCGCGCTGGGCCGGGTGCGCTGCGGCTTCGCGCCGAAGGCGCGGAACGCCTCGCGCCAGGCGGCCAGATGCGGATGCTCCTCCACCGGCCCGTCCCCGAACCGCTGACGCGCCGCCGCCTCGGCGTCGGCCAGAAGCCGCTCGCTCAGCTCGTCGCTGGGCCCGGGGCGCAGCCCCTCGGCGGTGATGAGCAGTGCCCGGTAGTCGGGGCGCAGGGCGCATACGGCCGGGTCGATGGTGGCGGATTCCAGCCAGGCTGCGGCGTCGAACGTCATGTGGTCCACTATGGCATACGTCATGGTGCAGTGTGCTGCACCGTGACGTATGGCCTCAGAACAGCCCCAGCTGCGTGGTGAGCAAGGCGAGGACGATGGCGAGCGACCAGCCGAGCAGGTGCTCCAACAGGTGGTCCTCGCCGTCGGAGGGGCCTCCGGTGCGTGCGTGGAGGCCGGTGCGGCGCGCCGCGATGTCGGTCATGCGGGTGTCCTCTGTGCTCAGCGATGATCGTGATGAACGTGATGAAAAGGGTCATCACCGTTGCCCAGGGTGCGCCGAGTGGCGGCCCGGGGTAAAGGGGGAGTGGCCGAACTCACCCGAGGAGGTCCACGGTGACCAGCGTCATTCCCAAGGGTCTGGGCGAGCAGATCCGCGCCTTGGCCGGGGGCGAGGTGACCTCCCGTGCGCTGGTCGAGCAGTCGCTCCAGCGCATCGCCGAGACCCAGCCCACGCTCAACGCGTTCCGCCGCGTCCGCGCCGAGGCCGCCCTGCGCGAGGCCGCCGAGGCCGACCGGCGGCTGGCGGCGGGGGAGCGGCTGCCGCTGCTCGGCGTCCCGCTCGCGGTCAAGGACGACACGGACGTCGCGGGCGAGCCCACCGCGTTCGGCTGCTGCGGCGAGTTCCCGGCCAAGGCCGAGGACGGCGAGGCGGTACGGCGGCTGAAGGCGGCCGGGGCCGTGATCGTCGGCAAGACCAACACCCCCGAGCTGGGCCAGTGGCCGTTCACCGAGGGCCCCGCCTTCGGCGACACCCGCAACCCCTGGAACCCGGAGCACACCCCCGGCGGCTCCTCCGGCGGCGGCGCGGCGGCCGTCGCCGCCGGTCTGGTGCCCGCCGCGCTCGGCTCGGACGGCGCGGGCTCGGTCCGCATCCCCGCCGCCTGGACGCATCTCGTCGGCATCAAGCCCCAGCGCGGCCGTATCTCCACCTGGCCGGACGCCGAGGCCTTCAACGGCATCACCTGCAACGGCCCGCTGGCCCGTACGGTCGCCGACGCGGCGCTGCTGCTGCACATCGCGACCGGCAACCGCGAGGGGGACCTGCACTGCCCCGAGCCGGTGGACGTGCTGTCCGCGGTGGGCCGCGATCCGGGGCGGCTGCGGATCGCCCTGTCGTTCAAGACGGCCTTCACCGGTACGACCAAGAGGCTGGACCCGGCGGTGCGGGCGGCCATCATCCGGCTCGCCGAGCGGCTGGCGGCCCTCGGCCACGAGGTGGTGGAGGCCGAGCCGCGCTACGGGCTGGTGGGCTTCTCCTTCCTGCCGCGCGCCACGGCCGGGATCACCGAATGGTCGGGACGGGTCCCCGATCCGCTGCTGCTGGACATCCGCACCCGCGGCGCGGTCCGCAACGGCCGCCTGTTGGGCGGTGCCGCGCTGCGGTGGGCGCGGTCCTACGAGGAGCCGCTGCGGCGCCAGGTCGGGGCGATCTTCGAGCGCTTCGACGTGGTCCTCTCCCCGACGACGGCCACCCCGCCGCTGCGGATCGGTGCCATGGCGGGTCTGTCCGGGTGGCGTACGGACCGGGCCATGATCGCGGCGTGCCCGTACGCCTGGCCGTGGAACGTCCTGGGCTGGCCCGCGATGAACGTGCCCGCCGGGTTCGCCGACCCCGAGCACCGCACGCTGCCGCTCGGCGCCCAGCTCCTCGGCCCGGCCAACGGCGAGCCGGTGCTCATCTCGCTTGCGGCCCAGCTGGAGGCCGACCAGCGGTGGTACGAGCGCTGGCCCCAGGTGTCCCGCCCGGGTCCGGCGTGAGCCTCGTCCCATCCGGCGCACCGTGAGCCTTCTCTCACACTTTTCGGCCAGCCGCCCATCAGAGAGAAAGGCCAGGTCAAGGGGGCTGTCCGGGGGAGGAGGGGGAGCGTCCCGCGAGGTAACACCCAGGCGAACCCATCGCTACACTTTCGGCACATGGTGAAGAGGGTGACCGAAAAGCGACGGCGAAGAACACAAACGGGCCAGATATTCGTCAATGCCTCCGGCGGCCGGAGACAGCTGCTGGCGCTCGCGGCGCTGGGCGTCGGCTGTGCCTGCGTCGGCTATCTGCTGCTGATGGCGACCGCCCTGTCCGGAGTGGTGTGGCAGGACGGCGAGCAGCCGCCCAGGACCGCCGAACTGTCCTCCACCGGCGGCACGACGGGCGGCACCGGCGGCCACACCACCGGCCACACCCGCGGCGCCCCGTCCGGCTGGCCCAGCATGTACTCCTACGGCGCCGAGGTGACCGCCCCCCTGGCTGACGCCGAACCGTCCGGGGGCGGCCCCTGGTGAGCCCCCGGCACGCACACCGCCCCGCGCCGCGCGGCCACTGGCTGCTGCTGCTCATCGTCGTCTCCGCCGTCGCCGCCGCGCTGGTCTTCGAGGGCTGGACCACCCATGAGGTCGCCTCCCAGCCCACCCGCCGCCCCTGCACCAGCCCCATCCCCAAGGCCGCCGACACCGGGAAGCCGATCGTCCGCCTCGACGGCGACACGGCGCAGACGGCCGGGATGCCGGAGCGCACCGTCGCCCTCACCTTCGACGGCGGACCCGACCCCGTCTGGACCCCACGCCTGCTGGACCTGCTGCGCTCCCACCGCGCGCACGCCACCTTCTTCCTCTCCGGCGTCCAGGCGGCCCGCCACCCCGAGCTGGTGCGACGCATCCGCGACGCGGGCCATGAGATCGGCTCGCTCACCTACACCGGCTCCGACCTGGGCTCGGCGTCCGCCGTGCGCACCCGCCTCGAGCTGTCCCTCACCCGGACCGCGCTCGCGGGCAGTGCGGGGATCACCCCCCGGCTGCTGCGGCTGCCGCTCACCACCCAGGCCGACACGATGTGCGGCGGCGAGTGGACGGCCGCCCGGCGCGCCGCCGAGCAGGGGTATCTGCTGGTCGCCGCCGACCGGCCGACACGGAAGCCGGAGCGCGGCGTCGTCCGCCAGTACAGCCAGACGGACACCGCCGTCAGCGAGGTGCGGAAGCTCTTCAGGAACCGGAAGGTCGAGAGGTACACGACGGTGTCCGAAGGGCTCGGCCGCACCCCGGTCAACGCCTCGGGCGACAGTCCGGGCGGCGCTCCCGCGAGCACCGGGGCCAGCACGGCCGCCAACACCCCCGCCTCCACCGTCGGCCAGCTGCAGGGCAAGGCACTGCTCCAGGTCCAGTCCGTCGGGCACGTCTTCGTCCGGGCCATGACCTGGGTGCTCGGCGTCGCGGGCGCTCTGGCCCTGCTGCGGCTGCTGCTGGTCGTCCTCTTCGCGCGGGCCCATGTCCGGCGCCAGCACCGCTACCGGCCCGGTTCGCCCTGGCTGCGCGAGATCAACGAGCCGGTGACGGTGCTCATCCCCGCGTACAACGAGGAGGCGGGCATCGAGACCACCATCCGCTCGCTGCTCGCCTCCACCCACCCCGAGCTGCAGCTCATCGTGATCGACGACGGCTCGACCGACCGTACGGCCGATATCGCCGCGAGCGTCGACGACCCCCGGGTGGAGGTGGTCCGCCGCCCGAACGCGGGCAAGGCGGCGGCCCTCAACACCGGCCTCGCCCACACCCGCCACGACCTCGTGGTCATGGCCGACGCCGATACCGTCTTCGAACCGGACGCCCTCCGCCAGCTCATCCAGCCGCTCGCCCACCCGGCCATCGGCGCGGTCAGCGGCAACACCAAGGTCGGCAACCGCCGCCGACTGCTGGGCAGATGGCAGCACCTGGAGTACGTGTTCGGCTTCAACCTCGACCGCCGGATGTACGAGGTGCTGGAGTGCATGCCGACCGTGCCCGGTGCCATCGGGGCCTTCCGGCGGGACGCGCTGATGGCCCTCGGCGGGGTCAGCCAGGCCACCCTCGCCGAGGACACCGACCTCACCATGGCCCTGTGGCGGGCCGGTTGGCGGGTGGTCTACCAGGAGTCCGCCATCGCCTGGACCGAGGTGCCCACCTCGCTGCGCCAGCTGTGGCGGCAGCGGTACCGCTGGTGCTACGGCACGCTCCAGGCCATGTGGAAGCACCGCCGCGCCCTCCGCGAGGTCGGTCCCGGCGGACGCTTCGCCCGCCGGGCGCTGCCCTATCTGTTCCTCTTCCAGGTGGCGCTGCCGCTGCTCGCCCCCATCGTGGACGTCTTCGCCCTCTACGGCGTGGCGTTCGCCGACCCCGTGGAGTCGATCGGGGTGTGGGTCGCCTTCCTCGTGGTGCAGCTGTTCGGCGCCGGATACGCGCTGCGGCTGGACGGGGAGCGGCTGCGGGTGCTGTGGGCGATGCCGTTCCAGCTGTTCGTCTACCGGCAGTTGATGTACCTGGTGATCTTCCAGTCGGTGGTCAGCGCCCTGTTCGGGACGCGGCTGCGCTGGCACCGCATCCATCGCTCCGGCTCCGCCGGGGAGCACCGGATCGCCGAACCGGCCGGGCGCCAGGGTCTGCCCTGGGCGGGGGAGGGAGGATCATGAACCACGATGCCGCCTCCCCCCGCCGGTGGCCCCGGCGGCTGCGGCGCACGGTGGTCGTGCTGCTCGCGGCGGTCCTGCTCGGGGCCGCGTCCACGTACGGCTGGGCCTGGTCCAAGCTGAACGACGACGTCGACCTGGCCAAGGTCGAGGACCGCCCCGCGCCGGGCAAGGGCACGAACTACCTCATCGTGGGCTCCGACAGCCGCGACGGCCTCTCCCCGAAGGACAAGAAGAACCTGCACACCGGCTCGGCCGAGGGCCGCCGCACCGACTCGATGATGATCCTGCACACCGGCGCCCACGGCGCGACGATGGTGAGCCTGCCGCGCGACTCCTGGGTGACCATCCCGCCGTACACCTACCCCATGACCGGGAAGCGCCCCGGGCCGTCCGGGAACAAGCTCAACGCGGCGTTCTCGCTGGGCGGCCCCGAACTGCTGGTGCGGACGATCGAGCACAACACCGGGCTGCGGATCGACCACTACGCGGAGATCGGCTTCGCGGGCTTCGTCAACGTCGTCAACTCGGTGGGCGGCGTGCGGATGTGTCTCGACAAGCCCGTCAAGGACGAGAAGTCGGGCGCCGATCTGAAGGCGGGCTGCCAGACGCTGGACGGCCGCCAGGCCCTGGCCTTCGTCCGCCAGCGCCACCACGAGGCCAAGGGCGACCTCGGCCGCAGCCAGAACCAGCAGAAGTTCCTTGCCGCGCTGGCGAAACGGGCCGCGCGGCCGGACCAGGTCTTCGTCCCGTGGAAGTCCCTGCCGACGGTCGGCGCGGGCCTGGACACGCTCATCGTCGACAAGGACACGGACCTGCGGACGCTGGTGTCGCTGTTCGAGGCGATGAAGCGCGTCGCGGGCGGCCACGGCAACCGGCTGACCGTCCCGGTGGCCGGCCGTGGGGTCGCCACGTCCAAGGGCAGCGCGCTGAAGTGGGACGAGGAGCGGGCGAGACAACTCTTCGAACGGTTGCGGAACGACCAGGCCACGGGGTGAAGAAGGACGGCGGGCACGAGCGGTCGCCCGCAGTCCCCCCCGCTCCGGAGCGAGGACACACGGTCCCCGAACCACGTGGGACGTCTTGGCCCGACCCTCACGACCGGCGGGCGCTCAGCCATCGGTAGGCCGCGGCCAGTGCGGCGACGATCACCGGAACCATGAGATACGCGGTCGCGAATGGAATGACCACCGCCGTCAGCGCCAGTCCGATCGCCGAGTACACGCGGGATCGGCCCTCAAGGAGCCGGCAGCCAGTGGCGGCGCCCACTAGGTAGGTGACCAGCACCAACGACGAGGAAATGCCGACAATGTCCTCTGACCCCCGGTTACCCAGCCAGCACACCAGAAGGCCTGCCGCCGCCACGCCGCCGACGGTCCATACGCCGCGGTCCGGGACACCGTACCGATTGAGCTGTCCTACCGGCGCGGGCGGCCACCGATGTCCGAGAAGCTCTGGTCCTCGATATTGAGAGGGCCGTTAAGGAGCATCTAGCCGGGGCGTTCACCCTGTCCTGGCGCACCTACCTGTTCACTGCGCGGCGGCTCTGACCGGCGTTCCCAGGTCGCTGTCCGCGCGGTCGCGGCGCCCGGCGGCAGCGCCCGGTTCCGGCGCGGCCAGCCCACCGCGGCGCGGAACCGGCCCACCGGCGGTGGTCACTCAGGGAAGCTCGCGGAGCGTCCGGAAGAACGTTCTCACGTCGTCGACCAGCAGCTCCGGTTGTTCCATTGCCGCGAAGTGCCCACCCCGGTCGTATGTCGTCCACTGGACGATGTTGTCGGTCCGGTCCGCGATGTGCCGCAGCGGGATGAAGTTGTCCCGGGGGAAGTCGGCCAGAGCGGTCGGTGCCGTCGACGGCTCGGGCGGGGAGCCCCAGTAGTCGGCGTGGGCCCGCTCGTAGTAGATGCGGGCGGACGAGCCTGCCGTGCCGGTCAGCCAGTACAGCATCACGTTCGTCAGCATGTGGTCGCGGTTTACGGCGTCCTCGGGACGGTCCTCGGAGTCGGTCCACTCCTTGAACTTCTCGGCGATCCAGGCGAGTTGGCCCACCGGGGAGTCGGTGAGGCCGTATGCCAGGGTCTGTGGGCGGGTGGCCTGGATGTCGGCGTAGCCCTGACGGTCGCGGCTCCATGCCTGGGCGCGTTTCCAGGAGGCCAGGGTGCGCTCGCGCTCGTCCGTGCTCAGGGCTCTGAGCTCTTCCGCACCCGGCTCCCGCGTCGGGGCGGAGTTCGGCAGCAGGTTCAGGTGTACGCCGATGACCTTGTCCGGCCGGGTGCGGCCGAGTTCGCGGGAGACGGCGGCTCCCCAGTCGCCGCCCTGGACTCCGTACCGCTGGTAGCCGAGTCGCTCCATCAGCCGGGCGAAGGCGGCGGCCACGCGGCGGAATTCCCACCCCGTGTCCGTGGTGGGGCCGGAGAGGCCGAATCCGGGGATGGTGGGCAGCACCAGGTGGAACGCGTCGGCCGGGTCGCCGCCGTGCGCTCGCGGGTCGGTGAGCGGGCCGGCGACGTCGGTGAATTCGACGATCGAGCCGGGCCAGCCGTGGGTCATCAGCAGCGGTGTCGCGTCCGGTTCGGGGGAGCGGATATGGGCGAAGTGGATGTTCGCGCCGTCGACGGTGGTGGTGAACTGCGGCCACTCGTTCAGTCCGGCCTCCGCCGCGCGCCAGTCGTATTCGTACCGCCAGTAGTGGACGAGCTCCTTCAGGTAGTCGCGCGGGATGCCGTATGCCCAGCCCACTCCGGGCAGTTCGTCCGGCCAACGGGTACGGTCAAGGCGCTCGTGGAGATCGTCCAGCTCGTCCGGGTGGACGTCGACGCGGAAAGGGCGGACACTCTGGTCGCCTGGCTTCGTCATATCCGTGGATGCTACGTCCACGAACCCGCGGGCGTTTTGGCAGGTCGTGCGTCCTGTGCTGCCACGCTACAACGGCTGGGGCGGGTGCGGGGGTGATGTGGTCACCGCGACCACGATCAACCTGTCAGCCCGAGCGGCGTCCGCCGGGCTCGCGGTCGGGGCACACGGCGCGGCTGCTAGTTTCCCTCCCGTGTTGGAGCACCAGGACGAGACCAGGGCGTCGCCAATCGGCTGGAGGCGCGGCCGTTCGCGCGGAACATGATCGGTACCTTCGCGGAACTCGTGCGCGGCACGGGAAACCCGCGGGCAGCCGATGTCGGATGCGGGGGTCACGATGGCCCGGCTGCTCCACGACCCGGCCTCCGAACGGGGCTTCCTCGACACCCACTTGCTGGCCCGCCGCCCGTAGCGTCGAGCAAGCGAACGAGGTCGATCACGGCGAAATCGGGGCAATTCTCGGCCTGGTTGACGGTAGGGACGGGATGTCTCCTCTGGTGACCGGAGGCACCGGACGGGGAGGCGCCGGACATCGGGACGCTGGCCGGGAGGTTCACCGAGGGCAGGGCCCGCATCGCCGAAGCGGTCACCGTCGCCACAATGAACCCTCACTCTGCGGTCGATTGCGGGCACTTGCCGTACTCGATGCTCATAAGGAAGAGCTTGTATCCCGAAGCCCGACCGCGTCCTCGCTTTGCCCGAAGCGCTCCGCTGGATACAACGTTCTTCAACTGACCTACACAAAGGGAGTTGGCCTCCACAGGTCAACCGGCCGTCACCCCTTGACTCATGGCGCATCGATGTATGTAGGGTTTTCGCGATCGCTCCGGCGGTCGCAAACGGGAGGATGAAGATGAAGACCAAGCAATTCCTGAAGGCGGCGGTTATCGCTGCCGCCGCGGCAACATGTGCGGCGGTCACCGCCAGTCCCTCCTCCGCCGCAGAGGGTTCCGATGTCTCCACGAAGGCATGGCGAGGTTACGTCGTCGCATGCGAGACCCAGGGGGACACGGCGAATTTCAAATACGACCCCGACGACAATGCCTCGACCACGGTGTACTACAACAACCACTGTGGACACGATGTGAACGTCGCCATCAACATCAGCGACGGCACCAAGAAGTGCATCGCGGCGAACGCCAACACGAAGAGCAAGAAGTACCTGTACGTCGGTGGTGAACACATCGACAAGCTGACCAGGGGCTGCTGACCACAGCACACCGTCAGATAGCGGATGACCGGCACCTATTCGGGACATCCGCACCGAAAGCAAAAACACGGGGAGGCAACACCATGAGGCTGAGCAAGGCGTCAGCAATTTCCGGAATCGCCGCCGCGGCGATGGCGAGCTCCGCTCTTCTGTTCGCAGGACCGGCGAACGCCGCGGAGCACTCCACTGCCGGTGACGTATCGGCTAAGCGCGGCTATGTCGTCGCATGCCAGACGCCCGGTGACACCGCCAACTTCTCCTGGAAGTCCGGCACCATCAACACGACCATCTACTTCAACAACCACTGCAGCCATTCGGTGAATGTCAGCGTTGAGATCACCGACCTCGAGGGCCCGGTCAAGCACTGTCTTACGACAGACGCCCGCGAGAAGGGCAAGAAGAAGTACCAGACCGGTGCCTCCGGGAAGGTCACCCATATCTCCCGGGGCTGCTGACGGGCAATTCCCATGAGGGCTCCCCGGCCACGCCGGGGAGCCCTCCGCCCTCTGCCTTGGTCCGGCGCTTCAGCCGTTGTGGGTGGAGTTCGGGACCTGAGGTGTCCTGCCTGTCACAAGTGGGTGTTTGACTTCCCGGATGGACCTTGAGGCGATGGGCCCCAAGACGACGTTTTCCGCCCTGCACGACTTCTGTGCCGAACGGCTCGGAGCCCCCTCGGCCGCGCGCCTCGTACGTCTCGCCCGGCCCGGTTTCGAACTCACCCAAGCCGGGCCCGGTGAGGCGGCCGGGCACAGTCGATTCGGCGGCCGGGCGATGCTCGAGCCGGGCACGCCGTGGCCCGACTGTGAGGGCACACCGCTGAGCCTGCTCGCTGTCCTCGACACCGACGCCCTGGCTCCCTGGCTCGATGACCTACTTCCCGCCGGAACGGGCCTGCTGAACTTCTTCGCCCTCGACTCCGCATCGGAGCGGGCCGATCCCGCCGCCTTCGAGCCGGTCCCGTGGTCGGCGGCACCGGGGTTCGCCTTCCCCGATGCGTGGGATCCGGCCTGGGGCACGGTCGACTTGGGCTCCGTGGTCGACGACATGCCCCTTTACGACATCACCGCCCTGCTCCCCGGCTGGCCGGAGCAGCCGTACGCGCTCCACGCCGACGACCTGGCCTTCGGCTGGCCGCTGTTCCCCACGGGGTCCTCGCCGATGCTGCCGGACGGCGAAGAGTCCAGCCATTACCAGCACTTGCTCCAGTTGTCCGGACAGGACGAGTGGTGGATCGGCGGCGACAGCGGCTGGATGCACTGGTCGATCCCCACCGGCGCACTGCGCGGTGGCGACTTCAGCCGGACGGTCCCCACACCGGACATCTGGTGACCTCCGGTGATCGTGGCGATGGCCTCGGTCACACGCCCTAGGTGGGCGGCCAGTTGCGGAGTGCCATGTCGGCCACCTGCTTCAGCTCCTCCTGCGTGGCACCGCTGGCCGCTTGGACGGCGATGCCGTTCGCCACGGTCATGAGGTAGCGGGCGAGTACCGCGGGATCGGTGTCCGGTGGCAGATCGCCTTCGTCGACGGCCCGCCGGAAGCGGGCGCCGAGGCGGGCCGTGCCCTCGTTGCGCCAGGCGATGAGGGCGTCGCGGGCGTTGCGTCCGGGCTCTCCCGCGGCGAGTGAGCCCTGGACGCCGAGACAGCCGGCGGGACAGCCGGGGCGGGTGTTGGCCCGGACGGCGCCGTGCAGGAACGCGGTGGCCACCTGCCGGGCGGTCGGTTCCCGCATGGCCCGGTCCGCGTACCCCGCGGGGCCCTCCGTGTAGCGCTCCAGGGCCTTGCGGAACAGCTCCTCCTTGTTGCCGAAGGCCGCGTACATGCTGGTGCGGGTGATGCCCATGGCGCTGGTGAGATCGGTGAGGCTGGCGCCTTCGTAGCCCTGCTCCCAGAAGACCCGCATGGCCCGCTCAAGGGCCTCGTCGGCGTCGAAACCCCTCGGTCGGCCGATCGGTGCCTGCTGCCGCGTCTTCATGCTGTCGAGCATACCTCTTCAGTACCGATCGGTTCAGAAGTGCGCTAGGCTCGTCTTCAGTACTGAACGGTACGAAAATGTGTGGAGGTCATTGGCATGGGACAGCTTGAGGGCAAGACCGCCGTCATCACCGGCGGCGGCACCGGGATCGGCCTGGCCAGCGCCGTACGGCTGGCGGCCGAGGGCGCGCACGTGTTCATCACCGGCCGGCGGAAGGCCGAGCTGGACGCGGCCGTCGAGGCCATCGGCCCGGACCGGGCCACCGCGGTCCCGGGTGACGTCACGGACCTGGCCGACCTGGACCGGCTCTATGACGCGGTCCGCGCCCGGGGCCGGGGCCTGGACGTGGTCTTCGCGAACGCGGCGGCCGCCTCGTTCGCGACGCTGGAGGAGGTCACCGAGGAGCACCTTGACCAGACCCTGGCCGTGAATGTGCGGGGCACGCTCTTCACCGTGCAGAAGGCGCTGCCGCTGCTCAACGAGGGCGCATCGGTGATCCTGAACGCCTCCACCGCCGCCGACAACGGCACGGAGGCGTTCGGTGCGTACGCGGCGTCCAAGGCCGCGATCCGGTCCTTCGCGCGGACCTGGGCCAACGAGCTCAGGGGCCGCGGCGTCAGGGTCAACGCGGTCTCGCCGGGCCCGGTCGACACCCCCGGGATCACGGGCCTCTTCGGTGAGAACGCGGCCGATGGCAGGGCGCACCTGGCCGCGGCCACGGCGATCGGCCGGATGGGGCGCCCCGAGGAGGTCGCCGGGCTGGTGGCGTTCCTCGCCTCCGAGCAGAGCAGCTTCGTCCTCGGCGCCAACTTCTATGTCGACGGGGGTGAGAACCAGATCTGACCCGGGTGCACCGGCTCCCCGCGGGCGGGCTCAGGGCGCCAGGATGTCCAGCTCCCGCAGCGCGCCCACGGTGATCTCCTTCGTATAGCGCTCCGCCGCCTCCGCGTCGCCCGCGCGGACCGCCTCGGCCACGCGGACGTGGAGGGTGACGGCCTCCGGGTCGGGGTCGCTGAACATGACGTGGTGCTGGGTGCGGCCGGTGAGGACCTCGGCGACGACATCGCCGAGGCGGGCGAACATCTCGTTGCCGGAGGCGCGCAGGACCACCCGGTGGAAGGCCACGTCGTGGACCAGGTACGCGGGGAGCTGCTGGCCGCGCGAGGTGGCCACCATGTTGAGCGCGTGCTCGGTGAGTTCGGCGCACTGCTCCGGTGTGGCGTGCTCGGCGGCCAGCCCGGCGGCGGCGGGCTCGATGGCCGAGCGCAGGGCGGTGAGGGAGCGGAGCTGGCGGGGGCGGTCGGGACCGGCCAGGCGCCAGCGGATGATCTGGGGGTCGAAGACGTCCCACTCCTCGGTGGGGCGGACCGTCACCCCGACCCGGCGGCGGGACTCCACCAGGTGCATGGACTCCAGGACCCGCACCGCCTCGCGGACGACGGTGCGCGATACGTCGAATCGGTGTTCGAGCTCGTCGGTGCGCAGCACCGTACCCGGCGGGTAGTCCCCCGCCGTGATCGCGGGCCCGAGGGATTGCAGCACCCGGGCGTGCAGCCCCCGCCCCGTGGGCGCCTGGTCGTTCATGGGCTCAGCCTACGTGTCGTCCGCCCAGGCGCCCCAGGACGGCCGCGGGCCGTATGACCGCCGTCGTGCCCACACCGTGTACTTCCCGGGAAGTACGGGGAAGACGGTGCGCCCGTACGACGATCTCGCGGGCGGCCGGCGGGAGTGTGGGGCCACCACCCCGTCCGGGACGGACGAGCCGCACGAGCAGCAGGAGAGACGTCATGCACGCCCGGAAACCCGCGAAGGCCCTCGGTCCGACCCCGACCTCGGCCACCCGCACGTTGCAGGTCGTCACGGCCGTCTGTTCGCTGCTGTTCGCGCTCGGGTCGGCGCTGCACGGCTTCGCGGTGATCGACACCAGCGTGATCGAGGAGATGATGCGGCGTGCGGGCGGCGCGGACCCGGCCGGTGACGCACCCGGCTTCACCACCGGGTTCCGGATCGTCGGCACCGTCTACGTCGTCGGCAACGCACTCGGCGTCCTCGCGCTGTGGAGCCGTTCGCAGGTCCTGTACTGGTGGGTGCTCGCGGTGAACGTCACGCAGGGGCTCGGCTGGGTCATGATCCCCTCCGAGATGTGGACCGTGGTGAGCGACCGGTACGGGGCCTGGGGCGTGCTGCCGAGCGCGGTGACCGACGGCGGTGCGGTGGTGCTGTCCGTGGTGCTGCTCGTGGCGCTGGTGCGGTTCCGCACTCCATGGGCGCAGCGCCGCGCGGTCCGGCCCTGAGGACGCCCGCCGTGGTGGCAGCGGAGGTGTCCGCATATCGTCGGCGCGTGTGGCGGAGGCTGGTGTGGGGTGCGGTGCTCGCGTTCTTCTGCGTGGCCGCGACGCTGAGCGTGCCCGCGGGCCATCCGGTGCGGCCGATGGACGCGGGCGGCTGGCTGCTGCTGGTCGTCTCCGCGTTCGCGGCGGTGTGGGCCCCGGTGGCGCTGGTGCCGGTCCTCGTCGTCACGGCCCTCGCACCGGTGGGCTATTACGCCCTCGGCTACCAGGGCATCTTCGCGCCCGCCCCGGCCACGGTGGCGGTGCTCTTCGCCGTGCTGCTGGGCCGGGGGGCGTATGCCGTGGCGGCGGCGAGCGTGGTGTGCCTGGGGTCGTACGCGGCCGGGCTCGGCCACGGCCTCACGCCCGGGGCCGCGGCGGTCGGACCGCTGTGGGTGCTCGGCTGGATGGCCGCCGCGGCCGGGGCGGGCGAAGCCCTCCGCAAGCGCCGCCAGCTGCTGGAGCAGGAGCGGCTGCGCGCCGAGACCGCCGCCGCGCGGGGCGCCGAGCAGGAGCGGCTGCGGATCGCCCGCGAACTGCACGACTCGCTCACCCACAGCATTTCCGTGATCAACGTGCAGGCCGCCGTGGCCGGTCATCTGCTGGAGCGCGAGCCCGAGCGGATCCCCGGCGCCCTGGAGACCATCCGGCAGGCCAGCTCCGACGCCCTGCACGAGCTGCGCTCGACCGTCGAGGTGCTGCGCAGGATCGACCCCGGCGCCGATCCGGCGGACGAGCCGGGGCCGAGCCTGGCGCGGCTCGAACCGCTGGTGGCCGGGTCGCGGGCGGCTGGGCTGTCCGTGGCGGTCACCGTCCGCGCCGCGGACGCGCTGCCGCCCGAGGTGGACCGGGCCGCGTACCGCATCGTCCAGGAGGCCCTGTCCAACGCGGCCAGGCACGCGCCCGGTGCCCACGTCGTGGTGGAGATCGGCCGCCGGGGCCAGGATTTCGAGGTGACGGTCCGCAACGGTCCCGCCCGGGGCGCACCCGACCCGCGCGTCCCGCCCGGCAGCGGTCAGGGACTGGTGGGCATGCGCGAACGCGTCGACACGATCGGCGGCGCGCTGCACACCGGAGCGTACGAGGGCGGCTTCCGCGTGCGTGCCGTCCTGCCCCTTCCCGGCGCCGATCCCGGAACCACCCCGAAGGAGCCCCCGGCATGACGATCTCGGTCCTGCTCGCCGACGACCAGCCGCTGATCCGCGCCGGGTTCTCGGCCCTGCTGAACTCCGACCCGGGCATCGACGTCGTCGGGGAGGCGGGCGACGGTGACGAGGCCGTGTCACTGGCCTCTCGGCTGTGTCCCGACGTCGTCCTGATGGATGTCCAGATGCCCGGCACCAACGGCATCGAGGCCACCCGCCGTATCGCCGCCGACCCCGAGCTCGCCGGCGTACGCGTCGTGATCCTCACCAACTACGCCCTGGACGTGTACGTCTTCGAGGCCCTGCGCGCCGGGGCCTGCGGCTTCCTGGTCAAGGACACCGAACCCGCCGAACTGCTCCGCTCGGTGCGGGTCGCGGTCGACGGGCAGGCGCTGCTGTCGCCGCTGATCACCCAGAAACTGATCGCCGAGTATGTCGCCCGGCCGCCCACCCCCGTGACGGCCCCGGCCCTCGACGTCCTCACCCCGCGCGAGCGCGAAGTGCTCACCCTGGTCGGCTCCGGCCGGTCCAACGAGGAGATCGCCGCGCAGCTCGTCGTCTCGCACACCACCGCCAAGACCCATGTCAGCCGCACCATGATCAAGCTCGGCGCCCGGGACCGCGCCCAGCTGGTCGTCTTCGCCTACGAGACCGGCCTGGTCACCCCCCGCACCCAGCGCCCCGGCTGAGGTCACGGGGCGACGGCGGCGCGACGGCGGCCGGCACCTCGGCAATTAAGTATGACTTTTAAGTCACGAACTCTTGAATACGTCGTATCTGTGGGGTTGAGTGTCCGGCGGCGCCGAGGTCGAAGAAGACAGCGAGGTTTCACACGATGCACGCCCCCCAGGTTGTCGTCGTCATGGGAGTGTCCGGTACGGGCAAGACCACGATCGGCCCGCTGCTGGCGGAGGAGCTCGGCGTCCCGTACGCCGAGGCCGACGACTTCCACCCGCCGGCCAACATCGCCAAGATGTCGGCCGGGACCCCGCTGGACGACGACGACCGACGCCCCTGGCTGGACGCCATCGGTGCCTGGGCCCACTCCCACGCCGCGGGTGGGGGAGTGGTGAGCTGCTCCGCGCTCAAGCGGATGTACCGCGACCGGCTGCGGTCCGCCGCTCCTGGCGTCGTCTTCCTCCATCTGACCGGCGACCGCGAGCTGATCGCCGAGCGGATGAAGGAGCGCAAGGGCCACTTCTTCTCCGGGGAACTGCTCGACTCACAGCTCGCCACGCTCGAACCGCTCCAGCCGGACGAGTACGGCGTCGCCGTGGACGTCTCCCCGGAACCCGGCGTCATCACCGAGCGGGCCGCCGCCGAACTGCGGCGGCTCGACCACCAGTAGCGCACGTTAGGAACCCGCCGTGACCAGACTCAGCGCCGAGGTGCTGGCAGCGGACACCGTCGACCCGATCACGTCGGCAGGTCACGCACAGCTCGGCATAGCCGTCCTCGTCGGCATAGCCGTCCTCGTCCTGCTCATCACCCAGACCAAGCTGCACGCGTTTCTGTCGCTGACGATCGGCTCACTGGCGCTCGGCGCCGTCGCGGGAGCCCCGCTCGACAAGGTCATCACCAGCTTCTCGGCCGGTCTCGGCTCGACCGTCGCGGGCGTCGGCGTGCTGATCGCCCTCGGCGCGATCCTCGGCAAGCTGCTCGCCGACTCCGGCGGCGCCGACCAGATCGTCGACACGATCCTCGCCAGGGCCAACAACCGGACCATGCCCTGGGCGATGGTGCTGATCGCGGGGATCATCGGGCTGCCGCTCTTCTTCGAGGTCGGCATGGTGCTGATGATCCCGGTGGTGCTGCTGGTCGCCAAGCGCGGCAACTTCTCGCTGATGCGGATCGGCATCCCGGCGCTCGCGGGTCTGTCCGTGATGCACGGCCTGGTGCCGCCGCACCCCGGCCCGCTCGCCGCGATCGACGCGGTCCACGCCGATCTGGGGATCACCCTGGCGCTCGGCGTCCTCATCGCCATTCCCACCGCGATCATCGCGGGCCCGGTCTTCTCGCGCGTCGCCGACCGCTGGGTGGACGTCACCCCGCCGGACCGGCTGATCCCCACGCGCCCGTCGGCGGAGCTGGAGCGGCGCCCCGGGTTCGGCGTCACCGTGTTCACCGTGCTGCTGCCGGTCGTGCTGATGCTGATCAAGGCACTGGTCGACATCGTCGTGGACGATCCGGAGGACGGGATTCAGCGGGTCGCCGACGTCATCGGCAATCCCCTGATCGCCCTGCTCGCGGCGGTGATCGTGGGCATGTTCACGCTGGGCCGCCCGGCGGGCTTCACCCGGGACCGGATCTCCGCCACCGTCGAGCACTCGCTCGCCCCGATCGCGGGCATGCTGCTGATCGTCGCCGCGGGCGGCGGCTTCAAGCAGACGCTGATCGACATCGGCGTCGGCAAGATGATCATGGATATCTCCGAGGACTGGAGCGTTTCCGCGCTGCTCCTCGCCTGGCTGATCGCGGTCGCCATCCGGCTGGCCACGGGCTCGGCGACGGTGGCCACGATCTCGGCCGCCGGGCTGATGACGCCGCTGGCCGCCGATATGTCGAGCACCCATGTGGCGCTGCTTGTGCTGTCCATCGGCGCCGGGTCGCTCTTCTTCAGCCATGTCAACGACGCGGGATTCTGGCTGGTCAAGGAGTACTTCGGGATGAGCGTCGGGCAGACGGTGCGGACCTGGTCGGTGATGGAGACGATCATCTCCGTGGTCGGGCTGGTCTTCGTGCTGCTGCTGTCCCTGGTGATCTAGCGCCGGGCAGCGGCGAACGGAAGCGCTGGGCAGGCGCGAAGGGATACGTACGCCATGACGACACATCCGCTCTTCGACATCGCGGGCCGCACCGCGCTGGTCACCGGCTCCAGCCGGGGCATCGGCCACGCCCTCGCGCGCGGCCTCGTGGAGGCCGGTTGCACGGTGGTGCTCAACGGGCGCGATCCGCGGGCCCTGGAGAAGGCCGCCGCCGACCTGGGCGGCGGCACCGGGGTCGCGGGAGTGCACACCGCCGCGTTCGACGTCACCGACGGCCCGGCCGTCGCCGCCGGTATCGCCGAGGCCGAGGAGCGGGTGGGCCCGATCGACATCCTGGTCAACAACGCCGGGACGCAGCACCGGGCGCCCCTGCTGGAGTTCACCGACGACGCCTGGCGGCAGATCCTGGACACCAACCTCACCAGCGCCTTCCTGGTGGGCCGGGAGGCCGCCCGGCGGATGACCACACGCGGCCACGGCAAGATCGTCAACATCTGCTCCCTGCAGAGCGAGGTGGTCCGCCCCGGCATCGCGCCCTACGCGGCGACCAAGGGTGCGCTGAAGATGCTCACCAAGGGCATGTGCGCGGACTGGGGCCGGTACGGAATCCAGGTCAACGGGCTCGGCCCCGGCTACATCGAGACCGAGCTGACCCGGCCGCTGGTCGAGGACGAGGAGTTCAGCGCCTGGGTGCGCGGGCGGACCCCGGCGGGGCGCTGGGGCCGCACCGAGGACCTGATCGGGGCGCTGCTGTATCTCGCGTCCCCGGCGGCGGACTTCGTGAGCGGACAGGTGCTGTACGTAGACGGCGGCATGACGAGCGTGCTGTGAACGCCGGGACACCGGGTGAGCGTGAGGAGGCTGGGCGGATGGTGCTGGGCTGTGTGATCCACGGGCGGGGCGATCTGCGGGTCGAGGAGCTTCCGGAGCCGGAACCGGCGCCCGGGCAGGCGCTCCTGGCGATCCGCTACGGCGGGATCTGCGGATCGGATCTCCACTACCACCGGCACGGTGGGGTAGGCGACTTCCTGCTCCAGGAGCCGATGGTGCTGGGGCACGAGGTCGTGGGCACGGTCGTGGCGTACGGCGAGGGCGCGACCGCGACCGCGACCGCGACCGGGCCCGAGGTCGGCACGCCGGTCGCCGTACACCCGGCGACGCCGTGCGAGGTGTGCCCGGAGTGCGCCGACGGCCGCGCCAATGTCTGCCGCGACACCCGCTACCTGGGCAGCGCCGCGCGCTTCCCCCACGTCCAGGGCGGCTTCGCCTCCCGCATCGCCGTCCCGGCGGCGCAACTGCGCGCCCTGCCGGACGGGCTGGACCCGCGCCGGGCGGCGCTCGCCGAACCGCTGTCCGTCGCGCTGCACGCGGTGCGGCGGGCGGGCCCGGTGCAGGGCCGCCATGTGCTGGTCACGGGGGCCGGTCCGATCGGCTGCCTGACCATCGCGGCGGCCCGCGCGGCGGGCGCGGCGACCATCACGGCGACCGATCTGCTGCCCCGCGCCCTGGAGTTCGCGGCGGCGGCCGGGGCGAGCGCGTGCGTACGGGCCGACGACCCGGACGACCCCAACTGGCCCTCGGACGAGGTGGACGTCGCCATCGAGGCATCCGGCGTGGCCGCCGGGCTCGATACCTGCCTGCGGAGGGTGCGGCGCGGCGGGGTCGTCGTCCAACTCGGCATGCTGCCGCCCGGACAGAGCCCGTTCGCCGGGAACGTACTGGTCAGCCGGGAGATCGAACTGCGGGGCGCGCTGCGCTTCCACGCCGAGTTCGACGACGCGTTGCGGCTGCTGGCCGCGGAGCCGTCGTTCGACGCGCTGATCAGCGGGGTACGGCCGATGGGGGAGGCGGCGGAGGCGTTCGCCCTGGCCGCTGACCGCAGCCGGTCCTGCAAGGTCCTGCTGGACTTCGCGTAGCCCGAGCCCGATGGCGGTCGCCACCTGCGGCGGCCCATTCCCCACCCCGCCCCTCCCCACAACCGGGGCTCCCGCCCCGGCCTCCGGGTTGGGGTGCGCTAGGTGTGTGCGGCGCGGTGGGTCTTGGTGCTTGCGGCGGGTTGTTCCCCTCCCCGCCCCTTCCCACAACTGAGGTTCTCGCCCCAGCCCCGCCGGGTGGCAGGTGGCGCGGTCGGCGCCCCGGCCAGTGAGCTGGCCGCGGGGGCGACGGTCCAGGGGAAAGCGACCCCGGGGCTACGCCACGTCCCCCGGCCGGGTGGCCCGGATGTGCGCGGGGCCCGCTCGGCCTTCCCCCGCGTCGGCGTGCCGACTGCGATCAGCCCGCCGGTACAGGTCTTCGCGGCGGTGACGGTCGGCTGGTCGGCCTCGGGAGCAAGGGGCGAAGCGGACCTGGGGCACCGCCTCGCCCGGGTGGCCCGGATCTGCGCGGGGGTCCGCCTCGTCATCCGCCGCGTCGGCGTGCCGGCTGCGGAGCGCGAGGAGCGCATGGCGGCCGAGGGGTATCCGCTGGCGGCGGCGGTGAGTTCGGACCTGTTCCAGGACTACGGGGTGCGCTTCGAGGAGGGCTTGCGCGCCCTCGTGGCGGGCATCGAGGCGACGCTGGCTCCGTCGGCTCCGTCGGCCCGGGGAGCCTCAGGCGCCTCGCGTTAGGGAGGGCGCGCCCCAAGCGCGCTAGGGGGATCCCTAATTGTGACGTCCGCCCTTATGGCAGGTCTGGACCAGTCGTGGCACCCTACCGGCGACAAAGCGTTAGACAACGTTGTCTGACGCTCTCGGGCACCTCCAACAAACGTGGAGCAGACCGCATGAGACGTGTCGCCACCTTATTCAGCGCCCTCGCCCTTGGCCTCGCCACCCTCAGCTGGGCCGCGGGAACCACGGCCCACGCCGCCGCCCCGTCCCCTTCCGCGCCCTCCGCCGAGGGAAGGGCCGTCTCCACCCAGGAGCAGCGCGCCGCCGTCCACTTCTGGACGGCGGAACGGCTGCGCACCGCCCAGGACGTCACCACCCTGTCCGCCGCCCGCACCGCGAAGCTCGCGGCCCCCGCGCCCACGACGGGTGAGCGGGTGACCGTGCCCCCGCTCCCGGGCCCCACCGCCCCCGTCCCCGTCTCCGTCTCCGCGCCCTCGCCCCGGGCCACGTCCCCCGCCCCCTGGACCGGCGGCGGCCTGATCAGCACCACGGCGGGCAAGGTCTTCTTCCAGAACGCCTCCGGCGGCACCTTCGCCTGCTCCGCCACCGTCGCCAACAGCGACAACAAGTCCGTCGTGCTCACCGCCGGTCACTGCACCGTGGACGCGGCCACCGGCACCGGCTACCGCAACTGGGTCTTCATCCCCGGCTACAACAACGGCAACCGCCCCTACGGCACCTTCACCGCCCGCCGCCTCTTCTGGGACGGCCAGTACGTCTCCACCCAGGGCAACGCCAACTGGGACTACGCCTTCGCCGTGATGGACACGCTGAACGGCCGCACCCTGGCCGACACCGTGGGCGCCCAGGGCATCGCCTTCAACTCGCAGACCGGCCGCCATGTCCACTCCTTCGGCTACGGAGGCTCCGCCGCCGAGGGCAACGGTGAGCGGCTGAACCACTGCGAGGGCGATGAGTTCGCCGACGCGGGCCGCCCGGGCTCCACGATGTGGGGCATCGACTGCGTCCAGACCGGAGGGTCGAGCGGGGGCAGCTTCCTCGCCGACTTCTCGGGCGGCGGGGGCTATCTGATCGGGAACATCAGCGTCAGCGCGGGCACGAACGAGTACCACCCGACGCTGGGCAACGAGGCCCTGGGCCTCTACCAGCAGGCAGGCGCCGCCTAACCCCACCACCCACCTCGGCACGTCCCGCCCTCTCCGCCCCCGACCGGGCGGAGGGGCCGGGACCCCCGCCAGGCACTAGCCCGGCCTTCGCCGGGCTAGTGCCTTGCCCCCGGCGGGCGTTTGCCAAGCGCTCGGTGGGCCTCGCCGCTGGGCGATTCGGTGGCCCGGCGCACAATGAGCGCATGACGAGGAGCGATGTATCACCGGACGCGGCCACGGCCCATGCCTGGGCCGCCCTCGGCGGCGACCCGGCGCTGCTGGAGCGGGTGACGTACCGCGCGGTGAGTGGCGGACTGCCCGCCCGGCTGCCCGTGGCGGAACTGGCCCGCGCCACCGTGGGCGTGTGCTCGCTGGCCGCCGCCGAGCTGGGCGCGCGGCGCTCCGGCGGGGCCGTTCCTGCGGTACGGGTCGACGAGGACGCCGTCGCCACCGCGTTCGTCAGCGAACGGCACCTCCGGATCGACGGCCGGAAGCCCACCAACTTCGCCCCGCTGTCCGGCTTCTGGCGCGCGGCCGACGGGTGGGTCCGCACGCACGCCAACTACCCCCACCACCGGGCCCGGCTGCTCGCCGCCCTCGACCTGCCCGGCGACACCGGGCCGGACGGACTCGCGGGGACGCTCGCGGCCCGCCCCGCCCGCGCGATCCAGGAGGCCGTCTACGCGGCGGGCGGTTTGGCGGTGGCGGTGGCGGAGCCCGGAGAGAGCGAGATCCCGCTGGGCGCACTGCCGTTGATCGAGTCCCGGCGGGCCGGGGAAGGCGCCCCGCGCCGCCTCGGCGATGCGCCCTCGCGTGCGGGTGGCGGGCTGCCTGTGGGTGGAGGACCGCCCGGGAGCGGGGCGCTGTCCGCGGACGGCGGGCCGTCCGCGAGCGCTGGGCCCACGAGTGATAGGCCGCCCGCCAGCGGAGGGCCATCCGTGAGCGGAGGGTTGCCGACGAGCGGCGCATTGCCCGCAAGCGGCGTGCGCGTGCTTGATCTGACCCGGGTCATCGCCGGGCCGGTGGCCACCCGCACGCTGGCCCTGCTCGGCGCCGATGTGCTGCGTATCGACTCGCCCCGGCTGCCCGAGGACCCGGATGCCCACGCCGACACCGGCTTCGGCAAGCGCTCGGCCGCGCTGGACCTCTCGGTGTCCGAGGACCGCCGGACCGTCGAGGCGCTGCTCGCGGACGCTGATGTGGTGGTCACCGGTTACCGACCCGGTGCGCTCGACCGCTTCGGGCTCGCCCCGGACGTCCTGGGGCGTCACCCCGGGCTGGTCGTGGCCCAGTTGTGCGCATGGGGCTGGTCCGGGCCCTGGGCCGGGCGGCGCGGCTTCGACAGCCTGGTCCAGGCGGCCACCGGCATCGCCGCGATCGAGGCGAACGCCGACGTAGACTCCGACGGCCACCCCGGGGTGCTGCCCGCCCAGGCGCTTGACCACGGCACCGGCTATCTGCTGGCGGCGACGGTGCTGCGGGCGCTGACCGAGCGCCAGGAGGACGGTGCCGGGCGCCATCTGCGGCTGTCCCTCGCGGGAACCGCGTCGTGGCTGACGCACGGCATCGCCCCCGCTGCCCGGGGGGACGGCCCCGCGCACGACCCGGAGCCCTGGCTGGCCGAGACCGACTCGGACCTGGGCACGCTGCGGTACGCCCGCTCACCGATCGCCACCCCGGACGGCCCGCTGGACTGGGTCCGTCCCCCGGGCCACCTGGGCGCCGACACCCCGCGCTGGCTCTGACCCCGGGCGGAGCCGCTTTTCGGGGCTGTGGGAAGGGGCGGGAAGGGGAACAGGCCGCCGCGGGCGCCCACGGGCGGAACGGTCCGGGCGCCCCCAACGCCCGCCGGGGCAAATTCGGTTGCGGCCGAACCCTCCCCTGGGGCCTAGTGGTGTGCCACACGACTCAGGAGGGTGCCGATGAGCGCGAGCACGATGCACGCCGACGAACGGCCCATCGACGCGGCTCTCGTACGGCGGCTGCTCGCCGCGCAGTTCCCCCGGTGGGCCGGGTTGCCCATCGAGCGGTTCGCCTCGTCCGGCACCGTCAACGCCCTGTTCCGGCTCGGCGACGGGCTCGCCGTACGGCTGCCGAGGGTCGCGGGCGGCGCCGAGGGCGTGGAGCTGGAGCACCACTGGCTGCCCCGGCTCGCGCCCGCGCTGCCGGTCCCCATCCCCGCGGTGCTCGGCAAGGGCGCGCCGGGCGACGGCTTCCCCTGGCCGTGGACCGTGCACCGCTGGCTCGACGGGGAGAACCCGACGGAGGGGCGGGTCGCCCGGCCCGGAGCACTCGCGGCCGACCTCGCGGAGTTCATCGTCGCGCTGCGCGCGATCGAGCCCGCGGACGGCCCGCCCGCCTACCGGGGCGGACCGCTGCGGGAAGTGGACGAGGAGACCCGTACCGCGATCGGCCTGTTGCGCGGCACACCGGACACGGTCGACACCGACGCGGCCACCGCGGCGTGGGAGGAGGCGCTGGCGGCGCCCGGCTGGGACGGGCCGCCGGTGTGGGTGCACTCGGATCTGATGCCGGGCAATCTGCTGGTCGCGGACGGGCGGCTGAGCGCGGTGATCGACTTCGGGACCGCAGGGGTGGGCGACCCGTCGTGCGATCTGATCCCGGCCTGGAATCTGCTCCCGGCGTCGGTGCGGGGCGACTTCCGCGCCGCGCTCGGCGTGGACGACGCCACCTGGGCGCGGGGCCGGGGCTGGGCCCTGAGCATGGCGCTCATCCAGCTCCCGTACTACCGCGAGACCAATCCGGCGATGGCGGCCAACGCCCGCCATGTGATCCACGAGGTGCTGTCGTAAATGATCAGGGCTCCCCTCGCCGCGAGCCGCCGCGACCTGCCGCGAGCCGCGGAACAGCGAGGGGAGCCCCGGGTGCGCGCGAAGCCCTACAGCCGGACCGTCGACAGCGAGCGCTTGATCACCGGGGTGAACCGCTGCTCGACACACCGGTACAGCACCCACGCGAGGCCCAGCATCACCAGCACGGTCAGGGCGAACGTCCCGTGGGAGGGGATGCCCAGCTCCTGGTGGAGCGCCCAGACGGCCACCCAGCCCAGATGCTCATGGACCAGGTAGAACGGGTAGGTCAGGGCGCCCGCCACCGTCAGCCAGCGCCAGTTCGCCCAGTTCAGCTTGCCCATCGCGATCAGCGTGACCGCCGCGTAGCCGAAGGCGACCACGGCGATGACGCCGGTGGCCGACCGGTAGGAGAAGGCGTCGACGCCAGCCGGGTGCCACAGCTCGCGGACCGCGTAGTGCTGGCCGATCAGGAAGCTGATCCCGATGATGCCCCAGGCCAGGGCGTCATGGCCGAAGCGGTGGAGCAGATAGATGCCCATGCCGCCGATGAAGTACGAGGAGTACTCCGGCATCAGGACCACGTCCAGCAGCGGCAGGTCCGACGCCTCGGCCAACGCCGAGCCCAGCGTCCAGACGGCGCAGAAGAGCACCACGCGGTGCCGGGTCGCGCCCGGGAGCACCACGAACAGCGCGAAGAGGGCGTAGAAGCGCAATTCCGCCCAGAGCGTCCAGCACACGCCCAGCACCCGGTCGACGCCGAGCGGCTGCTGGAGCATGGTGAGGTTGACCAGCGCGTCGCTGGGCGACACCGCCTCGTAGGCGACCCAGGGCAGTGCGAAGACGCCGGTCACCAGGATGATCGCGACCCAGTAGGCGGGGTAGAGGCGGGAGACGCGCGAGGCGAAGAACGAGCGCAGCGGCCGTCCCCATCCGCTCATGCAGATGACGAAGCCGCTGATGACGAAGAAGATCTGGACGCCGAGGCAGCCATAGGCGAAGTAGCTGGAGAGGGTGGGGAATTGGGCGCGGGGCGAGGAGCCCCACGCCTCGGTTATCTCACCGCCGCGGCCACCGTAGTGGTACCCGGCCACCATCAGCGCGGCGAGCAGGCGCAGCCCGTCCAGCGCCCGCAGCCGCACCGGATGGCCACCGCCGCGCACCGCCGCCTTGGCGGTGCGCTCGGCGGATGGCTCCTGGCCCGTGCCGGGTGCGGGCGGTGGCGTCGGCGTGGGAGCCGTCGCCGCCGCGGGGGGTATCGGCCCGGTGCCGGCGGGGGACATCGGCCCGGTGTCGGGCGCGGGCGGCGCACTCATCCGGTGACCGTCCGCTTGAGGGCGGCCCGCTTCAGGGCCCGGGCCCGGCGCGCCACCTTGCGCACCGTCTCATTGCGCGGGATGAACGCCAGCTGCGAGGGCACCGCCCCGGGCAGGGCCAGCGCGGTCAGCCGCCGCTTCTTGAAGTAGCGCCACGTGGTGGCGTCCAGATGGGTGGCCAGATAGCGGTCGGTGGCGGGCCGCAGCTCCGGGTAGATCTTGGCCTGCATGCAGAAGCCGACCGCGGAGACCAGTCCGGTCAGCTTCCTCCCCGCCCGCTCGTCCACCGGCTGCGCGGCGGCCACCGCCTTGTGGTCCTCGAGGTCGGGCAGCAGCGCGTCCACGATCGTCACCGGCACGCGGTTGCTGTTCTGGTACGGGGAGAGCCGTTCCAGCAGCGTATCGGTGCCGATCCGGGCCACCGGGAGTCCGTAGAAGACGTCGGCGGTGAGCAGCGCGGTGGAGAAGCAGCCGATGACCAGGGCCGGGCTCATCCGCTGGTACAGCACCTCGGCGAGCACCGGGGTGTCCATGACGGTCAGCTCCGCGCCCAGCTCCGCGGCCTTCTTCTCCAGCATCCGCGACCAGCGGGCCGGGGCGGTGGGGTGCGGTTTGAAGACGACGGTGCGGTGGCCCAGCGCCACG
Organism: Streptomyces antioxidans; assembly: GCF_000968685.2. Taxonomy (GTDB): domain Bacteria; phylum Actinomycetota; class Actinomycetes; order Streptomycetales; family Streptomycetaceae; genus Streptomyces; species Streptomyces antioxidans. Next base: position 460,705 of record NZ_LAKD02000001.1, read on the forward strand.
GCGCCGCGCAGCATCCGCAGATGGAGCTCTTCCTCCTCCTGCGGGGAGAGGATGTCCAGCGCGGACAGGTACTGGCCGAGCATCAGCGCCGGGCCACCCCCGACCGCGATCCGCTCGCTGGCGGAGGCGATGGAGCGCGGGGCGGACTCGGCCACCTCGGCGAGCACCTTGGTGAACACCTCGGTCGGCAGGATCTCCGGCTCGACGCCGAACTCGGTCAGCAGCAGCGGCCGCAGCCCGGGCACCAGGTCGAGGTGGAGCAGCTTGCGGATCCGGGTGCCGGTCAGCGGGTCCAGCTTGTTGCGGGTCGGGCCGTAGCTCATCAGCCCGTCCGCGTAGACGTCGATGGGCGCGCCCTGGAAGACATTGGCGACCGCCATCGCCGGGTTGACCTGGATGGACTCCAGGATCAGCTCGACCCTGTCGTCGCCGAGGTTCCACAGCAGCCGCAGATGGCGCTCCCACAGCGGGGCGTCGTCGACGCGCGGGCCCCAGCCGCCGGGGTGGAACGGCGCGATCGTCTCGTTCCAGGACAGCACCCGGTCGAAGCGGCCGCGCAGCCGCTCGAAGCCGGGCATCTCGTCCACCGGCGGGATGGTCTCGGGCGTCGCCGCGTTATTGCTGATCAGCAGCAGCCTGCGGTCGGCCGGGCCGACGCTGCCCGCATCGATCGCGGCCGCGAGGGTCGCCGCCCCGTAGAGCGTCGAGGCGAGGAAGAGCTGGGTGCGCTTGCGCTCCGCCAGGGGCTTGTAGGCGGACATCAGGCCGCCACCTCCGCACCCGCGGACCGGCGCTTGACTCGCCGCAGCCGTGCGGCGCGCTCGTAGTCCATGGAATCCAGCGCGTCCTTCAATACGTCCTGGGGCATGCGTTTCATCGCCGCCGCCGACAGGGAACGGAGTTTGCGGGCCACTTGTGGTTCGAATCTCTCGATGTTGCCGAGGTGGTGGGAAATGATCGCGCAATAGGTGCGAACGGCCTTCGGCAGCAGGGCGTCGGCGTCGCGGTCCCGCGCGGTGTCCTCGATCACCTGGTCGAATGCGCGAATGAAGTCCAGCTGCCGCACATCGCCGATCTGGGTGAGCGAGGAGGAGACCCCGCGCCGGTAGAACACCCCGGCCAGGCCGAGGACGGCGAAGCTGCGGGCCTCGCGGTGCAGCCGCCAGATCCAGGGCCGGTCCTCGGCGGTGCGCAGCCCATGGGTGAAGTGCAGCAGCCCCTCGTCGATCAGGCGGCGGTGGTACATGCCCGCCCAGGCGTAGGGGTAGTCGACGGAGGTGGAGCGGTCGGCCGGGAGGATCACGTCCCGCGGGTTCATCACCTCGTCGCGGCGGCCGTGCGGCACCCGGACGATGGAGCGCGCCCGCGCGGTGCACTGGACATGGTCGGTGCGGACGAAGTCGCACCCCAAGTCCTCGATGGCCGCGAGCAGTTGGGCGTAGTAGCCGGGGGCGAGCCAGTCGTCGCCGTCGAGGAAGGCGAGGTACTCCCCCCTGGCGTTGTCCAGGCCGGTGTTCCGGGCGGTGGCCAGCCCACCGTTCTTCTCATGCCGCACCAGGACGGCCCCCGGGAGGTCGTGTTCTGCCCGCTCCAGGATCTGCGGCGTCCCGTCGGTGCCGCAGTCGTCGACGAGAATGAATTCGAAGTCCTCGCGCGCGTTGGCGCGCAGACTTCTGAGGGTTTCGGGGGCATAGGTCTGCACGTTGTAGAACGGCACGATGACGGAGAGCTTAACCACGCGGGTGACGCTAGGTCTCCGGTCGGCATTCGTCTTGACCTAGGGTGTACGTAAGGGTGAACGAAAAACGTCGGAACGGTTAACCCGCCGCTCCGGCCAGCCGATTCTCCAATCGTCGATGTTCTGTTAACCCTTTGTTGCTCTTGCGTTGGGCCGTGAATCGACAACGCTTCCTAGCGTCTCCGACGTGTCCTCACGTACCAAATCCCCCGTGCGAGTCGCCGTGCTCGCCGACTCCGACACCCGGTGGAAATGGGGCGCGCTCACCGCGCACCGCCTCGTACCGGACGGGTCGGGTTCCACCCCGGAGCGCCGCCTCGACGGCTTCCTGCTGCGCGGCCGTGCCACGCCGACCGCCCGGCAGCTCACCGAGGTCGGGGTGCGCGCCGACGCGATGCGCGAGGTCACGGGCGTGGAGTTCGTACGGGCGATGGACCGTGAGCGCTATGACGTGATCGTCCTCTCGCTGGTCGGCGGCGCCGTCCAGGCCATGCTGCACGGACTGCGCCACGCCTGGGAGGGCGCCGAGCGCCGCCCCGTGGTCGTCACCGGCTATGTCGGCGTCGTCTACGAGAAGCTGGCCGACGGGCTGCTGCTGCGCCACGGCGCCGATGTGGTGCTGGCCAACTCGCGCCATGACGCGGAGCGCTTCCGCGACGTCTACCGGGGCGTCGGCGCCGACGCGGAGAGCGTCGTGGAGTGCGCGCTGCCCTTCCTCGGCGGCGACCGCTACGACGAGAAGGCGCGGCTGGCCCGGAAGTACCCCGGCGGCACGGTCGTCTTCGCCGTCCAGCCGTCCGTCCCGGACAACCGCGCCGACCGCACCTATCTGCTGCGCCGCGCGGTGGAGCACGCGCGCCGCCACCCGGACCGCGAGGTCGTGGTCAAGCTGCGCTCCAAGCCGGGCGAGCACACCACCCACATCGAGGAGCTTCCCTACCAGAAGCTGATCGCGAAGTTCGGCGACACGCTGCCCGCCAACTTCCGGCTCGCCTACGGGAACATGGGCGAGGTCCTGGACACCGCGGACCTGCTGGTCACGGTCAGCTCCACGGCGGCCCTGGAGTCGCTGCACCGCTCCCTGCCGACCGCCGTGCTCACCGACCTCGGGGTGCGGGAGACGCTCGGCAACCACCACTTCCTCGGCTCCGGCTGTCTGGCCTCCTGGGACCAGCTGGACGCCGGGCACCTGCCCGAGCCGGACGCGGAATGGCTCAGCCGCCAGGGCGTGGCCGCCGACGGGCCGTACGAGACCTGGTTCGACGCCGCGCGGGAGCGGGTGGCCGAGCTGACCGCCGCCCCGGCCCTGCCGCCGCTCGCCCCCTTCTACACCCCCGTCACCGCCCCCGGCTATCTGCCCGGACGGCTCGCCCGCCACGGCTTCGAGCCGGACGGTTCGCCCCGCCCCGGGGCCGCTGCCGAGGACGCGGCGCAGGTCTCCGCGCTGCGGCGGGTGGTGCGCAACACGATGCGGGAGGCGGCCCGGGGCGCGTACCGCCATGGCGTCCAGCGCGTGGCTCCGGTCATCCGGCGGATGGGGGAGCTGTGAGCGACGCGCGCGCGGCCGCCGGGTCGC
>NZ_LAKD02000010.1 GCF_000968685.2 Streptomyces antioxidans
GGGGTGATGGGTGCGGCGAGTTGGAGGAGCTGGTTGCGGATGCGTTCGACGTGGGGGGTGTGGGACGCGTAGTCGACGGCGACCGCACGGGTCCGGATCCCGGTGGCCTCGGCCTGTGCCGTGGCCTCGGCGAGTGCGCCCGGGGTTCCGGCGATGACGGTGGAGGTGGGTCCGTTGACGGCGGCGATCCAGACGTCGTCGCGGCCGGTCAGCAGGGTGTGTGTCTGGTCGGCGGAGGTGGCGAGGGAGACCATGCCGCCGTGTCCGGCCAGTTCTTGGGCGATGAGGCGGCTGCGCAGGGCCACGAGCCGTGCGCCGTCCTCCAGGGTGAGCACACCGGCGACGCACGCGGCGGCGATCTCGCCCTGGGAGTGGCCGATGACGGCGGAGGGTTCGATGCCGTATGAACGCCACATCTGGGCCAGGGACACCATGACGGCCCAGAGGGCGGGCTGGACGACATCCACCCGTTCCAACGCCGTGTCGTCCCCGGTCGCCCGCAGCACATCGAGCGGATTCCAGTCGATGTGCGGGGCGAGAGCCTGGGCGCAGCGGTCGACGGCTTCGGCGAACACGGGCGAGGCGTCGAGCAGTTCGGCGGCCATGCCGACCCACTGCGAGCCCTGCCCAGGAAAGACGAACACCGGACCGTCGGCCGACCCGGCGGTCACCCCGGCCACCACCTGGTCGGAGGGCTCACCGGAGGCGATCGCCTCCAGCCCCGCCAGGAACCCTTCGCGGTCCCCGGCCACCACCACCGCACGGTGTTCCATGGCGGCCCGTTGCGTCGCCAGCGCCCATCCGATGTCCGAGGGCAGGGCGTCGGAGGTGGCGGCGAACGCACCCAGCCGGGCCGCCTGCGCCCGCAGCGCGGCGGGCGAACGGCCCGACACCACCCACGGCAGCACACCTTCCGTCCCCACGAGCGAACGGGCGGCACTGGCGGTACGGGCAGCGTGGGCAGCGCGGACCGGGGCCGGTGGCGCCTGCTCCAGGACCACATGGGCGTTGGTCCCGCTGATGCCGAACGACGAGACCCCGGCCCGCCACGCCCGTCCGGCCTCCGGCCAAGGGCGCGCCTCCGTCACCAGCTCGACACCGCCGGATCCCCAGTCCACCTGCGGGGTCGGCGCATCCACGTGCAGCGTGGCGGGGACGACACCGTGGCGCATGGCCATGATCGCTTTGATGATGCCCGCGACTCCGGCCGCCGCCTGGGTGTGGCCGATGTTGGACTTCACCGACCCCAGCAGCGCGGGGCGGTCGGCGGTCCGGCCCTGGCCGTACGTGGCGAGCAGCGCCTGTGCCTCGATGGGGTCGCCCAGCGCCGTGCCCGTGCCGTGCGCTTCTATGACGTCCACATCGGACGGCGACAGCCCCGCGTCCGCCAGCGCCTGCCGTACCACCTGCTCCTGGGAGAGGCCGTTGGGCGCGGTGAGACCGTTGGAGGCGCCGTCCTGGTTGACCGCCGTGCCCCGGATCACACCGAGCACCCGATGGCCGTTGCGGCGGGCGTCGGACAGCCGCTCCACCAGCAGCAGCCCCACGCCCTCCGCCATTCCGGTGCCATCGGCCCCGGCCGCGAACGCCTTGCACCGGCCGTCGCGGGCCAGCCCGCCCTGGCGGCTGAACTCGGTGAAGATTCCCGGGGTGTTGAGGACCGTGACCCCACCGGCCAGGGCCAGTGAGGACTCCCCGCGCCGCAGCGACTGCACCGCCAGGTGCAGGGCCACCAGCGATGACGAGCAGGCCGTGTCCAGGGTGATGGCGGGCCCGGTGAGCCCGAGCAGATAGGCGATGCGGCCCGAGGCGACACTGGCGGTCTTGCCGGTGAGGAGATAGCCGTCCACCGCCTCCGGCGCCTCGTGCAGCCGTGGCCCGTACTCCTGGTCCATGGTGCCGACGAACACCCCGGTACGGGTGGCGCGCAGCGCGTCGGGCGCGATGCCCGCCCGTTCCAGCAGCTCCCAGGAGGTCTCCAGCAGCAGCCGCTGCTGGGGGTCCATCGCCAGTGCCTCGCGCGGGGAGATGCCGAAGAGGCGGGCGTCGAAGTCCGTGGCACCGTCGACGAAGCCACCGCTCCGGGCGGAGCTGCTGCCTGCGCCCTCGGCGCCGTGCAGCCGTTCCAGATCCCAGTCACGGTCGTCCGGGAACGGGGAGATGGCGTCCCGTCCGTCCGCCACCAGCCGCCACAGGTCCTCCGGTGAGCGCACCCCGCCGGGGAGGCGGCAGCTCATCGCGATGATGGCGATCGGCTCGTCGGTGTCGTCAATGGTGTCGGTGTCGGAGCCGGTGGCGGCCTCCGGGGTGGGTACGGGGGCAGGACCGGCGGCGGTGGCGGCGAGGTGTTCCGCGAGTCTGGCCGGGGTCGGGTGGCTGAAGAGCGCGGCGGGGGAGAGACGGGTGCCCAGCGCCGCGTTGACGCGGTTGCACAGATCGCTGAGCGAGATGGAGTCGAAGCCGAGGTCCTTGAAGGTGCGTCCGGTGTCGAGTTCGGCTACCGTCGAGTGCCCGAGGACGGCCGCGGCCTGGGCCCGCACTTGATGGGCCACGTCGAGGCCCGGGGCCCCCGGCGCGGCATCCGTGGCCGCCGGGGAAGCCACGCCGTCGAACCAGTGGCGCCGCCGCTGGAAGGCGCGGCCGGGCAGCTCGGTCCGGCGGGCACCGGTCCCGGCGAACACCTTCGCCCAGTCCGGGGCGGCTCCCCGCACCCACAGCTCGGCGAGCGAGAACAGCAGCCGCTGGGTGCCGCCCTCGCCCCGGCGCAGGGTGCCGACGGCGAGACCGCCGGTGTCCTGGACGGCGGTGGTGAGCACGGGGTGCGAACTGCTCTCCAGGAAGAGGGAGTTGCCGTCGGCGACCAGATTCTGGACGGTGTGGTGGAAGCGGACCTGTTCGCGGAGGTTGCGGTACCAGTACGCGGCGTCCAGCGCCTCGCCCGCGATGGGGGCGGTGGTGACGGTCGAGTACATCGGCACGTCCCCGGCGCGTGGCGCGACCGGCGCGGCGAGCCGCAGGAACTCGGTGCGGATCGCCTCGACATGCGGAGTGTGCGAGGCATACGCCACGGTCACCCTGCGATGGCGCAGCCCGGCGGCCTCCGCCCTGGCCATGACCTCGGCCAGCCCGTCGAGACCGCCGCCGACCACCGTCGCGCCGGGGCCGTTGACCGCGGCGATCCACACGTCGTCCAGGTCCGCGAGCAGTTCGGCCGTCCGCTCCTCCGACGCGCCGATGGACGCGAGACTGCCCCGGCCGATCAGCGCCCCCGCGACCCGGCTGCGTACGGCGATCAGCCGGGCACCGTCCTCCAGCGACAGCGCTCCGGCCACGCACGCGGCCGCGATCTCACCCTGCGAGTGGCCCACGACGGCCGACGGGACGACGCCGAGCGAACGCCACACCCGCGCCAGCGAGACCATCACGGCCCACAGCGTGGGCTGCAGCACCTCAGCGCGCTCCAGCGCGGCACCGTCCTCGGTGTCCCGCAGTACGTCCAGGAGGTCCCAGTCGGTGTGCGGGGCCAGGGCCCGCGCGCAGTGGCCGATGGATTCGGCGAACACGGGTGAGGCGTCGAGCAGTTCGGTGGCCATGCCGATCCACTGCGAGCCCTGCCCAGGGAAGACGAACACCGGACCGTCGGCCGACCCGGCGGTCACCCCGGCCACCACCTGGGCGGAGGGCTCACCGGAGGCGATCGCGTCCAGCCCCGCCAGGAACCCTTCGCGGTCCCCGGCCACCACCACCGCACGGTGCTCCAGGGCCGTCCGGTGCTCGGCGAGCGACCATCCGATGTCGGCGGGGGAGGGGCCGCGGTGCGCGGATCCGTCCGGCGGACCATCCGCCGCGAACGACCTCAACCGGGCCGCCTGTGCCCGTACTCCGCCCGGTGTCCGCCCCGAGATCACCCACGGCAGTACGTCACCGCCCCGCGCGCCCGCGACGTCTTCGGCCGCCCGCGCGGCGAGTGAGGCCACCGGGGCCGGGGCCCGCTCCACGACGATATGGGCGTTGGTCCCGCCGACGCCGAAGGACGACACCCCGGCGATCAGCGGCGCGTCCGGGCGCGGCCAAGCCGACAGCTCGGTCTGCACCCGGAGGTTCCACTCCTCCAGCGGAATCGCGGGGTTGGGGGAGCGGAAGTTGCGGCTCGGCGGGAGATGCGCCGCCCTCAGGGAGAGCAGGACCTTGATCAGGCCGGTGATCCCCGCGGCCCCCTCCAGATGGCCGACGTTCGTCTTGGCGGACCCCACCAGCAGCGGACGGTCCTCGGTACGCGCCGCGCCGATCGCCTCGGCCAGCGCCGCCGCCTCGATGGGGTCGCCGACGGGTGTGCCGGTGCCGTGCAGTTCGACGTACTGCACCGCGTCGGGAGCGACCCCGGCCGCCGCGTACGCCCGGCGCAACACCTCCGCCTGGGCGGTACGGCTGGGGGTGGTGAGGCTGTCCCCGCCACCGTCGTTGTTGACCGCGCCGCCGCGCAGCACCCCGTGGATCCGGTCGCCGTCGGCGAGCGCGCGGGCGAGCGGTTTGAGCAGCACCAGACCGCCGCCCTCGCCGCGGACGAAGCCGTTGGCCCGGGAGTCGAAGGCGAAGCACGCGCCGTCCGGGGAGAGCCCGCCGAAGCGTGCGGCGCTCAGCGCGCCGTCGTACGCGAGATTGAGGTGGACACCGCCCGCGAGCGCGGTGTCGCAGTCGCCGTTGCGCAGGCTCTGGCAGGCCGTGTGCACCGCGACCAGCGAGGACGACTGGCCCGAGTCCACGACCATGCTGGGGCCGCGGGTGCCCAGCAGATAGGAGAGCCGGTTGGCGATCATGCCGCGCTGGAGGCCGGTCAGGGTGTGGTGGGTGACCGCGGAGTCGCCGCCGTACCGCCGCAGCAGCGTGGCGTAGTCGTCGTTGATGGCGCCGACGAACACCCCCGTCCGCCCTTGGGCGAGCCGGGCCGGTGTGAGGCCCGCGTCCTCCAGGGTCTCCCAGCCCAGCTCGAGCATCAGCCGCTGCTGGGGGTCCATGGCGGCGGCCTCGCGCGGCGATATGCCGAAGAAGTCGGCGTCGAAATGGTCGACTTCGTCGAGGAAGGCGCCGAATTCCGTCCCCGCTTCGGCATCGGCTTCGGCGTTGGTTTCGGCGTTGGCTTCGGCTCGGGCCCCGGACCCGCTCTCGGATTGACGCGGGGTCCATCGGTCTTCCGGTACCGAAGTGACCGCGTCCACGCCCTCGCTGAGCAGCCGCCAGAATTCCTCCGGCGTCCCGGCCCCGGGAAAACGACAAGAGAAACCGATGACCGCTACCGAATCATGGGCACCGTCAGGCCATGGCAAATCGGCGACTGTGGACAACTAGGTACACTCCCCCGTGACCCGGTGACCTGAGTATTTACCGTCAATATCATCGCGCGTGAAAATAAAGATCAACTGCCGCGAAGGTACCTCAGCGTCCGGCGGGGCGCAAGCATGTTCGGGAGCCGCCCTCCGAGGACACGTTCCGCTGGTCACAGGGGGGTTGATGGCGGCCCTTCGCTTTCAACGGAAGAAAATCGGATGGCGCGCGGTGTGGCGATGGGCTACGGTTTCCCCGTTCCGGGCGGGCCGTGATGGTCCGCGTTGCCGCGCGTTGAGGAAAGCAGGAGGTGAGGACATTGATGACGGTCTCGGTGGCGAGCGCCGCTCGCGTTCAGAAGTTCCTCATTTCCTCCCCTGCGGCCTCCGGCTGACACCTCTTCGGAGGCCGCCCTTCGAAGGGTTTCCTCCGTGTTCGACACTTCCTCCGACACCACCTCTCCGCACTCCCTCGCCGCCTATGGGTGGGACGACGGCTGGGCGGAGACGTTCGCCCCGTACGCCGCGCCGGGCCTGGTGCCCGGCCGGGTGATCCGGGTGGACCGTGGCCAGTGCGATCTGGTCACCCCGAACGGCCTGGCGCGGGCCGACACCGAACTGGTGACACCGCGCGATCCGATGCGGATCGTGTGCACCGGCGACTGGGCCGCCGTGGACGCCGAGGGCGATCCGGCCTACGTCCGTACGCTGCTGCCGCGCCGCACCGCCCTCGTGCGGTCCACCTCCTCCAAGCGCTCGGACGGCCAGGTGCTGGCGGCCAACGCCGACCACGCCGTCATCGCCGTGTCCCTCGCCGCCGAGCTCGACCTGGGGCGTGTGGAGCGGTTCACCGCGCTGGCCTGGGAGAGCGGCGCCCAGCCGGTGGTCGTCCTCACCAAGGCCGATCTGGTGCCCGACCCGGACACCCTCGCCCATCTGGTGTCCGACACCGGGACGGCGGCGCCCGGTGTGCGGGTGCTTCCGGTGAGCTCCGCGACGGGGGAGGGCCTTGCCGAGCTCGGCGCGCTGCTCGCCTCCGGCACCTCGGTACTGCTCGGCCAGTCCGGGACGGGCAAGTCCACCCTGGCGAACGCGCTGGTGGGCGAGGCCGTCCAGGACGTACGGGCGATCCGCGACAGCGACGGCAAGGGGCGGCACACCACGACCACCCGGGATCTGCTGCCGCTGCCCTCGGGCGGGGTGCTGATCGACACCCCGGGGCTGCGCGGGGTGGGGCTGTGGGACGCAGGGGGCGGGGTCGCGCAGGCCTTCGCCGAGATCGAGGAGCTCGCCGGGCGCTGCCGCTTCCCCGACTGCGCCCACCGGGCCGAGCCGGGATGCGCGGTGCTCGCCGCGATCGAGGACGGCTCGCTGCCCGGGCGGCGGCTGGAGAGCTATCGCAAGCTGCTCCGCGAGAACGAGCGGCTGGCGGCCCGCACGGACGCGCGGCTGCGCGCCGAGCTGCGGCGGGACTGGAAACAGCGGCAGGCGCTGGGCCGCCACATGGTGGAGCGCAAGCGGGGACCGAGGCGCGAGCGGTAGCGGTACGCCCCGGGGCCCGGGACGTACCGGGCCCCGGGCACCCCTCCCGGGCGCATCCGGGAGCGCCCGGCCAGAACGCCGATTGGGGTGGCCGTGCGCGGTAACTCGACGCCACGATGACCTTGCGGGGCCCCGGAGGCCCCGCCGCGCTGACATGGGCGAGCACGAGCGAGAGAGCGGGTTGCGATGAATCAGGCCACGGACGAGTACGACGTCATCGTGCTGGGCGCGGGCCCGGTCGGGGAGAACCTGGCCGACCGTACCCGCGCCGCCGGGCTCTCCACGGTGATCGTGGAGCGCGAGCTGGTCGGTGGTGAGTGTGCGTACTGGGCCTGCGTCCCCAGTAAGGCACTGCTGCGCCCGGTGCTCGCACGGGCCGAGGCACGTCAGGTGCCGGGGGTGCGGGAGGCGGTCGGCGGGTCGCTGGCGGTGGCCGACGTCTTCGCCCACCGCGACAAGGAGGTCGGCAACTGGTCCGACGACGGCGCCCTCACCTGGCTGGAGTCGGCCGGGATCGACCTGGCGCGCGGCCATGGGCGGCTGGTCGGCCCGCGGCGGGTCGCGGTGACGCCGCCGGACGGATCCGGCGGCGAGGAGCGGACGCTCACCGCCCGCCACGCCGTGGCCGTCTGCACCGGCACCCGGGCCGCGCTGCCCGACCTGCCCGGGATCGCCGAGGCCCGCCCCTGGACCAGCCGGGAGGCCACCAGCTCATCCACGGTGCCGGAGCGGCTGATCATCGTGGGCGGCGGTGTGGTGGCCGCCGAGATGGCCACGGCCTGGTGCGGCCTCGGCTCGCGCGTCACCGTACTGGTGCGCGGCTCCGGGCTGCTGGACCGGATCGAGCCGTTCGCGGGCGAGCTGGTCGCCGAGACGCTGAGGGAGGCCGGGGCCGAGATCCGCACCGGTACGTCGGTGAAGGGCCTGGCCCGGCCGGGCGGGGTGGAGGGACCGGTCACGGTGACCCTGGAGAGCGGGGAACGGCTCGAGGCGGACGAGGTCCTTCTCGCCACCGGGCGCGCCCCCCACACCGCGGACATCGGCCTGGAGACGGTGGGCCTCGAACCGGGCGGCTGGCTGACGGTCGACGAGACCTGCCGCGTGACGGACGTCACCGACGGCTGGCTCTACGCGGCGGGCGACGTCAACCACCGGGCGCTCCTCACCCACCAGGGCAAATACCAGGCGCGCATCGCGGGCGCGGCGATCGGGGCACGCGCGCGGGGCGCCGAGCGGCTGGACACGGGCCGCTGGGGCGAGTACGCGACGACCGCGGACGAGGCGGCCGTACCGCAGGTCGTCTTCACCGACCCGGAGGTCGCCGCGGTCGGGCTGACCGCGGAGCAGGCCGAGTCCCAGGGCCGTGCCATCCGCGTCGTCGACTACGACATGGGCCAGGTCGAGGGTGCGGTCCTCTACGCGGACGGCTACCGCGGCCGCGCCCGCATGGTCGTCGACCTGGACCGGGGCCATCTGATCGGCGTCACCTTCGTGGGCCCCGGCGTCAGCGAACTGCTCCACTCGGCGACGGTGGCGGTAGCGGGCGAGGTCCCCATCGACCGCCTCTGGCACGCGGTGCCGTCCTTCCCCACGATCAGCGAGATCTGGCTGCGGCTGCTGGAGACGTACCGGGGGTGACGGGGCGGCGGGGCCGCTCGGGCTCCGGCTCCGCGGGGTGCGTCCTCGGGGTGGCTTGAGGGGATCTTGGACGGGCCTCGTGCCGGTCATCGCGTGGTGTCCCCGTGGAGCCTCCCTGTGGACAATGTGGGGATGAGCCAGCAGGGCGACCGACGCCGTCATGAGGACGACTGGTGGGGCGAGTTGTACGACCCGCGGCGCGCCGACGCGGGGCCCGCGGCGGCCCCGGACTCCGTGGACGACCGGTTCGATTCGGCCTCCCGCACGCTCACCGGCGACGAGGACGCCGGTAACCAGAGACCGGCCGCGGGCGCCCCCTGGGGCCCGCGGACGGGGGATCCGGGCGGTGCCGCCCCGGGCTCCGACGCCGACGCCGGAGGTGGCCCGCAGGGGTGGCGATCTCCCGCCGACGAGGAGCCCGGTGCCACGCTGCCCTCGGCGGGCGGCCAGACAGGCCCGGGTGCCGCCCAGGCTGACAACGCGGGGCCTGCGGCAACCCCGCCCGCTCAGGATGACGGCGATGCGGGCGCGGGGCCGGGGCGTACGGAACCGGGTGCTGGCGCGTGGGGTGGCGCGGGCTCGGCGACCGGGCAGCCCGATGAGGGGCCTGGTGCCCCCTCGCCCTCGCGGGGCGGCCACGCGGGGCCCGGGGCGACCCCGCCCTCCGGAGGCTCCGGGGGCTCCGGCGCCGGGCCGGGGAGCACGGGGTCGGGTGGCGCGGGAGCCGGTGCCGCGCAGGGCGGAGCGGGTTCCGGGGACGCACCCGGCCGCACGGAGCCGGGCGCCCCACCCGGACGTACCGGCCCCTCGGGCGCACCCGGGCGTACCGGCACTGGAAGCGCGCCCGGGCCCGCGAACCGGGGGAGCGCGCCAGGACCCGCCGGGCCGGGGATTCCGCCCGGGCCCACGAGCGGCGCGGGCGAGCCGGGGGCCACGGGCCGGGGAAGCGCCTCCGGGCCCACGAGCCCGGGACGGGAGCCCGGACGTACCGGCCCGTCGGGCGCATCCGGGCGTACCGGCCCGTCGGGCGGACCCGGGGCTGCGGGGTCGGGGAGTGGGGCCGGGCGCATCGGGCC
>NZ_LAKD02000100.1 GCF_000968685.2 Streptomyces antioxidans
CCATCGACTGGAACAGCTGGTACCCCACCACCCCCACCCCCCGCACCATCGAACTCCCCACCTACGCCTTCCACCACCAGCACTACTGGCTCGCCCCGCCCGCTCCCCGTACCAACGGTCATCTCAACGGCCACCACCCGGCCGAGGCCAGGCTCTGGGACGCCATCGAGGAACTTGACGTCGATGCCCTCACCAGCACACTCCACCTGGACAAGAACAGCCCCGGCATCGACGCCCTGCTCCCCGCACTGCCTGTACTGTCGACCTGGCGACGGCAACACCGCGAGCGGTCCGCCATCGACTCCTGGCGCCATCGCGTCGTGTGGAAGCAGCTGCCGGACTCCGCCACCGCACCGACACTCAGCGGGACCTGGCTACTGCTCGTGCCCTCCGGGTGGGAGGAACACCCGGCCGTCCACGCCACCATTCAGGCGCTGGACGCCCATGGCGCGGCCCATGAAGTCCTGACGCTCGATGGCACGGACGCCCGGCCCGACGCCCTCGCTCCGAAGCTCTCGCAGCTCTCGCAGCTCCCCGATGGCAGTACGCCCGAGGGCATTCTGAGTCTGCTCGCGCTCGACCAGGCACCCCACCCCGAACACCCGGCCGTCCCCGTCGGGCTGGCGGCGACGGCCGCTGTTGTCCAGGCCCTCAGCCGGACGGCGCTCACCGCGCCCCTGTGGTGTGTCACCCAGGGTGCCGTGGCCGCCACCGCCGCCGATCCGCTCCCCCATCCGCACCAGGCTCAGATCTGGGGTATGGGCCGGGTCGCGGCGCTGGAACACCCCCACCTCTGGGGCGGTCTCATCGACCTCCCGGCCGACGTGGACGCCCGCACCCCGGCCCGTATCGCCGCCGTACTGGCGCCCGGCCAGCCCGAGGACCAGGTGGCGATCCGTGCCACCCCGCTGGCCCGCCGACTGGAGCGCGCCACCTGCCAGGACACCGCGCCCACCGCGTGGCGCCCCACCGGTACGACCCTGATCACCGGCGGCACCGGCGGTCTGGGCGCCCATGTGGCCCGCTGGCTCGCCCGCCGGGGAGCCCCCCATATCCACCTCATCAGCCGCTCCGGCCCCGACGCCCCCGGAGCCGCCCAACTCACCGAAGACCTCACCGCGTTGGGCGCGGCCGTCACCATCAGCGCCTGCGACGTGGCCGACCGCGCCGCGCTCCAGCACCTCCTGGACACGGTCCCGGCCGAGCACCCCCTCACCGCCGTCGTCCACGCCGCCGGGCTGGCCGAGAACACCCCGCTGGCCGAGCTGGACCTTCCGGGGATCGAGGCGGTGCTACGGCCCAAGGCGCTCGCGGCCACCCATCTCCATGAGCTCACCGAACATCGTGACCTCAGCGCCTTTGTGCTCTTCTCGTCCGGCGCGGCAGCGTGGGGCGGCAGCCGACAGCCCTCGTACGCCGCCGCCAACGCCTATCTCGATGCCCTCGCCGAGCACCGCCGCGCCCGTGGCCTGCCCGCCACCAGCATCGCGTGGGCGCCGTGGAGCGATGCGGGCATGGCCGCCGACGAGGCCGTCGTCGACTACTACCGACGGCGCGGGATGCGGCCCCTGGACACCGATCTCGCCATCGCCTCGCTGCAACACGCCTTGGACCACGGCGACACCACGATCACCATCGCGGACATCGACTGGGAGAGGTTCCCCGCCGGTTTCACCGCACAGCGGCCCAGCCCGCTGCTGTCGGACCTGGCCGCCAGCGCGTCTCCGGGCACCGATGCCACCCCGGACGTCGACGCGGCGTTGAGCAGTTCCCTCCAGCGGCAACTGGCCACGGGCACCCCCGCCCAGCAGCATCAACTCCTGCTCCATCACATCCAGACGCATGCCGCCGCGATCCTCGGCCATCCCACCATCGATGCGATTCCCCCCGCCCAGCCGTTCCAGGAGCTGGGGTTCGACTCGCTCACGGCCGTCGAGTTCGGGCATCGGCTCTCCTCGGCCACCGGTCTCGGCCTTCCGCCCACCCTGGTCTTCGACCACCCCACGCCCAAGGAGCTGGCCGACTATCTGCGCGAGCGGCTTGTCGAGGGGCAGCTGACCTCCGAGGGACATCTGCTGTCGGAGCTCGACCGGTGGGACGCGGCCTCGGAGTCCTCGACGGTGGACGAGGCGGCCCGGCGCCGGATCACCGGGCGACTGCGGCTGCTGCTGGCCAAATGGACCGGCGTCGAACGGGAGACAAAGCGCTCCGCGGCCCACGGCGAGCTTGAGACAGCGACGGCGGAAGACATCTTCGACCTCATCTCCGACGAGTTCGGAAGGTCCGACGGGCTTGGGAAGTCCGACGAGTTCGGAAAGTCGTGAGCCCGATGACCCCCGTCCGCCACGACGCGCCAAGGAGCCTCCGCTAGATGTCGAACGAAGAGAAGCTGCTCGACCACCTCAAGTGGGTCACGGCCGAGTTGCGCCAGACCCGTGAGCGTCTGCGGCAGGCCGAGTCCGCCGAGCCGGAGTCCATCGCGATCGTGGGCATGGCCTGCCGCTATCCGGGTGGGGTGCGGTCGCCGGAGGAGCTGTGGCGGCTGGTGCGGGACGGCGAGGACGCCGTCTCCGGCTTTCCCACGGACCGGGGCTGGGGCGTTGCGGAGCTGTTCGACCCGGATCCGGAAAGCCATGGGAAGTCCTATGTTGACCAGGGCGGATTCTGTTACGACGCGACCGAGTTCGACGCGGCCTTCTTCGACATCAGCCCCCGCGAGGCACAGGCCATGGACCCCCAGCAGCGGCTGCTGCTGGAGACCGCGTGGGAGGCGTTCGAACGCGCCGGGCTCAATCGGACGTCGCTGGTCGGCAGCAACACCGGGGTGTTCGCGGGGGTGGGTTCGCATGACTATCTGTCGGTCATCGGCGACATCACCAGCGAGGTGGAGGGCTATGTCGGCCCCGGGAACCTCGGAAGTGTGGTGTCCGGGCGGGTGGCGTACACGCTCGGCCTCGAGGGTCCAGCGGTCACGGTGGACACCGCGTGTTCCTCGTCCCTGGTCGCCATCCATCTGGCGTGTCAGGCGCTGCGCAACGGCGAATGTGATCTGGCCCTGGCCGGTGGCGTGGCCGTGATGGCCACGCCCGGCGCGTTCATCGAGTTCTCCCGTCAGCGCGGCATGGCCCCGGACGGCCGCTGTAAACCGTTCGCGGCGGGCGCCGATGGCACCGGATGGGGCGAGGGCGCCGGGCTGATCGTCCTGGAGCGCCTATGCGAGGCGCAGCGCCGCAACCGCCGTGTCCTCGGGGTGATCCGGGGCTCCGCGGTCAACCAGGACGGGGCCAGCAACGGTCTTACGGCGCCGAAAGGGCCCTCGCAGCAGCGGGTGATCCGCCAGGCGCTGACCAACGCGCAGCTGTCGACCGCCGAGGTGGACGCGGTCGACGGACACGGCACCGGGACCACCCTCGGCGATCCGATCGAGGCGCAGGCGCTGCTGGCCACGTACGGCCAGGGCAGGCCGGAGGACCGGCCACTGTGGCTGGGCTCCATCAAGTCCAACATCGGCCACACCCAGGCCGCCGCAGGAGCGGCCAGTGTGATCAAGATGGTGATGGCGATGCGGCATGAGCTGCTGCCCGCCTCACTGCACATCGACAAGCCAACACCGCACGCCGATTGGACGTCGGGTGCGGTACGGCTGCTGACCGAGCCGGTCGACTGGCCGCGCGGCGAGCGCCCGCGCCGAGCCGGTGTGTCCGCGTTCGGGATCTCCGGTACGAACGCCCATCTGATCCTGGAGCAGGCCCCCGAACCGGCCGAGGCCGCCCCCACGACGGACACGTCCACGGGTGGTGTGGTGCCGTGGGTGGTCTCCGGGCGCACCGCTGAAGCGTTGCGCGGTCAGGCCCGGGCGCTGGCCGAACGACTGGCCACCGACCCCGAGGCATCACCGGCCGAGGTCGGCTGG
>NZ_LAKD02000101.1 GCF_000968685.2 Streptomyces antioxidans
GGCTCTACCTGCTCACCACCGCCGAGGGCATGCCGGTCTCCTGGTGCCTGGCGAACCCCAAGCTCGGCGAGCGGGAGGTGATGACCGCACTGCTGGAACGCGACCATCACCTCGTCCGCGCCGGACAGGTCATCCTCGCCGACAAGGGCTTCGCCGGGAAGGAGTTCGAGGCATTCATCACCGAACGACTCGAAGGCCATCTGGTACGTCCGGACCGCAAGGACGAACCCACCCGGCATGGACGCCTGGCCCGATGCCGCCAGTGGATCGAGGCGGTTTTCGACACCCTCAAGGGCCAGCTCAGCCTGGAACAGCACGGCGGAAGAACACCGGCCGGAGTCTTCGCCCGCACCGGCCAACGACTCCTCGCCCTCGCAGCAGCCATCTGGCACAACTGGACCACCGGAGCCGAAGCCAAGCGATCCCTGATCGCGTATGACCACTGAGGACATCAGACTCACTCATCTAGGCCACGTCTCTGCGCATGCAGACCCGTGGCCAGCGGGCTAGTCCGTGCTGGGCCTCGCTGAGGCGGATCTCGCGGAGGCCGGGGGTCAGCTCGGACTCGGTCAGGGTGCGGAAGCCGCACCGGGCGGCGTAGTACGGGGCGTTCCAGGCCACGTCGACGAAGGTGGTCAGGGTGAGCGCGGGGACGCCGTCGTCCGCGGCGCGTGCCGCGATGTGGTCGATCAGGGCCCGCCCCACGCCCCGGCGGGCGCTGTCGGGGTGGACCGAGATCTGCTCGATGTGGACGTTTCCGTCGACGGGGTCGGTGATCAGGTACGCCATCGCCCGGTCGGCGTCGTCGACCGCGACCCAGGCCCGTCCGGCCCGCTGGTAGCGGCTCAGCTCTGCCAGGCTCAGGGGCTCGTCATCGGCGACTTCTTCCATTCCGATGTCCCGGAAGCAGAGTCCGGCGGCGCGCTCTATGTCCTGGAGGACGGGGAGTTCTTCACTGGTGCTCGTTCGAATCCGCACACCACCATCATCCTCCGGAACGCCGGAACAAAGGCGTGCCCCCCACCGCCGTGGAGAGCACCCTTCGGCCGTTCCTTCATATGAACGCATATGAACGCCACCGGACCGAGGGCACCCCAATGACCTCGGCCTTCTCCGCTGGCAGTGATCATGAATCTACCAAGTCCGCTGCGCAGAGGCGAGATTGAGGCCCGCCATGTGCCAGGGGGACGCGTGTTCACGGCTGTGTACCCGCCGCTCCCTCCGTGATCGCCTCCTCGACCTCCCCCGTGCGCGCCGCCTCCTCCGCCGCGAAGCGCCGCTGGTCCAGCCGCTCGGCCAGCTCCTCGTCCTGGTTCATCAGCAAGTCGAGGTTGCTGTCGCCCAGTTCCAGCACGCCCATGTCGACGTACGCCCGCTGCAGCCGCTCGCCCCACAGCCCGATGTCCTTCACACACGGCACGATCCGGCCGAAGAGCAGCTTGCGGAACATGTGCAGGAACTGCGACTGCTCGCAGCACTCCTCGGCCTCGGCCTTGGGGATGCCGAAGTTCTCCAGGGCCTCCACGCCGCGCAGCCGGTCGCGCATCAAGTAGCAGCCCTCGATGACGAATTCCTCGCGCTCGCGCAGCTCGGCGTCGCTCAGCTGCCGGTAGTAGTCCCGCAGCGCCATCCGGCCGAAGGCCACATGGCGGGCCTCGTCCTGCATGACGTAGGCCAGGATCTGCTGGGGCAGCGGCTTGTCGGTGGTGTCGCGGATGAGGCCGAAGGCGGCGAGCGCCAGGCCCTCGATGAGCACCTGCATGCCCAGGTAGGCCATGTCCCAGCGGGAGTCGCGGAGGGTGTCGCCGAGGAGGGTCCGCAGATCGGTGTTGATGGGGTAGACCGTGCCGAGCTTGTCGTGCAGGAAGCGGCCGTACAGCTCGGCGTGGCGCGCCTCGTCCATGGTCTGGGTCGCGGAGTAGAACTTGGCGTCCAGGTCGGGCGCGGACTCCACGATCCGGGCCGCGCACACCATCGCGCCCTGTTCGCCGTGGAGGAACTGGCTGAATTGCCAGGCGGCGACATGATGGCGCAATTCACCCTTGTCCCGGTCGGTCATCCGGTCCCAGTGGCGGGTGCCGTAGAGGGCGAGCGACTCATCGGGGGTGCCCAGCGGATCGTACGGGTCCACCTCCAGGTCCCAGTCGATCCGCTTGACCGCGTCCCACTGCTTGTCCTTGCCCTTCTGGTAGAGGGCGAGCAGCCGGGCCCGGTGGTCGTCGTACTCCCAGCTGAACCGGGCGGCGCCGCCGGCGGGCACCTGCCAGAGGGGGTCTCCTGGATCCATCGCGTAGAGCTCTTGCGTCGCCACCGACGCCTCCTTCGCCTCGCTCCCCCGTGAACGGATGCGTACTCGGCAGGCTCACACGACCGTTACTCGGCGGTCAATAAGACCTCCCCAAGGGATTGACGGCCTTGCTGACACGGAGTCTCATAAGAGGTATCCGCCGGTAACCGTTCCCACCGGCGCCTGTCCGAGCCATCAGTGAGGTGCCCTCGACGATGTCCACCACGACCGAACCCCCCGCGCTCCGGGACGCGCTCGGGCTGATCAAGGACCGTGAACGGGTCGCGGAGCGGCTGCTCCAGTCCTCCGCCAAGCACTCCTTCGACCCCGACACCGAGTTGGACTGGGACGCGCCGTTCGAGCCCGGCAAGTGGTTCTGGCCGCCGGAGCTGGTGTCGCTCTACGACACGCCCATGTGGCGCCGGATGTCGGAGGAGCAGCGGCTGCTGCTGTCCCAGCACGAGGCGGCGGCCCTCGCCTCGCTGGGCATATGGTTCGAGATCATCCTGATCCAGCTGCTCACCCGGCACATCTACGACAAGCCCGCGACCAGCGCTCATGTGCGGTACGCGCTCACCGAGATCGCCGATGAGTGCCGCCACTCCAAGATGTTCGCGCGGCTGATCGCCAAGGGGGGCGCCCCGGCGTATCCGGTTGCCCCGCTCCACCACAACCTGGGCCGGTTCTTCAAGACGGTCTCCACCACGCCCGGTTCGTTCACCGCGACCCTCCTCGGCGAGGAGATCCTGGACTGGATGCAGCGGCTGACCTTCCCCGACGAGCGCGTCCAGCCGCTGATTCGCGGGGTGACCCGGATCCATGTGGTCGAGGAGGCCCGCCATGTGCGGTACGCGCGCGAGGAGCTGCGCCGCCAGATGCTGCGGGCGCCGCGCTGGGAGGCGGAGCTGACCCGGATCGGTTCCGGGGAGTTCTCCCGGATCTTCTCGCAGGCGTTCATCAATCCCAAGGTCTACACGAACGTGGGACTCGACCGCCGCGCGGCCGTCGCTCAAGTGCGGGCCAGCGGGCATCGGCGCGAGGTGATGCGCAACGGCGCCAGCAAGCTCACCGAATTCCTCGACGACGTCGGGGTGATGCGGGGTGTGGGGCGCCGGCTGTGGAAGAGCTCGGGGCTGCTGGCGTAGGGGCGCCTGCGGCGGGCCGCGCGGCGGAGCCGCATATCGATGCTTTCCCCACCCCGCCCCTTCCCACAACTGGGGCTCCGCCCCAGCCCCCGGCGTCCGTCCAGGGGCGAAGCCCCGCCACGAGGCGGACACTGCCGTAGGGCCGGGGCCAGGGGGCGTTCGGCCGCCGGGCCGAGGGGCATTCGGCCTCCGGGCCGAGGGGGTTCAGACCGCCCGGCCCAGGGGGCAGGCGGCCAGGCCCAAGGACATTCGACCGCCGAGCCCAGGGGATTTCGGCCGCCGGACCCAAGGGGGTTCGACTGCCGGACCCCCAGGCATTCGGCCCTCGGGCACAGGAGACTTGGGCCGCCGGGCCCAAGGGCCCATCCTGGTTGGGCCCAGGGGGGCTCGGCCGCCCGGCCCAGGGAGGTTCCGGCCGCCCGGCCCAAGGGGGTTCGGCCGCCCGGCCCACGGGGATTCGACCGCCGAGCCCAGGGGATTTCGGTCACCGGGCCGAAGAGGGTTCCACCGCCGTCCCCACGGGCATTCGGCCGCCGGGCACAGGAGATTGGGGGCGTCGGGTCCAAGGGCCCGGCCGGGTTGGGTCGAAGGGGACATCCGCTTCGTGGCGGCGGGCGGTTACGCTGCCAGGCATGACGACAGGCAGCGGCACCGCTCCGGCGCTCCCGGAGGCGACAACCCCGGCGGAGGCGAGGGCCGCCGCGCGCCCGGTGGCGGAAACCCCTGCCACCGCTGGCCCACCGGCCGCCCGCCGGGCCAGCTATCGCAGGCTGAGCGTCGAGGCGCGGCG
The DNA here is from genome assembly GCF_000968685.2 of Streptomyces antioxidans. Taxonomy (GTDB): domain Bacteria; phylum Actinomycetota; class Actinomycetes; order Streptomycetales; family Streptomycetaceae; genus Streptomyces; species Streptomyces antioxidans. Next base: position 4,223 of record NZ_LAKD02000101.1, read on the forward strand.
TGCCGAACTCCTCACCGCCGCGCTCGGCCTCTTCGCCCACCGCGCGCCCGAGGACGTGTCGCTGGACGATGTGGCCTCGGCCGCCGGGGCCTCCCGTCCGCTGGTCTATCGCTACTTCCCGGGCGGCAAGCAGCAGTTGTACGAGGCGGCGCTGCGCAGCGCCGCCGATGAGCTGGAACGGTGCTTCGAGGAGCCCAGGAGCGGTCCGCTCAGCGTCCGGCTGAGCCGGGTGCTGGACCGCTATCTGGCCTTCGTGGACCAGCACGACGCGGGGTTCAGCGCGCTGTTGCAGAGCGGCAGCGTGGCGGAGACCTCGCGCACCAACGCGATAGTGGACGAGGTGCGGCGGGCGGCGGCCGGGGAGATCCTGCTCCACCTGGCGGTCAAGGAGCCCGGTGCGCGGCTGCGGATGATGGTGCGCACCTGGATCACGGCCGTCGAGGCGGCCTCGTTGATCTGGCTGGACGAGGAGAAGCGGCCGTCGCTCGAGGAGCTGCGCGACTGGCTGGTGGACCAGTTCGTGGCGATGCTGACCGCCACCGCGACCACCGACCCGCAGACGGCCCGGGTGATGAAGGCCGCGCTCAGGATGGAGCCCGCCGAGGGAGCGGTAGGACGGCTGGCGCGCCGCGTGGTGCCCGGACTGGGCGAGGCCTCGCATCTGCTGTGACGGGCGCGGCCGGTGAGACGCGGTCATGGCGGCCTCGGCTTCCCCGCCGTGAAGGCGACGGTGAAGCCGAAGCCACCATGAGGGAGAAGCGCCATGACCCTGCCCGGCCGGCGAGGCTTGACCGAGCAGTCCGCCGCTGAGCGACCGGGGCTTCCTCGCCTAGCCGCTGATGGCCGAGTGCGACGAGTGCGACGAGTGCGACGAGTCCGACGACCGGGCCCGCCGCCGCTCGGAGCGGCGGATGGGCACCCGCTCTGTCCGCTCGGCGACTCGGGCACCGGCACGGCGCCCATGCCCATCGATCTGAGCACCGAGGCGGCCACGAAGGGCTGCCCCGCTGCTACACCCTCGCTGCGAAGCTGGTGAACGAGCCGGCCGAGGCCGCGCCCTGCCGCCGTGTTGTGCCGATGGACCTCAAGAGTCGAGCACGGCGGCGACCGCCTCGATCTCCACGAGCTGGTCCGTATAGCCGAGGACAGTGACGCCCATCAAGGTGCTGGGGACGTCGTGGTCACCGAACGCATCCCTGACCACTTCCCAGGCGGTCACCAGGTCCTCCTGCCGGGCCGACGCGACGAGAACCCTGGTGCTGATGACGTCCTGGAGTGACGCGCCTGCGGCAGCGAGAGCAGTCCGCATGTTCTCGACGGCTTTCAGCGCCTGCCCCGCGTAGTCCCCGATCGCCGCCGTCGAGCCGTCGTCGTTCAGGGGACAAGCCCCGGCGAGGAAGATCAGGCGGGAGTCGGCAGGCGCCGTGGCCGCGTAGGCGTATTCGGCGACGTCGGACAGGGAGGCGGAGCGGATCAGAGTGATGGCACGAGCCACGGTCGGCGGGTCCTTTCCCATCGGGTGTTGAGCGTGGACATCCTGCCAGCGGCCCGTTGGCACCCGCCTTCCTTTTTCTCGCGGCGCCCACGCGCAATGCCGTCATTTCTGGTCAACCCCCGTGGCCCGGTGATCACCAGCTGCCTCCGGAACCCGTCGACGTGCGGTCGTCGTGAGACGTACGGTCGTGGCGTGAGAAGCGAGGAGACGCCCTTCGTGGGCGGGCCGCTGGACGGCCGGGTGCTGTCGGTCCTGGTCGGCCTCACCGGCCAGCCGCCGAAGACCTACGAGGTGCCGGTGGAGGACGAGGCGGGCGGGCCGCCGACCGTGTATGTCTACCGCAGGGTCCCGGCCGCCACCTCCAAGCGACTGGGCCTGGTCCGGGGCTGGGCCTATGAGTACGACCCGGAGGGAAAGCCGGGTGGCGGGCTGAAGTGGCCGTGGTCCAAGCCGAACTGACGACCAGGGCGAGCGGGTAGCCGGGGCGCGCCTACGGCCGGGCGAACTGACGACCGGCACGCGGGCGGGGCGGGCCGCCGGACGGGTGACCGTATTCGCCCGACTCGCCCACAATTCTCCTGAAGATACGACTGTCATGCCACGATCCCTGCTGAGCTGGACGCCGAACGGAGGCGTCCCGGAGCCGGAGGTGATCACGTGTCAGGACGGATCGTGGGCTCGGTCTGCGCGGCGGCGATCACCGCGGCCGCCGCGCTGGTGCCCGCCGTTCCGGCGGCCAAGGCGGCCGCCGCCCCCGCCCGCCCCGCCGACCGGTCCGTATCCGAGCTGCTGACGCAGCTCAAGACGCTGTACCGGAAGGCCGAGGAGGCTACGGAGGCGTACAACGGGACCGAGGAGAAGCTGCGCAAGCAGCGCTCCAGGACCAGGGAGCTCACGGACCAGCTCGTCCACGCCCGTACGGAGCTCGCCGTCAGCCATGACGATGCGGGACGGCTGGCCCGTCGGCAGTACCAGGGCCACAGCGCGCTGTCCTCCTACGGCTTTCTGCTGACCCTGCTCACCCCGCATCCGGAGAGCGCCGCCGACGAGGCGCGGGAGCTGGACCGGGCGGCCGGTCGCGAGGCCGCCCTGATCCAGCGGCTGACCAAGGGCGAGCGGCGCGCCGACACCATCGCCACCCGGGCGCGGACCGCACTGGACAAACAGCTGTCCCTGACGGCGAAGCGCAAGAAACAGCGGGACAAGGTGAAGAAGCAGCTCGGCTCCATCGAGAAGCTGCTTGCCGCGCTCAGCACCCGCCAGATCGCCCAGGTGGCCGAGCGCGAGCGCCAGGAGACCGCGAAGGCCCAGCGCAAACTGCTCGCCTCCGGGGCGCTCGGCACCGCGGGCGGCACCTCACCCGGCGCCGCGGGCCCGCCCGCCACCACGAACGGCGGCACCAAAGCCCCGGCCCCCGGAAGCCGCCAGGACACCCCGGCGGCAGGCACCCCCTCCCCCGCGGCCACCGCCACCGCGCCCCGCCCCCAGAAGTCCCCCGGCCGCAGCCCCGGCATGGCGTCCGCGGAGGCCGGACGGCGGGCGCTCTCCTACGCCCTGGACCAGATCGGCAAGCCGTACGTCTGGGGCGCCGAGGGGCCGGACTCCTTCGACTGCTCGGGGCTGACCTCCTCCGCCTGGGCCCATGCCGGGCGGACCATCCCGCGCACCAGCCAGGAGCAGTGGCGCCAGCTGCCACGGGTACCGCTCAGCCAGCTGCGGCCAGGCGATCTGGTGATCTACTACAAGGGAGCGAGCCACGTGGCGATGTACGCGGGCAACGGCCAGGTGGTCCAGGCACCGCGCCCCGGCCAGCGGGTGAAGCTCTCCCCGCTCGCCGCCAATCCGCTGCAGGGCGTGGTACGCCCGGGTCCGGTCACGGCCAAGAAGGGGTGAAGGCTCCGGCGGACGGCCGGTGTCAGCGGAAGGAGCGGACCGCCTCGGCGGGCTGGTCATCCGCCTCGGCCTCGCCGTCGGTCCCCGCCACATCATCGAACCCAGCCGAAACCTGGGCGGCCTCGGCCGCTTCCCTGACCTCGTCCAGATAGGCGGCCGTCTTCTCCGGCTCGTAGAAGAAGTTCTCGAAGTCGGAGGGGTCGTCGAAGCCGTTGGCGACGCGGCGCGCGACGGCGGGGAAGCTCGACCCCGCGGCGAGGAGGTTCACGATGTGCTCCGGCGGCGGGGCCAGCATCGTGTTCGTCCACTTGGTGACGTGCCGCGCGCTCTCCCAGTAGCCGTCGAACGTCGTCCGCATCCACTCCTCGTCGAACGGCCGGTCGCCGCGCTCGAGGATGCTCTCCAGATAGGCCGTGGCGCACTTGGCCGCGGAGTTGGAGCCCTGGCCGGTGATCGGGTCGTTGGCCACCACGACATCGGCCACGCCCAGCGCCAGACCGCCGCCCGGCAGCCGCCCGACCGGGTGGCGCACGGTCGGCGCGTACCGCCCGGACAGCGTCCCGCCCGGGTCCGTCAGCTCGACCTTGGTGGCGCGGGCGTACTCCCAGGGCGTGAAGTACTCCATCAGCTCCAGGACGCGCTCCAGGTGCTCCGAGGGGTCGGTGACGCCCTGGAACGCGTCGGCCGGACCGCCCGGGACGGCCTCCCAGAAGAGGATGTCGGCGCTGCCGCTGGTGGTGAGCGCGGGCATCACGAAGAACTCGCCGACGCCGGGGACGAGATTGCAGCGCACCGCGTCGAGGCCGGGGTGCTCGGGGCGCGGGCCGAGGCCGTGCACATAGGCGACCGCCAGGGCGCGCCGCGGGGTGTCGTACGGGGAGCGGGCGGCGTCCCGGCCGAAGAGCGAGACCAGTTCGCCCTTGCCCGCGGCGACCAGCACGAGGTCGTACTTCCTGGCGAGGACGTCGAGGTCGGAGACGGCGGCACCGTGGATGACCACCTGGCCGCCGCGCTGCTCGAACGTCTCCATCCAGCCCGCCATCTTGATCCGCTGGTCGACGGACTGGGCATGGCCGTCGAGCCGGCCGACCCAGTCGATGACCCGCGGATGGCCCCCGGGAGCCGGGGGCCCGGCGACCGAGACCCCGAGGCCCTCGATCCGCGGCGCCCGCTCCTCCCAGAAGTTGAGCTCCAGGGCGCGCTCGTGGTCCAGCGCGGTGTGGAACATGCACTGGGTGGACATCACCCGCCCGCCGCGGATCTCATCGGCCGTCCGGTTGGACATCAGCGTCAGCTCGTAGCCCTGGGACTGCAGGCCGAGAGCGAGTTGGAGACCGGACTGACCGGCGCCCACGATGAGTATCTTCCGCATGGCCGTCGACTCTCCCTCATGCTCGGACCGGAGAGAAGAACGGTGCGTTCCATCCCACGGGCGGAGCAGAGGTTACGTCATTCGGGTGACACGTCAACGGCGTGCCTCACCAGGGCCAGCAGCGCGTCCACGACCGCGATCCGGCGCCGGGCGTCCATCATCACCACGGGCACGGAGGACGCCACGGAGAGCGCGTCCCGCACGTCCTCGGCCTGGTAGAGCGGGGTTCCCTGGAAGTGGTTGACCGCCACCACATACGGCAGTCCCAGGCTTTCGAAGTAGTCCAGCGCCGGGAAGCTCTCGTCCAGACGCCGGGTGTCGACCATCACCACCGCGCCAATGGCCCCGCGCATCAGGTCGTCCCACATAAACCAGAAGCGCTGCTGGCCGGGGGTGCCGAAGAGATAGAGGACCAGATCGTTCTCCAGCGTGATCCGGCCGAAGTCCATCGCGACGGTGGTGGTCAGCTTCTCGGGCGTCGCCTCGAGGTCGTCCACGTCCTCGCTGGCCCGCGTCATCAGCGCCTCGGTCTGGAGCGGAGTGATCTCCGAAACCGCGCCGACGAAGGTCGTCTTGCCGACGCCGAAGCCTCCCGCTATCACGATCTTGGTGGCGATCGGCGCGCGGGAGCGGTCCGTCTGCCACCTCTGGAGCACCTCCTCGGCCCCGGGTATCCCGGCCCCGGGTATCTCCGACGTCGCCGGCGGGGTCGCCGTGATCGTCTCAGAGCCTGCGAAGTCCACTGAGCACCCTTTCGAGCAACGCGCGGTCCGGCTGGCCGGGGCCCCGCCCGGTGCCGTAGACGCGGATCTTTCCCTGGTCGGCCAGGTCGCTGAGCAGGACGCGCACCACCCCGAGTGGGATCTTGAGCATCGCGGAGACCTCCGCGACGGAGCGCATCCTGCCGCACAGTTCGATGATCGCCCGGATCTCCGGCAGCATCCGGGTGTTCAACCCGCTGGGGGCCAGGTCGAGCCGTCCGTCCGGAGACTCCAGCGCCGCGACGAAGGTCTCCACCAGCAGCACATGGCCGGAACGGGTGCGGCCACCGGTGAGCGAGTACGGACGTACGCGAGCGGGTTTACGGGCGGGCCGGTCGGACCCGGCGGTCGTCACTGTGCGTGCTCCAGCGACCTGCGTAGTTCATTGCGGAGTTCGGGGGTGAGCACATGTCCGGCCCGGCCCACGAACAGGGCCATGTGATAGGCGACGACGGTCATGTCGCAGTCGGGGGTGGCGTGCACCCCCAGCAGCGAGCCGTCGCTGATCGACATGACGAACAGACTCCCCTCGTCCATCGCCACCATCGTCTGCTTGACGACCCCGGCCTCCATCAGCTTCGCCGCGCCGAGCGTGAGGCTGCCGAGCCCCGAGACGATCGTCGCCAGATCCGCGCTGGAGCCCTTGGGACCGTCCTGCACCGACGGATCGGCCGCCGCGGCAGCGGCGTGGTGCCGTGTGTCCGAGGAGAGCAGCATCAGCCCGTCGGTCGAGACGACCACGACCGAGCGGACGCCAGGAACCTCCTCGACCAGATTCGCCAGCAACCAGTGCAGATTACGGGCCTCGCGACTCAACCCGTAGGTACTACTGGGCGCATTCACCCGCGTGCCTCCTCAACCGTGCCACCCTCGTTCTGCGCCCCCGTTTGTCCTGCTGGTCCCCCGTGCCCCCGCTGCCCCCGCGCGGGCGCGCCGCGGGAGGCGATCTCGGCGGCGGCGTCGCGGTGCCCCTCGCGGGCGCCGCGCTGGAAACCACCGAGCCGGCGCCGCAGTTCCTCCGCGTTCACCGAACCGGTCCGCTCCTGTGGATCGGGCTCCCGGAGCGCCACGTTCCGCGGTCTGCGCTTGGGAAGCCCCTTGTCGGTGCGCACCATCTCGTCGTCCGGGCGCGCGTGCTGATCGGGGCCGATGGCATACGGATCGGCCGCGGGGGCGTCGCCTTCCGGGCCGCCGTACGGCGCGGGGGCGCCGTCTGCCACGCCGTCGTACGTCGCCGGGGCGCCGGGCCGCGCGGGGCCGTCGTCGGGCGGGCCCCAGGCGGCCGCTCCGACCGGGCGTATGCCGTGGCTGGCGAGGTGCCAGTCGCGGTCCGCGTGGCCGTCGGGGTCACCGTGGTCGTCGCGGCCGTCGGCGTCCGCACGGTCCGCGGCGTCCGCACGTCCGTCGCGGCGCCGACGGTCCCCGCGGCCCTCGCGGCCTCCGCGACCCCCGCGGTCGGCGGGATCCGTACGGTCCGAACGTCCAGCGCGGTCAGCCGGGCCCGTACCCTCCGAGCGGACCCCACCGTCGGCCGGGCCTGCGCCGTCCGAACGGCCAGCGGGGGCGCGCTGGCTCTCGCGCAGGCGCCGGAGCATCAGCTCCATCGTCCGCTCCACGGACGGGGGCTCGGGCTCCTCGGGCTGGGGTGCCGGGGGCTGGTCGTCCGCGCCGGGCTGGGGGGCGTCCTGCCCGTCGGGCTGGGCCACCTTGGGGACGCGTTTGGGCAGGATGGGCAGCGCACCGGTGGTCTCCGGGGCCGGATGGCCGCGCGGCGGTGTGGGCTCCACGGGGTAGTCGCGGCCGGCCTCCCCCGTCTGCCCCCACCGTTCGCCGGGGACGGCCCAGGGGGCGGTCGGCTCCGGTTCGGCGGCGGCGTCGACGGGCTCAGGCTCGGGCCCAGGACGGGGCTCGGGCCCGGGACGCGGCTCGTCCTCGGGCTCCGGCTCGGCCGACTGGGGCGTCGGGTCAGGCTCCGCGGACGGAGTGAGCGGAGCCGATGGAGCGACCAGCTCAACCAGCGCGGGCGGCCCGACCAGCTCGGACGAAGCGACCGGAGCGACCGGCGGCTCCGGGTCCGCCCCCGCCGCACCCTCCTCCTCGCGCACGGCGGAACGGGCCTGCCCCGGCAGCGCGTTGGAGTTCGCCTCGGCCTCCGAGCCCGGGAAGCCCAGGAAGGACGACGGTCCGATGGCGCCGAACGTCGCGCCCGCGCCCACCGGCGGGGCGGGCGGCAGCCCGGCACCGGGCGGGCCGGCGGGGAGGATCTTCGTCGGGAGGACGACCACGGCCGCCACCCCGCCCGGCTGCTGATCGCGCAGCTGCACCCGGATGCCGTGGCGCGCCGCGAGCCGGGTCACCACATACAGCCCGAGGCCCAGCGGGTCCTCCGGCTGGGGGCCCTGGCAGTACTCCGGTACGGGGTCGGCGAGCCGGTTGTTCAGCTCCACGAAGCGCTCGGGCGTCATGCCGATGCCCTCGTCCTGGACGGAGAGCATGACCTCGCCGGTCTCCAGCAGCCAGCCGGAGATCTGGACCGCCGCGTCCGGGGGTGAGAACGATGTCGCGTTCTCCAGCAGCTCGGCGATCAGGTGGCTGACGCTGTCCGCGGCGAACCCCGCGACCTGGGCGTGCGGCGGCAGCGCCTGGATCTGCACCCGGTCGTACCGCTCGACCTCGCTGATCGAGGCGCGCAGCACATCCAGCAGCGGCACCGGCCCCGGATGGGTGGCCTTCTGTTCGGAACCCGCGATGACCAGGAGGTTCTCGCCGTAGCGACGCATCCCGGTGGCCAGGTGGTCGAGCTGGAAGAGGGTTTCGAGGCGGTCGGGGTCCTGCTCCCGCTCCTCCAGGGACTCGATGATGGCCAGCTGGCGCTCGATCAGGCCCAGCGAGCGCAGCGCGAGGCTGACGAAGCTGCCATGAACCCGGGCCCGCAGCCCCTCCAGGCGGGTGGTGACCGCGTCCCGCTCGGCGCGCAGCCCGTCCCGCTCATCGGCCAGCCGCTGCCGCTCGCCGACCAGCCGGGTGCGCTCGCGCTCGAGCTCGGCGACCCGCTCGTACGTCCGCACGGCCTTGGCGTGCAGCTCGTTGACGGCCCGTACGGCGTCCGCGAACTCATCGTTCCGGCCCTTGAACGCCACCGGCTCCTCGGCCGCCGGATCGGCCGCGACCCGCCGGGCGCCGAGCCGCAGCACGGCCAGCGGCCGGGTCATCGAGCGGGCGCTGTGCACTCCGGCGCCGAGGGCGACCAGCAGGGCGGCGGCGACGATGCCGATGCGCAGCTCCAGGTCGGTGACCTGGTCATCGCGCACCCGGGCGAGCTGGGCGGCCTCGGCGGAGGCCAGCGAGGACTGCGCGCCGCGCATCTGGTCGATCCGGGCGTTCAGGGCGGCCTCGACGCGGTCCTTCTGGAGGAGGAAGTCATTGCCCGTGAGGCGGCTCTGGTCGGTGAGCCGGGCGAGATAGCGCTCGGCGGAGCCGACCTCGGTGCCGCTGACGGTGCGCTGGTAGGCCTCGCGCATGGCGTCCGGAGCAAGCTCCTCGAAGTCATCGAGCGCCGACTGCTCGCGGAGGTTGGTCCGCTGCGCTGCCGAGACCAGCGTGGGCTGGCCGCCGCCCGCGTCGAACGCGGCCAGCAGCAGTCCGCGGGTGGCGGACGCCTCCTCCACCGCGCGGCCGAGCGGGGCCAGCGCGGCGGTGCCGCCGGACTCGGCGTCGGCCGGGAGCCGCCGGGCCAGGGTGTCGGTGATCCCGTTCAGCGCCTGGACGGTCCGGGTGTAGGCGGTGAAGACGTCGATGGCCGAGCCCTTGCCGGTCAGCGCCTCCTGGCGCAGCTCGGGGAGGGCGTCCAGGTGCCGCCGGACCGGGGCCGGGACCGCTCCGCGCACCTCCCGGACCCGGCGGTCGACCCGGGCGCGCATCTCCTCGGAAACCCCGTGGCCGGAGGCGGAGGTGCGGCCGTCGGCGACATAGCGGGTCATGGCGTCGCGCTCGTCGGCGAGGGCGTGGGCGAGGGTCACCGCGCCGCGGTTGGTCCCCGCGAGGTCGACCAGGCGCTGGGCGTCGGTGGTGTCGTCGAGGGCGAGCAGAACGGCGGGGGTTCCGGCCCCGAGGACGGCGACGGAGACGAGGGCGACGGACGTGGTGAGCCGACGGCGGACGCGTACGGTGCGGCGCCGTGGCGCCGCCGCCTCATCCTGGCCGTCCTGACCTGGCTCGCCGTCCTGGCGTGGCTCGCCGACCGCATCGCGCGTGGTGCCCCGAAGCCGCTTCTTCCGCACCGGTGCTCACAATCCATTCTCGCCCGACCGCTGATGTGGACCAGAGGTGACGACGGATCAACAATGGTGTTTCCCCACCCCTGGTAGGGATTCCGACCCTTTCAGGACGGGTCTGGGGCGGGTACACATCGCCCGCCCGGCCACCCGAACGAGTGAACCGTATTGCGTAGTTGACCACCAACTTTGGCTCGCGGCCATACCTTCCCCCCAGCTTGTGCGGATTGGTAAAGACCTCGGCGCCCTGACAAAATGCCCACCCGCAGCTTCTCAGAAGCGTCAATCCCGCCCCAATCAGGCAGCGCGGAAACCGGCGGTGGATTTGGTACGGACCAAGTGCCCGGTCCGGCCCTCGCCGCCGCGGTGATCAACAGGGCTCCGGCAGACTGGGGTAATGCGCATCGAACTCGCGACCGCCGCCGGCGATCGGCACCACCCCAACGAGGACTACGCCTCGGTGGCCCTCCCGGCCTCGGGGAGCGGTGGCGCGCTGGTGGTGCTGGACGGAGTGACCCCGCCCGAGGGAGGGGACGGATGCGTCCACAGCGTGGACTGGTTCACCGCGCGGCTCGGCGGATCGCTGCTCGAACTGTCCGGTTCACGGCGGGATATGCCACTGACACAGTGCCTCTCCGAGGCGATCGCCCGAACCGCCGCCGCCCATAGTTCAACATGTGACCTTTCTCACCCCCTTACACCCCAGGCGACCGTCGTCACGGCGCGCTGGAACACCGAGCGGATCGAGCATCTGGTGCTGTCCGACTCGGTGTTGCTCATCGAGCGGACCCACGGCGGAGTGACCCCGGTCCTGGACGACCGGATCGACCGGCTGCGGGCCGAGGGCCGGCGGCTCGCCCCGCTGCGCAACGCGGCGGACGGCTTCTTCACCGCCGCCGCCGACCCCGATGTCTCCCGCAAGGCGGTCACCGGGGAGCTTCCGCGCGGCGAGGTGCGGGCGCTCGCGGCGCTCACCGACGGGGCGTCGCGCTGGGTGGAGACCTTCGGCGAGGGCGACTGGACCGAGTGCTTCGCACTGCTGCGCAAGGAGGGGCCGCAGGCGCTGATCGACCGGGTGCGGGCGGCCGAGCACGCCGATCCGGACCGTACGGCCTTCCCCCGGGGCAAGACCCATGACGACGCGGCCGTGGTCTTCGTGGAGCCCTGACGGCAGGAGCCGCCAAGAGCCGCTGGGCACCGCACTTTCCGGCGCGGGTAGCGCGGTTGCCACATCCGCGTCGCCGGATGCGCGCCGGTCGCCCATCCTGACGTGTATGAGCGCCCTACTCCTGCGCCGTGCGCGCCGTCTGACCGCGGTCGTCGGCCTCCTGCTCCGCGTTCAACCGGTGCAGGAGCCTGGCGAGTTCGGCGACCTCGCTGCGCTCCCACGCGGCGAGGCGGCGCGCGTACCGCGCCCGCCGTGCGCCCCGCACGGCGCGGAAGCGACTGCGGCCCTCCTCGGTCAACTCCACGAGGAAGGCCCGGCCGTCGGCCGGATCGGGCGCCCTGGTCACCAGGCCGAGCCCCTCGAGGGCCCGGAGCTGACGGCTCATCGTGGCCTTTCCGACCCCCACGAACCCCGCGAGCTCGGTGGCGCGCTGCGGACCGGCGTCCTCCAGCCGCATCAACAGCCCATAGGCGGCGGATTCGAGCTCCGGGTGGACCTCCCGGGCCAATTCCCCCGAAGCGGCACGGGCTCTGCGCAGGAAGACCGCCAATTCGCGCTCCAGAGCCAGGAATGCGTGGTCCACACCAATGCCGCCCGCGGCGCTACCCTCACCCCGCTCGGGGGGCAACGACCCGTTGTTGTGCACGTCAGAGCCCTCTCCGGGTTTTCACTTCGTGAAAGTTTCTACCACGCGCGGCCGTTACCGCAGCTCCACCAGTATTTCGCAGGATTAGACCAACGGCATCACACTCTCCCCCTTCCGTCACCCTATCTACGCCCGTAGCGTCAACTCTGACATGGTCATTCCAATCGGAGCTCCCCCCACCGAGGTTTCGGAGGCAACGCCATGCCCGTGCACAGACCTGGTTCGTTCCGACGCGCCCTCAGTGCGCTGATCGGCATCCTCGCCGCTCTCCTCGCCATGACCCTCGCACTGCCCGGTTCGGCGTTCGCCGCCCAGGGCCAGGGCGACAAGGCCATTCCCCATCCCGAGGACGACTGGGCGGGTTCCCAGATAGCCAAGCACGAGGGCGGATCCACGACCAGTGCGGCGCCGACGGGGCTGCTCGCCACCGTCGAGGGCGTGGACGTCAGCAGCCACCAGGGCAATGTCAGCTGGTCAACGCTGTGGAGCAGCGGCGTCCGGTTCGCCTATGTCAAGGCGACCGAGGGCACCAGCTACACCAACCCGTACTTCACCCAGCAGTACAACGGCTCGTACAACGTCGGCATGATCCGTGGCGCGTACCACTTCGCGCTGCCGAACAATTCGACCGGTGCCGCACAGGCCAACTACTTCGTCGACCACGGCGGCGGCTGGTCCAAGGACGGCAAGACCCTGCCGGGCGCGCTCGACATGGAGTACAACCCCTACGGTGCGACCTGCTACGGGCTGAGCGCCAGTGCGATGGTCAACTGGATCAAGTCCTTCACCAGCACCTACAAGTCGCGCACCGGCCGCGATCCGGTGATCTACACCTCGACCAGCTGGTGGAAGACCTGCACGGGCAACTCCGCCGCCTTCGGTGGCGTCAACCCGCTGTGGATTCCGCGCTACGGCTCGTCCGTCGGTGAGCTGCCCGCGGGCTGGGGCTTCCACACCATCTGGCAGTACACCTCCTCCGGGGCGACGGTCGGCGACCACAACAAGTTCAACGGCGCCATGGACCGGCTGCAGGCGCTCGCCAACGGCTGAGCCCCGCATAGCGCGTGGCCCGGAGCCCCGTTCGTCACAGGGCCCCGGGCCACAGCCACCGGCAGCGTCCGTCACGCCGCCACCGGAACCTCGGGGGCCGCCGCCCGGGCGGGCTCGAGGGCCAGCTCCAGCACCCGGCGGACGTCCGAGACCGGGTGGACCTCGAGCTTGTCCAGGACCTCGGCGGGGACATCGTCCAGGTCGGGCTCGTTCCGCTTGGGGATGATCACGGTGGTCACCCCAGCCCGGTGGGCCGCCAGCAGCTTCTGCTTGACGCCCCCGATGGGCAGCACCCGCCCGGTCAGGGACACCTCGCCGGTCATCGCCACCTCAGGGCGCACCTGGCGGCCGGAGAGCAGCGAGGCCAGCGCGGTGGTCATGGTGACGCCCGCGCTCGGGCCGTCCTTGGGCACCGCGCCCGCCGGGACGTGGAGGTGGACGCCGCGCTCCTTCAGGTCGCCGACCGGCAGCTCGAGCTCCGCGCCGTGCGAGCGCAGGAAGGAGAGCGCTATCTGGGCGGACTCCTTCATGACGTCGCCGAGCTGACCGGTGAGGCTCAGCCCCGCGCCGCCCGTCTCCGGGTCGGCCAGCGACGCCTCCACGAACAGCACATCGCCGCCCGCGCCGGTGACCGCGAGCCCGGTGGCCACACCGGGGACGGCGGTACGGCGCTCGGCCGGGTCCTGGGCGGACTCGGGGGTGTGGTGCGGCCGGCCGATCAGCGGGCGCAGCTCCTCCACGCCGACGGTGAAGGGCAATGCGCGCTCGCCGAGCTCGTGCTGGGCGGCCACCTTGCGCAGCAGCCGGGCGATGGACCGCTCCAGGGTCCGTACGCCCGCCTCGCGGGTGTACTCGCCCGCCAGCTTGCGCAGCGCCCCGTCGGCCACCGTGACCTCGCCCGGCTCCAGACCGGCCCGCTCCAGCTGACGGGGCAGCAGGTGGTCACGGGCGATGGTGACCTTCTCGTCCTCGGTGTAGCCGTCCAGGCGCACCAGCTCCATCCGGTCGAGCAGCGCCTCCGGGATGGCCTCCAGGACGTTGGCGGTGGCGAGGAAGACCACATCGCTCAGGTCGAGTTCGACCTCCAGGTAGTGGTCGCGGAAGGTGTGGTTCTGTGCCGGATCCAGGACCTCCAGCAGGGCCGCGGCCGGGTCGCCGCGGAAGTCGGAGCCCACCTTGTCGATCTCGTCCAGGAGGACGACGGGGTTCATCGAGCCCGCCTCCTTGATGGCCCGGACGACCCGGCCGGGCAGCGCGCCCACGTAGGTGCGCCGGTGGCCGCGGATCTCCGCCTCGTCGCGGACGCCGCCGAGCGCGACCCGGACGAACTTCCGCCCCATCGCGCGGGCGACGCTCTCGCCCAGGCTGGTCTTGCCGACGCCGGGCGGGCCCACCAGCGCGAGCACCGCGCCGCCGCGGCGGCCGCCGACGACGCCGAGGCCCCGGTCGGCGCGGCGCTTGCGCACCGCCAGGTACTCGGTGATCCGCTCCTTGACGTCCTCCAGGCCCGCGTGATCGGCGTCGAGCACGGCCTGGGCGCCCTGGATGTCGTACGCGTCCTCGGTGCGCTCCTTCCAGGGCAGCTCCAGGACGGTGTCCAGCCAGGTGCGGATCCAGCTGCCCTCGGGGCTCTGGTCGCTGGACCGCTCCAGCTTGTCGACCTCCTTCAGGGCCGCCTCGCGGACCTTGTCCGGCAGATCGGCGGCCTCGACCCGGGTGCGGTAGTCGTCGGACTCGTCCTCGGGGTCGCCATTGAGCTCGGCGAGCTCCTTACGGACGGCTTCGAGCTGGCGCCGCAGCAGGAATTCGCGCTGCTGCTTGTCGACGCCCTCCTGGACGTCCTTGGCGATCGACTCGGCCACGTCCTGTTCGGCGATGTGGTCGCTCAGCCAGGTGACGGCCAGCTTCAGCCGGGCCACCGGGTCGGTGGTCTCCAGCAGCTCGACGCGCTGGGCGACGGACAGGAAGGGGGAGTAACCGGAGTTGTCGGCGAGCTGTGAGACATCGTCGATCTGCTGCACCCGGTCCACGACCTGCCAGGCGCCGCGCTTGCGCAGCCAGCTGGTGGCCAGCGCCTTGTACTCCTTGATCAATTCGGTGACGGCACCGGGCAGGGGGTCGGGCACGATCTCCTCGACCGTGGTGCCCTCCACCCACAGGGCCGCCCCGGGGCCGGTGGTCCCGGCCCCGATGCGGACGCGGCGCACCCCGCGGATCAGTGCGCCGGGGTCCCCGTCGGAGAGCCGGCCCACCTGTTCGACGGTGCCGAGCGTGCCGATCGCGGCGTAGGTGCCGTCGACGCGCGGCACCAGCAGCACCTTCGGCTTGCCGCCCCCGCTCCCACTGGAACGTGCGGCAGCCTGGGCGGCCTCCACCGCGGCGCGTACCTCGGTATCGGAAAGGTCCAGCGGCACCACCATGCCGGGGAGCACCACCTCGTCGTCGAGAGGCAGCAAGGGCAGGGTGAGCGGTGTGGACAGCGGAGCCATGATCTCCCCTTCGGCAGGCAAGTTGAGTCATGAGGACTCAATAAGTCAATGCCCACTCAATGCGCGGAGGGGTTCAGGTGTTCCCGGGCCCTCGTTCGCTGTGAGCGAAGCCGGGCGAGGCGCCCTCGTTTCGCCGCGACCAGGGGCTCACCTGACCGTACGTCCGGCGAAACGCGCGCCGCCCCCGGGCCCCGCGAACCGGTTGGACCGGCGGGCGGAGGCGGCGCGAGGATGGCGGGGCCAGGAACCGCCCGGGAGGACCCCACACCCATGCAGCCGCAGCCGCCGTACGACCTCCACGCCGCCGACGACGACCGGCCGGTGACCGTCGACCGCCGGGAGGGCCCCTACGGGGAAGTGGTGCTGCGGCGGCGCGGCGGCGGCGACGGGAGCGGGGGCGTCTTCGAGATCATCGCCAATGGGTGCTTCCTCATGGACACCTCCGACGGCCGCTCCGAGCGGCTGCTCATCCGGGCCGCCCTCGACGCGCTGCCCGCCGGCCGCCCCTCCCCCGCCCTGCTCATCGGCGGGCTCGGCGTCGGGTTCTCCTTGGTCGAGGCGGCGGCGGAGGCCCGGTGGGGGCGGATCGCGGTGGTCGAGCGGGAGGCCGCGGTGATCGACTGGCACCGCGCGGGCCCCCTGGCGGCCGTGACCGCCGGGGCACTGGCCGATCCGCGCACCGAGATCGTCCACGCCGATCTGGTCGAGTGGCTGTGCGGGGGCCCGCGGACCTATGACGCGCTGTGCCTGGACATCGACAACGGCCCCGACTGGACCGTCACCGAGGACAACGGCGGCCTCTACTCCCCCACCGGGCTCGCGGCCTGTGCGGCGCGCCTCACTCCGGGCGGGGTGCTGGCCGTATGGTCGGCGCGGCCGTCGCCCGCGTTCGAGGAATCTCTCCGGAATGCCGGTTTCACACGGGTGCGTACGGAAGAGGTGGCCGTTGCCCGAGGTGTTCCCGACGTCGTGCATCTCGCGGTTCGGGGCGCGTAGCAAAGCCGCGTACGCTGGCTTTACGCTTGCTTGCCTACCAAACGCGGCTGAGCGATGACCAGGCGCGGGCCGCGGGTTTCACCGGAAGACGCAGGGGCGGGCGTATGGAGCAGACTCACAACGGTCACAACGGGACCGCCATGACCACCCCTGGCGCACAGCGCCGGGTCCTCGTCGTCGAGGACGATCCGACCATAGTGGACGCCATCGCCGCCCGGCTGCGGGCCGAGGGGTTCCAGGTCCAGACGGCGGGAGACGGTCCGGCGGCGGTCGACACGGCCGAGGCGTGGCAGCCCGATCTGCTCGTCCTCGACGTGATGCTGCCGGGCTTCGACGGTCTGGAGGTCTGCCGGCGGGTGCAGGCCCGGCGGCCGGTGCCGGTGCTGATGCTGACCGCGCGTGACGACGAGACCGACATGCTGGTGGGGCTCGGGGTCGGCGCCGACGACTACATGACCAAGCCGTTCTCCATGCGCGAACTGGCCGCGCGGGTGCACGTACTGCTGCGGCGGGTGGAGCGGGCGGCGCTGGCCGCGCACACCCCCCGCAGCGGGATCCTGCGCCTGGGCGAGCTGGAGATCGACCACGCCCAGCGCCGGGTGCGGGTGCGCGGTTCGGACGTCCACCTCACCCCGACCGAGTTCGACCTGCTGGTCTGCCTGGCCAACACCCCGCGCGCGGTGCTCTCGCGCGAGCAGCTGCTGGCCGAGGTGTGGGACTGGGCGGACGCCTCCGGCACCCGCACCGTGGACAGCCACATCAAGGCGCTGCGCCGGAAGATCGGCGCGGAGCGGATCCGTACGGTGCACGGCGTGGGCTACGCCCTCGAGACCCCGGCGGCATGACGAAGGCCCGCTGGGCACGCAGGGTCCCCAAGGTCCGGGCCAGCACGGCCCCCCGGGCGCGGGCGCGCGGGGGCCGGGCGCGCGGGGCTCCCCGGCTCTGGGCGGACAAGGCGCCCAGGCTCTGGCCGCGCGGGATCCCCAGGGCCTGCCGGCTGCCCGGCGCCCCCGCGGACCGGCGGGCGTGGTCCCGTGCCACCTGGACCCGGGTCTGGACGGCGCTGCGCCCCTTCGACCCGTACCGCTCGGTCAAGGCGGCGCTGGGGGCGCTGGTCGTCGGCTCGGTGATCATCACCACGCTGCTCGTCTTCGCGGCGATGCACTCCAACACCGAGCTGCGCGTCATCACCATCTTCTCGATCATCGCCTCACTGCTGATCACCCAGTTCGTGGCGAACGGACTCACGGCACCGCTGGACGAGATGACCGAGGTCACCCGGGCGATGGCCAACGGGGACTACACGCGGCGGGTGCGGGCGGCACAGCGCCGGGACGAGTTCGGCGACCTGGCGTCCGCGTTCAACCGGATGGCCGCCGACCTGGAGGCGGTGGACACCCACCGCAAGGAGCTGGTGGCCAATGTCTCGCACGAGCTGCGCACCCCGATCGCGGCGCTGCGTGCCGTGCTGGAGAACGTGGTGGACGGGGTCTCGGACGCCGATCCGGAGACCATGCGGGTCGCGCTGAAGCAGACCCAGCGGCTGGGCCGCCTGGTGGACCAGCTGCTCGACCTCTCCCGGCTCGACAACGGGGTGGTGCCGCTGTACACACGGCGGTTCGAGGTCTGGCCGTATCTGGCCGGGATCATCAAGGAAGCGAGCATGGCCAACGGGGCGGAGTCCCATTCGGGCGCGCACACCCGCAAGGACGTCCATCTCAACCTGGACGTCTCGCCGCCCGAGCTGACCGCCCACGCCGACGCCGAGCGGCTGCACCAGGTGATGGCGAACCTCATCGACAACGCGGTGAAGCACAGCCCGGCACACGGCCGGGTGACCGTGCGGGCCCGGCGCGGTGACGGCCCGGAGAGCCTGGAGCTCGAGGTGCAGGACGAGGGCCCCGGCATCCCGGAGGCGGAACGGCACCGGGTCTTCGAGCGGTTCAACCGGGGCGGGCTCTCCCCGGACGGCTCGGTGGACGGCCGGCGGCGGCCCGGGCCCGGCACCGGCAGCGACGGCGGCACCGGTCTGGGGCTGGCGATCGCGCGCTGGGCGGTGGATCTGCACGGCGGGCGGATAGGGGTGGCGGAGTCCCCGCGCGGCTGCCGGATCAAGGTCAGCCTCCCCGGACCCGCCCCCGAACCCAAACCGGGCACCCCCTGAGATCAAAGCTGAAGTAAAGTCGACCCTGTCGCGCACATACGAGCGGCAGGGGTGCACGTCTGCGCCGCCCCGCGCCCAAGGAAACGCATGAAACCCCGTGTGTTTCCCGGTGCGTCATGCGCTGAAACCCGCCAATCAATGTGACTTGCACGACGATGACCAGTGCGACCTGCACGTAAGGGTTCAAGAGGCGTAGCCTTTATTCCCGCTGTCCACCACCTTTAGGAAGCGGAAGAGGGCGGTTGCCGCCGTGTCGCCACAGTCCCCCAACACCTCGAGCGTCTCGACCGATGAACAGGACGGGCAGGGAAGTAACCCTGCCGCTGCCTTCGGCCCCAATGAGTGGCTCGTCGACGAGATCTACCAGCAGTACCTCCAGGACCCGAACTCGGTCGACCGAGCCTGGTGGGACTTCTTCGCCGACTACAAGCCGGGTCAGGACACCGGCTCCGCGGTGGCCGCGCCACCACAGGGAGTAGCCGAGAGCGCCGCCCCGGCGGCTCCGGCCAAGCCCGCCGAGACGGCGAAGCCCGCCGCCCCGGCCGCCAAGCCCGCCGAGGCCAAGCCCGCCGCCGCGGCCCCCGCCGCTGCCGCCGCTCCCGCTGCCGCGAAGCCCGCTGCGGCGCAGCCCGCGGCCCCGGCCGCCAAGGCCGCACCGGCCGCCGACGCCGCCCCCGCGGCCCCGGCCAGGCCCGCGCCCGTCAAGCCGACCCCGGCGGAGCCGACGGTCGCCAAGAAGGAGCCCGCCGCGCCGTCCGCGGGCCCCGAGCTGGTGACGCTGCGCGGCCCGTCCGCCGCCGTGGCGAAGAACATGAACGCGTCGCTGGAGCTGCCGACCGCCACCTCGGTGCGCGCCGTCCCGGTGAAGCTGCTGTTCGACAACCGCATCGTCATCAACAACCACCTCAAGCGCGCCCGCGGCGGCAAGGTGTCCTTCACGCACCTGATCGGCTACGCCATGGTGCAGGCGCTGAAGGCGATGCCCTCGATGAACCACTCGTTCACCGAGAAGGACGGCAAGCCGACCCTGGTCAAGCCCGAGCACATCAACCTCGGTCTCGCCATCGACCTGGTCAAGCCCAACGGCGACCGCCAGCTCGTGGTCGCGGCGATCAAGAAGGCCGAGACGCTCAACTTCTTCGAGTTCTGGCAGGCCTACGAGGACATCGTCCGCCGCGCCCGCGCGAACAAGCTGACGATGGAGGACTTCACCGGCGTCACCGCCTCCCTCACCAACCCCGGCGGCATCGGCACCGTCCACTCGGTGCCGCGGCTGATGCCCGGCCAGGGCCTGATCGTCGGCGTCGGCGCCATGGAGTACCCGGCCGAGTTCCAGGGCACCTCCCAGGACACCCTGAACAAGCTGGGCATCTCCAAGGTCATGACGCTGACCAGCACCTATGACCACCGGGTGATCCAGGGCGCCGCCTCCGGCGAGTTCCTGCGGATCATGAGCCAGCTGCTGCTCGGCGAGAACGACTTCTTCGACGAGATCTTCAAGGCGCTGCGCATCCCCTACGAGCCGGTCCGCTGGCTCAAGGACATCGACGTCAGCCACGACGACGATGTCACCAAGGCGGCGCGGGTCTTCGACCTGATCCACTCCTACCGGGTCCGCGGCCATGTCATGGCCGACACCGACCCGTTGGAGTACCGCCAGCGCAAGCACCCCGACCTGGACATCATCGAGCACGGGCTCACCCTGTGGGACCTGGAGCGCGAGTTCGCGGTCGGCGGCTTCGCGGGCAAGTCCATGATGAAGCTGCGCGACATCCTGGGCGTGCTGCGCGACTCGTACTGCCGCACCACCGGCATCGAGTTCATGCACATCCAGGACCCCAAGCAGCGCAAGTGGATCCAGGACCGCGTCGAGCGCAACCACGACAAGCCGGAGCGCGAGGAGCAGCTGCGCATCCTGCGGCGGCTCAACGCGGCCGAGGCGTTCGAGACCTTCCTCCAGACCAAGTACGTCGGCCAGAAGCGGTTCTCCCTGGAGGGCGGCGAGTCCGTCATCCCGCTGCTGGACGCGGTGCTGGACGCGGCCGCCGAGTCGCGCCTGGACGAGGTCGTCATCGGCATGGCCCACCGCGGCCGGCTCAACGTGCTCGCCAACATCGTCGGCAAGTCCTACGCACAGATCTTCCGCGAGTTCGAGGGCAACCTCGACCCGAAGTCCATGCACGGCTCCGGCGACGTCAAGTACCACCTGGGCGCCGAGGGCACGTTCACCGGTCTGGACGGCGAGCAGATCACGGTCTCGCTCGCCGCGAACCCCTCCCACCTGGAGGCCGTTGACCCGGTCCTGGAGGGCGTCGTCCGCGCCAAGCAGGACATCATCGGCAAGGCCGGTACGGACTTCACGGTGCTGCCCGTCGCCCTCCACGGCGACGCGGCCTTCGCGGGCCAGGGCGTCGTGGCCGAGACGCTGAACATGTCGCAGCTGCGCGGCTACCGCACCGGCGGCACCGTACACATCGTGATCAACAACCAGGTCGGCTTCACCGCCGCCCCGGCCGCGTCCCGCTCCTCGATGTACGCCACGGACGTCGCGCGCATGATCGAGGCGCCGATCTTCCACGTCAACGGCGACGACCCGGAGGCCGTCGTGCGCGTCGCGCGGCTCGCCTTCGAGTTCCGCCAGGCGTTCAACAAGGACGTGGTCATCGACCTGATCTGCTACCGCCGCCGCGGCCACAACGAGACCGACAACCCCGGCTTCACCCAGCCGCTGATGTACGACCTGATCGACAAGAAGCGCTCGGTGCGCAAGCTCTACACCGAGTCGCTGATCGGGCGCGGCGACATCACCCTGGAAGAGGCCGAGCAGGCGCTGCAGGACTTCCAGGGCCAGCTGGAGAAGGTCTTCACCGAGGTCCGCGACGCGGTCTCGGCCCCGGCCCCGGCCGAAGTGCCCGAGCCGCAGCCGGAGTTCCCGGTCTCGGTCAAGACGGCCGTCTCCCAGGAGGTCGTCAAGCGGATCGCCGAGTCCCAGGTCAACACCCCCGACCGGATCACCGTCCACCCGCGGCTGTTCCCGCAGCTCCAGCGGCGCGCGGCGATGATCGAGGACGACGCGATCGACTGGGGCATGGGCGAGACCCTGGCCATCGGCTCGCTGCTGATGGAGGGCACCCCGGTCCGGCTCGCCGGCCAGGACTCCCGCCGCGGCACCTTCGGCCAGCGCCACGCGGTGCTGGTGGACCGCGAGACCGGCGACGACTACACCCCGCTGCTGTACCTCAGCGACGACCAGGCACGGTACAACGTCTATGACTCGCTGCTCAGCGAGTACGCGGCGATGGGCTTCGAGTACGGCTACTCACTGGCCCGCCCGAACGCGCTGGTCATGTGGGAGGCGCAGTTCGGCGACTTCGTCAATGGCGCGCAGACCATCGTCGACGAGTTCATCTCCTCGGCCGAGCAGAAGTGGGGCCAGACCTCTGGTGTCACGCTGCTGCTGCCGCACGGCTACGAGGGCCAGGGCCCGGACCACTCCTCGGCCCGGATCGAGCGCTTCCTCCAGCTGTGCGCGCAGAACAACATGACGGTCGCCGCGCCGACGCTGCCGTCGAACTACTTCCACCTGCTGCGCTGGCAGGTCCACAACCCGCACCACAAGCCGCTGGTCGTCTTCACCCCGAAGTCGATGCTGCGGCTGAAGGCCGCGGCGTCGACGACGGACGAGTTCCTGTCCGGCTCGTTCCGCCCGGTGATCGGTGACGAGTCGGTCGACCCGGCCTCGGTGCGCAAGGTGGTCTTCTGCTCCGGCAAGGTCTACTACGACCTGGCCGCGGAGCGGGACAAGCGCGGTGCGAACGACACGGCGATCATCCGCCTGGAGCGGCTGTACCCGCTGCCGGGTGCGGAGTTGCAGGCCGAGATCGCCAAGTACCCGGGCGTGCAGAAGTTCGTCTGGGCGCAGGAGGAACCGGCGAACCAGGGTGCGTGGCCGTTCATCGCGCTCAACCTGATCGACCACCTGGAGCTGTCGGTCGGCGCGGACGTCCCCGCCGCCGAGCGCCTGGTCCGGGTCTCCCGCCCGCACTCGTCCTCGCCCGCGGTGGGGTCGAACAAGCGGCACCAGTCGGAGCAGGGGTCCCTGGTGAGCGAGGTCTTCGAGATCTGACGCACCCGTTGTGTACCGGAAGGCCGGGCCCCGAACGGGGCCCGGCCTTCCGGCCGTATCAGCCCGCCTCAGACCGGCAGCGGCTCGAAGTGCCAGGTGTGGCGGTGGCGGTTGCGGGCCGCCATGGTCTCGGGGTGCTCCGGCCCCAGGACGGCCGTGAGGCCGCCTAGGGCCACCTCCTCGATCACATCCGCCTCGCCGCGTCCGCCGGGGACCATCCGCAGATCCGCGGCCAGCCCGATCTGGGCCAGCAGGGTCAGCGGATGCCGTTCGCCGAGCGTCTGGGCGGCGTGCAGCGCGGTTTCGCGGCTCATGGCGCAGCCGTCCTGAGGCTGCTGGCCAGCGGCCGTGTTGAGCGCGATCCCCAGCGTCCAGGGATGGCGCTCACCCACGGCGGCGGTCATGTCCGTGAGCGCCGCCTCCAGGTACCGTGCCCGGGTCTTCGCGGGGAGCGTGAGCGCCTGGTTCGCGCGGGCCCCGATGGTGTGCGGGTGCCGATCCCCCAGGGCGGCCTGGTAACGCCTCATGGTCTCCCCGGCGACGTCCCATGCCTCGCCCCAGTCACCGTCACGCCAGAGGGCGCGGGCGGCCCCGGCCGCGATCATCAGCGTCACCGGGGCGTCCTCGCCCAGCAGGTGCCTCGCCCGCTCCCACAGGGCGTGGATGTTGAGGTCGTCCTCCCAGTCACACCTCCACAGGTGGTACTGGGCGGTCAGGGTCAGCGGATGCCCGGTGCCCAGCACCGCGCCGTGCCGATCGGCGCTGGACGCCTGGAGCGCCAGCGCCTCCTGCTGACGGCCGGAGAGCCGCAGGTCGTACGCGTGCTCCGTCTCGCAGGCCAGCGTCACCAGCGCCGTCGGGCCCAGCTCCGCCCGCGCGCCCTCCAGCGTCCGCCCGGACAGCTCCGCTGCCTCGGCGTAGGAGCCGAGCATCCGCAGCGAGTGGGCCAGGCTCCGCCGGGCGTTCCGCGCCTCCGCACCGTCCTCGGGACAGGTGACGGCACACAGGTCGCGCTGCTCGCGGGCGAGTTCATACGCCTCGTCATAGCGGCCCAGGCCCCGCAGATCCGTGCCGAGCCTGGCCATCGCGACGAGTCTGCCCGGCGCGTCGGAACCGCCCAGGCCCCTCAGCACCGACCGGTCCAGCGCCTCGGCGGCGGCGTAGTCCCCTCTCTCGCGCAGCAGCGCGGCCCGGCGCACGTCCAGTTCCCGGTAGTCGCCCGCGACTCGTTCCGCGAGCTGCCCGCCCGTCGCGTGGTCACCGCTCAGGGTCAGATAGGTGAGGAACCCGACGACCAGCCCGCGCGACGCGGCGTCCGGTGACTCCAGCGCGCCCGACAGCTCCAGGTACGGCACGAGCCGGGCGTAGCGCGGCCAGGCCGCCGGGTTGTCCGGGCGGCGCGGGTCCGCCGCGACGAGGGCGCCGCGGACGACCCTGGCGTCCTTCTCCCGCTTGTCCTCCGGCGTCCGCCGCCGCACCGCGTCCCGTACGAAGCGGCTCATCCACACCGCGTCGGTCTCCAGCGTCGACCGCCACATCACCGACCACTGGGCCAGCTTGCCGATGGCCAGCTCCAGCTGGCTGGGGTTCTCCAGGAGCGCCGCCACCGCCGGGGAGACATGCACCGGTGGAACGGCCCGCAGCAGGTCGAGCGGGACCGGGCCGGGGCCGAACAGGGCAGCCAGGCGCAGCAGTTCGGCCGCCGCCTTGGTGCTCTCCCGCACCCGGGTGATCAGGTCCTTGAAGGCGGAGTGGTACGGCATCGGGTAGTCGGCGGCGGGCCGTACCGGGTTGGGCTCGCCGTCGCTCGCCATGCGCACGTACTCGGCGACCGGGGTGGACGCGCCGTCCAGCCAGCCCGCCGTCTGGTCCAGCGCCAGTGGCAGGTCCTCGAGGGCCGCCGCCAGCCGGTCCGCGTCCTCGGGGCCGATGCGCGGCGCCCGGCGGCGTACGAAGTCGATGCTGTCCTGCCGGTTCAGCGGCGGGACGTCCAGCAGTTCGGCGTAGTGGTCGGCCCAGGCCCGGTTTTGCGAGGTGATCAGCACATGGCCGCCCCCGGCGGGCAGCAGCCCGGCGATGGCCTCCGGGTCGTCGGCGTCGTCCAGGACGATGAGCCAGCGACCGTACGGATCGCCCCGCCGCAGCGCCTCCAGGGCGGCGCGGGCCGGGTCCTGGTCCCCGGCGCCCAGGGCCCGGGCGAGCGCGCCCAGCCGTTCCGCCAGGGCGGGCGGCCCATCCACCCCGGCCCACCACACGACGTCGTACCGGGCGGCGAAGCGGTGGGCGTACTCGGCGGCGAGCTGCGTCTTGCCGATGCCCGGCAGCCCGACGAGGGCGACCACGGCGGTGTCGGCGGGGGCGGCCGCCAGCCGCTCGCGCACCTCGGCGAGCAGCTGGTCCCGCCCGGTGAACCTCGGGTTGCGGCGCGGCACACCGCCCCAGACGTCGGGGACGCGCCCGGACTCCGCCGGTGAGCCGTCGCCGGGGGCGGCGTCGCGGGTCCGTAACGCCGCCAGCTCCCGCTCCAGCCGCCGCGCCCGCTCCTCGGCCGCCGCCGCCTGCTCCTGGGCGTGCGTCAGCCGGTGCGACGCGGGCTCCCCGGACTCGGCGTCGGTCTCGGCCTTCGCCCCGGCGGCCTCCTCCTCCGCCTGCAGCTGGTGTTCCAGCGCCTCGCAGCGCTGCTCGGCCTCCAGTGCCTGGCGGCGGGCCTGGGCCAACGCCTCCTGGAGGCGGGCGACTTCCTCCCGCAGCCGGTCGCGTTCGGCCGTCACGTCCTCGCGCTCCTGGCGCAGCCGGTCCAGCTCCGCGCCGTGGGTGCCGCGATCCGCCGCCGCGACCGCGATCCGGCGCTGCTCCACCTCCATCTCGGCGATGCGCTGCTTCCGCACCAGCAACGCCTCCGACAGCGCCTCCGCCCGCACCTCGGCCTGCTGGCGCTGCCGGTCCGCGTCGGCGAGCTGGTCCCGGAGGCGCTGGAGCTCCCAGCCCACCTTGTTGGTGGCCTGCAACGCCCGGCGTTGCAGGGTGTGCACATGGGCCACCACCTCGGTGGCGGGCGGCCGCCCGGCCGCCTTGGCGGCATGGGTGAAGAGCTGGTCCACGAACTCGGCGGGCGGCACCACGGTCCCGTTGAGATAGCGGGAGACGGTCCCGGCGTCGTAGTGCAGCCGTAGGGCGAGGACCCGCAGCGACACCCCGACCGTGCCGAACAGCTCCCGCAGGCTCTCGGCCAGCGCCCGGCACTCCGGTCTCACCTGCTCGGGGATCGGCTTCAGATCCCCGATCCGCCGCGCCGCGCCCCGCTCCGGCACCAGCTCCCCGCTGACGGATCCGTCCTCCATCGGTCGCCCCTCCCCCGTTGCGGCCCACTGCAACGCGTGCGGGCTGCCGCAACACCCGAGACTCCGCACATCGTGAAACGTACCCCCGGCGCCCTCGCCGGTTTCACGAAAGCAGGTCAAAGATGCCCAACCGCCGCCGCCCGGCCCTCCTCACCCTCACCGCCGCCGCACTCGGCGGCGCCGTACGCGCGCTGGTCTCCTGGCTGCTCAGCCAGACGCACTGACCGCGCTTTCCGGTCGCCGGAGGCGGCGGCCAGCAGCCCGGCGAGCTCGTCGCGCACCCGCGCGAGGGAGGCGATCCGGTCGTCCAGCACGCCCAGGCGGCGACGCCCGATGTCCAGCATGGCCTCGGCGGGTCGACTGCTCGGCACATCGCGGTCCAGGCAGGCGCCGAAGTGCTCGATGTCCTCGAGCGTGAGCCCGGCGTCCAGCAGATAGCGGATGTTGGCCACCCGCCGGACCGCCCGCTCGTCGTACATCCGGTAGCCGTTGACCGCGCGTCCGGAGCTCAGCAGCCCCCGCTCCTCATAAAAGCGCAAGGCCCTGGTGCTGGTGCCGGTGGCCTTCGCCAACTCCCCTATCCGCATGCGGCGACACTACGTGTTCTGGAACCCAGTGGCTGGTCATTGAGGGGGCCTTCGGGGAGCGGCTACAGGGCCTGGAACTTCTCTTCGAGATCAGCGATGCGCTCGGCCCGTCGGCCCATCAGGTAGACCCGGCCATTCGTGCGCCGCACCTCGTGCACCAGACTGAAGCCCTGGGTCTCGTTGTACCTCACCAATTCGGGGAAGTTGCAGCCACGACGGACCCATGCCTTCCCCTCCCGGGCGGCCCGGTCCACGGCCCACAGTCCCATGACGGTTCCCGGCTTCTTCGCACGGTGCGCGGGGTCGGTGACGGTCGAGTAGAGGTAGTGGGCCGACTCGTTCAGCTCGTCTTGCGTCCAGCCCCAAGGCGGGGCCTGTTCCTGCACGGTGGTGCACCCGACGACCTGTCCGCCGTCCTCGGCGAGAACCCACACATCACCGTCGGAGTTCGCTGCCTGCCGTGCGAGTTCGGTGGCGTTCTCCCGCCAGCTCGGATGCCCTCGTTCCTCCAGCCACGCGGAGCGGGCGAGGATCATGTTCTCTACGGCAGGGATGTCCTCCGCCGTGGCCGGGCGCATTGCGAACACCGTGTCTCCTGAGGTCGGTCGGCGGTAAACCGGTGTGGTCACCCGCATGGTTTACAGGAAGGCTTGTGCGGCGAAGTGCAGGTCCAGCACTTCGAGGAGCTGTGCGTCACCGTCTTCGCGGTAGGGCTCTTCGGCCAGCCGTCGCACGGCCAGGCGCAGGCCATCGGGGTCGACGAGTTGTTCATCGAAGAGTGGGGAACCGTCGATGAGCATCCGGGCGAACAGCTGTTGGCCGTACCTGGTCAGTGAGTGTTGGACGACTTCCGCGAAAGACTCCCGCACGCGGGACTCGGTGACGTCCGGACTCAGCCCAAGTGAGGCGAGGCGTCGCCGCTGAAGCTGCTTGAGCTCGCGCCAGTGCATGGGAAGCCACTCGCCGAGCTGGACCATGCCGGGGCCGGCGAAGGGGTGCAGGGGCCAGATGCCAGCTCGCATCAGCACGGGGGCCGTGGTCTCCAGAGACAGCAAGGTCATGCTGTTGACTGCGGCGGGCGGTGCAATGCCGTCGTCGGCGTACTCGATCGCCGCTCGTGCTCGTTGGCCGATCCACGGAAGCGCGTCGCTGATCTCGCCCATGGACTTGTGCGCGTACTCGTCCTGCGAGAGGGCCACCATCTCGTCCCCGCCGAGTCCCGTCACGACCACGCGGGCCCCGTGCTCGGCCAGTACCTCGGTCAGTTCGGTGAATGGGCGGTGCAAGGGCTCCTCATACGGGCTGATGCGCTCGCCCCGGACACGCGCGCAGTCGGCCGACAGCGGGGCGTGCTCCACGGCGTCGATCAGGTAATCCGGCTCGGCGAACGGGAGGGTGTTGAGGATTTCGGTACGCCGCCGGATCTGGTGAGCACGCCCGTGGCCGCCGATGAGGAGGGCGGCCGTGGGGAACCGGTTCGGGTAGCGCTCCGCGAGACGGGTGCCCACGGTGCCGGAATCGAACCCGCCCGTCAGGTGAAGCATGGTCTTCACGGAGTCGAGCGGCCGGAGGTCGAGGGCATCGTCCATTGCGTTGACGAAGGCGCCGAGCACATCGGCAGCTGGCTTGAGTTCACGCGGGCCACTGTGCAAGGCGGGTTCGGGGTAGTGCAGGTACAGGTGACCGCCGAAGACAGCCGTCGTGCGCTCGGTCACTCGGTGAATGCCTCGGAAGACGGTCTCGGTGCTGTACCGGGGCCGGTAGACCAGCAGCCGTGCGACTTCGCGAGGGCTCAGCCCGACGGCGTGTTCGGCGAGGTCGGCCATGTCCCACGACCCGTGCAGGCTCGTACGGTCATGCGATACGTAGAGCGGTGCGATGCCTCCGGGCCCTGAGGTGACGCGGCAGGGGTCACCGGGGGCGGTCTCCACAAGCACGTAGTCCGTGGGCCACTGTTCGGCCAGCGTACGGGCCTTGTCGAAGTCTCCCGGGGGGAGTTTGCGGGGGCTCGGATCGGTGGTTTCCCGGCCTGTGACGCGTTCACGGACGACGAGGAGAGTGCGGCTCCCGTCCGTGACGGCGACCTGTTCGAGCATCGGGTGGGCGTATGGCGTGATCTCGCTCGTTCTGTCGGCCGTGACGTAGCTGCTGTCATCCCACGTCCATTCCGTGCTTGCGTACGGGGTGAGGCGTATCTTGATCAAGTGTGCTCTCCCTTCCGATGGGCCCGAGAGGGCGGTGAGACCGCACCCCTCGGGCGTTGAGACCGACAGACTCAGGTGGCGGTGGTGTCGTACGTCTTGGCACCGTCCGACGAACCCGAGGTCTTCTTGTACTCGTGGGTCTCAGCCGGTGACTGAACCCGGCGCTGCACCGTGGTCGTGAACAGACCCTCGAAGCGACGAGCGCGCTTCGGCGGGGGTGTGAACTCCTCCACCTTTTCCTCCTTGTGCTCTGCCTTGTGCTCTGCCAACGCGAGGACTTCCCGGCGCCGCCGTGCACTTGCTGCTCCGCCCGGCCATCAACGGCGAGATGCGCTCCACGTCATGAGCTTCCGGCCCACGGGAACCTTCGGGGAACAGCGAACGGGGAACCCTGCAAGCCCATTTGGGGAACCCCGTTTCCGCCCAGTTTGGGGAGCCCTGCTCCCGGGCCGGGGATACCCTGGGACCGATCACCGCCGTTGCTGCGAGGTGGCTCATGGGCGAACGCGAGACCTGGCGAAGCGGCTACCCGCTGACGATCCCGGACGCGCTCTTACAGAGCGAGGCCATGCAGCGGGCCTGCACCACCCGCAACTTCCGGGAAATCTTTCGCCTCGTCAACAGACGAACGGGCTCTAGCCACGCGGTAATTGCGTCGGCGGTCGGAAAGATGACCAGTGCTCGGGTCAGTGACATCATCCGAGGCGTCAGGGGAATTCGCGGAGAACAGGTAATCGAACGAGTTGCGGATGGCTTCGGCATTCCTGGCAAAATGCTGGGCCTGCCCCTCGCCCTTGGGAGGGTCCCCCCGAAGGTACCCCAGAAGGGGATACCACCCCGTCTGCGGAACACGAGATTATGAGTCTGCTCAACCGACGCACACTCCTCAAGAGTGGATTTGCCGTTACGGCTCTGAGGGGGGCGAGCCTTGAAGATATCCAGCGTGTGACAGCCGCTTTGACTGATGCTTGCCGCTATTTCGACGGAACGATGGTTGAGTATTTCCGCAGTCAACTCGAAACGGCGAAATGCGACGATGGCAGGCTTGGCGCACAGAAAACCCTGCCGGTGGTCCTGGGGCTGCTGGGTGTCATTGAGCAGCAAGCCCGGGATGTGAAGCCCGTCATTCGGCGGGAGTTGCTGTCGGTTGGCGCAGATGGCGCGGAATTCGCTGGATGGCTGTATCGAGATGCCCACCAACCGGGCATTGCTGTTTTCTGGTACGACCGAGCTATGGAATGGGCTCAAGAAGCTGACGATCCAGCCATGCAAGGGTATATGCTGCTGAAGAAATCCCAAATGGCCTATGACGATCGGGACGCAGTGCGAATGCTGACGCTGGCACAGGCGGGGCAACATCAGAGGTGGCAGCTCCCTACCCGCGTACAAGCAGAGTTGCTGCAGCAGGAAGCGCTTGGGTGCGCCATGCTCGGAGAACCGCTCACCCTGATTGAGCAGAAACTCGATACTGCCCGCGAACTGCTTACACGCGCCGCCAAGGGGGAACCGAGCGGCCTTGGCGCGTACTTCAACGAGCATACGTTGCTGCTCCGGAACGCGGTGAGTTATACCGAGGCTGGCAAGCCGGGTATCGCCGCCGATCTGTTCGGTGAAATCATTTCGGCTGGTACGCTCTCGCGCCGCGACACGGGATTCTTCAATGCCCGGAGGGCGGCGGCATTGGCGCTGAGCGGCGAGCCGGACGAGGCGGCCGAGGTTGGTACCGCTTCCGCCGAAGTGGCCCTCGCTGTGCAGTCGGAACGCACCATGAGGGTATTGGGTGAAGTACTACAGGCGTTGAGCCATTGGCGCGGTCGGCCTGCCGTACGGAAGTTCGGTGAAGCGCTCCGTGCTGTCTAGCCCTGCGAGGAGTCGGCGATTAGCCATTCGCACACGGTATGGATGACGTACCTCTGCCATTCCTGGCTCTGAGGATCCACATACTGCGGATCGTTATGTACGGCGAAACCGTGCTGCGCCCCTTCAACCTCGATGATTTCACAAGGGGCTCTGAACTTCTGCGCGGCAGTCCGTGACATGTCAATAGGAACGAATGTGTCTTCGGTTCCGTGCACGATCAGGGTCGGAACCCGCACCTCGTCAAGTACCTCATGCGGATGAAACCAGAACACCTCGTTGAGCAAAGGCCGCCCATGCCTCAGTGTCGGCGTGAATTGGATGAACCCTTGCTCGGTGAGTCGTTGCGCCGCCTCTTCGCTGATTGAATCATTGACCCAATAGGCTCGCGTGTCGATGGTGCGCCATTTGTAATCCAGCTGAGGATTAAACAGTACCAGTCGGGAAAGATCCGCCGAGCGCTTAGCGGCATAGTATGCGCAGATGCCGCCGCCGAAGCTAGCACCCAACAACGTGACTTCCCGAGCGCTGGCGGCTTCGCGGGTATAGGTGATGGCCGCACGAATATCATTCAGGACCGTGGCCAGGGTCAGCTCTTCCTGTCGACCCTCACTTTCGCCGTGACCGCGCATATCGAACCGAAAAGATGCCACACCACTCTCGGCCATTCCAGCGGCCAGGCGCGTGAAGAATCCGCCCTCTTCCCGAGTGACGCCACCGCCGTGGACAAGCACGACAGCGGCCGAGGCTGGCGTATCGGGGCGCACGAGTGTGCCAGCCAGGCGTAGACCATCGAGCGTCCGAAGCGTCACGCTGTCAGATGTAGGCATAGCGCGAGCTTAGCGCTGAGGTATCGAGCAAGGCGACACCGCATAGCCCCGGACTTGTCATCCGGGGCTGTAGTTGATGGAGCGCTGACGGAATGGAGTTCCTTGACTGCGCAAATCTTCGGCTTTCGCCTCTTCCGCTCCGTGTGACCAATGTAGCGTCCCGGCATTGTCGATCACTCCAGAACTACCCGTCTCAAGCATCGGGAAGGGCAGGGAGGGGAAAGGCCCGCCGCAGGCGGCACGGTCCGCCAGGCGCCACCTAAGGGTTGTCCCGTAACTGTGCGGCGCCCTCTTGCTGATCCCCGGATCGGATCGTGTCAGTGGCTGGTGACAGGATCGAGGGGTGCTGATCAAGGGATATGACGTCGGCCCGCTGGTGCCGGGCGAGTCACTGCTGGTCCACCCGGGTTTCTGGTCGAACTACCTCTTGGCGATGTGTAGCGATGGCGGTTGTATCGAGCGCCCGGTCCCGGGGTGGTTTGGTGAGGACGGCGCCGATGCCGACGCCATGTCCGAGGTCCTCTTCGATCCTGAACGCTGGCCAGTGTTCAGGGTGCCGGCGCAAGACGGCCCCGGAGCCGTGGTGATCTACCGCAACCTGGATGGCGACTACGGCACCGACTACCTCCTCACCCATCCGGGCAGAAGCTCCGTCGAACAGATCGCCAGCTGGGACGGAGATTTCTCGGGTGGCGGGCTGACGTGGCACGAACTGATCCGAATCGCTGACAGCCCGTCCCTTGCGGCCGAAGGCGTCCAGGACACGGCCGCCCGCTTCCTGCTACTGCTTCCCCTCCTCACCGACCCGGACGTGCCGGAAACAGCGTCGGCAAGCCTTATTGCCACCCTGACCGCAGTCGGCGCGCCGCAAGACACCGTCTCCATCGCGGCGGGGCACCTGCTGACCCACCTAACGCGGAGATCCCGACACGACCCCACGTGGGCGTCTCCGCTGAGTGGCAGCTGAGAGGGGGGCCGAGCCGCCAGTCACCTCATGGAACGATCTTGGTAGGGCTGGTGTGATCACGGCGTCGGAGCCGTCCTGGATAGCCCCGTTCACCGGGCTGAGCCCGCGGCAATTCGGGAAGCTGGTGACGGTGCTGCGGCACCAGGGTGCGGACGCTGTCCGCAGAGGCCGGCCGTGGAGCCTTCCGCTGGAGGACCGTGCCCTGCTGGTCGCGGCCTACTGGCGCACGAACCTGACCATGCGGCAACTCGCCCCGCTGTTCGGGGTGTCGAAGTCGGCGGCCGACCGGATCATCGACCATCTCGGGCCGATGCTCGCGCTCCAGCCCCGCAAGCGGTTCGCGAAAGACGCTGTGCTCATCGTGGACGGCACCCTGGTGCCCACCCGGGACCACACCATCGCCGAGCGGTCGAAGAACTATCGGTACTCCACCAACCACCAGGTCGTCATCGACGCCGACACCCGCCTGGTCGTCGTGGTCGGCCGGCCGCTCGCCGGGAGCCGAAACGACTGCAAGGCGTGGGAGGAGTCCGGCGCCAAGGCCGCCGTCGGCGACACGCTGACGATCGCCGACGGCGGCTACCCGGGCACGGGACTCGTCATCCCGCATCGCCGCAAGCGCGGGCAGAGCGAACTCCCGGACTGGAAAGAGGAGCACAACAAGTCCCACAAGCAGGTCCGGGCCCGCGTCGAGCACGTCTTCGCCCGCATGAAGACCTGGAAGATCCTCCGCGACTGCCGCCTCAAAGGCGACGGCGTCCACCACGCCATGCTCGGCATCGCCCGGATGCACAACTTCGCCCTCGCCGGATAGGCAAGCGGGCCGCACCGCGGCCCACCACGCCCGAGGCGACCCGAAGATCATTTACGGGACAACTCTTAGCCGACCAACGCCCCACCGTCCACCGGCAGTACGACCCCCGTCGCGTAGGCCGCCTCGTGCCGCGCAAGCTGGGTTATCCAGAAGGCGACCTCCTCCGCCCGGCCGAGCCGCCCCAGCGGCACATGCTCGATCAGGGCCGCCCGCCGGGCCTCGATCTGCTCGGCGTCGAGCCCCTGGTGATGCCCGATCCCGGTGGCGATGGGACCGGGAGCCACACCCACCACCCGCACCCCTCGTGGCGCGAGTTGCACGGCCCAGCTGCGGGTCAGCGTGTCCAGGGCCGCCTTCAGCGCGGCGTACAGCTCACCGCCGGGCATCGGCCAGCCGCGCTGGCCGATCGCCGTACTGACGTTGATCACGACACCCGCGCTCTCGCTCAGCTGAGGGGCCGCGGCCTGGGTGAGGTACATCGGGGCGAGCAGATTGACGGCCAGCATCTCCTCGACGGCTTCCCGCCGGATGTCCCCGAGCGGTGTCCGCCGGACCACGGCGGCGTTGTTGACCAGCACATCGACGCGGCCGAACGCCTCCATCGCGGTGTTCACGATCAACTCGGCGGCGCCGGGGGCCGCGACGTCGGCCACCAGTGGCCGGATGCCCGGGGCGTCGGCGGCCGTCTCGGCGAGCCGGGCCGCCGTACGGCCGACCACCAGGACCTGGGCGCCCTGCTCTGCGAAGGTGCGCGCGGTGGCCCGCCCGATCCCCGTGCCCCCACCCGTGACGATCACTGCTCTGCCGGAAAAGTGCGCTGCTGTCATGTCGGTCATGTCGATGCACCGTAAACATTGACGCCCGCGTCAACGTCAACCCAGCGGTCCTCGGGTCGCTCACCGGGGTGTGGAGCCGCATATCCTGGGCGGGTTGATCCACACCACCCTTCCGGAGCGACCCTTGTACTTCACCGATCGCGGTATCGAGGAGCTGGAGCAGCGGCGCGGCAGTGAGGAGGTCACCTTCGAGTGGCTGGCCGAGCAGCTGCGGGCGTTCGTCGACCTGAACCCGGACTTCGAGGTTCCTGTGGAGCGGCTGGCGACCTGGCTGGCCCGGCTCGACGAGGAGGACGACGATCTCTGAGGACGGCGCTGCCTGAGGGCACGACGTCTAAGGGGCATGGCGTCTGAGGGCTGTGCGTTCCGCGGGACCGCGTTCCGCACACCCGCGTTCCGCGATGCCGCGCGGCCCTGTGGGCCGCCCGCCCCTCACGCCACCACCGGCCCCCGCCCCGGCGCCCCCGCCTCGTTGTCCAGCCGGGGGTCGGACACCAGCACCGCCTGCTGGAGCCGCTGCAGCTTCACCGAGGGCTCGAGCCCCAGCTCCTCCGTCATCGCCGTCCGCAGCCGCTGGTAGACCGTCAGCGCGCGGGTGCGCTGGCCGGAGCGGTGGAGGGCGAGCATGTACTGACCGTGCAGGCCCTCGTGGAAGCGGTGCTCCACGACCAGCGAGGCGAGGTCGCTCAGCACCTCCAGATGGCCGCCGAGCCGCAGCCGGGTCTCGATGCCGCGCTCGGTGACCGTGAGCCGGGACTGCTCCAGCCGGGCGACCTCCGCCTGCAGCGGCCGCCCGTGCGGGGTGACGTCGACCAGGGCCGGGCCCTGCCAGAGGGCCAGCGCCCGCCGGAAGGAGGTGTCCGCCGTCCGCTCGTCGCCGGCCTCCAGCGCGCCTTCGCCCGAGGCGACGAGGTCGCGGTACTCATGGACGTCGAGCTCGCCGGGGCTCACCACCATGGCGTAGCCCCCGGGCCGGGTCTGCAGCACATCCCGGGTGACGGCGGCCGATGGCATCCCCAGCCCCTCGGCGAGCAGCTTGCGCAGGTGCAGGATGTACGTCTGGAGCGTGGTCGGCCCGGTGCGCGGCGGCTGATCGCCCCACAGCTCGGCCATCAACGACTGCACCGGCACCATCCGGCCCGCGTTGAGCAGCAGCAGGGACAGCACCTTGCGCGGCTTCATCGCGCTGGGCACTCCGGACCCGGCGCCGAGGCCGAGTGTCAGCGGTCCGAGCACGCTCACCCGCATGGGTGGCACCTCTCTTCGGGCTTCATGGGCGGTACGCACGCACGAGCAGGTCGGCGGCGCACTCGCAGACGGCCGTGGCCTCGTCCTCGGCGAGCGGACGGGTGCCGTACATCGACTGGTAGAGCCCCTGTTGGACGATCAGGGCCACGAACTGGCGGGCGGCGGCGGCCGGATCGGGCACGCTCAGCTCGCCGCTGCCGGTGCGCCGGGCGAGCATCCCGGCGAGGTACGCCACCAGTTGCTGGGGCTCCCCCTCCGCGCACGCGGGGCGCAGCGAGGGATGGCGGGCGACCTCGGCGATGACCAGGCGGCGCAGCGCGGAGGCCCGCGCGTCGAGCAGTACGTCGAGCACCCGGTGGCCGAAGGCGCGCAGCGCGCTGCGGGCGTCGCCGCAGTCGTACGCCTCGGGGGCCCCGGGGCCGTCCGGCCCGAGGGCGTACGGGGAACCGGCGGCGAAACCGGCCGCCACCCGCTCCCGCTCCTCCTCGACGGCGGCGATGAACAGCCGCTCCTTGTCGCCGAAGTGGTTGTAGACGGTCTGCTTGGACACGCGGGCCTCGTCCGCGATGACGTCCACGCTCGCCCGGTCGTACCCCTCGCGCAGGAAGACGGCCACCGCCGCCTCCACGATCGCCTGGCGCTTGGCGGGCTGGGGGCCCACCGGCCGCCCCGCCGCGCCGCGCCGGGAACCGCTGTCCGTCCGCAACGGCCCAACCTCCTCGCTCCGAGCCGGTCTTGCCCTCGATGGACTAGTGAGTCTAGCCTTCGTTCACCGCAATGGACTAGCCCGTCTAGTCCAATTAATTCATCGGCGGGTCACGTCGTTTCACCATCACTTCACAAACCACCGCGTCACAAGGAGAGCTCGATGAGCGCACCGGAGAGCAGCGAGGCCCTGGGCCCCCTCACCCTGGCCCCGGAGGCGCAGCGGCAGCTGTTCCTGGAAGCCCGTACGGCCAACACCTTCACCGATGAGCCGGTGACGGACGAGCAGGTCCGCGCGATCCACGAACTGGTCAGGTACGCCCCCACCTCGCTGAACCAGCAGCCGCTGCGGGTGGTGCTGGTGCGCTCGCGGCAGGCGCGCGCCCGGCTGGTGTCGCTGATGACGGGGCGGAACCAGGAGAAGACGGCCAAGGCCCCGCTGGTGGCGGTGCTCGCCGCGGACCTGGACTTCCACGAGGAGCTGCCGCGGCTGGTGCCGTTCATGGAGAATCCGCAGGCGTTCTTCGCCGACCCCGAGGTCCGGGAGGGGTCAGCGCGGTTCAACACCGCGATCCAGGTGGGTTACTTCATCCTGGGCGTGCGCGCCGCGGGGCTCGCCGCCGGGCCCATGATCGGCTTCGACCACGAGGCCGTCTCCAAGGAGTTCTTCGAGGACGGGCGGCACTCGGCGGTCTGTGTGGTCAACATCGGCAAGCCGGGCCCGGACGCGTGGATGGGGCGGCTGCCGCGCCTGGAGTACGACGAGGTCTTCCGTACGGTCTGAGACATGAAATCCGGGGCCTGAGAGCTGGGGCCCGGCGGCCGCCCGCTTCCGTGCCTTCTGGGCGCGGGAGCGGACGGCTGCCATGCGCCGGTCAGCTCTCGATGTCAGCTCTCGATCAGTTCGTGGAACGCCACCGTGTCGAAGATGTCCTCCATCCTCGCCGCCTTGCCGTCCCGCATCGTCCACGAGTGGACGAAGTCCAGCGTCACGGTCCTGCCGCTCCGCGAGGTCACCTCGCGGGTGCCGAACACCACGACCCGGTCGCCCTGTTCGATGAACTCCCTCGGCGCGAGCCTCATCCCGCCCAGCACGGTCGGCACCCGGGCGAGGAACTCCCTGATCCCCGCATGGCCCAGCTTGGTGCCGCCGAGCCCGTACTTGGCCATCCCCTCCGGATGCACCCACTCCACATCGGGGTGCAGACCCGAGAGGATCCCGTCGATGTCGCGGTCGCGGAAGCCCGCGTAGGAGGCGCGGATGGCCTCGATGTTCGGTGATGCCATGGTCGCCACTCCTCAGACGGCGGGGTGCCGGGGCTTAAGACGGAAGGTGCTCGGGGTGGAGCGCCTGGAGGGTGCGCCGTACGCCCTCGCGCCACGGCACCCGGCAGGGGCCGGTGATCTCCCGCCGCCGGGCGGGGTCGAAGCGGTAGGTCTCCCGGGTGACCTCGCTCGGCACGAGCCGGGCGGTGACCCCGGTGAGCTCCTCCAGGTGGCGCACGCAGTCGGTCATCCCGACCGCCTCGTCCCCGCCCCAGTTGACCAGCGTGGCCGGGGTCGACGCGGCCCTCCAGAGAGGGGGGACATGGGCGATGAGGTCGTCGGTGTGGAGGAGCGAGCACCAGTTCTGGCCCTCCCTGGGCACCGGTATCGGCTCGCCCGCGAGCATCCGCTCGAAGTAGAGCATCGGGACCCCGCCGTAGCCGCCGGGGCCGTAGGCGATGTTGAGCCGGGCGATGGTCGTCGGCAGGTCCAGCACCTGGGCGAACGCCCGTACCGCGCCCTCCGCGGCGATCTTGCCCACCGGGTAGGCGGGCAGCCAGTCGGCCACTCCGTCCACGGGGTCGTCCTCGGTGTAGGCGTGGTCGAGCGTCTGCCGCTTGTAGAGCGCCCCGGTGGAGACGAAGAGGAACGCTTCCGCCGCCCGGCAGTGGGACATCAGCCGGCCGGTGGCCACCGAGTTGACCTCGATGGCCGCGTTGACATCGCCGTCCTCGCCACGGCGCACCGCCGAGTGGAAGACATGGGTGAAGTCGTCCGGCAGCCCCTCGTACGCCGCCTCGCGCGGGTCGTTCATGTCCCAGTGGAATGTGGTGATCCCGTGGCCGTTCAGCTCCTTCTCGACTCCCGGGGTGCCGAACCGGCCCAGACACCACACCTCGTTGCGCCCGGCCAGTGCCTCGGCCACCGGCCGGGCGACCTGTCCGGTGCCGCCGGTGACCAGGATCTTCTTGCCTTCCACCCTGCTCGTCTCCTTGTGCCTGGCCCTCACGGGTCTATGACCGGCCATTGGCGCGGGCCCGGTCGGCTTCGTCCAGCGCGCGGTCGAGCTCCCCGCGCAGCACCGCCTGGAAGGCCGCGACATGCCGCGGGCCCATCAGCGTGTAGTGCTCACCGGGTACGTCCAGATACCGGTTGGGCTCGGTGGTGTACTCGTCCCACCGGCGCAGCTCGTTCGCCAGCCAGTCCTCCTTGGTGCCGCGCAGCGGGATCGCGTAGAAGACCGTCATGGACCGGGTGGTGCCACTGGGGTGGTAGTCGCGGCCCAGGGCGGTGAGGCCATGGGCCAGCTCCGCCCAGGCGGTGAACGTGCCCAGGTCCAGGTCGAGTTCGTCCAGCCGGGCCGGCGGGGCGATCCGCAGCAGCCGCGCCAGCTGCTCCTCCTGGGGCAGCGGGCGCAGTTCGGCGGGGAGGTCGAGCGACTGCTTCTTGTTGATCAGGTCCAGGAAGAAGGCGAGGTTGGTCGCCGTCTCGGTGAAGTCGAGCTCGTCCATGCGGTACTTGATGTGCGGCGGAAGGTTGAAGCTGCCGACGAAGTCGACCCGCTCGCCCCGGGCCTCCAGCGCCTTGGCGATCTCGAAGGCCACGGCGCCGCCGTAGGAGTATCCGGCGACGGCGTAGGGGCCGTGCGGCTGGCGGGCGCGGATGGCCTGCACATAGCACTCCACCATCTCCTCGAAGCTCGCGAAGGGCTTCTCGCCCTCGTTGAAGCCCCGGGCGCGCAGTGCGTGGAACGGCCGGTCGCCGACGAAGTACTTGGCGAGGTTGACGAAGACCAGGACCTCGCCGACGCCGGGGTGGACACAGAACAGCGGGGTCTTGTCGCCGCCGGACTGGAGCGTGACGACCGGGTCGTACCCCGCGGAGCCGGGCGCGCCGCCGCCGTCGAGCCGGGCGGCGAGCTGCCGCACCGACGGCGCCGTGAGCACCATGATGACCGGCAGGTCCGCGATCCCCAGACGCCGGTGGACCTGGCGCCGCAGCCGCAGGATGTCCAGCGAGGTGCCGCCCAGGTCGAAGAAGCTGGCGGTGGCGCTGATCCGCTCCGCGGTGATGTCGAACATCTCGGCGTAGATCCCGGCGAGGATCCGCTCGGTCCCGCCCTCGGGCGGGGTGTGGCCGCCGAGCCGACGGGTGGTCAGCTCCGCGACCCGCTCGATGACGCCGTCGTAGCCGCCGGACTCCAGGCGCTGGCGCATCCGGCGGCGCAGCGTCTTGCCGAGGCTGGTCTTGGGGAAGGCGTCCTTGGGCAGCGGCAGGATGAGGGAGGGCCGGAAGCCCCAGTGGATCACCACGGTGGAGCGCACCGCGGTGATCATGCGGTGCAGCCCGGCCTCGTCGTCGTCCGCGGGCTCGGGGCTGACGGCGATGACCAGCTGTTCGGTGTCGCTGCCCGGGCGGCGGGTCGGGAACGCCGCGACATAGCCGCTCGCGACATCGTCCAGCTGCTCCAGGGCGGCCTCCAGCTCATGGCTGAAGTAGTTGACGCCATTGACGATGACGCTGTCCTTGCTGCGGCCGACGAGGGTCAGCCGGCCCTCGTCGATCCGGCCCAGGTCGCCGCTGCGGAACCAGCCGTCGGGGGTGAAGGCCTCCTCGGTGGCCTCGGCGTCGTTGTAGTAGCCGGGGGTGATCATCGGGCCGCTGAGCTGCAGCTCGCCGATCTCGCCCTCGGGCAGCGCCCGGTGGTCGTCGTCGGCGACGCGGATCCGCAGCCCCTCGACGGGGGTGCCGAGGTTGGCGAACTCCTGGCCCGCGTCGGCGGCCGGGAACGCGGGGTTGTAGACGCTGCCCGCGCAGGTCTCGGTCATGCCGAAGGCGGGCCAGAGCGCGGCCTCCCGCAGGCCGTACGGGGCGTAATGGGCCAGGAATGCCTCGCCGGTCGCGACGACATTCGCCTCACCGCCGCTGACGATATGGCGCAGCGCGCTCAGATCGAGCCCTTCGCCGCCCGCGGATATCTCCTCCGCCACCTCGTGGGCGGAGGAATTGAGCGGACCGAGGAGGAAGTTCGGCGTAAAGGTCATCGTGACCTTGTGGCGGGAAATGATCCGGAGGAACCTCAGTGGCTCCTCAAGAATGACCGCGGCCTCCGCGTGCAATTGCTCGGCGCCCACGTACAGCGGCAGCATATGCGCTTCCAGAAGCGCGGCCACATGGTCGTAGGAAATCCAGTTGAACGTGGTGTCGGCGGCGGTGAGCCGCTGCTTTTCCGCCTTTCCCGCCATCGCGGCCAGGATATTTCCATGCGTCAGCATGACCGCTTTCGCATTCCCGGTGGAGCCGGAGGTGAGCACCAGCAGGGCGAGGTCGTCAGGGGCCGCGGAGTGCACGACGGGCGGGGCCGCGGAGGGCGCGGCGTCCCGGGTCGCGGGGTGCGCGGCGGGCGGCTGCCCGGGCTTGGCTCCGGAGGTGCCTCCGGCCTTCCGCAGCTCCGCCACGACGGCCACCGCGAGCCCGGGCACCTCGGGCAGCTCGGCCCGCATCGCCTCGGTGGTCACCAGCAGCGGACCGTCCAACAGCTGGTTGACATGGGCGAGTTGGGCCGCCCAGCGGGCCGGGTCGCCGGAGACCGGCACCATGGGGCAGGGCACGAAGCCGCCCAGCAGACAGGCCCAGAAAACCGTCAGGAATTCCGGCTGGCGGTCCAGCAGCAGGGCCACCTTGTCCCGCGGCCGCAATCCCCGGTCGCGGAGTGCGGAGAGGAGCCCGAGCGCCGATTCCAGCAGTTCCGGATAGGGCTGCCGTACGGATTCACTCGCGGTGGGTCCGAGCAGATAGCGCACTCCCGAATGGGCATGCTCGCGGGCCGCCCGCAACAACAGCCGGGCAACCGAGTTCGGCCCCGCTTCTTCCGGTGGCATCGAGGTATTCCAGGGTTGTGACGTCATCCCCCCACGGCCCCTTCTTCCTTCCCGCTTCTGAGGCCACGAAGGTAACAGTCCCGAACATACGTATCCATAACGCTCTACCAGGACTCTAGCGAGGCCCTAGCGGAATTTCTCAGACCGGAGGGGTTTCTTCAAAAGGCGATTCAGCCCACAGAGAAACGATGGTTGCGGCATGCATCTTCTACCGCCGTGTGCGATTACACACGGGCCACGGGACAAGATCAGGAGCGGAGCAGGGGCCGGAACTGGGCCCAGGGATGGGACTGGGGCCGGACCGGACCAGAACCGGGCTTGACTCCACGAGACCGCGATATATCGTGTTGTGCAGGAGACACGATATGTTGCGTCCAGATGGCGCGTCGTACGTCCAGCCAGGGGAGGCCAGGGATGTCAGCCCGATCACAGTGGTCGATCAACGCGCCACAGAAGCTCACCCTCGACGACCCGGTGTCCACGCTCGACGTCCAGATCGCGGGCGGCACGGTCAATGTGGTCGGCGCCGCTCCCGGCCCCGCCCGCCTCGAGGTCTCCGAGATCAACGGCCCGCCGCTGAAGGTCACCCACAGCGACGGCACCCTGAGCGTCGGCTACGACGACCTCCCCCGCAAGGGCCTCCGCAAGTGGCTCGGGCATTACCACCGCACCGCCCATGTCACCCTCACCGTGCCCCTCGACACCAGCGCCACCGTCGGCGTGATCGAGGGCTCCGCCGTGGTCTCCGGGCTGTCCGGCCGTGCCGAACTGCACGGCGTCTCCGGCGACTTCACCCTGCTCGGGCTGACCGGCCCGGTCCACGCCGACACCGTATCCGGCCGGGTCGAGGCGCAGGCCGTCACCGGCGAGCTGCGGTTCCACTCCGTCTCCGGCGACCTCACCGTGATCGAGGGCTCCGGACCCTCGGTACGGGCCGAGTCGGTCAGTGGCGATATGGTGCTCGACCTGGCCCCCGCCCCCAAGTGCTCCGACGTCTGCCTGACCACCGTCTCGGGTGAGATCGCCATCCGGCTGCCGCACCCCACCGACGCGGAGGTGGAGGCCAACACGGCCAGCGGGTCGGTCTCCAACGGCTTCGACGATCTGCGGGTCACCGGCCAGTGGGGAGCCAAGAGGATCACCGGACGGCTCGGTACGGGCAATGGCAGTCTCAAGGCCACCACCGTCTCGGGCGCCATCGCGCTGCTGCGCCGTCCGCCGTCCGAGGGCGACACGGGCACCACCGACGGCACGGACTCCACCGGCGGTACGGACACCACCGACGGCACCCAGGGAAAGGTCCTCTGATGGCCCCCGTATTCGCCCACGGCCGACTGCGCCTGTATCTGCTCAAGCTGCTCGACGAGGCGCCGCGCCACGGCTATGAGGTCATCCGTCTGCTGGAGGAGCGGTTCCAGGGGCTGTACGCGCCCTCGGCGGGCACCGTCTATCCGCGGCTGGCCAAGCTGGAGGCCGAGGGTCTTGTCACCCACACCACCGAGGGCGGCCGCAAGGTCTACTCCATCACCGACGCCGGACGCGCCGAACTGGCCGACCGCAGCGGTGAGCTGGCCGATCTGGAGCTGGAGATCCGCGAGTCGGTCGCCGAACTCGCCGCCGAGATCCGGGAGGACGTCCGCGGCTCCGCGAGCGATCTGCGGCGGGAGATGCGGGAGGCCGCCCAACAGGCCCGCGCCTCCGGCGGCGCCCAGGACAAACAGGCCCCGTGGGAGGGGACATGGGGCGACAAGGAGACCTGGCGGCAGGCGAAGGAGGAGATGCGGCGCGCGAAGGAGGAGTGGAAGGAGCAGGCGCGCCGGGCCAAGGAGGAGAGCCGACGGGCCAGGCAGGACGCCCAGCGCGCCCGTAAACAGGCCAGGGACGCGCAGGACTTCGCGCGCGAGGAGGTCCAGCGGATCGCCCGGCGGGTCCAGGAGCAGACGCAGGAGCACATCCGGGCGGGCGACTGGCAGCGGGCGGTGCGCGAGGGGCTGGCCGAGGTGTCACGCGGCATGGGCCGGATCTCCCGGCCGGGCACCTCGCGCTCGGACTGGGGCTGGGACGACGGGATGTCCGGACCGGACGTCACGGTCGAGCGGGCGGACACGACGAAGCCGGAGCGCGGCAGCACGGAGCAGAAGCCGACCACCAAGGGCGGTGGCGGCGGCGCGGCCGGGGTGCGGGAGCCCGAGTGGGCCAGGGACTTCACCCCCTCCGGCGCCCCCGCCCGCGATGTGGAGCGGCTGCTCGACCGGTTCCGGGACGATGTCCGCGATGCGGCCCGCGACCATGGGGTGACGGAGGCCCAACTGGCCGAGGCCCGCGAGCACTTGGGGGTGGCCGCGGCACGGATCGCGGCGCTGCTGCGGGGGGACGGGGGGTAGGTGCCCTGTCGGGCGGGCCGTGGGACGCCTGCGGCGGGCCGTCCCCCTCCCCTCCCCGCCCCTTCCCACAACTGGGGCTCCGCCCCAGCCCCCGGCTCCAGGGACACCGATCCGCGGCCCCGCCGCATGCGGAACACCGCCCCCTCCCGAGGCACCGGCTTGCACCTCCGCCGCACGGCAGGGCCCCGAGCAGTGCTCCGCACCAAGCCCCCACCCGGACACCGACCGCGACTCCGCCACATGCGGAACACCGCCCCCCTCGCGCCGCCGGTTTGCGGCTCCGGCCCTGAGCCTCGGGGTCCAGGGGCGGAGCCCCTGGTCACGGGAAGGGGCGGGGAGGGGAAAGGCCACACCGCCCACAAGCGGAGCCGCACCTCCCCACAGCCCGCGCGGCTGCCGCTTGACTTGAACCGCGGTTGAGGTTTCAGGATCGGAGCCGGAGGGGCGTACCACGGGGGAGCGCGCCCCTCCTCCGGCCCGCTCGGCTCCCCGACGTCCCCGTCCCCAACCGCGAGGAGACTGCCATGTCCGCCCCGGCCAGCTCCGGACCGCTGCCCGACCTCGCCCGGCCCGATGTGGGCGCCGCACTGTTCAGCACCTGGAGCGTCGGCACACCGGAACGGCAGCTGGCCACGGTCGACGCCATCGCCGCCGCCTGGGACAGCCGCCCCTGGCCCACGCCCGGGCTGCTCTCGTACAACCTCTACGCGGGCACGGACGGCGACACTCTGATGCACCACTCCCAGTGGGCCGACGAGGCCGCGTACCACGCCTTCTTCCGGACCCAGCGCCAGCAGCGCAATGACGCGGTCGACAGCGCGGTCCCGGACATCAAGCGGCTCGGCCTCGCGTACTACCGCCACTACCGCGGCTTCCGGGCACCGGCCACCGTGCAGCCCGCCGCACAAGCCGCCATGGCGGACCCCGGGCTGTTCGTCGTGGTCGAGATCGACTTCAATGACCCCGATCCCCGGGCCCGCCGGACCTGGGTGGACCTGGTCATCGAGGCCCTGGAGAGCGAGCCCGACCCGGGCCTGCTCTCCGCCGACTTCCATCTGATCGCCGACGGCGAGCGCCATCTGTCCACCGACCGCGCCCGGGTGCTCAACTACGCCCACTGGACCGGCACGGCGGCGTACGAAGCGGCACTGGCGGCCGACGGGCCGCGCGGCGGCGGCTCGTCCGCCTGGGACCGGGTGCGCGACTTCCCCGCCCGGGTGGGCGCCTCGTCCCGTTCCTATCGATTCCGGCGGAGCTTCGTACGGCCCCCGTCGGCGA
The DNA here is from genome assembly GCF_000968685.2 of Streptomyces antioxidans. Lineage (GTDB taxonomy): Bacteria > Actinomycetota > Actinomycetes > Streptomycetales > Streptomycetaceae > Streptomyces > Streptomyces antioxidans. Next base: position 48,855 of record NZ_LAKD02000101.1, read on the forward strand.
CATAGCCATGGGCGCCGTAACCGGAATTCCGGGAATTCACGCCCGTCAGCCCGACATTCAGACCGTCAGCACGACCTTGCCGAAGAGATCGCCGCCCGCCATCTTCTCGAACCCCTCGCGGGCCCGGTCCAGCGGCAGCACCGTATCGATCACCGGCCGTACCCCGCGCGCGGCGCAGAAGCTCAGCAGGTCCTCCAGCTCGTCCTTCCCGCCCATCGTGGAGCCCACGACCTTCAGCTCCAGGAAGAAGATCCGGTTGAGCTCGGTGGCCTTCGGGTTGGGGCCGCTGGTGGCGCCCGAAATCACCAGCGTGCCGCCGGGCTTGAGGGACTTCACCGAATGCGACCAGGTCGCGGCGCCCACCGTCTCGATCACGGCGTCCACCCGGCGCGGCAGCCGCTCCCCCGGCTCGTACGCGCCCTCGGCGCCCAGCTCGACGGCCCGGGCCCGCTTGGCCTCGTCGCGGCTGGTGGCCAGCACCCGCAGCCCAGCCGCCGCGCCCAGCACGATCGCGGCGGTGGCCACACCGCCCCCGGCGCCCTGGACCAGGACGCTGTCGCCGGGGCGCACCCCCGCGTTGGTGAACAGCATGCGGTACGCGGTCAGCCAGGCCGTGGGCAGGCAGGCGGCCTCCTCGAAGGAGAGCTCCTTGGGCTTGGGCAGCACATTCCAGCTGGGCACGGTCACCTTCTCGGCGAAGGTGCCCTGGTAGCGCTCGGTGAGGATGGAGCGGGGCTCCTTCGGGCCGACGCCGTGTCCGCTCTGGCCGATGACGGAGTGGAGTACGACCTCGTTGCCGTCCTCGTCGGTCCCGGCCGCGTCGCAGCCGAGGATCATCGGAAGCGACTCCTCGCCGAGGCCCACGCCGCGCAGTGACCACAGGTCGTGGTGGTTGAGCGAGGCGGCCTTGACGTTCACGGTGGTCCAGCCGGGCCGGGCCTCCGGCTCGGGGCGCTCCCCCAGTTCGAGGCCGCTCAGCGGCTGGTCACGGTCGATACGTGCGGCATAGGCAGCGAACATGATCCCGACCTTAGGCCGCGGGGCGACCCCGCGGAACCGCACCACGGTGTGACCCCGCTCGCCCACCGGGCACGGACAGCGCACGGGCCGGGCCGCCCCTCCGACTGAGGGGCGGCCCGGCCCACGGCCCGCATCGGCACAAGGTCCGTACGAGCACCCAGCCCGTACGAGCACCCAGCCCGCATCGGCACCACCCGTAGCGCCACCCGGACGCGCCCAAACACCACCCGCGCCCCGGGCAGCGCGTCAGCGGCGGGCGACACCCTCCGCACGCGCGGCCGCCGCGACGGCCGCGGTCACCGCGGGGGCGACCCGCTCGTCGAACGGAGACGGGATGACCTTGTCCGCGCTCAGCTCGTCGGCCACCACGGCGGCCAGCGCCTCGGCGGCGGCGAGCTTCATGCCCTCGGTGATCCGGGACGCCCGGACCTGGAGGGCGCCCGCGAAGATGCCGGGGAAGGCGAGGACGTTGTTGATCTGGTTCGGGAAGTCGCTGCGCCCGGTGGCGACCACCGACGCGTACTGCTGGGCGACCTCCGGGTGGATCTCCGGGTTGGGGTTGGCCATCGCGAAGATGAAGGCGCCCGGCGCCATCTTGGCCACCGCGGCCTCAGGCACCGTGCCACCGCTGACGCCGATGAAGACGTCGGCCCCGTCCAGCGCGCCCTCCAGGGACCCGGTGAGCCCGGCCTTGTTGGTGAAACCGGCCAGCTCGCGCTTGACGTCGGTGAGGTCCTCGCGCTCCGGCGAGACCACGCCCTTGCGGTCGCACACGGCCACATCGCCGATGCCCGCCTCGGTGAGGATCCGGGCGATGGCCACACCGGCGGCGCCCGCCCCGGAGATGACGGCGCGCAGCTGCCCCAGCGCACGGTCGGTCAGCCTGGCGGCGTTGCGCAGCGCGGCGAGGGTGACCACCGCCGTGCCGTGCTGGTCGTCGTGGAAGATCGGGATGTCGACCCGCTCCTGGAGCCTGCGCTCGATCTCGAAGCAGCGGGGCGCGGAGATGTCCTCCAGATTGACGCCGCCGAACGAGGGCGCCAGCCGGGCGACGGTCTCCACGATGTCGTCCACGTCCCGGCACTCGAGCGCGATCGGCACCGCGTCCACACCGCCGAACTGCTTAAAGAGGATCGCCTTGCCCTCCATCACCGGAAGAGACGCCTCCGGACCGATGTCACCGAGCCCCAGCACCGCGCTGCCGTCCGTTACCACGGCGACGACCTGTGACTTCCAGGTGTAGTCATGGACGAGCTCGGGCTGCTCGGCGATCGCGCTGCACACCTTGGCCACGCCCGGCGTGTACGCGAGGGACAGATCGTCCCGGTCGCGCACGGGCACGGTCGCCTGGACGGCCATCTTGCCGCCGCGGTGCAGGGCGAACGCCGGATCGAAGGGCTCCCCGTCGGTCACGCCGCCGGCTCCTTCACCGCCGCCGATGCTGCCGCTTGTGCTGTCGCTGCGAGGATTGACCATCTCCGCTGCCACTGTTTTGACCCCTTTGTCGTTTTTCTGTCGAGGGTATCCGCCCCAGGTTCGGAGCGGGCGGGCACCGCGTCGTCCCATTCAGCGGATGACCACCGCATGGGTGTGGGTACGAACGCCGGGCGCGTCGCACACGCGCCCTGAGCCCCGGGTGAGGGGTGTAGCCGTCTGTTCTACCTGAAGCGCGCGCCGAGGGACGAGCGAGTTCTGGTGCCATGACGCCGGAGAACCAGGCATTACGCCTGAAGGCGGGCGAAGCTCTAGGGAAAGTCCATGGCGCCGTCACACGCTGTTCTCCGCGTGATCATGAGCCCGCCCCGCGCCACCGGCCACCGCTGTCCGGCCGGTACCGCTGTCCGGTTGTGCACCACGGGGATCGCCCGTTATCCGATTTTGACATGGCCAGCGGCCCGTAGGGGCCCGACCGATGGCAAGATGCCCCAATCACACGAGATCGCGACACCCACAAACGTGTTCCCGAGATCTCGCCCCCTCACCCTGCCGGAGGAACCAGCATGACCGCCTGCTTCACGCCCCGTGGGGCCACCCTGAAGTCCCGGATGGCTCCCCTCGGCGCGATAGCGGCGGTAGCCGCCCTGCTGCTGACGGGCTGCGGCGATCAGACCAACAAGGCCACGGGCGGGTCCAACAGCGACTCCGCCCCGCTCTTCAACCAGCTGCCCAAGGAGATCCAGAGCGCCAAGGTGATCAAGGTGGGCTCGGACATCAACTACCCGCCGGTCGAGTTCAAGAAGGGCGGCGAGGTCATGGGCATCGACCCGGACATCGCCGACGCGCTCGGCAAGCAGCTCGGGGTGAAGTTCGAGTTCAACAACGCCACCTTCGACACCCTGCTCTCGGGTCTGCGCTCCAAGCGCTACGACATCGCCATGTCGGCCATGACCGACAACAAGGGCCGCCAGGACGGTGTCGACCCGGACACCGGCAAGAAGGCGGGCGAGGGCGTCGACTTCGTCGACTACTTCACCGCGGGTGTCTCGATCTACACCAAGAAGGGCGACACCAAGGGGATCAAGACCTGGGACGACCTGTGCGGCAAGAAGATCGTCGTGCAGCGCGGCACCGTCTCCCACGACCTGGCCAAGGCCCAGTCGAAGACCTGCCAGAAGGACGACAAGGGCAAGATCGCGATCGAGGCGTTCGGCAATGACACCGAGGCCCAGACCCGGCTGCGCGGCGGTGGCGCCGCCGCGGGCGCCAGCGACTTCCCCGTAGCCGCGTACGCGGTGAAGACCTCCGGCGGCGGCAAGGACTTCCAGCTCGTCGGCGATCAGGTGGAGGCGGCCCCGTACGGCATCGCCGTCGCCAAGAAGAACACCCAGCTGCGCGATGCGCTCAAGCAGGCCCTCGCCCTGATCATCGCGAACGGCGAATACGACAAGATCATCGCGAAGTGGGGCGTCAAGGACGGCGCGGTCACCAAGGCCATCATCAACGGCGGCAAGTGATCCGGCCCTCCCCCGTCCGCGCTCGCGCTGAAAGGCACCATCCGTGACTACTAAGATCGAAAAGGCGGGTCCGGTCGACACCCCGCCACCGGCGCCGGAGAGCATCAAGGCCATCCCGGTGCGGCACTACGGCCGCTGGGTCGCCGCGGTCCTCGCCATCGCCCTGATCGCCCTGCTGGTCTCGGCCTTCGCCCGCGGTGACGTCAACTGGGGCGCCATCCCTGACTACTTCTTCGACGGCGAGGTCCTCAGGGGCGTTCGCAACACCGTCTGGATCACCATCCTGTCGATGGTGCTCGGCGTGGCCCTCGGCATCATCCTCGCGGTGATGCGGCTGTCGAAGAACCCGGTGACCGCCTCCATCGCCTGGGGCTACATCTGGTTCTTCCGCGGTACCCCGGTCTACGTACAGCTGCTGGTCTGGTTCAATCTCGGCCTGGTGTTCGACTACATCAACATCATGCCGATCTACAAGGACGAGTGGTCGGACTTCATGACCCCGTTCCTGGCCGCCCTGCTGGGCCTGGGCCTGAACGAGGCCGCGTACATGGCCGAGATCTGCCGGGCGGGCATCCAGTCGGTCGACGAGGGCCAGTCCGAGGCCGCCCAGGCGCTCGGCATGAGCCACGCCAAGACGCTGCGTCGGGTGGTGCTGCCGCAGGCGATGCGGGTGATCGTGCCGCCGACCGGCAATGAGTTCATCAACATGCTCAAGACCACCTCGCTGGTGATCGCGGTGCAGTACTGGGACCTGCTCCAGGCCACCTCGGAGGTCGGGCAGAACTCCGGCGCCACGGCGGAGATGCTCTTCCTCGCCGCCGCCTGGTACCTGATCCTCACCTCCGTGCTCAGCGTCGGCCAGTACTACCTGGAGCGGTACTACGCGCGCGGCTCGAGCCGCAGCCTGCCGGACACCCCGCTGCAGCGGATCCGGGCCAATCTGCTCTCCCTCAGCAACCGCTCCGGAGGTGTCGGCGCATGACCGCCATGGTGAAGGCCGAGGGCGTCCACAAGTCCTTCGGCCCGGTTCAGGTCCTCAAGGGCATCGACCTCGAGGTCGCCCCGCGCGAGGTGTTCTGCCTGATCGGCCCGTCCGGCTCCGGCAAGTCCACCTTCCTGCGCTGCATCAACCACCTGGAGAAGATCAACTCCGGGCGGCTGTACGTGGACGGCGAGCTGGTCGGCTACCGCCAGAAGGGCGACAAGCTCTACGAGCTCAAGGACCGCGAGGTCGCCGAGAAGCGCAGCGACATCGGCATGGTCTTCCAGCGCTTCAACCTCTTCCCGCACATGACCGCGCTGGAGAACGTGATCGAGGCGCCGGTCCAGGTCAAGCGGGAGTCGAAGGCGGTGGCGCGGGAGCGCGCGCTGAAGCTGCTTGACCGGGTGGGCCTCGCCGACAAGGCGGCCAACTACCCCTCCCAGCTCTCCGGCGGCCAGCAGCAGCGCGTGGCGATCGCGCGGGCGCTGGCGATGGAGCCGAAGCTGATGCTCTTCGACGAGCCCACCTCGGCGCTCGACCCGGAGCTGGTCGGCGATGTGCTCGATGTGATGCGCGGGCTCGCGGAGGACGGCATGACGATGATCGTCGTGACGCATGAGATGGGCTTCGCGCGCGAGGTCGGGGACTCGGTCGTCTTCATGGACGACGGCGTGGTGGTGGAGTCCGGGCATCCGCGGGAGGTGCTGACCAATCCGCGGCACGAACGGACGAAGTCGTTCCTCTCCAAGGTGCTGTAGCCGTTTCCACGGCGCTGTGGTCGCTGGCAGGCCGCGGTGCGGACCGCGCGAGGGCGGTACGGGCGAGTGCCCGTACCGCCCTCGCGACGTCCGGCCCCGGGATCACTTCAGCCCGAGCACCATCGCGTCCGAGGGCGAGCACCAGACGGCCCGCGCCTCCCCGAAGCCCGCCGCGCGCAGGGCCTCGACATGCCAGGCGACGGGCTGTGTCTCCCCGTCCGCATGGTCCCCGTTCGCCGGATTGCCGAAGATCGCGAACCGCTCGGCCACCGGCCCCGCCAGCGTCTCGTCCCGCGCGGCGGTCTGCCACCAGTCCACCCAGTCCTGGGCGCCCTCGGCCCTGGCCCGCGCCCGCCGCGCCTCCTGGTACGCGTGGTCGGCGGCGTTCAGCCGGGGCGTGGCCGGATCGGGCATGTGGTCGGCGTTGAGGAACACCCCGCCCTCCCGCACCACGCCCGCGATCCGCCCGTACAGCGTCCGCAGCTCGTCCGAGCGCAGCCAGTGGAGCGCCGTGGCGGTCAGGACGGCGTCGTACGCACGGTGCGGCAGCCGCTCGGTCCACTCCGGGTCGCGCAGATCGACGGTCAGGAACTCGGCGCGCGGCTCGGCCGCGAAGTGGCCGCGGGCGATCGTCAGCAGCGCGGGGTCGAGGTCCACACCGGTGCTGGTGGCGCCCGGGAACCGGCGCAGAGCCCGGTCCGAGATACTGCCCGTGCCACACGCCAGGTCGAGGATCCGGGGCTCCGGGCCGACGACGGCCTCGACCGCGTCGAGCATCACCCGGAACCGCTCCTCACGATCGGGGAGGTACCACTCCTGCTGCCGGTCCCAGCTCCGCTGCCACGCCTGCCAGTCCGCCACGGCGACGGTGTCCGTCATCGAGCCCTCCAAGCCATGCGTCATCGTCCCGGCGCAGCCGCCCGTAATACCCTGGTGGGCAGAACGCCTCTTACCTGACCTGATCTGACCCTAGACCGCCACCGTAAGGACCACAAGTGGAATTGGCTTATTACTCGGATCTCGCCGTGCGCCTGGTCAACAGCGAGGAGCCGAGCCGCGGCACCGACACCCTGACCTCGGTGGAAGCCGTACGGGCGCTCTTCGGCGAGAGTCAGCAGGCCCGGCGGACGACCGACGCGGATGTCACCCGGCTGAGGTCGGTCAGGGCCCGGCTGCGTGCGGTCTTCGAGGCGGCGGCGGGCGGCGACGAGGTGCTGGCGGTGGATCTGCTGAACGCGCTGCTCATCGAGTTCCCGGTCAGTCCGCAGATTTCCGGCCATGAGACCCGCGACGAGGACGGCCGCCCCGATTGGCATATGCATATCGCGGACTACGCCGCCAACGCGGGCGCGGGCTACGCCGCGACCGCCTCGATGGGCCTGGCCTTCCACCTCACCGAGCTGGGCGCCGACCGGCTGGGCATCTGTGAGGCGTCACCCTGTCGTAACGCCTATCTCGACACATCGACAAATCGTTCCCGGCGCTACTGCTCGGACCGCTGCGCCACCCGCGCCAATGTGGCCGCCTACCGCGCCCGCAAACGCCTGGACGCCGAGCGGACGGCCGGCGCCGAGCGCAGCCGCCGCCAGGACCGCGAACCCACGGGCCGTACGGCGGACACCGCCCAGGAGACCAGCCGGGCCATCGACCGCTGACCACCGCGCCCGGCGCTCCGCGGCGGCCGCAGCCGCACCCAGGCCCGGGCCACCACCAGCTCGTCCGGCACGACGCCGAACTCCCGGCTGTCGTTCTCCACATACGGGTTGTCACCCATGACCCACCAGCCGCCCTCGCGCCGCTCCACCGCGCGCTTGACGATCAACAGATCCTGCCGGAACGGATGGCGCAAAACCACCACATCCCCCGGCCGTACGGGCGCGCCGTAGCGCACCACCAGCTGGTCGCCGGGGTACAGCGTCGGCTGCATCGACGGGTTGTACACCTCCGCGAGCCCGATCCGCAGCAGTCCGCGCTGATCGCGGTCCGGCTCCTGCCCGCGATCGCCCAGCTGCTCCCGCATCACGGCACCTCCGGTCCTCACCCTGCACCCCTCACGATCCCAGGCATTCCAGCCCGGCACTGGACTTTTGACCTAAGCCCCCCGGGGCACCCGAGAAAAGCCTTCCCTCACGGAGTAATCTCGCACCTGAGAAGACGATCACGAATGGAAGGACAGCTCTATGCTCTCCCGCCTGTTCGCCCCCAAGGTTCAGGTCAGTGCCCACTGCGACCTGCCCTGCGGTGTGTACGACCCGGCCCAGGCCCGCATCGAAGCCGAGTCCGTCAAGGCCATCCAGGAGAAGTACCAGGCCAACGAGGACCCGCACTTCCGCGCCCGCGCCACCACCATCAAGGAGGAGCGCGCGGAGCTCGCCAAGCACCACATCTCGGTGCTGTGGAGCGACTACTTCAAGCCCCCGCACTTCGAGAAGTACCCCGAGCTGCACCAGCTGGTCAACGACACCCTCAAGGCCCTGAGCGCGGCCAAGGGCTCGACCGACCCGGCCACCGGACAGAAGGCCCTGGACTACATCGCCCAGATCGACAAGATCTTCTGGGAGACCAAGAAGGGCTGACCCCGCCCTTCCCCAGCACCACCAGACCGCACCCGAGCCGCCCCGAGTGGCCCGGGTGCGGTCTTCTTCGTTGTGAATGTGCTTGCCGGGCGCCGGGGTTGAAGCGGCGGCGCCTCATCCCGGCGGGCTGATGCCCGTCACGGTCAGGTGCAGCAGGCGGGTCGCCTCGGTGGCGGGGTCGGGGTGGTGTTGGGCGGCCAGGGCGATGCCCGCGATCAGGGTGACCAGGTCGACCGGGGTCACGCCGGGGGGTACCGCACCGGCCTGCTCGGCTCGTCGTAGGAGGGGTTCGCCGGCCTCGGCGAGGGGGGTTACGCAGGGGTTCGCGTGGTCCGGGTCGAGTTCCCCGGCCCGTAGGAGTGCGGTGGCCAGGCCCTGCACCGTGGCGGAGTAGACGGTGAGGGCGCCCAGCCAGTCCAGCAGGGCGGCCCGGATGTCGTCCGCCTCCGACAGCTCGTGGGCGCGGGTGGCCAGGGCTTGGATGCGTTCGCGGAAGACCGCTTCCAGCAGGGCGTGCCGGGTGGGGAAGTGGCGGCGCACGGTGGCCGAGCCGACTCCGGCGGTGCGGGCGATCTGTTCCAGTGAGGCGTCGGCGCCGTGGGTGGCGACCTCCTCCTCGGCGACGGCGAGGATGCGCGCGTAGTTGCGCCGGGCGTCCGCGCGCTGGGCGGGCATGGCGTCACCTCCGGGTTGCTAAGTGGCGGGGCCCTCCGTATCGTACCGAGTGATAAGTGGCGGGGCCCGCCGTTTGGTCTTTCCAGTCGACTTGTCGATGAGTCGATTTCCTTCTGCCCGAGGAGCTGCAGCATGACCGTGGAACCCCCGACCTCCGCCCCCGTCCTCGTCACCGGTGCCACCGGGCAGCAGGGCGGCGCCACCGCCCGCGCCCTGCTCTCCGCTGGCGTTCCGGTGCGGGCCCTGGTCCGCGATCCGTCCGGCGAGCGGGCCAGGGCCGTGGCGGCGCTCGGTGCCGAGCTGGTCACCGGCGATCTGCTCGACCTCGGCTCGGTGCGGCGGGCCGCCGAGGGGGCGCGTGCCGTCTTCTCGATCCAGATGCCCGATATGAACGATCTCCAGGGCGACTCCGAGTGGATCCAGGGCCGGAACCTGATCGAGGCCGCGCGGGACGCGGGGGTGGCCCACTTCGTGCACACCTCCGTCTCAGGCGCCGGGCAGCACCACACCGCGCCCGGCTGGGCCGAGGGCCGCTGGGCGGCGATGGAGCACTACTTCGCGACCAAGAGCGGCCTCCAGGACCGGGTCCGGGAGGCGGGCTTCCGCCACTGGACGCTCCTCAAGCCCGCCTTCTTCATGGAGAACTTCCTGTCCCTGCTCCCGAACGGCCCCGAGGGCGGCCTGGCCACCGTCCTCGAGCCCGGCACCAAACTCTCCCTCATCGCCGTCGCCGACATCGGTACGGCCGCCGCCGCGGCCATCGCCGAGCCGGAGCGGTTCCACGAGGTCGAGCTGGAACTGGCGGGCGACCACATGACCATGACCCGGGTCGCCGAGGTCCTGTCCGAGGTCACGGGCACCACGCTGACCGCCCCGTCCATGACCGTGGACGAAGCGCTCGCCGCCGGGATGCCGGAGTGGGGCCTCGGGCACGAGTGGCTGAACGCGGTCGACCAGCCCGCCCGTCCCGAGTTCGCGCGGGCCCTCGGTCTCCCGCTCACCGGCTTCGCCGAATGGGCCCGGCGCCATCTGCGGCCCGCACGGCCCGCGCGCCCCGCAGTGGTCTGATCCGGGCGGCGGCCACCGTGGTCCGCATGGCCTGAATGGTCTGAATGGTTCGCATGGCCCGTACGGGTCGTACGGCTCGCACCGCCTGCACGGCTCGTACGGCTCGCATGGCCCCACGGCTCGCGGACAGCCGACCCGCACGCTCCCCAAGGCATCCCTCCCGCCCCCTCCGGTCCCGAGCCGTGGTTGATGCCCGGACCGGAGTGGACCAGGCTGGAAGGGAGCCCTGGTGGACGGACCCGGTGCCGTCCCGGAGGGATGGCGAGGATGAAGCGCCACGACGGCGGCCCCGCGCAAGAGCGGGACGGCTTCGAGGAAACGGATACCGCACGAGCCACCGTCAGCGATGACGGGACGCTGACCAGCTGGAACGAGGGCGCCCGTCGGCTGCTCGGGTATCCGTCCGCCGATGTCGTGGGGCGGCCCGCCGCCGAGCTGCTGGCCGATCCGGGCCGCGCGACCGGCATCGGGGCCCGCCGTGCCCGCGCCCGGCTGACCCGTTGGCACGGGACCGTGGCCCTGCGCCACCGGGACGGCCGCGAGGTGCCCGTACCGCTGCTGGCGCACCGCAGACGGCCGGAGGGCGACTGGCTGCTGGTGACCGCGGCACCCCGGGCCGAGCAGCCCCCCGAGTCGTGGAACGACGCGCTGATGCGACGGGCCTACGCCCAGTCGCCCTGCCCCATGGCGATCTACGACGCCGATATGCGGCTGCGCAAGGTGAACGCCGAGATGGTCCGCGTCATCGGCCTCCCCGAGGCGGAGATCCGCGGTCTGCGGCTGTCGGAGATCAAGGGCAAGCTCCAGAGCGAACGGCTCGAAGCGGCCATGCGCCACGTGCTGGCCACCGGCGAGCCGCGCGAGGTGGAGACGCATCTGCGCACCGGCGGCGGCGAGTCCGAGGAGCAGGCCTGGTCGGCCCAGTTCGCCCCGCTGCGGGCGAGGGACGGGCAGGTGTACGCGGTCTGCATGGCGGCCCACGACGTCACCGATCAGTATCTGGCCCGCCAGCGGCTGCTGCTGCTGAGCGAGGCCAGTGAACGGATCGGCTCCACCCTCGACATCGACCACACCGCCCAGGAGCTCGCCGACGTCTGCGTACCCCGGCTGGCCGACTACACCAGCATCGACCTGCTGGACCGGCTGACCCAGGAGGAGGAGCTGCCGTCCGGGCCGCTCGCCGATCCGGTGGTACTGCGCCGCGCCGCCCGGCAGTCCAGCTACGAGGGCTGCCCCGAGTCCGTGGTGCCGGTGGGCATGGTGGACACCTACCCGAAGGTCTCGCCGATGGCCGAATGCCTGGTGGCGGGGCAGCCCATCATCCACGCGTCCGCCGACCCCGAGATCGCCGAGTGGGGTGCGCTGAAGCCCGAGCGCGCCCGGGCGATCCAGCGGTTCGGCATCCACTCGATCATGTCGGTGCCGATCCGGGCGCGGGGGACGACGCTCGGGGTGGCGGTGTTCGCCCGCCACCGCACCCCCGAGGCGTTCACCCAGGACGATGTGGTGCTGGCCGAGGAGATCACCACCCGGGCCGCCGTCTGCGTGGACAACGCCCGCCGCTTCACCCGCGAGCGCGCCACCGCCCTGGCGCTCCAGCGCAGCCTGCTGCCGCGGACCCTGCCCCAGCCGCCGGCCGTCGAGGTCGCCTCCCGCTATCTGCCCGCGGGCCCGTACGCGGGGGCGGGCGGGGACTGGTTCGACGTCGTCCCGCTCTCCGGGGCGCGGGTCGCGCTGGTGGTGGGCGATGTGGTCGGCCACGGCATCCAGGCGTCGGCCACCATGGGCCGGTTGCGTACGGCGGTCCGTACCCTCGCCGATGTCGATCTGCCGCCGGACGAGCTGCTCATCCACCTCGACGACCTGGTGATCCACCTGGCCGCGGAGACCGGGGCCGAGGAGGCCACCGGGGATGTGGGGGCCACCTGTCTGTACGTGGTCTACGACCCGGTCTCGCACCACTGCTCGCTGGCCGCGGCCGGGCATCCCGCCCCGGCGCTGGCCAGGCCCGACGGCTCCGTGGAGTTCCTTCCGGTGCCGCCCGGACCGCCGCTGGGGGTCGGCGGGCTGCCCTTCGAGGCGATGGAGACCGAGCTGCCCGAGGACGCCGTGCTCGCCCTCTACACCAACGGACTGCTGGGCGAGTGGGACCGCGATGTGGACGAGGCGCGCCTGCTGCTGGCCGACGCGCTGGCCGACGCGCTGGCCCGCCCCCGCGCCTCCCTGGGCGACACCTGCGACGCGGTGCTGCGGACGCTCCTCCCCGGCCAGGGCGTGCTGGACGACGTCGCGCTGCTGCTCGCCCGCACCCGCGCCCTGGACGCGGCGCACGTGGCGACCTGGGACGTGCCCGCCGACCCGGCGTGGGTGGCCCGGTCCCGCCGGAACGTGACGGAGCGGCTGACCGAATGGGGGCTCGCCGAGGCCGTCTCCACCACCGAGCTGGTCGTCAGCGAGCTGGTCACCAACGCCATCCGGCACGCCGCCCCGCCCATCCAGCTGCGGCTGATCCATGACCACTCGCTGATCTGCGAGGTCACCGACTCCTCCAGCACCGCCCCGCATATGCGCCGCGCCCGCACCTTCGACGAGGGCGGTCGCGGGCTGCTGCTGGTCGCCCGGCTCAGCCAGCGCTGGGGAAGCCGCCCGACCGCCGACGGCAAGACGATCTGGTCGGAGCAGACGCTTCCGGTGGGGCTGGCCGCCCCGGGCTGACCGGGCTGAACGGACCGATTGGGCTGATTGGACCGGCTGGACTGACTGCCTGAGCCTGGCGCTACGAGACCTCGGCGGGTCCGGCGAGCCCCAGGATGTCGAGCTCATCGCGGGTCGGGGGCTTCTGCAAGCGCAGCAGCGGGCTCTCGTTGCGGACCAGCCACTGGCGGTACGCCACGCTCGCCCAGGCGATCTCGAAGTACGCGTCCGCCAGGTCGCCGAAGAGTGCGCCGACGTCGAGGGGCGCCGCACCGGCCGCCGTGGCGTCGACGTCAAGGGGCGGCGCACCAGCCGACGTCGCGTCGACACCGATGGGCGCACCGGCCGCCGTCGCGTCCGCCCCAAGGGCCGCACCGGCCGCCGTATCCGGGACGGGTCCGGCGGCACCGGTACGGACGACCACCGGGTCCGGGGCGGATCCGTCGACGCCGTTACGGCCCGCCGGGCCAGCCCGTGAGGCCAGGAACAGCCGGACCGTCAGCGGATCGCCGTGCAGCGGGCGTACGGCCACGCCCTGGCGGGACCGCGCGGTGGGCTGACAGGGGGTGACCACCTCGCCCGAGGCGACCAGGTCGGCGGCGGTGAGGTAGTCCCCGTAGACCACCCGCGGATTGAGCCCCGCGGCGGCCAGCACCCGGCGCAGTCCGGGCCCCTCACCGTCCACGCTGGGGTCCACCATCCACTGGTCGGCGGCGAGTTCGGCGAGCCCCACCACGGGCCGCGCGGCGGCAGGGTGGGTTTCGGCCAGCGCCACGAACTGCGGCTCCCGCTCCACCAGCACCCGGCGCTCCACCCCCTCGGGCACCCGCAGCGGCGCGCCCTCGACCTCGTGGACGAAGGCGACGTCCAGCTGGTTGGCGGCGACCATCTGCAGCAACGCGTTGGCGGAGACGTCGATGTGGATGGTGGTGTCTGCGACGGGGTAGCGGGCGCGGAGCCTGCGCAGCCAGCCGACCACGGCACGGCTGCTCGTGCTGCCGATGCGCAGCCGGGCGTCGGCGGTCTGCCCCGCCTCCAACTGGACCTCGCTGACGAGGGCGTTCATCTCGGCCACTATCGGCCGGGCGCGGCACAGCACGGACCGCCCCAGCGGGGTCGGCCTGCTGCCGGAGACCTCCCGCGAGAACAGCCGGCCGCCGATGGTGTTCTCGATGCGCCGGAGCTGAGTCGTCAAGGATGGCTGGGTCATGCCCAGTTGGCGCGCCGCCTTTCGTAGGCTGCCGGTGTCGGCTATGGCGCACAATGCACGGAGATGCCTCACCTCGAGCTCCACGGCGGGAGCATAACTGCGCACTTATCCGCCACACCAGACTCTGAAACCGCACCAACCCATATCGGAAACGGTCAATCGGTGGTCAGACACCGGTCAACGGGGTATCAAACACCGCTCGGCGGCCGGGCCCTGAGCGCCCGGCAGGGGATATGCCCTCGACCTATCACCAGTTGATATCTCCGCGTACGGCCGGTTCTCCTCAAGACTCTGCGTCAGCCAAGAGTTCATCCCACGGCCCCGGCCGCCACCCCACACGGTGACCGGGGCCCGAGGACGATGAGGAGCCCCCCACATGTCACTCCCCAAGCTGGCGCTGTCCGCGACGATCGGCCTCGGCCTGGCGGTCTCCCTGTCCGCCATGCCCGCGTCCGCGGCCACGCCCGACCACTCCACGGCCCAGCGCGGCACCGCGGCCGCCGCCTACACGGCGAGCGGCGAGGAGCGGGCCGACACCGACGCCTTCATCAAGGCCGTCATGAAGTCGGCGCTGGAGAAGCGGGCGAAGTCGCGCAGCGCGACCGCCGCCGTCACCGTCACCTACGACGCGAGCCAGGCCCCGACCTTCCAGTCGGTGATATCCCGCTCCACCCAGATCTGGAACTCCGCGGTGAGCAACGTGAAGCTGCAGGAGGGCAGCGGCGCGGACTTCACCTACCGCGAGGGCAATGACCCCCGGGGCTCGTACGCGAGCACCGACGGGCACGGCAGCGGCTATGTCTTCCTGGACTACGCACAGAACCAGGAGTACGACTCGACCCGGGTCACCGCGCACGAGACCGGCCACGTGCTGGGTCTGCCGGACCACTACGAGGGTCCGTGCAGCGAGCTGATGTCCGGTGGCGGCCCCGGCACGTCCTGCACCAACTCGCAGCCGAACCAGGACGAGATCAGCCGCGTCAACCAGCTGTGGGCCAATGGCCTGGCCAAGCTCGAGAAGCAGCTGGCCAAGACCCACTGAGTCCGCCGGACCCGCCGATCCACTGGATCAGGGCCTAACCGCCCGCACCCGGTTCCCGACGCCGGGTGCGGGCGGCTCGGCGTGTGCGGGACGCTTACCGGGTGTCCGGCGGAGCCGCGTGGTCCGTCGCGTGGCAGGGACTGCCGCCCCGGGGCCCCGGGACCTCGGGCCTCGGGCCTCGGGCCTCGGGAACAGCACGCCTGGGCCCGTACGGCCCCGGTCGTCACGGGAAGCGACGCCGCCTCCGGGCCGGAGGTACCGTATAGACACCAGGAGCATTTCGCACAATCCGGCCGGATTCCCTCCAGCCGTGGGCCCCGGCCCCAGGGAGTGAGCACCATGGAGACCCTGATCACCGTGGTCGTCATCCTCGCGCTGATCGCCGTGGGCGCCCTGCTGATCCACCGGACCAATGTCCAGAACGGCAACCGCATGTCTGCCGAGAGCCACGAGACCCTTCCGGGCGGCGGGCGGGCCCGTCATCGCGCCTGGGGCCGCGGGCGGCAGCACCACCGGGGCCACCGAGTGACACCTCACCCGCCCCAGACGCCTCACCCGCCCCAGGACCGCAGGCCCTGAGGGCTTCACCCCCGTAAAGGGACGGGAGGGGAATCAGCCCCCGCGGGCGCCACGATCCGGCGGACGCTCCCTAGCCCTCTTCCTCCCGCAGCGCCTCGTCCAGCGTGGCCACCGGCTCGAGCACGTCCAGCGTCCTCCCCGCCCGCAGCGTGCGGAGGATCAAGGCGTCGTCGCAGACCAGCCGCAGCCGCCCGCCCCGCTCCCGAACACGTCGATGGGCCCGGCACAGCAGTCCCAGGCCCGAGCAGTCGAAGAAGGTGGTCGGGCGTAAGTCCACGATCACCGCGGGCCCGTCCCCGGCCGTGGCCGCGTCCAGCGCGGGTCCCACGCTTTCCACCCCGGCGATGTCGATCTCACCGTGGAGCTCCACGACGGTGTACCCGCCGACCCGGTGCGTACGGACCCGAGGAGCTGCGGCACCGGCCGGATACCCGCTCGCGGGCTCCCGCACGGCGCCCTGGGCACCGCGATCCAGCGGCACCGGCGCATCACGCGGAGCGCCTTGCTGCGTCATCGCGATATCCCCTCGGAACGGCACACTGCCCGTCTCACCTTCGTCAGGTCCCGGAAGCGGGCAGGGTCGGGCATCGGGTGCGACATTCCGCCGGGTCCTCAGGCGACGTCCCGCGAGCGTAAAGGGGTAACCGCCGGTTGCAGAGGGAGTGACGCAGCATTCCGCCGGTAAAGACCGCTCGTCCGAGTGAATTTCGGTTCTTACTATTGACACTTGGTCAGATTCAGCCTAGGCGAAGGCGTCACCGCCCCCTCCGGCCACCGGACCGGCCACGCCCGCGATCGCCGGAGTCAGGTCTTCCAGCACCTCGAAGGCGTCATCCAGCCGGACCATGTGCAACAGCCGCAGAAAGCGCGGATCGCCGATGACGAGCCGCAGCCGCCCGTCCCGCTCCAGCGCGCGATTGCGCAATCGGCACAGTAACGACAATCCGGCGCAGTCCAGGAACGTGACCGGTCGCAGGTCCAGGATCAGATCCGGGCATCGCACCTGGACGAGGGAATCGAGCCGAGCCACGATCCGCCCCGCGGCGAAGATGTCCAGCTCTCCCGCGACCTCGGCGACGGTGACGCCGCCGAGTACGTGGACTCTGACGCCGAAGGCGGGCCGATCATCGAACATGCAAGCCTCCTTGACCTGGTGGAGGCGCGCGACACCGGAGCCCGCAGCCACGCCGGTCATCGCCGGGGTCCAGGCCGGCCCTTCAGTAGATGACATACCCATCTACCGACTGACCAGTCAACGAACGCCCCGGCACGTGTCGTTGGCCTATTAAGGCCCCTCGGTCCCGAATCGTTACTCGCTGGTAAAGCAGAGGTCTTCTCATGTCCACCGGTAGCCGTGAACATGCCACCCGGCAACCGCCTCGACATGAAGGAAGTGACCGATGACAGCAGGACGCGTGCGATCACGGCGGCTCGGCATGACGACGGTGGCCGTCGCCCTGGCCATCGGCGTCGGCGGAACGGCCGCCACGGCGACCGCCGCCACGTCCGGCGCCACGACGGCCACCTCCTCGGCCACCGCGGCGGCCATCGCGACGGACACCACGTCGGCCACCGCGGCGCCGTCGAGCGCCACCGCGGCCGAGGAGGTCGACTACGAGACCTGGCAGCGTGATGTTCGCGCCATCATCGACGAGCAGCCCCGTCCCTACGTCGAGGAGCGCACCGCCGACCCCTCGGGCGAGAAGCGGGCCATCGTCCTGGACATCGACAACACCTCGCTGGAGACGGACTTCGGCTTCAGCTACCCCCAGCCCGCCGTGGAGCCGGTGCTGAGGCTCGCCCAGTACGCCCACGACCGCGGTGTGGCCGTCTTCTTCGTCACCGCGCGCCCCGGCATCATCCATCTGCCGACCGAGTACAACCTGGAGAAGGTCGGCTACTCGGCGGCCGGTCTGTACGTACGCCATCTGCCGGATCTGTTCCAGAACGTGGCGGAGTACAAGACCGCCAAGCGGGCGGAGATCGAGAAGAACGGCTACACGATCATCGCCAACATCGGCAACAGCCCCACCGACCTCACCGGTGGCCACGCCGAGAAGTCCTTCAAGCTCCCGGACTACGACGGCCAGCTCTCCTGAGCCACGGTCAGCGGTCATTCCCGTTCGCGTCATCGCCGTCGGCGTCATTCCCGTCCGCCGCACCCCTCGGCACCCGCCGGGGAAAGGCCGGGAACTCCAGATCTTGGCGCCCAAGATTGGTGAGTAACCCGAGCGCGCGGCACGTCTGCTCCCCTCAAGACTGGGCACACCGCAGACTGTCCGTCGAGATCTCCGCAACATTGCGCGGATACGTCGACACTGGCGCTAAGGGGATGACCGATGACCGGCTCGCACGTACTGGCTCTCGGCCACTACCAGCCCGCGAAAGTGCTCGGCAACGACGACCTCGCGGCCATGGTCGACACCAGCGACGAGTGGATCCGCAGCCGGGTGGGCATCCGCACCCGCCACCTCGCCCGCGCCGACGAGACGGTCGACGAGATGGCCGCGGCGGCCGCCGCCAAGGCGCTGGCCCACAGTGGGCTCGCCCCCTCCGACATCGACCTCGTGCTCGTCGCCACCTGTACGGCGATCGACCGCAGCCCCAATATGGCGGCCCGGGTCGCCGCCCGGCTCGGGCTGGCCCGCCCCGCCACCATGGACCTCAATGTGGTGTGCGCGGGCTTCACCCACGCCCTCGCCACCGCCGACCACACCATCCGGGCCGGGGCGGCCGGCGCGGCCCTGGTGATCGGCGCGGAGAAGTTCAGCGCGGCCACCGACTGGACCGACCGCTCCACCTGCGTACTGACCGGCGACGGCGCGGGCGCGGCCGTGGTGGTGGCCGCCGAGCGGCCGGGCGTCGGGCCGGTGGTGTGGGGCTCGGTCCCGGAGATGGGCGGCGCGGTCCGTATCGAGGGCACACCGCCCCGCTTCGCGCAGGAGGGCCAGACGGTCTACCGCTGGGCCACCACCCATCTGCCGCCGATCGCGCGGGAGGTGTGCGAACGGGCCGGGATCTCCCCGGAGGACCTGGCCGGTGTCGTACTGCACCAGGCCAATCTGCGGATCATCGAACCCGTCGCCCGCAAGCTGGGCGCCGTCAACGCGGTGATCGCCCGCGATGTGGTGGAGTCCGGCAACACCTCGGCGGCCAGCATTCCGCTCGCCCTCTCCAAGCTGGTCGAGCGCGGCGAGGTGGCCTCCGGCGCCCCGGTGCTGCTCTTCGGCTTCGGCGGCAACCTGTCGTACGCGGGCCAGGTCATCCACTGCCCCTGAGGGCGCCCCTGACACCCCTGACCCCTCTGAAGCCCCTCACGCCCCCGACGCTTCCGGCCCCCGCCCGACGTCCGATTCGTTCAAGACCGACCGCCCGGGCGCTCCCTACGCTGCCCGTATGACAGCACGATTCGACGCCATCGGCCTGGTCGTCGCCGACATGGCCGCCTCCCTCGCCTTCTACCGCCGTCTCGGCCTCGACATCCCGGCCGACGCCGACACCGAGCCCCATGTCGAGGCCGCCCTGCCCGGCGGCGCGCGGCTGATGTGGGACACCGTCGCGACGGTGCGCTCCTTCGACCCGGAGTGGACGCCACCGACCGGCTCCCACCAGGTGGGGCTCGCCTTCGCCTGCGACGGCCCGGCCGACGTGGACAAGACGTACCAGGACCTCGTGGGGGCGGGGGTGCCCGGCAAACTGGAGCCGTGGGACGCGCCCTGGGGCCAGCGCTACGCGACGGTCCTCGACCCCGACGGCAACGGCGTCGACTTGTTCGCTTAGGGCTCGCCTCCCGTCCGGTGCGCTTGAGCCTCCCCCGGCTACGGCTGCCGCTGCCGCTGGAAGGTGACCCGGCCGGAAGGTCCGCCCAGAGGTGACCACCGGGTCGCGGTCGGCGGTCCGCGGCTCTACGGCACTCTGAGCAGACGTCCCAGGGGCACTCCCGTCAGCGCCCTGACGTCGCGGGCGAGATGGGCCTGGTCGGCGTAGCCCGCCGTGGCCGCGACCTCCGCGAAGGGGAGGCCGGTGCGCGCCAGGTCCAGGGCCCGGTTCAGCCGGAGCACCCGGCCCAGCGTCTTGGGGCCGTAGCCGAACGCGGCGAGGGAGCGGCGGTGCAGCTGCCGCTCCCCCAGGCCCACGGCGGCGGCGATCCCGGCCACTCCCGTCCCGTGCGAGACCCCCGCGACGATCGCGGCAAGCACCGGATCGAGGGGTTCCGCCGTCCGCAGCCGCCCCAGGGCGGCCTCCTCCAGAAGGCGGCCCGGGGCCGTCCGCCCGGCGGCGATCAGCTCGGCCAGCCGCCGGACCTCCGCGCCCGGCCAGAGAGCGGCCAACGGGACCCGCAGATCGCGCAGTTCATGCGCCGGTACGCCCAGTACGGCAGGGCCCGTACCGGGGGCGAACCGCAGCCCCACGGCCCGGCTGCCCGGTGCGCCCGGGGCCAGGTGCGCACGGGTGTCCGGCCCCGCGACCAGCAGCTCGCCGTCCGGTCCGGGTCCCGCCTCGCTCCAGATCAGATCCGTACAGCCGTCGGGGAGCACCCGCTGCGGCCCGGTGCCAGCCGTACGGGTCCACACGACGGCGCCGTGGCCGATCAGCGCCCTCCGCTCCCGGTACTCGCTCAAGACGCTCAGGGCACTCAAGGGACCTCGCGCAGATACATCGCGCCGCAGGAGTGGCAGAAGGGCCCCGCGTCGCCGGTGGCCCACAGATCGGCGCCCTGGGTCTCGGCGTCCGGGTCCAGCTCCCGCCCGCACATCGCGGTCGTCCCGTTCCCGCGGACCATGTGCCAGATCTTGACCGGCGCGCCCGCGACCCGCCCGGAGCTGCCCTCCTCGTATTCGGCGCGCATCTCGTGCTGCATTGGCGGTACACCTCCTGCTCACCACCACTACTCTCCATGCTCCCGCCACACCAGCCCGAGCGCCACCTCCGCCCGGACGCCCACGCCAAGGGGCGCCGCAGGCGGCTAGAAGACGGACCAGCCCGTCAGCGTCGTGAAGTGGTCCAGAGCCGCCACCCCCGCCACCGAGTTGCCGCGCGCGTCAAGCCCGGGGCTCCAGACGCACAGCGTGCAGCGCCCCGGCACCACCGCGACGATGCCGCCACCGACCCCGCTCTTGCCGGGCAGCCCGACACGGTACGCGAAGTCGCCCGCCGCGTCGTACGTACCGCAGGTGAGCATGACCGCGTTGACCCGCTTGGCCTCGCTGCGCGACAGCAGCCGCGAGCCGTCCGCGCGCAGCCCGTGGCGGGCGAGGAAGCCACCCGCCAGGGCGAGATCGCGGCAGCTCATCTCGATCGAGCACTGCCAGAAGTAGTGCTCCAGAACGGTCGGCACGGGGTTGTCGAGGTTGCCGTAACCGGCCATGAAGTGGGCGAGGGCGGCATTGCGGTCGCCATGGGCCGTCTCGGAGGCGGCCACCTCCTGGTCGAAGGCGAGGTCCGGGTTGCCGCTCTCGGCGCGCAGGAAGTCCAGCATGGTGGTGCTGGCGTCGCCCGTAAGGGTGTGCAGCCGGTCGGTGACCACGAGCGCCCCGGCGTTGATGAACGGATTGCGCGGGATGCCGTGCTCGTACTCCAGCTGCACCAGGGAGTTGAAGGGGTTGCCCGAGGGCTCCCGGCCGACCCGCCGCCACAGCTTCTCGCCGTCCTCGGCGAGGACGAGCCCGAGGCTGAACGCCTTGGAGATGGACTGCATCGAGAAGGGCCGCTCCCAGTCGCCGACCCCGGCGACATGGCCGTCGACGTCCGCGAGGGCGATCCCGAAGCGCTCCGCGTCCACCGAGGCGAGCGCCGGGATGTACTGGGCCACCCGCCCCCGGCCGACCTGCGGCTTCACATGGGCCGCGACCTCCTCCAGCACTGCCTGGTAGTCCATGGTGCGGTGAGTCTCCTGTTGCGAGGTCGTACGGTACGGAATGAACCGGTTGCGAGGTCGTACGGATGAACCGGTCCGCACGATAACGCGCCCCCTATAACCCCTCACCCCATGTGTTTATGGAGGTGCGACGGGTAAGCAAACAAGTGAACGAGGCGGGCCGCGACCGGGGCCCGCCACCGGACCAGAACGGAGGCGGGGCATGGCCTCACCCATGTCCGCGGGGGACTTCCTGGCGGCGCTCACGAACGAGGGCTTGCAGGTCACGCAGGTCGGCGACTGGCAGCACCACAACCGGAACCACAAGGGGCCATGGGGCTCGGTGCACGGGGTGATGATCCACCACACCGTCACCTCCGGCACCGAGGAGACCGTGGAGATCTGCCGGGACGGCTACGAGGGGCTGCCCGGCCCGCTGTGCCACGGCGTGATCGCCAAGGACGGCGGCGTCCACCTGGTCGGTTACGGCCGCGCCAACCACGCCGGGCTGGGCGACGACGACGTCCTGCGGGCGGTGATCGCCGAGAAGGCCCTCCCGCGGGACAACGAGGCGAACACCGACGGGAACCGCGCCTTCTACGGCTTCGAATGCGAGAACCTGGGCGATGGCGAGGACCCGTGGCCCGAGGAACAGCTGGACGCGATCGCGCGCGCGGCGGCGGCCGTGTGCCGCCATCACGGCTGGACCGAGCGCTCGGTGATCGGCCACCTCGAATGGCAGCCGGGCAAGGTGGATCCGCGCGGCTTCACGATGGCTGCGATGCGCGAAAGAATCCACGAACGGCTCAAGTAGGACGCTCAGGGACAGGGACGCTCAGGGGCGGGGACGTACAGAGCGCGCCCTTAAGGAAGCGCGCCGCGCGCAAGCACGGCCGCGGAGGGCCCCGCGCTCAGGCCCCGTCCTCCGTGGCGCCCTCCCGGTAGAGCGCCGCCTCCTCCAGGTCCAGCCGCCGCAGCAGCGACCGCAGCATCTCCTCGTCGATCCGCCGGGCCTCCCGCAGGTCCACGAAGACCGCACGCTCGGCCTCGATCATCTCCCGGGCCAGCCGCCGATAGGTCTCGTCCGCCGATTCGCCGGTCACCTCGTTGACCGCGCCCAGCCGCTCCCACACGGCGTTGCGGCGCTGCTCCAGCACCGTGCGCAGCCGGTCGGCGAGCGGCGACGGCAGGGCGTTGCGCTCATCGGCGAGCAGTTCCGCCAGCCGCCGCTCGGCGGCCAGCGACGCCGTGTTCTGCGCCTGGGCCTCGGCAAGGGTCTCGGCGTGGGGGTCGCGGCCGGGCAGCCCGAGCAGCCGGATCAGGGACGGCAGGGTGAGCCCATGGATCACCAGGGTGCCGATGACGGTGGTGAAGGTCAGGAAGAGGATCAGATTGCGGGCCGGGAAGGGGGCACCGCCGTGCACGGTCTCCGGGATCGAGAAGGCGATGGCCAGCGAGACCACGCCGCGCATCCCGGCCCAGCCGACGATGACCGGCGCGGTCCAGTTGGTGCCGGGCTCGCGCTCGCGGATTCCGGGGAAGAGCATCCGCGGCACGAAGGTCGACGGGAAGACCCAGACGTAGCGGGCGGCCACCACGGCCAGGAAGACGACGGCCGCGTACCAGGCGGCCTCGCCCGCCCCGTACTCCCCCAGGCCGCCCATCACGACCCGCAGTTGCAGCCCGATCAGCGCGAACACCGCCGACTCCAGAACGAAGTCGATCATGCGCCAGACCGCCGATTCCTGGAGCCGGGTGGCGAAGTCGACCTGCCAGGAGTGATGTCCGAGATAGAGCCCGACCACCACGACGGCCAGCACGCCCGACGCCTCGACCTGCTCGGCGACGGCGTACGCGACGAAGGGGATGAGCAGCGAGAGGGTGTTCTGGAGCAGCGGGTCCCGCAGCCGGATGCGCAGCCAGTGCAGCGGCACCATCAGGATCAGACCGACCACGACGCCGCCGATGGCCGCGAAGGCGAACTCCCGCAGACCCTCGGCCCAGCTGATGCCCTCCCCCACGGCCGCGGCCACCGCCACCCGGTAGGCGGTGATCGCGGTCGCGTCGTTGAACAGGGACTCGCCCTGGAGGAGCGTGGTGAGCCGGGAGGGCAGCCCGATCCGGCGGGCGATGGCGCTGGCGGCCACGGCGTCCGGCGGCGCGATCACCGCGCCCAGCACGAGGGCGGCGGTCAGCGGCAGCTGCGGGATCAGCAGATGGGCGACCGCGCCGACCGCGACCGTCGCGAAGAGCACATACCCGACGGAGAGCAGCGCGATCGGCCGCAGATTGGCCCGCAGGTCGAGGTACGAGCTGTCCAGCGCGGCGCTGTGCAGCAGCGGCGGCAGCACCAGGGGCAGCACGATATGCGGGTCCAGCGTGTAGTCCGGCACCCCGGGCAGGTACGAGACGACAAGCCCGACCGTGACCAGCAGCAGCGGCGCGGGCACCGGGGTCCGGCGCGCCGCGCCCGCGACCACCGCGCTGCCCGCGACCAGCATCAACAACGGCAATACGTCCATCGTCCGGCCCTGTCTCCGTCGGCCGTCCCGACGGTCGTCCATGTGCTCCGCTACTGCGGCGTTTTAGTCTGGCAATCATGAACGAGTGCCCGCATGTTCCCGCACTGCCGCGTCCCGAGCCCGAGCCGCGGTCCGACACCTGTCCCGAATGCCTGGCGGTCGGCAGCCACCCGGTCCAGCTGCGGAAGTGTCTGGTGTGTGGCCATGTGGGCTGCTGCGACTCCTCGCCGTACCAGCACTCCACCCATCACTTCGAGCAGACCGGCCATCCGGTGATGCGCAGCTTCGAGGAGGGCGAGGACTGGCGCTGGTGCTTCGTGGATCAGCTCATCGTGGGGTGAGATGTCGGTTCAACGTGGAGTGAGGGGCGGCCCGCGCAGGGTGCGTCCCGGGCCGTGGACGCCCCGGTCTTGGCGTTTTCCGCGCAATGTCGGAGATCGACTGCCGCGTTTGCCGGCGCGGCCCGCTAGCCTTCACCACATGATCCGATCAGCCAAGCCGTCCGACGTTCCGGCGATCCATGCGATGATCCGCGAGCTGGCGGACTACGAGCGGGCTCCGCAGGAGGCGAAGGCCACCGAGGAGCAGCTGCGCGAGGCGCTCTTCGGGGCGCATCCCGCGGTGTTCGCGCTGATCGCCGAGGAGGCCGGTGGCGCCGGAGAGCCCTCCGGTCCGGTGGGGTTCGCCCTGTGGTTCCGTAACTTCTCCACCTGGACGGGCACCCATGGCGTGTATCTGGAGGACCTGTACGTCACCCCGCGGGCCCGCGGGGGCGGCCACGGCAAGGCGCTGCTCGCCGAGCTGGCGCGGATCTGCGTGGAGCGGGGCTATGCCCGTTTCGAATGGTCGGTGCTCGACTGGAACGAGCCCGCGATCGGCTTCTACGCCGCGATCGGTGCGGAGGCAATGGACGAATGGACGGTGCGCAGGCTCTCGAAAGAGCCGCTGCGAGCGCTAGCCGCTCAGGCCATGGGCACCGCCATGACCAGCGATTTTCTGAGTGAGGCGACATCTCTTTCGAATTGAGACCGCAAACCCTCTAGCCACGCTGCGTACTCATGTGCTTACTATGAGTGATATCGCGGCCTTGTGGGCCGGGGTTCACCCGTGATGGGGGCCGTGCATCGTCCGGGCGACACCGAACCGCAGATCGCGATAGCGTCGCAGCCAAAGTACATACAGCGCCGACCCGTATCACCCTCCACCATAAGGGTTCGGGGCCGACGCTCCAATCAGCTCAGCTCAATTAGCTTGTGTCACCTTGGAGGTGAGGGTGTCCCAGATCGCAGGCGAGCCCGGGACCCAGGACTTCGTGGAAGTCCGGCTGCCCGCTGCGGGTGCCTATCTGTCGGTGCTGCGGACGGCCACCGCCGGCCTGGCAGCCCGCTTGGACTTCACCCTCGACGAAATCGAG
Organism: Streptomyces antioxidans; assembly: GCF_000968685.2. Lineage (GTDB taxonomy): Bacteria > Actinomycetota > Actinomycetes > Streptomycetales > Streptomycetaceae > Streptomyces > Streptomyces antioxidans. The sequence goes on from NZ_LAKD02000101.1 coordinate 74,206, forward strand.
GATCTGCGCATCGCCGTCGATGAGGCATGCGCGATCCTGCTGCAACAAGCCGTGTCCGGCTCCGTGCTGAGCTGCGTCTTCCGCTTGATCGACGACGCACTCCAGGTGACCGTCTCGGCTCCCACCACCGACGGTCGCGCCCCCGAGCGCGACACCTTCGCCTGGACGGTGCTCTCCGCGCTGGCGGGCAAGGTGGACTCCACGGTGGCCGAGGACCGAACGGTCAGCATCAGCCTGTACAAGGAGCGCGGCGCCGGCCCCGGACAGCCGTGACGGAACAAGGGGGCTCCGTGAGCACTGCATCATCGCGGGGAGTAGGTACCCCGGCCATCCCGCACCCGCCGGCCCGGCCGCATCCCGCGGACTCGGAGGCGGCAGGAGACCGACCAGAGCGGGCGGACCACATGGATCAGCACGAGCAGGTGCATCAGCAGCACGATCCGCAGGACCGGAGTGGCGCACGGGCGATGTTCGCCGAGCTGCGACAGCTGCCCGAGGGCTCCACCGAGCGGGCCGAGCTGCGCAACCACCTCGTGCGCATGCATCTGCCGCTGGTGGAGCACCTGGCCCGGCGCTTCCGCAACCGCGGTGAACCGCTGGACGACCTGACCCAGGTCGCCACCATCGGACTGATCAAGTCCGTGGACCGGTTCGACCCGGACCGCGGTGTGGAGTTCTCCACCTATGCGACACCCACGGTCGTCGGCGAGATCAAGCGCCACTTCCGCGACAAGGGCTGGGCGGTGCGGGTGCCGCGCCGGCTCCAGGAGCTGCGACTGTCGCTGACCACGGCCACCGCGGAGCTCTCCCAGCGCCATGGCCGCGCCCCGACCGTCCATGAGCTGGCCCAGCACCTGTCCATCTCCGAGGAGGAGGTGCTGGAGGGGCTGGAGTCCGCGAACGCGTACAGCACCCTGTCCCTGGACGTCCCGGACACGGACGACGAGTCCCCGGCCGTCGCCGACACCCTCGGCGCGGAGGACGAGGCGCTGGAGGGCGTCGAGTACCGCGAATCGCTGAAGCCCCTGCTGGAGGATCTGCCACCGCGCGAGAAGAAGATCCTGCTGCTGCGCTTCTTCGGCAATATGACGCAGTCGCAGATCGCGCAGGAGGTCGGCATCTCCCAGATGCACGTCTCCCGCCTGCTGGCCCGCACTCTCGCGCAGCTGCGCGACAAGCTGCTGGTCGAGGAGTAGCGAGCGCTGCGGGCCCCGGCGGGTCGTTCCCCTCCCCGCCCCTTCCCGGCCCCAGGGGCTCCGCCCCCACCACGCGGCAGAGCCCCATCCCGCTACCGCGCGGAAGGAGCCGGGCCCCCGACCCGGGGTTTCGGCGCGGCCCCCGGCCCGGAGGTTTGCAACGGAACCCGCCCCAGGGCCTGGGGCGGAGCCGCATACCGATGCCACGGGGAAGGGGCCGAGCCCCGATCAGGAGCCTAGAGCGGAATCCCGATCCGGGGCCTGGGGCAGAGCCCCACCACACGGCGGAGCCGCACCACGACACCGCAGGAAGGGGCCGCTCCCCGGCACGGAGTCAGGCACAGGGCCCCTGCCCGGGAGCCAGGGGCAGGGCCGCAGTCACGGCGCCTGGGGCACAACCCCACCCCCGGATCTGGAAGACAGAGCCCCACCCCACGGCGGAGCCGCACCACGACACCGCAGGAAGGCCGCTCCCCGGCACGGAGTCAGGCACAGGGCCCCTGCCCGGGAGCCAGGGGCGGGGCCGCAGTCGCGGCGCCTGGGCCGCAACCCCACCCCCGGATCTGGAAGACAGAGCCCCACCCCACGCCAGCCACACACCGACACCGCGAGAAGGAACCCAACCCCGGCACGCGGTCTGGGGCGGAGCCCCGTCCGGGGGCTGGGGCGGGGCCCCAGTTTCGGGAAGGGGCGGGGAGGGGAGAGCCCGCCGCAGGCGGAAACCCGCTATGCGTCGCGGGGGCCGATGCCCAGGGCCTCGGTTGCCGTTGGGTTGATCAGCAGCGCCAGGACGGCGAGGGCCGCGAGGGCGATGGCCACTCCGGCGGCGATCAGCCCGCCGCCGTTCTGCACCAGCGTCCAGGCCACCGGCAGCGCCATCAGCTGGGTGATCGTCGCGGGGCCGCGACTCCAGCGGCGGCGCAGCCACAGTCCACGGGCCGCCAGCAGCGGCAGCAGGGCCAGCGCCAGCACCGTGACCCCGAGCATCTCCGCCTGCTGGGGGCTCTCCGGGTTCCCGGTCAGCCCCATGATCAGGACGTAGACGCCGAAGCCCAGCAGCACCACGCCCTCCGCGGCGGCCAGCACCGCGGCGGCGGTCAGCCGCGCGGGGCGGGGCCCGGTGGGCACCGCACCGGTGGCGTCGGCGGCACCGGTGGCGTCGGCCGCCTTCGCCGCGTCAGTCGGCTTGGCCGCGTCAGTCGGCTTGGCGGTCCCGGCGTCCGGCCGCGCCGTAGCCTTCCGCGCCGTGGCCCTCTGCGCACTCTGCGCCTTCTTCGCGGACTTCGCCGTGGCGGACTTCCTACTGCTCACCCCCGCAGCCTAGCCGTCCTCAAGGCGTCCGGGCCCTACCCCCCTACGGCCGGTCGTCCCGGATAGGTAGGCTGGCGCGCATGCGCGCGCTCCTCGTGGTCAACCCGGCAGCAACCACCACCAGTGCCCGCACCCGGGATGTTCTGTTCCACGCGCTCGCCAGCGATCTGAAGCTGGACGTGGCGACCACGGAGTACCGGGGGCACGCCCGCGACCTGGCCCGGCGGGCGGTCGACGGGGGCACTCATGAACTGGTCGTGGCGTTCGGCGGCGACGGCACCGTCAACGAAGTCGTCAACGGACTGCTGCACCATGGCCCCGCCCCCCAGGAGTTGCCCCGGCTCGCGGTCGTGCCCGGCGGCTCCACCAATGTCTTCGCCCGCGCGCTCGGGCTGCCCAACGACGCCGTCGAGGCGACCGGCGCCCTGCTGGACGCGTTGAGAGACGGCACCGAGCGCACCGTGGGCCTCGGGCTCGCGGGCGGCACTCCGGGCACCCGGGACGAGGCGGTCCCGGCCCGCTGGTTCACCTTCTGCGCCGGGCTCGGCTTCGACGCGAGCGTCATCGGCCGGGTCGAGCAGCAGCGCGAGCGCGGCAAGCGCTCCACCCACGCCCTCTACATACGTCAGATGGTGCGGCAGTTCATGGGGGAGCCGCACCGGCGGCAGGGCACCGTCACGATCGGGCGGCCGGGCGAGGACCCGATCGAGGAGCTCGCGCTGTCGATAGTCTGCAACACCTCCCCGTGGACCTTCCTGGGCAACCGCCCGGTCTACGCGGCGCCCCAGGCGTCCTTCGACACCGCCCTCGACGTGCTGGGACTCGCCAAGCTTTCGGCCCCGGCGATGACCCGCTACGCGACCCAGCTGCTGATGTCGACCCCCCAGCGCGGACCCCGCGGCAAGCATGTGGTAGCGCTCCACGATCTGACGGACTTCACCTTGCAATCCCAGGCGCCACTGCCGTTCCAGATGGACGGTGACCATCTGGGACTGCGTACGAGCGTGACGTTCACAGGCGTACGCCGTGCACTGCGTGTGATTGTGTGAGTGAGACCGCAAAAAGTCCTTCCAGTCGAACGTTTACCCTGGACTCCACCCACCGGAAGTACGGCTGTGACCGAGCCGACACCAAGGAATCAAAAAAAACTTTCCGGAAGGGGTTGTATCCGTCGCCGAGGTTTGCGAGTCTCTTCTTGGCGATCGGGACGGCCTTCTGAAGGGCCCCCTTGAGAGCCCGAACCCCCTCCTCATCCCACAGGACCGCACCAGCCCCAACTGGTTCGGCAGCCCTGCCCTTGCGGGGGGATTCGTGAAAGCGTTCACATTCACAAGCAACGAGCCCGCAATACGAGGAGATGGAGCAGCCATGGACTGGCGTCACAACGCCGTTTGCCGCGAGGAAGACCCCGAGCTGTTCTTCCCCATCGGCAACACCGGTCCTGCGCTGCTGCAGATCGAGGAAGCCAAGGCCGTCTGCCGCCGCTGCCCCGTCATGGAGCAGTGCCTGCAGTGGGCGCTTGAGTCCGGCCAGGACTCCGGCGTCTGGGGTGGAATGAGCGAAGACGAGCGCCGCGCCATGAAGCGCCGTGCCGCTCGCAACCGGGCACGCAACGCCAGCGCCTGAAGCCCGCACCCCGTGGCCCCCGAGCCGCAGCGCGTAGTAACCCCCATGCGCACAGCATCATGAGCTTTGAGCCCCGGACCGGATGGGTCCGGGGCTCAGTGCTTTCCGGGCGCGCGTTCCATGCTCACTTTCCGGTCTCTTCACCATCCCGGTGACGACGCGGACACCCGATGACGACGCGGAAAACCGCACATCAGTGCTTCTCCGCACCCACCGGGAAGTCCAGCATCACCCGGGTGCCGCGCTCCGGCGCGGGCAGCATGTCGAACGTCCCGCCCAGCTCCCCCTCCACCAGGGTGCGGACGATCTGCAGCCCCAGGTTTCCGGCCCGCTGCGGGTCGAACCCCTCCGGCAGCCCGCGCCCGTCGTCCTGGACGACCACCACCAGCCGACTCTCCTCACCGCTGCCCCCGCGCACCGCCGAGACCTCGACCGTGCCCTGCTCCCCCGGCCCGAAGCCGTGCTCCAGCGCGTTCTGCAACACCTCGGTGAGGACCATGGACAGCGGGGTGGCCACCTCGGCGTCGAGGATGCCGAACCGCCCGGTGCGGCGGCCGGTCACCTTGCCGGGCGCTATCTCGGCCACCATCGCCAGCACCCGGTCGGCTATGTCGTCGAACTCGACCCGCTCGTCGAGGTTCTGCGAAAGGGTCTCGTGGACGATGGCGATCGAGCCGACCCTGCGCACCGCCTCGTTGAGCGCCTCCCGCCCCTGCGCCGAGTCCATCCGGCGGGCCTGGAGCCGCAACAGGGCAGCCACTGTCTGGAGGTTGTTCTTCACCCGGTGGTGGATCTCCCGGATGGTGGCGTCCTTGGTGATCAACTCGCGCTCGCGGCGGCGCAGTTCGGTGACGTCCCGCAGCAGCACCAGCGAGCCGATGTGCAGCCCCTTGGGCTTGAGCGGAATGGCCCGCAGCTGGATGACCCCGTCGCCGCCCTCGACCTCGAACTCCCTGGGCGCCCAGCCGCTGGCCAGTTTGACCAGCGCCTCGTCCACCGGGCCGCGCACCGGGGCGAGTTCGGCGGTGGTCCTGCCCAGGTGGTGGCCGACGAGATCGGCGGCGAGGCCCAGCCGGTGGTAGGCGGAGAGCGCGTTGGGGCTCGCGTACTGGACCACCCCGTCCGCGTCGAGCCGGATCAGCCCGTCGCCCGCGCGCGGTGAGGCGTCCATGTCGACCTGCTGGTTGGGGAACGGAAACGATCCCGCGGCGATCATCTGGGCGAGGTCGGACGCGCTCTGGAGATAGGTCAGCTCCAGTCGGCTGGGGGTCCGTACGGTCAGCAGATTGGTGTTCCGCGCGATCACGCCGAGGACCCGGCTCTCCCGCCGGACCGGGATGGACTCCACCCGGACCGGCACCTCCTCGCGCCACTCGGGGTCGCCCTCCCGGACGATCCGGCCCTCGTCCAGGGCGGCGTCCAGCATGGGGCGGCGGCCGCGGGGGACGAGATGGCCGACCATGTCGTCCTGGTAGGAGGTGGGTCCGGTGTTCGGCCGCATCTGGGCCACGGAGACATAGCGGGTGCCGTCACTGGTGGGGACCCACAGCACCAGATCGGCGAACGAGAGGTCCGAGAGCAGCTGCCACTCCGAGACCAGCAGGTGCAGCCACTCGAGATCGGAATCGTCGAGTGCGGTGTGCTGGCGGACGAGGTCGTTCATGGAGGGCACGTTGTGAGCCTACCCTCATCGGCCGATTAGCCTATTCGCGCATAAGCATGGACAGAGAGCAGTGGTCTAGTCCAGAATATCGAGCACTGCGATCTTCCGCTCTCCCCGCACAGGAGGGCGGATCGAGGGCCCCGGAGCGCTCTGCCCTGACTGCCCGGGAGCCCTCAGGTCGGCCGCTCGGCCGGCCCAACTCCGGGCTGCGGTGCCGGGCGGGTTGAGGGTCCCGCCCTGGCGCCGCGGCCCGCGGGTATCACACAAGCGCTGCAAGGGTTACCAGGGCGCCAAAAGGGCTCCCGCGCCCCTCGGAGGGCGGCGGGAGCCCATCTTTCAGCGGGCCCGCCGCAGGGCTCAGCGGGTCTCCGTCACCTTCGCCAGCGCCCGCGGCGCGTCCGGGTCCTGCCCGCGCGCGATCGTCACCTCGTACGCCAGCATCTGCAGCGGCAGGATCTCCAGGATCGGCTGGACCTCCTCGGCGACCCCGTCCGTCGGCAGGGCGAACCCCGCCGAGGCCCGCTCCACCTCTGCCGCGCCGCCGATGACGACGAGGTCCGCGCCCCGGCCGCGCAGCCGCTCCAGGACCGGCCGCAGCGCCTGGCCGCCCTTGCCCTCGGTGACGATGGCGATCACCGGCGAGATGTTGTCGACCATGGCCAGCGGGCCGTGCAGCAGATCGGCGCCGGAGTAGGAGAGCGCCGGGATGTAGCTGGTCTCCATCAGCTTCAGGGCGGCTTCCTTGGCGGTCGGATAGCCGTAGCCCCGGGAGGTGAGGACCATCCGCTCGGCGAAGCGGTAGCGCGCCGCGAGCTGCCGGACCTCGTCCTGGCGGTCGAGGATCTGCTGGGCGAGGTCGGGCAGCACCTTGGCGGCCGCGCCGTCGCCGCCGCGCAGCCCCTCCACGAAGAGGTAGAGGGCGAGCAGTTCGGCGGTGTAGGTCTTGGTCGCGGGCAGCGCCTTCTCCGGCCCGGCCAGGACGTCGACGTGGAATTCGGAGACGGCCGCGAGCGGCGAGTCGGCGTTGTTGGTCACCGCGAGGGTGATCGCACCGGCCGCGCGGGCGGCCTCGGTGGACGACACCAGGTCCGGGGAGCCGCCGGACTGGCTGACGGTGATCACCAGGACGTCGGTGAGGTCAGGCCGCGCGCCGTACGCGGTGGTGGTGGACATGGAGGTCAGCCCGCACGGCTTGCCCAGCAACACTTCGAGCAGGTACTTGGCGTACAGCGCCGCGTTGTCCGAGGTGCCCCGGGCGGTGAGCAGGACGAAGCGCGGGTTGCGGGCGGCGATCCGCTCCGCGACCTCGCGGATCCTCGGGGCGCCCTGCTCGAGGATGCGGCGCAGCACGGCGGGCTGCTCGGCCATCTCGCCGGACATGATCCGGCCCGGCTGGTCGCTGCGCTGGGCCGTCGTCGTGGCGGACATGCTGGGTGCCTCCAGGTGGCTAAAGTGCCGGGCTGGGCCGAGGGGGCTGAGGAGTTCAGTCCCCGAGGTGGTCACCGGCGCCGTTGCCGACGATCACTTCCGCGGCCGCCCGTCCACACACCCGGGCGGCGCCGTGGGTCGCGATGTGCAGCGCCCCGGCGGGCGGCGCCTGGGGCACCCCCATCTCCACGACGACCGTCTCCGGCCGGGCGGTGAGCAGGGCGTCCAGCGCGTCGGCCATCCAGGGGTGGCGGTGGACATCGCGGACCACAGCGACGATCCTACGGTCCCCCGCGGTGTCGAGCACATTTTCGATCAGGCCCTGGACGCCCAGGGTGTCGGTGTCCTGCCGCCCGTAGGTGGCGGCCCCGGTACCGGGGCGCAGCCGGGCCAGTTCGGCGCCGACGCCCCAGGGGGTCTCGTCGCCGACGGCGATGTTGGCCGCCGGGGTGAAGGCGGCCACATAGGCGGGTCCGGTCACCGGCTCGTACGGGGTCCCAGCCGGGGTGACCCTGAGCGCCCGGCGCGCGGCGGCGAGCCCGACCCCCGCGGCGGGCTCGATGCCGTGCGCGGCGCGCGGTCCTCCGGAGCGCCGTGTCCACTCCCCCAGGGCGCGCACCCGCGCCGCCGCCCCGGCCAGCCGCTCCTCCGCCAGCCGCCCCTCGATGACGGCGGTGACCAGCGCATTGCGCAGCCGCAGCACGGTGTCCTCGTCGGCGAGTCCGCCGCCCACGCAGATGGCGTCGGCGCCCGCGGCGATGGCCAGGACGCTGCCGCGTTCGATGCCGTACGCGTCGGCGATGGCCCGCATCTCCATGCCGTCGGTGACGATCAGCCCGTCGAAGCCGAGTCCGCCGTCGGCCACCGGCCGGCGCAGCAGGCCGTGCAGCGCGGCGGGGCTGAGGGTGGCGGGCAGGTCGGGGTCGAGCGCGGGCAGCAGGATGTGCGCGCTCATCACGGCCTTGGTCCCGGCGGCGACGGCGGCGCGGAAGGGCACCAGTTCGCGGCCGGTCAGGGTGTCGAGCCCGGCGTCGATGCGCGGCAGGGCGTGGTGGGAGTCGACGGCGGTGTCGCCGTGGCCGGGGAAGTGCTTGGTGCAGGCGGCCACCCCGGCGCCCTGAAGGCCCTCGACGTACGCGGCGGTGTGCCGGGCGACGAGCTCCGGCTCGGCACCGAAGGAGCGCACGCCGATGACGGGGTTGTCGGGGTTGGAGTTGACGTCGGCGGACGGCGCCCAGTTGAGGTTGACGCCGCACTCGGCGAGGCGGCGGCCCAGTTCGCGGGCGACGGCGCGGGTCAGCTCCGGGTCGTCGACGGCGCCGAGCGCCAGATTGCCGGGGAAGGAGGAGCCGGTGCGGACCTCGAGCCGGGTGACATCGCCGCCCTCCTCGTCGATGGCCACCAGGACGTCGTCACGTTCGGCGCGCAGCTGGGCGGTGAGGGCGCCCAGCTGCTCGGGGGTGGCGATGTTCCGGCCGAACAGGCCGACGGAGGCAAGCCCCTCGCCGAGCCGCCGCAGCACCCAGTCCGGGGCGGTGGTGCCGGTGAAGCCGGGCTGGAGGACGGTGAGCGCGTCACGGGTCAGGGTGGCCGAGTCGTGTGCCAGGGTCGTCATAAACCGGGATCATCCCTTCACAGCGCCGGAAGTGAGCCCACCGACCGCCTTGCGTTGCAGAAACAGGAACAGGAGGAGGATCGGGATGGCGAACAGCGACGCCGCAGCCATGGTGGCACCCCAGTCGTCGCCGAAGGCGGTCTGGAAGCTGGACAGCCACAGCGGAAGCGTCTGGGCGCCCGGGTCCTTGTTCAGGATGAGCACGAGCGGGAATTCGTTCCAGGCCGTGATGAAGCCGAAGAGCGAGGTGGCCATCAGACCGGGGGCGAGCAGCGGGAAGATCACCCGGATGAACGCCTGCGGACGGGTGCAGCCGTCCACCATCGCCGACTCCTCCAGCTCCTTGGGGATCGCGGCCACAAAGGCGCGGAGCGTGAGGATGGTGAAGGGCAGCACCATGACCATGTAGAAGAGGGTCAGCGGAAGCAGGCTGTTCAGCATGTCGCCGTCGCGCACCAGCATGTAGATGGCGATGACCAGGACCTCCCAGGGCGCCATCTGCGCGATCATGAAGGTCAGCAGGAAGCCGCGGCGCCCCTTGAACCGCATCCGGGCCAGGGCGAACGAGGCGAGCAGCGCGATCAGCAGGGAGAGACCGACCGCCGAGAGGGTGACGATGAACGAGTTGCCCACCAGGGTCCAGAAGTTCTCGGCGTCCATGGCCTTCTGGAAGTGTTCGAGGGTGGCTCCGGTCGGGAACCACACCGGGTCCTCGGAGATGATGTCCGAGGTCGGCTTGAGGGCCGTGGTGAACATCCAGTAGACGGGGAACACGAAGCCGAGAAAGAGCACGACGGCGGTCGCGTTGGGCCACAGCCGGGCGAGCGGCGAGCGCTTCACAGCTCGTCCTCCTCTTGCCTGAGCACGATCCGGAGGTAGTAGGAGGTCAGCGCCAGCAGGACCACGATGGTCAGCAACGAGATCGCGGCGCCCATCCCGTAGTGCTGGTTGCCGACGCCCTCGACGAAGGCGTAGACGGGCAGGGTCTCGGTGAGCCGGTCGGGGCCGCCCTCGTTGATCGCGAAGACCTGGGTGAACGCCTTGAAGACCCAGATGACTTCGAGGAACGTCGTGGCCAGCAGGAACGGCTTGAGGAAGGGGAAGGTCACCGAGGTGAAGCTCTTCCAGCCGCCGGCGCCGTCGAGCGCGGCCGCCTCGTAGAGCTCGCCGGGGATGGTGGTGGTCGCGGCGTAGAGGTTGATCGCCACGAAGGGGATCGACCCCCAGACGATCAGCACGGTGATGACGAAGAACGTGGAGAACTGGCCGCCGGTCCAGTTGTAGTGCGCCATGGAGTGCCAGCCGAGCGCGTCCAGCACCCAGTTGACCACTCCGAAGCGGGTGGCGAAGAGCCACTGGAAGACGGTGGTCGCGGCGATCGTCGGCATGGCCCAGGTGAGCACGAGACCGATCGAGAGCAGCAGCCGCATCTTGCTGCCGAGGCGGGCCAGCAGCAGTCCGATCAGGGTGCCAAGCAGCATGATCAGCACCACGTTGACCGTGGTGAAGATCACCGACCGCAGGGTGACCCGCCAGAAGTCCTCGCTGGTCAGCGCCTCGCGGTAGTTGTCGACCCCGTTCCACTCGGTGAGGTGCTGGATCAGCTGCCGCATATTGAGGTTCTGGAACGACAGCAGGCCGTTCTTGACCAGCGGCCAGCCCAGCAGCACGGCGGTCACCGCCAGCGCCGGCACCAGCAGGAGGTACGGGACGGCGCCGAGCAGCCGTGCGCCCCCGCGGGCGCCCGGGGCCGGGCGGCGGGGGCCCGGCGGCGCCCCGCCCCGGCGGACCCCGGCCGCCGCCGGGCCGGGGTCCTGGCGTTCGGTCGCTACCGACATCGGGCTCAACGCTCCTGGCTGAGGCGCTTGTTCAGCTCGCCCTCGACCGACTTGGCCGCCTCGGCGGGCGACTTACCGGTGAGCACGGCGGTCATATAGGTCTTGACGGGGTTCGGGGCGTTCTCCACCGCGGCCCATTCGGGGATCAGTGGGGTGGTGCCGCCGGTCGCGGCGGCCGGGGCGGCCGCCTGTGCGGCAGGGTTGCCCTTGAGCCGCGCCTGGAGCGACTCCTTGTTGGGGATGACGCCGCCCTCCTTGGCAAGCTGTCCCTCGTAGGTGTCATTCAGCGCGATCTTCAGGAACTCCTTGGCCAGTTCCTGCTTCTCGCTGCCCGCGGCGATCGCGAGGTTGGAGCCGCCGAGGAAGACCCCTTCCGGCTTGCCCGCGGTCTCGCCCGGGATGGTGAAGTAGCCGATGTCCTTCTCGATCTTCGGGTTGGCCTTGATCGAGAGAGCGGCCTCCCAGCCCATGCCGATGAACGCGCCGGTCTTGCCCTTGGCGAAGACCTCGGCTTGCTGCGGGGTGGCCTCGTCCTTGTCCTTGGGGGCGTCGCTGAAGGACTGGTACTGCTTGTAGATGTCCATGGCCTTGCCGACCTTGGGGTCGGCGAGGTTGGAGACCCACTTGTCGCCGTCCTTCTTCACCAGGTCGGCGCCGGTGCCGACGGTCAGCCCGTCGAAGAAGTACCAGTTCTGGCCCGGCAGGTAGATGGGCTCGGCGTCGGTCTTCTTCTGGATGGTGTCGAGGTCCTTGAAGAACTCGGTACGGGTCTTGGGGGTGTCCTTGATCCCGGCTTCGGCCCAGATCTTCTTGTTGTAGAGGACGACCCGGTTGACCACGTACCACGGCGCGGCGTACTGCTTGCCGTCGTAGACCGAGGAGTCGTTCATCGACTTCGACCAGTCGGCGCCGATCGACTTCTTCAGGTCATCGAGTTCGGCCAGGCCGCCGGTCTCCGCGTAGGCGGGGGTCTGGGTGTTGCCGATCTCCAGCACATCCGGCGGGTCGGATTCCGAGAGCGCCGTGGTCACCTTCTGCTGAATGCCGTTCCACTGCTGGATCTCCAGCTTCAGCTTGGCGCCCGTCTTCTTCTCGAAAGCGGCCTTGACATCCTTCGTCCAGCCGTCCGGCGTGGAGCCGTCCATCGCCCAGACGGTGAGCGTCTGCCCCTTAAAGCCGTCCGCTCCGGCCTTGTTGTCATCGCCGTCGGACCCACAGGCCGCGACGGATACCAGCATTGCCGCGACACCCGTCGCCGCTATGAGCCCACGCTTCACAGCACACTCTCCTCAGAAGGCCGGATCAGCGGTTTAATGGTCCAGACCAGTGCCCTGCACTTTGGCCTAGACCTTTTGGGGTGTCAAGGGTGTATAAGAGTCACCGGAGGCTCCGTTACCGGACCGACACTTCCCGACATCCGGACCGGCGGACCGCCCGGAGCCGGGGCCGTGCCACGATGTGAGGCGCTGGATACTTCAGAAGACCGGTGACGGCGGTGGACGCCGGTGACGGCAGCGGACCAGGAGTCGGAAGGGCGCGCGATGGACACCGAGGGGGCAACGGCGGCAGCGGCGGCCACGACGACGGCCGAGAGCGACGGCAACGGCTCCAATGGGACACGCACCGCGCGCGTCCCGAAGTACTACCGCCTCAAGCGCCACTTGCTGGAGATGACCGAGACCCTGCCACCGGGCAACCCGGTCCCGCCGGAGCGCACCCTGGCCGCGGAGTTCGACACCTCGCGCACCACCGTGCGCCAGGCACTCCAGGAGCTGGTCGTCGAGGGGCGCCTGGAGCGGATCCAGGGCAAGGGCACCTTCGTGGCCAAGCCCAAGGTCTCCCAGGCGCTGCAACTCACCTCGTACACCGAGGACATGAAGGCCCAGGGCCTGGAGCCCACCTCCCAGCTGCTGGACATCGGCTATGTCACCGCCGACGACCGGCTCTCCGGACTGCTGGACATCGCCACCGGTGGGCGGGTGCTGCGCATCGAGCGGCTGCGACTGGCCAGCGGTGAGCCGATGGCGATCGAGACCACCCATCTGTCGGCCAAGCGCTTCCCCGCGCTGCGCCGCAGCCTGGTGAAGTACACCTCGCTCTACACGGCGCTGGCCGAGGTGTACGACGTCCGGCTGGCCGAGGCCGAGGAGACCATCGAGACCTCGCTGGCCACCCCGCGCGAAGCGGGGCTGCTGGGCACCGATGTGGGGCTGCCGATGCTGATGCTCTCGCGGCACTCGCGGGACGCGTCCGGGGAGCCGGTGGAGTGGGTGCGGTCGGTCTACCGCGGGGACCGTTACAAGTTCGTGGCGCGCCTGCAGCGCCCGAACGGCTGACCGGCTTTCTTTCTCATACCGATATACGGACGGGTAGTGACGGACGCCCGGCCCCGGGCTTAGATTTCCTGCGCATTACACAAATGATCAGCTGTGACCCAGGTGATCAGCAGTGACGCAGGTGATGAACCGAGGGGACTGGAGCCCGCCACATGTCAGACACGTCCGCTTCACCCGGCAGGAGACCGGTCGTGACGCCCACCCGCGTCGTGGTCGCTCTGTGCCTGATCGCCCCGTTTGTCGGGATGCTCTGGGTCGGTTCGTACGGCAAGGTCGAGCCGACCCTGATCGGGATCCCGTTCTTCTACTGGTACCAGATGCTCTGGGTGCCGGTGTCGGCCGTGCTGACCTCGGTCGCCTATGTCCTGGTCCGCCGCGAGCGGCGGGAGCGCAAGGGGGGTGACTCCGCATGAACGGCGGAGTGAACGGCGTCGCGCTCGGCGTCTTCATCTTCTTCTTCGCGGCCGTCACGGTCATGGGCTTCCTGGCCGCGCGCTGGCGCGCCGCCGAGAACGCCAACAACCTCGACGAGTGGGGTCTGGGCGGCCGCAGCTTCGGCACCTGGATCACCTGGTTCCTGCTCGGCGGCGACCTGTACACCGCGTACACCTTCGTCGCCGTCCCGGCCGCGATCTACGCGACCGGCGCGGCCGGGTTCTTCGCGGTGCCGTACACGATCCTGGTCTACCCGCTGATCTTCACCTTCCTGCCCCGGCTCTGGTCGGTGTCCCACAAGCACGGGTACGTCACCACCTCGGACTTCGTCCGCGGCCGCTTCGGCTCCAAGGGCCTTTCGCTGGCCGTCGCGATCACCGGCATCCTCGCCACCATGCCGTACATCGCCCTCCAGCTGGTGGGCATCCAGGCGGTGCTGGACGTGATGGGCGTCGGCGGCGGGGAGAACACCAACTGGTTCATCAAGGACCTGCCGCTGCTGATCGCCTTCGGTGTGCTCGCGGCGTACACCTACTCCTCGGGGCTGCGCGCCCCCGCGCTGATCGCGTTCGTCAAGGACACCCTGATCTACATCGTCATCGCGGTGGCGATCATCTACATCCCGATCAAGCTGGGTGGCTTCGACGACATCTTCAGCGCCGCCAACGACAAGTTCACCAAGGCGGGCGCGGGCGGGCTGGCACCCCCGGCCGAGGGCCAATGGGCGTACGGCACGCTGGCCCTGGGGTCGGCGCTCGCCCTGTTCATGTATCCCCACTCGATCACGGCGACGCTCTCCGGCCGCAGCCGTGAGGTGATCCGCCGCAACACCACGATCCTGCCGCTGTACTCGCTGATGCTGGGGCTGCTGGCGCTGCTGGGCTTCATGGCCATCGCCGCCGGGGTGACGGTCGAGAACGGCCAGCTGGCCATCCCCCAGCTCTTCGAGGACATGTTCCCCGACTGGTTCGCGGGGGTCGCCTTCGCCGCGATCGGGATCGGCGCGCTCGTCCCCGCGGCCATCATGTCGATCGCCGCGGCCAACCTCTTCACCCGCAACATCTACAAGGACTTCCTGCGGCCGAACGCCACGGCCGAGGAGGAGACCAAGGTCTCCAAGCTGGTCTCGCTGCTGGTGAAGGTCGGCGCGCTGATCTTCGTGCTGGGCATGGACAAGACCGTCGCGATCAACTTCCAGCTGCTGGGCGGGATCTGGATCCTGCAGACCTTCCCGGCCCTGGTGGGCGGCCTGTTCACCCGCTGGTTCCACCGCTGGGCGCTGCTGGCGGGCTGGGCGGTCGGCATGATCTACGGAACCTGGAAGGCGTACGACACCCCGAGCGGCGCCCAGAAGCACTTCGGCAACACCGCCGATGTGCCGGGGATCGGCGAGATCGGCTACATCGGTCTCACCGCCTTCGTGCTCAACGTGGTGGTCACGGTCGTCCTGACGCTGGTCCTGCGGGCGGTCAAGGCCCCGGACGGCGTGGACGAGACGTCGTCCGCCGACTACAAGGCGGACGCGGGCGACCCGGGCGTCCAGACCGACCTCCCGCCCGCCACGGCGGGTGCCCCGGGCGGCCACTGACGCCTTCGCGGCGGGCCGCACTCCATCGGTCGCCGGCCGCGCGCCTCGATACTTCCTGTACAGTTGTCCAGGAAGTATCGAGGCGCGGTCATGACGTGCGAAGAGGGTGGGCTCACGGTGGGTGTTCTAGCGGCGGTTCTGGTCGGTGCGGTCGCGGTGCTGCACGCGTACATCATGGTGCTGGAGATGTTCTTCTGGCAGCGGCCGCGCGGCCGGGCGGCCTTCGGCATGGACGAGGAGACGGCCCGCGTCACCGCGCCGCTCGCGGCCAACCAGGGGCTGTACAACGGCTTCCTGGCAGCCGGGCTGATATGGGGCCTGGTCGCGGACGACCCGGTAGGCTTCCAGGCGCAGGTCTTCTTCCTCAGCTGCGTCGTGGTCGCCGGTGCCTACGGGGCGGCCTCCACGTCCAACCGAAAGATCCTGTTCTCTCAGCTCGCCCCGGGCGCGGTCGCTCTGGCGGCTGTCATCATCGCGGGGTGACTGACGATCCGACGGCGGGCCAGGACCCGCGCACCGTACGGACCCGTGGCCGGCTGCGGGACGCGCTGCTCGCCGAATGCGCCTCCCAGCCACTGGAGAAGGTGAGCGTCTCCTCGGTGGTCCGCCGGGCCCAGGTCGGCCGCGCCACGTTCTATCTGCACTACGACGACCTCCAGGCGCTGGCCGTGGACGCGTGCGCGGAGGTGGTACGGGATGCCGTGGAAGCGGTGCACTCCTTCGACGGCATTCCCGACCCCGCACAACCCCCGGCCGCGCTCGCGGACTTCTTCACCTCGGTGACCGACCACGCCGACCTGTACCGGGGCCTGCTCCACGCGGGCGGCAGCGGCCCCCTGGGAGAGCTGCTGCACGGCGAACTCCGGGCGCGCTCCCGGCTGGAGCGGGAACGCGCCGGACTGCGCCACTCCGAGGCCGCGGACTCGGCGGTGGCCGCCACGTTCACGGGCCTGTTCGCTGACTGGCTCCACGGGTTGATCGACGCGGCGCCCGACGCCCTCTCACGGCAGGTCTGGCGCCTGCTGATCTCCATCCACGGCACGTTCCCGTGACGGAACCGTCATCCGGACGGCCGCCGCCGGTATGCCTCTGCCAGCCGCTCGGCCATCATGCGCTGGTTCCACAGCTGTCCCGGGTCGTTGGGCATCGCCGCGTCGTACAGCTCCAGGCGGGCTTCGGTGGGCACCCGCACCAGCCTTTCGCACGCGTCGGCCGCCTCCGTCACCTTCAGCCCCAAGGCGGCGCGGGTTTCGGACGACAGACTTTTGTCGGTGCGGACATTGCTGGCGTCGATTCCGGGGAGGCCGGCCAGCCACAGGGCCGCCTCCGCGTGGTCGAGGTCGGCGGACTTGGCGAGGTGGGCCACCGCGTCAGGGTCGAACGGCACGGGTTCGCGCCGCTCCAACTCGTCGGCCAGCAAGCGCAGCCGCTTGACGGTGGCCCAGCCCCGGGCCACCGGTCGGATGTCGAGGAAGCCCTCCGGCCGGGGCATGTCGCCCCGCTGCAGAAACGCCTTGATCCTGTAGTTCCCCGCTGCTTGCGACCGGGCCCAGCCGCCGAAGTGCGCGGCGATGTCCAGCGGCAGCAGCTTGCCCTCCGCGGTGGACTGGGCCACCGGAGGGTCCTCGTCCCCGTCCTTCCCCGGGTCCAGCAGGCCGCGGTGCAGGGCCGGATCGTTCAGGGGCGAGGAGGCCCAGAACCGCAGCAGCGCGATCACCGCCGCACGGTGCTCGGCGGGGGTGACAGCGCTGGCCGCGCGGATGCCGAGGCCGCCGATGCGGCCGGCGAGCTCCGTCCAGTCGTAGCGGCTCCCGTGGACCGCCCAGTGCGCCATGGCCGTATCGCCGTCGATCGCGCCCGCGAAGAACGCCGAGGCCAGCTCGATCTGCCGGACCGTCCCGCCGGTGCCCTCGGGGCAGAGGCTGATCAGCCCGTCCAGTGCACCGTCCAGGTCCGGTTCCGGAACCTCCAGTAGTCGGGGGGTCTGCCGGTCGAGCACTGTCAGGAGCCGGTCCCGGTGCCGTATCCGGCGGTTGGTCTCCTGGAAGAACCCCATGAGCCCGTCCAGGAGCAGTGGGTGGCTGACCTCGGGCAGCAGGGAACCGAGGGCTTTCCGCAGCGCCGACGCGGAGGTGGCCGTCGCCGCCAGCAGTGCCCGCACGGTGTCCTCGGATATCTCCCGCAGCGCCCGGGAGCCCGGAAGGTCACGGGGCGTCAGGAAGTGCCAGAACGCCTTCGGCGGCATGCGCCGCGTGCCCGCGGCCATCGGGGACGGGTGGTTGGCGATCCAGTCCTGGTCCATCATGTAGACCCGCCAGTGTGCTGCGCCGGTTTCCGGATCGCGCGCGGTGACGTCGTAGCCGCCGTCCAGCAGCAGTCGTCGGTCCGAGCCGGGAACGTCGAGGAGCCCCCAGGGGACGGGGGGTTTGGCGGACCAGCGGCCGTGCGGCAGGGAACCGGTCGTCGGCTGAGCGGTGCCGTGGACGCCGTCAATGCGGTGGTAGCGGATCCGTCCCGTCACGCGGTCGTAGGCGACCCTGAAGCCCAGGTGGCTACCGTCGGTGCCCAGGGGCGAGGTGGCGGCGCCGGCGGTGACCGGGGCCAGCGACGCATGCTCGATCAACCAGCTCTCGTCCTCCCCCAGCAGGGCAGGGTCGAGGAACGCGGGCAGGCCGGGCTCGCCAAGCTGCTCGGTGACCAGGTCGATGGGGCGCGGCACCCGAGAAGCCTGGTCCACGCCCGTGTACCACCAGTACGTCCGGCCGTCGTGGAACATGTGGCCCTCGGGGCCGACCCGGCGATCGCCCACGGTCAGGAGCCGGTGGCCGATGAACCGCCGGGCACGGGGCCCCAGGAAGGTGTAGCCGGAGCGCGTCTTCTCGCCGTGCCGCCACTTCCACGAGGCCTCCTCCTCCGTATGGATCTCCCCCGGCGTGCCGGACCAGTACACGCTCTGCTCCTGGTTGACCGCGTGGAAGACCTGGAACTCTCCTTCGGAGAAGATCGCCCGGACGTCGTAGTGGAATTGGCTGGCGCCCTTCGGCACCACCAGCCGGTGCTCCGCGATCCGGCCGCCGGGGCCGATCGCGATGGCCTTGCGGCGGTCGTGCACGGTCAGGACGGGCCAGCTGGCCCGGCACCAGTTGTCTTCGCCCGTCAGCTCACTGGCGGCCGTGTCCAGGGCGTCCCAGCCCAGTTCGTCGAGGATGCCCGCGCGGAGCGTCGTGGTCAGCGGGGCCACCAGGTCGATGCCGGCGAGCCGGTCGAGGAGGTCCGGCAGCTCCGCCACCGCCCGCCGGGACAGCGTCCCGTAGAGCCAGTCGAACGCGTCGAGAGCGCTTTGCAGGGGGCCGGACGTGGCGCAGTTCAACCGGTCGGCGACGATCCCGCGCAGAAGGGGCCGCAGTGCCTCGATCGTCCACGCCCTCTGCCAGCGTTCGTCGGACAACTTGTCTACGAGGAGGGAGCGGACCAACGGGTCCGCGAACCGGTCGTCGGCGGTCAGCGCTTCCAGATCGACGCGGTCGCGCTCCCACCAGTGCCCGAGCAGCAGCTTCGGATCCGGGTCCGGCACCGGGATGCCCGCTGCCAGGCAGCCGCCGATGACCGCCGCGTCGATGCGGTACTCCTCCGCGGTGCCCTTGCCGAGGCGCAGTGGGCGGTCTGCCGGGCCGATCCGTGCGGCCAGGCGCGGCAGCAGGTCCAGCAGCTCCTTGGGGGCTCTGGGGGGACGTGCGTCGGGCCCGCGGTAGCGGCGGAGCATCGCGGTCAGCCACCGGGCGGTGTCCGCGCCGAGCAGGTCGAAGGCGCCCGCCTCGTCGAGGAAGGCGACCCACCAGGCGTCCATGTCCGAATGCGGGAGATCGATCAGCTGCCACACCAGCCGCCGCTTCAGCGCGTCCGACGTGGCGACGGCGGCCAGGCAGGTCTTGCGCTGCGAGGTCCAGAAACCGTCCGCGGCCCCCCAGAGGGCGGGTGCTTCCACGAGGGCTTCCAGCACGGACCGATGTTCGGCGGCCACGTCGAGGGCCGCGGCCTTGGCCAGTTTGGCGAGCTGCTTGAGCATGTCGGGCCAGGGCGGCAGACCGCCGAGCGTACGGCGGACGGCCAGCTCCCGCAGCTCCCGGTAGGCATCGACGGGGTCGCCCCCGCGCCTGCCGAGGCCCGCGACGTAGTTCTTGATGTCCTTGACCGACAGTGCACCGGCGAGGGCGAACTCCAGGAACACCGCGCGCTGCCGGGCCGGATCGACGGACGGCAGGAACGGATCGGCCTGGCGCGCCCGGCCGAACATCATCGCGGCCTGCCGGTGGCGGCCGGCGGCGATGAACGCCCGGCCGACCTGTTCCCAGTAGGCCGGAAGGTGGGAGTCCGGCAGCGTCGTGGCGATCTCTCCGTACAGGTCGAGCGCGGGTCCCGGCTTGGGCCCGGCCAGCCGCTCGGCGTGCGCCATCTCGGGCGCCGCCGCGAGGGCCGCGTCGGCGTGGGCGGGGTCGTGGAGCACGGCCCACGCCGGGTAGCCGGGCTCCTGGCGGTGCCCGGCCGACACGGGTGGGCCGACATCGGGTGCGGAGAACCCGGTGGCGGCCAGCACCTGGTCCTCGCCGGGCGCGGCGGCCTGTCCGCTCAGCCGGACCACGGGGCGGGTGCCAAGCAGGGGGTGGGTGTAGCGGCGGGCGGTGACCGGCTCGCCGCCCGAGGTACCGGCGGGCGCCAGGCCCGCGTCCAGCGCGATCCGGTTATCCGCCATCGGTCGTCCTCCCCGCGTGGATCAGCTCTGCCATGCGCACGCCTTCGGACCAGGCCACCGGGCCGACCTCGCCCAGTGGGACGGGCCGTTCGGAGGCGTCCACCCACAACAGTCGTCCGGTCTCGATGGGCAGGCCGGGATCGTCGGCCCCCAGCCAGTAGCGGGCCTGCAGACCGACGCCACCGTCAACGATCCGCAGCATGGCGAAGCCGCCGCGCATGACGAAGCCGAACCGGGCGGCGCGGGCGGTGGCGTGACGCAGCTCCTCGAACTCGCCCCCGGCGTAGTCGTCAAGGCTGGTGGCTCCGGGGTCGACGTCGTCCGGCCGGTGGTGGGCCTCCCGGGCGAGCTGCGGGACACCCTGCGCGGACGCGCGGCCGTCGAGCAGTTCGCACCACTTCTCCACGTCGGACAGCAGGACCGGATGCGGCAGGGTCACGGGGCCCACCGGTGGGGTGTGCGGAGTGCCGTCCTGGCCCACCAGGGCAGTACGCCCCTCCTCGGTCACCTCCGTCAGCAGGCCCGTCCGCCCATCGACGACCACCACGAGGTGCTCCAGGACGGCCCGCCAGCTCGGGTCGGGCCACACGCGGGCCAGCAGGGCGGCGGGCACCGGAACGCCCCCCAGCAGCCAGGACTCCACGGTGGACCGGCATTCCTCCTCGTGCCGCACCAGCCTCTCGCGCAACTCGGACAGCTTCTCGCCCACCGAGCTGCCGCGCACGGCTCTGGGGACCGACCGCAGCATCTGGCCACCGGACTTGCGGCATCTGAGAGTGGTCCCGTCCAGAGCCAGTTCATGGCCATGGGTGGCGGGGACCCACACGAGTTGAGTTGACATACCCCGCATCGTGTCAGGCCCCTCTGACAACCCGGGTGACCTCTCCGCCACCGCCCTGGCGTGAGTACCCGTACCTAGCCCGCCCTGAGCCAGGGGGCGGATCCGGACCGCCCGGGACGGAACCTACCGTCCGGTATATGACCGAAAGTGAGGTGCCCGCGAGAAGGGGCCGCAATGGGTGGAGCGTCGGCTGCACCGGGGCGCTGGCCCTGGCCGTGGCCGGAATCGCGTGGCTCGCGTACGCGAGCGTCGACTCCACCTATCCCGACGTCGACCCCGAGAAGCGGGCGCGCCAGCTCTCCGGGTACTCACAGGACACCTACGCCGCGCTCGGCATCGACCGCACGGTCCGGGGCGCCTACGTCGATGTCGACGTCAACGACAACAACGACTTCGGGCACGACGACTGCTATCCGGACGGCCTGTTCAGCATCGCCGACCCGCCCGTCGAGGGCGCGTACCGGCTGTACCAGGAGTGGACCTTGAGCAAGGTGCACAAGGCGGAGGCGCTTCCCGGACTGCGCGGGGTGCGCCACCACCTCAAGGCCAAGGGATGGCACATCACCGAAAGCGGCAAGGACGAGCAGATCGAGGAGTGGAGCGTACGGGCGGAGCGCGACGGCGGCTACCAAATCCACGTCATCTGGGAAGCGGAATATCACCGGCTCACCGGGTTCGTCCGCGCACCGTGCGCGATGGACCCCGACTGGCCTGAGGAGAAGCGGAAAGAGGAGGAGGAGCAGGGGTACAGCGGTCCCTACGACGGGCCGACCCTGGACTTCCCCCCGGCGCTCACCCCGGCCAGGACGCCCGGCGGCCGTTAGGCCGCGATCTCGAAGGCGCCGCAGGGGTCTTGCGGCGCGAGCTCGAACCAGAGCAGCTTGCCACTCTGCCCGAAGAGGTCGTCGGCGAGCGCGTAACCGCCCCAGTTGTCGGCGCAGATCCGGACGATGAGGAGGCCACGGCCGTACGTGGCCTCGGTGTTCGCGGCGGCCTCGGCGAGGGCGGACGAGCGGTCGAAGAGGGCCGGGGGCTTGTCGAAGGGCGGCGGGATGTCCGGGTTGGTGTCCCACACGCTGATCCGGAGCCGCCCCTCCTCCACGGCGCGGATGCGCATTTCGGCCGGGCCGGTGGTGTGGCGGTACGCGTTGGTGACCATCTCGCTCGCCACGAGGGTCGCGGGGTCGGTGAAGTCGCCCAGCCCGTGCCGGGCGAGCACCGCACGGAGGGTAGTGCGGGCGATGGCTGCGGCGCGGGAGTCATGGGGCAGTCGGAGCGAGTACGACCAGGGGTTTTCCGGGGCTACGGTGGGCATGAAGTCTCCGGTTTGTGCGAGGAGTTGGACTGTGTCCTGGCACACACCGTAGTCGGCGTGCCTTAAGGTATTTACCCCCGAGCGGAAAAGGAGTGCATATACCACTCGTGTGAGTGACACGCCTGTTGCGCATGAGCAGAGAGAATCGGCAGATGCCCATGAGAAGCGTTCCGACCGCACGCCAACTCCGCCTCGGCACCGAGCTCCGTAGGCTCCGCGAGCGCGCGGGGATGTCGTCAACCGAGGCCGGGAGCTTGCTCGGCACCAACCAAACAGCGATCAGCAATATCGAGGCGAGCCGGTTGGGTGTGAGCGCGGATCGGCTACGAGCACTCGCGCGGAACTACTCATGCGCGGACCAAGCGCTGATCGCGGCACTCATCGATTTGTCGGCACAGCGCAAGCGCGGCTGGTGGGAGGAGTACCGGGAGATCCTGCCGACCGGGTTGCTCGACCTGGCCGAGCTCGAACACCACGCCGTGGCGCTGCGCACGGCGTACATCGCCCACATTCCTGGCCTGCTTCAGACGGCCGAGCACGCCCGCGAGATCTTCCGGCAGGTCGTCCCGACGCTGCCCCCGCCAGAGGTGGAACATCGCGTCTCGCATCGCATCAAACGCCAAGGGATTCTGTACCGGGACAAGCCCACGCCGCTTACGGCCATCGTCCATGAGGCCGCACTGCGTATGCGCTTCGGAGGACCGGACATGGCACGGGCGCAGTTGCAACACATCCTGGACATGGGCGAGCACGGCCACATCAAGGTGGTCGTGATCCCCTTCGAGGCCGGTGCGTTCCCCGGCTCGGGCCAGTCGATCCTTTACGCCACCGGCCCCGTCTCGCAGCTGGACACCGTACAGCTCGATACGGAGCATGGCTCCGAACTCCTCGACGCGGCAGCACAGTTGGAGAAGTACCGCGTCGTGCTGGACCGTATGGAAACGGTCGCGCTCCCGGAGAGCCGATCACGCGATCTCATCCAGAGCATCATCCGCACCCTGAAAGGTGAATGAGTTGTCCGCTCGCGATTGGCAAAAGTCCTCCTTCAGCGGGGAAGGCAACGCCTGCCTCTACGTCTCCGCTCCCGACAACGCCACCATCCGACTCCGCGAGAGCGACGAACCCGACACCATCCTCACCACCAACCCCACCGCCCTCAACGCCCTCATACGCAACGCCAAAGCCGGGCGGCTCGACCACCTCAGCAAGGGATAGGGCGGAACGCATGCGCACCCAACGCTGGCGCAAGTCCTCGTACAGCTCCGAAGGCAACGCCTGCCTCTACGTCTCCGCTCCCGACAACGCCACCATCCGACTCCGCGAGAGCGACGAACCCGACACCATCCTCACCACCAACCCCACCGCCCTCAACGCCCTCATACGCAACGCCAAGGCAGGGCGGCTGGACCACCTCGGCGCCGCGTAAGAATCCGCGGCCGGGCTCAGCCACCGAGAAAAGTCACCGTCTCGGTGAGCGGAGCCCGGTCCGTGCGGGCGTACGGCACGGTGGCGTCCTCGTAGCCGATCGACATCCCGCAGAACAGGATCAGCCCCTCCGGCGGTGACACGACCTCCGCGACGGTCCGGCGGTACACCGACCACGCCATCTGGGTACAGCTGTGCAGCCCCTCGGCGCGGAGCAGCACCATGACGATCTGCAGATACATTCCGGCGTCGGCCCACTGGGCCGGTCCCATGTGGCGGTCGAGGTAGCAGAACAGCGCGGCGGGCGCGCCGAAACAGTCCCAGTTGGCCGCGACGGCCCGGTGGCGTGCCCGCTGATCCTCCCGTGGGATGCCCAGCGCGGCATAACGCCGCTCGGCGGCCTCCGCACGGCGCTCCCGGTACGGGCTGCCCGGCTCGGGCGGATACATCGGGTACTCCCGCGCGTCCCCGCGATCACCCGCGGCCACCCGCTCGGCGGTGCGCTTCTTGAGCTCGGCCAGCGGGGCGCCGGTCACCACATAGATCCGCCACGGCTGGAGGTTTCCGCCGGACGGTGAACGCGCGGCGGCGCAGAGCACCCGCTCAAGCACCTCCCCCGGAACCGGCTCCTCCGTGAACCCGCGCACCGCCCGTCGGCTCATGACCGCCTCGTAGACATCCATGTCCACCTTGACGATCGAGAGCGAGAGAACGTGACCGGTGCGCCCTCAGCGGCTCGCCGGTCACCGGGCCCCTTCCAGCGGAGCCCGGTGACCGGCGCGGTTCGGCCGAACGTACGCGGCAAGACGTACCGTGCGTACGCGGTCAGACGTACAAGAAGCCGCCCGGGACGGTGACCGTACCGAAGGCCGTCACCAGGGTGACGGTCGCGCTGCCGACCGCCCCGGCCGGGGTGATACCGGCCACCGTCGTGGGCGTGGCGGTCACCCCCGTGGCGGGAACGCCGTTGAACAGCACGCCGAGCACCCCACCGAGGTTGGTGCCGGTGATGGTGAACGGGGTGCCGCCGGCGGCGGGTCCGGTGGCGGGCGTGATGGCCACGGGCGCCGGTGCGGGCGGGGCGACGAAGTAGGTGAAGCCGCCGGGCACATTGGTGCTGCCGCCGGGCCCGGTGAGGGTCACGGTGACGTTGCCGCCCGCGGGCGGCCCCGCCGGGGTGATGCCGATCAGGCTGGTCCCCGCGGGGTTGATGGCCAGGATGGTCGAGGGGCTTCCGCCGAAGGTGACACTGGTGACGCCGGTCAGATTGGTGCCCGTGATCACGTACACGGTGCCGCCGGTGGTCGGGCCCACGGTCGGGGTGATGGCGACGGCGGCGGGCGGGGCCGGTGCCACATAGGTGTACGGCAGGCCGTTGCTGGTTCCGGCGGGGGTGGTGACGGTGACCTGGACGGTTCCGGGCGCGTGCGGCGGGGCTATGACCACGATGCCGTCGTAGCCGGGGTTGCCGCCACCGCCACCGCCTCCGCCACCGCCACCGCCCCAGCCGCCTCCGCCACCACCCCAGCCACCGCCACCGCCGCCCCAGTCGCCTCCACCGCCACCCCAGCCACCGCCACCGCCGCCGTACACGCTGGGGTTGTCCTGGTAGACGATGGTGGCGGGCGTGCCGCCGAAGGACACACTGGTGGCGCCGCGCAGGTTCTGCCCGAACAGCCGGACGGTGTTGCCACCGGCGGCGGGGCCCGAGTCGGGCACCACGGCGAGCAGCGTCGGCGGTGCCGACGGCGGCCAGTTGCCCCCGGCGGGAGCGGCGTTGGCGGCGGCGGTCGTGAGAGCGGTCGAGGTCATGGTCGGTCCTCCCGGGGAAGGGTTCGGTGATGCGCGCCGGCGGGACGCCGACGGACAGGGGCGCACCGCCCGGTCAACCGCCTCGTCGTCACCGTGCGGTCGAGTCAGGCCGCACCCGAGGATCGGATGCGCCGCGGGCGGCCGGTCGATGCGCGGGAACGGTGCGCGGAAGCATTGCGCGGAAGCGGTGCGCATGAGCGGTGCGCGAATGAGGGCGGAGCCACGGGGCGGACGCCCGGCTCCTGGAGTGGCCGACGAGGTATGGGGCGGCTTCGGCGGCCACGCCTCCAGTTATCCACGCCCCTCGGCGTCGCTCAAGACCTCACCGCGGCCATCACTCGTTTGGCGCATCAGGGCGCACGGAGCGCCGAGCTTGTATGACAAGCGCTCGGCTATTCGGGCGAATGCGTGTCAAGGGGTATGGCTTGCCGCCGCCCGTCATGCCTCTAATGAGTGATATCGGCCGTGCCGACCCGTCCCTGACACCGGCAGCGCCGACCCCCGTATGACCACCCGGGGAGGAAACGATCCGATGAGCCCCGCCGCGTTCCTTCTCGCCCTCGGCACCACCTGCCGGATCACCCGCTTCATCACCAAGGACACCCTGGCGGCGGGGTTCAGGACCTGGGTCGCCGACCGCTTCGGCGATGACTCCCGCCCGTCCTACCTGGTCAACTGCGGCTGGTGCACCAGCACATGGGTGGCCGCCGCCACCGCCGTCTACGCCTCCTTGCTGCACACCACCGCGTGGTTCCACCTCCCGGCCACCGCCCTGACGCTCTCCTACCTGGCGGGTGTCGCCTCGCGATGGCTGGACTGACCCCCGTCCCCCACCACGACCACCACTTCCCGAGGGAAAGGAAGGTCACATGGCCTGCAACTGCGGCGGAAGCGCGTCTCCATGGCCGCCCCAAACCGTTGTCGCCTATGAGCTGAAGCTTCCGGACGGCACGGTCCGGCGCTATGTCACCCACCAGGAAGCCGAAGCCGCCAACAAGCGCGCGGGGTCCACCGGAGTGATCACCGCCGTCACCCAGTGACACCGAGCACCCACCCTCGGTGCACGCCGACCCGGCTGTCAGTGGCCTGGGGCAGACTGTGGGAATGGACATCACGATCAGACGCGCACGGGACGAAGAACTGGACGGCATCGGGGAGCTCACGGCGCAGGTGTATCTGGCGGACGGGCTCCTGGACTTCGGGGACAGTGATCCTTATCTCGCCACGCTGCGCGACGCCCGCTCCCGGGCCGCCAAGGCCGAGCTGCTGGTCGCGGCGGACGCGGCGAGCGACGAGGTCGTGGGCGCCGTTGCGTTCGCCGTGCACGGCGGGGCGTACGCGGAGCTGGCCCGCCCCGGCGAGGGCGAGTTCCGGATGCTGGCCGTCCGCCCCGAGTCGCGCCGCCGTGGCGCCGCCGAGGCGCTGGTGCGGGCCTGCCTGGACCGGGCCCGGGCACTGGGGCTGCGGCGCATAGTGATCAGCAGCCAGCGGTCCATGACCGCCGCCCACCGGCTGTACGAGCGGTTGGGCTTCGTCCGTGCCCCGGAGCGCGACTGGTCGCCCCTGCCCGAGACCGGCCTCACCCTCTGGGCCTTCACCGTGGAGCTGTGACGCCCCGCGCCGGGACGCCCCGGGCCACGGACCCGCCGTACGCACCGGGCCAGGGCCCGCCCTACGCCCCAGGCCACGGGGCCACCCTGGGAACGCATTAGCACATTCATGCGAAACTCCGCAGCTGCGACACAACATGTGGGGGTGCGTGCGTCGACCGACACAAGATGTATGCTCGTCCTCGCTGTCGCCGCAGGGGAATCCGGTGGGAATCCGGAACTGTCCCGCAACGGTGTACGTGTGCGTTCCATCCGGCGTACCCGTGAGTCCGAGCACCTGCCGACGGCCCTGTGAACACGTCCCCCGGCCTCGAGGGTTGGGCCGATGGACGCTGCGTGGTGTGGCTGGCGTACGAGGAGTGCGGCACCGGCATGCCCGTATGCGCCCATCGCACCACCCTCGCGGCCCGGCCGAGCGAGGGAGAGCACCTCAGTGACCATCGCGCCCGCCGATCCGGTTTCAGCGCAGGCGGCTTCTCAGGCAGCGCCAGCTCAGGCAGAGGCCCTTCAAGCGGCAGCTGCTCAGGCGGCGGTTCCCCACGCGGCGACTGCTCAGGCCGCGCCGTCCGGGGCAGCGGACGACGCGCCCGGGGCCGCCCTGCTGCGGACTCTGACCGGACTCACCGCCGACCTGCCCGCCACCGACCCCGGCAAGGTCGCTGCCGCCGCCCTGCGCGGCCGTCATCCCGGCTCGGACGAGGCGGAGTTGCGCGCGCTCGCGACCGAGGCGGCGGCCGGGCTGATCGCCGAGGAGCCGGAGTACTCCCGGCTCGCGGCGCGGCTGCTGGCGCTCACCATCACGGAGGAGGCGGCCGGGCAGGGGGCGGTCTCCTTCTCGGCCTCCGTCCGGGTGGGCCACCGCGAGGGACTGCTCGCCGACTCCACCGCCGAGTTCGCCGCCGCCCACGCCGAGCGGCTGGACGCGCTGGTGGAGCGGGCCCTGGCCGACGGCGCCGACAACCGCTTCGGCTACTTCGGGCTGCGCACCCTCTACAGCCGCTATCTGCTGCGCCACCCGATCACCCGCCAGGTGATCGAGACTCCGCAGCACTTCCTGCTGCGGGTGGCCTGCGGGCTCGCCGAGGACCGCTCGGAGCGGGCGCTGGACGATGTGGCCGAGCTGTACCGGCTGACCAGCACGCTGTCCTACCTCCCCAGCTCCCCCACGCTGTTCAACTCCGGCACCCGGCATCCGCAGATGTCGTCCTGCTATCTGCTGGACTCGCCGCTGGACGAGCTGGACTCGATCTACAACCGCTACCACCAGGTGGCGCGGCTGTCGAAGCACGCGGGCGGCATTGGCCTCTCCTACTCCCGCATCCGGGCCCGCGGTTCGCTGATCCGGGGCACCAACGGCCACTCCAACGGCATCGTGCCGTTCCTGCGCACGCTCGACGCCTCGGTGGCCGCCGTCAACCAGGGCGGTCGGCGCAAGGGCGCGGCCTGTGTCTACCTGGAGACCTGGCACGCGGACCTCGAGGAGTTCCTGGAGCTGCGGGACAACACCGGCGAGGACGCCCGCCGCACCCACAACCTCAACATCGCCCACTGGATCCCGGACGAGTTCATGCGCCGGGTCGAGGCGGACGCCGACTGGTCGCTGCTCTCCCCGGCCGACGCGCCCGAGCTGGTGGACCTGTGGGGCGAGGAATTCGACACCGCGTACCGCAGGGCCGAGGCCGAGGGGAAGGCCGTCAAGCAGGTCCCGGCGCGCCAGCTGTACGCCCGGATGATGCGCACCCTCGCCCAGACCGGCAACGGCTGGATGACGTTCAAGGACGCCGCCAACCGCACCGCCAACCAGACCGCCGAGCCCGGCAGGGTCGTCCACTCCTCCAACCTCTGCACCGAGATCCTGGAGGTCACCGACGACGGCGAGACCGCCGTGTGCAACCTGGGCTCGGTCAACCTCGCCGCCCACCTGGACGAGGACGGGCAGCTGGACTGGGAGCGCCTGGACGCCACCGTCCGCACCGCCGTGACCTTCCTCGACCGCGTGGTGGACATCAACTTCTACCCCACCGAGGAGGCCGGGGCATCCAACTCCCGCTGGCGCCCGGTGGGTCTGGGCCTCATGGGGCTCCAGGACGTCTTCTTCCGGCTGCGGCTGCCGTTCGACTCGCCCGAGGCCACGGCGCTCTCCACGCGGATCTCCGAGCGCATCATGCTCGCCGCGTACGAGGCGTCCTGCGAGCTCGCCGAGCGCCACGGGCCGCACCCCGCCTGGTCCGAGACCCGCACCGCGCGCGGTGTGCTGCACCCGGACCACTACCCGGACGCGGTGGCCACCTGGCCGGAGCGCTGGCAGGCGCTGCGCGCACGGATGGCGAAGTCCGGGATGCGGAACTCGCTGCTGCTGGCGATCGCGCCGACCGCCACCATCGCCTCCATCGCGGGCGTCTACGAGTGCA
This sequence comes from Streptomyces antioxidans, assembly GCF_000968685.2. Classification (GTDB taxonomy): domain Bacteria; phylum Actinomycetota; class Actinomycetes; order Streptomycetales; family Streptomycetaceae; genus Streptomyces; species Streptomyces antioxidans. The sequence goes on from NZ_LAKD02000101.1 coordinate 103,406, forward strand.
TCGAGCCGCAGGTCTCCAACCTCTTCAAGCGCGAAACCCTCAGCGGGGAGTTCCTTCAGGTCAACTCCTACCTGGTGGACGACCTCAAGAAGCTGGGTTTCTGGGACGCCCAGACCCGTGAGGCGCTGCGCGAGTCCAACGGCTCGGTCCAGGACCTCTCCTGGGTGCCCGCGGACGTACGGGCGCTGTACCGCACCGCGTGGGAGGTCCCGCAGCGCGCCCTGATCGACATGGCGGCGGCCCGCACCCCGTACCTCGACCAGAGCCAGTCGCTGAACCTCTTCATGGCCTCGCCGACGATCGGCAAGCTCAGCTCGATGTACGCCTACGCCTGGAAGCGCGGCATCAAGACCACGTACTACCTGCGCTCGCGCCCGGCCACCCGGATCGCCCAGAGCGCCCGGGGCGGCGCCGCCGCGACCGCCACCCCCACCGTTCCCGCCCAGCAGGCCCCGGCCGAGGCCGGGCAGTCCCCGGCCGAGGCCGACGCGATCGCCTGCTCCCTGGAAAACCCCGAGTCCTGCGAGGCCTGCCAGTAATGCCCACCGCATCCGAGATGACCACCGCGAACACCTCGGCCGAGCACCACAAGAACCTGCTCGACCCCGGCTTCGAACTCACCCTGCGGCCGATGCGGTACCCGCAGTTCTACGACCGCTACCGCGACGCGATCAAGAACACCTGGACCGTGGAGGAGGTCGACCTCCACTCCGACGTCGCCGACCTCGCCAAGCTCTCCCCCGGTGAGCAGCACCTGATCGGCCGCCTGGTCGCCTTCTTCGCGACCGGCGACTCGATCGTGGCCAACAACCTGGTGCTGACGCTCTACAAGCACATCAACTCCCCCGAAGCGCGGCTGTACCTGTCGCGGCAGCTCTTCGAGGAGGCGGTGCACGTCCAGTTCTATCTGACGCTGCTGGACACCTACCTCCCCGACCCGGACGACCGCGCCGCGGCCTTCGCCGCCGTCGAGAACATCCCGTCCATCCGGGAGAAGGCGGAGTTCTGCTTCCGCTGGATGGATTCGGTGGAGAAGATCGAGCGGCTGGAGACCAAGGCGGACCGCCGCCGCTTCCTGCTCAACCTGATCTGCTTCGCGGCCTGCATCGAGGGGCTGTTCTTCTACGGCGCCTTCGCCTATGTGTACTGGCTCCGCTCGCGCGGGCTGCTGCACGGCCTGGCGACCGGCACCAACTGGGTGTTCCGCGATGAGTCGATGCACATGGAGTTCGCCTTCTCGGTCGTGGACACCGTCCGCGAGGAGGAGCCGGACCTCTTCGACGACGGGCTCCAGCGTCAGGTCACCGACATGCTGAAGGAGGCCGTCGAGGCGGAGCTCCAGTTCGCCCGCGATCTGTGCGGGGACGGGCTGCCGGGCATGAACACCGCGTCGATGCAGGAGTATCTGCAGTGCGTGGCCGACCAGCGCCTGCAGCGGCTCGGCTTCGCGCCGGTCTTCGGCTCGGAGAACCCGTTCTCCTTCATGGAGCTGCAGAACGTCCAGGAACTGACCAACTTCTTCGAGCGGCGCGCCTCCGCGTATCAGGTGGCGGTGGAGGGGTCGGTCGCGTTCGACGACGACTTCTGACGCCAAGAGGGCCGGACCCTTGGGGCCCGGCCCTCTTGGCGTACCGCACACTCACTCGTTGGGCACCGTCTCATAGCGGGCGGTGCCCTCGGCCATCTGCTTCAGCACGTCCTTACGGTCGCGCTTGGAGAGCCGGTCGATGTAGAGGTAGCCATAGAGGTGGTCGGTCTCGTGCTGGAGGCAGCGCGCGAAGTAGCCGGTGCCGCGCACCGCGATCGGCTCACCGTCGAGGTCCTGCCCGCGCACCACCGCGTAGTCGGGGCGGGCCAGCTCCGCGTAGGCCGTGGGGACCGACAGACAGCCCTCGTTGGAGTCGTCCAGCACCCGGCGGTCGGCGGGCAGCTCCTCCAGCACCGGGTTGCACACCACGCCCACATGGCGAACGCCCTCGTCGTCCATGCAGTCGTAGACGAAGACCTTAAGGTCGACACCGATCTGGTTGGCGGCCAGGCCCACGCCCTCCGCCGCCCGCTGGCTGGCGAACATGTCGTCGACGAGCCGTGCCAGCTCGCCGTCGAACACGGTCACGTCCCGGCACTCCTTGTGCAGGACCGGGTTGCCGTACACGGTGATCGGGCGGGCGGTGCCGCGCTCGCGGAAGGCCCGCTCGCGCTCCTCGCAGTCCTCCGTGTCCACGATGAACTCGTCGTCCACCCGCTGCTTCGTCCCTTGCTGCGACATCGTCCGCCGTATGCCTTCCTTCAACCGTGATGCGTCGCCCTACAGACTACGGGCACCGCGGAACGGGCCGCCGCGCGCCTACGCACCGTGACCGCACCTGCGGCCGCGTCGCAGGGACTCCGCCCCCCCGCACGAGCGGACTGATCGCGGTCGCTCGCCAGCGCGGCGGGTAACCGGGCAGATGACCGGCGTACACCCGCAGCTCCCAGCCGGGGTCCAAAGCGAAGCCCCAGAGGGGGCCTGGGGCGAAGCCCCGGCGGGGTCTGGGGCGAAGCCCCGGCGGGGTCTGGGGCGAAGCCCCGGCGGGGTCTGGGGCGAAGCCCCGGCGGGGTCTGGGGCGAAGCCCCAGTTTCGGGAAGGGGCGGGGTGGGGAACAGCCCGCCGCAGGCGCCGCCGTCCCGCCAGCCGCCAGGCGGTCAGCAGACCTCTTCCAGGTCCCGCCACTCACGCGTGTCCGGGCTGTCCGCCACCCACCCGTCCAACAACCCCCGCACCAGCCCGCCCGGCGCCGCGATCCCGCATTCACGCTCGGGCACCCACAGCGACCCAGAGCCCGCCATACGGTGACCCAGCGGCCCAGGGTGGCCCGGTTCGCTGTGGTCGTGGGGGTCCAGATGCTCCCCCTCGCCCTCATCACTGGGCATCCGGCTCTCCGAGCAGGAACGACACAGCAGCCGCACCGACGACGACCAGTCCTCGGCCGCGAACCCCGCGTCCGCCGCAAGCCGCTCCAGCGCGTCCCGGTCGGCCTCGGTGGCCGCCTCCAGCAGCACCACCCAGGTCGGTACGGGGGACGGCGCCCACAGCTCGATCTCGTCGAAGACCGGGTACGCGGGACCCGCGGAGGTCACCCGCTCGCCGTGCGGCACGCCGTCGTGCAGCACCACTTCGCCCCAGCGCCGCCCGGACGACGGCAGCGGGATGGACAGCACCTCGATCCGGGCCGGGTCCAGCCGACGGCCCCAGACGACCTCGGCCTCGCCCTCCGGCGACAGCCGCACCGCCGCACTGCCCAGCTCCATCCCGAGCGGCTCACCGGACGCGGACGCCTCCCCGGGCACCTTCAGCCCGTACGCCTGCCAGGCGCGGCGGGCCAGCGGCCAGTCCTGGAGCGCGGTGGCCGCGATCCCCACGTTCCACCAGTCCGGGGCGCCCGTCTCGCGGTCCAGCAGCGCGACCGCCCGCAGCCCCGCGGCGCGCGCCTGCTCCCAGTCGTGCCGGAACTTGTGCAGCAGCGCCAGGTTGAACCAGGACTCCGACAGCCACGGCTCCAGGTCGGCGGCGCGGGTCAGCAGCGCGCCCGCGTCCTCGTACCGGCCATCGCCGATGAGCGTGAACGCACGGTCCGTGGCCTGCCGCCATGAGGCGGACGGCCGGTGCCGTACCTTGCCGAAGATCTTCACGATTCCCGCCTGCCGGTATCGAAGTCGTCCCGTACCAGATGCCTCCGCGGACGGCGTCGCCCTCCCTCGAAGACAACCTGCCACACATTCGCGGACATCTCAGCCCGACCCCTCACGCTGCGGCCGGGATGCGACACCCACCACACCTCCTTGCCACCGGCCATCTGGCCTGGCTCCCCTCTCCTCGCATCCAACCATGCCCCTCGGGAGCCCCGCTCATTACCGGCGAGTTCTCAGTTCTCACCGGAGGCGGCCGTAGACCCCGTTCTCACGGCGCGTGGCCGTGAACCCCTTCTCACCGCGGGCGGCCGTAAACCCCGCGCGACAGCACCGTGGCCAGCGCCTCGACCACGACCGGGTCGAAGTCGCGCGCCGTGGCCAGCCGCAGCCGCTCCAGGGCGCGCAGCGCCGCCGCCCCGGCCGCCGCTCCCCCGGCCGCGGGCCCGCTCACCAGTTCGGTGTACGCGTTCACCGCGCGCACGATACGCGCGGCGAGCGGCTGCTCGCGGTACGGGTCGGCCTGGCGCTCCACGACCAGCGCCACCTCGGCGGGTACCCCGGTCTGGCGCACCACAGCACCGCCGAGCAGCGCGATTTTGCGCTGCTCGGCGGCGGGCAGCGGCTCGGTGGCCCCGGCGGGCACCGGGTCCACCAGCGACAGCTGGCCGATGTCGTGCATCAGCGCCGCGTACTCCAGCACGGTCAGCCGGGGCTCGGAGAGGCCCAGCTCCCGCCCCACCGCCCGGCTGAGCCCGGCCACCTCGCGGGCGTGGCCCGTCGGGGTGTACCCGGCTATCTCGGTCGAGCGGGCCAGGGAGGCGATGGTCTGGCGGTAGGTGGCCCGTATCCCGGCGTAGCGGCGGTAGGAGTACTGGATCAGCAGCAGCGGCACCGCCAGCACCGGCACCGGCCACAGCCCGGCCACGGCCACGGTGAGCGCCATGACGGCCGCCGTCGCGCACACCGCCGCCCCGACCCCGGGCAGCGACCGCAGCTCGTCCCGGAGCAGCGGCCCGTAAGGCCAGCCGGTACGGGCGCGGGCGAGGGCGGCGGCGAGAACGGCGTCGCACAGGGCGGTCAGGGCCAGCAGGACGAGCAAATAGCCGACGAGGGACGGCCCATGGCCGAGCCAATCGGCCAATCGGCCAGTGCGGTGCAGCGGTTGGAAGCAGACGGCGGCGAACGCGGCGGTCAGCACCCGGCGGGCGGTGTGGCCGGGGTCGACCGGACAGCCGAACGCGAGCGGTGCCACCAGCCCGGCGAGCGACGCGGCCACGACGACGGCGACCGCCTGGAGGACGCCGTGGCTGGCGGGCTCCCCGCCGAGCCGCCCGAGCAGGGCGTATCCGAGGGCCCCGGCGGCGGCGAGGGGCGCGGGCTCACCGCGCGGATCGGGCACTCCCCCGCCACCGCCCGGCAGCGCGGGCGGCGCCTCGACGCACCGGATCGCCTCCCCCACGGCGATGAGCGCCCCGAAGGCCAGCGCCGCCTGGGCCTGCCGCACCCCATGCCACTCGGTCCACACCAGCGCCACCACGGCGAGCGCCCCGGCCGCGCCATACACGGCGACGACCGTAAGGCCGCCATAACGCCCCCGGGATATGCGCCCCCGCCCCTCCTCACGGACGGCGGCGATCTCGGCTCGCTGGCGCCGGTCGCGATGGAGAGCACGGGCATGCCGCTCGGCGAGCCGGGCGAGAGCGTACGGGGTGCGGTGGCCGCCCCCACCCGAGGCGGAACGGATCGCCCTCCCGGGCCACCGAGCCGCACCCTCATCCCGCTCCCGCGCCCCGCCGGGACGCCCCGGGGCCCCGCCCCCGCCCGGGGCGCCCGGGGCACCCCCGACCCCCACATCGGCCGGCCCGGGACCGGGGTGGGCCGGGGGGACCGGTCCGGCTCTGTCTGGGGTGGCCGGGGCGTCCCCGGACTCGTCGTCGGCCGGGCCGGAGGCCTGGGGGGAATCGTTCGTGCCGGGTGGGGTGGGGTGCTCTGCGGGGCTCATGGGGCACCGCCGGGGGTGCCCGCGCCGGGGGTGTCCAACGCGTCCGGGGCCCCCGCCCGTACCAGGGGCGGGACGAGGTCGGCTCCTGGCGGGACGTTTCCGCGCTCCTCAGGGGCGTCCGCGGTGACCGCCGCGTGCCAGCCGTGGCGGTCCAGGGCGCGGGTGAGGGCACGCACCATGCGGGGGTCGAACTGCGAGCCCGCGCACCGCCGCAGCTCCTCCACGGCCGTGGGCACCGGCCGGGCCCTGCTGTACGTACGCGTGGAGGTCATCGCGTCGAAGGCGTCCGCCACCGCGACCACCCGGGCGAACTCCGGGATCTGCGCCCCGGCGAGCCCGTACGGATAGCCGCTGCCGTCCAGCCGCTCATGGTGGTGGAGGATCGCGGCCCGCGCCTCGCCCAGGAAGCCGATCCCGCGCACCATCTCGTCGCCGTACTCCGGGTGGAGCTCGATCACCCGGCGCTCATCAGGCGTCAGCGGACCGTTTTTGCGCAGCAGCCGGGTGGGCACGCCGAGCTTGCCGACGTCGTGGAGGATGCCCGCGATCCGCACCGCCTCCAGCCGGTCGCCGCTCATGCCCAGCTCGCGGGCGATCATCGCGGAGGCGCGGCCGACGCGCTCGCTGTGACCACGGGTGTAGCGGTCCTTGATGTCGACCGCCTGGACCAGGGCCCGGATGGTGGCCTGGTGGGCGGCGCTCTCGCGGCGGTAGAGCACGAAGCCGCAGGCGCAGACGTACATCGGCAACAGCACCAGCAGGGCCGCCGCCGGTCCGTAAGGGCTGCGCCACAGCACCGCCATGGCCAGCCCGGCGGGCCCGTGCACCAGGTACGGGGCGAGGGAGCCGGGCAGCCGCCCCCACCAGGCGGCGCGCGGGGACTGCCGGTCGGCGGTGACCAGCACCCCGCCCTCCAGGGCGGTGGCGGTCAGGCCCAGGACGAGCGCGGCGGCCACGGCGGCCGCCAGGGCGTACGGAAAGCCGGGCGCACCGGTTGCACCGGACGGCGCCTGCCCAGCGGGGGCCTGGGCGGCGTCGCCGAGGGCCCAGAGCGCGCCGAGGGCCCCGGGGCCGTCCAGGGCCGCGAAGGCGCACGAGGCGGCCCAGACGGCCAGCGAGAGCCGCGCGGCCCGCCAGGCCCGCCGCGTCCCGGCCGGTGGCCGCTCGACGCGGGCGAGCAGCGCACCGGGCACGGCGACCAGCGCCGCGGCGGCGGGCGGCAGCAGAAAAGCCCCGGCCAGAAGGACGGGGCTGCACCATTCGGGCCAGCGGCCGCGGACCCTGGAGCCCACCGCGTGAACCGCCGCGAGCAGGGCGGTCGTGGCCCAGGGGACGGCCGCTCCGGGCCGTACGGCCGGGGCGGCGCAGTACGCCCCGGCGAGCACGGCGCACAGCACATAGGCGCGCGCCCCGTGGGGAAGTGCCCGCACGGTGTCCTCCTCCCCATCCATCCATGTCCATTGCGCCGCCCCTGTCGGGCGGGGCGGGTCAGGTGGTTGGGGAGCTTAGGGCGAGGCGGGGCGGATGGGATCGGAGGGACTGTCCGATTACACCCCTTCGAGTGATGATCTGATCACCGAAGGTGGGAATGAGAACGCGCCAACTCGATTCGCGTTCGACCGGGAGTCCACCGAGGCATTAGCCCGGCGGGGTCCGCGGGGGCCCGTGCCCCCGGGTCACTCCTGGGCGCGCCCCAGGGTCACTCCTGGGCGCTGCTCGGCGCGTTGCCCGGAGCGTTCGTCTCCGCCGTGATCTCGCGCTCCGGCACCGCCTGCCCGGAGCGGATCAGCTCGATCCGCCCCATGACCTTCGACCGGAGGTCGGCGGGCACGTCGTCATGGCCGCAGCACCGCTTGACCAGCTTCTTCACGGCCTTCTCCAGGCCGTACTTCTCCAGGCACGGGGAGCACTCGTCGAAGTGCACCTGGAACTTGGCGCAGTCGCCGTCCGGCATCTCGTGGTCGAGGAACTCGTAGAGGTGGTCGAGCACCTCGGAGCAGTCCGTCTCATGCGGCTCTCCGCAGCTCATGAGTCCGCGCCTTTCCGATCGTGCGACTCGTCCCCCGTGCCGCCCGCTCCGGCCGGGACGAGTCCGCGGCCACGGGCGTAGTCCTCCAGCAGACCGCGCAGCTGGCGGCGCCCACGGTGCAGCCGGGACATCACCGTACCGATGGGTGTACCCATGATGTCCGCGATCTCCTTGTAGGCAAAGCCCTCGACGTCCGCCAGATAGACCGCGATGCGGAACTCCTCGGGGATGGCCTGAAGGGCCTGCTTGACATCGGAGTCGGGCAGGTGGTCGAGGGCCTGCGACTCGGCGGAGCGCAGACCGGTCGACATATGCGACTCGGCGCGTGCGAGCTGCCAGTCCTCGATCTCCTCGGCCGCGCTGCGCTGGGGCTCCCGCTGCTTCTTGCGGTACGAGTTGATGAAGGTGTTGGTCAGGATGCGGTACAGCCACGCCTTGAGGTTGGTGCCCTCGCGGAACTGGTGGAAGGACCCGTACGCCTTGGCGTAGGTCTCCTGCACGAGGTCCTCGGCGTCCGCCGGATTACGCGTCATCCGCAGCGCGGCCGAGTACATCTGGTCCAGGAAGGCAAGGGCGTCCCGCTCGAAGCGCGCGTTCCGCTCCGAGGACGACTCCTGCGACCGCTCGACCGGCTCTCCCTCGGTCACGCCGTCGGTACCTGCGTCGGTCCCAGTGACCTGACCCACCTCCTCCAGCTTCGTGTCGGGTCCGGATGTGGACCCGCTCGAATCGGAGAATAGACGACGATCCGGTGCGCCCGCCGCTCCAATCTTCACGGCCTGCGCCGCCTGCAGCTGAGACCAGTCCAGGTCAGCGGCCTGTGGACGGGCCGGGCAAGCAAGCGAACCCATGCGGGGGACTCCCTTTCCTCGTATTCCGCGTATCAGTGCCTCTTACACGGTGAACACCGACAGCCCGTTCAACACGGATCCCTCCTGCCGCATTCCCGCCCCGGGCCGGGCGGGGCGGGAATGCGGCGAGGTGGGGCCAGTGGCCAGCGGTCGGCGATCAGCCCAGGGCGCGCGGCAGCCAGTCCCCGACGGCATCCGTGATCAGGGCAAGCGCCGCGGGCTCGTCGAGGTCCGCCGACTTCGGCAGCCCGAAGCCGTGATCGCCGTACGGAACCTCCACGAGCTCCATGGCCGCAGGCAGCTCCGGAAACTCCTCCGGTCTCCCGAACGGGTCCCGGCCGCCCTGGACGATCAGCGTCGGCACGCCCGTGGCCAGCAGCTCCCCGGCCCGGGACCGCTCCGGCTTGCCCGGCGCGTGCAGCGGGAACGACAGCGCCAGCACGGCCTTCGCACCCAGCTCCTTCGCGGTCCGGCAGGCCACCCGCGCCCCCGCGCTGCGGCCGCCCGCCACGATCGGCAGTCCGGCCTTCTGCAGCACGGGCCATACGGCGCGCCATCCGGTGTCGAGGGTCGAGGGGGCGGGCGCGATCTTCTTGCCCGCCACCCGCCACGGCTGCTCGACCAGCGCGACGCTCACACCGAGCCCGGGGAGCACCCCGGCCAGCGCGCGCAGGTCCCGCGCCTCGATGCCCCCGCCCGCGCCGTGGCTGGCGGCGAGCAGGGCGTGGGCGCCGGGGGCGCGGTGCCAGGTGATCCGGGCGTCCCCGGCCGGGGTCGCCACCGTCTCGGTGGCCGCCCGGGGCGTCTCGGTTCCCTGAGGCGCGTCGGCCGCCCCAGATCCCTCCGTCTTCTTCGCGGCCATCAGAACAGCGTGCCCTCCTCCGGGGCCTCGAGCTCCTCCAGCAGCTCGGGGCCGTTGTTACGGACATCGCTGACCCCGGTGGCCACCGGATAGGCCCGCAGCAGCCCCGAGGGCGGCGGTGCCAGCAGCGGCAGCAGGTCGTCGGGGTCGGTGCGGCCCGGATCCAGCCAGGAGTCCCAGCGGTCCTCGGTGAGGACCAGCGGCATCCGCGGGTGGATCTCGGCGAGCGAGCCCGGCCCCTCGTCCCGTGCCGCGCCCCCGAAGGGCTCCTTGTCCGCCTCGGTGGTGATCACCGTGCAGGTGACCCACCACGCCCGGGGGTGCTCGTCCGGCAGCGTACGGTCCCGCCAGAACTCGTACAGCCCGGCCAGGGCCATCACCGAACCGTCCACCGGGGTCACGAAGTACGGCTGCTTGCGGGGCCGCTTCCGCTTGCCCTTTTCCTCCAGCTGCCGCTCCCCCGCCGCGGTGACCCACTCGTAGTAGCCGTCGGCGGGCAGGATGCAGCGCCGCGAGGCGAACGGCCGCCGGTAGGACGGCTTCTCGTGCACGGTCTCGGCCCGTGCGTTGATCATCTTCGCGCCGCCCTCGGGGGACTTCGCCCAGGACGGCACCAACCCCCACTTCAGCGCCCTCAGCTGACGAACCGGACGCGGTTCCCCGGCGTCCTTGAGGGGGCGTTCGAGCACCGCGTACACGTCCTTGGTGGGCGCGACGTTCCAGTCCGGCGCCAGAGTCTCCTCCGGCTCCCACTTCTCCACTCCGAAGATACCGACAAGATCCTCCGGCCTCCGGCTCGCTGCGTATCGACCGCACATAGGTGCCACACTGCCACGACCTACCGACGCGAGGAGCCGCCCGCACATGGACGCAACGAACGCCGCCGATCTATGGGACCGGGTGACCGGCGCCCAGCCCGACCCCACCACCTGGCTGGTCGTCTCCACCGGCGTGATCGCGTTCGCGGTCGTGGTCTTCCGCACCGCCTGGCGAATAGCCCGTAACGCCATCACCATCGCCCACGAGGGCGGCCACGCCGTGGTCGCCGTGCTCAGCGGGCGGCGGCTGGACGGCATACGGCTGCACTCGGACACCTCCGGGCTGACCGTCTCGCGCGGCAAGCCCACGGGCCTGGGCATGATCCTCACCGCGGCGTCCGGCTACACCGCCCCGTCCCTGCTGGGCCTCGGCGGCGCCTGGCTGCTGGCGGCGAACCACATCACCCTGCTGCTGTGGGGGACGACGGCGCTGCTGGCCGCGATGCTGGTGATGATCCGCAACGCCTATGGCGTCCTTACGGTCGTCATCAGCGGGGCCGCCTTCTTCCTCGTCTCCTGGCTGACCGGTCCTGACGTCCAGGCGGGGTTCGCGTATGCCGTGGTGTGGTTCCTCCTCCTGGGGGGCGTGCGTCCGGCGTTCGAGCTCCAGCGCAAGCGCCGTCACGGCGGCGCGTACGACTCCGACCCCGACCAGCTCGCCCGGCTGACGGGCATTCCGGCCGGCGCCTGGCTGCTGCTCTTCCATGTGGTCTCGCTGTGTTCGCTGCTCGCCGGAGGGCGCTGGCTGCTGGGGTTGTGACCTGGGTGACCCCTGGGTGCCGGTTGCCCCGGCGCCCCCGGTTGGCCCCCGGTGACCCCGTACGAGCGCCCGGCGCGCTTCCATCAGTGCCCGTAGCAGCGCCGTGTTTCGACTGGGTTTCGCCACTTTCGATCAAGATTGGCACTCCGGGCGAACCACTAAAGTGAGACCCATGACCGGCATTGAGACCTCCCCGGGCGACCACACCGCCCTCTGGCCCGCTCCGACCGCCGATGGAGCGGTCGACGCGACCGTCACCGTGCCCGGATCCAAGTCGGTTACCAACCGCGGTCTGATCCTGGCCGCGCTCGCCGCCGAACCCGGCTGGCTGCGCCGCCCGCTCCGCTCCCGCGACACTCTCCTGATGGCCGCCGCCCTGCGCGCCATGGGCGTCGGCATCGAGGAGACGGTGTCCGACGGCGCCCTCGGCTCCGGCGGCCCCTCCGGCGGCGGAGAGGCCTGGCGGGTCATCCCGGCGGGGCTGCACGGCCCAGCCACCATCGACGTCGGCAACGCGGGCACCGTGATGCGCTTCCTGCCGCCGGTCGCCGCGCTGGCCGACGGCCCCGTCCACTTCGACGGCGACCCCCGCTCCCACGAGCGCCCGCTGCACGGCGTGATCGACGCGCTGCGCGCCCTGGGCGCCCGCATCGACGACGACGGCCGCGGCGCGCTGCCGATGACCGTGCACGGCGGCGGGGCGCTGGACGGCGGCCCGGTCCGCGTCGACGCCTCGTCGTCCTCCCAGTTCGTGAGCGCGCTGCTGCTGTCTGCGCCGCGCTTCAACCAGGGCGTCGAGGTGCGCCACATCGGCGCCGCGCTGCCCTCCCTGCCGCACATCCGGATGACCGTGGACATGCTGCGCGCGGCGGGCGCGCGGGTGGACACCCCGGAGGCGGGCGGCGAGCGGGGCGTCTGGCGGGTGGCGCCGAGCGCGCTGCTCGGCCGGGACCTGGTCGTCGAGCCCGATCTGTCCAACGCGGCGCCGTTCCTGGCCGCCGCCCTGGTCACCGGCGGCCGGGTGACGATCCCTGACTGGCCGGAGCGCACCACCCAGCCCGGGGACGAACTGCGCCGGATCTTCACCGAGATGGGCGGTTCCTGCGAGCTCACCGACACCGGTCTCGCCTTCACCGGGACGGGCCGGATCACCGGGATCGACGCCGATCTGCACGAGGTCGGCGAGCTCACCCCGGTGATCGCGGCGGTCGCGGCGCTGGCCGACTCCGAGTCGGAGCTGCGCGGCATCGCCCATCTGCGACTCCACGAGACCGACCGGCTCGCCGCCCTCGCCAAGGAGATCAACGAGCTGGGCGGGGACGTCACCGAGACCGAGGACGGCCTCCGGATCCGCCCGCGCCCGCTGCACGGCGGGATCTTCCACACCTACGAGGACCACCGGCTGGCCACCGCCGCCGCCGTGCTCGGCCTGGCCGTCGACGGCGTGCTGGTCGAGAACGTGGCGACCACCGCCAAGACCCTCCCCGACTTCCCCGGTCTGTGGACCGGCATGCTCGACGCGACGACGACCTCGGCGCGGAGATCCTGAGAGCCTGGACTCATGCGCCGCTACGGCAAGCACACCGACGAGGACGACGTTCGGATCCGCCCCAACCGCAAGGGCAACCGGCCGCGCACCCACATCCGCCCCAAACACGAGGACGCCGCCGAGGGATTCGTGCTGACCGTCGACCGCGGCCGGCTCACGGTCCTGGTCGAGGACCGCACCATCACCGCCATGAAGGCCCGCGAGCTCGGCCGTAAGGGTGTCGTGGTCGGCGACCGGGTCGCGGTCGTCGGCGACCTCTCCGGCGACAAGGACACCCTCGCCCGGGTCGTCAGGGTCGAGGAGCGCTCGTCCGTCCTGCGCCGCACCGCCGACGACGACGATCCGTACGAGCGGGTGGTGGTCGCCAACGCCGACCAGCTCGCGATCGTGACCGCCCTGGCCGACCCGGAGCCGCGCCCGCGGCTGATCGACCGGTGTCTGGTGGCCGCCTTCGACGCGGGCCTGGAGCCGCTGCTCGTCCTCACCAAGTGCGATCTGGCGCCCGCCGACGGCATGTTGAAGACCTATGAGCCGCTCGGTATCCCTTATGTCGTCACCAGCCGCGACGAGCTGGCCGACGGCGAGACCGCCGACCGGGTCCGGGAACGGCTGACGGACCGGATCACCGTCTTCGTCGGCCACTCGGGCGTGGGCAAGACGACACTGGTGAACGCGCTGGTCCCGGACCGCCAGCGGGCCACCGGCCGGGTGAACGCGGTCACCGGCCGCGGCCGCCACACCACCACCTCCGCGCTCGCGCTCCCGCTGCCCGACGCCAAGGGATGGGTGATCGACACCCCGGGCGTACGGTCCTTCGGGCTGCACCACGTGGACCCGGCACGGGTCATCCACGCCTTCCCGGACCTGGAACCGGGCACCGAGGGCTGCCCGCGCGCCTGCAGCCACGACGAGCCGGACTGCGCGCTGGACCAGTGGGTGGCCGAAGGCCACGCCGAACCGGCCCGGCTCTACTCCCTGCGCAGACTGCTGTCCACTCGCGAACGCCGAGAGGGCGACTAGCCCCACCCAACACACCAGAGCTTCGCCCTGGACCCCGGGGATGTGGGCGGAGCCCCGGCTTTGGGGAAGGGCGGGGAGAGGAACAGCCCGGCGCAGGCGTCACCGTCCACCGGACACCCCCTGGAAAGCGTGTTTGCCGCTCCAACCGGACGGTAAATGGATAATCGCATCAAGCATTAAGCAATCCAGGCGACCGGGATGGCCCCGGCGATGGCAGCCCACGGCGACACGGGAGGGCATCTCTATGGCGTGGCTGCTGGTCGTGGTCGCCGGGCTACTCGAAACCGGCTTCGCCGTCTGTCTCAAGCTCTCGCACGGCTTCACCCGCCTATGGCCGACGATCGCCTTCTGCGCCTTCGCGCTCGGCAGCTTCGGACTGCTGACGCTGTCCCTGAAGAAGCTCGACGTGGGGCCCGCGTACGCGGTGTGGACCGGGATCGGGGCCGCCGGGACGGCGATCTACGGCATGGTCTTCCTCGGCGACCTCGTCTCCACGCTCAAGGTCATCTCCATCACCCTGGTGATCGTCGGCGTCATAGGGCTCCAGCTCTCCGGCTCGGCCCACTGAGCCCGCAAACGGACAGCCCGCCGCAGGCGTCACCATCCGCCGGACAGCCCGCAACGCCTGCTCGGACCGGCTCAAGCCAGCACCGTGCGCACCATATGGGCCACGTCCGACGCCGGGGCGGGGGCCAGTACGTAGGAGAGGGCCAGCCTGGTGGCCGCCTCGCAGGCCAGCGGCAGCTCGACCGCCCCCGGCGGCCAGTCGGATTCCAGCAGCCGCACCGCCCGGTCCCGCGCCGCGCCGAGCAGCTCGCCCGGCGCGGGCAGCGGGTCCAGGGCCGGGCCCGGGGCCGGATTCCCCGGCGGTGACGGGCTTACGGGCTTCGGCAGCCGCTCGTCCCAGCAGCCCGTGAGCACCGCCCGCACCAACGGGTTCTCGGTCGCCGAGCGGACCGTCCACACCGCCGCGGCGGCCAGCCGATCCCTGGGGGCCGCAGCGCCGGACCCCTCGGACAGCGCCCGCTCGACCCCGTACAGATACGCGTCGGCCTCGCGCCGCACCAGCGCGCGGGCAAGGCCCTCCTTGCCGCCGAACTCGTTGTAGAGGGTCTGCCGGGAGACCCCGGCCGCCGCCGCGACCTCGGACATCCGCACCCTCCGCCATGGCCGCCGCTCGAGCGCCGCGAAGGCCGCGTCGAGCAAGGATTCACGCGCTGCGGGCATCGTCGCCTCCCAGAGCGGGCATCGTCACCTACCGGCCTGGCATGTGCCCGACAGAATTGACGGGCCGCCAGATGAAGTCAAGAGCCCCGCACGAGCGGGCCGTCCAGCCGTAGTCCCCCGGTCGTTGTGGAGTCGTGTAGCTCCGCGACTTTTCCTGTCGATACTGTTCGGCCATGGCCGACTACCACGATGACCTGCGTTTCGCCCACGTTCTCGCCGATGCCGCCGACGCGACCACCATGGAGCGGTTCAAGGCGCTCGACCTCAAGGTCGAGACAAAACCCGATATGACGCCGGTGAGCGAGGCCGACAAGGCGACCGAGGAGCTGATCCGCACCTCGCTCCAGCGCGCCCGGCCGCGCGACGCGGTGCTCGGCGAGGAGTTCGGCAGCGAGGGCAGCGGTCCGCGGCGCTGGGTGGTCGACCCGATCGACGGCACCAAGAACTATGTGCGCGGGGTCCCGGTCTGGGCCACCCTGATCGCCCTCATGGAGCGCGGCGAGGGCGGCGACCGGCCGGTGGTCGGCGTGGTCTCCGCACCGGCGCTGGGACGGCGCTGGTGGGCCGCCGAGGGGCTGGGGGCGTACACCGGGCGCAGCCTGTCCTCCGCGAGCCGGCTCGCGGTCTCGAGGGTGAGCGACCTCTCCGACGCCTCGTTCGCTTACTCCTCCCTCAGCGGCTGGGAGGAGCGCGGCAGGCTGCACGGCTTCCTCGAGCTGACCCGCGCCTGCTGGCGCACCCGTGGCTACGGCGACTTCTGGCCGTACATGATGGTGGCCGAGGGCTCGGTGGACATCTGCGCCGAACCGGAATTGTCGCTGTGGGACATGGCGGCCAATGCGGTGATCGTCCAGGAGGCGGGCGGCCGCTTCACCGGGCTCGACGGCGTACCGGGCCCGAACAGCGGTGACGCGGCGGCGTCCAATGGTCTGCTGCACGGGGCGATGCTGGACTACCTGCGGCCCTGAGCGCCCCTCCGGGGCTGACCGGAGTGTGAACCGGAGCGCGGGGCGCGCTCCGCGGCAGATCGGCTTCCGCGCGCCCTTGTTGGACCCGCCAAGGCATGTGAACATGAGAATCCAGAACCTTGTGAACTTGTGAATCCTTTCTCTAATGGGATCGGGGATTCACCAAGGAGGTGGCTCCATCCATGCCCGTGCACGTCCGTGACGCCATGAGCTCGGTGGTCCTCACCATCGGCCCCGCTCACACCCTCCGCCAGGCCGCCCGGCTGATGTCGGCGCGCCGGGTGGGATCGGCCATCGTGCTCGATCCCGACACCAGCGGTCTGGGGATTCTCACCGAGCGCGACATCCTCAACTCCGTGGGGGCGGGCCAGGACCCCGACCAGGAAACCGCGCACGACCACACCACCGCCGACGTCGTCTTCGCCGCCCCCGGGTGGACGCTGGACGAGGCGGCCCGCGCGATGTCCCAGGGCGGCTTCCGCCATCTGGTCGTCCTCGACGCGGGCGACCCGGTCGGGGTGGTGTCGGTGCGCGACATCATCCGCTGCTGGGCCCCGGCACCCCAGCCCGTACCTGCGTAAGGGCCCGGCGCACACCGTGCCCGGCGCACCCACCGGCACCCCGAAGAGGCCGGAGCCCCACGGCGTCCGGCCTCTTCGGTCAGTACGGCAAGCGTCCGTCAGCCGCGCAGGGCCTGGACCGCGGTCTCCAGCCGCTTGCCGTAGTCCGCGTCCGCCTTACGGAAGTTCTCGATCGCACGCTGTGCGATGTCATCGCGGGAGACCTTGGCGATGAACTGCGCCAGATTCTCGATCAGGCGCTCCTTCTCGTCGTCCGACATCAGCCGGTAGAGGTCGCCCGCCTGGACGAAGTCATCGTCCTCGGCGTGCGGGGGCGCCTCGTGGTCCCCGGTCCGGCCGGACACCGGGTACGGCTGCCACGGCGCCCGGCCGGTCTCGGCCGGGCCGCCGAAGCTGTTGGGCTCGTAGTTCTTGGCGCCCGCGTGACGGCCGTCGTACAGGAAGCCGTCCCGGCCGTACGTGCGCGCCTCGGCCGCGTGCGGACGGTTCACCGGCAGGTGGTCGGCGTTGATCCCGACCCGGTAGCGGTGGGCGTCGCCGTACGCGAACAGCCGGCCCTGGAGCATCTTGTCCGGGGACGGACCGATGCCCGGCACGAAGTGGGCGGGCGAGAAGATCGACTGCTCGACCTCGGCGAAGATGTTCCGCGGGTTGCGGTTGAGCTCCAGCTTGCCGATCTCGATCGGCGGGTAGTCCTCGTGCGGCCAGACCTTGGTCAGGTCGAAAGGGTTGAAGCGGTAGTTCGCCGCGTCGGCCGCGGGCATGATCTGCACCTGCACGGTCCAGGTCGGGAAGTCGCCCCGCTCGATGGCCTCGCGCAGATCGCGCTGATGGCTGTCCGGGTCCAGACCGGCCGTCTCGGCCGCCTCTGCGGTGGTGAGGTTCTTGATGCCCTGGTCGGTCTTGAAGTGGTACTTCACCCAGAAGACCTCGCCCGCGGCGTTGTTCCACTGGTAGGTGTGCGAGCCGTAGCCGTTCATATGGCGGTACGAGGCGGGGATGCCGCGGTCACCGAAGAGCCAGGTCACCTGGTGGGTGGCCTCGGGCGAGAGCCCCCAGAAGTCCCAGACGTTGTCCGCCTCCTGGGAGCCGGTGTACGGGTCGCGCTTCTGGGTGTGGATGAAGTCGGGGAACTTGATGGCGTCCTTGATGAAGAACACCGGGGTGTTGTTCCCGACCAGGTCGTAGTTGCCGTCCTCGGTGTAGAACTTCAGCGCGAAACCGCGCGGGTCGCGCACCGCGTCCGCCGAGCCGAGGTTGCCGGCCACCGTCGAGAAGCGCAGGAAGGTCTCGGTCTGCTTGCCGACCTCGGAGAGGAACGCCGCGCTGGTGTACTCCGTCACGTCCGCGGTCACGGTGAAGGTGCCGTACGCCCCGGCGCCCCGCGCGTGCACGATCCGCTCCGGGATCCGCTCGCGGTTGAAGTGGGCGAGCTTCTCGATCAGATGCTGGTCCTGGATGAGGACCGGACCGCCGACGCCCGCCGTCTCGCTGTTCTGGTTGTCCGCCACCGGAGCCCCGGACTCCGTGGTCAGCGGACCAGTGATGTTGTCCTGGACCGTCACGTGCGCCTCCTGCGTACTCGTGTCCTGTCCCTTGGCCTGGGGCTGGGCTCGATCTTACATTGGACATTGTCTAAGTCAAGAAGGCTTTGAGATTCGTACCCGATCTGGCCAAGGACTCATCCGCTGCTACCCTTGTCCTTATCTGACTGATAGGTGAATGGCATGAGTGACCTGCTGGAACGGCTCAGGGGACGCGGCTGGAGGCTGACGGCCCAGCGGCGTGTCGTCGCCGAGGTCCTCGACGGGGACCATGTGCACTACACCGCCGACGAAGTCCACGCGCTGGCGACCGAGCGACTGCCCGAGATCTCCCGCGCAACCGTGTACAACACCCTCGGCGAGCTCGTCACGCTCGGCGAGGTGATCGAGGTCAGCACGGACGGCAGAGCCAAGCGCTACGACCCGAACGCGCATCACGCGCATCAGCACCTGGTGTGTGCGCGCTGCGGCACGATCCGCGATGTCCACCCCTCCGGCGACCCGCTCGCCGACCTGCCCTCGAAGGAGCGGTACGGCTTCGCGATCTCCGCGGTCGAGGTGACCTACCGGGGGCTGTGCCCCGACTGCGCGGGCTGAGAACGCCACAGGCGGCGGCGATAGACGAAAGGCCCGGATCCTGGAGGATCCGGGCCTTTCGTCGTGGTAGCGGGGACAGGATTTGAACCTGCGACCTCTGGGTTATGAGCCCAGCGAGCTACCGAGCTGCTCCACCCCGCGTCGTTGTGTAGCAACCTTAACCCGGGGTGGACAGCAGGAGCAAACTGGTTACCGAGGGGCACCGCCGGTGGGCCGTCGCCAATGGCCGCCGTCGGTGCATCCGGCCCCGGGACTCCGTCGCGCGGCGCGATCAGCCACGATGGCGCCGCGGACGATCGACGGCGGCTCAGGGCCCTTCCAGCGGGCTCCCCGGCACGTTCAGCCGATCGCCCAAGCGCCTCCGGCCGCCCGAGCTCTTACGCCGTGAGCTCCTGCTGGAGCGCCTCCCGCAGCCGGGCCGCGCGCTCGGCCACCTCCGCGGGCCCCAGCTCGACCGCCCGCGCACACCACCGCTGCCCCTCGGCAAGTGCCCCGCGACGGGCCGCGAGCAGCGCGAGCCGCAGCGCGGCCCGGCCGTGCCCCGACTCGGCGGCGCGCGTCCACCACAGGGCCGCCTCCGGCTCGCTGCCCTCCCGGGCCAGCAGCAGGCCCAGGTTGAACGCGCCGTTGCTGCTGCCCGCCTCGGCGGCCATGCGGTACCAGCGCGCGGCCTCGACCACATCGCCGCGCGCGGCGGCGAACATGCCGACCCGCACCTGGGCCCGCCGGTGGCCCTGCCGCGCGGCGCGCTCGTACCACTCCTCGTACTCGGGGACGTGCGGCCCGGAGCCGTTGTCCGGCGGCGGGGTCGGGAAGCGGGTCCCGGACGAGCTGCCGAAGCCGGGGCCGGTCGCCGGGTCGCCGCCGACCGAGGAGCGGTCCAGCAGCGCGGCCAGCCGGAAGGCGCCCTCGGCGCTGCCGCCGCCGGCGGCGCAGCGCAGATGGCGCTCGGCGCCCTGGAGGTCGCCCTCCCGCTGGAGGGCCAAGCCGACCTGGAGCGCGGCCTCGGTGTGCCCGGCGGCCGCGGCCCGCTCGTACCACTGCCGGGCCGCCCGGTCCTCGCCCCGGCCCGCGTGCAGGATCCCCAGGTTGAACGCGGCGTCGACGCTGCCCGCCTCGGCCGCCTTGGAGAACCACGGCTCGGCGCCCGCCGCGTCGCCGCGCTGGAGCAGCATCACGGCGACCGCGTTGGCGGCCTCGCGGTGGCCCGCGTAGGCGGCGCGGCGGTACCACTGCTCGGCCTGGGCGGTGCGGCCCTGCTCGGCACAGAGCAACCCGAGGTTGTAGGCGCCGTTGATGTCCCCGGCGTCGAGCGCCGCGCGGTACCAGCGCTCGGCGGTCTGGGTCTCGCCACGGTCGGCGTGGAGCGCGCCCAGCGCGTTGGCGGCGTTGCCGTCGCCGTCCTGGGCCGCCCGGTGCCACCAGACGGCGGCGCTGTCGGTGTCGCCCGCGTCGCGCAGCAGGAAGCCCAGCGCGCAGGCGGCCCGGGCCTCGCCGTCCTTGGCGGACATCAGGTACCAGCGCCCGGCCTCCTTGGTCTCACCGCGCTTCTCCAGCAGCGTGCCGAGGTGGAGGGCGGCGCGCCGGTGGCCGCGCGCGGCGGCCTGCCGGTACCACTGCCCGGCCTCCTCCCGGCCGCCCCCGTCGGCGCCGCGGCGGCGCTCGGCCGCCGGCTCGTCCCCCTCGTCGCCGCGGTCGTCGAGGATGCGGGCGAGTCGGTACGCGGCCTCGCGGTGGCCGCGCTCGGCGGCCGTACGGAACCAGCGCTCGGCCCCGATGTCGCTGCGGTGCTCCAGCAGGTCGCCCAGCGCGTACGCGCCCAGGGTGTGGCCGGATTCGGCGGACTGGCGCAGCCAGTACTCGGCGGCGGGCTCGTCGCCCCGCTCGCGGTGGTGGCGGCCCAGGGCGTGGGCCGCGGCGGGGGATCCGGCGACGGCGGCTATCCGCCACCATCCGGCGGCCTCGTCGGCGTAGCCGCGCTGGTGCAGCAGCACGCCGAGGTTGTTGGCGGCGGCGCGATCGCCCGCCGCGGTGGCTCCCCGCAGATGCGGTTCGGCGCCGTCGAGGTCGCCGCGGCGCAGCAGCAGCGCGCCCAGTGCGCTCATCGCGTCGGTGTCACCGGCCTCGGCGCCACGACGGTGCCGGGTCTCCTCCGCGGCATCGTCGTGCGTGTGCGCAAAACGCCCTGTCTCCAACAGACTGACCCTGTCCCCCATAAATCCCATCGTGGCATCACCCGCATCCGGCGTACACCTGGTATACCGCAGCCGAGGAGGTCACTTCAGCGTTTTGTCGACATGCCCACAGAGAGACAACCCAAACGCTTGTATCCGCATTCCCCGAGTGGACGCTTCTTCAACACACACGCCCGTACAACACACAACG
The DNA here is from genome assembly GCF_000968685.2 of Streptomyces antioxidans. Classification (GTDB taxonomy): domain Bacteria; phylum Actinomycetota; class Actinomycetes; order Streptomycetales; family Streptomycetaceae; genus Streptomyces; species Streptomyces antioxidans. The sequence goes on from NZ_LAKD02000101.1 coordinate 124,271, forward strand.
AGGCCCGGATCCTTGCGGATCCGGGCCTCGTCTTTCAGTAGCGGGGACAGGATTTGAACCTGCGACCTCTGGGTTATGAGCCCAGCGAGCTACCGAGCTGCTCCACCCCGCGCCGTGGTGGGACCACCGTACCACGGCGCGAGGGGTCGGCCGCCCGGCCGTTCTCGCAGGTCGTCGAGGGTCAGCCGCCCTTCTTGTCGGAACCGCCGCCGGCGCTCTGACTCTGTGGCTGGTTCTGCTTCTGCCCCTGCTTGTCCCCTGACTTGTCCTGCGCCTTGGCCGCGCGGTCCAGCGCGTCCTTCAGGTCCTCCTGGGCCCTGCCGTAGGCCTCCCAGTCCTGCGGCTCCTTCTGGAGGGCGTCCTGGGCGTCCTGATAGGCGTCCTGGGCATCCTTGAGGGCGTCCTTCACCGTGGGGTTGGTGCTCGATGGCGGTTTCTCCCGGCCACCGTCGCCCGGTGGCTGCTGTTCGGACGACTCGCCGAAGACGGCGTCCAGGGCCTCGCCCAGGGTGTCCTTGAAGACGGTCTCCTTGCCGTAGGAGACGCCGACCTTCTTCAGCAGCGGGTAGTTGGCGCTGCCACCGCGGGCGTAGACGGGCTCGATATAGAGGAAGCCGTTGTCCAGTGGCACGGTGAGCAGATTGCCGTACTCGATGTCGGAGTCGGTGCCCCTGAGGTTCCGGACGAACTCGGCGACCTCCGGATCACCGTTGAGCTCGCTCTGCACCTGTTGTGGACCTGGCACGTTGGAGGTGACCTTGAGCAGTCTTATCGTGCCGTAGTCCTTACTGTTGGCATCCGCGTCGATCGACATGAACGCCCCCAGGTTGGGACGCCCGTTGGGGGTGAACGTCGTCGTCAGCGAGAACGTCTGCCCCTTCTGGTCGGGCATCTGCATGCTCAGGTAGTACGGCGGCACCGCGTTCCCGTCCTTGTGGGTCGGGTCCTCGGGCACCTGCCAGGCGTCACTGCCGCTGTAGAACTGCGTGGGGTCGGTGACGTGGTAGCGGGTCAGCAGCTCGCGCTGGACCTTGAACAGGTCCTGCGGATACCGCAGATGTTCCATCAGATCGCCGCTGATCTTCTCCTTGGGCTCGACCGTGCCCGGGAACGCCTTCTCCCAGGTCTTCAGGACCGGGTCCTTGGAGTCCCACTCGTAGAGCTTGACGGTGCCGTCATAGGCGTCCACGGTCGCCTTGACCGAGTTGCGGATGTAGTTGACCTTGTTCTGCTGCGCGACCACCGAGCGGTCGCCGTCGCTCAGGGAGTCGGCCGTGCTGTCGCCCAGGGTCGTCCGCGAGGCGTACGGATAGCCGTTGGTCGTGGTGTAGGCGTCCACGATCCACTTGATCCGGCCGTGGACCACCGCCGGATAGGCGTCACCGTCGATGGTCAGCCACGGAGCCACCTTCTCGACGCGCTCCTTGGGGGTGCGGTTGTACAGGATCCGCGAACCGTCCCCGATCGCGCCCGAGTAGAGGATCTGGGGCTCGCCGAACGCCACCGCGTAGGCGGCGCGGTTGACCGGGTTGGAGAGGCTGACCCCGCTCTTGCCCCGGTAGCTCGTGGTCCGCTCGCCGTTCTTCTCGTAGTCGAGTTCCTTCTGAGGGCCGCCGACTATCGAGTACTGGTCGGTCTTCTCGCCGTAGTAGACCTGCTGCCGGTAGGTGCCGACACCGCCGCCGCTGGAGCCCTTGGTGGGCAGCCCGGACTCGGTGAAGTCCGGCGAGCCCGCCGGGTCCGCGTTTGGATCGGGCGTGCTGCCCTTCGCCGCCACCATGCCGTAGCCATGGGTGTAGGTGAAGTGGTCATTGATCCAGTTCCGCTTGGGGATGCCGCTGAGGTTCAGCTCGCGCACACCGACGACGGTGTCCTGCTCCTTGCCGTCGGCGCCCTTGTAGCGGTCCACGTCGAGCGTCGAGGGGAACTGGTAGTACTTACGCTCCTGCTGGAGCTGCTGGAAGGTCGGCGAGATGACGCTGGGGTCCATCAGCCGGTAGCTGGCCGCCGAATTGGCGTCCTTACGGAGCTTATCGCCGCCGCTGTCGCTGTCGTTCTTGCCGGAGTAGTCCGCCACCTTGGAGTCATCGATGCCGTAAGCCTCGCGCGTGGCCTCGATGTTCTTCTGGATGTACGGCGCCTCCTTGGCCTGCTCGTTCGGCTGGACCTGGAACTTCTGGACGATCGCCGGGTAGAGCCCGCCGATCAGGATCGCCGACAGCACCATCAGCCCGAAGCCGATCACCGGCAGCTGCCAGGTGCGCCGCCACAGCGTGGCGAAGAAGAGCAGCGCGCAGATCGCCGCGATGCAGAACAGGATCGTCTTGGCGGGCAGATAGGCGTTGGCGTCCACGTAGCGCAGACCCGTCCAGTTGCCCGTCGCCTTGAAGTCGCTGGACTTCACCGCGAGGCCGTAGCGGTCCAGCCAGTACGCCACCGCCTTGAGCGCCACGAAGACGCCCAGCAGCACCGACAGATGGCCGGTGGCCGCGGCGGTCGCGCGGGCGCCGGGGCTGGTGACCCGCAGCCCCCCGTAGAGGTAGTGCACCAGGGCGGCGGCGATCAGCGAGAGCACCGTGGCCGCGAAGCCGAAGCTCAGCAGGAAGCGGTACCAGGGCAGATCGAAGGCGTAGAAGGCCACGTCCTTGTGGAACTGCGGGTCCTTCTGGCCGAACGGCACCCCGTTGACCCACAGCAGCCAGATCCGCCACTGGCCGGCCGCCGAGGCGCCCGCGATCAGCCCCACCAGGGCGGTGACCGCGAGCAGCACCCACTTCTTGAACGGGGCGATGCCCATCCGGTAGCGGTCCAGGCTCTGCTGCTCCATGGACATCGCGCTCAGCGGCGGCCGCAGCCGGTGGGCCAGCCAGATGTTGATCCCGACGGCCGTGGCCATCAGCACGCCGAAGACGAAGAACAGCCCGATCTTCGTCTTCAGGGTGGTACTGAAGACGGAAGAGTAATGAAGCGAGCGATACCAGAGCCAATCCGTCCAAAATCCGGCAAACATGACAAAGAGCATGGCCAACACGGCCAGCACGCCCAGGGTCATGAGCAGGGTCCTGGCACGCCGGGACGGACGGCCGACTCTCACCCGCGGCCCCGTGGGGCCTCCGCCGCGGTCCGGCATCTGGAAAGCCAAGGTGCGCACCTCGAAGTTCGCTGTCGACTGAGGAGCCCTGAACTCCAGGGCCCACCTGATGCAACTTACTCAGGCTTTACTCAGTTCCCGTTTCCGGGTCCGAACAGGGCACGATATGAACCATGTCCAACGCAACCCCCGGCACCGACCCGCTGGCCTCGAATCCCCTGACCCGAGCGGTCCTCGAAATCGACGAGTACGCCTCGGGGCTCGGCTGGGACCAGCCCGCCCGGCTCTTCGCCCTCGTCGACACCGCACGGCTGCGCACCGAGGAGCCCGGCCTCGCCGCTCAGCTCGGCCTTGACGAGGACCGCGAGGAGACCGCCTCCCTGACCCCCATCGAGCAGGACGAGCTGCCCTCCGGCGCCCCGCTGGACGAGTTCCTCGCCACCATCGCCTGGCCGGACGCGGTGACCGGCTGCGCCCTGACCGTGGAGCGGCAGATGCTGCCGCCGTCCGCCGAGAGCTCCGTGCCCGAGGGCCTGGACGAGGCGGCGCTCGCCAAGTGGGTCGCCGACCATCCGGACCGCCAGGAGGTCCGGATGACCGTGGCCGTGCTGCGGGACGGCGCGCGCGAGTCGGCCCTGCGGCTGCGGGACAAGGACTCCACGGCCGAGGTGCTCACCGGGGCCGGTCTGGTGCCGGGGCTGGCGGACGCGCTCGACGCCACGTTCGCCACCGACTGATCCGCGAGGGGGACGCCGCTCAGCCCGTCGCGCACTTCGGCAGACCGGCGGTGTCCCCCTTACGGATCTTCTTGAGCGCCGTAAGGGCGTCGTCGATCGTGTGCACCTTGACCAGCCGCAGCCCGCTCGGCACGTCCTTGGCGGCGGCCGCGCAGTTCTCCTTGGGCGTGAGGAAGTAGCGGGCGCCCGCCTCGCGCGCGCCGATCGTCTTCATCTCGATGCCGCCGATCGGGCCGACCGTGCCCTTGTCGTCGATCGTCCCGGTGCCCGCGATGAACTTCCCGCCGGTGAGATCGCCGGGCGAGAGCCGGTCCACGATCCCCAGCGCGAACATCAGACCGGCGCTGGGCCCGCCCACGTCCGCCAGCTTGATGTCGATCCGGAACGGGAAGGTGTAGTCGACCCCGGCCTGGATGCCCACGATGGCGCGGGCCCGGCCCGAGTCCGCCTTCGTGGTGGTGACGGAGACGCGCCGCTCGCCCGTGGGCTGCTTGCCGCTCTTCTCCGCCGCCGCCACGTTCTTGGCCGGGACCACCGAGAAGACCACCTTCTGGCCCGGCTTGTGCTTGGTGACGAGCTTGGCCACGTCATCGGGCTCGCGCACCGCCGTGCCGTCCACCGACTTGATCACATCGCCCGCGTGCAGCTTTCCCTGGGCCGGGGCGCCCTTCTGGACGGCGCCGACGATGACATGCGCGGTGACCGGCTTCTTCAGCGACCGCAACGCCGCGACCTTGGCGGACTCCTGGGACTCGGTGAACTCCTCGGCGTTCTGCTGGTTCACCTGGTCCGGGGTCTTGTCGTCCGGGTAGAGGGTGCTGTGCGGCACGACCACGTCATCGTGCGCCAGCCAGCCGTAGACGGCCTCCACGAGGTTCATCCGGTACTCGGAGCCGGTGACCCGGACCGTGGTCATGTTCAGATGCCCGCCGGTGGTCTCACAGCTCTTGCGGCCGGAGATCTGGAGCACGCACTCCCCGTTGTGCTCACCCAGCGTGTTGTACGTCGGCCCGGGCGACATCTCCGCGTACGGCACCGGGATCAGCACTCCGGCGCAGAGCAGCGCGATCAGCATCAGAAGGGAGGCGAGCATCGTCGCGGTGCGGCGTGGCATGGAACGACAGTACGGGACGCGTCCGTCAGTCCACCGTCGGGGCCGTCCGTACGAGGGGCGGCGCGGACGGGGCGACGGCCTCAGGCCGCGGCGTCCGAATCGGAGGGCTGGCGCTCCATCGCTTCGCGGAAGCGGGCGTACCCGGCCAGCTCAGCCACATCCCCCCCGGACTTCCGTTTACCCGCTCGGGCGGCTATGCCCGCGTATATCGCCGCGCCTATCGCCGCGAACAACGGAATCAGCAACCAGAGAAGCGCAGCCACAGCAGCCTCCCGACCCCTTGGAAAATCGCGGTTCAGGACCGCAACTGACAGATGAGCAGATTAATCCTCTGCCAGGTCAACGCTTACGGCAGGGTGGGGGTTACGCAAGCGGAGTGCACCCTTCCGTGCCCCCATGCGCATGCGCATTCCCCCTGTGCGCCCACCCATTCCTCGGTGCCGTCCTACGCGCCCACCCATTCCTCCGTGCCGTCCGCGAACGTCTGGTGCTTCCAGATCGGCACCTCGCTCTTGAGGTCGTCGATCAGCCTGCGGCAGGCCGCGAACGCCTCCGCGCGGTGCGGACAGGAGACGGCCACCACGACGGCCAGATCGCCGATCGCCAGATCGCCCACCCGGTGCACGGCGGCCAGCGCACGCACCGGGAAGTCGGCCACGACCTTCTCGGCCACCCGGCGCAGCTCGGCCTCGGCGGTCGGGTGCGCGGAGTAGCCGAGGGCGCCGACATCCGCGCCCCCGTCGTGGTTACGCACGGTGCCCACGAACAGCGCCGTGCCGCCCGCCGCGGCATCGCCCACCGCTCCGAACACCTCGTCCACGGACAGGGGCGTGTCACGGACGGCGAGCAGCCGGATAGGGTGAGCGGCCGCGAGCTCACCGGGGTGATCGTACGAATGTGCCATGTCGTCCATCGTGCCGTACCGTCCCGCCCTCAGGGGAGCAATGGGCCACCGGATTACCGGATCCCGGAAAAAACTTTCCGGATTCTCTCGCCTCGGCCTCCGCGACTTGCCTCAGGCTCTGCGGCTTGCCTCAGGCTCCGCGGCTTGCCTCAGACCCGGCGGCGCGCCTTACGGGCACGGCGCACGATCGCCGCGGTGCCCACCAGGGCCACGGTCGCGCCCGCGGCGCCGAGCGTCGTGGCGTCCTTACGGCCGAGACGCCGCCCCGCGACCGTATGGCGGCCGGCGACCTCCTCCAGCAGCTCCGCCAGGACCTCCTCATTGGTCCAGCGCGGCCGCCAGCCCGCCGCGTGCAGCCTGCTGCCGCTGACCGCCCAGGGGTGCATCGTGTACGCGAGATCGCCCGCCGGGGACGGCGTCAGACCGAGCCGGTGCAGCCGGGAGGCGGCGCCCAGGGCGACCGCCGAGGGCAGCTCCATGCGCCGGATCCCGGACAGCTCCTCGACCTCCTCCTGCTCCAGCCAGCCCTCGCACCCGACCGCCAGCTCGCCCTCGACCTTCTCCAGGGCGGCGTACTCCAGCGCGCCGACCAGGTCCTCCATATGGCAGAACTGCCAGGTGGGACGGGATCCGGCGACGACCAGCAACCGCGGTGACTCGAAGTAGCGGGTGAGCGCGGTGTCCGTGCCGCCGACCAGGAGCGCCGGGCGCACCACGGTCACATTCAGCCCCGGATGCGCCCGGGGCGCGCGCTCCCCGAGCCGTTCGATCTCCAGGAGGTCACCGACGCCCGTGGCCTCGGCGGTCGCCCGGAGCTCCGCGTCCTCGGCGAGCGGCACGGCGTTGTCGGGAAGCGCCCCGTAGACCATCGCCGAGGTGCACAGCACCACCCGGCGCACCCCGGCCGCGGCGGCGGCCGTGAGGACCGTCTGGGTACCGCGCACGTTGTAGGCGGTGCGGGCGGCGGGGTCGGTGCCCAGATCCAGGTCGACGGCGAGGTGGACCACCACCTCGGCGCCGCGCAGCTTCTCGGCGATGGCCGGATCTCGGACGTCCAGCACATGCCACTGCGCCTCGGTCACCTCACCGCGGCGCTCGTCGATGGCCAGGACCTGCTTGACCTCTTCGGACTCCGCGAGCCGCTGCGCGAGCAGGGCACCTGGGCCCGAGGCGGCGCCGGTCACCGCCACGACGGGTCGTCGTGCGGTGCGGGCCGTATCGTTTCGCGCAGCGCGAACTTCTCGGTCTGGGGAACTCACCGGGCGTCTCCAGCGGTTGTCTTCAGTACGCAGCGCATGCACGCATACGTACCAGGTGACGTCCATCCTGCCGCAGGGCGGCGATCAGCGAAGCACCGAGCCCGGAAACCGGCGAGGTGTCTAGGCTGGGTGGTGATGTCGGGCATCCGCCACCGGCCCGGGGCCGGTGGCCCAACGAGCCGAGGGAACCCGTGAGTGACACCCCATTCGGATTCGGCCTTCCGCCGGAGGAGCCGGAGGACGGCGACGACGGCAAGAAGAAGGGCGGCCAGGGCGGCGAGCAGGGCCCCGCGGATCCCTTCGGGTTCGGCGGCGGGACCGGCGGAGCGGGCGGCGCGGAGAATCCGTTCGCCGCGATGTTCGGCTCCCTGAACCCTGGCGACCTGGGCGCCGCCTTCCAGCAGCTCGGCCAGATGCTCTCCTACGAGGGCGGCCCGGTGAACTGGGACATGGCCAAGGACATCGCCCGCCAGACCGTCGCGCGCGGCACCGCCGACGGCAGCAAGGACGAGAGCGTCGGCCCCGCCGACCGCGCCGCGGTCCAGGAGGCCGTGCGCCTCGCGGACCTGTGGCTGGACGGCGCCACGTCACTGCCCTCGGGCTCGGGCACCGCGGTGGCCTGGAGCCGCGCCGAATGGGTCGAGGCGACCCTGCCGGTGTGGAAGGACCTGGTGGATCCGGTCGCCGAGCGCGTCGGCACCGCCATGGGCGATGTGCTGCCCGAGGAGATGCAGGCCATGGCGGGCCCGCTGCTCGGGATGATGCGCTCCATGGGCGGCGCCATGTTCGGCACCCAGATCGGACAGGCGCTGGGCGTGCTGGCCGGCGAGGTGGTCGGCTCGACCGACATCGGGCTGCCGCTGGCCCCCGCGGGCAAGGCGGCCCTGCTGCCGGTCAACATCGCGGCGCTCGGCTCCGGCCTCGGCGTGCCCAAGGAGGAGGTCCGGCTGTATCTGGCGCTGCGCGAGACGGCCCACCAGCGGCTGTTCGCCCATGTGCCGTGGCTGCGCTCGCACCTCTTCGGCGCGGTCGAGGGGTACGCCCGCGGCATCAAGGTCGACACCGCCAAGCTGGAGGACGCGGTCGGCCAGCTCGACCCGACCCACCCCGAGCAGCTGCAGGAAGCGCTCCAGCAGGGCATGTTCCAGCCCGAGGACACCCCCGAGCAGAAGGCCGCACTGGCGCGTCTGGAGACCGCTCTGGCGCTGGTGGAGGGCTGGGTGGACGCGGTGGTGCACGCCGCCGCCAAGCCGCATCTGCCGTCCGCCGACGCCCTGCGCGAGACGCTGCGGCGGCGCCGGGCGAGCGGTGGCCCCGCCGAGCAGACCTTCGCCACGCTGATCGGCCTGGAGCTGCGGCCGCGCCGGCTGCGGGACGCCTCCCGGCTGTGGGCCTCCCTCACCGACGCCCGCGGCTTGGAGGGGCGCGACGGCCTGTGGGCGCATCCGGACATGCTGCCGACGGCGCAGGACCTCGACGACCCGGACGGCTTCGTCCACGGCGAGCAGCTGGACTTCTCCGAGCTGGACAAGATGCTCGGCGAGGCGGCGAGCGGTGATGAGGACCGTAAGGAGGACCGTAGGGGCGACTCCGGGGGTCCAGACCTACGTAAGGGCCGCGAGAGTGACGACCACCGCGAGGGCGGCGACCGGGGCGACGGCGAGAAGTGAGTCTGCACCAGGACGCGGCGCGGGTGCTCACCGAGTGGCCCGCGCCCGATGCCGCCCAGGAGCGGCTGCGGCGGCTGTACGGCGACCATCTGGCCGCGTATCCGGACGGCATGTGGAAGGCGTGCGGGGACGGGCACATCACGGCGAGCGCGCTGGTGATCGACCCGGACCGGGAAAAGGTGCTGCTCACCCTGCACCGGAAGCTGCGGATGTGGCTCCAGATGGGCGGCCACTGCGAGCCGGACGACGCCACGCTCGCGGGCGCGGCGCTGCGCGAGGCCACCGAGGAGTCCGGGATCGCGGGGCTGACGCTGCTGGCGGGCGGCCCGGTGCGGCTCGACCGGCACCAGACCCCCTGCGCCTGGCACCTGGACGTCCAGTACGCGGCGGTGGCGCCCCGGGGCGCGGTGGCGGCGATCAGCGATGAGTCGCTGGAGCTGCGCTGGTTCGGCTACGACGAGGTGGCGGACATGGCCGACGAGTCGGTGCGGCGCCTGGTGACGCGCACCCGCGCACTGCTCTGAGGAGCCTTGGGGAATCGGGGCGCCGGTTGGGGTGTGGCACGACCGCGGACCCGGTGGGCCCGCGGCCGCCGTGCTCCATCAGCGGTGACCCCGGTCAGTTGCTGAAGATGTTGCCCTGGTTCTGACCGCGGGCGCCCTGCTGGCCCATGCCGAACTGGGCGGCCACGCCGCCCCCGACCACCGCGTTCTGCGGCGGGAGCAGTTCACTGGGCTGCACCAGGGCGTAGCCCTGGCCGAGGAAGCTGAGCTCCCAGCCCTCGCCGGTGTTGCCGCGCCGCCGCCAGACGCCCGAGGAGTGCGTCTGCGCCTGCATCTGGACCCGCAGCGAGCTGGACCAGGCGACGATGGCATCCGCGTCGGCGTTGACGTATTTGTCCGGGGTGACCTGGAGCAACAGCGGCTGCCCCGAGGTCATCAGCGCCAACTTGCCCCGGCCGGAGATGTTGAGGTTGTACTTGCCGGACCCGGAGATCCCGAACTGGCTGTCCACCGCGATCGACTCCCAGTGGAGCGTGGAGTCCAGCGCGAGCACATAGGAGCTGTCGACGGTCAGCCCGTCGTGGTCCACCTCCATCACATGGATGTGCTGGGCGAGGTTGGCGAGGTAGACCGTGCCCTGCCCGGAGCAGCGCATCAGGTCCAGGCCCTCACCGGTGCGGCTCCGGGCCCTGCGCTGCCCGGGCGTCTGGTACTCGCCGTCGAACTCGATGAGCCCCTGATAGGCGACCATGCTGCCCTTACGGGCGAGCACATCCTCATGGCCGCTCAGGGCGACCCGCAGCAGGTGCGGGTTCTGAAGCGCGTAGCGATCCTGCGTCTGGGCCTCGGTGAAGGCGAAAAGCGGGCTCTGCATCTGGTGTCCCTCCCCCTCAGCCCCGGGCCCGGAGCCGGTCGGTGCTGTCCTCACTGGGCTGTACGACGACGAAGCCCTGCCCGGAGAAGCCGAGCTGATACGCCTCGCCGCTGCCCCGGCCGATCAGGGACGACGCCTTGAAGCTGCGCTTGCCCTTCACCTTGAGCCCGGAGGACCAGGCCACGAGCGCGTCCGGGTCCACATAGGTCTCGTCCTCGCCGCGGCCGCAGTCGACCACGATGGGGGTGCCGCGGGAGGTCAGGGCGACCCAGCCGGTGCCGGAGACGCCCACGTTGAACAGGCCCTGCCCGGCGAACTTGGCGATGCCCTTGACGCGTTCGACGCCCCACTGGAGGTGGGCGTCGAAGGCGAGGAGGTTGGTGCCGTTGACCGAGAGCGCGTCGCCGTTGAGGTTGATGCAGACGACGTTGGCCCCGTAGTCGGCGAGGTAGAGCAGCCCGTCGCCGCTGCACCGCATCAACGGGGCGCCCTCGCCGGTCAGCCACTGGGAGGCCATCTGCCGTACCGCGGGCGGGTTGGGCTCGTACTGCACGAAGCCCTCATAGGCCACCATCGAGCCGGTGCGGGCGAAGAGGTCCTGGCCGCTCTGCATGGCGACCTTGAGCATGCTCGCGCCGTGGTTCTCCATGCGGGCGGTGACCGGGGCGGGTGCGAAGCCCGAGATCATTTGCTGGTCCATACCGGGCTCCCTCAGACCTCGTGGGGCTGGACGACGATGAAGTTGCCGGGCGCGCCGCGGAACTGGAGGTTCACGGTCTCCCCACTGTGGCCGGGGTAGGCGCTGCGGCGCAGCCGCACCTGGCTGGAGATGATCACCTGGGCTCCGGCGGACCACGCCACGATGGCGTTGCTGTCGGCGAAGGTGGTCGGGGTGACGGGGAGGACGACCGGGGTGCCCTCGGTCTTCACCACGACGGTCCCGGTGCCCTGGAACTGCATGGTGAACAGCGCACCGCCGGGGATGCCGTGGCCCTCGATCCGGCGCACCTCGTGGTGCAGCGACTCGTCGAAGGCGAGCACGTTCTCGGCGGAGACGCAGATGGCGTCGCCCTGGAGCTCGATCGGGTGGAGCTCGGCGGCGTTCTCGGCGAGGAAGACCTGGCCCTGGCCGGTGCAGCGCATCAGCTGCATCTCCTGGCCGGTCGCGTTGCCGACGATCCGGCCGCGGAAACCGGCGCCCTTGTAGCTGAAGTCGACCTTGCCCTGGTAGAGCACCATCGCACCCTGGCGGGCGAGCACGGGCTGGCCGCCGACACCGAGGTCGACCCGCATCAGCCGGGTGTTCTGCGGCGTCCAGCGCTGGCCGGTGGGCGCCTCGCGGTACGTGGAGAGGGCGGCCTGGAGTCCGGGTGCGCCACCGCCCTGGGGGACGCCGCCCGTGGCCTGCGGCTGACCGTAAGGAGCGGGCTGTCCCGGCTGTCCGGGCTGGCCGGGGTAGGGCTGGGCGGGCGGCTGGCCGTAGGGCGAAGGGGCGGGCGGGGCCT
>NZ_LAKD02000102.1 GCF_000968685.2 Streptomyces antioxidans
GCTCGCGGCTCGCGGCTCGCGGCTCGCGGCTCGCCCAGCTTCTTAGTATATCCCACTCCATGCGACAAGACGGCCAATTTGCCTTTTATGTCCTGGAGTTGGCCGCCGAAACTCGCGGCGATCGCCAAGGCCACCGGTGTCGCCAGTGCCTGCTCCCAGGGCAGCACCGGGAGCCCCAACTCCGCGAACAGCTCGCCGATTCCGGCCTGGAACGCGGATGACCCGGTCGAGGTGACCAGGAGCTGCACCCGGAAGTCGTCGTGGAACAGCGGCAGCACATCCAGCAGGCGGCCCGCGGAGGTGACGTTGTGCACCACCAGCAGCACCCGTCGGCTCGTCGCCCGGCTGGCCCAGAGTTCCGAGTCCGCTCCTACCGGCACCCGTATCGCCGGGGCATCAGCCGATCCCACTCGCCGTTCCCTCCGTCAGCATTCGATGACGTTGACCGCGAGCCCGCCCCGCGCCGTCTCCTTGTACTTGACCTTCATATCCGCGCCCGTCTGTTTCATCGTCTTGATGGCCTTGTCGAGCGAGACATGGTGGCGGCCGTCGCCCCGCAGGGCCATCCTCGCGGCGGTGACGGCCTTGACCGAGGCCATGCCGTTGCGCTCGATGCAGGGGATCTGGACAAGGCCGCCGACGGGGTCGCAGGTGAGGCCGAGATTGTGTTCCATGCCGATCTCGGCGGCGTTCTCCACCTGCTCCGGGGAGCCGCCGAGGACCTCGGCGAGGCCACCGGCGGCCATCGAGCAGGCGGAGCCCACCTCGCCCTGGCAGCCGACCTCCGCGCCGGAGATCGAGGCGTTCTCCTTGAAGAGCATGCCGATGGCGCCCGCGGCGAGGAGGAAGCGGATGACGCCCTCCTCGTCGGCGCCCGGGACGAACCGGGTGTAGTAGTGCAGGACGGCGGGGATGATGCCCGCCGCGCCGTTGGTGGGGGCGGTGACCACCCGGCCGCCCGCCGCGTTCTCCTCGTTGACCGCCATGGCGTAGAGGGTGATCCACTCCATGGCGCGGGCGACCGGGTCGCCCTCGGAGCGCAGGGCGCGGGCGGCGGTGGCGGCGCGGCGGCGGACCTTGAGGCCGCCGGGCAGGATGCCCTCCTGGGACATGCCGCGGGCTACGCACGCCTCCATGACGTGCCAGATCTCCAGCAGCCCGTCCCGGATCTCCTGCTCCGTGCGCCACGCCTTCTCGTTCTCCAGCATCAGGGCCGAGATGGACAGGCCCGTCTCCTGGGAGAGCCGCAGCAACTCGTCCCCGGTGCGGAAGGGGTGGGTGAGGACGGTGTCGTCGAGCTTGATGCGGTCCTCGCCGACCGCGTCCTCGTCCACCACGAAGCCGCCGCCGACCGAGTAGTACGTCTTCTCCAGCAGCGGATGGCCCTCGGCGTCGTACGCGCACAGCGTCATGCCGTTGGCGTGGTACGGCAGGGAGCGGCGGCGGTGCAGGATCAGCTGGGCCGAGTCATCGAAGTCGATCTCGTGGCCGGGGCCGATCTCGGCGTCCAGCAGCCGCAGCCGCTTGGTGGTGCGGATGCGCTCCACCTCGCCGTCGGCCGCCTCGACGTCCACGGTGCGCGGGGAGTGGCCCTCGAGCCCCAGCAGCACGGCCTTCGGGGTGCCGTGGCCATGACCGGTGGCACCCAGCGAGCCGAAGAGCTCGGCCCGGACGGACGCGGTGTGGGCCAGCAGGCCCTCGTTCTTCAGCCGGCGGACGAACATCCGCGCGGCCCGCATCGGGCCGACCGTGTGCGAACTGGACGGGCCGATGCCGATCGAGAAGAGGTCGAATACGGAAATGGCCACCGGGGGACTCCTTCGTCGGCACGCCGGGGGAAGCGTGTGCCCGCGGGGGAAGCGTGCGGGCCGTGCATGGGGTGGTGCGGGTTGTCGCGGGTCGGTGCGGGCCGTGCGTGGGTCGGTGCGGTTCGGTGCGGGTGGTGCGGTTCGGTGCGGGTGGTGTGGCGGGGGCGCGCCAGGGCGACGCGCCCCCGGGCTCGGGTTACTTGGACAGGTGCGCGTACAGCGGGTGCTTGTCGGCCAGGGCGGTGACCCGGGCCTTCAGCGCCTCCGCGTCGGCCGCCCCGAACGGAGAGGGCGCCTTGAGCGTCTCCGCGATCACATCGGCGACCTCGCGGAAGTCCTCCGTGGTGAAGCCGCGCGTGGCCAGCGCCGGGGTGCCGATCCGCAGACCCGAGGTGACCATCGGGGGCCGGGGGTCGTTCGGGATCGCGTTGCGGTTGACCGTGATGCCGACCTCGTGCAGCCGGTCCTCGGCCTGCCGCCCGTCGAGTGCGGAGTCGCGCAGATCGACCAGGACCAGATGGACGTCGGTGCCGCCGGAGAGCACGGAGACGCCCACCTCCCGCACATCGGCCTCGGTCAGGCGCTCGGCGAGGATCCTGGCGCCCTCCAGCGTGCGCTCCTGGCGCTCCTTGAACGCCGAGCTCGCCGCCACCTTGAAGGACACCGCCTTCGCCGCGACCACATGCTCCAGCGGACCGCCCTGCTGGCCGGGGAAGACCGCCGAGTTGATCTTCTTGGCCAGGTCGGCGGTGGAGAGGATCACACCACCGCGCGGACCGCCCAGGGTCTTGTGCGTGGTGGTGGTCACCACATGGGCGTGCGGTACGGGCGAGGGATGCAGCCCGGCCGCCACCAGACCCGCGAAGTGGGCCATGTCGACCATCAGATACGCGCCGACCTCGTCCGCGATCCGGCGGAAGGCGGCGAAGTCCAGCTGGCGCGGGTACGCCGACCAGCCCGCGATCACCAGCTTGGGACGGTGCTCCTTGGCCAGCCGCTCGACCTCGTCCATGTCGACCACACCGGTCTCGGCGTCCACGTGGTAGGGCACCACGTTGTAGAGCTTGCCGGAGAAGTTGATCTTCATGCCGTGGGTCAGATGGCCGCCGTGCGCCAGGTTCAGCCCCAGGATGGTGTCGCCGGGGGAGAGCAGGGCGAACATGGCGGCGGCGTTGGCCTGGGCGCCCGAGTGCGGCTGGACGTTCGCGGCCTCGGCGCCGAAGAGCTCCTTGACCCGGTCGATGGCGATCTGCTCGACCACGTCGACGTGCTCACAGCCCCCGTAGTAGCGGCGGCCGGGGTAGCCCTCGGCGTACTTGTTGGTCAGGACCGAGCCCTGGGCCTCCATGACCGCCGACGGAGCGAAGTTCTCCGAGGCGATCATCTCCAGGGTGGACTGCTGGCGGTGGAGTTCGGCGTCGACAGCGGCGGCGACGTCCGGGTCGAGCTCGTGCAGGGAGCTGTTGAGAAGCGACATCGAGGGTCCCGATCGAATAGGGAGGGTCAGTTTTCGGCGAAGGCGGTGTACTCGTCGGCGGAGAGCAGGTCCTCCGGCTCGCTCGTCACCCGCACCTTGAACAGCCAGCCGCCCTCGAAGGGGGCGGAGTTCACCAGCGCCGGATCGTTCACCACGTCCTCGTTGATCTCGGTGACCTCACCGGAGACCGGCGCGTACAGATCGCTGACCGACTTGGTGGACTCCAGCTCACCGCAGGTGTCACCGGCGGAGACCGTGGAGCCGACGTCCGGGAGCTGGACATAGACGACATCGCCGAGCGCGTTGGCCGCGAATTCGGTGATGCCGATCGTCGACACGCCGTCCTCGCCGGCGGCCGACAGCCACTCGTGCTCCTTGCTGTACCGCAGCTGCTGGGGGTTGCTCATGGTCCGATTCTCCTGGATGCGGGGGAGTGTTTGGGAAACGGGTCTTGGCTGGTGGGACGGGGCGCCGAGCGGGCCGATGGCCGGGGCGCCGGGGCGGGGCGCGACGCGCCGGGGGCCCGCACCCGCTCGCGGGAGCTCAGCGCTCGCGCTTGTAGAAGGGGAGCGCCACGACCTCGTACGGCTCCCGGGTGCCGCGGATGTCCACGAAGACCCCCTCGGTGCCGGGCGCCGCGTACGCCGGGTCCACGTACGCCATCGCGATGGGCCTGCCCAGCGTCGGGGCGGGCGCGCCCGAGGTGACCTGGCCGATCGATGAGCCGTCGGCGGTCACCACGGAGTATCCGGCGCGCGGCACCCGGCGGCCCGAAGCGACCAGGCCGACCAGGGTGCGCGGGGTGACGGTGTCCGCCCGGCGGGACGCGGCCTCCAGGGCCTCGCGGCCGACGAAGCCGCCCGGCTTGTCGAACTTCACCACCCGGCCGAGCCCCGCGTCGAAGGGGGTGGTGTCGGTGGTCAGCTCGTGCCCGTACAGCGGCATGCCCGCCTCGAGACGGAGGGTGTCCCGGCAGGAGAGACCGCAGGGCACCAGGCCCACCGGGGCCCCGGCCTCGGTCAGCGCCTCCCAGACCCGCTCGGCGTCGTCCGGCGCCAGGAACAGCTCGAAGCCGTCCTCGCCGGTGTAGCCGGTGCGGGCGATCATGGCGGGGACACCCGCGACGGTGCCGGGCAGCCCGGCGTAGTACTTCAGCCCGTCCAGGTCGGCGTCGGTCAGGCTCTTCAGGATCCCGGCGGACTCCGGCCCCTGGACGGCGAGCAGCGCGTAGGCGTCCCGGTCGTCCCTTACGGTCGCCTCGAAACCGCTCGCCCGCTCGGTCAGCGCGTCCAGCACCACCTGGGCGTTGGCGGCGTTGGCCACCACCAGGAAGTCCTCGTCCCCGAGGCGGTAGACGATCAGGTCGTCCAGGATGCCGCCCTCGTCATCGCAGATCATGGTGTAGCGGGCGCGGCCCACGGCGAGCGCGGACAGCCGACCGACCAGGGCGTGGTCCAGGGCGTCCGCGGCCTGCGGACCGGTCAATGCGATCTCGCCCATGTGGGAGAGGTCGAAGAGCCCGGCGCGGGTGCGCACCGCGGTGTGCTCGTCGCGCTCGCTGCCGTAGCGCAGCGGCATGTCCCAGCCGGCGAAGTCGGTCATGGTGGCGCCGAGCGCGCGGTGCCGCGCGTCCAGCGCGGTACGGCGTGGGGTGGGCGGGGCGTCGGTCACGGTTCAGGCTCCAGGGGTCGGGGTCGCGCGACGGTGAGGACGGACGACAAGGACGCGTGCGTCCTCCCCATCTGTCATCGGAACCTGAGAGGTTCGCCGCGACGCCCGTAAGGGGCCCGGCTTGCACCTTGGGTGGGGCCGCGCCCGCGCGGCCCGCTTTTCAGATCTGCCTCGTCCGCGCGGTATCGGGGCCTGAGAGATTCAAGGGAGGACTTGCTCCTTCGGCGCCCTGGACGCCCGGCACGAATTGCCGAGACCCAAGGACTCTCCCGCGTGGATTCAAGCGGCCGGTATGGAGTT
The DNA here is from genome assembly GCF_000968685.2 of Streptomyces antioxidans. GTDB lineage: Bacteria > Actinomycetota > Actinomycetes > Streptomycetales > Streptomycetaceae > Streptomyces > Streptomyces antioxidans. Next base: position 5,257 of record NZ_LAKD02000102.1, read on the forward strand.
GCGCGGACATCATCGCATGTATGGCCGAGAAGGGAAGCCCCGATCCGGGCGGGCTCCGGTCGGCCGGTCAGGGGCCGCCTTGCCCGACATTACCTTTTCTTGACACTCTGCGGGTACGAGCAGCGTTGACCGACCTGGGAGGACGATCACGGTGCATGGGCAGGGAACGTACGCGACCACACAGAGGCTCCTGCCGACGCGGCGTGGGCGCACCCCCTCCGGGCCGACGGCCCGCCCCGGCCGAAGAGGGACGGCGCACGGGAAGAGCGCGGTGCACGATTTGCGGGCAGGGGCGGCGGGCCGTGGCGCGGACCCGCACGAGCTCTGCTTTCCGGCGGGGGACGTGCTGGTCGCCTCGGGGCTGCCGGGCAGTGGCAAGAGCACGCTGATCAACCGGACGGTGTCGCTCCTGGACGAGACGGGCGCGGTCGTGATCAGGGTGGACTCGCAGAACACCCGGGAGGCGTGGGAGCACAGGCTGCCCGGCTGGCTGCCGTACGCGCTCTACCGCCCGCTGGTCCGCTACGCCCACTACGCCGGGCTGCGCCGGGCGCTGCGCTCGGGCGTGAGCGTCGTGGTGCACGACTGCGGCGCGCTGCCGTGGGTCCGCCGCTGGCTGGCCCGGGACGTGCGGCGCCGGGGCCGCAGCCTCCATATGGTGCTGCTGGACGTGGGCGCCACGGAGGCGCTTGAGGGCCAGGCCGCCCGTGGCCGCGGGGTCTCCGCGTACGCCTTCGGACGCCATCTGCGGGCGATGCGGCGGCTGATCGCCGGGGTGGAGGAGGGGCGGCCGCCGCGGGGGTGCGCCTCTGCGGTGCTGCTGGACCGGCCGACCGCGAGCGCGCTGCGCTGTATCTCCTTCGAATGATCGCGGGCGATCTGGGGGTCGATCTGGGGGTGATCTGCGAGTGATCTGTGGGTGGCCGGAAATCGACCATCGGCGGCACACAGTGTGACGAGGGCGAGCCCGGGCGAGGTGGGGAAGTGCTGTGGAGATCGCCACCGCCCCTCGGGACCCGGGCCGCCCAGCGGTTAGGGTGCTTCGGGCAGGTCGGACGAGATGGCGGTTGGACGAAGATGAGCTTCCCGGAGCAGTACGGAGCGGCCCCGGCGCACGGAGGAATCCCGGACGGCGGGTATGCCGCGCATCCGGCGTTTCCCGGCAATGAGCTCGAAGAGGTGATGGCCGCCTCGGTCGACGTCCCCGGGGCCGGAGCGCGCATCGTCGAGACGCTCTCCCGCAGCCACCTCTGGATTCCGCTGCCCAACGGCGGGGGCCCGGGCAGCCCGAGCCTCGATCTGCCCACGATGGAGGTCGACGGCGGCGCGTACGTCCCGGTGTTCAGCTCCGAGCAGCAGTTCCTCCAGCTCGTCGGCTCCCATATGTCCTTCACCGTCGCCCCGGCCGTGGAGTTCGCCCGTGGGCTGCCGCCCCAGCTCGGCATCGCGGTGAACCCCGGTGGCGCGGTGGTCGTGCCGCTGCCCCCGCCCGCCGTCCGGGAGTTGTGCCGCGGCGGGCGCACCGAGCTCGACGGCCCGGCCCCCGGCGGCCGGGTGCGGCTCTTCGAACCGGACTGGCAGGACGAGCCGGTGGACTTCCTGGCCGCCGCCGGGATCGAGTTCGCCAAGGGCACCGGGGTGCGGACCGCCCGGCGCGCCCTGGCCAGCGTCGAGGGCGACGAGCCCGCGCTCTTCGTCGGGGTGCAGCTCGACGAGCCCGGCCCCGAGGGGCAGGGGCGCGCGGTGGAGGCGCTGGGCCGCGCCCTCGGCGCGGTGCCGGTGCCGTGGAAGGTCCAGCTGGTGATGCTGGACGTGGCGCAGGGCGATCCGGTGGCCGACTGGATGCTGGGACGGGTGCGGCCGTTCTACGACCGTGACCTCTGACTCACCCCTGGGTCCGCTGTGCGGGCCCGTAAGCTGGTTTGATGACCAGGAGGGGTGCGGGCACGCTCCCCGGTGAGGTGCGGGCAAGTCGATGAGAAGGGGCGGACCCAGGTGAGCGCGGGCGCGGATTGGGGGGCGGCGGCCGGCCAGGTCGAGCGGGCGCTGCAGCAGGTCGCTCCCGGCCGGTACGACGCCTACGAGGCGCTGCTGCACGCCATCGGCGAGGGCCAGGTCTGGATGCTGCTGTGGCACGGCGCGCCCGGCGCGCCCGACGCCCAGTACGGAAACATGGACGTGGACGGCCTCGGTTACGCCCCGTGTGTGACCTCCGCGCAGGAACTGGCCGCCAGTGGCTGGAACCGCGCGCACGAGGTGGTCGACGGACGCCTCATCGCCGACTCGCTCTACCGCGACCGCTACGGCCTCTGGCTCAACCCCCACGCCCGCGGTGGCGGAGTGGGCATCCCCTGGCCGGATCTGCGCCGGATCGCGGGCGGTCTCGACCGGCTCCCCGCCGGGCCGCTGCGGCTGTCGGAGCCGGCCATCGACATCCCCCAGTTCTACGCCCTGTTGGGGCAGAACGCGCATCGCACCGCCGCGGTGCGCTCGCTGCGGCGCGCCTGGGTGCAGCCCGCGCTGGGCGCTCCGTACCTGGCGATCGGCCTGGATCTGTATGACACCGGTGCGGCGTCGGTGCAGTCGGTGCGGGTGATGATGGAGCAGTCGATCACCGCCGTGCCGGACGGGCTGCCGGTCTCCACGGTCGCGCTCTCGGACGAGTACGACCCCGTCGCCATGTGGATGCGGGCCAACGCCCGCCCGTTCTTCGACCGTGACGCCTATGGCGCCGCGCCCGCCGCGCCGCCGTCGTACGGCTACGGCTATCCGCCCCCGCGCCCGGCGTACTGAGCCGCCGCGTCCCGCCGCGCACCGATCCGCGCGTCCGGTGACACCGCGCGTCCGGTGACACCGCGTACCGATTGACGGGATTGCCCGACCGGCCTTCCGCCCCTATCGGGCCGAACGCCTCATTACGGGCGCGAGGTTACTGCTGCGTTCTCGTGTCGCGACCGTCCGTATAGCGGAGCGGTGCTCCTCACATCACGGTTAGGCATCCATTGCCCGGGAGTACTGGCGGGTGATCACAAACGCGTTGAAGACTCCCGCTCCAAGGGGTGCGGTTCCTGCGTGCGACCCCTTCCAGAAAGGTTCCGTACCAGAACGCGACTTTCACCCGGGTTGTGAACGAAGCCGCTACAGCGGCGAGTCGTGGGCCGGTCACCACCGGCCGAGAGGGGTCTCCACCACGATGACGGCACCATTGCACGGCACGAGCACGGACAGCGATCCGGTCGCGACTGCCGATGTAGCGGCGGATGTGGTCAAAGCGTCCGTCGAAGGCAGGTCGCTGCGGCAGATCGCCTGGTCACGCCTGAAGCGGGACAAGCTCGCCCTGTCGGGTGGCATCGTTGTCGTCTTCCTCGTACTGGTGGCGATCTTCGCTCCGCTGATCGTGAGTCTGCTCGGGCATCCGCCCAATGAGTTCCACCAGGAGCAGATCGACCCGCTGTTCGGCACCCCGAAGGGGTCCATGGGCGGCATCAGCTCGGACTTCCTGTTCGGTGTGGAGCCGTCCAACGGCCGCGACGTGTTCAGCCGGGTCGTCTACGGCGCCCGGATCTCGCTGCTGGTGGCCTTCCTCGCGGCGGTGGTCGCGGTGGTGCTCGGCACCATCTTCGGCATCATCGCCGGGTACTTCGGCGGCTGGGTGGACTCGGTGATCAGCCGGGTGATGGACATGCTGCTGGCCTTCCCGCAGCTGCTCTTCATCATCTCCCTGGTCTCGGTGCTCCCCAACGATCTGCTGGGACTGACCGGCAGCGGAGTGCGCATCGCCATCCTGGTCTCGGTCATCGGCTTCTTCGGCTGGCCGTACGTCGGCCGCATCGTGCGCGGTCAGACGCTGTCGCTGCGCGAGAAGGAGTACATCGAGGCCGCACGGAGCCTGGGTGCCGGCCGGCGCTACATCCTCTTCCGTGAGCTGCTGCCCAACCTGGTGGCGCCGATCACCGTCTACACGACGCTGATGATCCCCACCAACATCCTCACCGAGGCCGCGCTCAGCTTCCTCGGCGCGGGTGTGAAGCCGCCCACCGCCTCCTGGGGGCAGATGCTCTCCAAGGCGGTCGGCACCTATGAGGACGACCCGATGTTCATGATCATCCCGGGTGTGGCGATCTTCATCACGGTGCTGGCCTTCAACCTCTTCGGCGACGGCGTCCGCGACGCCCTGGATCCGAAGGGCACCCGATGACGGCGCGGCACACGGCCGCCCGGTCGTACTCGAACGCATCAGCCCCTGCCGCATCCGGCAGACGGCTACCCAAGGAATTCCGCGGCGCCATGCCTAGGACCGCTAACCCGGAGGTTGCAGCAACTATGAAACGGCTCTCGAGAAGCAGGCGGATCGCCGGAGCGGCGGCCGTCGTCGGCGCTCTGCTGACCACCGCCGCCTGTGGCGGTGGCAGTTCCGACGACGAGGGCTCGGGTGCCGGGTTCAACGCCGCGGTGAAGGGTGTCGCCAACAAGTCCGCCAAGAAGGGCGGCACCCTCAAGTTCATCAACAAGCAGGAGTTCGACTCCCTCGACCCGCAGCGTCAGTACTACGGGTTCGCCTGGGATTTCTCCCGCTTCTACGCGCGCCAACTGATCTCCTACACGCCGAAGCCGGGCAACGCCGCGAACGAGCTGACCCCGGACCTCGCCACCTCCACCGCCAAGATCTCGGACGGCGGCAAGACCTACTCCTACACCCTGCGCGACGGGATCACCTGGGAGGACGGCTCCCCGATCACGTCCAAGGACGTCAAGTACGGCATCGAGCGCATCTGGGCCAAGGACGTCGTCTCCGGCGGCCCCGGCTATCTGCGCCAGGTCCTGGACCCCAAGGGCGAGTACAAGGGCCCGTACAAGGACAAGTCCAAGGACAAGCTGGGCCTGAAGGCGATCGAGACGCCGAACGACAAGACGGTCGTCTTCCACCTCGCCAAGCCCAACGGTGACTTCGAGCAGATGCTCGCGATGCCGGTCGGCTCCCCGGTGAAGGCGGACAAGGACACCGGCGCCAAGTACACCAACCGGCCGTTCTCCTCCGGTCCGTACAAGGTCCAGTCGTACACCCCCGGCAAGAGCCTGTCGCTGGTCCGCAACACCAGCTGGAAGAAGGCGTCCGACCCGATCCGCCCGGCCCTGCCGGACAAGATCTCGGTCACCTTCAACTCCAACCTCGAGGCGATCGACCGGCTGCTGATCAAGGGCGACTACGACGTCTTCCTCAGCGCCACCGGAATGACCCCCTCGGGCCGTAACGACGCCCTCAAGCACAACAAGGGCAACGTCGACAACATCATCACCAGCTTCGTCCGGTACGTCGACTTCACCACCAAGGTCAAGCCGTTGGACGACATCCACTGCCGCAAGGCGGTCATCTACGGCACCGACTACAAGTCGCTCCAGACCACCCGCGGTGGCCCGCAGGCCGGTGGTGACATCGCCACCAACATGCTCCCCAAGAGCGTCAAGGGCTCGGACAACTACGACCCGTACGGCATCCTGAAGCGCGGCGGCAAGGCGGACGTGGCCAAGGCCAAGGACGAGCTCAAGCAGTGCGGCAAGCCGGGCGGCTTCTCCACCAGCATCGTGGCCCGCACCGACCAGCCCGCCGAGGTCGAGGCCGCCGAGGCGCTGCAGGCGTCGCTGAAGAAGGTCGGCATCAACCTCAATGTGGAGCCGTTCCAGGGCAGCACCTCCGCCAGCATCACCGGTTCGCCGTCGGTGATGAAGAAGCACGGCTACGGGCTGTCCATGACCGGCTGGGGCCCCGACTTCCCCACCGGCCAGGGCTTCTCCCAGCCGCTGATCGACGGCCGCTTCATCGAGCAGACCGGGAACTACAACGTCTCCGAGACCAACAACGCGGAGATCAACAAGTACTTCGACGACGCGCTCAAGGAGACCGACCCCAACAAGGCCGGGGCGATCTACCAGAAGATGAACCACAAGGTCAGCGATCTGGCCGTGCAGATGCCGTTCATCTACGAGAAGAACATCTCCTGGCGCAGCTCGCGGCTGACGAACGTCTTCTCTTCTGCGGCCTACAACGGCCGCTACGACTACTCCCAGCTGGGTGTCGTCAAGTGACGGCCGGTCACCCGATCCGCCGCTCACGTTAACCGTCGCCGCACCCGATAGGCCCGAAGGGCAGGTGATGGCCACGGGCGGTGGCCCGTGAACCCCTCGATCGGGGGTTCACGGGCCACCCCCGGGCCGCGCACAGTGCTTGCTTATCTCATCCGGCGCTTGTTCGCCGTCGTCGTGATGCTGTTGGTCGTCACCCTTGCGACCTTCGCCATCTTCTTCGTGATCCCGAAGTGGGCCGGTGCCGATCCCGCGCTGCTGTTCGTCGGCAAGCAGGCCGACCCCGCGGCCATCGAGGGCATCCGGCAGAAGCTCAGCCTCGGTGATCCGGTCCTGGTGCAGTTCTGGCACTTCGTCCAGGGCCTCTTCGTCGGCCGGGACTACGCCAGCGGCACGGACGTCACCCACTGCCCGGCACCCTGCTTCGGCTACTCCTTCCGCACCGAGCAGGCGGTGTGGCCGCAGCTCACCGACGCCATGCCGGTCACCCTCTCGCTCGCCGCCGGCGCCTGTCTGCTGTGGCTGGTCGGCGGCATCACCACCGGTGTCGTCTCGGCGCTGCGCCGGGGCACCCTGTGGGACCGCTCGGCGATGACGGTCGCGCTGGCCGGTGTCTCGCTGCCGATCTACTTCACCGGTCTGCTCTCACTGGCGATCTTCAGCTACTCGCTGAAGTGGGTCAACGTGGACTACAAGGGGTTCGGTGACGATCCGGCGATGTGGTTCGAGAGCCTGATCCTCCCGTGGATCACGCTCGCCTTCCTCTACGCGGCGATGTACGCCCGGCTCACCCGGGCCACCATGCTGGAGATCATGGGCGAGGACTACATCCGTACCGCCCGCGCCAAGGGTCTGCGGGAGCGGGTGGTCATCGGCCGGCACGCGATGCGCTCGACCTGGACCCCGGTCCTCACCCTGCTCGGCCTCGACCTGGGCGCGCTGCTGGGCGGCGCGGTCCTCACCGAGACCACCTACAACCTGCCCGGCCTCGGGCGGCTCGCGGTGAACGCGATCACCGAGAAGGACCTGCCGATCATCCTCGGCGTCACCCTGATCGCGGCCGTCTTCATCGTGGTCGCCAACCTCGTCGTGGACCTCCTGTACGCCGTCATCGACCCGCGAGTGAGGCTCGGATGACCGATCTGACCAAGTCCTCCGAACAGCCAGGGGACGGTGAACTGCCGGGCACCGGGACCGCCGCCGTGGGCGAGGTGGCCGCGGCGGGCTCGCCCGCCCCCACCGCGTTCCTCGAGGTGCGCGACCTGTATGTGCACTTCCCGACCGACGACGGCCTCGTGAAGTCCGTGGACGGGCTCAGCTTCCGGCTGGAGAAGGGCAAGACGCTCGGCATCGTCGGCGAGTCCGGCTCCGGCAAGTCCGTCACCTCGCTCGGCATCATGGGGCTGCACACCGCGGGCCAGTACGGCCGCCGCAAGGCGCGGATCTCCGGCGAGATCTGGCTCAACGGCCAGGAGCTGCTGGGCGCGGACCCCGATGAGGTGCGCAAGCTGCGCGGCCGCGAGATGTCGATGATCTTCCAGGATCCGCTGTCCGCGCTGCATCCGTACTACACCATCGGCCGCCAGATCATCGAGGCGTACCGGGTGCACCACGGGGTCACCAAGGAGGTGGCCCGCAAGCGCGCGGTCGAGCTGCTGGACCGCGTCGGCATCCCGCAGCCCGACAAGCGCGTGGACAGCTATCCCCATGAGTTCTCCGGCGGGATGCGCCAGCGCGCCATGATCGCGATGGCGCTGGTCAACAACCCCGAGCTGCTGATCGCCGACGAGCCGACCACCGCCCTGGACGTCACCGTCCAGGCGCAGATCCTCGACCTCATCCGGGACCTGCAGAAGGAGTTCGGCTCCGCGGTCATCATCATCACCCATGACCTGGGCGTGGTCGCCGAGCTCGCCGACGACCTGCTGGTGATGTACGGCGGCCGCTGTGTCGAGCGCGGCCCGGCCGAGAAGGTCTTCTACGAGCCCCAGCACCCGTACACCTGGGGGCTGCTGGGCTCGATGCCCCGCATCGACCGCGACCAGACCGAGCGGCTCATCCCGGTCAAGGGCTCCCCGCCCAGCCTCATCAACGTGCCGTCCGGCTGCGCCTTCCACCCGCGCTGCCCGTACGCCGATGTGCCGAAGGACAACCTCACCCGCACCGAGCGGCCGGAGCTGACCGAGGCCGGGGACGGCGGGCACTTCTCCGCGTGCCATATGACGCAGGAGGAGCGCACCCGGATCTGGACCGAAGAGATTGCGCCGAAGCTGTGACCGACACGAAGGATCCGAAGATGACGGTCCCGGAGAAGGCGACGACGTCGCCCGAGCCCCTGCTCAAGGTGTCGGGTCTGGTCAAGCACTTCCCCCTCAAGAAGGGCCTGCTCCAGCGGCAGTCCGGTGCGGTCCAGGCGGTCGACGGGCTTGACTTCGACGTCCGGCCGGGGGAGACCCTGGGCGTGGTGGGGGAGTCCGGCTGCGGCAAGTCCACCATGGGGCGGCTGGTCACCCGGCTGCTCGAACCCACCTCGGGCACGATCGAGTTCGAGGGCAAGGACATCTCGCACCTCAATACGGCCCAGATGCGGCCGATGCGGCGCGACGTCCAGATGATCTTCCAGGACCCGTACTCCTCGCTGAACCCCCGGCACACCGTGGGCGCGATCGTCGGCGCGCCCTTCCGGCTCCAGGGCGTCACCCCCGAGGGCGGGATCAAGGCGGAGGTCCAGCGGCTGCTGGCGCTGGTCGGGCTCAACCCCGAGCACTACAACCGCTATCCGCACGAGTTCTCCGGCGGCCAGCGGCAGCGCATCGGCATCGCCCGGGCGCTGGCCCTCAAGCCCAAGCTGGTCGTGGCCGACGAGCCGGTCTCGGCGCTGGACGTGTCGATCCAGGCGCAGGTGGTCAATCTGCTGGACGACCTCCAGGACGAGCTGGGCCTGACGTATGTGATCATCGCGCACGACCTGTCGGTCATCCGCCATGTCTCGGACCGGATCGCGGTGATGTACCTGGGGAAGATCGTCGAGCTGGCGGACCGCAAGGACCTCTACGAGCGCCCCATGCACCCGTACACCAAGGCGCTGCTCTCCGCGGTGCCGGTGCCGGACCCCAGGCGGCGCGCCAAGCGGGAGCGGATCCTGCTCAAGGGCGACGTGCCCTCGCCGATCTCCCCGCCGTCCGGCTGCCGCTTCCACACCCGGTGCTGGAAGGCGACCGAGGTGTGCAAGAGCCAGGAGCCGCCGCTGGTGACGCTGGCCACCGGCCACCAGGTGGCCTGCCACCACCCGGAGAACGCGCAGGACCAGGCGCCGGAGGAGAAGCCCGGTGCCGAGTCGGCACAGAAGGTGACGAAGAAGACCGGCAGCTGAGACGGGACGGGGTCCGGACGGGACCGGTGGGCCTCCGCGGATAACAATGGCGGGTGCCCACCGAACTGTTCACCCCCTCCGTCCAGCACGCCCTGGAAGTCGCCGGAATCTTCGTCTTCGCGATATCCGGCGCGCTGCTCGCCGTGCGGAAGAACTTCGATGTCTTCGGCATGGCCGTGCTCGCCGAGGTCACCGCGCTGGGCGGCGGTGTCTTCCGCGATCTGGTGATCGGCGCGGTGCCGCCCATCGCCTTCACCGACCTCGGCTACTTCCTCACCCCGCTCATCGCCACCGGCATCGTCTTCTTCCTCCATCCCGAGGTCGAGCGGATCACGGCGGCGGTCGGGGTCTTCGACGCGGCCGGGCTGGGGCTGTTCTGCGTCGAGGGCACGATGAAGGCGCATGACTTCGGCCTCGGCCTCACCTCGTCCGTCACCCTCGGCATGGCCACGGCCGTCGGCGGTGGTGTGCTCCGCGACCTCCTCGCCCATGAGGCGCCCTCGCTGCTGCGCTGGGACCGGGACCTGTACGCGGTCCCGGCCATCGTCGGCTCCTCGATAGCGGCGCTGCTGATCCATTTCGACGCCCTTACGGCGGCCACGAGCGCGCTCGCGGCCGCCGTGGCGTTCGTGGTGCGGCTGGCGGCGATGCGGTTCGGCTGGCGGGCCCCGAGGGCGTGGAACCGGCGCAGTACGGCGACGGAGGAGCACTGAGGGGCGGGCGCGGGCGCTCCGGCTTTCATTCCCTTGCGGTTATATAGCTGGGTCGTTATGTTGAGGCCATGGCCATACCGTTCGATGTGCTCGCCGAGCCGAGCCGACGGCAGATCCTGGACCTCCTGCTGGAGCGGCCGCGCCTGGTCGGTGAGCTGACCGAACACCTGGGGCTCACCCAGCCGGGCACCTCCAAGCATCTGCGGGTGCTGCGCGAGGCCGGTCTGGTGCGGGTCCGCCGGGACGCCCAGCGCCGCTGGTACGAGCTCTGCCCGGAGCCGCTCGCCGAGGCGGACGCCTGGCTGGCGCCGTACCGTCGGCTGTGGACCGACCGCCTCGACGCGCTCGAACGACACTTGGACACGATGCCGGAGCTCCCGGGGGCGGGTCTCCCGGGGGCGGCCGGCGAACCCGGGCCGCGCGGCGCGGGCGACGCAGACGTGCCTGACGCGCGCGACGTACCCCCCGACGCGACCGACGGAGAAGCGCCATGAAGGACACCCTCGCCCAGTCCGACGGCGGCGGCCGCTCGGCCCTGCGCCTCGAGCGTCGGCTCGCCCATCCCCCGGAGAAGGTGTGGCGGGCGCTCACCGAGCCCGCCCAGCTGGCCCATTGGTTCCCCTCAGAGGTCCAGGTCGAGCTGGAGGTCGGGGGCCGGATGGGCTTCGTCTTCCCCGGGCGCGAGGGCCCGGACATGGACGGGGTGGTCACCGAGCTCGACCCGCCCCATGTCTTCGCCTTCACCTGGGGCGAGGACGAGCTCCGCTGGGAGCTGCGCCCCGAGGGCGAGGGCAGCGTGCTGACCCTCACCCACACCTTCGGCGACCGGTTCGGCGCGGCCAGCTTCGCCTCCGGCTGGCACGCCTGCATCACGGGTCTCGCGGCCCTGCTCGACGGCGAGGACGCCGCCCACGGCGACATGGCCGAGCTGCACGAGCGGTACATCGAGGCGTTCGGGCTCGCCGAGGGCACGGTGAAGACCACGGAGGACGGCGGCTGGCGGTTGCGCTTCGAGCGCCAGCTGGTCCGCCCCGCCGAGACGGCATGGCGGGCGCTGACCGGCCCGGCCGCCGGCACCACCGCCGGACCGGCCACCGAACCGACGGCCGGGGCGCCGGTCCCCCCGGGCTTCCGTACGGACGCGGTCCCGGCGGGCCCGATCACCGACGCGCGCCCGCCCCGGGTCCTCAGCTATGACTGGGAGCGCGACGGCCGCCCCGCTGGAACGGTCCGCTGGGAGCTCACCAGGGGAACCGGCCACGGCGCCCGCCTGATCCTCACCCAGACGGGCCCGGCGGGGTCCGATACGGAACGCGCCGAAGCCCAAAAGGCCTGGCGTCGCCACATCGCCCTCTTCGCGGCCGAACTTCTCCGGATCAAGGGCTAACGGCGTTTGGCCCATTCAGCCCGTCCGGTGTTTGAGGACCGGGGTCCGGGGCGGAGCCACAGTTTCGGGAAGGGGCGGGGTGGGGGAGCAAACGCCGTAGGCGCACGCCGACGAAACCTCAGCCCAGGAACCCGCTCAGCACAGCCGTGAGCTCCGCGGGCGCATCCTCCTGCACCAGATGCCCCGCCCCCTCGATCACTCGGAACCCCGCCCCCGGAATCCGGGAGGCGAGCTCCCGCCCCCGCTCCAGCGGAATCCACGCATCGTCCGCACCCCAGCAGACCAGCACCGGCACCTGGATCTCCCCATAGCGCCCCTCGATCTCATCGGTGTAGCGCCGGTCGTTCTGCGCGATCTGCCGGTAGAACGCGGCCTGGTCCCCGGCGTCGCCGCACCATCCGTCCACGATCCGCTCCAGCACCCGCGGATGCAGCCCCGCGGCGCTCCCCGAGCGGACGTACTCCCGCACCAGCCCCCGGTGCACCTCGGGCGACAACTGCCCGAAGACCTCGTGGTGGGCGCCGATCAGGCGGTACGTGGGGGAGCCCCACGGGGACAGCGCGAGGGCGTTGACCAGGGCCAGCCGGCGATACCCCGCACCGTGCAGCAGCTGCGCGCGCAGGGCGACACATCCGCCGAAGTCATGGGCGACCACGGCAGGTTCCGCCCCCTCCCCGGTCAGCCCCCACTCCTTCAGCAGCTCACCGAAGACCCGGCCCTGGGCGGCCAGCGAGACGTCCTGGTCGGCCCGCTTCTCCGAGGCCCCATAGCCCGGCATGTCCCAGACGAACACCCGGTACCGGTCGGCCAGCCCGCGGGCGACGCCCCGCCATACGTACGACGAGAACGGCGTGCCGTGCAGCAGCACGACCGGCGGCGCGTCCGGCGCACCGAACTCGGCCCAGCGGACCTCGCCGGACGAGCTGAGGTAGGTGCGGTCAAGGTTCCATTCGGTCTTCCACTCAGTGCTTGTCATGAGTAAAACCGTAGACACTCCTTACCGCTCCTGTCGAGGGGGCTTCGCGAACCGATGAGAAGGCCACACCCCCGCGCGCCCGGTACGCGCCCCCGCAACGCCTCGTAGAATCGAGGCCACCATGGTTTACCTCGACCACGCCGCCACCACCCCGATGCTCCCGGAGGCGGTGCAGGCGATGACCGCCCAGCTCGCCGTCCCGGGCAACGCCTCCTCGCTGCACGCCGCCGGCCGGCGTGCCCGCCGTACCGTCGAGGAGTCCCGCGAATCCCTGGCCGCCTCGCTGGGCGCCCGCCCGAGCGAGGTCGTCTTCACCGCCGGGGGGACCGAGGCCGACAATCTCGCGGTCAAGGGGCTCTACTGGTCCCGCAGGGACGCCGACCCGGCCCGCGTCCGGCTGCTCGCCAGCCCCGTGGAGCACCACGCCGTGCTCGACGCGGTCGACTGGCTCGCCGAGCACGAGGGCGCGCGGGTCGAATGGCTGCCGGTCGACTCCCTCGGCCGGGTCCAGCCCGAGGCGCTGCGCGAGGCGATCGCCCGCGACCCCTCGGACGTCGCCCTGGCCACCGTGATGTGGGCCAACAACGAGATCGGCACGGTCCAGCCGGTCCGCGAACTCGCCGCCACGGCCGCCGAATTCGGCGTTCCGCTGCATGCCGACGCGGTCCAGGCGTTCGGCCAGCTCGAGGTCGACTTCGCCGCCTCGGGGCTGGCCGCGATGACCGTCAGCGGCCACAAGATAGGCGGCCCCTACGGCATCGGCGCGCTGCTGCTCGGCCGTGAGCACACCCCCGTGCCCGTGCTGCACGGCGGCGGCCAGGAGCGCCAGGTGCGCTCCGGGACGCTCGACACCCCGGCGATCGCCGCCTTCGCGGTGGCCGGTGCGCATGCCACCGGGCACCGTGAGGAGTTCGCCCGCGAGATCGGAGCCCTGCGCGACGCGCTGATCACCGCCGTGCGTACCGCCGTGCCCGACGCGGTCCTCGGCGGCGACCCCGACCCGGCGGGGCGGCTCCCCGCCAATGCCCACTTCTCCTTTCCCGGCTGCGAGGGCGATTCGCTGCTTCTGCTGCTGGACGCGCAGGGCATCGAATGCTCGACGGGCTCGGCCTGCACGGCCGGTGTCGCCCAGCCCAGCCATGTGGTCCTGGCCACCGGCAGCGACCCCGGACTGGCCCGGGGCACCCTGCGCTTCTCGTTCGGCCACACCTCGACGAAGGCCGATGTGGAGGCCGTCGCGGAGGCGATCGGCCCGGCGGTGGAACGGGCGCGCGGGGCGGGGCTCAGCTGACGCGCGCGTCGACGGCCCGCCCGGAGCGGTTCATCATAACCACGGATTTCGAATTATTCCGGCGGCCATTTCACATAACCTACGGAACATTAATCTCCGCTTGAAAAGACGGAGAGGCGTGGGAAAGGATCTACCCGTCAACGAGACCTGTCATGCGCGAAAAGCGCACAGGTTTTCTTCACGGGGAAAATCCAGGAGTTCATCGATGTCGCAGCCTTCGCTGCCGCCGCACCACCAGACCTCGCACCAGCCCCCGCAGGACACGCGGCGGTCGCCGTCCCGGGGATCGCGTTCCAAGCCCGCCCTGAAGCTGATCGTGGGCGGGGTCCTCGCGGCCGCCCTGGTGAGCGGCTGCGGGTCCGATGACGATGGCGGTGAGAGCGGGGGCTCGGACAAGGGCGCCCAGGCGAAGACGCTGGGCAAGATCTCCATGCCGAAGGTCGGTGAGGACACCGACAGCAGGGGCACCTGGGTGACCGACTCGACCTTTGTGAAGTCCGAGGTCAACAAGCTCGTCGGCTACTCACTCGACGGCGCCAAGTCCAAGTGGAAGCTACCGCTCGGCGGGTCGCTCTGCTGGGCCTCACCGCATATGACCAAGGACGGTCTGACCGCGATCCTGTTCCAGGACGGCGCGGGCGACGACGCCGAGTGCACCAAGGTCGGGCTGCTCGACCTGAACAAGGGCAAGCTGGTCTGGCAGAAGGAGGGGTCGGACAACGAGGGCAACGCCGGGGTGGAGTTCGACGAGGTCACCATCGGCGGTGGCACCGTGGCCGCTGGCGGCACCGAGGGCGGGGGAGCCTGGTCGCTCGACGGCAAGCCGCTGTGGAAGCCCCCGTACGTCGCGGACTGCAACGATGAAGGCTACGCGGGCGGCGATGACAAGCTCGTCGCGATCCGCGGCTGCGAAAGCGAGGAGAACTCCAGCACCAAGCGGCTGGAGGTCCAGACCGTCGACCCCAAGACCCGCGATGTGAAGTCGTCGTACAAGCTGGACGGGAAGTTCGAGCACGCGCATGTGATTTCCACCGCGCCGCTCGTCGTGGCCGCCGACACCGGCGACTCGGACGGCGGGTCCGGCGTCACGGACATCCTGACCATCGACGACAGCGGCAAGCAGGGCAAGCTGCTCAGCACGATCGACGTCCTGGCCAAGGGGTTCCAGCCCGATTGCCCGGCCGTGAACGTGGAGGGCTGCAACGACCTCGCCCTCGACAAGGCGAGCAGCACCCTCTACCTCTCCTCCGAGGTGGACGTGGACGACGGCGGCCCGGGGGACCGGATCACCGGCCTGAATCTGAAGACCGGCAAGGAGACCGGGAAGACGAAGATGGCGGAGAGCCGGTCGCTGATCCCCGTCCAGACCGATGACGACGGCTCGCTCGTGGCCTACCAGGGCTCCACGTACAGTGACCCGGGCGGGGTCGTGCGCATCGACCCCAAGGACTTCGGGATGGAGACGCTCCAGACCCACCCGGACGACATGAAGAACGTGGAGTCCGACATGGACACCTACGGGGACTGCACCATGATCTACACCGGCAAGAAGCTCTACATCGGCGACAACACGGCCACCAGGCCCACCGCCGACAGCAAGGCCCGTCCGCTCGCCGTCGTCTTCGGCCCCTGAGCCGGGTCCGTTCCGGCCCCTGGGCCGGGACGGGTCACTTCGCCGTCCGTGCCACGCGCACCGCTCGCACCAGCCGTATGTACCGGTCCCAGTCCCAGTGACGGCCGGGGTCGGTGTGATCGGTGCCCGGCACCTCCACATGGCCGACGATGTGCTCGCGGTCCCGGGGGATGCCGTACCGCTCGCAGATCGACGCGGTCAGCCGGGCCGAGGCGCGGTACATCGGGTCCGTGAAGGAGCGCGGCTCGCTCACGAACCCCTCGTGCTCGATGCCGACGCTGCGCTCGTTGTACGCGCGGTTGCCCGCGTGGAACGCCACGTCCAGCTCCCGGACCAGCTGCGCGATATGCCCGTCGCGGCGCACCACATAGTGCGCCGCGGCGCCGTGTTCGGGGTCACGGAAGACCCGCACCGCGTCGTCGTAGCCGCCCTGGACCACATGGATCACCACCCGGTCGATGACGTAGTCATCCGGGCGGTCCGCCCGCCGCCAGTTCGCGCCCGAGGCCGCGATCCACTCCGCGCCCGGCTGATCGACCACCCCCGCCTCACGGGGCTTGTCGACTCCGGGCAGCCGCCACCACATCCGGGCCAGCTCGTCCCGCGCGGCAAAGGCCGCGACGCCCGCGCCCAGACCGGCCGCCGAGCCGCCGATCAGGAGGGTGCGCCTGCTGATGCGGCGTCCACCGCCGGTCGTGGTCTCGCTCACGGAACGCTCAACGCGCGGGGGAGGGCATCGGGTTCCGGCCGCCGGGATCATGGCGAGAACCGATCGCTCCGGGTGGTGGCCCGCTGGCCGTCCGGTTAGATGAACGTTGAATTGTCACGGGGGCCCGTGCCGTCCAGTACCTCTCGGCGCCTCCCCGTACTTCCCGGTACCCCTCCGTACCGTGGGACCTGTCCGCCGGAATGTGTCCACCCGCTCGATGGGGACTCGACGAGGAGCTGACGGTATGCGCATCGGATTCGCCCTCCCCCAGTTCGGTCCGCTCGCCCACCACCCCGGGGACATCGCGCGGTTCGCGCGCCGGGCCGAGGAGCTCGGCGCCGACAGCCTGTGGGTCGGGGACCGGCTGCTCGCCCCGGTCGACCCGGTCGTCGGCTACGCGGGCACCGATGTGATCCCGCCCGAATTCCGCGCCGCGCTCGACCCCTTCACCGTGCTGGCCACCGCCGCCGCGGCCACCGAGCGGGTCGAGCTCGGCACCAATGTCATCAACGCCCCCTGGTACCCGCCCGCGCTGCTCGCCCGCTCCCTCACCACCATTGATCTGCTGAGCGCGGGGCGGCTGCTGGTCGGGCTCGGCACCGGCTGGTCGCCCGAGGAGTACGAGGCCGTGGACATCCCCATGGCCGAGCGCGGCCGCCGCCTCGACGAATGCCTGGACGCCCTGGACGCCTGGTGGACCCGTAACCCGGTCGAGTACCGCGGGGACCACTGGACCGTGCCCGCCTCCCACGTCGACCTCAAACCCGTCTCGCGCCCCCGCCCGCCCGTCTACCTCGGCGCCTTCGCGCCCACGGCCGTGCGCCGGGCGGCCCGGCGCGCCGACGGCTGGCTGCCCGTCGCGGTCGTCCCCGCCGCGCCCGGAGCGCCCGACCCCGTCGCGGCCCTCGCCGAGCGGCTGCCCGGGGTGCGGGAAGCGGTCGCGCGGGAGGGCCGGGACCCGGCGGCGTTCGACGCGATCCTGCGGGTCAACCCGAGCGCCGACGCCTCCGTGGACGACATCGTGACGACCCTGGTCCGGGCCGGGCGGGAGGCGGGCGTCCAGCACGCCTTCGTCGACCTGATGTACCTCGGCAAGGACGCGGACCAGGCCCTGGACCTCGTCCAGCGGGTGCTGGAGCGGGCGCGGGCGAGCTGAGCGGGGTCCACGGGGTACCCAGGACGCCGTCGCGTACGTAGCGACTATTCTGGTCGGGTTATGACTGACTTCCCCGGTGCGCCCACAGGTCCCCGCGACGGCCGCCGGCTGCGCGTCCTCGCTGCCATGTCCGGCGGAGTGGACTCCGCGGTCGCCGCCGCGCGGGCGGCCGAGGCGGGCCACGATGTGACCGGCGTCCATCTCGCGCTCTCCGCCAACCCGCGGTCGTTCCGCACCGGCGCCCGCGGCTGTTGCACCATCGAGGACTCGCGGGACGCCCGGCGGGCCGCCGATGTGATCGGGATCCCCTTCTACGTGTGGGACCTCGCCGAGCGCTTCCGCGAGGACGTGGTCGAGGACTTCATCGCCGAGTACGAGGCGGGCCGCACCCCCAATCCTTGCCTGCGCTGCAACGAGAAGATCAAGTTCGCCGCGCTGCTGGACAAGGCGCTCGCCCTCGGCTTCGACGCCGTCTGCACCGGGCACTACGCCACGGTCGTGGAGCGCGCGGACGGCTCGCGCGAGCTGCACCGCGCCAGCGACATGGCCAAGGACCAGTCGTATGTCCTCGGTGTGCTCGACGAGCGCCAGCTCGCCCACGCGATGTTTCCGCTCGGCGACACCCTGACCACCAAGGACGAGATCCGCGCGGAGGCGGAGCGGCGGGGCCTGGCCGTGGCCAAGAAGCCCGACAGCCATGACATCTGCTTCATCGCCGACGGCGACACCCAGGGCTTCCTGGCCCGGCACCTCGGTAGCTCCG
Source organism: Streptomyces antioxidans (assembly GCF_000968685.2). GTDB lineage: Bacteria > Actinomycetota > Actinomycetes > Streptomycetales > Streptomycetaceae > Streptomyces > Streptomyces antioxidans. The sequence continues at coordinate 23,339 of NZ_LAKD02000102.1, forward strand.
AGGGCGACATCGTCGACGAGGACGGGCGCCGGCTGGGCACCCACGAGGGCGCGCACGGCTTCACCATCGGCCAGCGCAAGGGGCTGCGCATCGGCCATCCGGCGCCCGACGGCAAGCCGCGCTACGTCCTGGACATCTCCCCGGTGAACAACACGGTCACGGTCGGTCCCGCCGAGGCCCTGGACATCGCCGCCCTGACCGCCATCAAGCCGCGCTGGTGCGGGGCCCCTCCGGTGGGCCCGGGCACGTACACCGCGCAGCTGCGCGCACATGGCGGCGAAACCGAGGTGATGGCCGAGCGGATCGGGGAAACCGAGCTGCGGGTGACCTTCGCCGAGCCGGTGCGGGGCGTGGCGCCGGGACAGGCGATCGTGCTCTACGACGGCGCCCGGGTGGTCGGCTCCGCGACCATCGCCGCGACCGAGCGGGCCCGGGCGGTCGCCTCGTAGACCTTCGGGTCTCCGGAAGAATATCCGCTTTTGGCGAGAAAGAAGCTGAAAGTCGGGATTGAGTGGTTGAACTCCGTTTGGCGCGTTCAATTTTTCTGAAATTAACGTGCGTCCGGCCATTCCAGTGGCATGCGTCACGTGAATCTGGGAATGCGCCCGGCGGACACGGGTGCCGTGGTCCGCTGTCTCAGCACCGGAGGTTCCGTTATTTCTGCGCAACCTGTACAGAAATTTGGCGACAATCCAGTTGATGTCAGGGACACTGATCACTACACAGAGGAGTACGTACCCAGCTTCGTCGAAAAGTGGGACTCGCTGATCGACTGGGATCGGAGGGCGGAGAGCGAGGGCACATTCTTCATCGACCTGCTGCGGGAGCGCGGCGTCAAGAAGATCCTCGACGTGGCCACCGGAACCGGGTTCCATTCGGTCCGGCTGCTCGAGGCCGGATTCGAGACCGTGAGCGCCGACGGCAGCGCCGAGATGCTCGCCCAGGCGTTCTCCAACGGCCTCAAGCACGGTGACCACATCCTCCGCGTCGTCCAGGCCGACTGGCGCTGGCTCAACCGCGACGCGCACGGCCAGTACGACGCCATCGTCTGTCTCGGGAACTCCTTCACCCATCTGTTCTCCGAGCGCGACCGGCGCAAGGCGCTCGCGGAGTTCTACGCCATGCTCAAGCACGACGGAATCCTGGTCCTGGACCAGCGCAACTACGACGCGATCCTCGATCGCGGCTTCAGCAGCAAGCATGTGTACTACTACTGCGGAGAAGACGTCGCCGTCGAGCCGGAGTACGTGGACGAGGGGCTGGTGCGCATGCGCTACAGCTTCCCCGACGAGTCCGTCTACCACCTCAACATGTTTCCGCTGCGCAAGGACTACACGCGCAGGCTGATGGAGGAGGTCGGCTTCCAGCGGATCGAGACCTACGGCGACTTCCAGCACACCTACCGGGAGGAGCGGCCCGACTTCTTCATCCACGTCGCGGAGAAGGAATACCGCACGACGGATGAGCCGGCCGAGCAGGCCGGTCCGGCCACGGCGAACGGGGAGTATTCGGGAGCCGTGGGCACCGCCCGCGACTACTACAACTCCGCGGACGCCGACGCCTTCTACTGGAGCGTCTGGGGCGGCGAGGACATCCACATCGGCATCTACGACCGGCCCGACGAGCCGATCGCCGAGGCCAGCAGGCGCACCGTGGCACGGATGGCCGGGCAGCTGGACCTGACGGAGTCCTCCGTCGTCCTCGACCTCGGGGCGGGCTTCGGCGGCTCGGCGCGCTATCTGGCCGAGACGTACGGCTGCCGCGTCATGGCGCTCAACCTCAGCGAGGTGGAGAACGAGCGGCATCGCGCGCTCAACGCCGAGCGCGGGCTGACCGATGTCATCGAGGTGATGGACGGCTCCTTCGAGTCCATCCCGCTGCCGGACAACAGCGTGGACGTCGTCTGGTCCCAGGACGCGTTCCTGCACAGCGGCAACCGCGCCCGCCCCCTGGCGGAGGCGGCCCGTGTGCTGCGCCCCGGCGGCCACCTCATCTTCACCGACCCCATGGCGGCCGACGGCTGCCCCGCCGAAACCCTCCGTCCCATCCTGGACCGGATCCATCTGGAGACCATGGGGTCGCCCGAGTTCTACCGCCATGAACTGGCGCGGCTCGGCTTCATCGAGGTCGGCGGCGGCTTCCAGGAGCACCGCGAGCAGCTGATCACCCACTACGCCCGGGTCCTGGAGGAAACCCGGCGCCAGGAGGCGAACGGCCTGACGGAACAGGTCAGCGCCGACTACCTCACCCATATGAAGAAGGGGCTGAGCAACTGGGTCGAGGGCGGCAGAAACCGCCATGTGACCTGGGGCATCTTCCACTTCACCCGCTGATCCCCGACGCCTGACCCCGTGAGGTGGCCGGTGGCGGCCCCAACACCCGCCACCGGCCACCGGCACGCGCGGGCCATGTGGGGTGCGCGGGTTACCCGGCCGACTTGTGGCGTGCTGCGGGGGTGGTTGGGGGCTTTCTCGCGTGGTATTGGGGCGTGGAGGATCGGCGTATGCGGATTCTGATCGTGACTGCCGGTTCGCGCGGGGACGTCGCCCCGTACACGGGTCTGGGGCGGCGGCTGCAGGAGGCCGGTCACGAGGTGGCCGTGGCCGCGCATCCGCCCTTCGCCGGGCTCATCGACGGGTGCGGACTGGACCACCGGCCGCTGTCGGGCGATCCACGGGAGTTGATCCGCGCCAGGGCGCGGGCCGCCTCGTGGGAGGAGGCGCGCGCGGTGATGGCGGCGTTCCTGGACCGGCTCGCCGACGGAGTGGCGGCGGCGGTGGCGGACGGGGCCGACCTGGTGCTCACCGCGTTCGGCCCGGCGGCGCTCAGCCGGGCGGCGGGCGAGGCGTCCGGCATCCCCGTCATCGGCACCTTTCTCGCACCGGCCTGTGCCACGCGCGAGTTCCCGCTGGCCGGTGCCACGGACGCCGAGGACCTGGGGCCCGACGGCAATCTGGCGGCGGGGCAGCGGCTGTTGGCGGATGCCGGAGCGCTCCAGGCGGACGCCGTGGCCGGGCTGCGCACCCGGCTCGGGCTGCCGCCCGCCGCCTCGCGGACGACGGGGGCCGACGTCCGGCCGGTCTTCCACGGCTTCAGCCCGCTGGTCGTACCGCGGCCGGCCGACTGGCCGTCCGGGGTCGAGGTGGCGGGCTACTGGTGGCCCGCCCGCCCGCACGGCTGGCGGCCCCCGGCCGAGCTGGCCGACTTCCTCACGTCCGGCCCGCCGCCGGTGTTCATCGGGTTCGGCAGCATGGCGCCGGGCGAGGGGGAGCGGCTGGGCGAGCTGGTGACCGCGGCGGTGGCCCGGGCGCGGGTGCGCGCGGTGGTCCAGGCGGGGTGGGCCGGGCTGACCGCGGCCGGGGACGACGTCCTGGCGGTCGGCGACCTCCCGCACGACTGGCTGTTCCCCCGTACGGCCGCCGTCGTCCACCACGCCGGGGCGGGCACCACCGCGGCCGGACTGCGCGCGGGGGTCCCCGCGGTGCCGGTGCCCGCCATGGCCGACCAGCCGTTCTGGGCGACGCGCCTCCACCGACTCGGCGTAGCCCCCGGGCCGCTGCCCCTCGCCGACCTCACCGCCGAATCCCTCGCCACGGCGATCACGACCTGCCTGACCGAGCCAGCCCTCCGCCGCCGGGCGGCCGAGCTCGCCGATGCCATCGCCGGGGAGGACGGCGCCGCGGCTGTGCTCGCCCACATCGGCGCGGTGCGCTAGGGCGGCGGTGCGCGAGGGCTGAGGCCGGGTGCGGCGCCCGCGGGGCGAATCCGCGGCGCGGACGGCCGTGACAGGACCCGTCGGCGGTGGTTGTGCCCCGTCCGGCCCGGCCGGGGCGGCCGCCGTACGCTGGGGCCGCTCGCTACGAAAGGCCCTTCCGTGTTGGAGTTGCGTCAGCTGAACTACTTCCTCGCGGTGGCCGAGGACCTGAACGTCACCGCGGCCGCCCGCCGTCTGCGGATGGCGCAGCCCGCGCTGAGCCAGGCGGTGCACAAGATGGAGCGGCAGCTCGGCACCCCGCTGTTCGACCGGGTGGGCGGCAGGCTCCGCCTGACCGCCGCCGGACGGCTGCTGTTCCCCGAGGCGCGGGCGCTGATCGAGCGCGCCCGGGAGATCACCGAGCTGACGTCGCGGGTCGGCGGCCCGCAGCGGACCGTGCTGCGGATCGGCGCCATCGCCTCCGCCGTCTCCGGGCTGCTGCCCGATGTGCTGCCGGGCTTCCTGGACGACCATCCGTGGGTCCTGCCCCGCGTCTACGAGATGGCACAGCGCGACCAGGTGGAGGCGGTGCGCGCCGGGGACATCGACGTCGGTGTCTGCCGGATGGAACGGGCCGGGGACGGCGAGGTGGGCCTCAGCCGGCTCGGTGACGAGCCGCTGCGCTGTGCGGTGCCGGCGGGCCACCCCCTGGCCGCGGCGGAGGCGGTCCCGCTCGCGGCGCTCGCCGACGAGAACCTGGTCGGCTTCCCCCGGGCCATGGCGCCGGTGGCCTACGACACGATCGTCCACGCGTGCGTGCGCGCGGGCTTCTCGCCGCGCTTCAGCCAGGAGGCCAGGAACGACCAGGCCATCCTCGGGGTGGTGGCCTGCGGGGTGGCCCTGGCGCTGGTCCCCGACATGACGACCCGGATCAGCGTCGAGGGGGTGGTCTATGTGCCGATCGCCGATCCGGACGCGGTGACGTCCCTGTCGGCGATCGTGCGGGCCGGCGACCCGGCGGAGGCGGGGCTGCGCTTCAGGGAAGCCCTCATCGCCGCCCGGCCGCCCGCGCCGGGCCCGGTCCCGCCCGGGGGCGGGACCGCGGTCACCTGGGGATGAACCGCGAGGGGGCAAAGGCCCCGATGTCGTAGCCGGTGCCCCTCTCCAGCGCCAGGTCGGCGGCGATGCGGCCGAAGACCGGGGCCATCTTGAAGCCGTGCCCCGAGAATCCCGCCAGCAGTACGGCGCGGTCCGTGCCCGGCAGTCCGCCCACCATCGCGGTGCGGTCGGAGGTGTAGGCGTCCAGATAGACCGAGTACCGGATCGGGTCGGGGTGCAGCCCGGGGAGGAAGCGCCGCACCGCCTCGGTGACCGGCCACAGCCGGGACTCGTCGAAGTCCCTGGTGAACGCGGTGGGACCGGCGATGTCCCCCCAGGCGTCGGCGAACCCGGTCTTGACCGACATCCCGTCCACCATCGGCACCCCGAACAGATGCACCCCGTCCGTGTCCCGGATGAAGGCGGGGAACCGCTCGGGTGCGTAACGCCCCGCGTCGCCGGGGGCGAACCAGGTCAGCACCAGAGGACGCACCGTGAGGTGGCCGTCCAGCGGCGGCACCAGCGACGCGGACCACGGACCGGCCGCGAGAACCACGGTCCGCACCGCGTACTCGGTCCCGCCCGCGCCTATCCGCACCCGGTCGTCCTCGAAGCGCACGGAATCCACCCTGGTGCGTTCCAGGAGCCGCGCCCCGTGGCGGCGGGCCTGCTGGTTCGCCGCCAGCACGGCGAGTTCCGGCCGCAGCACGGCGCCCTGGACGTCCAGGATGCCGATCTCACCGTCGGCGGCCCGGTGCTGGGGGAACCGCGCGGCGAGCTCGTCGGGGGCCAGGTACTCATGGTCCAGACCGTGCTCCTCGACCGACGCCCGGACGTTGCGCATGGGCGGGATGTCCGGCAGCCCGATGGAGAGGCAGCCGGTGGGCAGGAGGAGCGGCAGTCCGGACAGCTCCGCGAGCTCGCGCCACAGCTCGCGGGCGCCGCGCAGCAGCGGTACGTAGGCGGAGCCCTCGTGGTAGGCCATGCGGAACAGCCGGGACTCACCGCCCGACGCGCCCCGGTCGTGCGCCAGCCCGTACTGCTCGAACCCGATGACGGAGGCTCCGGCCCGCGCCAGCTGCCAGGCCGCCATGGAGCCCATGGCTCCCAGCCCGATGACCGCCGTGTCCGCGTCCACGGTCACTGCTCACTTCCCTTCCGTAGTGGACGTCTCCGCAGCGGACGTCGTGGGCACCGCCGCGCGCCGCTCCTGGGCCCCCGGTGGATCCTGTGCCGACTTCCGGGTCCGGCGGCCCAGCAGGGTCGGCAGGGAGAGCGCGATCAGCCCGGCCACCGTCCAGCCCGCGCCCAGCGCCCAGGCGGCGCCCGCCGTGACGATGACGGGCGCGAAGGTCACGCTCGCCGTCTCGATCGGCGCGAGCGGCAGATAGGCCAGACCGAATTCCTCGAGCGTCCGGCTCTCCAGCTTGGGGTCGGTCATCCGGAGCAGGGCGATGCCCGTCGCGACGGCCCCGGTGGCCCAGCCCCAGGTGAACACGGCCTTCTCGAACCAGTCCTGGCGGAACGTCGCCGGGGCCACCACCAGGAACAGCACCAGACAGATCGCCAGCCCGAGCGCGAAGAGCAGCAGCAGGGGCAGCCAGTAGTCCCCGACCACGTTCGGCACGATGGAGGCGATCCCGCACACGATGAGGACGTCGGTGGCGCCGCCGGAAAGGCTCTTGAGCGTGGTGGAGTCGACATAGCCCCATGCGGGTGTGCGGCCGACCAGCGTGCGGACGAGCAGCCCCACGACGAAGGCGAGCGCGAACACCGGCACCGTGATGGACGGGAACAGGCCGGTGACCCACTCCGAGAGCCCGTACGCGGCGGCGGCCACCGCGCTCACCACGCACACCTGGAGGGCGAACGGCTCTATCGACGCGGGAGAGGTGGTCGCGGTGCCGGTCGGCGCCCGCTCGGCCGGGTCCTTCAGCAGCCCCGAACGCAACTCCTCGGGCAGGTCGGCGAAGCGCCCGACCCTTCTGCAGTGACCGCGCCTGGCACCCCAGTTGTTGATGATGACGCCCCCGACGATGCCGACGAGCGTGCCCACCGTGGCGGAGGTGAAGCCGAGTGAACTCGCCTCCTGCCAGCCGGAGTCCTGAAAGGTCGTGCCGATCGCCGCGGCGGACCCGAACCCACCGGCCCAGCCGCCGAACAGCAGTACCCCGAAACCGGCGGGAGTGCCCCAGACCGGACCGAGCACCAGGAGGGCGAAGAGCACGCCGAGGCCGACCTGGATGACGTACATGCCGATGGAGTAGAGGGAGAAGGCCCCGGTCGCACTCCCGAAATTCCGGATTCCCGCACCGTCGGTCATGGCGAGACAGGCGAAGACGACGACGATGAGCACCGCGGAATAGGTCTCCAGCTGGTCCGAGAAGGGCAGCAGATCAAGTGCGTTGGGGCCGAGCAGCAGTCCCAGGAATCCGGCCAGCACACTGGCGGGAAGCATGAGCCGCTGAACGATGCGCAGGTGGGCGCGGGCGAGCGCGCCCACGACGAGGAGCACGGCGATGAGTCCCGCGTCGCTGAGCAATGACCATGGGGTGTACTCCATCGACCCTCCCGGGATGGCTGGCGGGGATGCGAGGGTTTCTATCAGCGGTATCGCTCGTGCAAACCGGACGGGGCGATACGAAAGCCGGGACGGTGCCATACGCACTGCGTATGCGCCGAGTTCATGGCGGGAATGTGATCTCGGCGAAACATATAAATGTACAGTGACGCGCATGAATGTCTGCGTCTTCTGCTCCGCCGCCGATCTCGACGACCGTTACACCGCGCCCGCCCGTGAGTTCGCCGAGCTGATCGGCAAGGGCGGCCACACACTGGTCTGGGGCGGGTCCGACGTCGGGCTGATGAAGGTGATGGCGGACGGGGTGCAGGAGCACGGCGGACGGCTGGTCGGCATCTCGGTGGAGTTCCTCGCCGCCAAGGCCCGGGGGAGCGCCGACGAGATGGTGATCGCCAAGGACCTCGCCGAGCGCAAGGCACAGCTGCTCGCCCGCGCCGACGCCGTCGTGATCATGGTCGGCGGCACCGGGACGCTGGACGAGGCCACCGAGATCCTGGAGCTGAAGAAGCACGGGCTGCACATCAAGCCGGTGGTGCTGCTGAACGCGGCGGGGTTCTACGACGGGCTGAAGCAGCAGTTCCAGCGGATGGAGCAGGAGGGGTTCCTGCCCCGGCCGCTGAGCGAGCTGGTCTTCTTCGCGGAGAACGGGGTGGAGGCCATGACGTACCTGGAGTCCGTCTGAGCCGTGGTCCCTTACCGGGCCCGTTACAGGATGGCAGCGCTCAGCGGGAAGGCCGCGCGGGTTTCTGGCATGGGATCGCGCCAAGCCGGGACAGCCGTCGGGGGCGCGTCCCCTGGTGAGGCAAGCTGGGGGCATGGGAACGCATCTGATCACTGGGGCAGGCTCGGGCATCGGCGCGGCGGTCACCGAGCGGCTGGCCGAGCGCGGCGACGAGCTGTGGCTGCTCGCGCGGGACGCCGGGCGGGCGAAGGAGTTGGCCGAGCGGTTCCCGGGGGTGCGGACGGTCGTCGGTGATCTGGCCGACCCAGAGCGGCTGTCCTGGGCGCTGGGCCACCAGACGCTGCCCGACCGGCTGGACTCGCTACTGCACATCGCCGGAGTGGTCGACCTGGGTGAGGTCGGGGAGCTGACCCCGAAGGCGTGGAACCGCCAGCTCGCCGCCAACCTCGTGGCACCCGCCGAGCTGACCCGGTTGCTGCTGCCGCAGCTGCGGCTGGCCCAGGGGCACGTCATCTTCGTCAACTCCGGCGCCGGGCTGCGCGCCAACGCCCAGTGGGCCGCGTACGCAGCGAGCAAGCACGGCCTCAAGGCGCTGGCCGACGCGCTGCGCTGGGAGGAGAGCGGCAACGGCGTCCGGGTGACCACGGTCTACCCGGGGCGCACGGCCACCCCGATGCAGGTGAAGGTGCACCAGCAGGAGGGCAAGGACTACGACGCGGAGCGCTGGATGGCGCCCGGGACCGTGGCGACGACCATCCTGACCGCGCTCGACCTGCCGCGCGACGCGGAGATCACCGACCTCCAGGTCCGCCCCCGCGGCTGAGCTGCCTCGGCGGCGGAGTTCGGCCGCGGTTCGGGAGGCGCCCTGCAGGGGCGCGGGGCTGTGTCGATGTGCGGCTCCGCCGCGCGGGCGCGACCAGCCACAATGGTGCCGCAGACGACCGACGGCACAACAACGCTTTCAGCGGAGCGCTTACGTGAGCGAGAAGACCACCACCCACCCATGGCCCCCCGGAGCCGCGACCGGCGTCGGATCGATGCCGGGCGCCGACGCGCGGGAGGCCGCGAAGACCGTCACCGGCTCGCTGGAGGCCCTGCCGTACCTTCCTGAGCTGCCCGCGCGCGGGCCCGGCGCGGACATGATCGGACGCACCGCGGGAATGCTGGCCGAGCTGTACGCGCATGTCGAGCCCAGCGGCTGGCGGATCAGCGACCGGCCGGGCCGGGACACCCGGCGGGCCCGCTCCTGGCTGGGCGAGGACCTGGACGCGCTGGAGGAGTTCACCCAGGGGCACCAGGGCGCGCTCAAGGTGTCGGCCGTGGGGCCCTGGACCCTGGCCGCCTCCCTCGAACTGCGCGGCGGCGAGGCCGCGCTCAGCGACCCGGGCGCCTGCCGTGACCTCACGGCCTCGCTCGCCGAGGGCGTGCGCGCCCAGCTGGCTCAGGTGCGCCGCCGGGTGCCGGGCGCGGAGGTGGTGCTCCAGCTCGATGAGCCGTCGCTGACGTCGGTGCTGCGCGGGAGCGTCCGTACGGCGAGCGGCTACCGCACCCACGCCGCCGTGGACCGGGGCGTGGCCGAGGGCGCGCTGCGGACGCTGGTGGAGGCGGCGGACGGGCCGGTGGTGGTGCACTCATGCGCTCCGGGCGTGCCGTTCGGGCTGCTGCGGCGCGCGGGCGTCGCGGGGGTCTCCTTCGATCTGTCGCTGCTCACGGAGGGTGAGGAGGAGGCGGTCGGGGAGGCCGTGGAAGGGGGTACGGCGCTCTTCGTCGGCGCGGTACCCGGCACCGACACCCCGTTGTCGGACCCTCCCGGTAGCGTCGGGGGTGTCAGGACGCTGTGGCGCAGGCTGGGGCTGGCACCGGCGACTCTCGCGGAGTCGGTGGTGGTCACCCCGTCGTGCGGGCTCGCGGGCGCCTCGCCCGGGTACGCCCGGGCCGCGCTGGCCCACTGTGTCCGGGCGGCGAGATCGCTCGCGGACAACCCTGAGTAACGGGAGGACGACACGGTGGCCGGCGAACAGCAGTCGAAGGTCCCCGCCGAGGTGCGGGAGAGGCACGCCAGGCTCGCTGAGCAGATCGAGGAGCACCGCTTCCGGTACTACGTGAAGGATGCGCCGGTCGTCAGTGACGCCGAGTTCGACAGGCTCATGCGCGAGCTTGAGGCGCTGGAGGATGAGCACCCCACGCTCCGCACGCCGGACTCGCCGACCCAGAAGGTCGCGGGGGCGTACGAGACGGAGTTCACCGAGGTCGAGCACCGCGAGCGGATGCTCAGCCTGGACAACGCCTTTGACGACGAGGAGCTGGCCAGCTGGGCGGACCGCATCGCCAAGGAGCTGAGCGGTGGTGCGTACCACTTCCTGTGCGAGCTGAAGGTGGACGGCCTCGCGGTCAACCTCACCTATGAGCACGGTCGGCTGACCCGCGCCGCCACCCGTGGCGACGGCCGCACCGGTGAGGACATCACGCCCAATGTGCGGACGATCGCCAAGATCCCCAACCGGCTCGAGGGCGAGCGCATCCCGGCGCTGGTGGAGGTGCGCGGCGAAGTCTTCCTGCCCCGCGAGCGGTTCGAGGAGCTGAACCGGCGGCTGGTGGAGGCGGGCAAGCCGCCCTTCGCCAACCCCCGGAACGCGGCGGCGGGTTCGCTGCGCCAGAAGGACCCGAAGATCACCGCGTCCCGGCCGCTGGACATGGTGGTGCACGGCATCGGGGCGCGCGAGGGCTTCGACATCGACCGGCTGTCGCAGGCGTACGAGCTGCTGCACGAGTGGGGGCTCCCCACCGCCGCCCACTTCTCGGTGGTGGACTCGATCGAGGGCGTGCGCGAGTACATCGCGTACTACGGCGACGGCGAGCACCGGCACTCGGTGGAGCACGAGATCGACGGCGCGGTCGTCAAGCTGGACGAGATCCCGCTCCAGGGACGGCTGGGCTCCACCTCGCGGGCGCCGCGCTGGGCGATCGCCTGGAAGTTCGCGCCCGAGGAGGTCAACACCAAGCTGGTGGACATCCGGGTGGGCGTGGGGCGCACGGGGCGGGTGACGCCTTATGCGGTGGTCGAGCCGATCACCGTCGCGGGCTCGGAGGTCGAATTCGCGACACTGCACAACCAGGATGTGGTCAAGGCCAAAGGCGTGCTGATCGGTGACACCGTGGTGCTTCGAAAAGCGGGCGACGTCATTCCGGAAATCTTGGGCCCGGTCGTCGATCTGCGGGACGGCAGCGAGCGGGAATTCGTGATGCCGGACGCCTGCCCCGAGTGCGGTACACCGCTGCAGCCCGCCAAGGAGGGCGATGTCGATCTGCGGTGTCCCAACGGCCGGTCCTGCCCGGCGCAGCTGCGCGAGCGGATTTTCTATCTCGCCGGGCGGAAATCCCTGGACATCGAGAACCTCGGCTATGTCGCCGCCGCCGCCCTCACCCAGCCGCTGGAACCCGCCGAACCGCCGCTGAAGGACGAGGGCGATCTGTTCGACCTGAAGATCGAACAATTGCTGCCCATTCGGTCGTATGTACTGGACCCGGACAGCGGACTGCCCAAGCGTGATCCGGAGACCGGTGAGGAGAAGGTCGTCACCTTCTTCGCCACCCAGAAGGGCGAGGCGAAGAAGAACGCCCTGGCGATGCTGGCCAATATCGAGGCGGCCAAGGAGCGTCCGCTGGCCCGGATCATCACCGGCCTTTCGATCCGTCATGTCGGCCCCGTGGCCGCCACCGCGCTGGCCCGGGAATTCCGCTCGCTGGACCGGATCGCCGAGGCGGATGAGGGGGAGCTGGCGGCCGTGGAGGGGGTCGGACCCACCATCGCCGCCTCGCTCAAGGAGTGGTTCACGGTCGACTGGCACCGCGAGATCGTCGAGAAATGGCGGCGCGCCGGGGTCCGGCTGGAGGAGGAGGGCGGCGAGGACGAGGGCCCCCGTCCGCTGGCGGGCCTCACCGTCGTCGTCACCGGAACGCTGCAGTCGTACACCCGGGATGGGGCCAAAGAGGCGCTGCAGAGTCATGGTGCCAAAGTCACCGGATCGGTTTCGAAAAAGACCGATTTCGTGGTAGTCGGCGACAATCCGGGCTCGAAGTATGACAAGGCGATGCAGGTGAAGGTTCCCGTGCTGGATGAGGACGGATTTGGCGTCCTGCTCGAACGGGGTCCTGATGCGGCGAGAGAGGTCGCGCTGACGCCCCCGGAAGAGCCTGCGGAAGAGCCCGCGGAAGACGGCGGGGAAGAGTCCGGGGAAGAGTCCGCGGAGTAGCACGGATGGCCGGTGGAACGGGGGTTGGAGCAGTCGCTGGAGTGGCCCCTGAAGTAGCCGCTCCACCCATCCGGCGCAGCGCTCCGGCCATCTTGTCCGCTCAATGGGTTCAAACCTGGCCGGATTACGACTGGGAGCACTTCCCGGGTACAGCCGGAGGGCATCACCCTTACAGCGCATAGCAGAAGGCCATGGATCGTCGGGCGGCATTCGGGGAACCGTCGCCGATCGCCGCCCGTCTTTCCCTTCTGCCGCCTACTGTTGAGGTGTGCGCCCGCCGTGGCGCTGGCACCGCCGGCTGTGAGAGGGACGGGTATGAAACCGACCGAAAGCGCCGCCCCGGCGTCGCGGCTGCCCCGGGCCGTGCTGCCCGTGCTGCCCGCGCTGCCGGCCGCTGCGGTCGCCATGGCGGCTTTCGCACTCGGTATCGGAGTGTTCCGAGTGCTCGACGCGGGCAATGCGCTCTTTCCCGATGGAACCGTGGGCTGGTCGCTCGCCGTGCTCACCGGAATCATCGTCGGTCATCTGGTCGCCCTCGGCCGTGACCGGTGGTGGGGCGGCACCGGCTCCGGGGCCGCGTTAACCCTGGCGGCGCTGCTGCTCTACGGCTGGATTCCGGCCGTGCTGGTCAGCCTCGCCGTGGTCGTCCTGGTCGGCGCCGCCCGCCGGCACCGATGGCGGCAGGCCGCCCTGCACGGCGCGGTCGACATCCTCGGGGTCGGCGCGGCCGCCCTCACCCTCGCCGCCTTCGGCACCATCCCCTCCGTCGAACACCCCTGGCGCACCGACACCTGGCAGGTGTCCGCCATCCCCCAGACGGCGCTGGCCGCCTTGGTCTATCTCGCGGTGACCCGCGCCCTGCTGTGGTGCTCCCTCGCCCCGCCCGGCGCCGGACTGCCCACCGTCGCCCGCACCGCCCTCGTCCGGCAGGCCCTCGTCGGCATCGCGCTCCTCGGCATCGCCCCCCTCATCGTGGTCGTCGCCGGGGACACCCCGCTGCTGCTCCCGCTGTTCGCGGTGCCGCTGGTCGCCCTGGACTCCACGCTGTGGATCGCCCGGGTCCGCGCCGAGGAGCAGCTGCGCGATCCGCTCACCGGGCTGCCCAACCGCCAGTGGCTGTTGGAGCGCACCTGGACCGCGCTGGACGAGTCCGAGCGGGCCGGCACCCGGAGCGCGCTGGTGCTGCTGGACCTCGACCGCTTCCGCTCGGTCAACGACACCCTGGGCCATCTGGCCGGTGACCGGCTGCTGCTCCAGATCGCCGAGCGGCTGCGGCTCGCCCTGCCGCGCGGGGCCGAGGTGGCCAGGCTCGGCGGCGATGAGTTCGCGGTGCTGCTGCCCACCACCGACTCGCTCACCAGCGCCCAGCGCAGCGCCCGCGTCCTCGTCGGCGACCTCGGCTCCCCGCTCGACCTGGACGGGCTGACCCTGGTGCTCGAGGCCAGCGCGGGCGTCGCCGTCTACCCCGACCACGCCCTGGACGCCGAGGGGCTGCTGCGCCGCGCCGACGTCGCGATGTACCAGGCCAAGCGGGACCGCAGCGGAGTCGAGCTGTACGAGGCGCGCCGGGACGGCAACACCCCCGACCGGCTCGGTCTGCTCGGCGATCTGCGGCGCGCCCTGGACGCGGGCGACGTCGAGCTGCACTACCAGCCCAAGGTCGGCTTCGACGGGCATGTGGCGGGCCTGGAGGCCCTGGTGCGCTGGGTGCACCCGGACCGGGGGAGGGTGCCGCCGGACGAGTTCATCTCCATGGCCGAGAGCTCCGGGCTGATGCCCCGGCTGACCGAGTACGTCCTGGAGACGGCACTGGGCCAGGTCGCGCGGTGGCGCGCCGACGGCCTCGAGGTGCCCGTCGCGGTCAATGTCTCGCCGCGCGATGTCCACACCCCCGGCTTCGCGGGCGCGGTCGCCGGGCGGCTGGCCCGGCACGGGGTCCCGGCGGGCGCCCTGCAGCTGGAGATAACCGAGCACGTCCTGCTGGAGGACCCGCAGCGGGCCGCGGACACCCTGGCCGGGCTCACCGGCCACGGGGTGAAGATGTCGCTCGACGACTTCGGCACGGGCTATTCGTCGCTGGTCCACCTGCGGCGGCTGCCGGTGAGCGAGCTCAAGATCGACCGTTCCTTCGTGGCGCGGCTCGCGGTGGACAACGAGGACGCGGAGATCGTCCGCTGTACGGTCGACCTCGCCCACTCGCTGGGCCTGCTGGTGGTGGCGGAGGGCGTCGAGGACGACGAGACCTGGGAGCGGCTGCGGGACCTGGGCTGTGACGCGGTCCAGGGCTGGCTGGTGGCCGCGGCGATGCCGCCGGACGAGATGACGGCGTGGCTGCGGGCCCGGGGCGAGGGGGGCTGGCACCGCGAGACGGCGGAGCCGTCGAGCGAAGACGCTTCCGCGGACGAGGACGCGGACCAGCCGGTGACCTGAGGGCGCTGCCCCCTGCGTTTCGTTGCTCGGTGCGGGCCGGTGGGTGGCGTTGTGCCCACCCGTTCCTCCCCCAGCTACCGCTGGGGGTGCCCCCGGCGGAACGATTGCCCACTGGGCGCACCCAATGCCTTTCGCGCGCTGTGTGCGGGGAGCCATAGGATTGGGGCCGAAACACTCCACACACACCCAGAGGATCGCTGCATGCCTGGCATCACGCGCGAGGAGGTCGCCCACCTCGCCCGGCTGGCGCGTCTGGAGCTGAAGGCCGAAGAGCTCGACCACTTCGCCGGACAGCTCGACGACATCATCGGCGCGGTCGCCCGCGTCTCCGAGGTCGCCGACCAAGACGTTCCGCCGACCTCTCACCCGCTGCCGCTGACCAATGTCATGCGCCCGGACGAGGTCCGTCCGTCCCTGCCCCCGCAGCAGGCGCTGGCCTGCGCCCCGGCCCAGGAGCAGCAGCGTTTCAAGGTGCCGCAGATCCTGGGGGAGGAGTGACCACCGTGACCGACCTGACCAGGCTCACCGCGGCCGAGATCGCCGCCAGGATCGCCTCCGGCGAGGTCACCGCCGTCGAGGTGACCGAGGCCCACCTGGCCCGTATCGAGGCCGTCGACGAGAAGGTGCACGCCTTCCTGCACGTGGACCGCGAGGGGGCGCTCGCCCAGGCGCGCGCCGTCGACGCCAAGCGGGAGCGCGGCGAGGAGCTGGGCCCGCTGGCCGGTGTTCCGCTCGCGCTCAAGGACATCTTCACCACCAAGGGGATCCCGACCACGGTCGGTTCCAAGATCCTCGACGGGTGGATCCCGCCGTACGACGCGACGGTCACCCAGCGGCTGCGGGACGCGGACGTGATCGTCCTCGGCAAGACCAACATGGACGAGTTCGCCATGGGGTCCTCGACCGAGAACAGCGCCTTCGGCCCCACCCGCAACCCCTGGGACCTCACCCGGGTCCCCGGCGGCTCCGGCGGTGGCTCGTCCGCCTCGCTGGCCTCCTTCCAGTCCCCGCTCGCCATCGGCACCGACACCGGCGGCTCGATCCGCCAGCCCGCCGCCGTCACCGGCACGGTCGGGGTCAAGCCGACGTACGGCGGGGTCTCCCGCTACGGCATGGTGGCGTTCTCGTCCTCGCTCGACCAGGGCGGACCCTGCGCCCGCACCGTGCTGGACGCGGCGCTGCTGCACGAGGTCATCGCCGGGCACGACCCGATGGACTCGACCTCCATCGACGAGCCGGTTCCCGCCGTCGTCGAGGCCGCCCGCAGCGGAAGCGTGCGGGGCATGCGGATCGGCGTCGTCAAGGAGTTCGCTGGCGAGGGCTACCAGGCCGGTGTCATGCAGCGCTTCAACGAGTCGGTGGAGCTGCTGCGGGAGCTGGGCGCCGAGATCGAGGAGATCTCCTGTCCGTCCTTCGACAAGGCGCTGGCCGCGTACTACCTGATCGCGCCGTCCGAGTGCTCGTCCAACCTGGCCCGCTTCGACGCCATGCGGTACGGCCTGCGGGTGGGCGACGACGGCAGCCACTCCGCCGAGGACGTCACCGCGCTCACCCGCGCGGAGGGCTTCGGCGCCGAGGTCAAGCGCCGGATCATGCTGGGCACCTACGCGCTCAGCTCCGGCTACTACGACGCGTACTACGGCTCCGCGCAGAAGGTCCGTACGCTGATCAAGCGCGACTTCGAGAAGGCGTTCGAGCGGGTCGACGTGCTGGTCTCGCCGACCACCCCGACCACCGCCTTCCCGATCGGCGAGCGCGCCGACGACCCGATGGCGATGTATCTGGCCGACCTCTGCACGATTCCCACCAACCTCGCGGGGAACGCGGCCATGTCACTGCCCTGCGGTCTGGCGCCGGAGGACGGTCTGCCGGTCGGACTGCAGATCATCGCCCCCGCCATGGCCGACGACCGGCTTTACAAGGTCGGTGCCGCGGTCGAGGCCGCGCTCATCGACCGTTGGGGCCACCCGCTCATCGAGGAGGCACCGTCACTATGAGTGCGATCAAGAAGGCGAAGGGCTTCAAGAAGTCCAGGCCCGGCACCTACCTGTCCATCGCGACCTCGCTGTTCGGCGCGGTGGGGGTGGCGAAGCAGGCCAAGAAGGCCCGATTCGAGAACGACAGGCTGCAACTGGCCGACGCGGTGGTCTCGGCCGCCGCCATCGTCACCGGCGTCGCCCTGCTCATCCGCGAGCTCAAGCGCATGGGCGACGACGACGTCCTCGCGGACTGAGAGGTTAGTTTTCCGTGACCGTCACTGAACTGGTGTCGTACGAGGACGCCCTCGCCACCTACGACCCCGTGATGGGGCTCGAGGTGCATGTCGAGCTCGGCACCAAGACCAAGATGTTCTGCGGCTGCTCCACGGCGCTGGGCGCCGAGCCCAACACGCAGACCTGCCCCACCTGTCTCGGCCTGCCCGGCTCGCTCCCGGTGGTCAACGCGACCGGCGTCGAGTCCGCCATCAAGATCGGGCTCGCGCTCCACTGTGAGATCGCCGAATGGTGCCGCTTCGCCCGGAAGAACTACTTCTATCCGGACATGCCGAAGAACTTCCAGACGTCGCAGTACGACGAGCCGATCGCCTTCAACGGCTATCTGGACGTCGACGTCGACGGTGAGGTCTTCCGCGTCGAGATCGAGCGCGCCCATATGGAGGAGGACACCGGCAAGTCCACCCATGTGGGTGGCGCGACCGGCCGCATCCACGGCGCCCAGCACTCCCTCCTGGACTACAACCGGGCCGGGATCCCGCTGATCGAGATCGTCACCAAGCCGATCGTCGGCGCCGGGGAGAAGGCCCCGGAGGTCGCCAAGGCGTATGTGACCGAGCTGCGCGAGCTCATCAAGTCGCTCGGGGTCTCCGAGGCGCGCATGGAGATGGGCCAGATGCGCTGCGATGTGAACCTGTCGCTGCGTCCGCAGGGCGCCGACAAGTTCGGCACCCGCTCCGAGACCAAGAACGTCAACTCGCTGCGGTCGGTCGAGCGCGCGGTCCGCTTCGAGATCCAGCGCCACGCCGCGGTGCTGGACGACGGCGGCACGATCGTCCAGGAGACCCGCCACTTCCACGAGGAGGACGGCTCCACGACCTCCGGCCGGGTCAAGGAGGAGGCCGAGGACTACCGCTACTTCCCCGAGCCCGACCTGGTGCCGGTCGCCCCCGCCCGGGCGTGGGTGGAGGAGCTGCGCGGCGGGCTTCCGGAGCTGCCGCGGGTGCGCCGCAACCGGCTCCGCGAGGAGTGGGGCCTGTCCCGGCACGAGATGCAGTCGGTGCTCAACGCGGGCGCGATCGACCTGATCACGGCCACGATGGACGAGGGCGCCCCGGCCGACCAGGCCCGTAAGTGGTGGATGGGCGAGCTGGCCCGCCGTGCCAACGAGGACGGTGTGGAGCTCGCCGCGCTGCCGATCACCCCGGCACAGGTGGCCCGGGTGTGCGTGCTGGTCAAGGAGGGTTCGCTCAACGACAAGCTGGCCCGCCAGACCATCGAGGGCGTCCTCGCGGGCGAGGGCGGCCCGGACGAGGTCGTCGCCCAGCGCGGGCTGAAGGTCGTCTCGGACGAGGGTGCGCTGGGCACCGCCGTGGACGAGGCGATCGCGGCCAACGCGGCCATCGCCGACAAGATCCGCGGCGGCAAGGTCGCGGCGGCGGGCGCGCTGGTCGGCGCGGTCATGAAGGCCACGCGCGGCCAGGCGGACGCGGCGCGGGTGCGCGAGCTGATCCTGGAGAAGCTGGGCGTCGAGGGCTGAGCGGCCCGGGATTCGTCCCTGTGTGACGGTGGCGGGGCGCGCGAGGGCGCGCCCCGCCACCGTCGTCTGCGCTTCCGCGCTCCTACGCGGTGCCCGGCGGCTCGTTCCCCTCCCCGTCCCTTCCCGCTACCAGGGGCTCCGCCCCTGGACCCCGACGGGCGCGGCTCGACCGCCGTGCACATCCGCACGGGCGGGCTGATCGGTCGGCACGCCGACGCGGCGGATGCCCGCCGCACCTCCGGGGTGCCAGGCCACGGGGTCTGGGGCGGAGCCCCAGTTGTGGGAAGGGGCGGGGAGGGGAAAGCATCGATATGCGGCTCCGCCACGCGGCCCGCCGCAGGCGCCACGACCCACCGAACCCCCAGAGCGGCCCGGACACCCCCTAGAGCAGCATCGGCTCCAGATGCGGCACCTCGAACCCCTCGTCGTCGAAGGGGTACAGCGGCCGTACGAGGCGCCGGTGGCCCAGCCGCAACAGATCCTGGTCGACCCCGCCGGGGGTGAGCGCGAGCCGCCAGTCCGCCGCCAGGGCGTACAGCTCGGGCTCCAGATAGCCGATCTTGACGACGACGAGGTCATAGCCGCGCGGGTCCAGCTCGCCGAAGTCGGCCAGGGTGTGGAACGGCTTGCGGCGGCTGACCAGGATCACCGTGACGCCCCCGCGCCGCACCGCAGCGAGGTCCCCGCCGACCGGGTCGTCCCGGCGCAGGGCGACCACCTCGCCGGTCAGCTCGCAGGGCGCGGCGTGGTCCGCCGTCCCCCGGCTGATCTCGCCGCCGACGGACAGCCGGACCGTGGCGCCCGGCCCGGCGGCGAAGCACTCCGCGACCGCCGCCGGATCGGTGATCCCGGGGTGCAGGGCGGTGGCGCGCCCGGCGGCCAGGTCCTCGTTGGCCAGCAGCCGCCCGAGCATATAGGCGAGGTCCCCGGCGCCCCCGGCGGTGGGGTTGTCGCCGGAGTCGCTGATCAGGAAGGGGCGGGCGGAGGAGGCGACGGCCTCGGCGACGCACTCGTCGGCGCCGCCGGTGGGGCCGACGAAGGCGAAGTCGCGGCGCACCTCCCAGTACTCGCGGGCGAGGGAGCGGGCCTGCTCGACGGCGAGCACGGGGTCGTCGCCGGTCACCACCACGGCCGCCCGGCAGCGCGGCTCGTCGGCCCAGGCGTAGCCCACCCAGATCGCCGCGTCCACGACACCGTCCATCGCCTCCACGGCGGCCAGCCGCCCGTACAGCGACTTGGCGGGCTCCAGACGGGTGCTGGTGCGCTCCCCGGGCAGCAGTACCGGGATATGCACCCAGGCCAGATGCGGACGGCCCCGGCCGGATGCCAGCCGCTCCACCAGCTTGCGGGCGGCGCGCTCGCGGGTCTCCCAGGCGTCCTCGTGCGGGGCCAGCCGATGGGCGGTGATCAGGTCAAGCCGCTCCGCGAAGCGCCGGGAGACATTGCCGTGGAGGTCCATGGCGGCGGAGATCAGCGCGTCGGGCCCGATCGCCTCCCGTACGGCGTCGGTCAGATCGCCTTCGGCGTCCTCCAGGCCCACCACGCTCATCGCGCCGTGGATGTCGTACACCAGCCCGTCGAGCGGACCGGCCCGCCGCAGCCGCTCGATCAGCTCCTCCTTGATCCGGTCGTAGGTCCCGCGCTCGACCGGGCCGCCGGGCAGCGAGACGGCGTGCACCAGGGGCACCCACTCGACGCGCTCCGCGAGGTCGCCGTCGGACGCCGTCCAGGTGTAGCGGTTCAGCAGCTCGGCGCCGCGGGTGATCCGGAAGTCGTCGTACGTCGTGCGGTGCGGGCAGAAGGTGCTGGACTCGATGGACATGCCGCCGATGCCGATGCGCGGGCGACGACGGCCCGGGGGCGCCGCCGCGCCGTCCGGGGCCGGTCCTGCCGCCGGACCGTCGGCCGGGCGGGGTGCGGTGGAAGCCATGCTGTCTCGCTTTCAGATGCGCCGGGGTGCGTCCGGATGCGTACGGGTGCGTCCGGTCGCGCCGGTCGGATGCGTCGGGGGCGTCGGGGGCGGTGTCCAGGGGTGGGCGGACCGGCCGCGCGGGCCGGTGTCGTACGGCCGGTGCGGCACGGGCGTCATCGGGCGGCCCGGGCCATGGGCACCGGCCTGCTGCCCGGGGCGAGTTCGCGCAGCGCCGCGTGACCCGCCCCGAGCAGCCCCGCGTCGGCGCCGCTCGTGGCCGCCGTGATCGTCAGCTCGCTCGTCGCCATCGGCAGGCACCGCTCGTACAGCATTCCGCGGACGGCGGCGACCAGCGGCTCGGCCTCGGCGAGTGCCCCCGCGAGGACCACCGCCTCCGGGTTGAAGAAGTTGACGACGACGGACAGGACGGTCCCGATGTGCCGGCCGGCCTGGCGTACCAGGGTGGTCGCGTTCGGCTCGCCGTCCGTCACCAGGCGCAGCACATCCGCCGACCCGTCGACGCCGATGCCGAGCGTGCGCAGCTCGGCGGCGATCGCGGCGCCGCTGGCGACGGTCTCCAGGCAGCCGATGTTGCCGCAGGAGCAGGGGCGTTCCGCGGCCGCGTCGACGCGCACATGGCTGATGTCGCCCGCCGAGCCGCGCGCCCCCCGGTAGAGGCGGCCGTCGCTGATCACGCCGGAGCCGATGCCGCGGCCCGCCTTGACGACGACGAGGTGGCGCAGCCCGGAGTGGGCGGCCCGGTGCTCGCCGAGGGCCATCATGTTGGCGTCGTTGTCGACGAGGACGGGCAGTCCGAGCCGCTTGGCGAGCCGGTCGCGCAGTTCGTACAGATGCCAGCCGGGCATCCGGGACGGGGCGATGACCTGGCCCGTGCCCGTGTCCACCGGGCCGGGGAAGCCGACGCCGACGGCCCGCACCGTGCGGCCCGCCGCGCACTGGCGGTCCGCGAGCTCGGCGAGCCGCCCCACCAGCGGCTCCAGGGCCCGGTCGGGACCGGCCGTCAGGTCGAAGGAGTACTCGGTCACGTCGAAGGTGGCGCCCGTGCGGCCGACCGCGCCGACGCGGGCGTGATGACTGCCGAGGTCGGCGGCGAGCGCGATGCCCCCGCTGTCCGGTATCCGCAGCAGGCGGGGCCGGCGGCCGCCGCGCGAGGCGCCCTCGCCGTATTCGGTGAGCAGTCCGGCGTCCACCAGCTCCTGCACCCGTGCGGAGACGGTGGAGGCGGCGAGCCCCAACTCCCGTACGAGATCGGCGCGGGAGGCCGCGGTGCCGCTCGCGACGAGTTCGAGGACGTGCGCGGCGGAGCCGGGCTGCTCCTCGGCGGCGGTCATGTGGCGCCCTTTCCGTCGGTCGGTCTTTCCTGTATCGCCTGGACTTTATTCGATATTCGAACGAAGTCCAGGTCGCAACGGGCTTTCAGTAGATAGCATTCCCGGCTTCGCGCGCCAGGCTCTTGACTTCTTTTCGCGACCGTCCGTACTTTGCTCGCTATCTTCGTTCGGCCGACGCCCCCGAACCACCCCGACGCCCTCGAACCACCCCGACGATCCCGACGACCCCGCGGAGGCGGCATGGGTCTGCGCAGTACACGAATACGCGGGCCCCTCGCGGGACTTGTCGCGGCCCTCGTCCTCGGCGGCACGGGCCTGGCCACCGGCTGTGGACCCCGGGCTGACCGGATCACCGATGTCGGCGCGACGGGCGGCACCAGGGTCGAGGGCGGCACGGCGACCATGGCGCTGCCGCCCGCGGCCACCCCCAACTGGATCTTCCCGATCGGCGCGCCCGGCTATCTGGCCACGTACAACAGCTCCATCCAGAGCCTGCTCTACCTGCCGCTCTACCAGCCCGAGCAGAAGGGCGACGAGCTCAGCCTGGACAGCCCGCGCAACCTCGCCGAGCAGCCCCGCTACAGCGACGGCAACAAGACCGTGACCGTCACGCTGAAGCAGGGCTACCGCTGGTCCGACGGAAAGCCCGTCACCACCCGCGACGTGGAATTCTGGTTCGACCTGATCAAGCACAACAAGGCGGAGTGGGGCGGCTATTCGCCGAAGCTGCTGCCGGACAACGTCAAGCGGTTCCAGACGCTCGACGACCGCACCTTCCGGCTCCGGCTCGACCGCGCGTACAACCCCGCCTGGTTCACCGCTAACCAGCTCCTCTACTTCACCCCGCTGCCCCGGCACGCCTGGAACCCGGACGACGAGGACCCCAAGAAGGTCTTCGCGCGGCTGACCCAGCACGCCAAGAAGCTCTCGGCCTTCGCCACCGACCCGCTGTGGAAGACCGTCAACGGGCCGTGGAAGATCCGTCAGTGGGCCACCTCGGGACAGGTCGCGCTCGAACCCAACACCCGCTACTCAGGCCCGGACAGGCCCCACCTCGACCGCGTCGTCTTCAAGCCCTTCACCACCGCCGACTCCGAATTCAACGTGCTGCGCTCCGGCGGCGTCGACTACGGCTACATCCCGCCGTCGGTGATGGCCCAGTCCAAGAAGTTCCAGGAGATGGGCTATCGCGTCGACCCGTGGGAGGGCTGGGCGATCACCTATCTCGTGCTCAACTTCAACCACCCCACCGCGGGCCCGCTGCTCCGCCAGACCTATCTCCGCCAGGCCCTCCAGCTCCTCATCGACCAGCGCGCCATCTCCAAGGTGATCTGGCACGGCAGCGCCGACCCCACCCGCGGCCCGGTCCCCGCGAGCCTGCTCGCGAAGGACCCCTATCCGTACGACCCGGCCGCGGCGAAGCGGCTGCTGGCCGCCCACGGCTGGAAGGCGCGGGACGGCGGGACGCTGCGCTGTGTGCGGCCCGGGACCGGCGGCGACGCGTGCGGCAAGGGCATCGAGGAGGGGCAGCCGCTGAAGCTCTCGCTGCTGTCGCAGTCCGGCTCGACCGAGAGCTCCAACCAGATGCAGGAGATCAAGTCCTCGTACGACAAGGCCGGGATCACCCTCGACGTACGGCAGCAACCGCTGAACACGGTGCTCGGCACCACCGTCCCCTGCGAACGGACCGAACCGCTGTGCAAGGCGTGGCAGTTGGGGTTCTTCGGCACGGCGGGCAGCTGGTACTTCCCGCCCGACCCCAGCGGAGAACAGCTCTTCGCCACCGGCGCCCCCTCCAACATGGGCAACTGGTCCGATCCGCGCACCGATGAGCTGATCAAGGACACCGAGTACTCCGGCGACCCGGCCGCGATGCGCCGCTACGGCGAGTACGTCGCCCGCAAGGTCCCCGTCCTGTGGACCCCCAACCCCGCCTACCAGGTCTCCGTCATCCGCAACGACCTGCGCGGCGTCGACCAGAACCCGACCCTGAGCCTCGCCCCCCAGGACTGGTACTTCGTCAAGAAGGGGGCGGGCCGGAAGTGATCCGCTTTCTGATCAAGCGCACCGCGCAGGCCGCCGTCGTCCTGCTGCTCGTCTCCGTCATCGTCTTCGTGCTGCTGCACCAGCTCCCCGGGGGCCCCGCCCGCGCCATCCTCGGCCCCAAGGCCACCCCGCAGGCGGTCGAGCACTTCAACCACCAGCAGGGCTACGACCGCTCGCTCCCCCTCCAGTACGTGCAGTACCTCGGGCGGCTGCTCACCGGCGACCTCGGCGAGTCGTACAAGCTCAACCAGACGGTCTCCTCGCTGCTGTCCGACCGGCTGCCCAAGACCCTCGTACTGACCGGGCTGGCCATCGCCCTCGCCGCCGTCCTCGCGATTCCGCTGGGCATCCTCCAGGCCGTACGCCGGGGCAGGGCCGCGGACTACCTCCTCACCGGGCTGGCCTTCCTCGCCTACGCCACCCCCGTCTTCTTCCTCGGCCTGGTCCTGATCCTCGTCTTCAGCCAGCGGCTCCAGCTCTTCCCGGCCGAGGCGCCGCAGGCGGACACCGTCGGCGGCATCCTGGGCGACCTTCCCGGGCTGGTGCTGCCCGTGGTGACCATGGCGCTCGGCGTCATCGCCGCCTTCAGCCGCTACATGCGCTCGGCGGTGCTGGACAACCTGGGCGAGGAATACGTCCGCACCGCGCGGGCCAAGGGCCAGTCCAGCGCGCGGATCATGGCCCGGCACGTGCTGCGCAACGCGCTCATTCCGCTCGCCACCCTCCTCGGCCTCTATCTCCCGACCCTCTTCAGCGGCGCGCTCGTCGTGGAGTCGATGTTCAACTACCCGGGGATGGGGCTGCTGTTCTGGAACGCCGCCCAGGGCTCCGACTTCCCGGTGCTGCTCGGGGTGACCCTCGTCGTCGGCGTCGCCACCGTCATCGGCTCGCTGATCACCGATATCGCGTACGCCGTCCTCGACCCCCGGATCAGGAGCGTCTCGTGACCGCCACAGCCGCCGGGGCCCCCGCCGCCGACGAGACGGCCGTCCCCACCCCGAGCCTCGCCCGCCGCACCCTCGCCGTCTTCACCCGCAACAAACTGGCCCTGGCCGGGGCGGTGGTGCTGGTGGCGCTGAGCGCCTTCTGCTTCCTCGGCCCGCTGTTCCACCCCACCGACCAGGTGCACACCGATCTGGGCCAGGCCAACCTCGCGCCCGGCAGCCCCGGCCACCCGCTGGGCACCACGGACCTCGGCTACGACATGCTCGGCCGGCTGATGACCGGCGGCCGGACCTCCCTGGAAGTGGGCCTCGCGGCGGGGCTCCTCGCCACGTTCATCGGCACGGTCTACGGCTCGGTCGCGGGCTACTTCGGTGGCTGGCTGGACGCCGCCATGATGCGGATCACCGACGCCGCGCTCGCCATCCCCGCCCTCTTCCTGCTGGTCGTCGTCGCCGCGATCGTCACGCCCAGCAAACCGGTGCTGATCCTCATCATCGCCTCGGTCGCCTGGCTGTCCCCGGCCCGCCTCATCCGCGGTGAAGCCCTCGCCCTGCGCAGCAGGGACTACATCCACGCCATGCGGCTCATGGGCGGTGGCGGGGCGCGCGCCGTCTTCCGGCACATCGTGCCGAACGCGATCGGCACCGTCGTCGTCAACGCCACCTTCCAGATCGCCGACGCGATCCTCTACGTCGCGTACCTGTCGTTCCTCGGCCTGTCCATCCCGCCGCCCGCCGCCGACTGGGGCTCCATGCTCAGCGCCGGTATCACCTACACCCAGGTCGGCTACTGGTGGCTGATCTTCCCGCCGGGCATCGCGATCGTACTCGTCGTCGCCGCCTTCAACTTCATCGGGGACGGGCTGCGGGACGCCTTCGACGTGCGGCTCCAGAAGAGCGGAGGCAACCGCTGATGACCGATCCCACCGCGTCCACCGGATCCCTCCTGCTGCGGGTCGACGACCTCCATGTCGAGATCGCGGGCCGCGACCGCACCGTGCACGCCCTCGACGGAGTCTCCCTGGACCTCGCCCCGGGCGAGGCGCTGGGCATCGTCGGCGAGTCCGGCTGCGGGAAGACCATGACCGCGCTGAGCGTGCTCGGCCTGCTGCCGGGCGGCGGCCGGATCACCGGCGGTTCCATCGACTTCGGCGGTACGGACCTGGCGACCGCGGTCGAGCCGGTGCTCCGGGGCGTTCGCGGCAACTCCATCGGCATGGTCTTCCAGGACCCGCTCACCTCCCTCAACCCGACCATGACCATTGGCGCCCAGGTCGCGGAGCCGCTGCTGCTGCACAAGGGCCTGGGCAAGGCGGAGGCGTGGCAGCGGGCCGAGGAGATGCTGAGGCTGGTGGGCCTGCCGACCCCCGGCGAGCGGCTGAAGAACTACCCGCACCAGCTCAGCGGCGGCATGCGGCAGCGCGTCGCCATCGCCATGGCGCTGATCTGCGAGCCCCAGTTGCTGATCGCCGACGAGCCGACGACCGCGCTCGACGTCACCACCCAGGCCCAGATCCTGGAGCTCATCGACGATCTGCGGTCGCGTCTGGGCATGGCGTTGATCCTGGTCACCCACGACTTGGGGGTGATCGCCAGACGGGTGGACCGGGTGGCGGTGATGTACGCGGGCAAGACGGTGGAACGGGCGGGCGTGCGCACCCTGTTCGCGGCCCCGCGCCATCGGTATACCCAGGCGTTGTTCGCCGCGCTGCCGGAGCGGGCGGCGGACGAGTCGCAGCCGCTCGCCACGATTCCGGGCCTGCCGCCGTCCCTCGTCACGCGGCCCGCGGGGTGCCGGTTCGCGCCGCGGTGCGGCTTCGCCACCGGGGAGTGCCGGGAGACGGAGCCAGCGCTGTCCGAGGTGGTGCCGCCGCTGCCCGCCGCCTCCCGGAACGGGGACTCCGCCCCGGCCCCCGGTCCGAGGACGGCGCCGCACGGTCCGGCGACCGGGGACACGCCCGAGGGGCGGGCGGGAGCCGCCCGTCGCGGTGCCCACGCCTTCGCCTGCTTCCACCCCGTCGACCCCGCCGTCGATCCCATCGCCGAAGTCGTCCCCGCCGCCCCCGCCGCGCCCCCGTCCCGCGCCGACGAGACCCTGCTCGCGCTCACCGACGTCACCAAGGACTACCCCCTGCACAGCAACCCCTTCGCGCTCCGCGGGCGCTCCGCGGCCGCCGTCGTGAGCGCCGTCGCCGGGGTGTCGCTGACCGTCAGGCGTGGCGAGACCTTCGGCATCGTGGGGGAGTCCGGCTGCGGCAAGTCCACGCTCGGACGGCTGGTCGTCGGCATGGAGGAGCCGACCCGAGGCACCGTCCGCTTCGCGGACCGCGACATCGCCGCGCTGGACCGGCGCGCGCTGCGCGCCCACCGGCGCGAGGTGCAGCTGATGTTCCAGGACTCGTACGCGTCCATGGACCCGCGGATGCGGGTCGGCGCGATCCTGCGGGAGCCGCTGGTCATCCAGGGCATCGGCGACCGTGCCGGGCAGAACGCGCGGATCGCCGGGCTGCTGGACGACGTCGGGCTGCCGCGCGGCGCCGTGGACCGCTATCCGCACGAGTTCTCCGGCGGCCAGCGCCAGCGCCTCGGGCTGGCCCGCGCGCTCGCGCTGTCACCGTCGCTGGTGGTCGCCGACGAACCCGTCTCGGCCCTCGACGTCTCCGTACAGGCCCAGATCCTCAATCTGATGCGGGACCTGCAGCGCGAGAAGGGGCTGGCCTATCTGTTCATCTCGCACGACCTGGCCGTGGTGCGCCATCTCGCGGACACGGTCGGCGTGATGTATCTGGGCAAGCTGGTCGAAACGGGGCCAGCGGCGTCGGTGTTCGACGCGCCGCTGCATCCCTACACCCGCGGACTGCTGGACACCGCCGAACAGCCCGACCCGGCGGCCGAGGCCGCCGGGGCGCCGCTGGGCGGCGAGACCCCCTCGGCCGCCCACCCGCCCTCGGGCTGCCGGTTCCGTACCCGCTGTCCGGCCGCTCAGGAGATCTGCGCCCGGATCGAGCCAGCCCCCGCCGAGCCGGCCGCGCCGGGACACCGGGTGGCCTGCCACTTTCCGCTGGTCGCCGCGGCCGGACGGTGACGGCCCGGCCACGGCCGACTACTTCGGCCGTCTCCGGCCGACTCCCTCGGCCGGAGACGGAGCCGGCGATCACTCCCGGATGTGGGGAAAACCACAAAGGAGACAAAGGATCTTTTCAGGCTGACACAGTGCACTGGTCTCAACCATGTCGCGCGTTCGGCGCAATACCCGGAAAGCAGCCATGGCCGTACTCGCCCGCTGGTGTCTCAGGCGCCGCGCCATCGTCATCGTGCTGTGGCTGGCCGCGTTCGCCGGGGTCGCCGCGGCGGCGGCCGTGACGGGTTCGGCGTACTCCAATAACTACGACATCCCGGGCACCGACTCCTCCAGGGTCTCCGCCCTGATGGAGCGGCGGCTGCCGGACCGGGCGGGGGACAGCGACACCGTCGTCTGGCATACGGCGGACGGCGCGGGCACCGTACGCGCCCCAGGGGTCGAGCGGCGGATGGCGGCGGCGCTGCGGCAGGTCGCGGAGCTGCCCGGCGTCGCCTCCGTGACCGGCCCGTACGGAGCCGTCCCCGCTTCCGGTCCGTACGGCGCGAGCGGTCCGCACGGCGCCGGAGACACCAACCGGCTGGGCGGCTCCGGCGGGCTCGGCGAGGCCGGTGACAACGGCCGGATCAGCGCCGACGGGCACACCGCCTACGCCACCGTGGTCTTCCGTGAACCGGCCGCCGACCTGGGCGAGGCGGAGGTGCGCCAGGTGCTCGACACGGTGCGCTCCGCTGCCTCCGGCGCCAGGGGCCTGCAGGTCGAGATGGGCGGTGCGGGCGCCGAGCTCACCGAGCGGACCGGGCCCGCCCACCTGAGCGAGGCCATCGGGGTCGGGGTGGCCGCCGTAGTGCTCTTCCTCGCCTTCGGCTCACTCGCGGCGACGCTGCTGCCGATCGCCACCGCGCTCATCGGCGTCGGCACCGCGTACGCGGCCATCGGGCTGCTCGGCCACGCCATGACCATCGCCGACTTCGCACCCATGCTCGGCATGCTGATCGGCCTCGGCGTGGGGATCGACTACGCGCTGTTCATCGTCACCCGGCACCGCAGGGGGCTGCGGCGGGGGCTTTCGGTGGAACGGGCCGCCCAGCGCGCGGTGGCCACCTCGGGGCGCGCGGTGGTCTTCGCGGGCGCGACCGTCTGTCTCGCGCTCCTCGGCATGCTCGTCCTGAGGCTGTCCTTCCTCAACGGGGTGGCGGTCGCGGCGGCGCTCACCGTCGCCCTTACGGTCGCCGCCTCGCTCACCCTGCTGCCCGCGCTGCTCGGCCTGATCGGCATGCGGGCCCTGAGCAGGAAGGAGCGCGGACGGCTGGCCGAGCGAGGGCCGGAGGCCACGGCGTCCCAGGGCCTGTGCGCGCGCTGGGCCCGTTACGTCGAGCGGCGCCCCAAACTCCTCGGGGCGGTCGCCACCGCCCTCATCGCGGTGCTCGCCCTCCCCACCTTCTCGCTCCACCTGGGCACCTCGGACCAGGGCAACGGCTCCTCGGCGTCCACCACACGACGCGCCTATGACCTGCTGGCCGAGGGGTTCGGACCAGGTTTCAACGGCCCGTTGACGCTCATAGGCACCATGGACGGGGCCGACGACCGTATGGCCTTCACCCAGCTGTCCGAGACCCTGCGCACCATCCACGGGGTGGCCTCGGTGAGCGCCGCGGACCTGGGCGGGGGCGGCGACACCGGTGTCATCACGGTCGTCCCCACGACGGCACCGCAGTCCCGGGACACCTCCGACCTCGTCGGACGGCTGCGCGCCGAGGTGCTGCCCCGGGCCGAGGAGGGCAGCTCGCTGCGGGTCTACGTGGGCGGACTGACCGCGGGCTACGACGACTTCGCCGCGGTGATCGTGAGCAAGCTGCCGCTGTTCGTGGGGGTGGTGGTGGCCCTGGGGTGTGTGCTGCTGCTGCTCGCGTTCCGCAGCATCGGCATCCCGATCAAGGCGGCGGTCATGAACGTGGCCGCCGTCGCGTCGTCCTTCGGCGTGGTGGTCGCGATCTTCCAATGGGGCTGGGGGAGCGAACTGCTGGGTCTCGGCAGGGCGGGTCCGATCGAGCCCTTCCTGCCGGTGATCATGGTGTCGGTGCTCTTCGGACTCTCCATGGACTACCAGGTCTTCCTGGTCAGCCGGATGTACGAGGAGTGGCGGCGCACCCGCGACAACCGCACCGCGGTCCGGGTGGGGCTCGCCGAGACCAGCCGGGTCATCAACTCCGCGGCCGTCATCATGATCGCGGTCTTCTCGGCGTTCGTGCTCAGCGGCGACCGGATCATCGCGATGTTCGGCATCGGACTGGCGGCCGCGGTCGCCCTGGACGCCTTCGTCCTCCGTACCCTCCTGGTGCCCGCGCTGATGCATCTGCTCGGGGGCGCCAACTGGTGGCTGCCGGGCTGGCTGGAGCGGCTGCTGCCGAGGATCAGCATCGAGGCGGAGGGTGAGGGCGGCGCGGGCGAGCGCGATGGCGCGGGCGGCGGCGAGGGTGCGGGCGACGCCGATGGCGTTGGCGAGGGCAAGGGCGAGGGCCAGGGTGACCGCAAGGGGCCGTCCTCCGGGCCGGTGGGGCTGCCCGCGCCACTGCCGGGGCAGCCCGCGGACGGCGGGGCGCGGGCCGGTACGGCACGGTCGTCGGTGCCCTAAGGCCCCTGAGGCTCCTAAGGCCCCTGAGGACTCCTAAGGGCCCTCCTCAGGCTTTCTCGGCCGTACGGGCGGGGCGCCTAAGGCTCTGGCCCGAGCGAAGATCGGGCAGCCTCCCGATGTGCCGGACCCTCCTGGGCGACGAGAGTGGACGCGTTCCACAAACCCTCGTCACCAGGGAGAACGCATGCTGCACCATGAGTTGCACCGCATCCGCGAAGCCGAGCTGCTGCACGAGGCAGACCACCAGCGGCTGGTCCGGGAGGCGGCGGAAGGGCCCCTCGGCGGGTCGGCCGGGCCGGAGGGCGGAGGGCGGATGAGACCGGCCCGGCGGTGGCGCGGCGACCGCTCACCGCGGTCGTACCGGACGGCGGCCTGACGGCGGCCGGGCCGTGGCACTCGCCATGGGGGCCGAAGCAGCGGGCGCCGAAGCGGCGGGGGCCGGAGAAGCCGGTGCCGCGGTGTCGGACCCCTGTGCGATGCTCGACGATGTGCACACCACGTCCGTCAGCCCGGTGTTCATCGGTCGCGCCCAGGAACTGGCCACCCTCGACGACGCGCTCGCCCGCGCCACCGCGGGCGAGCCGCAGGTGCTGCTGGTGGGGGGAGAGGCGGGGGTCGGCAAGACCCGGCTCATCGACGAGTTCCTGGCCTCGGCCGTGGCCGCGGGGGCTGTCGCCGCGGTCGGCGGCTGTGTGGAAATGGGCGCCGACGGGCTGCCGTTCGCGCCCGTGTCCACCGTATTGCGCTCACTGCGCCGCAAGCTGGGCACCGAGCTGGACGGTGCCGCCGCAGGGCAGGAGGGCGAGCTGGCCCGGCTGCTGCCCGAGCTGGGCGAGACCTCCCGCGCCTCCCACGACGGGGACGGCCGGGCCAGGCTGTTCGAGCTCACGGTCCGGCTGCTGGAGCGGCTGGCCGCCGAGCGCACCCTTGTCGTCGCCATCGAGGATCTGCACTGGGCCGACCGCTCCACCCGCGAACTGCTGGGCTATCTCTTCCGCTCGCTGCTCAGCGCCCGGCTGCTGGTCGTGGCCACCTACCGCTCCGACGACATCCACCGCCGTCATCCACTGCGCCCGTTCCTCGCCGAGGTGGACCGGATGCGCGAGGTGCGGCGCATCGAGCTCTCCCGCTTCACCCGCGGTGAGGTGCACGCCCAGCTGACCGGGATCAACGGGGCAGAGCCGGGGCGCGAGCTGGTCGACCGGATCTTCAAGCGCAGCGACGGCAACGCCTTCTTCGTGGAGGAGATCGCCCGCTCCCTCAGCGAGGGCTGCGCCACCGGGCTCAGCGAATCGCTGCGCGATCTGCTGCTGGTGCGGGTCGAGGCGCTGCCCGAGGAGGCCCAGCGGGTGGTGCGGATCCTCGCCGAGGGCGGCTCCTCGGTGGAGTACGAACTGCTGCGCGCGGTCGCCCGGCTGGGCGAGGACGAGCTGATCAACGCGCTGCGGGCCGCCGTCGGCGCGAACATCCTGCGCCCCACGGCCGACGACAGCGGCTACCGCTTCCGGCATTCGCTGGTGCGCGAGGCCGTGCGCGACGATCTGCTGCCCGGGGAGCGCTCCCGGCTCAACCGGCGCTTCGCGGAGGCCCTGGAGGCCGAGCCCGCGCTGGTGCGGGCCGATGAGGTGGCCGCCCGGCTGGCCAGCTACTGGTACCACGCCCACGACCCCGCCAAGGCCCTGCCCGCCGTGCTCCAGGCGTCCGTCGCGGCGCGGCGGCGGTACGCCCACGCGGAGCAGCTGCGGCTGCTGGAGCGGGCCATGGAGCTGTGGGAAGACGCCCCCAAGGAGATACGGCAGGCACAGCGGCCCCTGGACTACGCGGAGGTGTACCCCGCCTGCGGCTGTGAGGACCAGGCGCTGCACCATCTCGATCTGCTCGCGGAGGTGGTGGTGGCCGCGCACATGTCCGGGCAGCGGGAGCGCGCGCTGGCCGTCAGCAAGCGGGCCCTGCGGGCGCTGGACCGCGGCGGTGACGACCCGCTGCGGGCCGCCTGGTTCTGGACCCAGCGATCCAAGCTGATGGAGGGCCTGGCCCGCGGCGACGGCTGGGAGGAGCTGAGCCGCGCCCAGGAACTGGTGCGCGGGCTGCCCCCGTCCGCCGTGCACGCCGAGATCATGGCGCAGGTGGCGGGCTGGACGATGACCCACCGGCCGGGTGCCGAGGGCTTGGCAGCCGCCCAACGGGCGGTGGAGCTGGCCCGGCTGGTCGGCGCGGAGAGCACGGAGCTGAACGCCCGCCTGACGCTGGGCTACTTCACCGGTGACTCGGGCGACGTCGAGCGCGGGCTGGCCGCGATGCGCGAGGTCTGCGAGCGGGCCCTGGACCTCGGTGACATCAGCGTCCTGGGGCGCTGCTACGTCAATCTGGCCTCCGCGCTGGAGGGGGTCGGCCGGTCCGCCGAGGCGGTGGAGACCGCCGAGGAGGGCGCGCGGATCCTGGACCAGGTCGGCCTGGTGGACTCCCGGGCCTGGGTCTACGGGAATCTGGGCGAGTCGCTGTTCTTCCTGGGCCGCTGGGACGAGGCGGAGGCGGCGGCCCTGGAGACCCGGCGGCTCGCCCTCGGCACCAGGCCGCGCGGCACCGCCGCCAACCGGCTCGTCCAGCTGGCGCTGGCACGCGGGCAGTGGGACACGGCGGAGCGCGAGCTGGCCGCCGCCCGGGAGCACTACGGCGCCCAGAACACCGAACCGCAGTACACCCTCCAGGTCGCGGCGCACGCCATCGAACTCGCGGCGGCCCGCGGCCGGATCCTGGAGGTCCGGGCCCTGCTGCAACAGGTCGTGGAGGCCGGTTTCCCGCCCGGGATGCAGCGCTACGCCTGGCCGTTGCTGTACGCGGCCACCGCGGCCGAGTCGGCAGCGCGCGGACTGCCCACGGCCGAGCCGGGCCGGGGCGAGGCGCTGGCCCGCCTCCGGGCGGCGGTGAAGCGAGTGTCGCAGCCCGTGCCGGTGTGGCGGGCCTACGCCGCGATGGTCCAGGCCGAACTGGCCCGCGCCGAGGGCAGGAACCGCCCCGACCTCTGGGCCGAGGCCACGGCCGCCTTCACCCCGCTTGACCGCCCCCATCCCCTGGCCCGCGCCCGCCACCGCTGGGCCGAGGCCCTTCTCACCCCCAACCGCAACCCTTCTGGCCAGGGCCCCGACCAGGACGCAGCCTCCGGCCAGGACGCCCCCAGCCAGGGCGCTTTGGCGCGGGCCGACCGTGATCGTGCCGCTGAGCTGCTTGTCCAGGCGCATGCCGTGGCCGACCGGTTGGGTGCCCGTCCGCTGCGCGAGGAGATCGAGCTGCTGGCCCGGCGCGCCCGGCTGCCCTTGGCATCCGCCGCGACTCGCGCCGCGCTGGATGTGTCCCTGGGCCGCACCCCCGCGCTGCCCCCGGCCCCGGGCTCCCCGGCCCCGGCCGCCGAGCCCGCCGAACCCGTCGATCCGGCCGAGGAGCTGGGGCTGACGCCCCGGGAGCGGGATGTGCTGCGGCTGGTCGCCGATGGTCGCAGCAATCGCCAGATCGCCGAGGAGCTTTTCATCTCACCCAAGACGGCCAGCGTCCATGTCTCCAACATCCTGGCCAAGCTGGGCGTCTCGGGCCGGGTTGAGGCAGCCGCCGTGGCCCACCGCCTGCGCCTGGTGGACGGCCTGGCCGATGACGCGGCGGCGGCCCGCTGACAGTGTGCGCGGCGGCCCGCTGACGGTATGCGTGGTGTGCGCGGTGCGCACCGTCAGCACGCCGGGGTGCGCACAGCGCGCCGGGGGACAGGGGGGAGCAAGACGCCCGGTACGCCGACCGCCGCCCGCCGGATCAATCCCCTTCGCGGGGGCGGATCACCACTCGCCCCGAGTCAAGGTCTATAGGGCCCTTCCCCGGGTCGCTGCTGCGCGTCTCGTCGAGCGTGAACTCCAGCCGGTTGCGCTCTTCTTCGGTGTGCTTGCGCCCGGGCGCGAACAGCTCCTCGATGAGGTTGAACATGACGACCCCCGTAGGCGTGCGACTGCTGCCAGTGTAGGCAGACTCGTCACAGAACGGGCACGCCGCACCATGTCGGCCAAACTCAACGCCACGACCAGCCGATTCGCCCCCTCAGTGAGTCCCCTCAGCGGCCCCCTCAGCCGAGCTCCCCTCAGTCCAGCTCCCCTCAGCGGACCTCCAGCCGCAGGATCCGGTCGTCCTCCCGGCCAGGCTTGCCACGCCCATCCGTATTGCTCGTCGTCAGCCACAGCCCCCCGTCGTCCGTCGCCACCACACTGCGCAGCCGTCCGTACTTCCCGTCCAGGAATGACTGTGGCTTCGCCGCCGCCTTGGCGCCCTTCAGCGGAATGCGCCACAGCCGCTCACCGCGCAGCCCCGCCATCCAGATCGAGCCCTTGGCGAAGGCGATTCCGCTCGGCGAGGCGTCCTTGGGCCTCCACTGCTCGAGCGGATCGGCGAAGCCCTTCTTCCCGGCCTTGCCCTCCACCTCCGGCCAGCCGTAGTTCTTGCCCGGCTCGATCAGATTGAGCTCGTCCCAGGTGTCCTGGCCGAACTCGGAGGCCCACAGCCGCTTGTCCGCATCCCAGGCCAGCCCCTGCACATTGCGGTGACCCGGGGAGTAGACGACCGAGCGGGCGTCCGGATTGCGGGGCGCGGGCTCGCCCTCCGGGGTCATCCGAAGGATCTTGCCGCCGAAGGAGTCCATGTCCTGGGCGAGCCCGCGGTCACCGCTCTCTCCGGTGCCCGCGTAGAGCATCTTGTCCGGGCCGAAGGCGATCCGGCCCCCGTTGTGGATCGCGCCCTTGGGGATGCCCTTGAAGATCGTGTCCGGGGCGCCGAGCTGATTGCCGGCGGGGCGCTTGGCGTCGTACACCATCCGGACGATGCGGTTGTCCGAATCGGTGGTGAAGTACGCATAGACCATATGGTCCGAGCCGAAGTCGGAGGAGACGGCCAGCCCCAGCAGCCCGCCCTCACCGGCCGCGGAGACGCCCGGGACGGACCCCAGCTCCGTCTTCTTCCCCGAGTCCGCCGAGATCTTGAAGATCTTCCCGGTGTCCCGCGAGGAGACCAGCAGATCCCCGCCGGGCAGCGGTGCGAGCCCCCACGGGGAGTTCAGCTTCGTGGTGAGCGTGCGCTCCACCTTCACCGAGCCCTTCGCGGGCGCGGCGGACTCCGTCGGCGAGGGCTCGCCAGAGGAGGAACCCCCGCCGCCCGGCTCTGTGGGCGCGGACGACCGGCCGCCCGGTCTGGTGATGCTGTCGCCGTCGGACGAGCAGCCCGTCATGAGCACCACGGCGGCAGCGGCAGCGGCGGCGAGAACAGCGGTGACGCGAGGACGTCGCACGGTCGGGTTCCTCTCCATGGGCACGTGTGCCGCGGCACGGCACTGATTCTTATACACCGCGGACCCACGCCGGGTTCCCATCCCCAAACCGAACCCGCACCGGACCCGGACCGAGCCCCGCACCGGACCCGGACCCGGGCCGTACGCACAACGCACAACGCACACCCGCGCCCCGCGCCGGGCACCCCGCCGCCCCGCGCTCAGTCCCACGACCCCCGCGCCGGAGGCAGCCCCGCGATCTCCGCGAGGTCCCCGGGGGAAAGCGGCAGACCGGCCGCCGCGCAGTTCTCCGCCACCCACCGCTCCCGCTTCGTGCCCGGCACCGGCACCACCTGCGGCCCCTGCGCCAGCAGCCAGGCCAGGGCCACCTGCGCCGGGGTCACCCCGTCCCCGTGCCGCCGGGCGACCCGTCGCAGACCGGCCACGATCGGCTGGTTCGCGGCCATCATCTCCGCGGTGAACCGCGGATGCCGAGCCCGCACGTCATCCGGCTCGAAGCCCTGCCCCGGGGTCAGCGTCCCGCTGAGGAAGCCGTTGCCCAGCGGCATCGCCGCCAGGAAGCCCACTCCGCGCGAGGCGCACCACGGCACCAGCGCCTCCAGCGCCTCGGGCGACCACACCGACAGCTCCGCCTGCACACAGCTGACCGGAAAGACCTGCTGGACCCGCTCCAGCTGGCGCACCGTGGCGTCGTGCATCCCGGCGCCCGCCCTCCGCTGCGCCCGCGCGCCCACGGCGCACAGCCCGAGCGCCCGTACCTTCCCGGCCGCGACCAACTCCGCCATCGCGCCCCAGGTCTCCTCTATGGGGACCTCGGGGTCGGCCCGGTGCAGCTGGTAGAGGTCGATCACATCGGTCTGCAGCCGCCGCAGCGAGGCGTCGCAGGCCCGCTTCACATAGCCGGGCCGCCCATTGGCCACGATGTGCTGGTCGCCCACCAGCAGTCCGCATTTGGTGGACACGAAGGCGTCCGCCCGCCGCTCCTTGAGCACCCGCCCCACCAGCAGCTCATTGGTGAAGGGGCCGTACATATCGGCGGTGTCCAGCAGGCTCGCCCCCGAGTCGAGCGCGGTGTGCACGGCGCGCACCGAGTGCTCGCCACTGCGCCGCGAAGCGGTGTACGCCCAGCTCATCGGCATGCATCCAAGGCCGACGGCCCCCACTTCGAGCGCCGCCGCGCCGATTCTCCTGCGCTCCACCTGGCCTGACCCCTCCCGTTCCTCGGACCCCAAACTAACCTCTGCCGGCGGCCGGTGATCGCATAGCCTCCTGGCATGAGTGCAGATCACAGCGATACGTTCCGCTACCACGATTCGACTCACGGTTCTTCCCGAGCGAGTGACGGTTCCTCCCGGGCGCGCGAACTGGCGTGGCTGCCCATCCCGCCCGAGGAGATCGATGGCCTTCCCGACACCCTCGAATACGCCTTCTGGGACGGCGGCCCCGACTACCCCACCGACCCGGCGCGCTGCGCGTTCTACTGCGTCCCGTATATGAAGCCGCCGCAGGTGTGCACCCGCCCGCTGTCCGCGATGACCGGCCTGCGGGTGGTGCAGACCCTGACCGCCGGAATAGACCACATCAAGCCCGCGCTGGCCGATCTCGCGCCCGGGGTGCGGCTGTGCAACGCGCGCGGGGTGCACGACGCGAGCACCGCCGAGCTCGCGCTCGCCCTCATCCTGGCCTCGCTGCGCGGCATCCCCGACTTCGTCCGGGGCCAGGACGCCGAGGAGTGGCGCTCCGGCTTCCGCCCCGCGCTCGCCGACAAGTCCGTACTGATCGTCGGCTACGGGGCCATCGGCAGCGCGATCGAGGATCGGCTCGTGCCGTTTGAGTGCGAGCGGGTGGCGCGCGTCGCGCGCTCCCCGCGCACGACCGAGCGCGGTCCGGTGCATCCGATCGACGCATTGCCCCGACTGCTTCCGGAAGCCGATGTGGTGGTGCTGGTGACCCCGCTCACCGAGGCGACCCGCGGTCTGGCCGGGGCGGAGTTCCTGTCGCGGATGAAGGACGGGGCGCTGCTGGTGAATGTCGCCCGTGGCGGGGTCGTGGACACCAAGGCCCTGCTCACGGAACTGGAGTCGGGCCGGCTGCGGGCCGCGCTCGATGTGACCGACCCCGAACCACTGCCCGCCGGGCATCCGCTGTGGCACGCTCCAGGGGTGCTCATCTCCCCGCATGTGGGCGGCCCCACGTCGGCCTTCCTCCCGCGCGCCAAGCGGCTGTTGAGGGATCAGCTGCATCGTTACGCGCGGGGCGAGTCGCTGGCACATCTCATCGCCACGACGGGGTAGACATGCCTCTGGCACCACATACAGGCACCGATTGACTTCACTCCGTATATACAACGCCGTAGTCGGTTACGGACCGTAGATGACCTATGTCCCTGAGTGACCAGTCTGGTGTATCGTCCCGAGCGGGGGCTGCGCCACTGACCTGACGGCGTCAGCGATGGACCGG
This sequence comes from Streptomyces antioxidans, assembly GCF_000968685.2. Taxonomy (GTDB): domain Bacteria; phylum Actinomycetota; class Actinomycetes; order Streptomycetales; family Streptomycetaceae; genus Streptomyces; species Streptomyces antioxidans. The sequence continues at coordinate 61,572 of NZ_LAKD02000102.1, forward strand.
AACTCGAGGGGGGCGACGGGCGATGTATGGCCGATGGACCGACGACCCGACGCAGCTCAGGCGTCGACCGCGACTTTTCCGCGCAGCCGCGCGGTTCTCCAACTCGACGAGGCCCGCGGGGATACCGCTTCCGGGAGCCCCGAGGCGCCAGTGGTCCGCCACGCAGTGGATGGCAGTCCAGTGAGCGCCACGGGAGCGGTGCTCGCCCGGCCGTCGGTCTCCGGCGGCGGGTCCGGGCTGTTGCCGCAAGTGGTCCTCGCCCTGGTCTGCGGCGGTTACGCGGCGGGGGCGATCGTCGGCTGGGGATCGTCCCAACTGGCCCTCATCATGGGTGACTTCGGGCTCAGCGCCGCCGCGTTCGCCGCCGCGGCCTCCTGTCTGTGGCACGGCCGTCGGCACGCCGGGCGGCTGCGCCCGGCGTGGCTGCTGTTCGCCGCCTCCTCGGCCATGGCCGGGCTGGGAAACGCCGTATGGGGCTGGTACGAGGTGGTGCTCGGCCGCCCCGTGCCCAGCCCCTCGGTCGCCGACTTCTGCTTCCTGCTCTTCGCCCCGCCCGCCATCGTCGGGATGCTGGTGCTCGCCAAGCGCCCCACGAGCCGGGCCCGGTGGATCTGTCTGGGCCTTGACGCCTGGCTGATCGCCGGATCGCTGGTCACCCTCTCCTGGAGCCTCGCGCTCGCTCACACCGGGGAGTTCGACGCGGACGGCGCCTCCGTGGCCCGTGGCGCCCTGTCGCTCGCCTATCCGCTGCTGGACATCGTGCTGGTGAGCATGGTGATCGTGCTCCACTTCCGGCGCTCCTCCGGCAACCGCTCCGCGATCAACACCGCCATCGCCGCCTTCGCGTTCACCGTGCTGTGCGACGCGCTGTTCACCTCGCCGCTGCTGCGGGAGCACTACCGCTCCGGGCAGATACTCGACGCCGGGTGGTTCGCCGGTTCCGCGCTGCTGGCGTACGCGCCCTGGGTGGCCCGCCGCGAGGCAGCCCAGGACCCGCCGCCGGTGCGCCGCTCCCCGCAGCAGCAGAGCGTCCCCATCGCGGGCTCGCTCGCCGCGCTCGCGCCCTACCTCGCCGCCGCCGTCTGCACCTTGGGGGTCCTGTTCAACGTGATGGACGGCCGGCCGATCGACGGGGTGGTGCTCTTCACCGCCTGCGCGGTCGTGCTCGCGCTCGTCGTCCGACAGGCGATCATGCTGATGGACAACATCAGACTCACCCAGGAACTCGCCCAGAAGGAGAGCCACTTCCGCTCCCTGGTGCAGAGCTCGAGCGATGTGATCATGATCGCCGCGCCCACCGGAATCCTGCGCTACGTCAGCCCGGCCGCCTCCGGGGTCTACGGCCGCGACGCGGAGGAGCTGGAGGGTTCCGAGCTGGCCTCCCTCATCCACCCCGAGGACCTCGGCTCGGTGGTCCACGAGGTCCGCCGGTTCCTGGCCGCCTCACCGGGCGAGGAGCCCACCACGCGGATCGAATGCCGCTTCCGCTCCGGCTCGGGCGACTGGCTCAACGTGGAGTCCACGATCAACCGCCACCACGGCGGGCTGATCTTCAACAGCCGCGATGTCACCGAGCGGGTCCGGCTCCAGGCCCAGCTCCAGCACAACGCCGAGCACGACCCGCTCACCGATCTGCCCAACCGGGCCCTGTTCACCCGGCGGGTCGCGCACGCCGTCGCCGGCCGCCGCCGTACGGACGCCGGCACCGCCGTGCTCTTCATCGACCTCGACGGCTTCAAGGCGGTCAACGACACCGTCGGCCACCACGCCGGGGACGAGCTGCTGGTCCAGGCCGCCCGCCGGCTCCAGGAGTCGGTGCGGTCCGGGTCCGGCGACTGCGCGGCCCGGCTCGGGGGCGATGAGTTCGCCGCCCTCATCCTCGGCAACGGCGAGGGGGAGGCGGGCACCCGTGAGCAGCGCATCATGGAGATCGCCGACCGGCTGCGGCTCCGGCTCTCCCAGCCCTACCGGGTCGAAAGCGGTACCGAGGTCCGGGTGGCCGCCAGCATCGGCGTCGCCTTCGCCGAGCCCGGCACCAGCCCCGGCGCCCTGATGCGCAACGCCGACCTGGCGATGTACCGCGCCAAGGCCGCGGGCAAGAACCGCGTCGAGCTGTACGCACCGCAGATGCAGGCCGAGGTGGCGCGGCGCGCCGAGGTCGCCACCAGACTGCGCGCCGCCCTGCACGACGGGGAGTTCGTGCTGCTGCACCAGCCCGTCGTCGAGCTGACCAGCGGCCGGATCACCGCGGTCGCGGCGCAGGCCCGCTGGCGCTCGGCCCAGGGCATCCTGTTCACCCCCGCCGAATTCCTCCGGGTCGCCGACAACGGCCGGGGGAGCGGCGAGGACACGGCCCGCACCGCCGAGCTGTCCCACTGGATGCTGGAGGCGGCCGTCGAGCAGGCCGCCCAGCGGCGCCGCGACGGCCATCCGGTCCCGGTCTGCGTACGGCTCCCCGCGAGCCGGCTGGTGGACAAGTCGATGCCGCCCAAGGCCGTGGAGACCCTGCTGGCCCGCCACGGGCTGCCGTCCGGATCGCTGATCCTGGAGCTGACCGACAGCGATCCACGGGTGCCGCTGGACGAGCTCGAGCACCGCCTGGGCGCGCTGCGCCGCCTGGGGGTGCGGATCGCCCTCGACGGCTTCGGCAGCGGCTATGCCGCGATCAGGGCCCTCCGCAGGCTCCCCATCGATGTGCTGAAACTCGACCCCGGACTGGTCGAGGGAGTGGTCGAGTCCTCACGCCTACACAAGATCACCGCAGGGCTGCTGAGGATCGCCGGCGACCTCGGAATGCAGTCCATCGCAGAGGGGGTGGAGTTGCCCGAGCAGATTGTCACCCTGCGCGGTATGGGATGCACCCACGCCCAAGGGGCGGCCTTCAGCGGTCCGCTGGACGAGCACCGATTGCGCCGGGCGCTGCTGCGCGGCGGCTATCCGGTGCCGCGCCCGGAGCCCCCGCTGCTGGTCGGCGGCGCCCTGCCGATCCGGCACGGCGGTCACGGCGGGCACGGCGGCTCCCACGGCCCGCGCCGTCCGGAGCCGCACACCCACCCGCCAACCCGCTCAAATACTGAGACGCCCGTCCCACCCACTTGACACCCGATATGTGCCGGGGGGAGGGTCGGAGCCATGCGCACCCGAATTCTCGTACTTGGACAGCGCGTCGGCTGAGCAGGGCTCATCGAAGCCCTGCGGACCCTCACCGGCGCGCTCCCCTCGCTTGCCTTACGGCACGAGGGGTTTTTTGTTGCACCGGCAGGGTCCGGTGCACCGCCCGCCCTCTCCCTCCCGCACCGAACCTCATCTTCGAGAAGAGAATGCCGATGACCGAGCAGGCCCCCGGGTCCCATCACCCCCAGCCTCGGCCCCGTAGCGGCGGACCGCAGTCCGCCACCGTCGAGCACGTCACGGGCGCGCAGTCCCTCATCCGCTCCCTCGAGGAAGTGGGTGCCGACACCGTCTTCGGCATCCCCGGTGGCACGATCCTGCCCGCCTACGACCCGATGATGGACTCCTCGAAGGTCCGGCATGTGCTCGTCCGCCACGAGCAGGGCGCGGGCCACGCGGCCACCGGCTACGCCCAGGCCACCGGCAAGGTCGGCGTCTGCATGGCGACCTCGGGCCCCGGGGCCACCAACCTGGTCACCCCCATCGGCGACGCCCATATGGACTCGGTCCCGATCGTCGCGATCACCGGCCAGGTGGCGTCCAAGGCCATCGGTACGGACGCCTTCCAGGAGGCGGACATCTGTGGCATCACCATGCCGATCACCAAGCACAACTTCCTGGTCACCAAGGCCGAGGACATCCCCCGCACGATCGCCGAGGCGTTCCACATCGCCTCCACCGGCCGTCCCGGCCCGGTCCTGGTCGACATCCCCAAGGACGTGCTCCAGACCCAGACCACCTTCTCCTGGCCGCCGCAGATCGATCTGCCCGGCTACCGCCCGGTCACCAAGCCACACGCCAAGCAGATCCGCGAGGCCGCCCGCCTGATCACCCAGGCCGAGCGCCCGGTGCTGTACGTCGGCGGCGGTGTGCTCAAGGCGGGGGCCACCGCCGAGCTGAAGGTGCTGGCAGAGCTGACCGGCGCGCCGGTCACCACCACCCTGATGGCGCTGGGCGCCTTCCCCGACAGCCACCGCCTCCACCTGGGCATGCCGGGCATGCACGGCACCGTCGCCGCCGTGACCGCCCTGCAGAAGGCCGATCTGATCGTGGCGCTCGGCGCCCGCTTCGACGACCGCGTCACCGGCAAGCTCGACTCCTTCGCCCCGTACGCCAAGATCGTCCACGCGGATATCGACCCGGCCGAGATCGGTAAGAACCGCGCCGCCGACGTGCCGATCGTCGGGGACGCCCGCGAGGTCATCGCGGACCTGGTCGTCGCCGTCCAGGCCGAGCACGACGCGGGCCACGCCGGTGACTACACCGGCTGGTGGGAGGACCTGAACCGGTGGCGCGAGACCTACCCGCTCGGCTACGACCAGCCCGCCGACGGCAGCCTCTCCCCGCAGCAGGTCATCCAGCGGATCGGGCAGCTGGCCCCGGAGGGCACGATCTTCGCCGCGGGCGTCGGCCAGCACCAGATGTGGGCCGCCCACTTCATCGACTACGAGACCCCCGCGACCTGGCTGAACTCCGGCGGCGCCGGGACGATGGGCTACGCCGTCCCGGCCGCCATGGGCGCCAGGGCCGGTGCCGGCGAGGGCCGTACGGTCTGGGCGATCGACGGGGACGGCTGCTTCCAGATGACCAACCAGGAGCTGGCCACCTGCGCGCTGAACAACATCCCGATCAAGGTCGCGATCATCAACAACGGCGCGCTGGGCATGGTCCGCCAGTGGCAGACCCTCTTCTACAACCAGCGCTACTCCAACACGGTCCTGCACTCCGGCCCCGACACCCCCGCACAGGCGAGCCTGGGCACCCGCGTCCCCGACTTCGTGAAGCTCTCCGAGGCCATGGGCTGCGTCGGACTGCGCTGCGAGGACCCGGCCGACCTCGACGCCGTGATCGAGAAGGCCAACGCGATCAACGACCGCCCGGTGGTCGTGGACTTCATCGTCCATGAGGACGCCATGGTCTGGCCGATGGTCGCGGCCGGCACCTCCAACGACGAGATCCTGGCGGCGCGCGACACCCGCCCGGACTTCGGCGACGGCGCGGACGACTGAGACCAGGACCCAGAGAGAGAAGAGACCGAGCCCATGTCCAAGCACACGCTCTCCGTCCTGGTGGAGAACACCCCCGGCATCCTGGCCCGGATCGCCGCCCTGTTCTCCCGCCGCGGCTTCAACATCGACTCGCTCGCCGTCGGCGTCACCGAGCACCCCGACATCTCCCGGATCACCATCGTGGTCAATGTCGAGGAGCTGCCGCTCGAGCAGGTCACCAAGCAGCTCAACAAGCTGGTCAATGTGCTGAAGATCGTCGAGCTGGAGGACGGCCAGGCGATCCAGCGGGAGCTCGTCCTGGTCAAGGTCCGCGCCGACAACGAGACCCGCTCCCAGATCGTCGAGATCGTCCAGCTGTTCCGCGCCAAGACCGTGGACGTCTCCCCGGAGGCCGTGACCATCGAGGCCACCGGCAGCAGCGACAAGCTCGAGGCCATGCTCAGGATGCTGGAACCGTACGGCATCAAGGAGCTGGTCCAGTCCGGCACCATCGCCATAGGGCGCGGCGCCCGCTCCATCACCGACCGGAGCCTGCGCGCGCTCGACCGGTCCGCCTGACTCCGGCCCCGCCCGACCAGCGGGACCCACGGTCCGGCGCCACCCGTCGCGCCGGACCGCATGGCGAGACCGTGAAACCTTCACCCGCCCGCCCGTCATACGGTGGGAAGCACAACCCACACGCTAGGAGATTCCCGAAGTGGCCGAGCTGTTCTACGACGACGACGCCGACCTGTCCATCATCCAGGGCCGCAAGGTCGCAATCCTCGGCTACGGCAGCCAGGGCCACGCCCATGCGCTGTCGCTGCGCGACTCGGGCGTCGACGTCCGGGTCGGCCTGCACGAGGGCTCCAAGTCCAAGGCCAAGGCCGAGGAGCAGGGCCTGCGCGTGGTCACCCCGGCCGAGGCGTCGGCCGAGGCCGACGTGATCATGATCCTGGTCCCGGACCCGATCCAGGCCAAGGTCTACGAGGAGTCCGTGAAGGACAACCTGATGGACGGCGACGCGCTGTTCTTCGGGCACGGTCTCAACATCCGGTTCGACTTCATCAAGCCCCCGGCCAATGTGGACGTCTGCATGGTCGCCCCCAAGGGCCCGGGCCACCTGGTCCGCCGCCAGTACGAGGAGGGGCGCGGCGTGCCGTGCATCGCGGCCGTCGAGCAGGACGCCAGCGGAGGCGCCTTCGAGCTGGCCCTGTCCTACGCCAAGGGCATCGGCGGCACCCGCGCCGGTGTCATCAAGACGACCTTCACCGAGGAGACCGAGACCGACCTCTTCGGTGAGCAGGTGGTGCTGTGCGGCGGCACCTCGGCGCTGGTCAAGGCCGGGTTCGAGACCCTGGTCGAGGCCGGTTACCAGCCGGAGATCGCGTACTTCGAGTGCCTCCACGAGCTCAAGCTGATCGTGGACCTGATGTACGAGGGCGGCCTGGAGAAGATGCGCTGGTCGATCTCCGAGACCGCCGAGTGGGGCGACTACGTCTCCGGTCCGCGGATCATCAACGAATCCACCAAGGCCGAGATGAAGAAGATCCTCGGCGACATCCAGGACGGCACCTTCGCCAAGAACTGGATGGCGGAGTACAACGCCGGTCTGCCGAAGTACAACGAGCTGAAGAAGGCCGACGAGAACCACCTGCTGGAGACCACGGGCAAGGAGCTGCGCAAGCTCATGAGCTGGGTCGACGAGGAGGCGTAACCGCGCCTGGTGGCGCGGGGGCCGTGCCCCGGGTGCGGTGGGGGTCCCGCGGGACCCCCACCGCACCCGGTTCGCGTTGTGTCCGTCGCGCACCACCACGTGCGGGTGATCCTGCCGCAACGGCACATGACGAAGGCCTGACCGCCACTACACTCATCACCAGCAAGCGCGTCAGGCTCACAGCGTCGTGTGTCTCCCACGCGGCTGACCCCTTCACCGCCAGCGGCCGTCGGGACGGCCGTCCGCTGAGGACTAGTGAGGACTGAAGACCACGTGAGCACTGCTTCCACTGGTAAACCCGTCGTACTCATCGCCGAAGAGCTCTCTCCGGCGACGGTCGAGGCCCTGGGCCCGGACTTCGAGATCCGGAGCTGCAACGGGGCGGACCGAGCCGAGCTCCTTCCCGCCATCGCCGATGTGGACGCGATCCTCGTCCGCAGCGCGACCAAGGTCGACGCCGAGGCCATCGCCGCCGCGAAGAAGCTGAAGGTGGTCGCCCGCGCGGGCGTCGGCCTGGACAATGTGGACGTCTCGTCCGCCACCAAGGCGGGCGTCATGGTCGTCAACGCGCCGACGTCCAACATCGTCACCGCCGCCGAGCTCGCCTGCGGTCTGCTGGTGGCCACGGCTCGGAACATCCCGCAGGCCAATGGCGCGCTGAAGAACGGCGAGTGGAAGCGCAGCAAGTACACCGGTGTGGAGCTGAGCGAGAAGACCCTGGGCGTGGTCGGCCTCGGCCGCATCGGCGTCCTGGTGGCCCAGCGGATGTCCGCCTTCGGTATGAAGATCGTCGCGTACGACCCGTATGTGCAGCCCGCGCGGGCCGCGCAGATGGGGGTGAAGCTGCTCTCGCTGGACGAGCTGCTCGAGGTCTCCGACTTCATCACGGTCCACCTCCCCAAGACCCCCGAGACGCTCGGCCTGATCGGCGACGAGGCGCTGCACAAGGTCAAGCCGGAGCTCCGGATCGTCAACGCCGCGCGCGGCGGGATCGTGGACGAGGTGGCGCTGGCCGCCGCCCTCAAGGAGGGCCGGGTGGCCGGGGCCGGGCTGGACGTCTTCTCCCAGGAGCCGTGCACCGAGTCCCCGCTGTTCGAGTTCGACAATGTGGTGGTCACCCCGCATCTGGGCGCCTCCACCGGTGAGGCCCAGGAGAAGGCGGGCATCGCGGTCGCCCGCTCGGTGCGGCTGGCGCTGGCCGGTGAGCTGGTCCCGGACGCGGTGAACGTCCAGGGCGGCGTCATCGCCGAGGACGTACGGCCCGGGCTGCCGCTGGCCGAGAAGCTGGGGCGGATCTTCACCGCGCTGGCGGGCGAGGTCGCGGTCCGCCTCGATGTCGAGGTGTACGGCGAGATCACCCAGCACGACGTCAAGGTGCTGGAGCTGTCGGCGCTCAAGGGCGTCTTCGAGGACATCGTCGACGAGACCGTCTCGTATGTGAACGCACCGCTGTTCGCGCAGGAGCGCGGGGTCGAGGTGCGGCTGACCACCAGCTCGGAGTCGAGCGAGCACCGCAATGTGGTGACCGTGCGCGGCACCCTGGCGGACGGCGAGGAGGTCTCGATCTCCGGCACGCTGGCCGGTCCCAAGCACCAGCAGAAGATCGTCGCGGTGGGGGAGTACGACGTGGATCTGGCGCTCGCCGACCACATGGCCTTCCTCCGCTACACCGACCGCCCGGGTGTGGTCGGCACGCTCGGCCGCATCCTGGGCGAGGCCGGGATCAACATCGCGGGGATGCAGGTCTCGCGGGCCGCGGCGGGCGGCGCCGCGCTGGTGGCGCTCACGGTGGACGACACCATTCCGCAGCCCGTGCTCACCGAGATCGCTGAGGAGATCGGCGCCACCTCGGCGCGTTCGGTCAATCTGGTCTGAGTCGCCAATCTGGTCTTAGCCACCAATCTGGGCTGAGCCCTTCAAGGCATCACCCACCTGGGCCCGGCCCCCGCTTCGGCGGGGGCCGGGCCCAGGTCTTTGTCGCGTCCACGGTGGTAACGCGTGCCGGAGGGGTTTCGGATCTTTTTCATCGCATGTTGAATAATGGCGATGGGCTCGCTACGCTCGCAGCTATGTGGAGAAATTTTCTCCACATAGCTGTAGGTATGTGCTGATGCGCCGTGCCGTGCTGTCAGGAGAGCCCCGTGTCCGCAGACGCTGAGACCGACACCGAGACCCTTGCCGATGCCCCGTCGTCCCCCATGCGAGCCGACGCGCGGCGCAACCGCGAGCAGATCCTGCGCGCCGCCCGTGAGGTCTTCGCCGACCAGGGGCCGGACGCACCGCTGGACGAGATAGCCCGGCGCGCCGGGGTCGGCATCGCGACCCTCTACCGGCGGTTTCCGCACCGCGCCGAGCTGCACCGAGGGGTCGCCATCGAGGTGCTGACCGCGCTGGACGAGGCCGCGCGCCGGGCCGCCGCCGAGGAGGGCGACCCCGGTCTCGCGCTGCGCCGCTTTATGCATGCCGCCCTTGATCTCAAGATCGGCTCGGTGATGCCCGCGCTGCTGGGCCGGTTCACCGTGGACGAGATCCTGGCCGGAGTCCCCGGCGACGCCATCGCCCCGATCGACGCGATGCTCCTGCGCGCCCAGGCCCAGGGGCTGGTCCGGCGTGATGTCGTCTTCGGCGACATCACGCTGATGATCATCCGGCTGACGCGGCCGCTGCCCGGTGGCGGCCGGTTCGCCCCCGATGACACCCTCGCCCATCGCCAACTGGATGTCTACATCGACGGGTTGCGCCCCACCGGCTCCCCGCGCCCCACCACCCCGCTCGGCGGCCCGGCCATCGACACGGAGGCGTTCAAGCGCATCCGGGAGCGAGTGATCGACGACGCCCACACGACCCATGAGACCCACGAGGCCCACGACGGCCCCGGTCCCGGAGCCGACTCGGACCCCGCCTGACATTCCTCCCTCCGCTCGCCTTCCGCAAGACCAGAAAGGCACCGTCATGTCCCAGCCCTCAGAAGCGCGGTCCGAGGCGAACCCTCGGCGCTGGCTCGCCCTCGTCTTCATCGGCCTGGCCCAGCTGATGATCGTCCTCGATATCACCATCGTGAACATCGCCCTGCCGTCGGCCCAGAAGGACCTCGGCATCTCCGACGGCGACCGGCAGTGGGTCATCACCGCCTACACCCTGGCGTTCGGCAGTCTGCTGCTGCTCGGCGGCCGGATCGCGGACTACACCGGCCGTAAGCGCACCTTCCTCATCGGTCTGCTGGGGTTTGCCGGGGCCTCCGCGCTCGGCGGCGCCGCCTCCGGTTTCGAGGTACTGCTCGCGGCCCGCGCACTGCAGGGCGCCTTCGCCGCGCTGCTCGCCCCCTCGGCGCTGTCGCTGCTCGCGGTGAACTTCACCGAGCCCCGGGAGCGCGCCAAGGCGTTCGGCATCTTCGGCGCGATCGCGGCGGGCGGCGGTGCGATCGGGCTGGTCGTCGGCGGGCTGCTGACCGAGTACCTGGACTGGCGCTGGTGCCTGTACGTCAATGTGCCGATCGCCGTCGCCGCCGCCATCAGCTGGTCCGTACTGCCCCCCGACACCCGCGCCGAGGGCCGCGTCCGCTTCGACATCCCCGGGGTGCTGCTGGCGGTGTGCGGACTGGTGGCCGTGGTCTACGGGTGCAGCGAGGCCGAGTCCAAGGGCTGGGACTCCCGGCTGGTGACCGGGCTGCTGATCGTGGGCGGGGTGCTGCTCTTCGCCTTCGTCATGGTGGAGCGGAGCGTGGCGAGGCCGCTGCTGCCGCTCCGGGTGGTGGCGGACCGCGCCCGTGGCAGCGCCTATCTGGCGGTCGGCCTCTCGGTGGTCGGCATGTTCGCGATGTTCCTCTTCCTCACGTACTACATGCAGCTCGTCAAGGGCTACTCGGCGCTGCTCACCGGTGTGGCGTTCCTGCCGATGACCGGGGCGGTGCTGATCGGTGCGGGCGGCGTCGCCTCCCGGCTCATCCCCAAGGTGCCGCCGCGGCTGCTGGTGGCCCCGGGTCTGCTGATCGCGGCCGCCGGTGTCGCCCTGCTGGTGCCCCTGGACGTGGACAGCTCGTACGCGGCGGGGGTGCTGCCCGCCGAGCTCCTGGTCGGCTTCGGCATGGGCCTGGTGATGGCGCCCTCGATGAACTACGCGACCCACGGTGTGGCGGCGGGGGACGCGGGCGTCGCCTCCGCCACGGTCAACACCGCCCAGCAGATCGGCGGTTCGATCGGCACGGCGATGCTCAACACCATCGCCACCAGTGCGACCTCCGACTACATGGCCTCGCACGCCCGGCGGATGACGCCGCGGACCGCCGAGGCAACGGCCAAGACGGGGCTGGTCGAGGGCTTCTCGCACGCCTTCGTCGTCTCGTCCTCGATCCTCGTGGGCGCCGCGGTGGTCGTGGCCCTGCTGATGAACACCCCGCGCCCGGTGCGCGAACCCGGTGCCGAGGGCGCCGCCCCGCTGCCCGCGCACATGGGCTGACGGCACCTCGGGTCCGGGGCGTCCCGGATATCCCGCACCCCGGGAGGCCCTTCGCTCCACCGCCGGAGCGGAGGGCCTTCCGGGGGCGGTGGATTAGGGGGTGTGGGTCAGGGAGTGGGGTCGGGGCGCGGCGCGCGGGCGGCCAGCTCCAGCAGTTCGTCCACCGACCACTGGTCATAGGCGTGCTCGCCGTGCTTGGCGGCGATGACGCGGCCGTCCCCGCCGATGCCGTCCCCGAGGATCAGGAAGTCCGCGGGCAGTCCGAGCCGGCCCGTGGGCTGGCTGCGCTCGGGGAGCTTCTCCCGGCCGCGGAGAACCGCCCACCCCCCGGTGACCAGCGCCCACGCGATCGGCCCCCAGGCGCGGGGACTGAGCAGAGCCCTGCGCGACTGCTCCACCCCGAACTCCCGGTACAGCCGCTTCCGGGGGTCGGCGACGACGGCGAACGGCAGGTCGTGGGTGTGCTTCCGCAACTCCTCGACGGGGGAATGGAAGACCACCACCTCCCGGATTCCGGCCGCCTCGATCTCCTGGTGGCGCCGCACGATCGACCGCAGATGGAGATTGCAGACGGGGCATCCGGCGAAGCGCCGGAACTGCAGGTGGACCAGCCGGCCGGAGTCCGGCACGGCGACGGCGGGCCCGGTCACCGGGGTGAGGGTACGGGCGGAGACGGCGGAACCGGGCTCCATGGGAGCCCCCTTTCGTAAGCGTACGGCATACGCCTACCAGCGTAAGCGTATGCCGTACGCTGTCAACCGCCATGCCACGACCTCGCTCCCTCACCCCGGATCAGCTGGCCTCGGCCGCCCTCGCCGTCCTCGACCGCGACGGGCTCGCCGGACTCTCGATGCGCGCCGTCGCCAAGGAGCTCGGGATGAGCACGATGGGGCTCTACCGCTATGTGGACGACCGCGAAGAGCTCGAAGGGCTGGTGGTCGAGCGGGTCCTCGGCGCCGTCGACACCACGCCGCCCGACCCAGGCGCCCCGTGGGAGGAACGGCTCCGGATCATGGTCGGTCGGCTGCGCGACGGCGTCAGCGCCCACCCCGCGGCCCTCCCGCTGACCCTCACCCACCGGCACCGTTCCCCGAGCTCACTGCGGTGGGCGGAGACGGCGCTCGCGATCCTCACCGAGGCGGGCCTGGACGGCGAGCGCCGGGTCCTCGCCCTGCGCGCCCTGCTCGGCTATGTGATCGGCGCGATCCAGCTCGAACACCTGGGACCGCTGTCCGGCGCGGGCACCGTCACGCTCTCCGGCCTGCCGTCCGACGAGTTCCCCTACCTGGCCGACACCGCACGGCGGGCGCGGAGCGTGGGGGTGGAGCGGGAGTTCTTCGGGGGCCTGGAGGTGTTCCTGCGCGGGCTGGGCGCGTAGCCGGGACGCGTCAACGCCGGGGCCGCCGCCCACCCGTGTGGGTGGCGGCCCCGGCGTTCCTCCGCTCAGTGGCTCGGCGCCGCCTCGCGGTCCGCCGTCTCCTCGCCGTCCACGGCCGTCCCGTCCCCACCGGTCGAGGGCGTGGCCGCGGCCGTGGGCCCGGTGGGCCCGACCCGGCGCAGCGCCGCCAGGGCCAGGACAGCGCCCGCCAGCAGGGCCGCCGCCCCCGCCCCGCAGGCGATCCGCATTCCATGGGTGAACGCCTCGCGCGCCGTGTCCAGCAGCTGTTCCCCGGCCCGTCCCTTCAGCGAGCCCGCCATCGCCACGGCCGCGCCCAGCGTCTCGCGCAGCTGGTCGAGTGCGCCGGCGGGCGGTCCGGCGCCCAGCGAGTCCTTGACGTCGCCGCGGTAGACGGCGGTGCCGACGCTGCCGAGCACCGCCATGCCCATCGCGCCGCCGAACTCCTGGCCCGTCTCCAGCAGTGCGGCGGCCGAACCCGCCCGCTCCGGCGGGACGGTGCCGATCGCCAGGTCGGTGACCAGCGACATCACCGTGACGATTCCGCTGGCCAGCACGGCGGCGCCGATCAGCACGGTCCACAGCGCGTCCGTACCGGCCAGGGCCAGAATCCCGTAGCCGATGGCGGCGGTCGCGAAGCCCGCGCCGATCACGTACGCCCGGTTGGCGCCGCGCTGGACCGCCGCGGCCGCCGCCGGTCCGGCGATGCCGACGCAGACGGACGGGGCCAGGCTCCACAGCGCCGCCTCCAACGGGCCCTTGCCGAGCACCGACTGCAGGTACTGGGTGGTGAAGTAGGCCGAGCCCATCATGGCGAAGGCGGCCAGCGCGTTGAGCGCGATCGACGGACCGAAGCCGCGGTGGCGGAACAGCTCCGGGCTGATCATCGCGTCCCGCCGGGTGCGCTGGCGCCGTACGAAGACGGCGCCGATGGCGAGACCGGCCACGATGGACAGCGACGGGATCAGGCCGATGCCGTTGTCGGCGGCGATCTTCTTCAGCCCGTAGATCACCGGCAGCACCGCCGCCATCGACAGCGGCACGCTCGGCAGGTCGAACGCCCCGGGCGCGGGATCCTTGAACTCCGGTACCAGGAGCGGCACCAGCACCAGCAGCAGCGCCATCGCCGGGACGTTGATCAGGAAGACCGAGCCCCACCAGAAGTGCTCGATCATCACCCCGCTCAGCACCGAGCCCAGCGCGATACCGCCCGCCATGGCCGACGACCAGATCGCGATCGCCTTGGCCCGCTGCTTCTCCTCCGGGAAGAGGTTGCGGACCAGCGCCATCGTCGAGGGCATGAGCGTGGCGCCGCCGATCCCGAGCACCGCCCGTGCGGCGATGAGCATCCCGGCGCTCTGTGCGTACGCCGCTGCGACGGACGCGGCGCCGAAGGCCGCGGCCCCGAACAGCAGCAGCTTCCGCCGCCCGAAGCGGTCGCCCAGCGCCCCCATGGTGATGAGCAGCCCGGCGAGGGCGAAGGCGTAGATGTCGAAGATCCAGAGCTGCTGGGTGGAACTCGGGTGCAGCTCCCGGCTGATGGCCGGGACCGCGAAGTACAGCACCGACACGTCCATGGAGACCAGGAGGAGCGGAAGCATCAGGACCACGAAGGCGGTCCATTCCCTGCGTCCGGCGCGCGGGCCGGTGGAAGTCGTGGTCATGGCGGCGACTATACGGGCGTCTTAAACAAGCGTCTAGTACGGCCGTGTAAAACGGTCGTCTGGGACGGTCGTATGGAGACGGGATACCCTGGCGGCATGGGACATCGAGAGGATCTGCTGGCCGGGGCCAAGCGCTGCCTTGAGGAGAAGGGCTGGTCCCGTACGACCGCGCGGGACATCGTGGCCGCCTCGGGCGCCAATCTGGCCTCCATCGGCTACCACTACGGCTCCAAGGACGCCCTGATGCGGGAGGCGCTTTTCGCCTCCATGGGCGACTGGGCCGATGACGTCCAGCGGTCCTTCGAGGCGGACGCCCCGGCGGGCGAGGGCCCGGACACCGGACTGCGGGAGCGGTTCGAGGCCCGGTGGGCCCGGGTGCTGGAGCTGTTCGACAAGCACCAGGCGGTGTGGCGCTCCCAGTTGGAGGCCATCCTCCAGGTTCAGCACGACCCCGAGCTGCGCGCGGCCTTCGGCCGGGCCCAACCGGAGGGGCGCCAGGGGATGGTGGGGCTGATCCACGGCATCGACGAGCGCGATGTGGACGAGGAGACCTCCCGGGTCATGGGCTCGTTCTATATGACGCTCGTGAGCGGGATGATCGTCCAGATGGCCATCGACCCCGACCTCATGCCCAGCGCCCATGACCTCGTCGAGGCGATGCGCCGGATCGTTGGCGACGCCCCGGATGCCCCCGCGACGCCCAACGCCCCCGTCGGCTGACCCGGGGGCTCGGCGCCCCGCCGACCGCCCCGGGGTTCGGGCTCAACGCCCCGCCGACTGGCTCAGCGCCCCGACGGCCCGAGGCGTGCGGCCTTCAGCGTCATATGGAGCAGCAGCCGGTCCTCGCCCGCGTCCAGGTCGAGACCGGTCAGCTGCCGCACCCGGGAGAGCCGGTAGTACAGCGTCTGCCGGTGGATGCCCAGCTGCTGGGCGGTGCGCCCGGCCTGGCCCGCGCAGTCGAGGAACGTCTCGGCGGTACGGGCGAGTTCGGCGTGCGCGGGCTCCAGCAGCGGCCGTACGGCGGCGTCGGGCGGCAGCGCGGGCAGCGCGGCCAGCAGCCGGTACGGGCCGATGGCCGACCACTCCGCGACCGGGCCCAGGCGGGTGTCGGCGTGCGCCGCCCGCGCCGCTGCCAGCGCCTCCTGCCAGGCGGCGGGCAGGTCCTCGAGCCCGCGCCGGGGAGCGCTGACCCCGGCGGCGGCCCTGGGCGGCCCTCCCCCCGCCGGCCGCCCCGGGCCCCCGCCGCTCGCCGTGGCCCGGGGCGAGCGCAGCAGCTGCTCGGCCGTCGCACGGGCCGGGTCCAGGGCGGAGGCCGCGCGCAGCCGGACCAGCGCCGCCAGCCCCGCCCCGGGCGCCCCAGGAACCCCGGAACCAGCCGCTCCAGATCCGGACACCCCGGCCGCCACGGATCCGGCCACCCCGGCCGCGGGCACCCCGTCCCCCGGCAGCGCGCACGCGGCCACGATGCCCGGCAGATGCGGAAGGCCCGGATGGTCCGCGTCCTCGCCGGTCCCCGGCGTCCACGGCACCACCGCCACCAGCGCCAGCGGCCCGTCGGCCGCTCCGCGCAGCGCGGCCCCCAGCCCCGAGCGGGCGGCGTCCCGCCCGGCCGGAGGTCCGGTCAGCACCTCGCGCAGCAGCTCACCAAGCTCCTCCCCGGCCCGCGCCTCGGCCGCCAGCAGCGCCCCGATGCGGTCCGCGGTCTCCATCGCGCGGGCCAGCCGGGGGTCCGGCGCGCCCGCCGGGCCGCCCAGTTCCAGATCGGCGAGATGGCCGTCGTCCAGCAGCCAGACATAGCCGTGCACCACTCCGCGGTGCCGTACCGGCAGACAGATGCGGCCCATGAACACCCCGGCCGCCGGATCGGGCGGAATCCGCAGCGGCGCCTGCGCCCGGGCGATCCCGAACGCCTCGAACCAGGCCCGCACCGCCGCCGTCGAGCGGCGCTGGAGGATCGAGCGGGTGCGCACCGGGTCCAGCGCGGGCTCCGCCGTGCCATCGCTGTCCTCGCTGTCCTGGGCGCCGAAGGCGATCAGTGCGAAGTCGCGGTTCTCCAGGGTCGCGGGTGCCCGGAGCACCGCCGTGATCTCGTCCACCAGCTGCTGGTAGTCGTCGCGCATGGGTCCCGCCTCTTCCCGCTTCTGCCCTCCACATTCTCATACAGATGTCTGAGATCCCGGCCACGGATGCGTGACAGCTGTCGATGGTCCGGAATCCGCGCCATCCTTAAGTTTCACGGTGAGTCGTCGATGCCGTTCATCGGCCGTCATCGTGGAGGTGCCCCGTGCTGGGACCCGTGCTGCTCGCCGCTTCGCGCAGTGCCGCCATCCGCCGTATCGTCTCGGCCGCGCCGGTCACCCGCCCCATGGTGGACCGCTTCGTCGCCGGGGAGCGGCTGGCCGAGTCGCTGGCGGCGGTGCGGGCGCTGACCGCCCGCGGCCTGGACGTCACTTTTGACCATCTGGGCGAGGACGTGACCGACCGGTCGGAGGCGCTGCGCAGCCGTGACGCCTATCTGGCGCTGACCGAGGCGCTGGCCGCCGAGGGGCTGGGCGGGCGCGCGGAGATGTCCGTGAAGCTCTCCGCCTTCGGCCAGGCGCTGCCCGGGGGCCACGAGCTGGCGCTGGCCAATGTGACCCCGGTCGTGGAGGCCGCCGCCGCGGCGGGCACCACGGTCACCCTCGACATGGAGGACCACACCACGGTGGACTCCACCCTCGCCATCCTCGGGGAGCTGCGCACCCGCTTCCCGCAGACCGGGGCGGTCCTCCAGTCCTATCTCTTCCGGACCGAGGACGACTGCCGGGCGCTGGCCGGGGAAGGCTCCCGGGTACGGCTGGTGAAGGGCGCGTACAACGAACCGGCGAGCGTCGCCTTCCGGGACAAGCGCGAGGTGGACCGCTCGTATGTGCGCTGTCTGAAGATCCTGATGGCCGGTGAGGGCTATCCCATGATCGGCTCGCACGATCCGCGCATGGTCGCCATCGCCCAGGACCTGGCCCACCGCCTCGGGCGCAAACTGGACGAGTACGAGTTCCAGATGCTGTACGGGATCCGTGCGGCCGAGCAGGAGCGGCTGGTGGCGGAGGGTCACCGTATGCGGGTTTATGTCCCGTATGGCACAGACTGGTATGGGTACTTCATGCGCCGCCTCGCGGAGCGCCCCGCCAACCTCACCTTCTTCCTGCGCTCGCTGGTCGGCCGCCGCTGACCGCTCCGGGATCCAGACCTCGTAAACCCCCGACGCCCCCGACGATCGAAGGAGACAACGGCCATCATGGACGCCGTCACCCAGGTCCCCGTGCCGGTGAACGAGCCGGTGCACACCTACGCCCCCGGCACCCCGGAGCGCACCCGCCTCGAGACCAAGCTCAAGGAGCTCGGCGAGAACCCCATCGATCTGCCGATGACCATCGGCGGCCAGAAGCGGATGGGGGCGGGGGAGCGCTTCGACGTCGTCCAGCCGCACAAACACTCCGCCCGCCTGGGCACCTACGGCAACGCCACGCGGGCGGACGCGCAGGACGCGATCGACGCCGCCCTGACCGCTGCCCCGGCGTGGCGCGCGCTCAGCTTCGACGACCGTGCCGCGGTCATCCTCAAGGCCGCCGATCTGCTCTCCGGCCCCTGGCGGGAGACGCTGGCCGCGTCCACCATGCTGGGCCAGTCGAAGACCGCGCAGCAGGCGGAGATCGACACCCCCTGTGAGCTGATCGACTTCTGGCGCTTCAACGTCCACTTCGCCCGCCAGATCCTGGCCGAGCAGCCGGTGACCAACTCGCCCGGGGTCTGGAACCGCACCGACCACCGGCCGCTGGAGGGGTTCGTCTATGCGATCACCCCCTTCAACTTCTCCGCGATCGCGGGCAACCTCCCGACCGCCCCCGCCCTGATGGGCAATGTGGTGGTCTGGAAGCCGTCCCCGACCCAGACCCACGCCGCCGTGCTGCTGATGGAGGTGCTGGAGGAGGCCGGGCTGCCCAAGGGTGTGATCAACCTGGTCACGGGCGACGGCAAGGAGGTCTCCGAGGTGGCGCTGGCCCACCCGGACCTCGCGGGCATCCACTTCACCGGTTCGACCCGCACCTTCCAGTACCTGTGGAAGACGGTCGGCAACAACATCGAGAACTACAAGACCTATCCGCGGCTGGTCGGTGAGACCGGCGGCAAGGACTTCATCGTCGCCCACCCCTCCGCCGACCCGGCGGTGCTCAAGACGGCGATGACCCGCGGCGCCTTCGAGTTCCAGGGCCAGAAGTGCTCCGCGGCCTCCCGCGCCTATGTGCCGCGCTCCCTGTGGGAGAACGGCCTCAAGGAGGAGTTCGCCACCGAGGTCAACGGGCTGACCATGGGCGACGTGGCCGACCTCGGCAACTTCATGGGCGCGGTCATCGACGAGCGCGCCTTCGCCAAGAACAAGGCGGCGATCGACCGGGCGAAGTCCGACCCCACGATCGAGGTCGTCGCGGGCGGCTCCTACGACGACGGCGAGGGCTGGTTCGTCCGCCCGACCGTGCTGGTCTCCACCGACCCGGAGAACGAGATCTTCAAGGACGAGTACTTCGGCCCGATCCTCGGGGTGCTGGTCTACGAGGACGAGGAGTACGACGCGATGCTCCGGCAGATGGAGTCGGCCGCCCCGTACGGGCTGACCGGCGCCGTCATCGCCCAGGACCGCGCGGCGGCGGCCGCCGCCTGCGAGGCGCTGCGGTTCGCGGCCGGCAACTTCTACATCAACGACAAGCCGACCGGTGCCGTCGTCGGGCAGCAGCCCTTCGGCGGCGGCCGCGCCTCCGGCACCAACGACAAGGCGGGCGCCAAGCAGAACCTGATGCGCTGGACCTCCACCCGCTCCATCAAGGAGACCCTGGTCCCGCCGACCGAGTACCGCTACCCGCACATGGGCTGACCCTCGGGCCCTGGTGACCCGCGCCCCCGTACCGCACCGAAGCGGTCCGGGGGCGCGGCGCTGTCCGGGGGCGCGTAGGGGGAAATCTGTGGACGCCCGATGTGCGGCGGTGCTAGCGTCAAGCAGTCAAGTAGGCACTATTTACCGCAGTTTACGTGGGTAACCAGGCGCGGGGACGCCCACGGACGTGCGATCGACCGCCGTTGGTCGAGGTCGGACGGGGGTCGGCCTCGACCCTCGGCCCGGTGCCGATAGGTGATCACCCTGGGTCAGTGGCCGATGTCACGCTGTTCGCGTCTCAGATAGTAGGACGTCCGACTAATTGTGCAGACACTGACGCTCCGCTGCCTTACTTTTGTGGAAGCCGAACGTCTCGCTGCATCCAGCGATGGCGGCCGCGGCCGGTGCACATCGCGCAGGTGACCCCTGCCGCACCCAGGCCCCCGCCCCTTCCGGCAGCCACTTTCTCGGAGAGCTTTCCTTCCTCCCGGGCGTCCACCGGGTTCAGCAGAGGAGATGTGATCATGGCCGAGACGACTGTCCGCAGGCTCCGCCGCAAGACCGACGACACCGACCGCAAGAAGGCGGCCGCCGCGCTCCAGCGCGCCCTCGACCGCCGGGACAACGGCGGCGTGACCGGTCACTGACGCAGGGCGGGGTGACCCCGCACCGGCGGCGCCGGGCCGGGTGACCTCTCACGGGCGCCGGGGCCGGGTGACCTCGAAGCGGTCCACCCGCTCGCCCGACTCCGCCAGGGCCGTGACCGTGAGCCGGGGGCGGGGGCCCGGCTCCACCTTCACCGCGAGGAACGAGAAGCCGGTGTAGCGGACCCGGGACCACTCCGCGCTGTCCCGGTTCTTCCCGCCGTCCTCGCTCCAGTGGTAGGTCTTCACCTCGTCGAGGTCCTTGATGTGCCCCCGGTGGCTGTCGGGCACCGGGAACTCGTAGAGCTTCGCGCCCGCCCCGCCCGCCGTCACGTAGACGATCCCGTCGCGCACCGCGTCGGCGCTCCCGTCCACCGGGACCCGGCGGGCGACCTTGCCGCCCCGGATCGCGTCGGTCCGTTCGTAGACGTGGTTGTGGCCGTTGATGACCAGGTCCACCTGGTGCTTGTCGAACAGCGGCACCCATGCGTCGCGCACCCCGCCGTCCGAGGCGTGGGCGCTGGTGGTGGAGTAGGCGCAGTGGTGGAAGAAAACCACCAGGAAGTCGACGCCTGGCCGGTTGCGCAGCTGCCCCAGCTTCCGGTCCAGCCAGCGGGTCTGCGCACCGCCGGTGTACCCCTTGTTGGCGGGGATCTCGTACGACACGTCATTGGCGTCCAGGGCGACCACGCCCACGTTCCCGTAGACGAACGCGTAGACGCCGGGCGCCTTGCGCGGGTCCGGGCCGTTCCCGGGCAGCGACCAGCGGGCCAGCTGGCCGCCGTAGCCGTCGGGGGAGTACCACGCCTCCATGTCGTGGTTGCCGGTCGTCACCATCCACGGCACGCTCGCCGCGACCGCGTCGGTCTGGGCGAGGAAGGAGTCCCAGACCCGGGCGTCATAGAGGTCGGACTTCTTCCCGTGGCCGGTGGTGTCCGCGTAGCACAGATCCCCGGCGTGCAGGTGGAACGCCGGGTTCTGGCCGAGGATCAACTGGTCGTTGGCGAGCGCGTCATAGCTCACCCCCTGGTCCCCGAAGGCGGTGAAGACGAACGTCCCGGGCCGGTCCGGCGCGGTGCGGAAGGTGCCCACGGACGCGAAGTGACGCGGCTCTGCCGGATCGCGGCCCGCGTGGCCCACGCCGTAGTAGTAGGTGACCCCGGGGCGCAGACCGTCCACCGCGGCGTGCAGATAGAACTGGTCGACCGCGGGCAGCCGGTCGCCCAGCGACGGGGTGTGCAGATGGCGGACCTCGGCCTCGACCTTGCGGCTGAGCTCCAGCGGGCTGGTGCCGATCCGCACGTACGGCTCGCGCACCGCGAACGGCACCTGCCAGGAGATCCGCATCTGGGTCCGCGGCTCGGCACCGAAGGCCAGATGACGGCCGAACGGGGCGACCAGCGCGCCGCTCACCGTGGCGGCCCCCGGCTTCGGGCTCGCGGCCGGCGCCGGCTTCCTGGTGTCGGCGGCGCACGCCGCGCCGCCCAGCAGCCCCGCGCCCGCGGCCGTGCCCGCCGTGGCGGCGCCCCCGCGCAGCACCCGGCGGCGGGAGAGCCGGGCCCGCAGATACTCGTGCTGCTCCGCCGTGGTCATCCGCTGGGCGAGCCGCTCCGGTACGCCGAACCGTGGTGTGTCCATGGACCGGAATGTCCCCCGAGCGGTCAACGGCGCACCATACAGGGGGTGAACGGGTGATTGCCGCTGGGCGGCCGTCCGAATGATGGAATGCCTATGTCAACCCATGGGACGAGGAGTAGGGTCCGGGTATGTCTCGCAGCATTCGCCTCGCAGTGATCCCCGGTGACGGTATCGGCCAGGAAGTCGTGGCACAGGGTCTGAAGGTCCTCTCCGCCGCCCTTCCGCAGGACGTGAAGCTGGAGACCCGGAGTTATGATCTCGGCGCCCAGCGCTGGCACGCCACCGGCGACACCCTGCCGGACGCGGAGCTGGAGTCGCTGAAGGACCACGACGCGATCCTGCTCGGCGCCATCGGCGACCCGTCGGTGCCCTCGGGCGTGCTCGAGCGCGGGCTGCTGCTCAAGCTGCGCTTCGCCTTCGACCACTACGTCAACCTGCGTCCGTCCAAGCTCTTCCCGAACACCCCGACCCCGCTGGCCGGCCGCCCCGACATCGACTTCGTGGTCGTCCGCGAGGGCACCGAGGGCCCGTACGTGGGCAACGGCGGCTCGATGCGCACCGGCACCCCGGACGAGGTCGCCACCGAGGTCAGCCTGAACACCGCCCACGGGGTCGAGCGGGTGGTACGGGACGCCTACCAGCGCGCGGCCGCCCGTCCGCGCAAGAAGCTGACCCTCGTGCACAAGAACAACGTCCTGGTGCACGCCGGCCACCTGTGGAAGAACACCTTCGACCGGGTCGGCCAGGAGTACCCCGAGGTCACCACCGACTATCTGCACGTCGACGCCGCGACGATCTTCTTCGTCACCCAGCCGGAGCGTTTTGACGTGATCGTCACCGACAACCTCTTCGGTGACATCCTCACCGACCTCGCCGCCGCCGTCACCGGCGGTATCGGGCTCGCCGCGAGCGGCAACATCAACCCCTCCGGCGCCTTCCCGTCGATGTTCGAGCCGGTCCACGGCTCCGCGCCGGACATCGCGGGCACCGGCAAGGCCGACCCGACGGCGACCGTGCTGTCGGTGGCCCTGCTGCTGTCGCACCTCGGCCACGGGGACGAGGCGGCCCGTATCGAGGCCGCCGTCGCATCGGACCTCGCCGAGCGGGACGCGGCCGGGCCGCGCACCACCGACGAGATCGGCGACGCGCTCGCCGCCCGAGTATCCGGCTGACCCCAGCCTGTGCCAGCGCGCGGCTGGGTGCGACCATCGACCTTGGGCCGCGCGTTGCACCACGCTCCTTCCCCGGCCCCACCTAGGAGATAATCCCCGGTGGGGCCGCTGTGTGAAGAAGAGCTTGGACGTCCTCATACCGCTTGCGGGCAGGATGGTGCGAGCGCGGTCCGCCACAATCGAAGGTGAAGGACTACCTGCCATGACGACGCCCACGATCGAGCTCAAGCCCTCCTCCCACCCCCTTCCCGCCGCCGAGCGGGAGAAGATCCTGGCCAACCCCGGATTCGGCCGCCACTTCACCGATCACATGGTGACGGTCAAGTGGACGGAGGGCCGTGGCTGGCACGAGGCCCAGCTCGTGCCGTACGCCCCGCTGTCGCTCGACCCGGCGAACATGACGCTGCACTACGCCCAGACGATCTTCGAGGGGCTCAAGGCGTACCGCCGGCCGGACGGCAGCGTGGCCACGTTCCGCCCCGACCAGAACGCCGAGCGGTTCCAGGCGTCCGCGCGCCGCATGGGCATGCCGGAGCTCCCCGTCGAGACCTTCATCGCGGCGTGTGACGCGCTGGTCACCCAGGACAAGGCGTGGGTGCCTGGCCACGGGGAGCAGTCCCTCTACCTGCGGCCCTTCATGTTCGCCACCGAGGTCGGGCTCGGGGTCCGGCCCGCGAACGAGTTCCTTTTCGTGGTGATCGCCTCCCCGGCCGGGGCCTACTTCCCCGGCGGTGTGCAGCCGGTCTCGGTCTGGCTCTCGGAGGAGTACGTCCGCGCCGCGCCCGGCGGCACCGGCGCGGCCAAGACCGGCGGCAACTACGCGGCCTCCCTGGTCGCCCAGGCACAGGCCGCCGAGCAGGGCTGTGACCAGGTGGTCTGGCTGGACGCGACCGAGCGCCGCTGGATCGAGGAGATGGGCGGGATGAACCTGTACTTCGTGTACGGGAACCGCATCGTGACCCCCGAGCTGTCCGGTTCGCTGCTGCCGGGGATCACCCGCGCCTCGCTGCTGGAGATCGCCGCCGACCTCGGCTACGAGGTCGGCGAGGGCCGGATCTCCGTCGACGACTGGCGCGAGGGCAACGCCGACGGGACCCTCACCGAGGTCTTCGCCTGTGGCACGGCGGCCGTGATCACCCCGGTCGGCTCGGTCAAGTCCACCCGGGCGAGCTGGACGGTGGCCGACGGGGAGCCGGGCGAGGTGACGATGCGGCTGCGCAGGGCGCTGCTGGACATCCAGACCGGCGCCGCGCCGGACCCGCGCGGCTGGATGCACCCCCTGGGCTGACCCCGGGCCGCCTTCGGGCGTCACCTGGTTGACACCGGAGGTTCGCATGGTGAGACGGATGGGAGCGCGGGGGTCGGAATGTGCCAGACTTCCCCCGTGCTCTCGTTCGCCATGATTATGGGCAGCAGGCGCGCCGGTCCGCAGTGACCGCCCGTACGACCCGGTACGGGGCGGCCATCGTGCCCCAGACCCGCGCGCAGACCTCTCGCACCCGCGAGGGGTCTTTTCGTTTTCCGGGCCATCCCGCCGGAGGCGAAGCGCGAGGGATCATAGGAGGGCGCGGAACCGGATATTCCGGTAGACCGAGATCCATCCGACAGGAGCCAGACCAACCATGAAGGATCTGCCCGACGACAGCTTCCATGTCTTCGACACCACCCTGCGCGACGGAGCGCAGCGCGAGGGCATCAACCTCACGGTCGCGGACAAGCTGACCATCGCCCGTCACCTGGACGACTTCGGCGTGGGCTTCATCGAGGGCGGCTGGCCCGGCGCCAACCCGCGCGACACGGAGTTCTTCGCCCGGGCCCGCGCCGAGATCGACTTCAAACACGCCCAGCTGGTGGCGTTCGGCGCCACCCGCAAGGCGGGAGTGCGCGCCGAGGACGACGCCCAGGTCAGGGCGTTGCTGGAGTCCGGGGCGCCGGTGATCACCCTGGTGGCGAAGTCCCACGACCGCCATGTGGAGCTGGCCCTGCGCACCACGCTCGAGGAGAACCTCGCGATGGTCCGCGACACCGTCGCCCATCTGCGGTCCCAGGGCCGCCGGGTCTTCCTCGACTGCGAGCACTTCTTCGACGGCTACCGCGCCAACGCCCCCTACGCCAAGCAGGTCGTCTCCGCCGCCCATGAGGCGGGCGCCGAGGTGGTGATCCTCTGCGACACCAATGGCGGCATGCTCCCCGGCCAGATCGACGCGGTGGTCCGCACCGTGCTGGCCGACACCGGGGCGCGGCTGGGCATCCACGCCCAGGACGACACCGGCTGCGCGGTCGCCAACACCCTCGCCGCCGTGGACGCGGGCGCCACCCACGTCCAGTGCACGGCCAACGGCTACGGCGAGCGGGTGGGCAACGCCAACCTCTTCCCCGTCGTCGCGGCCCTGGAGCTCAAGTACGGCCGCCGGGTGCTGCCGGAGGGCGCCCTGGAGGAGATGACCCGGATCTCGCACGCGATCGCCGAGGTCGTCAATCTGACGCCGTCCACTCACCAGCCCTATGTGGGTGTTTCCGCCTTCGCCCACAAGGCCGGACTGCACGCCTCCGCGATCAAGATCGACCCGGATCTGTACCAGCACACCGACCCCGAGCGGGTCGGCAACACCATGCGGATGCTCGTCTCCGACATGGCCGGACGGGCGTCGATCGAGCTCAAGGGCAAGGAGCTGGGCATCGACCTCGGCGACGACCGGGCGCTGGTGGGCCGGATCGTGGAGCGGGTCAAGGAGCGGGAGCTCGCGGGCTACACCTACGAGGCCGCCGACGCCTCCTTCGAGCTGCTGCTGCGCCAGGAGGTCGAGGGCCGTCCCCGCCGCTTCTTCCGCGTCGAGTCCTGGCGGGCGATCGTCGAGGACCGCCCGGACGGCACCCACGCCAACGAGGCCACCGTGAAGCTCTGGGCCAAGGGCGAGCGGATCGTCGCCACGGCGGAGGGCAACGGTCCGGTCAACGCGCTGGACCGGGCGCTGCGGGTGGGCCTTGAGCGGATCTACCCGCAGCTGGCGACGATGGAGCTGGTGGACTACAAGGTCCGCATCCTGGAAGGCAAGCACGGCACCGAGTCCACGACCCGGGTACTGGTCTCCACCGCGGACGGCCAGGGGGAGTGGTCGACCGTGGGCGTCGGGGAGAACGTGATCGCCGCGTCCTGGCAGGCCCTGGACGACGCCTACGCCTACGGGCTGCTGCGGGCCGGGGTGGACCCCCGGGAGTGACGCCGGCCGGGCGGCGGGATATGCGGATGGTGCGGCTCCGGCCGCCGCCGGAGTAGGGTGCGGGCAGCGGAGCGCGGGCGGACCCGCTCCGTTGCCCGGTCCGGCCGCACGGCCGCTCCGGCGGACGCCGCCCATCCGGGTGGTCGCGTGCGGCCCCCGCACGGGCGCGGCCTGGAGGTTTGTGGGGTGCCAACAGGGCCGATAGTCCTTTGGGACACCAGGTAGTGAGAAAGCCGCTGTCCAGTTCTGTTCCGCCTGCCCACCAAAACGCCCCCGACGTTGTAGGGAATTGACATGCGTTTCCGGGGGTCCGGGAACGTACCGTCATTGCATGACCAATCTCGAAGGTGCGCCTGCTGAGGCGAGTGACGTTCGCGGGCGCGTCGCCGAGCTGCACGCGATTCGCGAGCAGGCTCGGCGCGGCCCGAGCGAGCGGGCGACCGAGGCCCAGAAGGCCAAGGGGAAGCTGACGGCTCGCGAGCGGATCGATCTGCTGCTTGACGACGGGTCCTTCAACGAGGTGGAGCCGCTGCGGCGGCATCGTGCGACCGGGTTCGGTCTCGAGGCCAAGAGGCCTTACACCGACGGTGTCGTCACCGGCTGGGGGACCGTCCACGGACGGACGGTGTTCGTCTACGCACACGACTTCAGGATCTTCGGCGGGGCGCTGGGGGAGGCCCACGCGACCAAGATCCACAAGATCATGGACATGGCCATCTCGGCCGGGGCGCCGCTGGTGTCCCTCAACGACGGCGCCGGTGCCCGCATCCAGGAGGGCGTCTCGGCGCTCGCCGGCTACGGGGGCATCTTCCAGCGGAACACCAAGGCGTCCGGTGTCATCCCCCAGATCAGCGTGATGCTCGGCCCGTGCGCGGGCGGCGCGGCGTACTCCCCGGCGCTGACGGACTTCGTCTTCATGGTCCGGGAGACCTCGCAGATGTTCATCACCGGACCCGATGTGGTCCAGGCGGTGACGGGCGAGAAGGTCAGCCAGAACGGGCTGGGCGGCGCGGATGTGCACGCCGAGACCTCGGGCGTGTGCCACTTCGCCTATGACGACGAGGAGACCTGCCTGGAGGAGGTCCGCTACCTCCTGTCGCTGCTGCCGCAGAACAACCGCGAGAACCCGCCGGCCGTCGAGTCCGACGACCCGGCCTCCCGGCGCGGCGACTCGCTGCTCGACCTCGTCCCGGCCGACGGCAACCGGCCGTACGACATGCGCAAGGTCATCGAGGAGATCGTCGACGACGGCGAGTACCTCGAGGTCCACGAGCGCTGGGCGACCAACATCATCTGCGCGCTGACCCGGCTCGACGGCCAGGTGGTCGGCATCATCGCCAACCAGCCGCAGTCGCTGGCCGGGGTGCTGGACATCGAGGCGTCGGAGAAGTCCGCGCGCTTCATCCAGATGTGCGACGCCTTCAACATCCCGCTGGTCACCTTCCTCGACGTGCCCGGCTTCCTGCCCGGTGTGGACCAGGAGCACGGCGGGATCATCCGGCACGGCGCCAAGATGCTGTACGCGTACTGCAACGCGACCGTGCCGCGGATCTCCGTGATCCTGCGCAAGGCCTACGGCGGCGCCTACATCGTGATGGACTCCCAGTCCATCGGGGCCGACCTGACCTACGCCTGGCCGACCAACGAGATCGCGGTGATGGGTGCCGAGGGCGCCGCCAACGTGATCTTCCGCCGTCAGATCGCCGACGCTGACGACCCCGAGGCCATGCGCGCCCGCATGGTCAAGGAGTACAAGTCCGAGCTGATGCACCCTTACTACGCGGCCGAGCGGGGGCTGGTCGACGATGTGGTCGACCCGGCCGAAACCCGTGAGGTCCTGATCCGGTCCCTGGCGATGCTGCGCGACAAGCACGCCGACCTGCCGTCCCGCAAGCACGGCAACCCGCCGCAGTAACCCTCACGTTCATGACCTCGCGCGGGATCCGCGCGACAAGGGAGAAGAGACAACCGTGAGCACATCCAGCGATATCGCCGATCCCGCCGCCGCGGCGGCGGCCACCCTGGTCCGGGTCGAGAAGGGCCACGCCGACGCCGAGGAACTGGCCGCGGTCACCGCGGTGCTGCTCGCCCGCGCGGCCGCCGGCACCCACCGGGCCGCCGGCTCCACCCGCCCCAGCCGCAGTGCCGCCCGCTGGCGCCGTCTGGAGCGCCGCCCGGCGTTCAGCGCGCCGCACAGCTGGCAGGGCTGAGCGGCCAGGGCGCCCGCGGGCGCAGCCGTGCCCGGACGGCCGCACACCGCCCGGACCTGAAGGCCGCACACCGCCCGGACGCCTGAGAGGGCCCGCCGAAACGCACAAATCCCCTGTTCTCCTCCGGAGAGCAGGGGATTTTGGCTTCCGCCGTCGGCCTCGGCTAGCGCAGCCGGGCCATCAGCGCGTGCTCGACCAGGGTGATGAGCGCGCTCTTGGCCTCGCTGCGGTGGCGGGCGTCGGTGGTGATGATCGGCGCGTCGGGGCCGATCTGCAGGGCCTCGCGGACCTCTTCGGGGTTGTAGGGCTGGTGCCCGTCGAAGCCGTTGAGGGCGATGACGAAGGGCAGCCCGGAGTTCTCGAAGTAGTCGACCGCCGGGAAGCAGTCGGCGAGGCGGCGGGTGTCCACCAGGACGACCGCGCCGATGGCACCGCGCACCAGGTCGTCCCACATGAACCAGAAGCGGTCCTGGCCGGGGGTGCCGAACAGATACAGGATCAGGTCCTGGTCCAGCGTGATGCGGCCGAAGTCCATGGCCACCGTGGTGGTGGTCTTGTCCGGCGCGTGGGTGAGATCGTCGATCCCCGCCGAGGCGGAGGTCATCACGGCTTCGGTGCGCAGCGGGTTGATCTCCGAGACCGCGCCGACGAACGTGGTCTTGCCCACGCCGAAGCCGCCCGCCACCACGATCTTCGCGGAGGTGGTGGAGCGGGCTGCACCGCTAGAGCTTGCGAAGTCCACTGAGCACCCTTTCGAGCAGTGTCACGTCAGGCTGACCGCCGGCGGACTCGTCGCCGCCGGGCTGATGAATCGCGACGAGCCCCGCCTCGGCCAGGTCGGCTACGAGGATGCGGGCTACGCCGAGGGGAATGGTGAGCAGTGCGGAGATCTCGGCGACCGACTTGATCTCGCGGCACAGATGGCAGATCCGCTGGTGCTCGGGCAGTTGGCCCTGGAGCTGGGCGGGATCGGCCGTGGTGTGTACCAGCGCCTCGATGGCGAGCTGGTACCGGGGCCGGGTCCGGCCCCCTGTCATGGCGTACGGGCGCACCAGAGGGTTATGAGTGCCGCCCGCGGGGGAGGAAGGCTCCGGGGCGGGGTGCTCCGGCGGCTGTACGGGCTCGATACGCGGCGCGGGCGGCGCGTCGTACCAGGACCCCTCCGACGGCCCGGGAGGCGCGTAGGAGGGCGTGTACGGCTGTTGCTGGGGCCGCTGTTGCTGCCGTCGCGGGGGCTGCTGCTCCCGCTGGGGCTCCGGCTGCTGTGGGGAGCGGGCCTGGCGGCTGGGTGCGGAGGGGAAGTTGTAGCGCTTGACTGGGCCTTCTCCGCGCGGCTCGGACGGCTGCCCGTGGGCGTACGGATATCCGCTAGGGGGCGTTGCCACGTGTCCTCCTCCAACTCGCCTGTCTTGCCGGTCGCGCCACCGCACCCTATGGCGCGGTGGCGCGAAACGCACTCCATGTTTGCTAGTTGAGAAGACTGCCCTGCAATTCCGCACGCAGATCGGGGGTCAGGACGTTGCCCGCGCGATCGACGAGCAGGGCCATCTCGTAGCCGACGAGGCCGATGTCGCACTCGGGGTGGGCGAGTACGGCGAGGGAGGATCCGTCGGAGATCGACATGATGAAGAGGAAGCCTCGTTCCATTTCGACGACGGTCTGGTTGACCACGCCGCCTTCGAAGATGCGGGAGGCTCCGGAGGTGAGCGAGGTGAGACCGGAGGCCACGGCCGCCAGTTGGTCGGCTCGGTCACGGGGGAAGCCTTCGGACATCGCCAGAAGGAGTCCGTCGGCGGAGACCACCACGGTGTGGGACACCCCGGGGGTGTTGTCCACGAAGTTGGTGATCAACCAGTTCAGGTTCTGCGCCGCCTGGCTCATCGGGCTCACACTAACGCTCCTGATCGTAGGTGCTGCCGGGGCCGAAGCCCTGTCGGTCATGCTGGTCACGCCCGGGGGTACCGGGCCTCGCGTCACGTCCCCGCTGGACGCCGCGGCGCAGGTTGCTCAGCCTGCCGCGGACGTCCTCCGGGGCGCGGGAGACCTGGGGGCCGCCCTGTCCGGTCGGCTCCGCGGCGCCCTCGACCAGATTGGCCTTGGGCACCCGGCGGGGCAGGCCGGACGATGTGACCCCGCCGGCCGTCGGCTCGCGCAGCCGCTCGGCACGGTGCCAGCGCTGGTCGTTCTCCGACTGCCACGGGGCACCGTCCTCCTGCTGCTGGGGGGCCTGCTGGGGCCGCTCCGGCGCCGCGGGCGCCGCCGGGTCCCCGACCATCCCCTGTGCCCCGGTGTCCCCGGACGGCTGCCACTGCTTGTCACGCCGCGGAAGCCCCGCGTCGGTCATGGAGTGGATGCCACTCGGGGAAGGGCCCGGACGGTGGAACTCTACGCGGTCACGAGAAACTTCGGGAGCGCTGGGTCCCGATTCCGCTTCGGTCCCGAACTGCGGCGCGAAGGGCATCTCGAAAGATCCGGAATCGCCCCACTCTCCCTGCTGGGAGGGTGAGTTATAGCCGATGTACGGCTGCTGTTCGGATTCCGTTTGAGTTGTGTAGTCCGCTTCCGGTTGCGCAAAGGCCGAATTTTGGTAGCCGGACTGCGCCAGCGGGTCGGAGGCCGCCTGGTCCTGCCGGGGGTCCTGCTCGGCCGGGGTGGCCCCCATTCCGCTGTACTGGCCCTGGAACTGGTTCTGCCCCTGGTCCCGGTCGTAGGCGGAGTCGTCGAAGCCCAGCTCGGCGGCGGTGCGCGAGGACAGCTCGGCCACGTCCTCGTAGGCGGGCTCGGGCCGCGGCTCGGGGACGATCCGGGAGACCGTGAAGTCGTCCTGGGGCAGCTCCTCGCCGCCGCCGCCATGGGTGATCGCCTCGGGCAGCATCACCAGCGAGGTGGTGCCCGCCTGCTCCCCGGAGGGGCGCAGCTGGACCCGGATGCCGTGCCGGTCGGCGAGTCGGCCGACCACGAAGAGGCCCATGCGCTGGGACACCGAGGCGTCCACCGTCGGCGGATGGGCCAGCTTGTGGTTGATGTCGGCGAAGTCCTCGGCGGTCAGCCCGATGCCCTTGTCGTGGATCTCCACCACCACCCGGCCATCGGGCAGCCGGGTCGAGGTGACCCGCACCTTGGTGTGCGGGGAGGAGAAGGTGGTGGCGTTCTCCAGCAGCTCGGCCAGGAGGTGCACCAGGTCGGTCACCGCGGTGCCGTGGATCTCGCCCTCGGAGATCCCGGCCAGCTCGATCCGCTCGTAGGACTCCACCTCGGAGGAGGCGGCCCGCAACACGTCGATCAGCGGCACCGGCTGGTTCCAGCGGCGGCCGGGCTCCTCGCCCGCGAGGATCAGCAGGTTCTCGCCGTTGCGCCGCATGCGGGTGGCCAGGTGGTCCAGCCGGAAGAGGTGCTCCAGCTGGTCCGGATCGGCCTCCCGGCTCTCCAGCTCGGAGATCAGGGTGAGCTGCCGCTCGATCAGTCCCTGGTTGCGACTGGAAAGGTTGGTGAAGATCGCGTTGACGCCGCCGCGCAGCATCGCCTGCTCGGCCGCGAGCCGGATCGCCTCGCGGTGCACCTGGTCGAAGGCGCGGGCCACCTCGCCGATCTCGTCCCGGGTGTTGATCGGTATCGAGCTGACCCGGGTGTCCACCCGTCCGGGGTCGGTGCGGGAGAGCTGGTCGACCACCGCCGGCAGCCGCTTCTCGGCGACGTCGAAGGCGGCGTTGCGCAGTTGCCCCATCGAATGGCTCATCGAGCGGGCCATCCGCCCGGCCACGAAGAAGGCGGCGAGGAGCGCCAGCACCACGATCGCGCCGTTCACGATCGCGTCGCGCCGGGCGTCCGACGAGATCTGCGCCGCCTCGGCAACGGCCTTGTTCACCAGGGTCTGCTCGACGTCCCGGTAGGCGTTGAACTTGAGCGTGGAGGCGTTGAACCAGGTGTCCGGGGTGATCCCCTGGGTGTCCAGCGCCGCGGGGCTCGCGCCGCTGCCGATGGCCTTGAGCATCTGGTCCATGTCGGGCGGCGCCACGAACTTCTTCCCGGCCGCCTCGGCCTTGCGCTTCGCCTCGGCGATTTGCGTCTGCGCACGCTTCTCCGCCGCGGCGAGGGTGTCCTCGAGCCGGGTCACGTCCTGCGGGGTCCCGGCGGCCTCGAACTCCCCGAACGCGATGCGCTCGAGGTAGACGTACGAGGTGAAGGCGGTGAGCTGGGTCTTGCGGTCGGTCTCGGACGGGCCGGGCCGCACCAGCAGATGGGTGCCGATGGAGCGCTGCAGCGACTCCGCGCCCTTGGCCAGGGATACCGCGTAGACGGTACGTCCGTAAGACGTGATGTTGCCGGTGCCCAGGCCCAGTTCATTGGCGAACTCGGTCAGCCCGTGCTCGACGGTGACATAGCCCTCTTCGGTCTTCACACCGTTCAGTCGGTCGGTGTAGGCGCTCTGGCGCAGGGCGGCCAGCTGCGGTTCGCTGTCTCTGAACGCCTTGAGGCGGCGTTTCAGGCTCGCCGTCTGCGGCATGTCGGCGACGGCCTCGTCGAAATCCCTCTTCGCCGCGTCGCTGGCGGCCCGGGCCTTGGCCACCGTGGCCTCGTTGGTGCCGCTGAGCAGCGGGCCCGCGGTCAGGTCGCGCTCGTTGATCAGGGCGTGGGCGTAGCTGGTGGCGGCCCGGACGACCCGGGCGGTGCGCTCGGCGTCCCGCGCCTCGTTCCAGGTGGAGACCGATGCGGCGACCTGGAAGCCACCGAAGACCAGGGCGACGAGCACGGGGATGAGCAGGATCGCGTACAGCCGGCGGCGCACCCGCCAGTTCCGAGGGGAGATCCGGCGACCGCTGGGTGCTGGCGGCTCCGTTGCCACGGCGGACGGCGCCGCCGTGTCTGTACGCGGCGGCGGGCTGAAGTTCCCGCGCGCCTCATGCGCGGGGTCCGGTTTGCTTCGCCTCACTCGACCAACAACCTCTCGGCATCGGCACCTCATTCGTGCCGCTCCCAGCTGAGCCCTGACTGCCCAGTTCAGCGAATTCCAGCACGCCGCGTGGGTGCTTTCCAAACAGTGCGCAAAACGTTCAGTGCGTTGTCTAGACCAGAGAAAAAAGGGGCGTTATGGCTGAGACGTGCCGAATACCGAACTATTTGAGTGCGCACCGGAGCTGCCCGATCGCACTCCGTATCGAGGGCCGGTGCATATCTCTGTCGAAACGTTATGAATGACGAGCGGGCCGTGTCGTTGGACACGGCCCGCCCTACGTCGGTTTTCCGACAACTTCCCTTTCGCCGACCCCTACTTGAGCCGGGCCATCAGCGCGTGCTCGACCAGGGTGATGAGCGCGCTCTTGGCCTCGCTGCGGTGGCGGGCGTCGGTGGTGATGATGGGGGTGTCCGGGCCGATCTGCAGCGCCTCGCGGACCTCTTCGGGGTTGTAGGGCTGCTGGCCCTCGAAGCCGTTGAGGGCGATGACGAAGGGCAGCCCGGAGTTCTCGAAGTAGTCGACGGCGGGGAAGCAGTCGGCCAGCCGCCGGGTGTCCACCAGGACCACGGCGCCGATCGCGCCGCGCACCAGGTCGTCCCACATGAACCAGAAGCGGTCCTGGCCGGGGGTGCCGAACAGATACAGGATCAGGTCGTCGTCGAGCGTGATGCGGCCGAAGTCCATCGCCACGGTCGTCGTGGTCTTGTCCTGGACGTGGCTCAGATCGTCGATCCCCGCCGAGGCCGATGTCATCACGGCTTCGGTGCGCAGCGGATTGATCTCCGAGACCGCGCCGACGAACGTGGTCTTGCCCACGCCGAAGCCGCCCGCCACCACGATCTTCGCCGAGGTGGTCGCGCGGGCGGGGGGAGCGCCGCTAGAGCTTGCGAAGTCCACTGAGCACCCTTTCGAGCAGTGTCACATCCGGAGTGCCGCCCGCTTCCGAACCGCCCCCGGGCTGGTGGATCGCCACCATGCCGGCCTCCGCCAGGTCCGCCACCAGGATCCGTGCCACACCCAGGGGGATGCTCAGCAGCGCCGAGACCTCGGCGACCGACTTGACCTCCTGGCACAGATGGCAGATCCGCTGGTGCTCGGGAAGGAGCCCCTGCAGATGTACGGGGTCGGCCGTGGTGCTGACCAGCGCCTCGATGGCGAGCTGGTAGCGGGGTCGGGTCCGGCCACCGGTCATGGCATAGGGGCGCACCAATGGCTGGTCGCCTTCACCCCCGTACGGCGTTTGGTGATGGCCGCCGTACGGGCCGGGCGAGGCGGGGGGCGGGGTCATGGATCCTCCGGTCGGACAACAAGGTGACGGTGGTGCCGTCGGTCGGTGCCGGTGAGGGCCGCCCGGTCGGGTGGCCGGGCGGGCTGGCGTCGGATGGTCGTTGGATCAGTTCAACAGGCTGCCCTGGAGCTCGGCGCGCAGGTCCGGGGTGAGGACGCTGCCCGCGCGATCGACCAGGAGGGCCATCTCGTAGCCGACGAGGCCGATGTCGCACTCGGGGTGGGCGAGTACGGCGAGGGAGGATCCGTCGGAGATCGACATGATGAAGAGGAAGCCTCGTTCCATTTCGACGACGGTCTGGTTGACCACGCCGCCTTCGAAGATGCGGGAGGCTCCGGAGGTGAGCGAGGTCAGGCCGGAGGCCACGGCCGCCAGCTGGTCGGCTCGGTCACGGGGGAAGCCTTCGGACATCGCCAGAAGGAGTCCGTCGGCGGAGACCACCACGGTGTGGGACACCCCGGGGGTGTTGTCCACGAAGTTGGTGATCAACCAGTTCAGATTCTGCGCCGCCTGGCTCATCGGGCTCAAC
Organism: Streptomyces antioxidans; assembly: GCF_000968685.2. Lineage (GTDB taxonomy): Bacteria > Actinomycetota > Actinomycetes > Streptomycetales > Streptomycetaceae > Streptomyces > Streptomyces antioxidans. The sequence goes on from NZ_LAKD02000102.1 coordinate 96,528, forward strand.
TAACGCTCCTGCTGGTAAGTCGGGCCAATGCCGCGATCATGGTTGTCGCCGTGTCCGGTACCGGCCCGGCGACCCTGCTGGATCCCACGGCGGAGGTTGGTCAGCCTTCCGCGTACGTCATCCGGTGCGCGAGACACCTGCGGCCCAGTCCTTTCGGGCTGCTGCGGCTGCTGGTGAGCTGCGCCCTCCACGAGGTTTGCGCGCGGCACCCGCCGCGGCAACCCGGATGACGTGATGCCCCCGGCCGCGGGTTCGCGGATCTGCTCGGCGCGGCGCCAGCGCTCGTCGTTGTGGGGCGACGTACGCCAGTGGGACCCCGTGCTCCGGCCGTTGAGTCCGGCCCCGCCCGGGCCCGCAGGGGCGCCCGATCCGGCGAAGTATTCCCCCGCGCCCTGGGACGCGGGCTGCGGCTCGCGGGGAGCGGGGGGCGGTACGGCCGAGGCGGGACGGCTGGGGGAGGGCCCGGGTGCGGAGGGCGCGGACGGGAACGACCGGCCGCCGTCCCGCGGGCCCGAGTTGCCCGGGTCCACGACCTGTGGGTGGTGCCAGGTCGACTCGATGGTGTCGAAGATCGGGGTACGGCCGTCGCCGGGACCGGCGGCGGGCGGCAGCGGGTCGTTCCTACGCCGGCCGGACTCGCCCTGGGGGTCCTGGGGCAGCGCGTACTCACCGGTGCCGCTCATGTCCGGACGCGGGAACTCGCCCGTGTCGCCCGGGCCGCGGCCGTAGTCGGGGCGGGGGAACTCTCCGGTGTCGCCGGGCCCGCGGCTGTAGTCGGGCCGCGGGAATTCGCCCGTATCGCCGGGGCCGCCCACGTTCGGACGGGGGAACTCTCCGGTGTCGCCCGGGCCGCGGCCGTAGTCGGGGCGGGGGAACTCGCCCGTGTCGCCGGGCCCGCGGCCACCGCGCGGGGCGGCGTCCTCGAACCGGGGCTGGGCGTACTCACCGGTGCTGCCCGGGCCCTGGCCGAAGTCCGGGCGGGCATACTCGCCGGTGTCGCCCGGGCCCCGGCCGTAGTCGGGGCGGTTGAACTGGCCGCTGTCGGACGGCCCCTGCCCGGCCTGCGGCCCGCCGGGCGCGCGGCGCGGCTCGAACATGCTGGGGCCGTCGGTCACCTGCGGCAGCTCGCCGGTGTCGCCGGGGCCGCGGTTGCCGAACGGATCGCGCCGCCCCGCCGGGCCGCCGAGGTCCGGACGGGCGAACTGGCCGGTGGGTTCGTACTCCTCGTGCCCGCGCGGGGTGTCCCCGGCGTCGCGCGGAGCGCTCGGCCAGTCGTCCTGGCCGGACGCGCGGCGCGCCCCCCAGCTGGTGCCGGGCTGCGCGGGGGCCGGAAGCTCGGGCGCGGGGCCGCGTGTGGGCAGCTGCGGACGGCCGCCCTGGTCGCCGCCGTCGGCCCGGGCCGGGGCGCCGGTCGGCGGGGCGACGGTCGGGTTCTCGCCGCGGGTCGGAAGCGGGGGACGGCCGGAGGGGGCGCCCTGACCGCCCTGCTGACCGCCGGGGCCCGAGGGGGCGTTGGTCCGGGGGCCGGGAGGCCGTCCGCTCTCGAAGAGGTTGGTGCCACCGGAGGAAGCGCCGCCCGAGGAGCCCGCACCCGTGCCGAGCGGCCGGGTCGGCAGTCCGCCGATGGTGCCGTTGCCCGGCAGCGCGGCGCGCGAACCGGAGCCCGGCACCTGGCGCCGGGAGGGCGCCGAGCCGAGCAGCCCCGCGCCTTCGCCCTGCGCGCCACCGCCGGCGACGCCCTGACCGCCCTGGCCCGGCTTGCCACCCGCCGCCTGCGGCGCCGGCTTCCGGCCGCCCTGGGCGACATCGACCGGCAGCATGACCAGCGCCGTCGTACCGCCCGAGTCGGACGGCCTGAGCTGGATGCGGATGCCGTGGCGCAGCGAGAGGCGGCCGACCACGAACAGGCCCATGCGCCGGGAGACCGACACATCGACGGTGGGCGGGGAGGCCAGCCGCTCGTTGATCGCCGCCAGGTCCTCGGGCGAGAGCCCGATACCGGTGTCGTGGATCTCGACCAGCACCCGCCCGTCGGGCAGTGCGTGACCGGTGACCTTGACCTTGGTCTGTGGCGAGGAGAAGGAGGTGGCGTTCTCCAGCAGCTCGGCGAGCAGGTGGACGAGGTCGTTGACGACCCGGCCCGCGACCTCGGTCGCGGGGACCGAGCTGAGCTCGATGCGCTCGTACTGCTCCACCTCGGAGGCGGCCGCGCGGAGCACGTCCACCAGCGGCACCGGACGGGTCCACCGGCGGCCGGGCTCCTCGCCCGCGAGGACCAGGAGGTTCTCGCCGTTACGGCGCATACGGGTGGCGAGGTGGTCCAGCTTGAACAGCGAGGAGAGCTGGTCCGGGTCGGCCTCGCGGCTCTCCAGCTCGGAGATGAGCGAGAGCTGGCGCTGGATGAGGCCCTGGCTGCGGCGCGAGAGGTTGGTGAACATCGCGTTGACGTTGCCCCGCAGCAGCGCCTGCTCGGCGGCGAGCCGGACCGCCTCGCGGTGCACGTCGTCGAAGGCCGCGGCCACCTTTCCGATCTCGTCCCGGCTGTGCACACCGACGGACTCGACCGAGGTGTCCACGTCCTGCGGATCGGACTCGGAGAGCTGCTTGACCAGTTCGGGCAGCCGCTTCTGGGAGACCTCCTGCGCGGTGTCCTGCAGACGGCGCAGCGAGCGGACCATGGAGCGGGCGACGACGAAGGCGCCGACCAGGGAGACGCCGAGGACCAGCAGGATCAGCGCACCGTTGAGGATCGCGTCCTGCTGGGCGGAGTCGCGGAGCTCACGAGCCTTCTGCTGCATCTCGCTGAGCAGCGTCTCCTCGATCTTGCCCATCTCTTCGATCTTGATACTGTCCTGGTCGTACCAGTCGAGATCGGTCCGCTTCTCCGCCTTGAGCCCCTCGGGGTCGCGCACCGCGCGGTCGGCGTACATGGTCGCCGCCTTGATGTCGGGGCGGCTGTCCAGCGGTTCGAGCAGGTCCTCGGAGTTGCCCTGGCGGATCTGCTTGAAGCGGCCGAGTGCTTCGTTCTCCTTGTCCACCGCGGTCCTGGCGAACCGGCGGTCGTTGGCGGAGAAGTCGGCGCCCTTCGGGTCGGCGAGCGCGGCGCTGATGAGCGCGCGCTGGATGGAGGCGTACTCCTTCGCGGAGGAGAAGGTGGCGAGCGCGCGGGTATTGTTGATCATCGCGCGGTTGCTGGTCGCCTGCGCCATGTCCTGGGACAGCAGCAGCAGCGAGTTGATCAGCTCGTTGTAGTTCTGGACCGTCAGCGAGTAGTACTGGCTGTTGTCGTAGGCCGTGTCCCGGACTTCGTTGATCTTGCCCAGCTGGCGGTCGATGTTGACGAGCGTGGACTGCACGCCCGCGAGCGACTGGTCACCGGGGTCGACCTGGTGGGTGGCCTCGCGGAACGCCGCGATCGCGCGGTTGGTGTCCTCGCGGGTGGAGACGACCCGGTCGTCCTTGTCGTTGCCCTTGCCCGCCAGTGGGCTGGCCGACTTGTCGCGCTCCTCCTGGAGCGCGCTGGCCAGCTGGGTGGCCTGCTGCGTCATCTCGGTGAGCAGCTTCATCTGGTCCAGCTGCTGGATGTTGTCCAGCGAGCCCTCGATGCGCAGCGCCCCCAGCGTGGTCGCGGCGACCACCGGGAGCGCGAGCAGGGAGACCAGGCGGGTACTGATGCGCCAGTTGCGCAGGGCCATGCGACTGCCGGGCCCGCTGGGGCCGGAGGGCTTCGCCTTGGCCGACGGCGCCGTGGCATCTCCGCCACCACCGCCGCTGGGCGCGCTGATCCGGGTAGCGCTCTGCGCACCGGAACCGGCCTCGGGCCCCTGATCGCTCAGCGTCCTGCCGTTGCTCCCCTGGGCGCGCTGAGGCGAGGAGCCGCCGCGGTCGGTCGCGCCGCGCGGCTCCGGGTCCGCCGAAGCTTCCCCTTGGCCCTGGTGGGCCTGGGGAGCTCCCATACCATCCCTCTTGATACGTCCCTGCACTAGCGTCGCAACCTCTGGACCAGGCGCCCCACCGGCGGAGCGGCGGAGCGGTGTCGAGTCGTGGGGGACCGCGATCCCCCCTGTCGGTCGTGAGTGACCGGCGCGCATCCTTTCGTGTCGACAAGAGGAGCCCCCCGCCGCTCGGCGCCTCCTGCAGTTTGCGCCCCCGTGCGCGCCGGTGATTCCCGCGGCGGTCCCGGGAATTCCAGCACAGTGCCGGATGCTGCAACAAGGGCAATGGATAAGGCTGTGATGTGTGTGACGCTCCGTGCGGACTTTATTACGGGACGTAGAAAGCCTTGTCGGCGATAACGGACTTTCGGGTACGAATCGAAGGCCACAATCGAGTGTCCGGCTAGCGATGATCAAGAGCGGAACGTCAGGTTCGGGTATGCGATGTCCGTTTAGCGCGATTGGGTAACTGTCTTCTATGTCGCGTTTGCCTGATCGTCCGTGAGCAATATCACATGCTGGTGGCGACTTTTCCTGCGAATCGATGGGCAAGGCCGCCTCTAGCCTGACGCTTTACATAGCCGGAACGAACGACAAGAGCGAGGCGTACACCCCAGTGAAGACGACGATGATGTTCCGCTCCATAGCCAACCCGCGGCGCACCACCCTGGCCCATGTCAAGGACGTCCAAGAGCTCAAGGACGCCAAGGACATCGCCGAGGAGGTCGAGAGCACCGACGCGCCCGAGGAGCAGCCGGAGCACCGCGTCGAGCTCCCCAACCGGACCGCGAACCCCAGGCGCACCGTGCTGACCGAGACCCTGGGCAACTGACCCCCGGGGCGGTGGTGGGCGGCGTCACCACCGGCGGCGGGCGGGGCGGCGGCGCGCGGGACGCGGAGCGATAGCCTGGGGCGTCAGTCTCCAGCGAGTTCAGTCAGGAGCCAAGGCTTCCCGTGCGCATCGCCAGATTCTCCATCGACGGCAACGTCGCCTTCGGCGTGGTGGAGGGCGAACCGTCCGATCCGGACGGCCCCGTCCTCGACATCATCAAGGGTCACCCCTTCGCCGAATTCGAGCGCTCGGGCCAGAAGGTCCCGCTGAGCAAGGTCCGGCTGCTGCCGCCCGTCCTGCCGAACAAGGTCGTCGGAATCGGGCGCAACTACGCCGAGCACGCGACGGAGCTGGGCAACGAGGTCCCCGACGTGCCGGTCGTCTTCTTCAAGCCGTCCACCTCCGTGGTCGGCCCCGGCGACCCGGTCGCGTACCCCTCCTTCTCCTCCGAGGTGCACTACGAGGCCGAGCTGGCCGTGGTGATCGGACGGATGTGCCGCGAGGTTCCGCGTGACCGCGTCCAGGACGTCATCCTCGGCTACACCTGCGGCAACGACATCACGGCCCGCGATGCCCAGCGGCGCGAGAAGCAGTGGGCGCGGGCCAAGGGCTTTGACACCTCCTGCCCGCTGGGCCCCTGGGTGGAGACCGATATCGATCTGACGCGCGCCGGCGACCTCGGCATCATGTGCACCGTCAACGGTGAACAGCGCCAGCTCGGCCGTACGAGCGAGATGGTGCGCCCGATCGAGGACCTGATCGTGCACATCACCGAGGCGATGACGCTGCTCCCCGGCGACGTCGTGCTCACCGGCACCCCGGCGGGCGTCGGCCCGCTCTCCGTCGGCGACGAGGTCGCCGTCACCATCGAAGGCATCGGCACTCTCACCAACAAGGTGATCAAGCGTGGCTAGCGCACCCTCCTCCGCCCCCGTGCGGGTTCGTTTCTGTCCCTCGCCGACCGGCAACCCCCATGTCGGCCTGGTCCGCACGGCCCTGTTCAACTGGGCCTTCGCCCGTCACCACGGCGGCACCCTGGTGTTCCGCATCGAGGACACCGACGCCGCGCGCGACTCCGAGGAGTCCTACACCCAGCTGCTGGACGCCATGCGCTGGCTGGGCTTCGACTGGGACGAGGGCCCGGAGGTCGGCGGTCCGCACGCGCCCTACCGCCAGTCGCAGCGGATGGACCTCTACCGCGAGGTCGCGGAGAAGCTGCTGGAGACGGGGCGCGCCTACCGCTGCTACTGCACCGCCGAGGAGCTGGAGGAGCGCCGCGAGGCGGCCCGCAAGGCCGGCCGGCCCTCGGGCTACGACGGGAAGTGCCGCACCCTGACCGACGGGCAGATCTCGGCGTACGAGGCCGAAGGGCGCACCTCGATCGTGCGCTTCCGGATGCCGGACGAGCCGATCACCTTCACCGACCTGGTGCGCGGTGAGCTGACCTTCGCCCCCGAGAACGTCACGGACTACGGGATCGTGCGGGCCAACGGCGCCCCCCTCTACACGCTCGTCAACCCCGTCGACGACGCGCTGATGGAGATCACGCACGTACTGCGCGGTGAGGACCTGCTCTCCTCCACCCCGCGGCAGATCGCGCTCTACCGCGCGCTCGCCGAGATCGGTGTGGGCGGCGGCACGGTGCCCGCCTTCGGCCACCTCCCGTATGTCATGGGCGAGGGCAACAAGAAGCTCTCCAAGCGCGATCCGCAGGCCTCGCTGAACCTCTACCGGGAGCGCGGCTTCCTCCCCGAGGGGCTGCTCAACTACCTCTCCCTGCTGGGCTGGTCGCTCTCCTCCGACCGGGACGTCTTCTCGCTGGCGGAGATGGTCGAGGCGTTCGAGCTCTCGGCGGTGAACGCCAACCCGGCGCGCTTCGACCTCAAGAAGGCCGAGGCGATCAACGCGGACCACATCCGGATGCTGGATCTGAAGGCGTTCATCGAGCGTTGCGAGCCCTGGCTGCGGGCCCCGCACGCACCGTGGGCCCCGGAGGCCTTCGACCCGGCCGCCTTCGAGGCGCTGGCCCCGCTGGCCCAGACCCGGCTGACGGTCCTGTCCGACATCACCGCCAACGTGGACTTCCTCTTCCTCGACGAGCCGGTGGCCGACGAGGCGTCCTGGACCAAGGCGATGAAGCCGGGCGCGGACGCGCTCCTGGCCTCGGTACGCACCCGGCTCGCCGGGGCGGACTGGGACGCCGAGACCCTGAAGGCCGCGGTCCTCGCGGCCGGTGAGGAGCACGGTCTGAAGCTGGGCAAGGCGCAGGCGCCGCTGCGCGTCGCGGTCACCGGGCGTACGGTCGGGCTGCCGCTGTTCGAGTCCCTGGAGGTCCTGGGCCGTGAGCGCACGCTGGCCCGGGTCGACGCGGCGCTGGCCAAGCTGGCCGGGTAGGTGAGTGGCCGGACCGCTAGGTGAGTGGCCGGACCGGATGGGTGAGTGAGGCGCCGTCCGCGCCCGCGAGGCGGCGCCACTCGCGGTGATACTCGTTTTGGTGGCCCGTCCACCATCGGGTAATGTTCTTCCTGCGCCGGACGGGCCGCCGAGAGGTCGGACCGGAGGCGTAAACCAAACAAAACCCCTTACGGGGGTGGCGTTTTGGTGGGGTATGGTGTAATTGGCAGCACGAGTGATTCTGGTTCACTTAGTCTAGGTTCGAGTCCTGGTACCCCAGCAAGAGATTCCCTGGATGCCGGGTGGATCTCTTGATCCAAGCAGGACCAAGCCCCCGTTGTGTAGCGGCCTAGCACGCTGCCCTCTCAAGGCAGTAGCGCCGGTTCGAATCCGGTCGGGGGTACGGATCTCTTCGTTTCGCGGAGATCGCTAGGGCCCCCGTTGTGTAGCGGCCTAGCACGCCGCCCTCTCAAGGCGGTAGCGCCGGTTCGAATCCGGTCGGGGGTACTGGTCTATACCATGGGCTATGGTGTAATTGGCAGCACGAGTGATTCTGGTTCATTTAGTCTAGGTTCGAGTCCTGGTAGCCCAGCGCAGCACTTGTGCTGATTCAGGCCCCCGTTGTGTAGCGGCCTAGCACGCCGCCCTCTCAAGGCGGTAGCGCCGGTTCGAATCCGGTCGGGGGTACCGGCGAGAAGCCCTCCGCGACAGCGGGGGGCTTCTTGTCTGCCGCTCGCGCCCCTGGCGCCTGCTCACTTCCCGAAGCGACGGCTGGATTCCTCGGTTTGCGCGAGCCGCCGCAGGCTGAGCAGCACCGGCTCATAGAGCACCGTCAGCGCCACCACCGCCTCGATCCGCTCCGGCGGGGTGTCGTAGGTCTCCACCAGGTCCAGGTCGGCGACGGCCAGTTCGCCCGCCAGCCGGGCGTGCACCAGCAGGTGCTCGGTGTCATGCGGATACCCCAGGCGGTCCAGGGAGGCGATGGCCGCCACCAGCATCCGGTAGGCGGGGGAGGTGTCGCCCAGCTCCTGGCCGTGGGACCAGCCCATCCGCCGCACCACGGTGTCCACCTGCGCACGGGCGCGCGCCGCGTGCGGATCGTCCTCGTCGGGCTCGGGGCCGTGCGGCAGCGCCCAGACCGCGGCTCCCATCCGGGTGTTCTGGCTGAGCGACTCGTCCTCGGCCGCCGCCAGCACCTCGCGCGCCGTGGCCACCGGCATCCGGCCGACCTGGATCAGCGAGCGCACAAGGCGCAGTCTGCGCAGGTGCTCCTCGCCGTATTCGGCCTGGGTGGCGGTGATCCGCTCTCCCGGCGGCAGCAGCCGCTCGCGCAGGTAGTACTTGATCGTCGCGGTGGGCACTCCGCTGCGCTCGCTGAGCTCCGCCAGTCGCATCCCTGTTGCACCTTCCATTGGAGAGTGGCACTATCTAAGTAATGGATAGCGCCGCTATCCAAGTCTATCCCGGACGTGTGGAACGAGGGGATCGCCATGGGTGCCGAGCTGCTGGCCGGCCGTATGACCGCCGAGGCCGAGGGGGAGGTCACCGTCTTCCTGATCGGCATGCGCATCAACCGCTTCCGTGCGCTGCGGAGCTGGCTGCCGGTCTTCCGCGCGATGCCGCGGATGCTCCGCGAGCTGTCGCGGGACGAGGGGAGCGGGATGCTGGGCCACCAGGTGCTGTTCGGCCCGCCGCGGGTGCTCTACGTGGTCCAGTACTGGGACTCGCACGAGCGGCTGCTGGAGTACTCGGTGGCCCAGGACAAGGAGCACCGCCCCGCCTGGGCGGCGTTCAACCGCAGGCTGCGGGAGGGCCGGGGCAAGGTCGGCTTCTGGCACGAGACCTATGTCGTACCGGCCGGTGCGCACGAGGCGATCTACATCAACATGCCCGCGTTCGGCCTGGGCAAGGCCACGGGGGTCGCCCCGGTCGGCCGCCGCGGCGACCGCGCGGCCGACCGGCTGGCGCTGAAGGAGGCGTAACGCGGCCACGGGCCTGCTGCCTTCCCTCGCCTTGGTTCCCTCGGCCTAATTCCCTCGCCGCAGGGCGTCCGTGAGGCGCCCCGCCGCGTCGATGACCGCCTGGGCGTGCATCCGGCCCGGGTGGCGGGTCAGCCGCTCGATCGGTCCGGAGACCGAGACGGCGGCGACCACGCGGTTGGACGGGCCGCGCACGGGCGCGGAGACGGACGCCACGCCGGGCTCCCGCTCGCCGATCGACTGGGCCCAGCCCCGCCGCCGTACGCCCGACAGGGCCGTGGCGGTGAAGCGGGCCCCCTGGAGTCCGCGGTGCAGCCGCTCGGGCTCCTCCCAGGCCATCAGCACCTGGGCGGCCGACCCGGCCTTCATGGGGAGCGTCGAGCCGACCGGCACGGTGTCCCGCAGTCCGGACAGCCGCTCGGCCGCCGCGACGCAGATGCGCATGTCTCCCTGGCGCCGGTAGAGCTGTGCGCTCTCGCCGGTCACGTCCCGGAGGTGGGTGAGCACGGGCCCGGCCGTGGCGAGCAGCCGGTCCTCGCCCGCGGCCGCCGCCAGCTCGGCCAGCCGGGGTCCCAGGATGAAGCGCCCCTGCATATCGCGTGCCACCATCCGGTGGTGCTCGAGTGCCACCGCCAGCCGGTGTGCCGTGGGGCGGGCGAGGCCGGTCGCCCCGACCAGCCCGGCGAGGGTGGCCGGACCGGACTCCAGGGCGCTCAGAACCAGAGCCGCCTTGTCGAGAACGCCGACGCCACTAGTGTTGTCCATGGGACGATACTCACGTCTCACAGTGTGAAACGCAAGTTCAATTTCCTGGGATACCCGCCACCCTGTAAATGGCGGGCCCGCGGACCAGGGCACGCACTCGACTCGAGTTTGGGCCGGCACTGGCGCCGGCCGGAGGGAAAGCGATGGGACGGACACTCGCGGAGAAGGTCTGGGACGACCATGTCGTCCGGCGCGCCGAAGGCGAGCCTGACCTGCTCTTCATCGATCTGCATCTGCTGCACGAGGTGACCAGCCCCCAGGCGTTCGACGGCCTGCGCAAGGCCGGCCGCCCGGTCCGTCGTACCGATCTCACCCTCGCGACCGAGGACCACAACACCCCCACCCTCGACATCGACAAGCCGATCGCGGACCCCGTCTCGCGCGCCCAGTTGGAGACGCTGCGCAAGAACTGCGCGGAGTTCGGCGTCCGGCTGCATCCGCTCGGCGATGTCGAGCAGGGCGTCGTCCACGTGGTGGGACCGCAGCTGGGACTGACCCAGCCGGGGACGACCGTGGTCTGCGGTGACAGCCACACCTCGACCCACGGCGCCTTCGGCGCGCTCGCGTTCGGTATCGGCACCAGCCAGGTCGAGCATGTGCTGGCCACCCAGACGCTGCCGCTCGCGCCGTTCAAGACCATGGCGATCACCGTCGAGGGCGAGCTCCCCGAGAGCGTCACCGCCAAGGACCTGATCCTGGCGATCATCGCGAAGATCGGCACCGGCGGCGGCCAGGGCTATGTGATCGAGTACCGCGGCCCCGCCATCGAGAAGCTCTCGATGGAGGCCCGGATGACCGTGTGCAACATGTCCATCGAGGCGGGCGCCCGCGCGGGCATGATCGCGCCGGACGAGACCACCTTCGGCTATCTGGAGGGCCGCCCGCACGCCCCCCAGGGCGCCGACTGGGACGCCGCCGTCGCGTACTGGCGCACCCTGCGCAGCGACGACGACGCGGTCTTCGACCGCGAGGTGGTCATCGACGCCTCCGCGCTCGCCCCGTTCGTCACCTGGGGCACCAACCCCGGCCAGGGCGCGCCGCTGTCGGAGTCGGTCCCGGACCCGGCCTCCTACGAGGACGCCAGCGAGAGCTACGCCGCCGAGAAGGCCCTGGAGTACATGGGCCTGACGGCCGGTCAGCCGCTGCGCGACATCAAGGTGGACACGGTCTTCGTCGGCTCCTGCACCAACGGGCGGATCGAGGACCTGCGCTCCGCCGCCTCGGTGCTGTCCGGCCGTGCGGTGGCCGACGGCGTACGGATGTTGGTGGTCCCCGGCTCGGTCCGGGTCGCCCTCCAGGCCGTCGAGGAGGGGCTGGACAAGGTGTTCACCGCCGCGGGGGCCGAATGGCGGCACGCCGGCTGCTCGATGTGCCTGGGCATGAACCCCGACCAGCTCGCTCCCGGGGAGCGGTCGGCGTCCACCTCCAACCGCAACTTCGAGGGCCGGCAGGGCAAGGGCGGCCGGACCCACCTGGTCTCGCCGCAGGTCGCCGCCGCCACCGCGGTGCTGGGCCATCTGGCCTCGCCCGCCGACCTGTCCGACGCCGCCGTATCGACTCCCGTGGGGGCCTGAGCAGTCATGGAAGCATTCACCACGCACACCGGCCGGGCCGTCCCGCTGCGCCGCAGCAATGTGGACACGGACCAGATCATCCCGGCGCACTGGCTCAAGAAGGTCACCCGCGACGGCTTCGAGGACGGCCTCTTCGAGGCGTGGCGCAAGGACCCGGAGTTCGTGCTCAACAAGGCCGAGCACAAGGGCGGAACGGTTCTGGTGGCCGGTCCCGACTTCGGCACCGGCTCCTCGCGCGAGCACGCGGTGTGGGCGCTGCAGAACTACGGCTTCAAGGCCGTCATCTCCAACCGCTTCGCCGACATCTTCCGCGGCAACTCCCTCAAGAACGGGCTGCTGACCGTCGTGCTGCCGCAGGAGACGGTGGACCGGCTGTGGAAGCTGGTCGAGGCGGACCCCACCGCCGAGGTCACCGTGGACCTCGTCGAGCGCCAGGTACGGGCCGAGGGCATCACGGCTGATTTTGAGCTTGACGAGAACGCCCGGTGGCGACTCCTGGAGGGGCTGGACGACATCAGCCTCACCCTCAGGGAGGAAGATTCGATCGCCTCGTACGAGGCGCGTCGTCCGTCCTTCAAGCCCAGCACCGCGGAGGTCTGACCCCCCGGTTCTCCCTGCACAGAGCGGGTTTGGCAAGATGCGCCGCCGGTCCTCGGACCGGCGGCGCATCGGCATGTTGAGGCCCCGTGAAGCGACAACTCGCCTCAGATGGCACAATCAGTGCATGGAACGCGACGGCCAACTCGAGCTCTACGGCATCGTCGCCGACCGGCTCAAGGAAGCGCACGCAAGAGTGCGCACACTGCAAGTCCCGGAGGGCGTACGGATGGCGCTGTCCCGGAAGCTGCTGGTCATGACCTCAGCGGCCAAACACGATCTCGCAGATGCGGCAACGCGTCTGGAGCGGTTCATGAACGACCTCGACCAGGGGCGTTTCCCCGAAGATCCCGACACCGACGGAAGTCCGTGACGATCGAGTGCGTTGCGGCACAAGGGTGATTAGCCCGTTTCGTGTTTGATTTGCGGTATATATCTGCCTAACGTGCGAAAAGGCTTGAACACATTGATTCCGGTAATGCCTCCGAAGGGGAAGACGTGAACAAGGCGCAGCTCGTAGAAGCGATTGCCGACAAGGTCGGCGGCCGTCAGCAGGCCGCCGATGCCGTAGACGCCGTCCTGGACGCCATCGTCCGGGCGGTCGTCACCGGGGAGCGAGTTTCGGTCACTGGATTCGGTTCGTTCGAGAAGGTGGAACGGCCCGCCCGGTACGCCCGTAACCCACAGACCGGGGAGCGCGTGCGGGTCAAGAAGACCTCGGTGCCCCGCTTCCGTCCCGGCCAGGGGTTCAAGGATCTGGTGAGCGGCTCCAAGAAGCTCCCGCGCGGCGGGGAGGTCGCCGTGAAGAAGGCCCCCAAGGGCAGCCTCCAGGTGGCGGCGAAGAAGGCCGCGGCCAAGAAGGCGACCGCGAAGAAGACGACGGCGAAGAAGTCCCCGGCCAAGAAGACGACGGCCAAGAAGGCGACCGCGAAGAAGACGACGGCCAAGAAGGCCCCCGCCAAGAAGACCACGGCGAAGAAGGCTCCCGCCAAGGCCACGGCGAAGAAGGCCCCGGCCCGCAAGACGAGCGCCCGCAAGACCACCGCGAAGAAGACCACCGCCAGGAAGCGCTAGCCGGTGGCGCTCAGGCGCCCCACCGCATCCGCGCCGGGCCGGGCTCCCCGAGGGAGCCCGGCCCGCGGTGCTGCCGGCGCCCGGTATCCCGGGAGTTCGCGCGCCTGACCTCCGCGAGGCCCGGGTTCATCCGCGGGGCTCGCCGCCTTACGGCGCTCAGAACGCCGTGTTACGGCGCTCAGAACGTCTGCAGCGTGACGAAGACGACCCGGCGCTGCTCGCCCTCGCCCGCCACCTCGATCCGCACCCGCTGCCCCGGGCGCAGCATCCGCAGCCCCCCGGCGTCGAAGGCCGCGGTGTCGAACGGCAGCGGGGTGCCGTCGTCCAGCAGCACGCTGCCGGCGCGGGTCTCGGGGTCGTACGTATAGGCGGTTCCCTGCATGTCCGCCAGCCTAGCCCTGGTGTGGGCGCCCACGCCCAGGGCCACCGCGGCGCGCAGATCCCCGGCCGTGTCCACGTCGCGCCGCACCGAGTCCACCCCGGCCAGCTCGATCTCCCGCGCCCCCGAGGCCCGGTGCCGGTCCCGTGACGGGCCCCCGAAGCCGGGCGCCAGCTCGGCGCCGGACGCCGCCGAGAGCAGCGTGGTGCCCACCCCCGCGGCATCCGCCAGGAAAGCGCGTGAGAAGCCCGTGGCGGCTTCGAGCACCAGGTCGAGCTCCACGGTCCGCAGCGCCGGGAGATCGGCGTTCAGTGCCGCCACGGCGGCCTCCGGGCGCTCCCCGCGGACCGCGCGGGCGCCGTGCGCCAGCGCCGCGTTCAGGCCGCGGCCCGGGGAGTCGGGCAGGATCCGGGCGCCGAGGGCGGACAGCTCACGTCCGGCGAGCGGGTCGTCGGTGACGACGGTCACCCCCCGCACCCACCGGCTCGCCAGCGCCGCGTCCACCGTGTCCTGGGCGAACGCGAGGGCGAGCGAGGCCCGGGGACCGTCCCCGGCGGCGTCGGAGAGCCTGGTCTTGGCCCGTGCCAAGGGCTTCAGCGGCACCACGAGGGTCCAGGTCACAGGGGCTCCGTTTCTTCCCACGGGCCTCATTCTGACCCGCTGCCCGGCTCGTCGAAGACGTGCGGGGTTACGGTGTCCTCGACAGACGGGGTGCCTGGAGCGACACTTGTGCGGCTGCAGGGGACGGCAGCAACCAGCAGGTCAGCAGGGTCCAAGAGAGGATGTTCCGAGTGTCCGGCCGCAGAATCGGCTTCTGGTACCGCATGGCAGCGGTCTTGTGCAAACCGCCGCTGGTGGTTCTGTTCAAGCGGGACTGGCACGGAATGGAGCACATTCCCGCCGACGGTGGATTTATCACCGCGATCAATCACAACTCGTATCTCGACCCGCTCTCCTACGCGCACTTCCAGTACAACACCGGAAGGGTGCCGCGCTTCCTCGCCAAGGCCGCCCTCTTCCGCGGCGGCTTCGTGGGCGCGATGCTCCGCGGCACCGGCCAGATCCCCGTCTACCGCGAGTCCACCGACGCCGCCAACGCGTTCCGGTCCGCCGTGGACGCCATCAACAAGGGGGAGTGCGTGGCCTTCTACCCCGAGGGCACCCTCACCCGCGACCCCGACCTGTGGCCCATGCGCGGAAAGACCGGCGCCGCGCGGGTCGCGCTGCTCACCAAGGCCCCGGTGATCCCCGTCGCCCAGTGGGGCGCCAACGAGGCCGTGCCGCCGTACGCCAAGGAGAAGCGGGTCCGTCTCTTCCCCCGTAAGACGCTCAGGGTGCACGCCGGCCCGCCGGTGGACCTGTCCGAGTTCTACGGCCAGGAGCCCACCGCCGAGGTCCTCAGGGCGGCCACCGACACCATCATGGGCGCCATCACCGAGCTCCTCTCCGAGGTGCGCGGCGAGCAGGCGCCCGTTCAGAGGTATGACCGGCCCACCCGGTCCAGCACCGACGGCCCGCCGCTCCCGCTGGCCGATGAGGAGAGCAAGTGACGCGCTGCGCCGTCTTCGGCACCGGCTCCTGGGGCACCGCCTTCGCGATGGTGCTCGCCGACGCCGGGTGCGAGGTGACGCTGTGGGGGCGCCGGACCGGTCTCGTGGAGGCCATCAACACCGGCCGCACCAATCCCGACTACTTCCCCGGGGTGCGGCTCCCCGACGGTGTGCGCGCCACCGCCGACCCGGCCGAGGCCGCGGACGGCGCGGAGTTCACCGTCTTCTCCGTGCCCTCCCAGACGCTGCGCGGCAACCTCTCCGACTGGGCCCCGCTGCTGGCCGCCGACACCGTGCTGGTCTCCCTGATGAAGGGCGTGGAACTCGGCACGGCGAAGCGGATGAGCGAGGTCGTCCAGGAGGTCGCCAAGGCGCCCGCGGAGCGCGTCGCGGTGCTCACCGGCCCCAACCTCGCCAAGGAGATCGCCGCCCGGCAGCCCGCCGCCTCCGTGGTGGCCTGCCCCGACGAGAGCGTGGCCCGCCGCCTCCAGACCGCCTGCCACACCCCGTACTTCCGCCCGTACACCAACACCGATGTGGTCGGCTGCGAGCTGGGCGGCGCGGTGAAGAACGTCATCGCGCTGGCCGTCGGCATCGCCGACGGCATGGGCCTCGGCGACAACACCAAGGCGTCGCTCATCACCCGCGGCCTCGCCGAAACGACCCGGCTGGGCCTGGCGATGGGCGCCGACGCGCACACCTTCGCGGGCCTGGCGGGCATGGGCGACCTCGTCGCCACCTGCTCCTCACCGCTCTCCCGCAACCACACCTTCGGCACCAACCTGGGGCGCGGGATGACACTGGAGGAGACCATCGGGGTCACCAAGCAGACCGCGGAGGGCGTCAAGTCGTGCGAGTCGGTGCTGGATCTCGCCCGCCGCCACGACGTCGACATGCCCATCACCGAGACCGTCGTCGAGATCGTCCACGACGGCAAACAGCCCCTCGTCGCACTCAAAGAGCTGATGTCCCGCAGTGCCAAGGCCGAGCGGCACTGACGCCATGCGGACCGCAAGGTAACCTCAACGCGATATGAGCAGCCAGACCCCTTCCCCAGGCCCTGTCCCGGCTTCCTCCGGAGGCGAGCGGCGGAAGCCGCGCGTCGCCGTCGTGTTCGGCGGCCGCAGCTCCGAGCACGCCATCTCGGTGGTCACCGCGGGCGCCGTGCTGCGCGCCATCGACCGCGAGAAGTACGACGTGCTGCCGATCGGCATCACCACGGACGGCCGTTGGGCGCTGACCGCCGACGAGCCCGAGCGGATGGCCATCGCCAACCGCGAGCTGCCCAGCGTCGAACGGCTCGCCGAGTCCAGCGAGGGCTCGGTCGTCCTCCCGGTCGACCCGGGGAACCGCGAGGTCGTCTACAGCGAGCCGGGGGCGGTGCCCAAGGCGCTGGGCGACGTCGATGTCGTCTTCCCCATGCTGCACGGCCCGTACGGCGAGGACGGCACCCTCCAGGGACTGCTGGAGCTCTCCGGGGTGCCGTACGTGGGCGCCGGGGTGCTCGCCTCCGCCGTGGGCATGGACAAGGAGTACATGAAGCGGGTGTTCATCTCCTTCGGGCTGCCCGTCGGCCCGTACGAGGTGATCCGCCCCCGCGCCTGGGAGCAGGAACCTTCCGCCGCCCGCCGCAGGATCGTGGAGTTCGCCGAGGAGCACGGCTGGCCGCTCTTCGTGAAGCCCGCGCGCGCCGGCTCGTCCTTCGGCATCAGCAAGGTCGAGGGCCCGGCGGACCTGGACGCGGCCGTCGAGGAGGCCCGGCGCCACGACCCGAAGGTCATCGTGGAGGCGCTGCTGCGCGGCCGCGAGATCGAGTGCGGGGTGCTGGAGTACGAGGACGGGCCGCGCGCCAGCGTGCCCGCCGAGATCCCGCCGGTCTCCTCCCACGCCTTCTACGACTTCGAGGCGAAGTACATCGACGCGGCGGACGGCATCGTGCCCGCGCCGCTGAGTGAGGAGCAGACCCGACGGGTCCAGGAGCTCGCGGTGGCCGCCTTCGAGGCGGCGTCCTGCGAGGGGCTGGTGCGGGCCGACTTCTTCCTGCTGGACAGCGGTGAGTTCGTGATCAACGAGATCAACACCATGCCCGGCTTCACCCCGATCTCGATGTACCCGCGCATGTGGCAGGAAAGCGGTGTGAGCTACCCCGAGCTGGTGGACCGGCTGCTGGAGGCCGCGCTGCGCCGCTCGACGGGGCTGCGCTAGCGGGACGGCGGCGGCGGTCGTACGGCGGCGCCAGCCGTACGGGGCTGCGCTAGGCCACGCCCTTCGGGACCGACTTCTTGACGGCGCGGGCGAGGTCGAGTAGGGGGTTGACCTCGGGGGAGTACTTCCGGGGCACGGTCACCTCGACATAGGCCCGGCGCAGTACGGTGGTGAAGCGGTAGCCATCGTCCCGCTTCTCCGGGAGCCACTCGACGCCGTTCACCTCGGCCGACGCGGTCTTGGAGCCCATCGCCTCCGGCCGGGGGACCCCGCAGCGCAGCTGCACGGCGGGGTCCCCCCACACGGCCGTGTAGTCCGAGGAGGGGTCGGCGGTGCCCCGCTTCAGCCCGTTCACGGCGTCGGGCAGTTCCTTGTGCAGCGTCCGGCACATCGCGGCGGCTCGTGGGGCCGGGCTGGGAACCGCGGACGCCTTGGTGTCGTCGGAGTCCCCGGTGAAGGAACACCCGGCCACCGGCATCAGGGCCAGGGCCGCCGCGGCGGACAGCGGGACGAGCCGTCGAGTGGGATTACGGTATGCGGAATTCACCGGGCGATCATACGGGGGAGCTAGAGATGGACGACCGGGCAGGTCAGGGTTCGGGTGATCCCTTCCACTTGCTGGACTTTCGCGACCACCATGCGGCCGAGCTCATCGACCGTGTCGGCCTGGGCCCGCACGATCACGTCGTAGGGACCCGTCACGTCCTCCGCCTGTATCACCCCGGGAAGTTTGGTGATGATGTCGGCCACGGTCGAGGCCCTGCCGACCTCGGTCTGGATCAGGATGTACGCCTGTACCACGGAACCTCCAGGGCGGCTACGAGGATCATGTGGAAAGAAGGGACGCCACGGTACCGCGTCGCCATGCGGCGCGGGGAGACCCGCGCGGGGAGCGCGGCGCGGCGGTAAGTGTTCACGAGCACGAAGGGGCGATGGGATGAAGGGCACCGTGGGCGAGTTGGGGGAGTTCGGGCTCATCAGAGAGCTCACCTCCCGGCTCACCACCACCCCGGCGGTGAGGTTGGGGCCCGGTGACGACGCCGCGGTCGTGGCTGCGCCCGACCGGAGGGTCGTGGCCAGTACGGACGTCCTGCTGGAGGGCAGGCACTTTCGCCGTGACTGGTCCACCGCCTATGACGTCGGCCGTAAGGCGGCGGCCCAGAACCTGGCCGACATCGCGGCCATGGGCGCCGTGCCGACCGCCCTGCTGCTCGGTCTGGTGGTCCCCGCCGATCTGCCGGTGACCTGGCCGGCCGAGCTGATGGACGGCATCCGGGACGAATGCCAGGTCGCGGGCGCGGCCGTGGTGGGCGGTGACGTCGTGCGCGGGGACACCATCACCGTCGCCATCACCGCCCTGGGCGATCTGCGCAACCACGAGCCGGTCACCCGATCCGGTGCCCAGCCCGGGGACGTCGTCGCCGTCACCGGGTGGCTGGGCTGGTCGGCCGCCGGACACGCGGTGCTCTCGCGCGGCTTCCGCTCGCCGCGGGCCTTCGTCGAGGCGCACCGGCGGCCGGAGCCGCCGTATCACGCCGGTCCCGCCGCCGCCGGGCTCGGCGCGACCGCGATGACCGATGTGAGCGACGGGCTGGTGGCCGACCTCGGGCACATCGCTGAGGCCAGCAAGGTCCGCATCGATCTGCGCTCGGCGGACATCGACGTCCCCGCGCAGATGTCGGACATCGGGCAGGCGGTGGGCGTCGATCCGCTCCAGTGGGTGCTCAGCGGGGGAGAGGACCACGCGATCGTGGCCACCTTCCCGCCCGACGCCAAGCTTCCGGCCCGCTGGAAGGTGATCGGCGAGGTGCTCAACCCCTCGGCGCTGCCGCAGGTGACGGTGGACGGCGCCCCGTGGTCACACGGGGGCTGGGACCACTTCGGAGACGGCAAGAGCGCCGACTGACGGTGCCGGGTGGCGGTGCCGGGCGACGGTGCGGTGTGGCGGTAAGGGCGCCGAGCGATCCGTAAGGGCGTGGGGGACGTTCGGGGGCGCCGGGGGCGCCGAGTAGATTCGGTGCCATGGCTGTACCTCCCCGCGTCCCCCGCCCCGCCCATGACGGCTCGGCGCCCGTGCGCGTCCTCACCGTCGCCGGATCGGACTCCGGTGGCGGTGCGGGCATCCAGGCCGACCTGAAGGCCATGCTGGCCCTGGGCGCCCACGGCATGAGCGTGATCACCGCGGTGACGGCGCAGAACTCCCTGGGCGTCCAGGGTGCCTGGGAGCTGCCCGCCGAGGCCGTACGGGCCCAGTTCCACAGCGTGGCCGACGACATCGGCGTCCAGGCGGTCAAGACCGGCATGCTGGCGACCGCCGAACTGGTCGAGACCGTCGCCGCGCTGCTCGCGGACCTCACCGCGCCCGTGGTCGTCGATCCGGTCGGCGTCTCCAAGCACGGTGACCCGCTGCTGGCCGCCGAGGCGCTCGACGCGGTCCGTACGAAGCTGCTGCCGATCGCGGCCGTCGCCACGCCCAACCTGGACGAGGTGGCCCAGCTCACCGGCGTCCGCGTGGAGTCGGAGGAGGGCCAGCGCCGGGCGGCCGGGGCGGTACTGGGCCACGGCCCGCGCTGGGCGCTGATCAAGGGCGGCCATCTGCCCGGCGGCGACGCGGTGGACCTGCTCACCGACGGCACCGAGGAGCACTGGCTGCGGGCGCCGCGCCAGGACAACCGCCATACGCACGGCACGGGATGCACCCTCGCCGCCGCCATCGCCACGTATCTGGCGGGCGGCTACGAGGTCCCTGAGGCCGTCACGGCGGCCAAGGACTACGTCACGGGCGCCATCGCGGCGGGCTTCCCCCTGGGCACGGGCATCGGCCCGGTCGACCACGGATGGCTGTCGGAGCGGACCGGCTGAGGGCACGCGAAAGGCCGGTCCACTTCGGTGGTGGACCGGCCTGGGCGTACCGGATCCCGCTTAGCGCGAAACCTTGCCGGCCTTGATGCACGAAGTGCAGACGTTGAGCCGCTTCGGGGTACGACCGACCACAGCGCGCACCGTCTGGATGTTGGGGTTCCAACGACGGCGGGTGCGGCGGTGCGAGTGCGAGATGTTGTTGCCGAAGCCCGGCCCCTTGCCGCAGACGTCGCAGTTGGCAGCCACGGGTTACTCCAAAGACGGGTCGCCCTCGCTTCCCGCGAGGAGACAGGACACTGAACGGATGCCCCCGGACGTTGCCTGGATCGCGGAGATTCGGCGGCGCCTGGGGGGAATGGCCCGATTCGCATCGGGCAACCGGAGCAGCATACAACGGCCACTCCCGTACAACGAAACTATCATGGCTGCCCCGGCACCCGCCGAGGGCGGCGGCTACCCTGCGATGACGCGATGCCCGCCCCCGCCCCCGCAGCCTCCGAGGAGGACCTTTCGTGCCGCACACGCTCGACGCCGATGCGGTACGGACCTGGTGCGGGCTCGCCCTCGATGCACTGGGCCGGGCCCGGGCGGACATCGACGCGATCAACGTCTATCCGGTCGCTGACGGGGACACCGGCACCAATCTGTATCTGACCGTCGAGTCCGCCGCCCGGGCCGTCGACGCCGCCTTCGACGGCCACGCGACCTCGGCCGCCGCGTCCCGCCCCACCCTCGCCGATGTGGTGCGCGCCATGGCCCACGGCGCGCTGATCGGCGCGCGGGGCAACTCCGGCACGATCCTGGCGCAGCTGCTGCGCGGTATGGCGGACGTCCTGGCCGACGGCCCACCGGAGGCGGACCCGGGTGCGGGCGAGGCGGACGGGCTGCGGCGGGCGCTGCGCCGCGCGGTCGACCTCGCCTACCTGGCCGTCGCGCACCCCGTCGAAGGCACCGTCCTTACGGTCGCCGTGGCCGCCGCGGAGAGCGCGGAAGCGGAACAGGCCACGGGCGACGCCACGGCCGACGTCGCCGCGGTGGCCCGCGCCGCGTACGAGGGCGCCCGTACGGCGCTCCAGGCCACCCCCGGCCAGCTCGACGTCCTCGCCCGCGCGGGGGTGGTCGACGCGGGCGGCTACGGCCTGGTGACCGTCCTCGGCGGGCTCGCCCAGGCCCTGTCGGGCGAGGCCCCCGCGGCGCTCGCCCCGGCCCGCCCCGGCCGTGACGCCCTGGTGCCCACGGGGACGGGCGGGCAGGACCTGGCGGGCTGCTCCGCCGATGACGCCCCGGACGGCGGGCCCGCCTTCGAGGTGATCTACCTCCTGGAGACCGACGACACCGCCGTGGCCGCCCTGAGGGAGCGGCTGGACGCCCTCGGAGACTCCCTGGTGGTCGTCGGCGGCGACGGCCTGTGGAACGTCCACGTCCATGTGGACGACGCGGGGGCGGCCGTGGAGGCGGGCATCCAGGCCGGGCGCCCGTACCGCATCCGGATCACCCACTTCGACGGCGCCGCCATCCGTAAGGCGGATCCGGGCGGCCCGGACCGCACGGGCCCGGCCATCGTCCTGCCGGACCAGTCCGGCGCCCAGGGCCCCGCGGGCGGCCCGCGCGCCGAGCGCGTGCCCCGTGCCGTGGTGGCCGTCGTCCCCGGTGACGGGCTGGCCGCGCTGTGCGCCGAGGCGGGCGCGACCGCGGTCGCCACCCGCCCCGGGGAGCCGCCCGCCAGCGGTGAGCTGGTGGAAGCGGTCCGCCGGGCCCATGCCCGGGAGGTCGTGCTGCTGCCGAACGACACCGCGCTGCACCACACGGCGGCCGCGGCGGCGGCCCAGTCCCGCACCGAGGGCGTACGGGTCGCGGTGATCCCCACCCGTTCCGCCGTCCAGGGCATCGCCGCGCTCGCCGTCCACGAGCCCGGCCGCAGCTTCGACGAGGACGTGGTCGCCATGACCTCGGCCGCGGGCGCCACCCGCTACGCGGAACTGGCCGTCGCCGAGCGCCAGTCCTGGACCATGGCCGGGGTGTGCCAGGCCGGGGACGTCCTGGGCATGATCGACGGCGATGTGGCGGTGATCGGTTCGGAACTGGCCGCGACCGCGGAGACGGTGCTGGACCGGATGCTGGCGTCGGGCGGCGAGATGGTCACGCTGGTGCTGGGCGCGGGCCTCCCGGACGAGGTCGCCGAACGGCTGGAGCGGCATGTGCGGGAGGGGCACTTCGCCGTCGACACGGTCGTCTACCACGGTGGTCAGCCCACCGCGCCGCTGATCATAGGCATCGAATGAGCCCGGCCGCGCAGAGCTGAGCCCGGCCGCTCGGTGCGCCCCCCGCTGAATCACCCCGCTCGTCAGCCCCGATTGTCACCCCCGTGGTGTGCAATGGACGGGTGCCCGTGCTGGATGAACCCCTGAAGAAGGTCCTGGGCGGCAACACCGCGAAGGTGATGGCCGACCATCTCGACCTGCACACCGTCGGCGACCTGCTGCACCACTACCCGCGGCGGTACGCGGAGCGCGGTGAGCTGACCCGGCTGTCCGACCTGCCCCTGGACGAGCACGTGACCGTGGTGGCGCAGGTCGCCGACGCCCGGGTGCACACCTTCAACGGCGGCCGGGGCCGACGGCTGGAGGTCACCATCACCGACGGCAGCGGCCGTCTCCAGCTGGTCTTCTTCGGCAAGGGCGTCCACAAGCCGCGCACCGAGCTCCAGCCCGGCACCCGCGCGATGTTCGCCGGGAAGGTCTCGGTCTTCAACCGCAAGCGGCAGCTGGCCCACCCGGAGTTCAAGACGCTGGGCGCGGGGAGCGGCGCGGACGCCGTGGAGGCGTTCGCCAATCAGCTGCTGCCGCTGTACCCGGCGTGTAAGCAGATGGAGTCCTGGCAGATCCAGCAGGCCGTGGACACCGTGCTCGGCCCGGCGGGGCACGAGGAGTCCGCGCTGGCCGGGCTGATCGACCCGCTGCCCGAGAGCCTGCGCGAGGGCCGGGGGCTGGCCACGCTCCCCGAGGCGCTGCGCAAGATCCACCGACCGGGCACCAAGGGCGACATCGCGACGGCCCGGGACCGGCTGAAGTGGGACGAGGCGTTCGTGCTGCAGGTGGCGCTCGCCCGGCGGCGGCAGGCCGACGCCCAGCTGCCCGCGGCGCCCCGCAAGCCAGTCCCGGACGGGCTGCTGACCGCCTTCGACGCCCGGCTGCCGTTCACCCTCACCGAGGGCCAGCGCAGGGTCAGCCAGGAGATCTTCGCCGACCTCGCCACCGACCACCCGATGCACCGGCTGCTCCAGGGCGAGGTCGGCTCGGGCAAGACCATGGTCGCGCTGCGCGCGATGCTCGGCGTCGTGGACGCCGGGGGACAGGCGGCGATGCTCGCGCCCACCGAAGTGCTCGCCCAGCAGCACCACCGGTCGATCACCGAGATGATGGGCGAGCTGGCCGAGGGCGGGATGCTCGGCGGCGCCGAGCAGGGCACCAAGGTGGTGCTGCTCACCGGCTCCATGGGTGCCGCGGCCCGCCGTCAGGCGCTGCTGGACCTGGTCACCGGCGAGGCCGGGATCGTGATCGGCACCCATGCCCTGATCGAGGACAAGGTCCAGTTCCACGATCTGGGCCTGGTGGTCGTGGACGAGCAGCACCGGTTCGGGGTGGAGCAGCGCGACGCCCTGCGCTCCAAGGGCAAGCAGCCCCCGCATCTGCTGGTGATGACGGCCACACCGATCCCGCGCACCGTCGCCATGACCGTCTTCGGCGACCTGGAGACCTCCGTCCTGGACCAGCTGCCCTCGGGCCGCTCCCCGATCGCCTCCCACGTGGTGCCCGCCAAGGACAAGCCGCACTTCCTGGCCCGCGCCTGGGAGCGGGTGCGCGAGGAGGTGGCCGCGGGTCACCAGGGCTATGTGGTGTGCCCGCGGATCGGGGACGAGGAGGACGAGTCCGGGGCCGCGAAGGAGAAGTCCGCCGAGGGCGAGGCCGAGAAGCGCCCGCCGCTGGCCGTCGTCGACGTCGCGGAGCAGCTTGTGAAGGGCCCGCTGAGCGATCTGCGGGTGGAGGTGCTGCACGGGCGGATGCAGCCGGAGGCCAAGGACGAGGTGATGCGCCGCTTCGCCGCGGGCGAGGTGGACGTCCTGGTCGCCACGACCGTCATCGAGGTCGGTGTGAACGTCCCCAACGCCACCGCCATGGTGATCATGGATGCCGACCGCTTCGGCGTCTCCCAACTGCACCAGCTGCGCGGCCGGGTCGGCCGGGGCTCGGCCGCCGGGCTCTGTCTGCTGGTGACCGACGCGCCCGAGGGCAGCCCCGCCCGGGGGCGGCTGGGCGCGGTCGCGGCCACGCTCGACGGCTTCGAGCTGTCCCGGATCGACCTGGAGCAGCGCCGGGAGGGCGATGTGCTCGGCCAGGCCCAGTCCGGGGTCCGCTCCTCGCTGCGGGTGCTCGCCGTCATCGACGACGAGGAGGTCATCGCGGCGGCCCGGGAGGAGGCCACCGCCATCGTGGCCGCCGACCCGGAGCTGGCCGGATACCCGCAGCTGCGCACCGCGCTTGACGCCCTGCTGGACAAGGAGCGCGCGGAATTCCTCGACAAGGGCTGAGCCCGGCGGCTCGGCGAGGGCTGAGCCGCGCGAAAGGCCCGCGCCCGGCCGCCCCCGCCGCCCCCGTACGCCATATCGTGGAGATGCGGCGGCCCCGCCCGGACGGGCCCGGGGCGCCGCTGCCCCGACCACCGTGAAGGACGGCCCCCACCCATGACCCGCGTGATCGCCGGAGCGGCCGGCGGCCGCCGCCTGGCCGTGCCGCCGGGAAACGGCACCCGACCCACCTCGGACCGGGCGCGCGAGGGCCTGTTCTCCACCTGGGAGTCGCTGCTCGGCTCGCTGGACGGGGCCCGCGTCCTGGATCTGTACGGCGGCTCCGGCGCGGTCGGCCTGGAGGCGCTGTCCCGGGGCGCCGCCCACACGCTGCTGGTGGAGTCCGACCCGCGGGCGGCCCGCACGATCCGTCAGAACGTCCGCACCCTCGGGCTGCCCGGTGCGGAGCTGCGCACGGGCAAGGCCGAACAGACCATCACCGGACCGGCCCCCGACACCGGCCCGTACGACGTCGTTTTCCTGGATCCGCCCTACGCGGTCAGCGACGACCAACTCCGCGAGATACTCCTCACACTCCTGGGGAAGGGCTGGCTCGCGCCCCGCGCGCTGGCCACCGTTGAGCGGAGCACACGAGGTGGGGAGTTCGTGTGGCCTGCCGGATTCGAGGGGCTTAGGGCCCGTCGCTACGGCGAGGGCACGCTTTGGTACGGTCACGCCGCCTCGACGTGCGAGAACGCGTCATGACCGGACCCGAGAGCGAGGAACTCCCATTGCGCCGCGCAGTCTGTCCGGGGTCGTTCGACCCCGTCACCAATGGACACCTCGACATCATCGCCCGTGCCTCCAAGCTCTATGACGTCGTGTACGTCGCCGTGATGATCAACAAGTCGAAGCAGGGCCTGTTCACGGTGGACGAGCGGATGGATCTCCTCCGCAAGACCACGGAGGAGTATGGAAACGTCCGGGTGGAGGCGTTCCACGGCCTCCTGGTGGACTTCTGCAAGCAGCGCGACATCCCCGCGATCGTCAAGGGGCTGCGGGCCGTCAGCGACTTCGACTACGAGCTGCAGATGGCCCAGATGAACAACGGCCTCTCCGGTGTGGAGACGCTGTTCGTGCCCACCAACCCCACATACAGCTTCCTCTCCTCCAGCCTGGTCAAGGAGGTCGCGGCCTGGGGCGGCGACGTCTCCCACCTGGTGCCCCCGCTGGTCCTGGAGGCGCTTGCCGAGCGGCTCGGCCGCAAGTAGCGGCTGACGGGGCGTCAGCGGCTGTCCGGGAGGCCCCCGCTGGCCGTACAGTCGTCCCGTTCGTGTCCCGTACCCATCCGCATCCAGACAGTCTGCGAGCACCCACAGTGGACGTGCAGAAGAAGCTCGACGAGATCGTCGATACCGTCGGCGGCGCCCGGTCCATGCCCATGTCGGCCTCGTGCGTGGTCAACCGTGCCGAGCTGCTCGCCATGCTCGAAGAGGTGCGCGCGGCGCTGCCGGACTCCCTGGCGCACGCCCAGGAGCTGATCGGCGGCCGGGACCAGATGGTCGAGGAGGCCCACCGGGAGGCCGGGCGGATCATCGAGTCCGCGCACGCCCAGCGCGCCTCGCTGATCTCTGACACCGAGCTGATGCGCAAGTCCCAGGAGGAGGCCGACCGGATCCTCACCGAGGCCCGCCGGGAGGCCGAGGAGATCCGCGTCGAGGCCGACGACTACGTGGACAGCAAGCTGGCCAACTTCGAGGTCGTGCTCACCAAGACCATCGGCTCGGTCGACCGCGGCCGGGAGAAGCTGCTCGGCCGCGCCCCCGGCGCCGGGGACGACCTCGGGCAGCCCGATGAGGGCCCGGAGCGCAGCGCCGACCCGGCCACCCTGCGGCACCGCGCGGACGAGTACGTGGACACCAAGCTCGGGGCCGTCTCGGCGGTCCTCGGCAAGACCCTGGAGGCGGTCGGCCGGGGCCGCCAGAAGCTGCTCGGGGCCCGGCCGACCGATGAGCTCGGCGCCCATATGGCGGCCCAGGACGACGCCGGCATGGCGCTGCGGACCACCGATGACGACTACCTGGCGGACCTGGCCCAGTCCCAGGCCCAGGCGGACGTCGCCCAGCCCGCGGCCCAGCCCGTCGCCCCGCCCGACCAGGCGGCCGCCGACGCCGCGTACTACGCCGCCACCGCGGGCTACCAGCAGCAGGACGCGTACGGCTACCAGCAGGCGTACGTACAGCAGGATCCGTACGCCGCGCAGGGCGGCTATCAGCAGGACGTCTACGGCTGGCAGCAGCAGGCCCAGGGCTACGACCCGAACGGCGCCCAGGGCTACCACCCGAACGCGGCCTATGTGCCCCAGCAGCCCCAGCAGCTGCCCCAGCACTATCAGCAGCAGCCGGGCGGCGCGCTCGACGAGACCAGCCTGTTCGACACGAGCATGATCGACCTCGATCAGCTCCGCCAGTACGAGCAGGGCCGCTGAGAGCTCCGCGGGACGCGGCTCCTTCGGGGTGAGAACCCCTTCCCCACCGTGCGGATTGGGTCTATGGCGGCCCGTCCAGTATCCTGGCTCTTCGGTCGCGCGTACGTCCGCGATCTCGGCTGCCCGTTTCGTAGCGTGATGTTCGGGTGGCCCGCCACAGCGTAGAAAGCAGGAAACCCTGAACGCCCGCCTCGACCACCGCGCCCCTCTCGTGTTCGACACGCGCGAGCTGGGCCGTCGTCCCGGTGCGCTCAAAAGGCTCTCCCGTTCCGTGGTGGCGCCCAAGGACCTCGGCATCGAGGTCATCGGGGTGCGGGAGGGCGTGACGATCGAGCTGGACCTCCGCCTGGAGTCGGTCATGGAAGGGGTGCTCGTCACGGGCACCGCCCGTGTGCCGCTCACGGGGGAGTGCGTAAGGTGTCTGGAGCCGCTGGAGCGAGAGCTCGAAGTGGACTTCCAGGAGATGTACTCCTACCCCGACGCCGACGACCGGAGCCGCGAAGCGGACACCGGCGACGACGCCGAGGAGGAGGACATGCTCTTCCTCGAGGCCGACCTGTTCGACCTCGAGCCCGTGCTGCGCGACGCGGTGGTGCTCGCACTGCCGCTGCAGCCGGTGTGCCGGGAGGACTGCCCGGGGCTGTGCGCCGACTGCGGCGCCCGGCTCGCGGACGACCCGGACCACCACCACGAGTCCGCCGACATCCGTTGGGCGGCACTGCAGGAACTCGCCGAGGCCATGAGGGACGGCGAGAAGGACAACGCACCCCGCGAGCGCGGGGATGACTCACAGGAGAAGTAGCCGTGGCTGTTCCGAAGCGGAAGATGTCGCGCAGCAACACGCGCCACCGCCGGTCGCAGTGGAAGGCTGCGGTCCCCAACCTGGTGGCGTGCGAGCGCTGCCACGAGCCGAAGCAGCAGCACATCGCGTGCCCGAGCTGCGGCACCTACAACCGCCGCCAGGTCCTCGAGGTCTGATCGGCGGGTGACAGGCTCTATGTCAGACGCCACCACGCCCCCGCGCAAGCGCGGTGAAGCGGCCCAGGCGGACACGGCCTCGTCTCACACGATCCTGGAAGGGCGGCTCGGGTACCAGCTCGAGTCCGCCCTTCTGGTGCGTGCGCTGACCCACCGCTCCTTCGCGTACGAGAACGGCGGCCTGCCCACCAACGAGCGGCTGGAATTCCTCGGGGATTCCGTGCTCGGCCTGGTGGTCACGGACACGCTGTACCGCATCCACCCCGACCTGCCCGAAGGCCAGCTGGCCAAGTTGCGGGCCGCGGTGGTCAACTCGCGCGCGCTCGCGGAGGTGGGCCGCGGCCTGGACCTCGGCGCCTTCATCCGGCTCGGCCGGGGCGAAGAGGGCACCGGCGGCAGGGACAAGGCTTCCATCCTCGCCGACACCCTTGAAGCGGTGATCGGCGCGGTCTATCTCGACCGGGGGCTCGACGCCGCCGCGGAGCTGGTCCACCGGCTCTTCGACCCGCTGATCGAGAAGTCCTCGAACCTCGGCGCCGGCCTGGACTGGAAGACCAGCCTCCAGGAGCTGACCGCCACCGAGGGGCTAGGAGTCCCCGAGTACCTGGTCTCCGAGACCGGTCCCGACCACGAGAAGACCTTCACGGCTGCCGCCCGCGTCGGTGGTGTCGCGTACGGCACCGGCACCGGCCGCAGCAAGAAGGAGGCCGAGCAGCAGGCGGCCGAGGCCGCCTGGCGCGCCATCCGCGCGGCTGCCGACGAGGCCCAGGCGAAGGCCGAGGCGGCCGGCGCCGACGCGGCGGCGGGCGGCGGAGCCGCGGCCGACACGGCCTCCCCGGCACGCTGACCGGTCTTCCACCGACCCACACCGTCCATCACGTCCGTAACACCCCCACCGCCCCCGCGGCGGACGGCCCGCCCGGGCCGCTCCGCCCGGGGGCGGTGAGGGCTCCCAGGCCGAGGAGGCCCCCGTTGCCCGAGCTGCCCGAGGTCGAGGTGGTGCGCCGCGGACTGGAGCGCTGGGTCAGCGGCCGTACGGTCGCCGAGGTCCAGGTGCTGCACCCGCGCGCGGTCCGCCGCCACCTCGGCGGCGCGGAGGACTTCGCGGCCCGCCTCAGGGGCCGCCGCGCCGGGACCGTCCGCCGCCGCGGCAAGTACCTGTGGCTGCCGTTCGACGACGGCGCCCCCGCCGAGTCCGTGCTGGCCCATCTCGGGATGAGCGGGCAGCTGCTGGTCCAGCCGGCCGAGGCGCCCGACGAGAAGCACTTGCGCATCCGGGTCCGCTTCGCCGACGCCGCGGGCACCGAGCTGCGCTTCGTCGACCAGCGCACCTTCGGCGGGCTCTCGCTGCACGACACCGTCCCCGGCGACCTGGAGGGGCTGCCGGACGCCATCGCGCACATCGCCCGCGACCCGCTGGACCCCGCCTTCGACGAGGCCGCCTTCCACATCGCGCTGCGCCGCCGCCGCACCACGATCAAGCGCGCGCTGCTTGACCAGTCGCTGATCAGCGGGGTCGGCAACATCTACGCCGACGAGGCGCTGTGGCGCGCCCGGCTGCACTACGACCGGCCCACGGCCACCCTCACCCGTCCGCGCGCCGCCGAACTCCTGGACCATGTGCGCGAGGTGATGAGCGCCGCGCTGGCCGTCGGCGGGACCAGCTTCGACAGCCTCTATGTGAACGTGAACGGCGAGTCGGGGTACTTCGAGCGCTCGCTGGACGCCTACGGCCGGGAGAACGAGCCCTGCCGCCGCTGCGGCACCGCGATGCGCCGCCGCCCGTGGATGAACCGCTCCAGCTACTTCTGCCCGCGCTGTCAGCGCCCGCCGCGCCCGGCCACCACGGCCCGTCCGGCGTCCGGCGCCGCCGCCGTCCCGCCGCTCCCGGCGCGCGTGGTGTCGTAGCGCTCCTGGGCCGTCAGCACCTCGGGCATCCGGTCCTCGACCAGATGGATGAGGGCCAGCAGCCGCTCGGCGACCGCGCTGCCCAGCGGGGTCAGCCGGTAGTCCACCCGGGGCGGGTTGGTCGGCTGCGCCTCGCGGTGCACCAGACCGTCGCGCTCCAGCGCGTGCAGCGTCTGGGACAGCATCTTCTCGCTGACGCCGTCGACCCGCCGCCGCAGCTCGTTGAAGCGGAAGGTGCCGTCGTGGAGCGCGCCCAGGATGAGGCCGCCCCATTTGCCGGTGACATGCTCCAGCGTGCCGCGTGAGGGGCAGGCGCGGGCGAACACGTCGAAGGGCAGGTCCTCCGCGTCCACCGTGGTGGACGCCCCGCCAGTGGGTTCAGTGTCCATACCCACACCATACGCTCACTCAGCGCTGACTCCAGGGTGGCGCTTTCGGTTGGTGAGTGTGCTGCTCGTCAGGGCATATGAAGGCCCGGGGCGCTTCCGTGCGCCCCGGGCCTTCACACATGGCCGGATGCGGAGGCCCGCTCGGGGCTTCCGCTCGGTGGCTTCCGGCGGCTCAGTAGCCGAAGTCCTGGGTCCACCAGGGACCGCCGTCGCCGAAGTGCGCGCCGACGCCCAGTCGCTTGAACGAGCAGTTGAGGATGTTGGCTCGGTGGCCGGAGCTGTGCATCCAGGAGTCCATCACGGACTGCGCGTCCGACTGGCCGCGGGCTATGTTCTCGCCGCCCAGGTCCAGGATGCCCGCGCCCTCGGCGCGCTCCCAGGGGCTTTCGCCGTCGGGGTTGATGTGGTCGAAGAACTGGCGCAGGGACATGTCCTCGCTGAAGTCCTCGGCCAGCTGGGCGAGTTTGGGGTCGGCCGTCACGGGGCCGCAGCCGACCTTCTCGCGCTCCTTGTTGACGAGGGTGAGGACTTCGGCCTCCGAGGCGGTCTCGGGGCCGGCCGACCCCGCCGGGGGCTCGGGCGCGGTCGGCTCGGTCGAGGGAGTCCGTGACGGCTTGCCGTGCCCGCCGCCCTTGCCGTTGTCGCTCCCCTTGCCGTTTCCGCCCGGCCGGTCGTTCCCGGAAGGCTGGGAAGGCTCCGGCCGCTCCGGCGGGGTGGTGGAGGGCGGTTCGGAGGGCTTGGACGGGGTCCTGGAGGGAGTTGTGGAGGGTGCGTGAGGGCGGTCGTCACCACGGCTGGGCGGCACCGTGGCGCGATCGGTGGGGGCCGCGGACTGCGAGCCCTGCGTCTCCAGGCCGGAGTCCGAGGGACCGCCCGCCTGGACCTGCCCTGCGGAGTCATTGCCCCCGCCGAGTTTGTAGCCGTTCGGACCGAGTCCGGAGGCCATCGCCACGGCGCCGACCGCGACAGCGGCGGATACGCCCAACAGTCCGGTCCGGACCGGAGCGAGGGGGCTCCGGTGCGGTCCCCGGTGGCGGCCTGCGGCGGCCACCTGCTCCGGGGTACCGGGGGCAGATCGTCGATGGCGGCCCATCTCCTGCCTTCCTTGTGTGCTCGGCGTCAAAAGTCGCTCGAAATGTGTCATTCGTGTGAGCGAGCCATGTGTCACTCGTGTGGGTGAGTCCTGTTGAGCCGGGACTGTACGCCATTCGGGCCCCAATGCGCCTGCCCACTGGGTAATTCAGTGGTTTAGCGGCTGCTCGGAGAGGGGGTTAGCGTGCGCATATGAACGAAAGAGTCCGCCTCACCGTGTGGGTGCGCGGCCGTGTGCAGGGTGTCGGCTTCCGCTGGTACACCCGGGCCAACGCGCTGCGCATCGGAGACCTCGTCGGCTTTGCCACCAACCTCGCCGACGGGCGGGTGCAGGTGGTCGCGGAGGGCCCGCGTACGGGGTGCGAACAACTGCTCGAATGGCTCCGGGACGGCGACACGCCCGGGAAAGTCGAGGGAATCACCGAGATCTGGGACACACCGCGCGGCGGCTACGACGCCTTCGAGATCCGTTGATCAACTCACCGGAGGTACCCCCCATGGCCCCCTCTGACCACGCCTTCCCTGCGCACCGTTAGCAGAAATCGGCTGATGGTTGCCAACGGGGCCGCTCCGTGGAAGGCTGCGGAGTCACGAAAGATCCCCGGCCGCGAGGGGTCATCTGGAGAGGGTTTGGCACCGTCCGCCGACCGTGTGCTCTCGTCCCTTGCGGGCCCGTCGGCGTGTGATCGTGTTGACCCTCAAACCAATTGGTGAGACGCTGGAAGCCCCGCGCACCTTAACTGTTTGCCGCGCAGCACGGTAGTAATTCGGCAGGCATCGCGGGTGCAAATCCCTCACGACCCACACCGCTTCGGTCGGTCACTCATTGTGGAGGACCATCCATCATGGCAAAGGCGCTTCTCGGTTACGTCGGCGGTTCCGACCCCCGAGTCCTCGCCGAGATGCGACGGCTTCAGCAGCGCGTTCAGGATCTTGAATCCGAGATCGTACGGATTCAGGCCGAGAACGACGCGCTGTCCGCCGCCGCTCGTCACGGCGACTCGCTGCTCGAAAGCATCGACGTATCCCAGGCGGAGCCTGCGCTCGCCTGACCCAGCCCTAGGGCCGGTCGGGTTGCATCGTCAGCCGCTTGAGAATCTTCAAGGGACGCTTCGGCGTCCCTTCGTCGTATCCCCAGTGTGCCTCTGCGCCACCCTTACCGACTGATGTGCCCCTCTCTCCCAGCAGTGAAACCGATCATTGCCGATCATTGCTGAAACGGAGAAAAAGCCGGGCGGCTGCGCCGCGCCACTGTCGTGGGGCGGTGCCGGAGGAAGGGCGGCGGGTAGAGTCCAAAGGCGTGCATCTCAAGAGCCTGACCCTGCGAGGGTTCAAATCCTTCGCCTCCGCCACGACGCTCCGGTTCGAGCCGGGCATCACCTGCGTCGTCGGCCCCAATGGCTCGGGCAAGTCCAATGTCGTGGACGCCCTTTCCTGGGTCATGGGCGAACAGGGCGCCAAGTCTCTGCGCGGCGGCAAGATGGAGGACGTCATCTTCGCCGGGACCACCGGCCGTCCCCCGCTCGGCCGCGCCGAGGTCTCGCTCACCATCGACAACGCCGATGGCGCGCTCCCCATCGACTACGCCGAAGTCACCATCACCCGGATCATGTTCCGCAACGGCGGCAGCGAATATCAGCTGAATGGGGACACTTGTCGGCTGCTGGACATCCAGGAGCTGCTTTCCGACTCCGGTATCGGCCGTGAGATGCACGTCATCGTCGGGCAGGGCCAGCTCGACGGGGTGCTGCACGCCGATCCGACCGGCCGCCGCGCCTTCATCGAGGAGGCCGCGGGCGTCCTCAAGCACCGCAAGCGCAAGGAGAAGGCGCTGCGGAAGCTCGACGCGATGCAGGCCAACCTCGCCCGCGTCCAGGACCTCACCGACGAACTGCGCCGCCAGCTCAAGCCGCTCGGCCGGCAGGCCGCGGTGGCCCGGCGGGCCGCCGTCATCCAGGCCGATCTGCGCGACGCCCGGCTGCGGCTGCTCGCCGACGACCTGGTGACCCTGCGCGAGGCGCTGCGCGCCGAGGTCGCCGACGAGGCCGAGCTCAAGCGGCGCAAGGAGGCCGCCGAGGCCGAGCTGCGCACCGCGCAGCAGCGCGAGGCGGCGCTGGAGGAGCAGGTGCGGCGGCTCGCGCCCCGGCTCCGGGACGCCCAGCAGAGCTGGTACGAGCTCTCGCAGCTCGCCGAGCGGGTCCGCGGCACGATCAGCCTGGCGGACGCCCGGGTCAAGAGCGCCACCTCCGCCCCCGGGGAGGAGCGGCGCGGCCGCGACCCCGAGGACATGGAGCGCGAGGCGGCCCGCATCCGGGAGCAGGAGGCCGAGCTGGAGGCCGCCCTGGAGGCGGCGAGCCGGGCGTTGGACGACACCGTGGCGCACCGGGCCGAGCTCGAGCGGAGCCTGGCCGAGGAGGAGCGCCGGCTCAAGGACGTGGCCCGCGCCATCGCCGACCGCCGCGAAGGGCTCGCCCGGCTCCAGGGCCAGGTGAACGCCGCCCGCGGCCGGGCCGGTTCGGCCCGCGCCGAGATCGAGCGGCTGGCCGCGTCCCGCGACGAGGCACAGGGCCGGGCGGTCGCCGCACAGGAGGAGTACGAGCAGCTTAAGGCGGAGGTCGACGGACTCGACGCGGACGACGCGGAATTGGCGGAGCGCCATGAGGCCGCGAAGCGCGAGCTGGCCGAGGCGGAGGCCGCGCTGAGCGCGGCCCGCGAGGCGGCGACGGCCGCCGAACGCGAGCGCGCCGCGACCTCCGCCCGGCATGACGCCCTCGCGCTCGGCTTGCGCCGTAAGGACGGCACGGGCGCCCTTATGGCCGCCACTGACCGTCTCGGCGGACTCCTTGGCCCCGCCGCCGAACTCCTCACCGTGGCCCCGGGCTTCGAGGTCCCCGTCGCCACGGCCCTGGGCGCCGCCGCCGACGCGATCGCCGTCAGCGGCCCCCGCGCGGCGGCCGAGGCGATCCGCCTCCTGCGGGCCGACGACGCGGGCCGCGCCGCCCTGCTGCTGACGACGCCGGACGCCGAGGGGGAGAAGTCCTCGTGTGCCGACCTCGCGGGGCCCCCGTCCGCCGCGCCCGAGCCGGGCGGCTCCGGCGGGCCCGCGTCAGGTGGCTCCGGCGGGCCCGCGCCAGGTGGCGCCCTCGTGCCGGGCACACGCGCCGAGGGCGCGGCGCGGAGCGAGCCGGGCCAGGGGCCCGCGCCACGATCGGCGGCCACCCCGGCGGCGCCTGCCGCTGTCGGCCGCCCGTTCGAGCCAGACGCGCCGCCGAGCACGGACGCCGAACCCCCCGCGGCCGGGGCCGGTTCACCGGCTGCCGCACCGGAGGGCTCCGCCGGGAGGGCTGAGGGCGCCGCCGCCGTACCGGGTACGCGGGCGCCGGCGGCCGTTTCCGCGCGGGTGCCGCAGCCCGCCGGGGGAGAGGGGGCGGGGTTCGGGGGCGAGCCGGGCGGTAAGGCAGCGGCCGTCGAAGCGTTGCCGCGGGTGGCGGATCTGGTGGCGGGGCCGGCCGCGCTGCTGCCCGCCGTAAGGCGGTTGCTCGACGGCATGGTGGTGGTCGAGACCCTGGAGGAGGCCGAGGAACTGCTCGCGCGGCGGCCGGAGTTGACGGCCCTGACCGCCGACGGCGATCTGCTCGGGGCGCACTTCGCGCAGGGCGGCTCCGCCGGTGCGCCCACGCTGCTGGAGGTGCAGGCGTCCGTCGACGAGGCCGCTGCCGAGCTCGAGGGGCTTGCCGTACGGTGCGAGGAGCTGGCCGGGGCGCAGCGCGCGGCGCAGGAGCGGCGGGCCGAGTGCCTGGCGCTCGTGGAGGAGCTTGCGGGCCGCCGGAGCGCGGCGGACCGGGAGAAGTCGCGGGTCGCGCAGTCGCTGGGCCGACTGGCCGGGCAGGCGCGCGGGGCCGCCGGGGAGGCCGAGCGCAGTGCCGCGGCCGTCGCCAGGGCAGAGGAGGCGCTGGAGCGGGCGACGGAAGAGGCGGAGGAGCTGGCCGAGCGGCTGGCCGTGGCGGAGGAGACCGCCGCAGGCGAGGGAGGTGCGGAGGAGCCCGACACCTCCGTACGGGACCGGCTGGCGGCCGACGGCGCCAACGCGCGGCAGACCGAGATGGAGGCGCGGCTCCAGGCCCGTACGCATGAGGAGCGCGTCAAGGGGCTCGCGGGGCGGGCCGAGGCGCTTGACCGGGGCGCGCGCGCCGAGCGCGAGGCCCGGGCGCGCGCCGAGCAGCGGCGTGCCCGGCTGCGCCATGAGGCCGAGGTCGCCTCGGCCGTGGCCTCCGGCGCCCGCCAGCTGCTGGCCCATGTCGAGGTGTCCCTGGTGCGGGCCGAGCAGGAGCGGGACGCCGCGGAGCGCGCCAAGTCCGAGCGGGAGCGGGAGCTGGACGCCGCCCGCGGCCAGGGGCGCGATCTCAAGGGCGAGCTGGACAAGCTGACCGACTCCGTGCACCGCGGCGAGGTGCTGGGCGCCGAGAAGCGGATGCGGATCGAGCAGCTGGAGACCAGGGCGCTGGAGGAGCTGGGCGTCGAACCGGCCGGGCTGATCGCCGAATACGGCCCCGACCAGCTCGTCCCGCCGTCCCCGCCGGCCGAGGGCGAGGTGCTGCCGGAGGATCCGGAGGATCCGCGCAACCAGCCGGTGCGGTACGTAAGGGCGCAGCAGGAGAAGCGGCTGAGGGCCGCGGAGCGCGCGTACCAGCAGCTCGGCAAGGTCAATCCGCTGGCGCTCGAGGAGTTCGCGGCGCTGGAGGAGCGGCACCAGTTCCTGAGCGAGCAGTTGGAGGACCTCAAGAAGACCCGGGCCGATCTGCTCCAGGTGGTCAAGGAGGTCGACGAGCGGGTCGAGCAGGTCTTCACGGAGGCGTACCGGGACACCGCGCGCGAGTTCGAGGGCGTCTTCTCGCGGCTGTTCCCGGGCGGGGAGGGGCGGCTGGTGCTGACCGACCCCGAGAACATGCTGACCACGGGCGTGGATGTGGAGGCCAGGCCGCCGGGCAAGAAGGTGAAGCGGCTGTCGCTGCTGTCGGGCGGCGAGCGCTCGCTGACCGCCGTGGCCCTGCTGGTGTCGATCTTCAAGGCGCGGCCGAGCCCGTTCTATGTGATGGACGAGGTCGAGGCGGCGCTCGACGACACCAATCTGCAGCGGCTGATCCGGATCATGCAGGAGCTCCAGGAGGCTTCCCAGCTGATCGTGATCACCCACCAGAAGCGGACGATGGAGGTCGCCGACGCGCTGTACGGCGTCTCCATGCAGGGGGATGGCGTCTCGAAGGTGATCAGCCAGCGCCTGCGGTGACCGTTTCAATACTTGAAGTCAAGACTTGCTCCCGTGTGTCGGTGTGCTGGAACGATTTCTTCGTCACACCCTATTGACTTCGAAACTTGAAGGAATAGTCTCTGCAACGTTGCTTTTACCTTCAAGTGGTGGTCGATGCCTCAGTGGCCTCCGCTGGAAGGGCCCGCCATCCCCCACGTCCGGCGCCGTTGCCGGGCGGGCGTCAGGAGTTCACGTTGTCCACCACCGTGCAGGCACAGGGAGCCGAGGGCCGCAAGGCCCAGCCGGACCACCTCGGCCATGTCATCTTCATCACCGCAGCCGCCGCCATGGGCGGCTTTCTCTTCGGCTACGACAGCTCGGTGATCAACGGAGCGGTCGAGGCCATCCGCGGCAAGTACGACATCGGCTCCGCGGCCCTCGCCCAGGTCGTGGCCATCGCCCTGATCGGCTCGGCCATCGGCGCCGCCACCGCGGGCCGGATAGCCGACCGGATCGGCCGGATCCGCGTCATGCAGATCGCCGCCGCCCTCTTCACGATCAGCGCGGTCGGCTCGGCGCTGCCCTTCTCGCTGTGGGACCTGGCCTTCTGGCGGGTGCTCGGCGGCGTCGGCATCGGCATGGCCTCGGTGATCGGCCCGGCCTATATCGCCGAGGTCGCCCCGCCCGTCTACCGAGGCCGGCTCGCCTCCTTCCAGCAGGCCGCGATCGTCGTCGGCATCGCCATCTCCCAGCTCGTCAACTGGGGGATCCTCAACCTCGCCGACGGCGACCAGCGCGGGCGGATCGCCGGGCTCGAGGCATGGCAGTGGATGCTCGGCGTCATGATCATCCCCGCCGTCCTCTACGGGCTGCTGTCCTTCGCCATCCCCGAGTCGCCCCGTTTCCTGATCTCCGTCGGCCGCACCGCCCAGGCCAAGGAGGTCCTGGAGGAGGTCGAGGGCAAGACCGTGGACCTCGATGTGCGGGTCGCCGAGATCGACCAGGCCATGCGCAGCGAGGAGAAGTCGACCTTCAAGGACCTCCTCGGCGGCCGGTTCGGTCTGCTGCCCATCGTCTGGATCGGCATCGGGCTCTCCGTCTTCCAGCAGCTCGTCGGCATCAACGTGGCGTTCTACTACTCCTCGACGCTGTGGCAGTCCGTCGGCGTCGACCCCAGCAGCTCGTTCTTCTACTCCTTCACCACGTCGATCATCAACATCCTCGGCACCGTGATCGCGATGATCTTCGTCGACCGGATCGGCCGCAGGCCGCTCGCGCTCATCGGCTCCGTGGGCATGGCCATCTCCCTGGGGCTGGTGGCCTGGGCCTTCTCGGCGGACCTGGTGGACGGCAAGCTGCCGCACACCGAGGGTGTCCTGGCGCTGATCGCCGCCCACGCCTTCGTGCTCTTCTTCGCCCTCTCATGGGGCGTGGTGGTCTGGGTCCTGCTCGGCGAGATGTTCCCGAACAAGATCCGCGCCGCCGCCCTCGGCGTCGCCGCCTCCGCCCAGTGGATCGCCAACTGGGCCATCACCGCCAGCTTCCCGAGCCTGTCGGACTGGAACCTGTCGGGTACGTACATCATGTACACGGCCTTCGCCCTGCTCTCGATCCCGTTCATCCTCAAGTGGGTGCCGGAGACCAAGGGCAAGGCGTTGGAGGAGATGGGCTAATCCCCCCGCCGCCCGCTCCTCGCACAGGAGAACTGCCCCGCCTCAGTCCTTGAGGCGGGGCAGCACTCGTTCCGCGAACAGCCGCAGGGACCGCCAGCCCTCCTCGACCGGCATTCCCCCGCACAGCGGATGGAGCACCAGACTCGCCATCTCGCCGCCCTCCTCCGCCAGCGCCACGCACTCCTCCGGGGTGACGACGCGGTAGACGCCCTCACGGCGCAGCGCCGCCACGTCCCCGGCCCGTGACCGCACCGCCGAGCGCACCGTGCCCTGCTGCCAGGACGCGTATCGGCGCGCCTCGTACAGCAGATGGCCGCCGTACTCCGCCCAGGCCCGTTCCGGGTCCTCCGACAGATGCAGCAGCGGGGTGGCCGCCGGGGGCATCAGGCACCAGCCCTCGGTGCCGTACTCCTCCCGCCGTGCGTGGTAGTAGGCCTCCAGCTCCGGCAGATGCGCGCTCGGGAAGAACGGCAGGCCCAGGCGCGCCGCGCGGCGCGCCGCCGCCCGGGAACTGCCGCCGATCAGCAGCGGCGGATGCGGCCGGGTGTACGGGCGCGGGGTGATCCGGACGGTGCGGCCCCGGTACTCGAAGGGCTCGCCCGTCCAGGCCGCGAGCAGCGTCTCCAGCGCCTCGTCCTGGAGCGCGCCGCGCCGCTTCCAGTCCGCGCCCAGGGCCGCGTACTCCTCCGGCCGGTAGCCGATCCCCGCCACCGTGATCAGCCGCCCGCCACTGGCCAGGTCCAGCACGGCGAGGTCCTCGGCGAGCCGCAGCGGGTCGTACAGCGGCGCGATCAGCGCCGAGACGGTGACGGTGATCCGGCGGGTGGCGCCCAGCAGCGTGCCCGCGAAGGCCAGCGGGGCGGGCAGCCAGTTGTCGGGGGACCCGTGGTGCTCCTCGGTCTGGAGGGTGGAGACGCCCCGCTCATCGGCGAAGGCCGCCATCTCCAGGGCGGCGCGGTACCGCTCGGACAGGCCGCGCGGGGTCGCGTCGGGATCGACGAGGTTGAGGCGTACGACCGTGACGGGCATGGCGGATGTCCTCCTTCGTCATGGGACGCGGCAGCCGGACGGTAGCTGACGGATCGTCAAATCTCCACCATCATGGCCCGTTCGGCCCATCGCACGGGCACGGCCGGGGCGGATGACTCATGTGCCTGGGACGCGGGGCGGCCGAGGGTGAGGGCCGGCCCGCACCATGGGCCGTAGCCCGCATACGCCAACTCAAGGAGGGGCGCGTGACGATCAGCACGGGGGAATCGCTCATCACCGCGGCCGACATCGACGATCTCATCACCCGGGTCCGGCAGACCGCCGGTGACTCCGGACCCCTGGAATCCGCCAAAGCCACGCTCTTCTCCGGAGGCGGCGACGGCGACGGCCACGGCACCAGCCCCGGCCCCGACCCCGAGGCCGCGCGGCTCATCCGGCAGCGGCTGCTGGTCACCGCCCTCCGCCACGGGGGCGCGCTGCTGGCCAAGCTGCTCAGCCGGCTCACCCCCCGCGAGACCGCCCTGGTGCGCCGCTACGCCCACCGGCTCGCGAACTTCCTGGACACGCTGGAGGTCTGGGCGGCGCAGCCCGTCATGCTCGCCCTGATGCGCTTCGGACTGCCTTACGGAGAGGCCGAGACGATCGCGGTGGCCGTCCTGCTGCTCGTGGGGTGAGCACCCGGTCAGGCCGCCGATGGAAACGGGGGTGCTAGGTGGTCACCGGTTCGGGTGGGCCGGGGCGTCCGCGCACTTCACGGCCGCGTTGGCGGGTAGTGCACGGGCGAGACCCAAGGAGAACGACCATGCGCCCTACCCGAATCCGCACGGCGATCGCCCTCGGCCTGAGCGCCGGGGCCGTCCTGTGGACCGCGGCCGCCTCCCCCGCCACAGCCGCCTCTCCCGCGGGCACCGACTGGCGGGAGGCGGGGCACTACGACACCACCGCGGCCTGTCAGCGCACGGGCAGGTCCGGTGTGGAGCGGCACAAGTGGGCCGAGTACAAGTGCCGCCCCGGCCGTAACGACAACTACGTCACGCTGTGGGTCAGAGGCTCCGGCGCTGCGCGCGCCCTGACCTCCGGGCCGGCCGCCGGTTGAGATGCGCCGGGCCGCACTGCCGAAGGACCGCGCCGTGCGCGCCGCGGGCGGGGTATCGGCACTGATCGTGGTGGTCCTGGCCGGATGGGTGGCCGGGCTGTTGCGGGTCAACGACGACTGGCTCGCGCTCGCCTATCCCCACCCCCGGGGCGCCACGGTGCTGACCAGGGTCGCCGTGGGCGTCCCGGTGCTGGGCGTGGGCGTGCTGCTGCTCGCCGAGCGCTCGGCCCGGCGCTACGGCGGCGTCCTGCTGGTGGCCGGCGGCCTGTGGCTGCTGCCCTCGGCCGCCGCCGGGCTGCTGGGCCTGGCCGACCTGGGCACCACGGGCGCCATGCTGTCCCTGCTGCTCGCCGCCGCCAAGATGGCCTGCCGCCCGCTGACCGTACTGCTGCTGCCGCTGTGGCTGTTCCCCCGGGGCCGGCGCCGACGGTGGCAGTGGTGGGTGATCAGCCTGGGCGCGTCCGGCTACTGGCTGGGGTACGCGGGGCTGTGGCTGATCAGCGAGCCGCGGGTGGGCTCCGTGGCCAACCCGGCGTTCTCCACCGCGGGCGGCCAGTGGGCCTTCGACCACCTCGACGCCTACGCCGAGGCCGAACCCTGGGTGCTGCACAGCGTCGCCGCGGCCGTGACCGCCGCCCTGTGCTGCCGCGCCGCCGTCTCTCGCGGCGCCGAGCGGCGCGACTGGGCACTGCTGGCCACCGCCTACCCCGCCTGCGTCTCGCTCCTGTTGTCCCAGTGGGGCGAGGGCGTGCCCACGATCGTGGCCCGTACGGTCGGCAGCGCCGTATGGGCCGCCGCGATCTGCCTCGGCGTCGCCCGCACCGGCATATGGCGCCTTGACCGCTCCACCAGCCACCGCCTCGCCCGCGCCTTCGTGCTCACCTCGCTGGCCGCCGTGGTGGTCTGCGCGGTCGTCGCCGTCCAGGCCGGACTCCCCTCCGTGCGCAGCGGAGCCACCACGATCACCGCCGGATGCGCCCTGGTACTGGGCTGGGGGCTGCGGCCCAGCGCCCGCAAGCTCACCCTCTGCGTCGAGCGCGTCTTCTACGGTCCCCGGGCCCGTCCGCACGAAGCCGTGAGCGCCCTCGCCGTACGGCTGCAACAGGCCCCGCACCCCGGCGAGGTGCCCCAGCAGATCTGCCGCAGCGCCGTGGAGGACCTGGGCGTCTCGGGCGCCGCCGTCAGCGTCGACACCCGCGCCGGGCCCCGCCGCCTGGCTTCCGCGGGAGCGCCGCTGACCGGCCCGGTCCAGACGTTCCTGCTGCGCCACCACGGCCGTACGGTCGGCCGGTTGGAGGTCTCACGCGACGGCTCCGGCACCCCGGCCGAACGCGACAGCGGACTGCTCTCCCTCCTCGCCGACCAGGCCGCCCCCGCACTCGCCGCACTGCGCCTGGCCGAGGAGGCCCAGGCCGCCCGCGAGCGCCTGGTGCTCGCCCGCGAACAGGAGCGCCGTCGGCTGCGCCGGGAGATCCACGACGGACTCGGCCCCCAACTGGCCGCCGTAAGGCTGCGGCTGGACATCGCGCAGACCTCCTGTCCGCCCGGCCACCCCGCCACCCCGCAGCTGTGCGAGGCCGCCGAGACGCTTGCCGAGGCCCTGGTCGAGGTGCGCAGGATCACCGCGGGCCTGGCACCCGCGGCGCTGGCCGAGCGCGGACTGGCCGGTGCGGTCCGCGACCTGGCGCACCGGCTGGGCGTCGACGGCCTGCGGGTCGGCGTGGCCAGCCGCCCCGCCGCACTGCCGCCGCTGTCGCCCGGCGTGGAGACGGCCGCGTACCGGATCGCGGCGGAGTCGCTGACCAACGCGGTACGGCACGCCCGGGCGCGCCAGGTGAGCGTCGAGCTGACCGCGGGCCCGGACACCCTCGAGGTCAAGGTCGCCGACGACGGCAGCGGCCTGCGCGAGACCGCGGTGCCCGGTGTCGGCCTCGCCTCGGTCACCGAACGGGCCGAGGAGATCGGCGGCTCCTGCTCGGTGACCGGATCGGCGACCGGCACGGTGGTCCACGCGGTGCTGCCCCTCGCGGGACCGGGCGAACACGGCAACCCGGAGGAGCACAGGAAGCCCCCGGCCCACGAGGCCTGCCGGGCCCAGGCCCTGGGCTCCTCCGGCCGCGCCCCGCCTCCCCAGGCCGCCTGGTCAAGCGCCCGGACACCGTAGAGCTTCCGGCCCCTGGGACCGTCGACAGTGACTTTTGCGCCCCGGAGGCGAACCGAGCCTCAAAAAAGAAGGAACGCAGTGTGCAGTGGAGGGTTCTGCTGGTGGACGATCATCCCCTCTTTCGGGAGGGCTTGGCCGCCGCCGTCAATCTCGATGTCGCGTTCACCGTCGTCGGCCAGGCGGCGTGCGCGGACGGCGCGGTGGCCGAGGCCGTGCGCACCGGTCCGGATCTGGTGATGATGGATCTCGCGCTGCCGGGCCGGTCCGGGCTGGAGGCGACCCGGCGGATCCTGTGCGATCACCCCGAGATCCGGGTGCTGGTCATGACGATGTCGGAGGACGACGACAGTCTGCTGGCCGCCCTGCGCGCCGGGGCCCGTGGCTATCTCCTCAAGGGCGCGGGCCGGGACGAGATCCTGCGGGCGCTGCACACCGTGGCGCGCGGTGGCGCGGTCTTCAGCCCGCGGATGGCCGAGCGGCTGGGGGCGCTGGTCGGCGCGTCGGGTTCGGCGTCCGCGAAGGAGGCGTTCCCGACGCTGACCGCCCGGGAGCTTG
This sequence comes from Streptomyces antioxidans, assembly GCF_000968685.2. GTDB lineage: Bacteria > Actinomycetota > Actinomycetes > Streptomycetales > Streptomycetaceae > Streptomyces > Streptomyces antioxidans. The sequence continues at coordinate 139,819 of NZ_LAKD02000102.1, forward strand.
AGGTGCTGGATCTGCTCGCGGCCGGGCTCGGCTATCGCCAGATCGCCCAGCGGCTGGTGGTGACGGACAAGACGGTGCGCAATCACGTCGGGTCGATCTTCGCCAAGCTCCAGGTGCGCGACCGTGCCCAGGCGATCGTGCGCGCCCGGCAGGCAGGTTTGGGAGGCGAATGACGCGCTCCCCCTCGTGGCTGATACTGGGGGCGTTATGGAATACCTCATCCTTGCCGTAGTCATCGCTGTGGTCGCGGTCGCCGCGATCAGCGGGCTCGTGATCAGCGGCCGCAAGAAGAAGCGGCTGCCCCAGCCCCCGCCGAGCAGCCCCACCGTCACCGCGCCGCCCGCCGAACCGCACGTCGGTGAGGAGGCCGAAACCCCGCGTGAGGAGCCACGCAGAACCATCGAGGAGGTGGATCTTCCGGGTGCCGGGGCCCCGGCCGCGGAGGCGCCCGCTCCCGCCGCGCCCGAGGTCCCGCCGATCGAGGTCCCGGAGCCCTCGGCCGGCCGGCTGGTCCGGCTGCGCGCCCGGCTGTCCCGGTCCCAGACCACTCTGGGCAAGGGGCTGCTGACGCTGCTGTCCCGGGAGCACCTTGACGACGGGACCTGGGAGGAGGTCGAGGACACGCTGCTGACCGCGGACGTCGGGGTGGCGCCGACGCAGGAGCTGGTCGAGCGGCTGCGGGAGCGGGTGAAGGTGCTCGGCACCCGTACGCCCGATGAGCTGCGCGGGCTGCTGCGCGAGGAGTTGCTGCACCTGATCGGCACCGAGGCCGACCGTTCGGTGCACACCGAGAGCGGTGTGGGCGCGAATGGTGAGGAGAAGCCGGGTGTCGTCATGGTCGTCGGCGTGAATGGCACCGGTAAGACGACCACGACCGGCAAGCTGGCCCGGGTGCTCGTGGCCGACGGCAAGTCGGTGGTGCTCGGCGCGGCCGACACCTTCCGCGCGGCCGCCGCGGATCAGCTGCAGACCTGGGGCCAGCGGGTCGGTGCCCGTACGGTCCGGGGGCCGGAGGCCGGCGATCCGGCGTCGGTGGCCTTCGACGCGGTGAAGGAGGGCATCGCCGAGAGCGCGGATGTCGTCCTTATCGATACCGCGGGGCGGCTGCACACCAAGACCGGTCTGATGGACGAGCTGGGCAAGGTCAAGCGGGTCGTGGAGAAGCACGGCGCGGTGGACGAGGTGCTGCTGGTCCTGGACGCCACGACCGGGCAGAACGGCCTGGTGCAGGCGCGGGTGTTCGCCGAGGTGGTGGACATCACCGGCATCGTGCTGACCAAGCTGGACGGCACCGCCAAGGGCGGCATCGTGGTGGCGGTCCAGCGTGAGCTGAACGTCCCGGTCAAGCTGGTGGGTCTGGGGGAGGGAGCGGACGATCTCGCGCCGTTCGAGCCGGAGGCGTTCGTCGACGCGCTGATCGACGGCTGAGGCCGTTGGTGGGGGATCACCCGTATCGCGCCGGACGGGCCGGGGTCGAACTCCCGGCCCGTCCGGCGTTTCGCGTAACGGCGTTCCGGCCGCGGGCTCAGCTCCCGGCCCGATGGCTCACATAGGCCAGAGTCCCCAGGACCAGCCGGGCGTGCGGCGGGCGGCCCGCGGTGTCGAGGGTCGGCGGGCGCAGCCAGCGGACCGGTCCGAGGCCGCCGAGGTCCGAGGGCGGGGCGGTGATGTGGTCGCCCGGGCCCAGGCAGCGCAGATCGAGGTCGGCGTCGTCCCAGCCCATGCGGTACAGCAGCTCGGGGAGTTCGGCGGCGGCGCCGGGGGCGACGAAGAACTGGGCGCGCCCGTGCGGGGTGGCGGCCACCGGGCCGAGGGGCAGCCCCATCCGCTCCAGCCGGACCAGCGCGTGTCCGCCCGCGTACTCCGAGACCTCCAGGACGTCGAACGAGCGGCCCGCGGGCAGCAGTACGGCCGCCCCCGGGACCTGCTCCCACGCGGCCGCGGCGGCGTCCAGCGTGGCGCCCGCCGGGACGCCGGAGGCGAAGGCGAGCGGATGCGCCCCGGGGGAGGGGCAGTCCCGGTCACCGCATGAACATTCGTTTCTGCCGCTCCCCGAGCCCCGAGCCGCCCGCGCGCCCGGCACCACGTCCCAGCCCCACAGACCGGTGTACTCCGCCACCGTCGTGGACTCGGACGTACGGCCGCGGCGCCGTGAGCCGGACCGCATATCCCGGATGCCGCCGATCGTGAAGCCCATGCCCCCTCCAACGGGTACCGCTCTCGATGGTTACGAGCGGGAGCGCGGTGATGACGCTCCGTCGCCGATGAGGTGCGGCGGTGTGCGCTCCGATGTGACGGAAGTGGTGAGGCGCGACCCGCGCGCCCCCACATGCACCCCTTCACCTTTTCCCGTCGCCTCGGTGTCAAGTGAATCGTGGGAAACGGCAACCGGGTTCATTCGAAGGGGTGGCGAATGGTGGCGTTTTCGGGAAGCGCCTCGCCGGAGGCGTGATCGTAGGATTACTTTCAGTGCACAGTCCCTGGAAAGGCGCGCTCACTCGAATGTGAGCTGACGACGGGCGGAGTACGGATCGGTACATGCCACTGGCATGAGGCGGTTCCCGTCCGGACGGTTGATGCGCTGTATCCCGGGGACAACTGACCGTGACAGAAGGCATTCTGGTGGCGGTCCGGGAAGATTCGTGGGATGGGGGCGTTCCGGGTGGGCGACGTCGGTGGCGGTGCTGGGAAGCGCCCCAATGCGCAACTGGGGTCGTGGTTCGTGCGCAGCGGCTGGTCGAAGGGGGAGCTGGCGCGCCAAGTCAACCGCAGAGCGCGGCAGTTAGGCGCCCACCACATCAGCACGGACACCTCGCGGGTGCGCCGCTGGCTGGATGGCGAGCAGCCCCGTGAGCCGATTCCGCAGATCCTCTCCGAGCTGTTCTCCGAGCGCTTCGGCTGTGTGGTCGGCATCGAGGACCTAGGGCTGCGCGCCGCCCACCGGTCACTGTCCGTGTCCGGGGTGGACCTTCCCTGGGCCGGGCCCGAAACCGTCGCGCTGATCGGCGAGTTCTCCCGCAGCGATCTGATGCTCGCCCGCCGCGGCTTCCTCGGCACCTCGCTCTCGCTGTCCGCGGGCCCCGCCCTCATCGAGCCCATGCAGCGCTGGCTGGTGCCCTCGACGGGCGGACAGCCCGGCGGCGCCCGGGCGGCCGACGGCGGGCGCGCGCGCCGGGTCTCCCGGCTCTCCGAGCCCGAGCTGGAGCTGCTGGAGTCCACCATCATGATGTTCCGCGCCTGGGACGCCCAGTGCGGGGGCGGGCTGCGCCGCAAGGCGGTGGTCGGCCAGCTGCACGAGGTCACCGACCTGCTCCAGGAGCCGCATCCGGACGCGGTCTCCCGGCGGCTGTTCAAGGTCGCGGGCGAGCTCGCCCAGTTGGCCGGGTGGATGAGTTACGACATCGGGCTCCAGCCCACCGCCCAGAAGTACTTCGTGCTCGCCCTCCACGCCGCCAAGGAGTCCGGCGACCGCCCCCTCGGTTCGTACGTCCTCTCCAGCATGAGCCGCCAGATGATCCACGTCGGGCGGCCGGACGACGCCCTGGAGCTGATCCACCTCGCGCAGTACGGCAGCCGGGAGAACGCCACGCCGCGCACCCAGGCCATGCTGTATGCGATGGAGGCCCGCGCCTACGCCAATATGGGCCAGCCCAGCAAGTGCCACCGAGCGGTGAAGATGGCCGAGGACACCTTCGCCGAATGCGCCGGGGCCGACGGCGACCCGGACTGGATCCGCTTCTTCTCCGAGGCCGAGCTCAACGCGGAGAACGCCCATTCGTACCGCGATCTCGCCTATGTGGCCGGCCGCAGCCCCACCTACGCCAAGATGGCCGACCCGGTGATGCGCAGGGCCGTGCGGCTCTTCGGCAAGGAGGCCGAGAACGAGTCCGGTCCCCAGCGTTCGTATGCGCTCAACCTGATCGGCATGGCCACCGTCCACCTCCTCCAGGCCCAGCCCGAGCAGGCCGCCGCGGTGGCCCATGAGGCGCTGCCGCTCGCCAAGCGGGTGCGCTCGGAGCGGGTCAACAACCGGCTGCGCAAGACCGTGGACACGGCGGTGCGCCAGTTCGGCGACGTACCGGAGATCACCGATCTCAGTGAGCGGCTGGCCACCCTGATGCCCGACAACCCCGAGACGACGGGTCCCGGCCAGGCCGTCTGAGCGGCCCCGGCGATGATCGCGGCACCGTAACGGAGGGCCCCGGACCGCCCACCGCGGTTCACCGCCGCGTAACACTCCCGCGTCCTTCGTCACTGCGGCGAAACATCGGGCGGCATTGGCTGAAACGGCGCTGCGCCAACCTCGAGGCGAATACCGGCCCACCGATGTCCTGCCCGCACGGGCCGTCGCTTCGAGGAGACGTCCACATTGAATGGCGCAAATACAGCGTTCGTCTTGATCAGCGCCGCGCTCGTGATGCTGATGACCCCCGGCCTGGCCTTCTTCTACGGCGGCATGGTGCGGGTGAAGAGCGCCCTGAACATGCTGATGATGTCCTTCATCTCGCTCGGCGTCATCTCGCTGCTGTGGGTGCTGTTCGGCTTCTCGCTCGCCTTCGGTGATGACATCGGCGGCGGGTTGCTGGGCAATTTCGACCACATCGGCTTCAAGGGCATCGAGCCCGCCTCGCTGTGGGGCGAGAAGCCGGACGCGATCCCGGTCCTGGCCTTCGCGCTCTTCCAGCTGATGTTCGCGGTGATCACCCCCGCGCTGATCAGCGGAGCCGTCGCCGACCGCGTCAAATTCGGCGCCTGGGCGCTCTTCATCACCCTGTGGGCCACGGTCGTCTACTTCCCGGTCGCCCACTGGGTCTGGCAGGCCGACGGCTGGCTGTTCAAGCAGGAGGTCATCGACTTCGCGGGCGGCACGGCGGTGCACATCAACGCGGGCGCCGCGGGCCTCGCCGTGGCCCTGGTGGTCGGCAAGCGCATCGGCTTCAAGAAGGATCCGATGCGCCCCCACAACCTGCCGCTGGTGATGCTCGGCTCCGGTCTGCTGTGGTTCGGCTGGTTCGGCTTCAACGCCGGCTCCGCCCTCGCCGCCGACGAGACCGCGGCCAACATGGCCTTCAACACCCAGATCGCCACCGGCGTCGCGATGCTCGGCTGGCTCGCCTACGAGCGCATCCGGCACGGCGCGTTCACCACCCTGGGCGCCGCCTCCGGCGCGGTCGCGGGCCTGGTCGCCATCACCCCCTCCGGCGCGGCGGTCAACGCCTGGGGCGCCATCGTGATCGGCCTGGTGGCCGGGGTCGTCTGCTCCTGGGCCGTCAGCTTCAAGTACAAGCTCGGCTACGACGACTCGCTCGACGTGGTCGGAGTGCACCTGGTCGGCGGCCTCATCGGCACCCTCCTGGTCGGCGTCCTCGCCACCGACGGCGTCGGCGGCGTGAGCCAGCTGGGCAAGCAGGCCCTCGGCGCCTTCACGGTGCTGATCTACTCCTTCGCCGTCTCCTGGGTCCTGGCCAAGCTGATCGACGTCACCATCGGCTTCCGGGCCAGTGAGGACGACGAGCTGGGCGGCGTCGACCAGGCGTTCCACGCCGAGACCGCCTACGACTTCAGCGCGGTCGGCGGATCCCCCCGTAGTACGGTGCCCGGCGCGGACCAGGCAGGCGCGTCCGCGCCGCAGAAGCCGCACAACAAGAAGGTGGACGCGTGAAGCTCATCACCGCGGTAGTGAAGCCGCACCGGCTCGACGAGATCAAGGAAGCGCTGCAGGCGTTCGGCGTCCAGGGGCTGACCGTCACCGAGGCCAGCGGCTACGGCCGCCAGCGCGGCCACACCGAGATCTACCGGGGTGCGGAGTACACCGTCGACCTGGTGCCCAAGGTGCGCATAGAGGTGCTGGTCGAGGACGAGGACGCCGATGACCTCATCGACGTCGTGGTCAAGGCGTCCCGCACCGGAAAGATCGGGGACGGCAAGGTCTGGAGCGTCCCCGTCGAGACCGCGGTCCGCGTCCGCACCGGGGAGCGCGGCCCGGACGCCCTCTGACGCCTACGGACCACCAGTGGCATGCGGACAGGGAGCCGAGTTGACGGAAAGCCTCGAGACCACGAACCACAGCACCGACTCGGGGCCCGGCGGCTACGCGGCGGCGCGGCTGCGACTCCTCCAGGAGGAGTCGCGGTCCGGGCCGCCGCGCCGCACCGCGCTGGCCGGTCTCACCGACCAGTGGCTGGCCGCCCTGCTCAACGGCGGCGCCGAGACCGCCGGGATCGACCGGGGCGTCTCCCTGGTGGCCGTCGGCGGCTACGGACGCGGCGAACTCTCCCCGCGCAGCGACCTCGATGTGCTGTTGCTGCACGACGGCTCCGCCGACCGTTCGGCCCTCGCCGCGCTCGCCGACCACATCTGGTACCCGGTGTGGGACATGGGCCTCGCCCTCGACCACTCCGTACGCACCCCCGACGAGGCCCGCGGAACGGCCGCCGAGGACCTGAAGGTCCAGCTCGGCCTGCTCGACGCCCGCCACATCGCGGGCGACGCCGATCTCACCGCCGATCTGCGCACCACCGTCCTCGCCGACTGGCGCGCCCAGGCCCCGCGGCGGCTGCCCGAGCTCCACGCGCTGTGCCAGGAGCGCGCCGAACGCCACGGGGAGCTGCAGTTCCTGCTCGAACCCGATCTGAAGGAGGCCCGCGGCGGGCTCCGCGACGCCACCGCGCTGCGCGCCATCGCCGCCTCCTGGCTCGCCGACGCCCCCCGCGAGGGGCTTGACGACGCGCGGCGGCGGCTGCTGGACGCCCGTGACGCGCTCCATCTGTCCACCGGCCGCGCCACCGACCGCCTCGCCCTCCAGGAGCAGGACCAGGTCGCGGGCGCCCTGGGGCTGCTCGACGCCGACGCCCTGCTGCGCCAGATCTACGAATCCGCCCGGATCATCTCCTACGCGTCCGATGTCACCTGGCGCGAGGTCGAACGGGTGCTGCGCGCCCGTTCGGCCGCCCGGCCCCGGCTGCGCGCCCTCCTCGGCGGGCGCGGCGGGCGCGGGGGCCCCGGAAGCGGCGCGGACACGGGGGAGCGCAGCCCGCTCGCCGAGGGCGTGGTGGAGCAGGACGGCGAGGTGGTGCTGGCCCGCGCCGCACGCCCCGACCGCGACCCCGTGCTCCCCCTGCGGGCCGCCGCGGCCGCCGCCCAGGCCGGACTCCCGCTGTCGCCGTACGCCGTAAGGCGGCTGACCGCCGCCGCCCGGCCGCTGCCCGTGCCGTGGCCGCCCGAGGCCAGGGAGCAGCTGATCACGCTGCTGGGCGCGGGCGAGTCCACCGTCGGCGTGTGGGAGGCGCTGGAGGCCGAGGGGCTGATCACCCGGCTGCTGCCGGACTGGGAGCGGGTGCGCTGCCGTCCGCAGCGCAACCCCGTCCACCGCTGGACCGTGGACCGGCATCTGGTCGAGACCGCGGTCCGGGCCAGCGCCCTCAGCCGCCGGGTCGGCCGCCCCGATCTGCTGCTGGTCGCCGCGCTGCTGCATGACATCGGCAAGGGCTGGCCAGGTGACCACTCGGTGGCCGGGGAGACCATCGCCCGCGATGTCGCCGCCCGTATCGGCTTCGACCGCGCGGACGTCGCGGTCCTCGCCACCCTCGTACGCCACCATCTGCTGCTTGTCGAGACCGCCACCCGCCGCGACCTGGACGACCCGGCCACGGTGCGCTCGGTCGCCGAGGCCGTCGGTGGCGCCACCACCCTGGAGCTGCTGCACGCCCTCACCGAGGCCGACGCCCTCGCCACCGGCCCGGCGGCCTGGAGCGCCTGGCGCGGCTCGCTCGTCGCCGACCTGGTCAAACGGGTCTCGGCGGTGCTCGCGGGTGAACCCGCGGACGACTGGTCCACCCCGCAGCAGACCACGGCCGAGCAGGAACGCCTCGCGGTCGAGGCATGGCGCACCGGCGGCCCGGTGCTGGCCCTGCACGCACGCTCCGAGGCACTGCCGCCCGGCGAAACCGGCCTCCTTACGGAAGTCACCGAAGGGCCACCCGAGGAGGGGCCCAGCGGTCAGGAGCCGATCGGCGTGGAACTCCTCATCGCCGTCCCCGACCAGCTCGGAGTCCTCGCCACCGCGGCCGGTGTCCTGGCCCTGCACCGCCTTACGGTGCGCGCGGCGGACCTGCGCGCCGTCGAACTGCCGTCGGACCTGGACGCGGCGGACACCGTGGGCGGGGTACTGCTCCTGAGCTGGCGGGTGGCGGCCGAGTACGGCTCCCTGCCACAGGCCGCCCGCCTCCGGAACGACCTGCTCCGCGCCCTGGACGGCTCGCTCGACATCGTCGCCCGCCTCGCCGAGCGCGAGGCCGCCTACCGCAAGTACCCGCGCCGCCGCGGGGTGCACGCCCCACCACCCCGGGTCACGGTCGCCCCCGGCAGCTCCCAGCTCGCCACCGTGATCGAGGTCCGCGCCCAGGACGCCCCCGGCCTGCTGCACCGCATCGGCCGCGCCCTGGAAAACACCGGCGTCGCGGTCCGCAGCGCCCATGTCTCCACCCTCGGCGCCAACGCGGTGGACGCGTTCTATGTCACAGACGACTCCGGCGCCCCCCTGAAACCCATGCACGCGGCCGAGGTGGCCCAGGAAGTCGAACGAGCACTGACCAGCCCGCCCGTGGCCTGAGGGGCGGGTCGCATCCCGGCCCCCTCCGGCCTTTGAGGAGCGGGGTCCGGGTCGGAGCCTCGGCGGGGGCACGGGGGCGGAGCCCCCGGAACAACAGTCGCGTCGCAAACCCGGGGGCAGACCGTTCGCACGACGGGCGGATACCCTTGGAGGCCGACCACCGACCCGACATCCGACCGAAGGATTCGCGACCACCGTGTTCGATACCCTCTCCGATCGCCTCGCAGCGACTTTCAAGAACCTCCGGGGCAAGGGACGCCTCAGCGAGGCGGACATCGACGCCACGGCACGCGAGATCCGGATCGCCCTGCTCGAAGCCGACGTGGCGCTGCCCGTCGTCCGGGCGTTCATCAAGCAGGTCAAGGAGCGCAGCCTCGGCGCGGAGGTCTCCCAGGCGCTCAACCCCGCCCAGCAGGTCATCAAGATCGTCAACGAGGAGCTCATCGGCATCCTCGGCGGCGACGCCCGGCGCCTCCGCTTCGCCAAGCAGCCACCGACCGTGATCATGCTCGCGGGTCTGCAGGGCGCCGGTAAGACCACGCTCGCCGGAAAGCTCGGCCGCTGGTTGAACGGCCAGGGCCACACCCCGCTGCTCGTCGCCTGTGACCTCCAGCGTCCCAACGCCGTCAACCAGCTCTCGGTGGTCGCGGAGCGGGCCGGTGTCGCCGTCTTCGCCCCCGAGCCGGGCAACGGTGTCGGCGACCCGGTGAAGGTGGCGCAGGACTCGATCGAGTTCGCCCGCACCAAGCAGCACGACGTCGTGATCGTCGACACCGCGGGCCGCCTCGGCATCGACGAGGAGCTGATGCGGCAGGCCGCCGACATCCGCGACGCGGTCCGCCCCGACGAGGTCCTCTTCGTCGTCGACGCGATGATCGGCCAGGACGCGGTGAACACCGCGGAGGCGTTCCGCGACGGCGTCGGCTTCGACGGTGTGGTGCTCTCCAAGCTGGACGGCGACGCGCGCGGCGGTGCCGCGCTGTCCATCGCGCATGTCACGGGCCGCCAGATCATGTTCGCCTCCAACGGCGAGAAGCTGGACGACTTCGACGCGTTCCACCCGGACCGCATGGCGTCCCGCATCCTCGGCATGGGCGACATGCTCAGCCTGATCGAGAAGGCCGAGCAGACCTTCAGCCAGCAAGAGGCCGAGAAGATGGCGGCCAAGCTGGCGAAGGGCCCCAAGGAGTTCACGCTCGACGACTTCCTGGCGCAGATGGAGCAGGTCCGCAAGATGGGCTCCATCTCCAAGCTGCTCGGCATGCTGCCGGGCATGGGCCAGATGAAGGACCAGATCAACAACCTGGACGAGCGGGATGTGGACCGTACTGCGGCCATCATCAAGTCGATGACCCCAGGCGAGCGCCAGGACCCCATGATCATCAACGGTTCGCGCCGCGCCCGTATCGCCCGCGGTTCCGGCGTCGAGGTGAGCGCGGTCAAGAACCTGGTGGAGCGGTTCTTCGACGCACGCAAGATGATGTCGAAGATGGCCCAGGGCGGCGGCATGCCGGGGATGCCCGGGATGCCGGGCATGCCGGGCGTGGGCGGCAGCGCCAAGCGCAAGGGCAAGCAGCAGAAGAAGGCCAAGGGGAAGCAGCGCTCGGGCAACCCCATGAAGCGCAAGGCCGACGAGCAGGCCGCCGCGGCACGCCGCGAGCAGGGCGGCGCGTTCGGGCTGCCCAACGGTGACCAGGGCGGTCAGGACTTCGAACTCCCCGACGAGTTCAAGAAGTTCATGGGCTGAGCTGAGCCTCCCGGGTCCAGAGCCGCCCCCCGTACGAGCCAGCCGTCCCGTACGAGCCAGCCGTCCCGTACGAGCCAGCCGTCCCGTACGGACGAACCGCCGCCGTGCCCGTACGAACGAACCGTAAGGCCCCTGCGCACGCCGTCAGGGGCCTTACCCGACGGCCCCGTTCAGACGCGGCAGATCAGATAGCGGAAGACGTTCGGCATCCACACCGTGCCGTCCACCCGCTGATGCGGATGCAGCGCCTCGGTGATCTCCTTACGGACCTGGATCGGATCCGTGACCTGCTCCGCCGCGTCGAACAGTCCGGTCGACAGCAGCCCGCGCACCGCGCTGTCCATGTCGGCGTACCCGAACGGGCAGGCCACCCGGCCCGAGCCGTCGGGTCGCAGGCCCGCCCGCGCGGCCAGCTCCTCCAGGTCGTCCCGGCCGCACGGCCGCCAGCGCGCGGGGGAGCACATGGGATCGGCGAGCCGGGCGCCCACCCGCAGCACCCCGGAGGTGGCGCAGCGCTCCGGCGGACCCCATCCGGCGAGCACCACGGCCCCGCCGCGCTCGGTGTGGGCCACGGCGGCCGTGAGCGCGGACGCGGCGGCGGGCACCGTCGCACCGGGGCTCCCCGCGCCCAGGGCGGACAGCGGCTCGAAGGCGGTCACCACCGTGAAGGCCGCGTCCGCCGCCGCCTCCCGCGCGCACGGGCTCTCCGGGCCGCCGAGGCCCAGCCGCGGGGGCCGTGCCGGGTCGCTCGGCGCACCCGCGGCGGTCAGCCGTTCGCGCGCGAGCTCCAGGCGCCGCTCGTCCGTGTCCACTCCGCACACCGCGGCGCCGCGCGCGGCCGCGATGAGGAGGGCGAGCCCGGAGCCGCAGCCCAGGCCCAGCAGGCGCGTTCCGGCGCCGACGTCCAGCCGTTCGTACACGGCCTCGTACAGCGGGACCAGCATCCGCTCCTGGATCTCCGCCCAGTCGCGGGTGCGGGCGTGCGCGTCCACCGTCCACGACGGGGCATGGCACGGGCGGTGCCGCCGTACGAGCGTAGATGTCATCGAAAGGGCCCCAATCAGCGAAGATCTGTGCCGTCGTCAGATTCGGTGTCACATCCCCCGTTGTGCGTTATGACGTCCCACCCCCAAATGCCAGGGAACTCCGCATCCGTCCCCGCGTCCAGAGGTTTCACGGCCGTGCTTGCGTGCCCCCTGTGTGCGCCCCCGCGCACCCGTGGCTACGCCTCGCTCCCCGGACCGCCCCCTGACCTCCGCCGGGCTCCTGGACGGCTCCTGGGTGGCCATGGGCGTGGCGCGGGCGGCCATGGGTGTGACGCGGGCGGTGGCCGGCGCTGATCGCCTCGCCCTGGTCCGATTCACGGTTCGGTACCCCCGGGCCGTACGATCGGCGCCATGGCTAAGGCTCCCGTGCTCACCCCCCGGGCGGAGGACTTCCCCCGCTGGTACCAGGACGTAATCAACAAGGCCGAACTGGCCGACAACGGCCCGGTGCGCGGCACCATGGTGATCCGACCGTACGGGTACGGGCTGTGGGAGCGGATGCAGCAGGACATGGACGCCCGCATCAAGGCGGTCGGCGTCCAGAACGCGTACTTCCCGCTCTTCATCCCGCAGTCGTATCTGGCCAAGGAGGCCGATCACGTCGAGGGATTCGCGCCGGAGCTCGCGGTCGTCACCCATGGCGGCGGTAAGGAGCTCGAGGAGCCGGTCGTCGTGCGGCCCACCTCCGAGACGATCGTCAACGAGTACTTCTCCAAGTGGGTGCAGAGCTACCGCGATCTGCCGCTGCTGATCAACCAGTGGGCCAATGTGGTGCGTTGGGAGCTGCGGCCGCGGCTGTTCCTGCGGACGACGGAGTTCCTGTGGCAGGAGGGCCACACCGCGCACGCGTCGTACGAGGACGCCAGGGCCTTCGCCGCCCGGATCCACCGCGAGGTCTACGCCCGTTTCATGGAGGACGTCCTGGCGATGGACGTGGTCCTGGGCCGCAAGACCGCCCGGGAGCGGTTCGCCGGCGCCCTCAACACCCTCACCCTCGAAGGGATGATGGGCGACGGCAAGGCGCTCCAGCTGGGCACCAGCCATGAGCTGGGCCAGAACTTCGCCCGGGCCTTCCACACCAGCTATCTGTCCAAGGACGGCGAGCAGGAGCTGGTCTGGCAGACCTCCTGGGGCAGTACGACACGGATGGTCGGCGCGCTGGTGATGATGCACGGCGACGACAACGGCCTGCGGATCCCGCCGAGGCTGGCCCCGGTCCAGGTCGTGGTGCTCGGGATCAAGGGCGATGACGCGGTGCTCGCCAAGGTCCGCGAGATCGGTGATCTGCTCACCGCGGCGGGCGTGCGGGTCCACGTCGACGACCGTACGGACACCCCCTTCGGCCGGCGGGCGGTCGACTGGGAGCTCAAGGGTGTCCCGGTCCGGGTCGAGATCGGTCCGCGTGATCTGGAGGGCGGCACCGCGATGGTGGCCAGGCGGATCCCCGGCGGCAAGGAGCCGGTGCGCGCCGAGCTGCTGCCGGAGCTGTTGCCGAAGGTCCTGGAGGAGGACCAGGCGCTGCTGCTGCGGCAGGCCCGTGAGCGCCGTAAGGCGCGCACCACGGATGTGACGACTCTGGAGGAGGCCGCCGAGGCGGCGGCCGCGGGCGGGTGGGCCCGCATCCGGTGGGCTGACCTGGGGCCGGAGGGCGAGGCGGCGCTCGCCGAGCGGTCCGTGTCCGTCCGGTGTCTGGTCACCGAGGACGGGGCGGTGCCGGACGCCGACGACGCTCCAGGTAACGTCGCGTTCGTCGCGAGAGCCTACTGACGTCGCCAGAGCCGATGTCGCCAGGGCCGCTGAACCGGTACGTACCGGCTTGGTGCGCGGTGCGTGGCTCATCCATACATTTACGCACCCGCCCCTCGTCGTCGTACATCACCGTGAACTGACTGGTACGTGCAAATTATTTGGGATGCCCCGGAATCGGAACACCGGACCGGCCCCGCTCGTTAGCACGACGTGAGCACGACACCACCTGTTCTCGCCGCAGAGCTGGCACAGGCGTGGGCCGATATTCAACGGCACCACCCCGAGCTGCCGGATCTCGCCGCGCCCGAATCGCTGATCGGAGAATCGTCGTCCGCATGTGGCGCCGAGCTCTCCTTCGAACGGCTGCTGCATGAGGCAGTGCATGGGATCGCCGCTGCCCGCGGAGTCCGTGACACCTCACGCGCCGGCCGCTACCACAACCGCCGGTTCCTGGCGATCGCCGAGGAGCTGGGGCTTGACCACCCCGAGGAGCCGCACCCCAGCAGCGGCTTCTCGCTGGTCACCCTCAGCCCCGAGGCGAGAAAGCGGTACCGCACGACGATCGACCGCCTCCAGCGCGCGCTCAAGGCGCACTCCATGGCGACCACCGCCGAGACCTCCCGCACCTTCCGCGGGCCCGCCGCCCGCCACGGCTCGTCCGGCGGCGGGGTCAGGGTGAAGGCGGTGTGCGACTGCGGGCGCAATGTCCGCGTCGTCCCATCGGTGCTGGCCCAGGCGCCGATCGTATGCGGTGGATGCGGGAAGCCGTTCCGCATTCCGGAGCCGGTGGCCGCGGTCGGCTGACCGGTTACGGTGTGGCACAATGGTCCGCTGTACTCGGCAGTCGACCAGGACCCCTCTCTCCTCCGGCTGACGCGTCCATCGGGCACTCGAGTACCGCAACCCCACGCGGCACGTCGCAGTGCTCAACCACGTCAAGACCAGGAGACACCACTCCCGTGGCAGTCAAGATCAAGCTGAAGCGTCTGGGCAAGATCCGTTCGCCTCACTACCGCATCGTCGTCGCCGACTCCCGCACCCGCCGTGACGGCCGGGCGATCGAGGAGATCGGTCTGTACCACCCGGTGCAGAACCCGTCGCGCATCGAGGTGGACTCGGAGCGCGCGCAGCACTGGCTGAAGGTCGGCGCGCAGCCGACCGAGCCGGTGCTGGCCATCCTGAAGGTCACCGGCGACTGGCAGAAGTTCAAGGGTCTGCCCGCGCCGGCTCCGATGAAGGTCGCCGAGCCGAAGGCCGACAAGCGCGCGCTGTTCGAGGCAGCCGCCAAGGACGCCGGTGACGAGCCGAAGGGTGAGGCGATCACCCCGAAGGCGAAGAAGGCCGACAAGAAGTCGGACGAGGCGGCCGAGTCCGCTGAGTCCACCGCGTCGACCGAGGCCTGAGGATGCTCGAGGAGGCCCTCGAGCACCTGGTGAAGGGCATCGTCGACAACCCCGACGAGGTGCAGGTGGCCTCGCGCAACCTGCGGCGCGGGCGGGTGCTCGAGGTCCGGGTGCACCCCGATGACCTCGGCAAGGTGATCGGCCGCAACGGCCGCACCGCACGCGCCCTGCGCACCGTCGTGGGCGCCATCGGCGGCCGTGGGATCCGCGTCGACCTCGTCGACGTCGATCAGGTCCACTGAGGCGATCAAGAAGAGCACCGGCACGGGCCGGGGAGGGCCTTGGGCCGTCCCCGGCCCGTGTGTGTGAAGGGACATCGCATCGTGCAGTTGGTTGTCGCGCGGATCGGCCGTGCCCATGGCATCAAGGGCGAGGTCACCGTCGAGGTGCGGACGGACGAGCCGGAGCTGCGGCTCGGCCCGGGCGCCGTGCTGGCCACCGAGCCCGCCTCGGCCGGGCCGCTGACCATCGAGTCCGGCCGGGTGCACAGCGGTCGGCTGCTGCTGCGCTTCGAGGGGGTGCGCGACCGCAACGCGGCGGAGGCGCTGCGCAACACCCTGCTGATCGCGGAGGTCGACCCGGAGGAACTACCCGAGGACCCCGAGGAGTTCTACGACCATCAGCTGATGGACCTCGATGTGGTCACCGTGGACGGCACGGAGATCGGGCGGATCTTTGAGATCTCCCATCTGCCGTACCAGGATCTGCTGGTCGTGAAGCGCCCCGACGGGGGTGAGGTGATGATCCCGTTCGTCTCCGAGTTTGTGCCGGAGATCGATCTGGAGGCGCAGCGCGCCGTGATCGACCCGCCGCCGGGCCTGCTCGACGAGGCCGAGGCGGAGATCGCGGGCAGCCGTAAGGCCGAGGCCGAGGGCGGCCGTAAGGGCGACAGCGCCGGTGGTGACGACCGTAAGGGCGACACCGCGGGCGGCCGTGAGGATGACTCGTCATGAGGCTCGACGTTGTCACGATCTTCCCCGAGTACCTGGAGCCGCTGAACGTCTCGCTGGTCGGCAAGGCCCGCGCCCGGGGCCAACTCGACGTACGCGTCCACGATCTGCGCGGCTGGACGCACGACCGGCACAACACGGTCGACGACACCCCGTACGGCGGCGGCCCCGGCATGGTGATGAAGCCCGAGCCCTGGGGCGAGGCGCTTGACTCGATCATGGCGTCGGGCGAGGCGGAGGGGCTGGTCAAACCCACGCTGATCGTGCCGACCCCGAGCGGCCGTCCGTTCACCCAGGCCCTCGCCGTCGAGCTCGCCGAGCGCCCCTGGCTGGTCTTCGCGCCCGCCCGCTACGAGGGCATCGACCGCCGGGTGATCGAGGAGTACGGCGAGCGGCTGGAGGTCCACGAGGTCTCCATCGGCGACTACGTCCTGGCCGGCGGCGAGGCCGCGGTGCTGGTGATCACCGAGGCGGTGGCCCGGCTGCTGCCGGGCGTACTGGGCAACGCCGAGTCGCACCGCGACGACTCCTTCGCCCCCGGCACGATGGCCGACCTCCTGGAAGGGCCCGTCTACACCAAGCCCCCCGAATGGCGCGGCCGCCCCATCCCTGAGGTACTGATCAGCGGCCACCACGGCAAGGTCGCCCGCTGGCGCCGTGACGAGGCGTTCCGCCGCACCAGCGAGAACCGCCCCGATCTGATCGAGCGCTGCGACCCGGCGACACTCGACAAGCACGACCGCGCGCTCCTGGCCGAGCTGGGCTGGGAGGAGCTGCCCGGAACCGGCGGGACGTCTGGCGGGGCGGCTGACGGGGCCCGATTTGGGCGGCAGGACCGCGCCGTGGAAGAATAGGCCGCTGCCGTACGTCCGGGTGTGCGCCCCTGCCACAGGGGGACCGACGCCCACCCGATGAGGGCGGCACTCCGAATCATCATCCGATATACCGCTGATGACCTGTGGCATCGGCGAGGAAAGCAGACGATCATGTCTCACCTGCTCGACACCGTCGACTCCGCGTCGCTGCGCAGCGACATCCCGACCTTCCGCCCCGGCGACACGGTCAACGTCCACGTCCGCGTCATCGAGGGCAACCGCTCCCGTGTCCAGCAGTTCAAGGGCGTCGTCATCCGCCGCCAGGGCTCCGGTGTCCGCGAGACCTTCACCGTCCGCAAGGTGAGCTTCAGCGTCGGCGTGGAGCGCACCTTCCCGGTGCACACCCCGATCGTCGAGAAGATCGAGGTCGTCACCCGCGGCGATGTGCGCCGGGCGAAGCTGTACTACCTGCGCAACCTCCGCGGCAAGGCCGCCAAGATCAAGGAGAAGCGCGAGAGCTGAGCTCGCGGACGGATCGCGGCGATTTTGCGCGACTACTGAGCTACCGCCGGATCGTCCGGCCGGGCCGGATAGGCTCTGGCCCGATGAACACCGAAGGACAGCTCGCGGAGCGCGACCGCTCTCCGGGCTCCGAGAAGGAGCACGAGGAGCGATCGCGCTCTTCGTATGCCCCCGCGCGGACCGGCGAGCCCCGGCCCGCGCGGAGACCGCCGCACGGGCTGGTCTGGGGCTGGCTGACCGGCGGCGGGCGCTGGCGGCGGGCGGCGCTGCTGGCGACCGGGTGTGCCGCGATCGTGCTGCTGGTGAGCGGCTTTGTGCTGCAGCCGTTCCTGATCCCCAGCGGTTCGATGGAGAGCACCCTTCGCCCCGGGGACCGGGTGCTTGTGAACAAGCTCGCCTACCGTTTCGGGGACGATCCGCGCCGCGGCGACGTTGTCGTGTTCGACGGAGCCGGTTCCTTCGGCGAGGAGGAGCCGTCCGGGAATCCGGTGACGGGTCTGCTGCGCAAGGCGGCCGCGGCGGTCGGGCTGGCCGAACCTGCCGAATCCGACTACGTCAAGCGTGTGGTGGGCATTGGTGGTGACCGGGTCACCTGCTGCGACGAGCGGGGGAGGATCGAGGTGAACGGTCAACCGGTGGACGAGCGCTATCTGCACCCCGGGGACAGCCCCTCGCGGGTGCGCTTCGACATCGTCGTGCCCGAAGGGCGGCTGTGGGTGATGGGCGACCACCGCGACGCCTCCCGGGACTCGCGCGACTACCTGGGCGCCCCGGGCGGGGGTACGGTCCCCGTCGGCAAGGTGATCGGCCGCGCCGAATGGATCGGCTGGCCGTTCGGCCGCTGGTCCGGCGTACCCCGGACGGACGCCTTCACGAGCGTGCCCGCGGCGCCCGGCCGGATACCGTCCGCCGCCCCCGGTGGTGCCCATGGGTAAGCGCGGGCGTCCTCGTACCAGGGGGCGCCAGCCCGCTCCGCCTCCCGGCGCCGATGGGGGCGCTCCCCGTCCGCCGGGCGAGCGCCGGGTGGGCGGGCGCGCGGAGCGGCGCAGGATCCAGCGCCGCATCAAGCGCAGGCGGCGCCGTTCGGCCGTCAAGGAGATACCGATCCTGGTGGGCGTGGCGCTGGTGATCGCGCTCGTCCTGAAGACCTTCCTGGTGCAGGCGTTCGTCATCCCGTCCGGCTCGATGGAGCAGACCATCCGGATCGGCGACCGGGTGCTGGTGGACAAGTTCACCCCGTGGTTCGGCTCCAAGCCGGAGCGCGGCGATGTGGTGGTGTTCAAGGACCCCGGCGGATGGCTGGACGACGAGCGGAAGCCGCCCAAGGACGACCCGCCGGTCATCAAGCAGGGCAAGGAGTTCCTGACCTTCATCGGGCTGCTGCCGTCCTCCGACGAGCAGGACCTGATCAAGCGGGTGGTCGCGGTCGGCGGCGACACGGTGGAGTGCTGCGATACGAACGGTAAGGTCACCGTCAACGGGACTGCGCTGAACGAACCGTATCTGCATCCGGGCAACCCGCCGTCGCAGAAGCAGTTCAAGGTGACGGTCCCTCAGGGGCGGATGTTCGTCATGGGCGATCACCGGTCCAACTCGGCGGACTCCCGGGTCCATTTGGACGAGCCGTACCAGGGCACGGTGCCGGACAACATGGTGGTCGGCCGCGCCGTGGTGATCGCGTGGCCGTTCGGGCACATGCAGCGGCTCGAGGAGCCGGGCACCTATGCCTCCGTGAAGGACGCGCCGAGTGGGGCGACCCAGGCCGAGGGCTCGGCACATAGGCTGTCCTCCATGGATCAGCAAGGAATGGTCCAGCTCCCGACCCCTGCGGAACTCCCGCTCGTTATGGGAGTGGTGGTCCTGCGCCGTTCGTGGGGCAGGCGGCAGTCAGGCGTGAGGAGTGGATGTGGGGGATTTGGCGGTCGGCGCACGATCCGGTCACGAAGAGCCCGAGAGGCAGCCCGGGACGGGGGCGGAGCGCCCCACGGACGCGGAGCACCCCTCGGACGGGGCGGACGACGCGCCCGAAGCCGGTGCACCCACGAACGGGGCGGCTGCCGCGCCCAGGGCGTCGGACCCACACGGAGCCGATGGCGGGCCGGAGCCCTCCGATGCCCAGGACGGACCCGGCGCGGCTGATCCGTCCGGGCCCGGGGACGAGGCGTCGAAGCCGGGCCCCGGGGAGCCCGGCGGGCCCGGGAAGCTCGGCAAGCCCAAGAAGGTGCGCTCCTTCTGGAAGGAGCTGCCGATCCTGGTCGTCATCGCGCTGGCTCTGGCGTTGCTGATCAAGACCTTCCTGGTGCAGGCGTTCTCGATCCCGTCCGACTCGATGCAGGACACCCTGCAGCGGGGCGACCGGGTGCTGGTGGACAAGCTCACCCCGTGGTTCGGCTCCGAGCCGGAGCGCGGCGAGGTGGTCGTCTTCCACGACCCGGGCGGCTGGCTCGGCGAGTCGCAGACCAGTAGCTCGGGCCCGGTCGCCGAGGGCATCCAGAAGGCTCTCAGCTTCATCGGGCTGATGCCGTCGGCGGAGGAGAAGGACCTGATCAAGCGGGTCATCGCGGTCGGCGGGGACACCGTTTCCTGCAAGCGTGGCGGCAAGGTCATGGTCAACGGCAAGCCGCTGGACGAGCCGTACATCTTCCCCGGGAACACTCCCTGTGACGAGAAGCCGTTCGGCCCGATCAAGGTGCCCGAGGGCCGGATCTGGGTGATGGGCGACCACCGTCAGGACTCGCTTGACTCCCGCTACCACCAGAACCTGAACGACGGCACGGTCTCGGTGGACGATGTCGTCGGGCGCGCGATCGTCATCGCCTGGCCCATCGGCCGCTGGAGCACCCTGCCGGTGCCGAGCACCTTCGACCAGCCGGGTCTGGGCGCCGCCGCCGCGATGGCCCCCTCGGCCCTGGGGTTCGCGGGCGCGCTGCCGATCGTGCTGTGGCGCCGCCGGCGGCTGATCGCCAAGGTTCGTACGGAGGCCACGAGCCGTCCGCAGCGGTTGACCGCCGACTGCTGACGGGGCCCGTACCGCCGGGTAAGGTGCGGTTCCGTGTGCCCCTGGGCGCACGGAACCTGATCTTCTACGTCTGTTGCGTACGGCGGGAGCACTGGAATGAGCGGAGCCCAAGGGGCGGGGGGCGGCAAGCCGCGGCGCACGCCCGGCAGCGTGCTGTCCGGGCTGGCGGTGGCCGTCGGCTGTGTGCTGTTCCTGGGCGGCTTCGTCTGGGGCGCGGTGCTCTACAAGCCGTACACGGTCCCCACCGACTCCATGGATCCGACGATCGGCAAGGGCGCCCGGGTACTGGCGGAGCGGGTCGACGGCGGCGATGTGCGCCGTGGCGATGTGGTGGTCTTCCGCGATCAGGTGTGGGGCGACCTGCCCATGGTGAAGCGGGTCATCGGGGTCGGCGGCGACCGGGTCGAGTGCTGTGACAAGCAGGGTCGGCTGCGGGTGAACGGCAAGGACCTCGAAGAACCGTATCTGCGCTCGGGGGAGCAGGCGTCCGCGTCAGCCTTCTCCACCACCGTGCCCAAGAACCGGCTGTTCCTGCTGGGCGACCATCGCAGCGACTCCCTGGACTCGCGGGTGCACCTCACCGACGAGGCGGGCGGCGCCGTGGAGCGCGGCGCGGTGGACGCCCGGGTGGACGCCACCGCCTGGCCGCTGGGTTCCTGGGGGACGGTGGGCCGGCCCGCCGCCTTCAAGGAGCTGCCGGGCGGGATTTCGCAGCCGGGGCCGCTGGGGCCGATCATGATCGCGGTCATCGTGGGCGCGGTGCTGATCCTGGCGGGCGCGGCCTACGGGCCGATCGCCCGGCGCAGGGCGGGCGGCGGCGCACGACGGGACCAGACGACGAAGGGGAAGGTGGCCGCGAATGGCTGAGGAACTGGGCGGAGCCGAGCAGGACAGCACGGACGAGCGGGAGCTGCGCAAGGTCGCCCGGGTGGTGCTGCTGGACCCGCAGGACCGGATTCTGCTGCTGCACGGCCTGGAGCCGGACGATCCCTCGTCCACCTGGTGGTTCACCCCGGGAGGCGGCCTTGAGGGCGATGAGACCCACGAGGAGGCCGCGCTCCGCGAACTCGCGGAGGAGACCGGGATCACCGATGTGCGGCTCGGCCCGCTGCTGTGGCGGCGGATCTGCTCCTTCCCGTTCGCCGGGCGGCGCTGGGACCAGGAGGAGTGGTACTACCTGTGCCGTACCCAACAGACCACGGCGCGCACCGGCGACGGGCTGACGGAGCTGGAGCGGCGGAGCGTGGCCGGTCTGCGCTGGTGGACGGTGGATGAGCTGGCCACGGTCACCGAGACGGTGTACCCGACGCAGCTGCCGGAGCTGTTGCGTACGCTGCTCGTCGAGGGACCCCCGAGTGCACCGGTGATCCTGGAGACTGAGCGCGTCTGACGCACAATGGGGGGACGCACGGCTGAAGGGGAACATGCCATGAGCGCCGAGGACCTCGAGAAGTACGAGACCGAGATGGAGCTGAAGCTCTACCGGGAGTACCGCGATGTCGTCGGTCTGTTCAAATACGTGATCGAGACCGAGCGCCGCTTCTATCTCACCAACGACTACGAGATGCAGGTGCACTCGGTCCAGGGTGAGGTTTTCTTCGAGGTGTCGATGGCCGACGCCTGGGTCTGGGACATGTACCGCCCGGCCCGCTTCGTGAAGCAGGTACGGGTTCTCACGTTCAAGGACGTGAATATCGAGGAGCTGAACAAGAGCGACCTCGATCTTCCGAGCGGCTGACTCGGCCACCGGGGCGGCTGACGTCGGCGCGGCTGACTCCACCTTCGGGGCGGCTCACTTCCGGGCGCTTCCGGGCGTTTCCGGGCGGCTGACTCAGTCTTCCGGGTGGCTGAGTTTTCCACAGCCGGACGGCTGTCCACAGAAATCCTCCAAGATCCCTGAGCGGGGCGCGGGGGCGTCACAGTCGGTGCCGGAGGTGGTGCCGAATGAACGCCCGAGGAGCGCTGGGCCGCTACGGCGAGGATGTGGCGGTCCGCACATTGGCGGAGGCCGGGATGACCGTCCTGGAGCGCAATTGGCGATGCCGGGACGGCGAGATCGACATCGTCGCGCTCGACGCCGGAGCGCTGGTGGTGTGCGAGGTCAAGACGCGCCGCGAGGGTGGTTATGAGCATCCGATGGCGGCCGTCGGACCGGATAAGACCGAGCGGCTGCGGTGGCTGGCGCGGCGCTGGCTCGAGCGGCACGGCGGGCCGCCGCCGGGCGGGGTGCGGATCGATGTGGTGGGGGTGGTGTTACCCCGCCGGGGTGCGCCCGTGGTCGAGCATGTGCGAGGGGTGGCCTGATGGGGTTCGCCCGTACCTGCTCGGTGGCGCTGGTCGGGGTCGAGGGCGTGGTGGTGGAGGTCCAGGCCGACCTGGAGCCGGGAGTGGCCGCCTTCACCCTCGTCGGGCTGCCGGACAAGAGCCTGGTGGAGAGCCGGGACCGGGTCCGTGCGGCCGTGGTCAATTCCGGCGGTGAATGGCCGCAGAGGAAGCTCACGGTCGGGCTCAGCCCGGCATCCGTCCCCAAGGGCGGCAGCGGCTTCGACCTGGCCGTGGCCTGTGCGGTGCTCGGCGCGGCCGAGCGCGTGGACCCACGGGAGATCGCCGATCTGATGATGATCGGCGAGCTGGGCCTTGACGGCCGGGTGCGGCCGGTCCGTGGTGTGCTGCCCGCCGTGCTCGCCGCCTCCGAGGCGGGCTATCGCCAGGTGGTGGTCCCCGAGCAGACGGCGGCGGAGGCCGCCCTGGTGCCCGGCGTCTCGGTGCTGGGCGTCCGGAGCCTGCGCCAGCTGATCGCGGTGCTGACGGACGAGCCGGTGCCCGAGGAGGAGGAGCCCCAGGAGCTGGGCCGCCCCGATCCGATGCTGGCGGGGCTCACCGTGCCCGGCGCCGGTATGGGCACCGGTGTCACCGCGGTGCCCGGGGCCGGGGCGGGGCGTCCCGATCTGGCCGAGGTCGCCGGGCAGCGGGCCGCGCGCACCGCCCTGGAGGTCGCGGCGGCTGGCGGTCACCACCTCTTTCTGAACGGGCCTCCGGGTGCCGGGAAGACCATGCTGGCCGAGCGGCTGCCGGGGCTGCTGCCCCCGCTCACCCAGCAGGAGGCCCTGGAGGTCACCGCGGTCCACTCGGTCGCCGGGGTCCTCCCGCCGGGGCAGCCCCTGGTGGAGACCCCGCCGTACTGCGCCCCGCATCACTCGGCGACCATGGCCGCGCTCGTCGGCGGGGGCAATGGCCTGCCGAGACCCGGCGCGGTCTCGCTCGCCCACCGTGGCGTGCTGTTCCTGGACGAGGCCCCCGAGTTCAGCGGTAAGGCGCTGGACGCCTTGCGGCAGCCCCTGGAGTCCGGGCATGTGGTGGTGGCCCGGTCCGCCGGGATGATGCGGATGCCCGCGCGCTTCCTGCTGATGCTCGCGGCCAACCCCTGCCCCTGCGGGCGCCACGGTCTGATGGGAGACGTCTGCGAGTGCTCACCCTCCACGGTCCGCCGCTATCAGGCACGGCTGTCCGGACCACTGCTGGACCGGGTGGATCTGCGGATCCGGGTCGAGGCGGTGACTCGGACCGAGCTCACCGGGGCGCGCGGCGAGTCGGAGAGCAGCGCGTCCGTCGCGGCCCGGGTCCGGGAGGCCCGGGAGCGGTCCGCCGCCCGCCTCCATGGCACCCCTTGGCGGCTGAACAGCGAGGTGCCGGGCCATGAGCTGCGCACCCGCTGGCAGCCGTTCCCCGGTGCGCTGCGCGAGGCCGAGCGCGACATGGAGCGCGGACTGCTCACCGCCCGGGGGCTCGACCGGGTGCTGAGGGTCGCCTGGACCGTCGCCGACCTGGCCGGGCACGACCGGCCCATGGCACCGGACATCGCCCAGGCGCTGCAGCTGCGCACCGGGCTCAGCCGCGGGGTGCCGGTCCCGGCGGGGGAGTGCTGATGCCCGGTCGTTGGGCGGGCGGCCGCGGTGCCGTTCCCGCGCTGTTCCCCGAGCCCGGGCAGGGACAGGGCCGCTGGGAGGAGGGGCCGGGGCTTCCGGAGGGGCGCGGCCTGGACGAGAGGGGTGCCCCGGAGGAGGGCCAGGAGCCTCAGGAGGGGCGAGGCGGCCGGCGCGAAGGACAGGGGTTAAGCGAGCAGCGGGCCACCCTGGACGAGGGGCAGGAGGTCCCGGAGCGGCGGCCCGCCCCGGACGAAGGGCAGGAGCTTCCCGAGCGGCGGGGCCTTCCGGACGAGGAGCGGCTGGCCCGGGCGGCGCTCACCCGGCTCGTGGAACCCGGAGACGAGACCGTGGGGCGCTGGCTGCGCCGTATGGGGCCGGTGGCGCTGTGGCGGGCGCTCACGGGGAAGGACAAGCCCCCGCCCGGGGCCACCGGAGAGCGGCTGGCCGGATGCGCACTGCGGGCGGCCGGGGTGGACCCGGTCGCCGACCTCGCGCTGATCGCCCGGTGCGGAGGACGGTTCATCTGCCCCGGCGATCTGGACTGGCCGGGTCAGCTCGACGATCTCGGTGACGCTCGCCCGGTCGGGTTATGGGTGCGCGGCCGGTCCGACGTGCGGATGTGGGCGCTGCGCTCGGTCGCCGTGGTGGGCGCGCGGGCCTGCAGCGACTACGGCGCGCATGTCGCGGCGTCCCTCGGCGCCGGGCTCGCCGAGCGGGGCTGGGTGGTGGTCTCCGGGGCGGCCCACGGCGTGGACGGCGCGGCTCACCGAGGGGCACTCGCCGCGGGCGGGGCCACCGTCGCGGTGCTCGCCTCCGGTGTGGACGTCCCCTATCCGCGAGCGCACGCCGAGTTGATCGAGCGCATCGCGGAACAGGGCCTGATTCTGGCCGAGTTGCCGCCCGGAGCGCATCCGACGCGCCCCAGATTCGTGCTCCGCAACCGGGTCATCGCCGCCCTCACCCGCGGCACGGTCGTGGTCGAGGCCCAGTACCGCAGCGGATCGCTGGTCACCGCGCGCCGGGCACAACAGCTCGGGCGGTCCACCATGGGGGTGCCCGGGCCGGTGACCAGCGGGCTCTCGGCCGGGGTGCATGAACTGCTGCGCGGCGAGGCAGTCCTGGTCACCGACGCCGCCGAAGTGGCCGAGCTCATCGGTGGTATCGGAGACCTCGCCCCGGAGCGGCGGGGGCCGCTGGTCGAGCGTGACCTCCTCGATCCCGTGACGGCACGGGTGCTGGAAGCGTTGTCGGCACGGGGCGGCAACCATCTGCGCGATGTGGCCCGGGATTCCGGGACCGGCTGCGACGAGGCCCTGGGCCGGCTCCATGAACTGCTCGCCCTGGGCTTTGTCGAACGTCATGGCGATCGATGGGAGTTGGTCCCGCCCCTGCGCAGGAGCGACGGCGCACGGCGAGGCGATGCCCCGAATCAGGGCAATTGGGTGAAAGGGTTGAGGCGATGACCGTATCCGCACACCGCCGAGCCGACGTCCTTCGCATACCGCGACGCCTCAGTCACGCTACGCTCACAAGGTTTCCGGCGGAAGCGTACGTCCTCACCCATGTCATGGCAGAACGGCTCAAGGCGACGAATGCCCCAGCACATCTCCGGGTCTGACAGCACGGCGCCGCCCGCGGCCCGCGGCGCGGTGCACCCTGCCGCGCCCTCATCGCTCGACGAGCTGTGGAGGTCGTACAAGACCACGGGCGACGGCCGGCTGCGGGAGCAGCTGATCCTTCACTACTCGCCGCTGGTGAAATATGTGGCCGGTCGGGTCAGCGTCGGACTGCCCTCCAATGTCGAGCAGGCGGACTTCGTCTCGTCCGGGGTCTTCGGACTCATCGACGCCATCGAGAAGTTCGACCCCGAGCGCGCCATCAAGTTCGAGACCTACGCGATCACCCGGATCCGCGGCGCGATGATCGACGAGCTGCGGGCCCTGGACTGGATTCCGCGGTCGGTGCGCCAGAAGGCCCGGGCCGTGGAGCGGGCGTACGCGACGCTGGAGGCCCAGCTGCGCCGCACCCCCTCGGAGGCCGAGGTGGCCCATGAGATGAGCATCAGCCTCGAGGAACTGCACGGCGTCTTCAGCCAGTTGTCGCTCGCCAATGTGGTCGCCCTGGAGGAGCTGCTGCACGTGGGCGGCGAGGGCGGCGACCGGCTCAGCCTCATGGACACCCTCGAGGACACCGCGGCGGACAACCCGGTCGAGGTGGCCGAGGACCGGGAGCTGCGACGGCTGCTCGCCCGGGCGATCAACACCCTCCCGGAGCGGGAGAAGACCGTGGTCACGCTCTACTACTACGAGGGGCTTACGCTCGCCGAGATCGGCCAGGTGCTCGGCGTCACCGAGAGCCGGGTCAGCCAGATCCACACCAAGTCGGTGCTCCAGCTGCGGGCGAAACTCGCTGACGTCGGGCGCTGAATCGTCCCTCCGGCATCGCCCTCCGGGCGCCCTCTTCCGTAGAGTGGTCGGGTGCCCAGGATTCGAGCGGCCTCAGTGGCCGAGCACCGGACGATGCAGCGCGCGGCCCTGCTGGAGGCCGCCCGCACCCTGCTGTCCGAGGGTGGTACGGAGGCGCTGACCTTCCCCGCCCTCGCCGAGCGCACGGGACTCGCACGATCCTCCGTCTATGAGTACTTCCGCTCCCGCGCCGCCGTGGTCGAGGAGCTGTGCGCCGTGGACTTCCCGGTCTGGGCCGCCGAGGTCGAGGCCGCCATGGAGCGGGCCGACGGGCCCGAAGCCAAGATCGAGTCGTATGTCCGCCGACAGCTCGCGCTCGTCGGCGACCGTCGGCACCGCGCGGTGGTGGCGATCTCCGCCGGTGAGCTGGACGCGGGCGCGCGGGAGAAGATCCGGGCCGCCCACGGCGGGCTGATCGCCATGGTGGTCGAGGCCCTTGCGGCCCTCGGGCATGAGCAGCCCCGGCTCTCGGCCGTGCTGCTCCAGGGCGTCGTGGACGCCGCGGTACGGCGCATCGAGCTCGGCGCGGCCGAGGATCCCGGGCGGATCACCGAGGCAGCAGTCACCATGGCCTTGCGCGGCGTCCGGGGCTGACCGCCCGGCCCTTCCACTGCCCCAGCGGCTGCGCCCGGGTCGCGACTCGGGCGCTGCGGGGCGCGGCCCGGGCGGCCCGGACCGGCCCGGGCGGCCCAGCCGGATCCGGGCCCAGAGGGATGCCGCCACCAGCGCCGCGGCCGTCGGCAGCCGGGTGTCCCCGGCGGGGGAGGTGAGCCCGGAGACCGTGGGCGCGTCGCGCACCCCGAACACGGGAAGCAGCCGGGAGGGCCCGCCCCGCAGCATCGACAGCGGCAACAGTGACAGCGGATCGAGATAGCGGTCCGCGCGGCGCAGCCCCCAGTGCAGACAGCCCGACCGGCAGTGGAAGGGGCCCGGCGCCACCATGCCGACCACCTGCCCGGCGGTCACCCGCTCCCCCTTGGCCACCGTCGCGCGCACCGGTTCATAGGTGGTGCGCAGCGGAGGGGAGCCGGTCCCGGACACCTCGATCACCAGCACACCACGGCCCGCGACCGGGCCCACGAAGCTCACCCGCCCCGGGCCCGCCGCCCGGACCCGCTCGCCCGGGCGCGCAGCGAGGTCGACCCCGCGATGCCCCGCCGCCCAGGGCGTCGGAGGCGGCCGCCAGCCCCTCAGGACGGCAGGCCGCACCGCACCCGGCGCACCGTCGACCGGCCACGATCGCTGCCCGTCCGGCCTCGACCGCTGCCCGTTCGGCCTCGACCGCTGCCCGTTCGGCCTCGACCGCTGCCCGTTCGGCCAGGACCGTCCCCCGCCCGCCCTCGTCCCCGGCTCCGGATCCGGCGCCGCACGCGGAGCAGACGCCACACGCGGAGCAGACAAGGCACGCGGAGTAGACAAGGCACGCGGAGTAGGTGCCGCACGCGTGTCCGGCGCCGTGGCCCGTGCCGCGGGAAGAGGGAACACCAGCAGAGAGGCCGTCGGCACCGACAGCACAAGCGGCGCCGAGAGCACGAGAATCACCGGGGCAAGAGCCCACCCCACCACAAGCCTTCGCATGCCCCCACGATGGCCGGGCGGCCCGAAACGGGTGGATCATGGATGGAATCTGGGGACTACTCACGGGTTGTGGATAACGCCGTCACCCGGCACCGTACCGGTCCCGTACACTTCTTATGGCGATCCGGGTCACCGGATCGACTTCGCACGCCCCGCCACCGGTGCTCCGATCGCGCATCGGTCAGCTCGGTGGCCGCGCCCCTCGGTCCTCGGACGACCCCCCAAGGGCCCCGTCCGTGGCAGGCGCGCCGGGACGTCAGGAGCGGTGGCCGCCCGGCCGCCGTGGAACCGAGTACCTCAAGGAGTACGGCCATGGCCGTCGTCACGATGCGGGAGCTGCTGGAGAGCGGCGTCCACTTCGGGCACCAGACCCGCCGCTGGAACCCGAAGATGAAGCGCTTCATCTTCACCGAGCGCAACGGCATCTACATCATCGACCTGCTCCAGTCGCTGTCGTACATCGACCGCGCCTACGAGTTCGTCAAGGAGACCGTCGCCCACGGCGGCTCCATCATGTTCGTCGGCACCAAGAAGCAGGCGCAGGAGGCCATCGCCGAGCAGGCGACCCGCGTCGGCATGCCGTACGTCAACCAGCGCTGGCTGGGCGGCATGCTCACCAACTTCTCGACCGTCTACAAGCGCCTGCAGCGCCTCAAGGAGCTCGAGCAGATCGACTTCGAGGATGTGGCCGCCTCCGGCCTCACCAAGAAGGAGCTCCTGGTCCTCTCCCGTGAGAAGGCCAAGCTGGAGAAGACCCTCGGCGGTATCCGCGAGATGCAGAAGGTGCCGAGCGCCGTCTGGATCGTGGACACCAAGAAGGAGCACATCGCCGTCGGTGAGGCGCGCAAGCTCCGGATCCCGGTCGTCGCGATCCTCGACACCAACTGCGACCCGGACGAGGTCGACTACAAGATCCCGGGCAACGACGACGCGATCCGCTCCGTCACGCTGCTCACCCGGGTGATCGCCGACGCCGTCGCCGAGGGCCTTATCGCCCGTTCCGGCGTCGCCACTGGTGACGAGAAGGCCGACAAGGCCGCAGGTGAGCCGCTCGCCGAGTGGGAGCGCGACCTTCTCGAGGGCGAGAAGAAGGCTGACGAGGCCGAGGCCAAGCCGGCCGAGGCCGCCGCGGACAAGCCCGCCGAGGAGGCCGCCAAGCCTGCCGAGGAGGCCGCCAAGCCCGCCGAGGACGCTAAGCCCGCCGAGGACGTCAAGCCTGCCGAGGCCCCCGCCGCGGGCACCGAGCAGGGCTGACCACTCAGACGTCACTCAGACGGTGTAATGACGGCGGGGGACGGTGCCAGTGGTGGCGCCGCCCCCGCCGTTCACCCGTAGAGCTTTCGACTTTCGAGAAGAGATTCACAGATCATGGCGAACTTCACCGCCGCCGACGTCAAGAAGCTCCGCGAGCTGACCGGCGCCGGCATGATGGACTGCAAGAAGGCGCTGGACGAGGCCGAGGGGAACGTCGACAAGGCCGTCGAGATCCTGCGCGTCAAGGGCCAGAAGGGCGTGGCCAAGCGCGAGAGCCGCCACGCCGAGAACGGCGCTGTCGTCTCCCTCATCGCGGACGACAAGGCCTCCGGCGTGCTGCTCGAGCTGAAGTGCGAGACCGACTTCGTTGCCAAGGGCGACAAGTTCGTGGCCGTCGCCGACGCCATCGCCGCCCACGTCGCCAAGACCTCCCCGGCCGACCTGGAGACCCTGCTGGCCTCCGAGATCGAGGCGGGCAAGACCGTTCAGGCGTTCGTCGACGAGGCCAACGCGACCCTCGGCGAGAAGATCGTCCTGGACCGCTTCGCGCAGTTCTCCGGCGCCTTCGTCGCGACGTACATGCACCGCACCAGCCCGGACCTGCCGCCGCAGGTCGGCGTCCTGGTCGAGCTGGACAAGGAAGACGCCGCGGTGGCCAAGGACGTCGCGCAGCACATCGCCGCCTTCGGCCCGAAGTTCCTCACCCGCGACGACGTCCCGGCCGAGACGGTCGAGAACGAGCGCCGGCTCGCCGAGGCCACCGCCCGCGAGGAGGGCAAGCCCGAGGGTGCCCTGCCGAAGATCATCGAGGGGCGCGTCACCGGCTTCTTCAAGGAGAACGTCCTGGTGGACCAGCCGTTCGCCAAGGACAACAAGAAGTCCGTCCAGAAGGTCCTGGACGAGGCCGGTGTCTCGCTCAAGCGCTTCGCCCGTTTCCGCGTCGGAGTCTGAGCCGAGCAGCGAATGACCGGCGACCCCGATAGGGTCGTAGGCAGCCAACCGTCGACCGGTCGGCCGCAGATATGACGAGGAGGCCATTGCCGCAGAGGTCGTAACAGGACCCGTCCGGCAGTGGCCTTCTTCGTATGTGCACGAGGAGATCTCCAATGAATCACGGCGCGGACGCCAAACAGGCCGCCGACGACAAGAAGGCGCACGGCGCGGCCCCACACGGCCGCTTCCTGCTGAAGCTGTCCGGCGAGGCGTTCGCCGGAGGCGGGGGACTCGGTGTCGACCCCGATGTCGTGCACGCGATCGCCCGCGAGGTCGCCGCCGTGGTCAGGGACGGTGCCGAAATCGCCATCGTCATCGGCGGCGGTAACTTCTTCCGCGGTGCGGAGCTGCAGCAGCGCGGCATGGACCGGGCCCGCTCGGACTACATGGGCATGCTCGGAACCGTCATGAACTGTCTCGCCCTCCAGGACTTCCTGGAAAAGGAGGGCATCGACTCCCGCGTCCAGACCGCCATCACCATGGGCCAGGTCGCGGAGCCGTATATTCCGCTGCGTGCGGTGCGTCATCTGGAGAAGGGCCGTGTGGTCATCTTCGGCGCGGGTATGGGTATGCCGTACTTCTCCACGGACACCACCGCGGCCCAGCGAGCGCTGGAGATCGACGCGCAGGCCCTGCTCATGGGCAAGAACGGTGTGGACGGGGTCTATGACTCCGACCCCGCCCGCAACCCCGACGCGGTGAAGTTCGACGCCCTGGAGTACGGCGAGGTGATCACCCGGGACCTCAAGGTCGCGGATGCCACCGCGATCACCCTCTGCCGGGACAACAAGCTCCCCATCCTTGTCTTCGAGCTCCTGGCCGAAGGAAATATCGCGCGTGCGGTGAAGGGTGAGAAGATCGGCACGCTGGTGAGCGACCAGGGCTCCCGGGCCTGACGGCTCGAACGGGGGATGGACAACGGCCTGCCGGTCGGACACCGTGCAGGGGAAGACGCACGCAGGGGCGAGGCTCTGCTTACTGATAACACCAGGAGCAAGTGGTGATCGAAGAGATCCTCCTCGAGGCCGAGGAGAAGATGGAGAAAGCCGTTGTGGTCGCCAAGGAGGACTTCGCCGCGATCCGCACCGGGCGTGCGCACCCGGCGATGTTCAACAAGATCGTGGCGGACTACTACGGTGCGCTGACGCCGATCAATCAGCTGGCGTCGTTCTCGGTGCCGGAGCCGCGGATGGCAGTGGTCACGCCGTTCGACAAGACCGCGCTCCGCAACATCGAGCAGGCGATCCGGGACTCCGACCTGGGCGTCAACCCGAGCAATGACGGCAACATCATCCGTGTGGTGTTCCCCGAGCTCACCGAGCAGCGCCGTAAGGAGTTCATCAAGGTCGCCAAGGGCAAGGGCGAGGACGCGAAGATCTCGATCCGCAGCGTCCGCCGCAAGGCCAAGGAGTCCATCGACAAGCTGATCAAGGACGGCGAGGTCGGCGAGGACGAGGGGCGCCGCGCCGAGAAGGAGCTCGACGACACCACGGCGAAGTATGTCGCGCAGGTGGATGAGCTGCTCAAGCACAAGGAAGCCGAGCTGCTCGAGGTCTGATGAACGACTCTTCCTGGGGGGCCCCACCAAGCACCGGACTCCGGGGACCGGGCGGTCAGGGCACCTCCCCCGGCTATGGCTGGGAGGTGCCCACTTCTTCGGCGGGTCCCGCGCACGAGGTGGGTGAGGCGGCGCAGACTCGCCCCATGCCCACCGTGCCCCAAGCAGGCGGCGACTTCGGCGAGGCCGCCGACCGTGACCGGGGGGCCGCTCGGCTGAGCGGCCCCCTCTTCCGCGACGAGCGGGAGCCGCAGCCCGGACCCCGGCAGCCCGCAGGGCGCCGTCCGACGCCCTCCGACCCCGCGCCCGACCCGGCCTCCGCCGACGACGGCGCGTCCGGCGCCGGTGCCGGGCAGGGGAAGAAGAGCGCGGGCCGGAATCTGCGCGCCGCGATAGGGGTGGGCATCGGCCTCGGTGTGATCATCTTGGCCTCGCTCTTCATCTACAAGCCGGTGTTCGTCGGCGTGGTGGCGGTCGCGGTGGTGGTCGGGCTCTGGGAGCTGACCTCGCGGCTGACCGAGCGCAAGGACATCCGGGTCCCCCTGGTACCGCTCGCCGTCGGCGGGGTCGCCATGGTCGTCGCCGGCTATGTGCGCGGCGCCCAGGGCGCGGTGGTCGCCGTCGCCCTTACGGCGCTCGCGGTGCTGGTGTGGCGGATGACCGAGCCGCCCGACAACTACCTCAGGGATGTCACCGCGGGCGTCTTCGCCGCCTTCTACGTGCCATTCCTGGCCACTTTCGTGGCGCTGATGCTCGACACCGACGACGGCCCGTGGCGGGTCCTGACCTTCCTGCTGCTGACCGTGGTCAGCGACACCGGGGCGTACGCGGTGGGCTGGCGCTTCGGCAAGCATCCGCTGGCCCCGCGCATCAGCCCCGGAAAGACCCGCGAGGGGCTGCTGGGCGCGGTGACCTTCGCGATGGCCGCGGGCGCCCTGTGCATGCAGTTCCTCATCGACGACGGCATCTGGTGGCAGGGCCTGCTGATCGGCCTCGCCGCCGCGGTCAGCGCGACCCTCGGCGACCTCGGTGAGTCCATGATCAAGCGCGACCTCGGCATCAAGGACATGGGCAAGCTGCTGCCCGGCCACGGCGGCATCATGGACCGGCTCGACTCGCTGCTGCCCACCGCGCCGGTGGTGTGGCTGCTGCTGGTGATCTTCGTGGGCGGTGGCTGACCGCGCCCGCCCACGGGCCCCGTGCCACTCCCGGCGCGGGGCCCTTCGTACGTCTGCGACACTGGGTGAACCATGCCTAAGCCCGGAGAACTCACCTTCGTCGCGCCGCGTGGGGCCAAGAAGCCCCCGCGGCATCTTGCCGACCTCACGCCCGCCGAGCGCCGGGAGGCCGTCGCCGCCCTCGGGGAGAAGCCCTTCCGGGCAGGTCAGGTGTCGCGTCACTACTTCGCGCGCTATGCCGAAGACCCCGCTCAGTGGAGCGATATCCCCGCCGCCGCACGCGAGAAGCTGGCCGCCGGGCTGCTGCCGGACCTGATGAGCGTGGTGCGCCACATCAGCTGTGACGACGACACCACGCGCAAGACGTTGTGGCGGCTGTTCGACGGCACGCTCGTGGAGTCCGTTCTGATGCGCTATCCGGACCGGGTGACCATGTGCATCAGCTCTCAGGCGGGCTGCGGGATGAACTGCCCGTTCTGCGCCACCGGGCAGGCGGGGCTGGACCGCAATCTGTCCACTGCCGAGATCGTCCACCAGATCGTCGACGGGATGCGGGCCCTCCGGGACGGGGAGATCCCCGGCGGTCCGGCCCGGCTGTCCAACATCGTCTTCATGGGCATGGGCGAGCCGCTGGCCAACTACAACCGCGTCGTCGGCGCCATCCGCCGGCTCACCGACCCCGAGCCCGACGGCCTCGGCCTCTCGCAGCGCGGTATCACCGTCTCGACCGTCGGCCTCGTCCCGGCGATGCTGCGGTTCGCCGACGAGGGCTTCAAGTGCCGCCTCGCGGTGTCCCTGCACGCGCCCGACGACGAGTTGCGCGACACCCTCGTGCCGGTTAACACCCGCTGGAAGGTGCGCGAGGTCCTGGACGCCGCGTGGGAGTACGCGGAGAAGTCCGGCCGCCGGATCTCCATCGAGTACGCGCTGATCAAGGACATCAACGACCAGGCGTGGCGCGCCGATCTGCTCGGCCGGCTGCTCAAGGGCCACCGGGTGCATGTGAACCTCATCCCGCTCAACCCGACGCCCGGCTCCAAGTGGACGGCGTCGCGGCCCGAGGACGAGAAGGCGTTCGTGGCGGCCCTGGAGGCCCATGGGGTGCCGGTGACCGTCCGGGACACCCGGGGCCAGGAGATCGACGGTGCCTGCGGGCAGCTGGCGGCTTCGGAGCGCTGAGCACCGGCTGATACGGTGCCAGGGCACCGTCGCATCACGCGATCGTCAGAGAAGTGAACAACCGTACAAGTGAACATTCCGACAGGGGAGCGCTCAGAGCGCTGAGAGTGCGGCAGGGCCGCAGACCCTCGGACCTGATCCGGGTCATACCGGCGTAGGGAGTCAGCATCATCATGAACAGCCAGTTTCGGCGTGCCGTCCCGGCCGCCCTCCTCGGCTCACTGGCCTTGAGCGCGCTCGTCGGCTGTGGCGAGGACACCAAGAACGGCTCGGACTCCAAGACGGTCACCCTGGTCACGCATGACTCGTTCGCGGCCTCCAAGGCGGTCCTCAAGGAGTTCACCAAGGAGACCGGCTACAAGGTGCGCGTGCAGGCCGGGGGCGACGCCGGAGCCGCCGTCAACCAGGCGATCCTGTCCAAGGGCCACCCCCAGGGCGATGTGTTCTTCGGTGTCGACAACACCCTGCTCTCCCGGGCGCTGGACAACGACCTGTTCACCTCCTACACGGCGAAGGGCGTCGACAAGGTCCCGGCGGCCCTGCAGCTCGACCGGGCCAAGCACCGTGTCACGCCCGTCGACTTCGGCGACATATGCGTCAATTACGACCGTAAGTACTTCGCCGACAAGAAGCTGACGCCGCCCCGGACGCTGGACGATCTGACCAAGCCCGCTTACGAGAACCTCCTCGTCACCGAGAACGCGGCCACCTCGTCCCCCGGTCTCGGCTTCCTCCTCGCCACGGCCGCGAAGTACGGCGACGACGGCTGGAAGGGCTACTGGAAGAAGCTGCGGGCCAACGGCGTTGAGGTCGTCGACGGCTGGGAGCAGGCGTATTACGACCGGTTCTCCGGCTCGGCGGGCGGCGGCAAGGGCGACCGGCCGCTCGTCGTCTCCTACGCCTCCAGCCCGCCCGCCGAGGTGGCCGACGCCAAGAGCAAGCCCGCGAAGGCCCCCACCGGGGTGGCGACGGGCACCTGCTTCCGGCAGGTGGAGTTCGCCGGGCTGCTGAACGGCGCGGGCAACACCAAGGGCGGCAAGGCGCTGCTGGACTTCCTGCTGAGCAAGCGGTTCCAGGAGGACGTCCCGCTGAACATGTACGTCAACCCGGCGCGCGAGGACGCCGAGCTGCCGGAGCTGTTTACCCGATACGGGGTCAGGATCGCCGACTCGGCCACCCTGGCGCCCCAGAGGATCGCCAAGAACCGTGAGCCGTGGGTCAAGACATGGTCCTCGCTGGTCCTGTAGAGCCCCGGGAGAACCGTAAGACGGCCGGCGGCCACCGTAAGGCTGCCACGGCGGACCGCGGCGGTCGTCGCGCGACGGCCTTCCGGCTCGCTCTGATGGCGGTGCCGCTCGCCTTCTTCGCGGTCTTCTTCGCCTATCCCGTGGCCGCCATCGTCACCCGGGGGCTGCGTGTCGGCGGGCGGTGGCGGTTCGGCCGGATCGCCGAGGTGGTGACCGATCCGGCGACGCTGGACGTCCTGTGGTTCACCTGCTGGCAGGCGGTCGCGTCGACCGCCCTCACGCTCGCGGTGGCGCTGCCCGGCGCCTATGTCTTCGCCCGCTTCGACTTCCCCGGCAAGGGGCTGCTGCGGGCCGTGGTGACCGTGCCGTTCGTCCTGCCGACCGTCGTCGCCGGATCGGCCTTCCTGGCCCTGCTCGGCCGGGGCGGGCTGCTGGACGGGCTGTGGGGGGTGCGGCTCGACACCT
This sequence comes from Streptomyces antioxidans, assembly GCF_000968685.2. Classification (GTDB taxonomy): domain Bacteria; phylum Actinomycetota; class Actinomycetes; order Streptomycetales; family Streptomycetaceae; genus Streptomyces; species Streptomyces antioxidans. The sequence continues at coordinate 175,524 of NZ_LAKD02000102.1, forward strand.
CCGTCTGGGCGATCCTCCTGGCCCATGTCTTCTTCAACTACGCGGTCGTCGTCAGGACCGTGGGCGGGCTGTGGGCCCAGCTCGACCCGCGCCAGGAGGAGGCCGCGCGGGTGCTCGGCGCGAGCCGGCTGTCGGCCTGGCGCCGGGTGACGCTGCCCGCCCTGGCGCCCGCCGTGGCTGCCGCCGCGCTGATGGTGTTCCTGTTCACCTTCACCTCCTTCGGCGTGATCCAGATCCTGGGCGGCCCCCGCTACGCCACTCTGGAGGTGGCGATCTACCGGGAGACCGCGCAGCTGCTTGACCTCCCCACGGCCGCGGTGCTGACCCTCGTCCAGTTCGCCGCGGTCGCGGCCGTGTTGGCCCTGCACGCGTGGACCGTAAGGCGCCGCGAGAGCGCCCTGCGGCTCGTCGACCCGGGCCGCACCGCGCGCCGCCCGAAGGGCCCGGCCCAGTGGGCGCTGTTGTGGGGCGTGCTGGCGGTGGTCGCGCTGCTGATCGTCACTCCGCTCGCGGTGCTGGTGGAGCGCTCGCTGAACGGGCCGGACGGCTATGGCTTCACCTACTACGAGGCGTTGGGGTCGGCCGCCGACAGCGGGGGCACCTTCTTCGTGGCTCCCATGGAGGCCATCGGGAACTCCCTGGGGTACGCGGCGATCGCCACCGTCTTCGCCCTCGTCGTGGGCGGTCTCGCCGCCGCCGCGCTCACCCGTAGGGCGGGCAGGCTGGTGCGGGGCTTCGACGCCCTGCTGATGCTGCCGCTGGGCACCTCGGCCGTCACCGTGGGATTCGGCTTCCTGATCGCCCTGGACGAGCCCCCGCTGGATCTGCGTGCCTCCTGGGTCCTGGTGCCGCTCGCCCAGGCCCTGGTGGGCGTGCCCTTCGTCGTACGGACCATGCTGCCGGTGCTGCGGGCGGTGGACCACCGGCTGCGGGAGGCGGCGGCCGTGCTCGGGGCGTCCCCGTGGCGGGTCTGGCGGGAGGTGGACCTGCCGCTGGTCGGGCGGGCCTTGGCGGTCGCGGCGGGCTTCGCGTTCGCCGTCTCCCTGGGCGAGTTCGGGGCGACGGTCTTCATCGCGCGGCCCGACCATCCGACCCTCCCGGTGGCCATCGCCCGCTTCCTGGGCCGGGCCGGACAGCTCACCTACGGGCAGGCGATGGCCCTGAGCACGATCCTGATGCTGGTCTGCGCCGGATCCCTGCTGGCGCTCGAGCGCATCCGCACCGACCGTTCCGGAGAGTTCTGAATGACGCTGCTGCGACTGGACGAGGTGACCGTAAGGTTCGGCCGGCGCGACGCGCTGGACACCGTGGACCTGGAGGTCGCCGAGCACGAGACGGTCTGTGTGCTGGGGCCGAGCGGAAGCGGCAAGTCCACCATGCTGCGCGTGGTGGCCGGGCTGCAGCGCCCCGACGCCGGCCGGGTGTGGCTCGCCGGGGTCGACCAGAGCGGGGTGCCCACACACCGGCGCGGCCTGGGGCTGATGTTCCAGGACCACCAGCTGTTCCCGCAGCGGGACGTGGGCGGCAACGTCGCCTTCGGGCTGCGGATGCGCGGGGTGGGCCGCGTGGAGGCGGACCGCCGGGTCGCCGAACTGCTTGAGCTGGTGGGGCTGCCGGGCGCCCAGCGCCGCCCCGTCGACTCGCTCTCCGGTGGTGAGCAGCAGCGGGTGGCGCTCGCCCGCGCGCTGGCGCCGCGCCCCAAGCTGCTGATGCTGGACGAGCCGCTGGGCCAGCTTGACCGGGGGCTGCGGGAGCGGCTGGTGGTGGAGCTCCGCGAGCTCTTCGCGCGGCTGGGCACCACGGTCCTCGCGGTCACCCACGACCAGGGGGAGGCGTTCGCGCTCGCGGACCGGGTGGTGGTGATGGAGAACGGCCGGATCGCCCAGACCGGCACCCCGCTGGAGGTGTGGCAGCGGCCCGCCACCGAGTTCGTCGCGCGATTCCTCGGCTTCGACAATGTGGTCGAGGCGATCGTGCACGGCGAGGTCGCCGACACCGTCTGGGGCAAGCTGCCCGTGCCGCCCGGCTCCCGGCCGGGCCCCGGCAGGCTGCTGGTCCGCCCGGCCGGGGTGCGGCTGACGGACCCCGGGGAGGGGCTGGCGTGCACCGTGGCGGCGCGCACCTTCCGCGGCGACCATGTGGCGCTCATCCTGCGGCTGTCGGATCCGGTCGCGCCGCGCCTGGAGGCGTCCTGCGCCCTGCGGGACGCCCCTGAGGCCGGGGCCCGGGTCGGGGCGGCCATCGACCCGGCCGATGTGGTGCTCCTGGACCCCGAACCCTGACGCCGGGGCTCCCTTGGCCCTCGGCGTTTCCTTGACGCCCGCTCAGCCCAGCATCGACAGCAGGGCTTCGGGTGCCTCGTCCACCGAGTCCACCAGAGCGATGCGGGCCTTCATGGACCGTCCCTCCGCGAGCGCTTCGAGGAGCGGCCAGGTCGGCAGCCGCCGGGTCCAGTGGTCCCGGTCAACCAGCACCATCTGGGTCGGCTCACCGCGTGACTCGTAGTAGTTCGGCGTGGCGTTGTCGAAGATCTCCTGGACGGTCCCGGCGGCGCCCGGCAGGAAGACCACGCCCGCGGTCGAGCGGGCCAGCAGCCCGTCCTCGCGGGTGGCGTTGGCGAAGTACTTGGCGATGTGCGAGGCGAACGCGTTCGGCGGCTCGTGTCCGTAGAACCAGGTGGGGATGCCGACCGACGCCCCGCCGTCCGGCCAGCGCTCGCGCACCGCGAAGGCGGCCTCGGCCCAGGCACCGATGGACGGCCGGAAGGAGGGTGTCTTGCCGACCAGTTCGAGCGCCTCGTCCAGCACCGCGTCCTCGTGCGGGGCCGTGTAGGCGCCGAGGTTCGCGGCCTCCATCGCGCCCGGCCCGCCGCCCGTCGCGACCGTGACACCGGCCCGCGCCAGGGCCCGGCCGAGCCGTGCGGCGCCAGCGAACCCTTCGGAGCCGCGCTCCAGGGCGTGGCCGCCCATCACGCCCACCACCCGCGTCCCGACGAGGAATTCGTCGAGGGCGTCGGAGACCGCGTCGTCGTGGATGGAGCGCAGCATCGAGGCGAAGATGTCGCCGTCGGTCTTGGTCCGCTGGAACCAGGCGTAGGCGAGCGCGTCCGGCGTCCGCGCATAACCGTGTTCCGTGAGGCCCGTGAAGAGCTCCGCGGAGGAGTAGAGGGTGCCGCGGTACGGATCGAACGGCAGATCCGGCACCGGTGGGAACACCAGCGCGCCCCCGGCCCGGACCTTCGCCGCCGCTTCGGTCTCCATCGGGCAGCCGAGGAAGACGGCTTCGCTGGTGTCGGTGGAGAGGAGCGCGGCCGTACGGCCTGTCAGGTCCACGGACTGGACCCGGAACCCGGCCAGCGTGCCGCGGGCGACGACGTGGTCGAACTCCTCGATGGACTCTATTTCCCGGTCTGGTTCCTGCACGCCGACATGCTAATCACACCGGAGGTGGGGGGCTGTGGATAGCGGCGAACATGACCGAGCCGCTTCACCGCACAATCCAGGCATGAACACAGACATCCGGGATTTTCAGCGGTGGAACGGCATCGCGGTGAGCTGCGCCACCACCCACACCAGCGGCACCAGGAGCGCCAGCAGGGCCGTCGTGCGCAGCGCGGCCGCCCCGCGGAGCAGTCGGGCCGGGGCGCCGAGGCGGACCAGGGCGGACGTCGTGCGCTCGCGCGCGCTCCTCGCTTCCACGACCGCGGTCAGGGTGGTGGCCGCGGCGCACAGCGTGACCAGGGCCGCGCCCAGACCGGTGAGCGGGCCGAAGGCATGGGCCCCGGACGGCCCGGAGACCCTTCCGTACAGTTCGAGGACGGTGCATCCGGCGGCGGCCAGGGCGCACAGCGCGCCGACCGGGCGTCCGATCAGCCCGGCCTCCTGCTGGAGCATCCGCCCGGCCAGCAGCCGCAGTACGCCCGGCCGCCCGACGGCCAGCAGCCTGCCGCACAGATGGGTGAGGCCGGGCCCGGCCAGCACCAGCCCGAGCGCCGCCAGCGCCCACCCGCCCACCACACCGGGCGGGTTGCCACCGAGCCGCCCCGGCACGGCGAGCAGGGCGTCGGGGCGCGGGGGTGCGTTACCGCTCGCGTACGCCTGCAGGGCGAGTCCGGCCGCGGTCAGTGCGATGCCCCAGGGAAGTCCGGAGGTCGCCTGGTGGGGCCGGGGTGCGACCGGTCCCGTCACCACGGTGGGCCGGGCCGGGGCCGCCGGGCGGCGAGCGCCCCGTGGACCGATGACCGGGTGGTGGGCCGCGCTCGGCTGCCGGGGCCACAGCCCGGCCGCACATGCCGCGCCCACCACCACGGGGACGACGGCGAGCAGTGTGACCGTCCCGGCCAAGGGCAGTGATCGGCCGCCGCCGAGCTGTCGGTCTGCCGCCCCGCTTCCGGCCCAGTCCAGCCAGGAGCCGCCGAGATCGCCGCGTAGATGCAGGAAGACGAGCAGCGCCAGCACACCGCCGAGCGCACAGGCGGCCGCCATCGAGACCGCCGCGAGCAGCGCCGCCCTGGCCGGGCCGACTCCGGCCGCCGCAAAACCGGGGCCAGGGCCGGTGCTGGGGTCGGCGCGGCCCACGGCGATGGCCAGTTGGACGGTCGCGGTCAGCGGTACGAGACACCACAGCAGCCGCCCCACCGCGCCCTGCGCGTCGTCCGGATGGCCCGAGGCGAATCCGAGGGCGCTCAGCAGCAGAAAGCTCGCCCCCGCCGCCGCGACGGTGACCAGCGACCGCCGCAGCAGCACCGACGGGCGGGCGCCGCGGACTAGGCGGAGGCTGAGCACGCGGTCCTGCCTTCCGCCTCGGAGGGGTCCGAGCCCACTCGGCGCCCGTCGAGCAGGGCGACGGTGTGGTCGGCGAGGGTGGCCACCTCCTGGTCATGTGTCGCGAGGACCACGGTGATGCCGTGGGTGCGGGCCGCCGAGGTGAGGGTGCGCAGCACCTGGGCGCGGTCGGTCTGGTGCAGCGGGGCGGTGGGCTCGTCGGCGAAGAGCACGCTGGGCCCGGCGGCCAGCGCGCGGGCGATCGCGACCCGCTGGCGTTGTGACTGCAGCAGCGCGGCGGGCCGTGCCCGGGCGCACTCGCCGACGTCGAGCCGGTCCAGCCATTCGCATGCGGCGCTTTTCGCGGCGCGCCGCCCGGTGCCGCGCAGCATCAGGGCGAGCGCGGCGTTCTCCCAGGCGTTGAGTTCGGGGACGAGCTGGGGTTCGGTGCCGATCCAACCGAAGTGCTCGCGCCGCAGCCGTTCGAGACCGAGGGGAGGGAGGGAGTGCACGGGGACGCCCTTGAACCACACCTCCCCGCTGTCCGGGACGAGTTGGCCCGCCAAGGAGGCGAGAAGGGTGGTCTTGCCACAGCCGCGCGGACCGGTGACGGCGACGATCTCACCCTCCCGGGCGCGGAGTGAAACCCCGATGAGGGCGGGCGAACCGCCATAGGCGTATGACACGGTGCGTGCCGCGAGCATGTCGTCGTCCGGCGGAGCCACCATCCCGAGCACCTCGCCTTACCTGCGACCGTCTCGTTCCCCCGGTTGGGTGAACGAGCGCGGAGCCAATGGGTCACTGGCACGGTAAGGACTCGGGTGGGGGCCCGCGTCCAGGCTCGGCGCGGGTGGCGCCCATTTCCTCCGATCAGCCCTGATCGGGGTCGGGTTCCGATCAGCGCTGATCGGAACCGGGGGCGGGGTCGCCGCCGGGACCAGGAGCGCCATTGGGACCAGGGCCGGGGCCGCTTTCGGGGCCGGGGCTGCCGCTTTCGGTGAGTCGGTCGAGGTGGGTGGGCGCGAACATCCGCAGGAGCGCGGGCAGTACCACGACCGAGGGCCCGGGGGCCGCGAGGGCGTCGGCGAGGTCCGCGCGCAGCCGCTCGGGTGTGGTACGGGCCGCCGGGACGCCGAAGGACTCGGCTAGTGCGACGAAGTCCGGGCGGGACAGTTCGGTGGCGGTCGCCTCGCCGAACGTGTCCGTCATGTACTCGCGCAGGATGCCGTAGCCGCCGTCGTCCACGATCAACCAGGTGATGGGGAGTTGATACTGATGAGCGGTCGCGAGTTCGGCGATCGAGTACATGGCGCCGCCGTCGCCCGACACGGCCAGCACCGGCCGGGCGCGGTCCGCGGCGGCGGCCCCGAGGGCGGCCGGGAAGCCGTAGCCGAGGCCGCCCGCGCCCTGCGCCGAGTGCAGGGCGCCCGCGCGGGGATCGAAGGCGGACCAGGCCCAGTAGGCGAGGATCGTCATGTCCCAGAAGCTGGGGGAGTCATCGGGGAGCGCGTCCCGCACCGCGCCCAGCACCCGCCGCTCCAGCTCCAGGCCCTGTGCGTCGATCCGCTCCCGCACCCGGGTGAGCAGCCCGGCCGCGGCCTTGGCCGCCGTGCCCGGCGGGCGGGGCGTGATCGCCTCGGCGAGGGCGGCCAGCGCCTCGCGGGCGTCGGCGTGGATGCCGAGCGCCGGGTGGTTGGACTCCAGCTTCCCGAGGTCGGCCTCGATCTGGACGAGACGGCCCCGCGGGCGGAACGTGTGGTAGTTGGAGGAGAGCTCACCGAGTCCGGAGCCGACGACCAACAGGACATCGGCGTCCTCCAGGAACGCGGTGGTGTGCGCGTCCTCCAGCCAGGACTGGAGCGAGAGCGGATGGTCCCACGGGAATGCGCCCTTGCCGCCGAAGGTCATCGCCACGGGCGCGTCCAGCGCCTCGGCCAGTGCCCGCAGCTCCTGCCGCGCCCCGGCGCGCACCACTCCGCCCCCGGCCAGGATCACCGGACGCTCGGCGGCGTTCAGCAGCCTCGTGGCCTTCGCCGTCAGCTCGGGCCGGGGTGGCAGCGGCCGGGGCTCGGCCCGCAGCGAGGCCACCGGCGGAACGGAGACCGGTGCGAGCAGCACATCCTGCGGGATCTCCAGCCACACCGGCCCGGCGGGGGCCTCCAGTGCGGAGGCCCAGGCGGCGGCGACCGCGGAGGGGATCTGGGAGGCGGTACGGACCGGGTGGACGGACTTCACGACATCGCGGAACGACGCCTGCTGGTTGACGAGTTCATGGAGATAGCCCTTGCGCCCACCGCCGAGCCCCGCCGTCGGCACCTGGCTGCCGATGGCGAGGACGGGCGCGGAGGCCGCCGCCGACTCCTGCAGCGCGGCGAGCGTCATGAGCGCCCCCGGCCCGGTGGACACCAGCAGCGGGGCGACCGTGCCGGTCACACGCGCGAAGGCGTCGGCGGCGAACCCGGCGTTGTTCTCCACCCGCAGTCCCACATAGGCCAGCCCGGACCGCCGCAGCGCGTCGAACGCCCCGAGGGCGTGCTGTCCGGGAAGCCCGAACACGGTGCTCGCCCCGAGCGCGGTGAGGGACTCCACGACGAGATCGCCGCCGTGACGCGCGCGCTGTGCGGTGGGCATGGGTGGGTGCCTTTCTGATGATGCGTTGCCAAGAGAGCGAGGGTGTTGTGGTGTCAGGCGCCCGTGGTCGCCGGACTGGTGGCCTCCGAGGCGGGAGCGGCGGGCTCACCGGCCAGCCGTCGCCGCCAGACGTCCAGGATCGCCGCGTCGGTCGGCTTGGTGGCGAGGCTGACCGCCACATACGCCACCAGCGAGGCCAGCAGCCCGAAGTAGATGGGCTCGTTGGCGAGGATGCCCTTCCACCCCATCAGCGCGATGACCGTAAGGCCGCCGACACCGACCGAGGCCAGGGCGCCCGCGCCCGTGCCGCGCTTCCACAGCAGCCCGCCCAGGATCGGCATCAGCAACCCGCCGACCAGCACGTTGTAGGCAACGGTCAGCGCCTCGACGACATCGTTGAGCGCCACCGAGATGCCGATCACGGCGAGGCCCATGAGGAGGATGAAGACGCGGTTGCCGCCGATCTCGTCATGGGAGGCGCCTGCCGTACGGAGGGTACGGCCGCGCAGCCGGGCCCAGATGTCGTTGTTGGCCACCGTCGCGCAGGCGATCAGCGCGCCCGAGGAGGTGGACATCACCGCGGACAGCGCGGCGGCCAGCACCAGCCCCTTCACGCCTACCGGGAGGGCGTCCTTGACGATGGTCGCGAACGCGTCGTCCGGGGCGCCCAGCTTGGGGTACAGCACCCTGGCCGCCGTGCCGATGATCGCGCCCGCGACCGCGTAGGCCAGACAGTACGTCCCGGCCGCGGTGCCGCCGAGGCGGGCGACCCGGTCATCGCGGGCGGTGAAGACCCGCTGCCAGATGTCCTGGCCGATCAGCATGCCGAAGGAGTAGATCAGCACATAGGTGAAGACGGTCTGGCCGCCTATGCCCATGGGGGAGAAGTAGCCGTGGGGGAGTTCGGACTTCATCGCGTCGAAACCGCCCGCCTTCACCACCGCGATCGGCAGCAGCAGGAGCAGCACGCCCACCGTCTTGACCACGAACTGCACCATGTCGGTGAGGGTGATCGACCACATGCCGCCGAGCGTCGAGTAACAGACCACGATCGCCCCGCCGAGCACGATGGCGATGACCCGGTCCAGCCCGAAGATCACGTCGAAGATGGTGGCGTAGGCGATGGTCGATGTGACCGCCAGCATCAGCGTGTACGCCCACATCACGATGCCCGAGATCAGCCCGGAGGAGCCGCCGTACCGCAGGTCCAGCATCTGGCTGACCGTGTAGACCTTGAGCCGGGCGATACGCGCCGAGAAGAAGACCGAAAGCGCCAGCAGCCCGAGGCCGATGGCGATGACCATCCAGGCGCCGGAGAGCCCGTACTGATAGCCGAGCCCGACTCCGCCGATGGTGGACGCGCCGCCGAGCACGATCGCGGCCATCGTCCCGGAGTACATCAGCGGCCCCAGCCGCCGCCCCGCGACCAGGAAGTCGCTGGTGGAACGGGCGCGGCGCATCCCCCACCAGCCGAGCGCGAGCATGCCCGCGAGATAGACGACGATCACGGTGTAGTCGACAGCGGTCATGGCGGTGCTCCTCGGTCCGGCTGGGGCGGCGTGCGGTCGGGAGGTCGGGACATCGGCAGGCGGAGACGTACGGGATCGGGGAGGTCCCGGCGATCCGCGGGGATCGAGCCCCGGGAGGGTCTGGGGAATGTGGGGAGTGACGGAGACCCTAGGTGTCGCCGAAGCGTCCGGGAAGTGTACGTTTCCTCCACTCCCGATCCCCCGGGTGTACGAACCGTCCTCTCGCGAGGTCCCGCCATGATGAACGACCGCGTCCCCCCGACGGCCCCCGTCCCGCTCTCCACCCTCCTGAGCCACCCCGCCCTGGGCTTGCGGCAGGTCGCGGGCGGGCGCGAGGCGGACACGCCCGTGTACTTCGTCCACACCAGCGAGATGGAGGACCCCGTCCCGTATCTGCTGGGTGGAGAGTTGCTGCTCAGCGCGGGGGTGCACTGCCCGGAGGCGGCGGGTGCGGGCACCTACTGGGACCGCTATGTGGCCCGTACGGTCCAGGCGGGCGCGGCGGCGCTCGGCTTCGGCATCGCCCCGGTGCACGACACGGTGCCCCGCGCGCTGGCCGAGGCGTGCGACCGGCACGGGCTGCCGCTGGTGGAGGTGCCCAGGCAGACGACCTTCACCGCCGTGGCGAGCGCCGTATGGGACGTGATGGCCGAGCGCCGCCATCATGAGCTGCGGAGCCTCACCGAGGCACAGCAGTCGCTGGCGACCGCCGCGGCGCGCCCGCACCCCGTACCGGCCGTGCTGCGCCAGCTCAGCCAGCACCTCGGGGGGTGGACGGTGCTGTACGGGCCGGTCGGCCCGGATGCCCCGGCCGCCCCGGCCGCCGCAGACTGTGCGGAGCTGGCGGCCGCCGGGCCGCGGCCGTCGCGCGACGCCCGTAAGGCGCTCGGCGCGCTCGCGGCGCGGCTGCGTTCGGGCCCGTCCTCCGCGGCGGGCAGGGCGACCGGCGCGGCCGGTGAGGAGCTGCTGCTGACCGCGTACGGGCTGGGCGGCCCGGCGGGGCCGGAGGACCGGCTCGCGCTCGGTGTCTGCGCACCCCGGCGGGACGGGGCGGATGGAGCGATCGTGGGGGTGGCCGTGGTCCTGCTGTCACTGCTGACGGCCCGGCGGGTGGTCGGCGCCGAGGCCGAGCGCACATCGGCGCTGGTACGGCTGATGCTCGGCGCCGAACCGGCACGGGTGGCGGGGTTGCTGAGTCCCTTGCCGGGACAGCCAGGGCAATCAGGGACGCGGAGACAGTCAGGGGAGCCGGGACAGCCGGAGCGGCCCGGCACGCTCGGGCAGTCGGGGGCCTCCTCCGAGCCCCCGTTGGGCGGCGCGCTGTGGACGGTGGTGCACGGACGGCGGCGCGGTCGCGGCCGGGACGACGGGCTGCTGGCCACGGCGGCGCTCGCGGCCGGGCTCGGGACGCCGCTGGTCGACCTCGACGGGGACGCGTTGAGCGCCCTGGTGCCCGGCGAGGCGGAGGTACGGGCACAGCCCGGCTGGACCCTCGGCGTCGGGGCGCCGGTACCGGCCGCGGAGCTGACGCGCGGCGGCGCCGACGCCGCCCGTGCGCTGCGGCGGGCGGTCGCCGAGCGGGTGCCGCTGGTGCGGAGCGGCCCGCCCCGCGCGGGCGGGGTCGGCTCGCTGGTGGACCCGGCCGAGGCGGGGGCGCACGGCCGGGCCCTGCTGGCGCCGCTCGAGGGCGCACCGGCGCTGCTGGAGACGCTGCGGGTGTGGCTGTCGCTGCACGGCAGTTGGGACCGTACGGCGGTGGCGCTGGAGGTCCACCGCAATACGGTCCGTCAGCGGATCGCCCGCGCCGGGGCCCTGCTGGATGTGGACCTGGGCGACGCGGACGTCCGTATGGAGCTGTGGTTCGCCCTCAAATGGGCGTGAAGGGGGCGTGAAGGCGGCGTGAAATGGACGTGAGACACCTGACCTTGAGCTGCCGAGGCGGCACCCGGGCCTCAGAGCTTGGTCCACGCCTCCGTCAGCACCGTCCGCAGTACCTGCTCGATCTCGTCGAAGACCGTCTGGTCGGCGATCAGCGGCGGGGCCAGCTGGACGACCGGGTCGCCGCGGTCGTCGGCCCGGCAGTACAGACCGTTCTCGAACAGCGCCTTGGAGAGGAAGCCATAGAGGATCCGCTCGGTCTCCTCCTCGTCGAAGGACTCCTTGGTGGCCTTGTCCTTCACCAGCTCGATGCCGTAGAAGAAGCCGTTCCCCCGGACATCGCCGACGATCGGCAGCTCGTGCAGCCGCTCCAGCGTGGCGCGGAACGCGGTCTCGTTGTCCAGCACATGCTGGTTGAGCCCCTCGCGCTCGAAGATGTCCAAGTTGCCCAGGGCCACCGCGGCCGAGACCGGATGGCCGCCGAAGGTGTAGCCGTGCAGGAAGGTGTTGTCGCCCTCGTAGAAGGGCTCGGCGAGCCGGTCGGAGACGATGCACGCGCCGATCGGGGAGTAACCGGAGGTCATCCCCTTGGCGCAGGTGATCATGTCCGGGACGTAGCCGAACTTGTCGCAGGCGAACATCGTGCCCACCCGCCCGAAGGCGCAGATGACCTCGTCCGAGACGAGCAGCACCTCATGGCGGTCGCAGATCTCGCGGACCCGCTGGAAGTATCCGGGCGGCGGCGGGAAGCAGCCGCCCGCGTTCTGCACCGGCTCCAGGAAGACCGCGGCCACCGTGTCCGGGCCCTCGAAGAGGATCTGCTGCTCGATCTGGTCGGCGGCCCAGCGGCCGAACGCCTCGGGGTCATCACCGAAGATCGGGGCACGGTAGATGTTGGTGTTGGGAACCTTGTGGGCGCCGGGGACCAGCGGTTCGAACGGCGCCTTGAGCCCCGGCAGACCGGTGATCGAGAGGGCGCCCTGCGGGGTGCCGTGGTAGGCGACCGCCCGGGATATGACCTTGTGCTTGGTGGGCTTGCCGATGAGCTTGAAGTACTGCTTGGCCAGCTTCCACGCGGTCTCGACGGCCTCGCCGCCGCCGGTGGTGAAGAAGACCTTGTTCAGGTCGCCGGGTGCGTAGCCCGCCAGCCGCTCGGCGAGCTCGACGGCCTTGGGGTGGGCGTAGCTCCACACCGGGAAGAAGGCGAGCTCCTGGGCCTGCTTGTAGGCCGTCTCCGCCAGCTCGACCCGGCCGTGGCCCGCGTTGACCACGAACAGCCCGGCCAGGCCGTCGATGTACCGCTTGCCCTTGTCGTCGTAGATGTACGTGCCCTCACCGCGCACGATCGTCGGCACGGGGGAGTTCTCGTACGACGACATGCGGGTGAAGTGCATCCACAGGTGGTCGTACGCCGTCTTGGAGAGGTCGGCGCTCATTGCTATCTCGTTCCCCAGGTATAGGTCTGCTTCCGGAGCTTGAGGTAGACGAAGCTCTCGGTGGAGCGCACACCGGGCAGCGTGCGGATCCGCTTGTTGATCATTTCGAGGAGGTGGTCGTCGTCCTCGCAGACGATTTCGATCAGGAGATCGAAGGAACCCGCGGTGACGACCACGTACTCGACCTCGTCCATGGCGGTCAGCGCGTCCGCGACCGGGTCGAGATCGCCCTCGACGTTGATGCCGACCATCGCCTGACGCCGGAACCCCACGGTGAGAGGATCGGTGACGGCGACGATCTGCATCACGCCCTGGTCGAGCAGCTTCTGTACCCGCTGCCGTACGGCGGCCTCGGAGAGTCCGACGGCCTTTCCGATGGCGGCGTACGGCCGGCGACCGTCCTCCTGGAGCTGCTCGATGATCGCCAGGGATACGGAGTCGAGGGTCGGCGTGCCGTTCTTGTCAGGTGTGGCCACGACCCTCACTGTGCACGAGCCTCGCCCGTGTCGCAACCCTTCTTCGATGAATTTCGTCGTTGAGAGACCTTGAAAACACTGATTCCGTCGTTCTGGTGTGGCGGGTATGTTGAAAACGCAGCACCCGCGACTACTGTGGGTGTCTCACCCATCGGACAGCTGACAGGAGGGGTGGCACGTGACCACCGAACTGCGTCGTCTGCGCAACTACATCGACGGAGAGTTCCGGGACGCCGCGGACGGGCGGACCACGGAGGTGGTCAACCCGGCCACGGGCGAGCCCTACGCCACCGCGCCGCTCTCGGGCGCCGCGGACGTGGACGCGGCGATGGCCGCCGCCGAGGCCGCCTTCCCGGCCTGGCGCGACCTGATCCCCGGTGAGCGGCAGAAGGTCCTGCTCAAGATCGCTGACGCCTTCGAGGCGCGGGCGGAGGAGCTGATCGCCGCCGAGTCCGAGAACACCGGCAAGCCGATCGGTCTCACGCGGGACGAGGAGATCCCGCCGATGATCGACCAGATCCGCTTCTTCGCGGGCGCGGCCCGGATGCTCGAGGGCCGCTCGGCCGGTGAGTACATGGAAGGGCTCACCTCGATCATCCGGCGGGAGCCGGTCGGGGTGTGCGCCCAGGTCGCACCCTGGAACTACCCGATGATGATGGCCGTATGGAAGTTCGCCCCGGCGCTGGCGGCGGGCAATACGGTCGTCATCAAGCCCTCGGACACCACGCCCGCCTCCACCGTGCTGTTCGCCGAGATCATCGGCGGAGTGCTGGCGGAGCTGGGCCATCCGCAGGGCGTGTTCAACGTGATCTGCGGCGACCGCGAGACCGGTCGGCTGATGGTGGAGCACTCCGTGCCCGCCATGGCGTCCATCACCGGCTCGGTGCGGGCCGGGAAGCAGGTCGCCGAGAGCGCGTCGAAGGACCTCAAGCGGGTGCACCTGGAGCTCGGCGGCAAGGCCCCCGTCGTGGTCTTCGAGGACACCGACATCCCCAAGGCGGTCGAGGACATCTCGGTCGCGGGCTTCTTCAACGCGGGCCAGGACTGTACGGCCGCCACCCGGGTGCTGGTCCACGAGTCGATCCACGATGAGTTCGTGAGCGCGCTCGCCAAGGCCGCAGCCGAGACCAAGACCGGCGCGCCGGACGACGAGGACGTGCTGTACGGCCCGTTGAACAACGCCAACCAGCTGGCCCAGGTCACCGGCTTCATCGACCGGCTGCCCGCGCACGCCAAGGTCGAGGCGGGCGGCCACCGGGTCGGCGACAAGGGCTACTTCTACGCGCCCACCGTGGTCTCCGGGCTCAAGCAGGACGACGAGATCATCCAGAACGAGGTCTTCGGCCCGGTCATCACCGTGCAGACCTTCTCGGACGAGGCGCAGGCCATCTCCTACGCCAATGGCGTGGAGTACGCGCTGGCCTCATCGGTGTGGACCAAGGACCACGCCCGCGCGATGCGGATGTCCAAGGCCCTGGACTTCGGCTGCGTCTGGATCAACACCCATATCCCGCTGGTCGCCGAGATGCCGCACGGCGGCTTCAAGAAGTCCGGCTACGGCAAGGATCTGTCCGCGTACGGCTTCGAGGACTACACCCGCGTCAAGCACGTCATGACGTCCCTGGGCTGATTCCCGCGCGGGGGGCGGGCCGATTCCCGCGCCGGGCTTGTCACTTGGTCATGGCAGGGTCACCCGTCATGGCCAAGGGGGGACAGCCGGACCAGGGCCGCCAGGGCGGCGACGCGGTTGGTGGTGATCGCGTCGACGCCCGCCCCCAGCAGCCGGGACATCGACCGTCGGGTGTCGGCGGTCCAGGCGGAGACCAGCAGTCCGTCGGCATGATGGCGGGCGACCAGCTCCCGGGAGACCAGCCCGAAGCGGTAGTTGAGCCACCGGGGGCGCAGCGCGGCCAGCAGCGCCGGACCAGGCGGGGCCAGCGTGGTCCAGGTCAGCGCGATCTCGGCGTCCGGGTCCGCACGGCGCACGGCGTGCAGCGCCCTCAGGGCGCCGCAGTAGTACACCCGGTCGGCGGCCCCGCTCTCCCGCACCTGGGCGACGGCGGCGGGCGCGGCCGACGCGTCCGGCAGGTCAATCAGCAGCCGGGTGGAGCCGGCGCAGGCGAGGGCGTCGCGCAGGGTCGGCACGCCCCCGCCGGTCAGCTGCCGCACCTCCTCGGCGGACAGCCCGGACAGCGGCCGGTCCCGGCCCCACAGCCGCTTCAGCGTGGCGTCGTGGAGCAGCACCGGCACCCCGTCCCGGGTCAGCCGTACGTCGATCTCGACCGCGCCCGCTCCCGCGCGCACCGCGGAGCGTATCGAGGGCAGGGTGTTCTCACGGCACACATACGGGTCGCCGCGGTGGCCGATCGGGACGCATCCGGCCCCCGCCGGTCTCATCGGCCCGCGACCGCCGCGTAGGCGTCGATCTCCGCCGAGAGCCGCGCCTTGCCCTCGGCGTCCAGGAAGGAGGCCTCGACCGCGTTCTTGGCGAGGGCGGCGACGCCCGCCGCGTCCAGGTCCAGCAGCTGCGCCGCGACCTGGTACTCGGTGTTGAGGTCGGTGCCGAACATCGGCGGGTCGTCGCTGTTGATCGTGACCAGCACCCCGGCCTCGACCATCCGCCGCAGGGGGTGTTCACCGAGCGTGGCGACGGCGCGGGTGGCGATGTTGGAGGTCGGGCAGACCTCCAGCGGAATGCGGTGCTCCGCGAGATGGGCGAGCAGCTTCGGGTCCTGGACGGCGCTGGTGCCGTGGCCGATGCGCTCCGCCCGCAACTCGATGAGGGCGTCCCAGATCGTCTGCGGCCCGGTGGTCTCGCCCGCGTGCGGCACACTGTGCAGCCCGGCGGCGATGGCCCGGTCGAAGTACGGCTTGAACTGGGGGCGCGGCACCCCTATCTCGGGGCCGCCGAGACCGAAGCCGACCAGCCCCTCGGGGTTCAGTTCACAGGCGATCCGGGCGGTCTCCTCGGCGGCCTCGAGACCGGCCTCGCCGGGGATGTCGAAGCACCAGCGCAGCACCGTGCCGAAATCGGACTCGGCGGTCTTACGGGCGTCCTCGATCGCCTCGACGAAGGCGGTGTCCGGGATGCCGCGACGGGTCGAGCTGTAGGGCGTGACGGTCAACTCGGCGTAGCGGATGTTCTGCCGGGCCATGTCGCGGGCGATCTCGTAGGTGAGCAGCCGGACGTCCTCGGCGTCGCGGATCAGGTCCACCACGGAGAGATAGATCTCGATGAAGTGCGCGAAGTCCCGGAAGACGAAGTACTCGGCAAGGGCCTCGGGATCGGTGGGCACCTTGGAGTCGGGGTGGCGGGCGGCCAGTTCGGCCACGATGCGCGGCGAGGCGGATCCCACGTGGTGCACATGGAGCTCCGCCTTGGGCAGCCCGGCGATGAAGGTGGTCAGATCGGTCAACAAAACCTCCGGGAGACGCCCGCCGACGGCGGGTTCCGGTCATCGTATTGTGTGGCGCCGACGGGCTCGCCACAGGCCGTAACATGGGCGGACGTCTTTGTGGGGAGCTTCATGGCCGACCAGCACGACCCGCCCGAGCCGCAGGATGAGCAGCGGCGATCCGGACCGCCGAGGCAGCCCGAACCGCTCGACCGCGATCCCTGGGCTCCACCGGCGCAGCGGGTCGCGATGGAGAAGAAGACGGCTGGGGACAAGGCGGCTGGGAACAAGGCCGCGGGGGCCAGCGGCGCGGCCGACGCGGATGTGGCGGACAAGGCGGTGGGCGCGGCCGAACAGAACACCTCCGCGCCCCGGCCCCCGGCGGCCCCCGCGCCCCGGCCCAGGGTGGCCGAACAGCCGACCCTCACCTCCCACCCCGCCATGCCGGGCC
>NZ_LAKD02000103.1 GCF_000968685.2 Streptomyces antioxidans
GGTGGATGGGTCGGGTGGTGGGGCGGTGGTGTCGTTGCCGACGTATGCGTTCCAGCGGGAGCGTTACTGGCTTGATGCTCCGAGCGTGGCGGCCGATGCCAGTGGTCTGGGCATGGAGACTCTTGAACACTCGCTGCTGGGAGCCGCGGTCCCTCTCGCTGAAGGTGGACAGCTCTTCACCGGGCGCATCTCGCTGGAGACACACCCATGGCTCGCCGATCACCAGGTTTTGGGAACCGTGCTGGTGCCACCAGCCGCGCTGGTCGAGTTGGTCATCCGTGTGGGCGATCAGGTCGGTTGCGAGCGGGTGGAGGAGCTGACGCTCGAGGCGCCGTTGGTCCTGCCCGAGCAGGGCGGTGTCCAGATTCAGGTCGTAGTCGAGGAGCCGGATGCGGCTGGTCTGCGGCCGGTTGCGGTCTACTCGCGCTTTGAGGATGCGACGGGCTCCGATGACGGGGTGTGGAGCTCTCATGCGAGCGGGTTGCTGGCGGCGGGGGAGTCGGCTGCTGGTGGTGGGGTGGTGTTGGAACAGTGGCCTCCGGTGGGTGCTGAGGTGGTGATGTCGGATCCGGAAGGGTTTTATGCCGGGCTCGCTGAGCGTGGGTTTGGTTATGGTCCGGCGTTTCGGGGGGTGGAGGCGGTCTGGCGGCGTGGTGAGGAGGTGTTCGCTCAGGTCCGTCTTCCGCGGGAGCGGGTGGGTGAGGTGGAGCGGTTCGGAGTCCATCCCGCACTACTGGACGCGGTCGTGCATGCCGTGGCCTCGGCGGACTTCGAGCAGCAGCCGGATGTGGAGCTGGGGTTGGGTTCGGTGCGTGTTCCGTTTGCGTGGTCGGGGGTGCGGTTGCATGCCTCGGGTGCGTCGGTGGTGCGGGTGCGGTTGGCCCGTGCGGGGTCGGATGCGGTGGCGCTGGAGGTGGCGGATGCGGAGGGTCAGCCGGTGGTGTCCATCGAGTCCCTGGCTCTGCGGCCCATCTCGGCTGAGCAGTTGCAGGCGGCCCGGGCCAGTCGTTATGACTCGCTGTTCCAGTTGGATTGGCAGCCGGTGGCCGTGTCGGCTTCGGTTGTTGGTGGGGGTTCGTGGGCGGTTGTGGGGCCGGATGTTG
>NZ_LAKD02000104.1 GCF_000968685.2 Streptomyces antioxidans
TGCTGGCGCACCTTACGAGGAGATCCCAACATGATCCCGCGTGGACGTCTCCGCTGAGCGGGAGCTGAGGGGCGGACCAAACCGCCGGCCATATATCGTGGAACGATCTTGGTGTGGCTGGTGTGATCACGGCGTCGGAATCTTCCTGGATAGCCCCGTTCTCCGGGTTGAGTCCTCGCGCCTTCGGGAAGCTGGTAACGGTTCTGCGGCGCCGTGGTGTGGACGCGATCCGGAGAGGCCGGCCGTGGAGTCTTCCGTTGGAGGACCGTGCTCTGCTGGTTGCGGCCTACTGGCGCACGAACCTGACCATGCGACAGCTCGCTCCGCTGTTTGGAGTGTCCAAGTCGGCGGCTGACCGGATCATCGACCATCTTGGGCCGATGCTCGCGCTCCAGCCCCGCGAGCGGTTCGCCAAGGACACCGTGCTCATCGTGGACCGCACCCTGGTTCCCACCCGCGACCACACCATCGCCGAGCAGTTAGGTGATCACACCGGCCCCCTGGTCGTCACCACGTACGTCGAACAGTCCGAGCGCGACGGTGAGGTACTTTGCCGACGCCCCAACGCCTCCTTCGGCGACCTGCGCCGGGGTGCCGCTGGCGACGACGGTGCCGCCGTCCTCCCCCGCTCCGGGCCCGAGGTCGATGACGTGGTCGGCCGCAGCGACGACGCGCATGTCCAGCGCGACCATCACGACGGTGTTGCCCGCTTCGACGAGGGTCTGCAGATGGGTGACGAGACGGTCGGCATCGGCGCAGTGCAATCCCGAGGTCGGCTCGTCGAGCACGTAGAGGGTGTCTCCGCGCTGGGCGCGCTGCAACTCGCTGGCGAGCTTGACGCGCTGGGCCTCCCCGCCGGAGAGTTCGGTGGCGGGCTGCCCGAGCCGCAGGTAGCCGAGTCCCACGTCGATCAGCGCGGACAGGGACCGTAGGATCTCTTGCTCGCCGGTGAAGAACGCGTGGGCTTCCTCTACGCTCATCGCGAGGATCTGGGCGATGTTCCGGTCATGCCAGGTGATCTCCAGGGTGCTGGTTTTGTAGCGGGTGCCGTGGCAGTCCGGACACTCGGTGTAGACCGAGGGAAGGAAGAGGAGCTCGACCATTACCGAACCCTCGCCCTCGCAGGTCGGGCAACGGCCGCTGGTGACGTTGAAGGAGAACCGGCCGGGCTTGTAGCCACGGGAGCGTGCTTGAGGTGTCTGCGCGAAGCGGCTGCGTACATGGTCGAACAGGCCCGTGTAGGTGGCTACGTTGGAGCGAGGCGTGCGGCCGATGGGCTTCTGGTCGATGCTGACCACGCGGCGTACGCCAGCCAGATCCCCCTCGATCGCGCCCTTGAGCCTGCCGGCAGAATCGTCCAAGAGCAGCTCGTCGTCCTCGGGGGCCTCATCGACGTGCACGGCGCCCCCCAGGCGCTCGGTGAGCAGCGCGGGCAGTGCCTGGCTGACCAGGCTCGACTTGCCCGATCCGGATACACCGGTCACGGCGGTGAGGGCACCCATGGGGATCGACACGGATACGTCCCGCAGGTTGTTGCGGGTGACGCCGTTGAACTCGATCCATCCGCTTGGCCGGCGCGGCGAGTGCGGGTCGAGACCGCTGCCGCCGAAGAGGTACCCGCGGGTCACCGATTCTTCGACGTCGGCGAGGCCGTCGGTCGGGCCGCTGTAGATGATCCGGCCGCCACGCTCGCCCGCGCCAGGGCCGATGTCGACGAGCCAGTCGGCGTGCCGCATCACGTCGACGGAGTGCTCGACGACGAACAGGCTGTTGCCCCGGCGCTTGAGCCCGTCGAGGATCCCGAGCAGCGCGGTCACGTCCTGCGGGTGCAGCCCCGCTGAGGGCTCGTCGAGCACATATACGACGCCGAAGAGCTCCGAGGTCAGCTGGGTGGCCAGCCGCAGGCGCTGCAGTTCGCCGCCCGAGAGCGTGGGGGTGGTGCGGTCCAGGGAGAGGTAGCCGAGTCCCAGGTCGATGACGGGGCGCAGGCGGTCGATCAGCTCTGCGCCCAGGCGCGCCGTCGTGGCCAGCTTCTCGACCGACCGGTTCGGGGTGCGGCGTACGTCGGGCGCAGCTGTGTGGGCGGATCCGCCGGCGGCGACGCGTTGCTGAACGGCCTGACGGCGCGCGTCGGCGTGGAGGGCCTCGCCGGGGGGCTCTGTTTTGACGGCGGCGTTCACCTGCTGCGAGGCGTCCGCGACGGCCAGGTCCAGCAGCGAGGCGAGCTCCCGCAGCGGCAGGCCCGAGAACTCGGCGATGTCGAGCCCCTCGAAGGTCACGGTCAGGGCTTCGGGCTTCAGCCGCTTGCCGTGGCAGGACGGGCACGGGGCCGCGTCGAGAAACTGGGCGACGCGGCGCTTCATCGAGGCGCTCTTGGTGTTGGCGAAGGTGTCGAGCACGTAGCGGCGCGCCCCGACGAATGTGCCCTGGTAGCTCGGCTCGACGCCGGCCTTGATCGCGACGCGCGCCTCGGGGAGCGTGAGCCTGGAATGGACGGGGACGGAGGGGGCCTCGTCGGTGTAGAGGATCCATTCCCGGTCCTTCTTCGGCAGCCGCTTCCAAGGGATGTCGACGTCGTAGCCGAGCGCCACGAGGACGTCGCGCAACTGGTGGCCGTGCCAGGCCGCCGGCCAAGAGGCGATCGCACGCTGGCGAATCGTGAGGGAGGGATCCGGCACCATCTTCTGCTCGGTTACCTCGTACACGCGGCCGATGCCGTGGCACTGCGGGCAGGCTCCCTGGACGGTGTTGGCGGAGAAGTCCTCGGCGTAGAGCATCGGCTGGTCGTCCGGGTAGTCGCCGGCGCGCGAGTAGAGCATGCGCACCAGGGACGAGAGCGTGGTGAGGCTGCCCACCGACGAGCGGGCGCTGCGCCCTCCGCGCCGCTGCTGCAGGGCGACGGCCGGAGGCATCCCGGTGATCGAGTCGACGTCGGGGACGCCGGCCTGGTCGATCAGCCGCCTGGCATACGGGGCCACCGACTCCAGGTAGCGCCGCTGCGACTCCGCGTAGAGGGTGCCGAAGGCGAGGGAAGACTTGCCCGACCCCGAGACGCCGGTGAAGACCACCGTTGCGTCGCGCGGGACCGTCAGGTTCACGTCCTTGAGATTGTGCTCTCGAGCGCCCCTCACCCGGACGTCGGCCTGAACGGCCGAGGGCGCCCGGAGAGCGGGTGCTGCTGCGTCGGTCATGCCTCAAAAGCTAACAACGCGCGGACCTGTCCGGATTGGAGATGACGTGCTTGGCCGGGATCGTGGCACGCAGTGTTAGTGCGATGGCACGCAGGGCATAGAGGCTCCGATTCCGGCGTGCATACCTTGGGTGGCAGCCCTACGTTGGGAAAGTCGCCGAGGTCGCAAAGCCACCGAAGTGACCGCCGACACTCCCACGGCCGAGTCCTCCTGGATCAGCAGAGGAGATCGTCATGGCAAGCAGCAACCGCGCCGTCACCTTCCAGAACCCGAAGGACATGCGCGTCGAGTCTCTCGACTTCCCGAAGCTTCAGATGCCGAACGGGAAGAAGGCTCCGCACGGAGTCATCCTCAGGATCGTCGCCACCAACATCTGCGGTAGCGACCTGCACATCTACCGCGGGTCCTTTCCGGTGCCCCAGGGCATGGTGATGGGGCACGAGATGACCGGGGAGGTCATCGAGGTCGGCCCCGACGTCGAGTTCCTCAGCAAAGGCGACCTCGTCTCCGTTCCGTTCAACGTCGCCTGCGGCCGATGCCGCAACTGCAGGGCGCGCCGGACCGACGTCTGCGAGACCACGAACCCCAAAGTGGCCTGCGGAGCGTACGGCTTCAACCTGGGCGACTGGACCGGCGGCCAGGCCGAGTACCTGTTCGTCCCGTACGCCGACTTCCAGCTCCTGCGCTTCCCGGACAGGGACCAGGCCATGGCCAAGATCCGTGACCTGGCGCTGCTCTCGGACATCCTGCCCACCGCGTTCCACGGTCTCATGGAGGCCGGTGCCAAGCCGGGCTCGACCGTGTACCTCGCCGGCGCCGGTCCGGTCGGCCGCTGCGGCGCGGCGGCGGCGCGCCTCCTTGGGGCGTCCTGCATCATCGTCGGCGACTACCACAAGGGCCGTCTGGAGCTGATGAAGAAGAACGGCTGCGAGACGATCGACCTGAACCAGGACGCAACGCTCACCGACCAGATCGAGGCCATCCTGGGCGAACCCATGGTCGACTGCGCGGTCGACTACGTCGGCTCCGAGGCACACGGCATCGGCCGTGACGCCAAGGACATGAATCCGGCCTACGCCATCAACCAGGTGATCGACGCCACCCGCGCGGGCGGAGCCACCGGCGTCATCGGCGTCTACGGTCCCGACCCGCTCGCGCAGTCGAAGGCCGAGCAAGAGGGAACGTTCCCGATCGACTTCGGCAAGGCGTGGATCAAGTCGCCGCGGATCACCGCCGGACAGGCACCGATCATGCACTACAACCGCGAGCTGATGATGGCGATCCTGTGGGACCGCATGCCCTACTTGAGCGCCATGCTCGACACGAAGGTGATCAGCCTCGACGACACCCCCGACGCTTACGCGACCTTCGACACGGGAGTGTCCGACAAGTTCATCATCGACCCCCACGGCCTCATTCCCGCCTGAGACCCGCCCTCCCCGGCCCGCAGTCCCCGTTCGGGCAGGCTGCGGGCCGGACCCCAGCCTGGCCCGCATCGGTCGACGAAAGGCCCTGGAGGAGCCTGCGACGTACGCTGGGACAGGAGGCCGTGAGCCTCGGGCAGATCGGCGCGGAGCAGTCAAGAGGAGGGCATGGCCATGGCACAGGATGGCCTGGTGCTGCCGCGCCTGACGTCTTTCTCCACCCGTAGCTGTCCGCGGGGCGACGAGGTCGACTATTGGCGTCAGGCCAGGCGGGAAGCCTACGTGGCGGTCAGGACGGACCCGGTCGGCAGCGCATTCGGAGGCGAGATCAGGCTGGGCCAGTACGCGGATTTCCGTCTGTCCACCAAGCGGGCCCGACCCGAGAAGGTCCGACGCTCGGCCAGCGACATCGCGCAGGGCCGGGAGGACGAGGAGTACCTGTACCTCCTGTTCCAGCTGAGTGGAAACTTGCTCGTCGAACAGGCGGGACGTCGGACGCTCGCGACTCCCGGCTCGCTGGTGATCTACGACAGTGCCCTGCCCTTCTCCCTGTCCGCGAAGGAGTACTACGAGCAGGTCGTCCTCGAGCTGCCCGCCGACAAGGCATTCTCCCTGGCCGGCATGAGCCGCAGCGACGACCTGCTCGCCAGGACGTTCGACTGCGGCGGGGCGATGGGCGCGGTGGCAGCGTTCTTCGTGAACCTCGCGCAGCGCCAGGACGGGGACCGCCTCGGCGCGCACCGCCTCGAGCCCCAGGCGACCGCGCTGGGAACATCCCTCATCGGCCTGACCGCCCCCGGTCAGTGCGGGATGCCCGAGTCGCTGCGCCGCGCCGAGGCGCTGGCCTACATGCGCGTGCATCTGGCGGACCCCGATCTGGACGCCGACGGCATCGCCGCGGGCCTGCACGTCTCCCGCCGCACCCTGTTCCGCCTCTTCGAGGGCACGGGCGAGTCTGCCATGGGGCGCCTACGGTCCCTGCGGCTCGAGCGCGCCCGGGTGATGCTGCGGACACAGCCGGGCAAGCAGGTCTCCACGATCGCGTTGGAGACGGGTTTCTCCAGCTCGGTGCAGTTCTACCGCGCCTTCCGGGCGGTGGCTGGCATGACCCCCGGCGAGTACAGGGAGGCTGGCATCACGGAAGGACCGGCTGCCCCGGTCATCCCGGGCCTGGAGACGTGACGTCCTCGGGCGCGTCTGCAGACGGTGAGAGGACAAGTGGAGCCATGGAGCAGGACCGGCTGGATGTCTCACTGGCATGGATCGCCTGGATCCCCTTCCGCGTTAAGTTCCACTTCCGACCGCCCGAGAGTGAATACGTCGTCTCTCGTAGCATGGACGCCGTTCGGCGGTACGCTCGTGAGCTCATCGACACCCGCCTCGCCCCGGCCCACCAGGTGAAGGACGGCAGGCAGACCCCCTGGGGAGGCCACCCCATCTTCCGAGCCCAGCACGCCACGGCGACCTGCTGCCGCACCTGCTGCAGATTAACCACGGGATCGCCAAGGGACACGAGCTGAGCGAGCGGGAGCACGTCGTCGACCTCATCTGCCGCTGGATCGAGAACGAGTGCCGGGCTGGCCCGGGACCGCCGCCGGATGATCCTCCTCCGGCCCTGTTCTGAATCTCCGGTAGTCCTCGGGCTGGGTTGGCTCTGCCAGTGCCTGGACCGATGACCGACATCGACCGCGGCAACTCACGAATCGACAGGCCCCACGGACAACCCGTCGGTGATTCGGCTGCACTCTCGCGCTGCACCGCGGTCACCAACTTGCTGATGCAGCGCGGCTGATACCGATCGAGGATCCGGGTCAGGGAGGGGGTGTGCGGTCAACGATCTGAAGTCCCATTCCTCTCCCGAGCCCGGAGATCTGCCTGGCCAACCCTCGGGACTGACGTGACGATGGGCTCACGGCTGCATGGAGCGGACTTCCGAAAGCGTGGATCGAGACATCTTTGAGCATCGGATCATCAGCGCACTCGCGACGACGTCATCGCATGCCGGCCTCGGCGGCAAGGGCGGCTGCGGCGGCTCGGGAGGTGACGCCGAGCTTGTGGTAGATCTGGCTGGTGTGAAACTTGACGGTGTTCTCGCTGATGCCCAGTTGCGCGGCGATCTGTCGGTTTCGGCGCCCGGAGGCTAGTAGTCGGAGGACTTCCGCTTCCCGGGGAGCCAGGCCCCACAATTCGGTGGGCTGTTCGGAGGTGTCCGGGGGGTCGAGCGGGATCTGCACTTCGAGGCGGGAGCCCCAGTTCTCTACCGCTTCCAGGTCGAGGCGGCCGCCCAGCGCTGTGGCTCGGGCAGCGAGTTGCCGCAGTGCGGGGCCGGAGCTGTCCATGCTGCCGGGGCCGTCGTCTCGTACGGAGACGAGCAGGTTCCTTCCGTCGCAGTTCCATTGGACCCGGATGCGGGTCACTTCTTCCTGGTCGCGCATCAGGAGGACGGCGCTGCGCACGATGGCTCGTGCGGCATGTGCGACTTCTCCGGGAAGCGCGCGGCCGTCTGCCGGCGGTTCGATGAACTGTATGTGCAGTGCTTCGTAGCGGCTCAGGGGGCGCAGGTGGCTCTTGAGGCGTTCGAAGGCGCGGGTAACCGGCTCCTCGGCGATGAAGGCGGCCAGGTCTGCTCCGCTCCTGGTGCGGATCAGTGCGTCGGCGGCGAGGTCGATCGCCTGGGCGCGGGCTCGGGCATCGTCGAGGTCTCTGCTGCGCAGGGCGGCGAGCACGGACTCCAGGTCGGTGACGTGCCGGTCCGTGAGCTCGGCAGTTACCCGGAGTCTCTCGCTGGTGACTGCACGCGATTTCTGCAGATAGTCGGGTGCTGCCTCGGCAACTTGCCGGGCGATGCAGGCGGCTGCAACGCTCCACACGATCCGTGCGTGGACCGCGCGGTCTTCGCCCGGGAGTTCTTGCACGGGGCAGAGGACGAGCACGGCCCCCGTGTCATCTCCCAGCACCGCCACGTTGCGGGGCAGTCCGCCGAACTCCGCGCGCCCGATCCACTGGCCGCCTGCTGCCCGCTCACGCAGGGCCGCAAGCTCGGCGATGGTCACGTTCTTCGTGATCTCCGGGTCGCCGGCCTTCTTGCGGGGGCGTCCGGTGCAGTCCTCGGTGAAGATCACCAGCGCGTTGTGCGGCCACACGTTGTCGAGGGCCGCGTGCAGTCGGTCGGCCACGCCCTGTAGCGAGGCTGTCGCCACCATGTTCAAACGGGCGGCCAGCTCTGTGCCCATCTGCGTTGAAATGGCATCCATCACCGCTTCAGCATGTCACAGCACCTACCTGGATGGGTAGGTAAGTTGCCCCGAAGGTTGGCTGACGACTACCCGTCCGTTGAGGATGCTCGGTGTGTGAACGAAATGCTCTTGGAATCGCCTCTTCCCGTGCTGCTGTCGTGGAAGGACAGCAGTGCTCTGGTAGTGGCGGAGGCGGCCCGGGTGGTCGAGGCCGTTGACCCCGGGGAAGCCGAAGGTCTGCTCTCCGCCACGACTGCGGCGTCGAGGGTCTTCATTCTTGGGCAGGGACGATCGGGCATCGCTCTGCGGGCCCTGGCCATGCGGCTGATGCACCTCGGGCTCTGCGTCCATGCCGTCGGTGACGCGACGGCACCGGCCATCGCGGCGGGGGACCGCCTGCTGATCGCCTCAGGGTCGGGACGCACCCCCTCAGCGCTGGCTGCGGCCCGGTCCGCCATCGCAGCGGGGGTCGAGGTGGCGGTCATCACTGCTGCTCCGCACTCGCCCCTGGCGTCCCTGGCGCCGACGGTTCTGGTCGTACCCGCGGCCGAGAAGCGGGACCGGTCCGCACAGTCCTCGTCCCAGTACGCCGGCAGCTTGTTCGAGCAGGTGCTGTGGCTCCTCGGAGACGGGCTGTTCCACGCGCTCTGGCAGCGCAGCGGTCTCACGGCCGACGAGCTGTGGGCCCGCCACAGCAATCTTGAATGACCGCCGCGGAAAGCACCCGCAGCACCACGAACGCCTGGGAGATCTCCGG
Organism: Streptomyces antioxidans; assembly: GCF_000968685.2. Taxonomy (GTDB): domain Bacteria; phylum Actinomycetota; class Actinomycetes; order Streptomycetales; family Streptomycetaceae; genus Streptomyces; species Streptomyces antioxidans. Next base: position 8,609 of record NZ_LAKD02000104.1, read on the forward strand.
GCGACTCAGCTGGAGGGAAACACCATCATGCGTTTGCAGGTAGCCATGGACCTCCTGAACACCGGTGCCGCTCTGCGGCTGGCCGGTCAGGTCGCTCCCTATGTCGATGTCATCGAACTGGGCACCCCGTTGATCGAGAGCGAGAGCATGTCCGTCATCGTGAACTCGAGGCGCGACTCGCCTTCGACGCCGCCGCCGACCTGGTCACCGTGCTAGGAACGGCCGACGACTCCACCATCAGCGGTGCGGTCACCGCTGCCCGCGCCGCTTCCAAGGGCGTGGTCGTTGACCTCATCAACGTCCCGAACAAGGCCGTGCGCGCGATGGAAGGACACGCGCTGGGGGCGGTGTTCGTCGCCGGTGGTGTCAGCGCATCCACCATCGCGGCGGTTCAGAACTCCGGGGCCCAGATAGCGGTGGCCGGTAGTGCGATCTACAGCGCGGAGGACCCTGCAGCGGCAGCGGCGTCCCTGCGCGCCCTGATCAGTCGTCCCTGACCTGGGCCGGCACAGGACCCTTTCGAACGATCACAACAAGCAAGGTGAGCAACGTGCCCCAGCAAGTCCAGGCAGTCATCGCCCCGGGCAGGAACGAGCCAGTCCGGGTGGAGACGATCACCGTGCCGGATCCCGGCCACGGCGAGGCCGTCGTGCAGATCCAGGCGTGCGGCGTGTGCCATACGGACCTTCACTACAAGCAGGGCGGCATCGGCGATGACTTCCCGTTCCTGCTCGGCCATGAGGCCGCAGGCGTGGTGGAGTCCGTCGGCGAGGGCGCCACTGACGTCGCCCCCGGCGACTTCGTCATCCTCAACTGGCGCGCGGTGTGCGGGCAGTGCCGTTCCTGTCGACGCGGACGCCCCTGGTACTGCTTCAACACCCACAACGCGAAGCAGAAGATGACTTTGAAGGACGGCACGGAGCTCACGCCGGCCCTTGGCATCGGCGCGTTCGCCGAGAAAACCCTCGTGGCGGCCGGCCAATGCACCAAGGTCGACCCCAGGGTCTCCCCCGTCGTCGCAGGGCTGCTCGGCTGTGGCGTGATGGCGGGCATCGGTGCCGCCATCAACACGGGCCAGGTCGGCAGAGGCGACTCCGTGGCCGTCATCGGCTGCGGCGGCGTCGGCGACGCGGCGATCGCCGGAGCCAAGCTGGCCGGCGCGGCAAAGATCATCGCGGTGGACATCGACGACCGCAAGCTGGAGATGGCCAAGTCGATGGGCGCCACCCACACCGTGAACTCTCACACCGCCTCCGCAGTCGGAGAGATCCGTGCGCTCACCGGTGGCCACGGTGCCGACGTCGTCATCGACGCGGTCGGCCACCCCGAGACCTACCGTCAGGCGTTCTACGCCCGCGACCTGGCCGGCACGGTCGTCCTGGTCGGTGTCCCCAACCCGGACCTCTCACTGGAACTGCCGCTCCTCGACGTGTTCGACCGCGGCGGCTCCCTGAAGTCGGCCTGGTACGGGGACTGCCTGCCCTCCCGCGACTTCCCGATGCTGGTCGACCTGCACCTGCAGGGACGCCTCGACCTCGACGCGTTTGTCACCGAGACGATCGGCATCGCCGACGTCGAGGAGGCGTTCCAGCGGATGCACGACGGCGAGGTTTTGCGCTCGGTGATGGTGTTCTGATGGCGGCCTGCATCGACCACCTGGTCACCTCCGGGACGTTCGCTCTCGACGGGGGCGAATGGGACGTCGACAACAACGTCTGGATCGTCGGTAACGACTCCGAGGCGGTCGTCATCGACGCCGCACACGATGCCTTGGCGATCGAGGCCGCGCTCAAGGGCCGTACGCTGCGCGCGATCATCTGCACGCACGCGCACAACGACCACATCGACGCGGCCCCCGCCCTGGCCGAGGCCACCGGCGCACCGATCCTGCTGCACCCCGACGACCTCCCATTGTGGAAGCAGACCCATCCGGACCGGCTTCCCGACGGGGACCTGGCCGATCACCAAATACTGGTGCTCGCCGGAACCTCTTTCAAGGTCCTGCACACCCCCGGCCACTCCCCGGGAGCGGTCTGCCTCTACGCTCCGGCGCTCAACGCGGTGTTCTCCGGCGACACGCTCTTCCGGGGAGGGCCGGGCGCAACCGGACGCTCCTTCTCGCACTTCCCGACCATTATCGATTCCATCGGGGGCAAGCTGCTCACTCTCCCGCCGGCGGTCGCCGTGCACACCGGCCACGGCGGCTCCACCACCATCGGGTCCGAGAGCGGGCACTTGGACGGATGGATCGCCCGCGGGCACTGACGGCTGGAGTTCCCGGCCCGTGCCGCTCACCTTGCTGCCACGAGCCGTGAACGGCCCTGCCTCGGTGGGCGGCATGGAGCAAGACCCCCGAGCCGTCCAGGATCCGCTCCGGGACGAGCAACGCCCGCTCGCCTCGGTGCGGGACCGAGCACAGCCGTGAGCACTGCGCATGGTCAGGAGCTCTGTAATGCTCATTGCACACCGTGCCTTGCGCATCAGACAGGCAGAGACGGAACATGAACACCACCACACTCCCACCTGCCGGCCCTCAGGGCATCGGACAAACTGTGCGTTCCGAGAGCCAGCACTCGCCCCTGCGCGACTTCTTGCGCACCGAAACCGGCAGCGCCGTCGCCCTCATCGTTGCTTCCGTCGCCGCGCTCGTGTGGGCCAATGTCTCCTCCGGCTCCTACGAGCACTTCTGGGAAACGTCGCTGTCCGTGCAGCTGGGTTCCGGCGGCGTCGATCTGGAACTGCGCGAGTGGGTCAACAGTGGGTTGATGGCCGCCTTCTTCTTTGTGGTCGGGCTTGAGGCACGGCGCGAGTTCGACATGGGTGAGCTGCGGCAGAGAAGCCGTATGACCCTGCCACTCCTCGCCGGCCTGACAGGGATGGGCGTTCCCGTTCTGATCTTCCTGGGATTCGCTGCCACCACCGATGCCGGCAGCGGCTGGGGCGTGGCCATGTCGACCGACACAGCCTTCGCCCTGGGCACCTTGGCGCTACTCGGCAAGCGGCTGCCCGAGGCTCTGCGCACCTTCCTGCTGACCGTGGCCATCGTCGACGACATCGTGGCCCTCGCCGTTATCGCGTTCGTCTACAGCAGCAGCCTCTCGTGCCCGGCGCTGCTGGTCGCCCTGGCCATCTTTGTCGCGGTTCTGTGCATCCGCCGCGCGGGGGTACGCCACAGCGTCCCATACGTCGTCCTCGCCGTGGCGATGTGGGTTGCGCTCCTCAAGTCCGGCGTCGACCCGGTCGTGACCGGCCTGGTGCTCGCCATGATCACCTACGCCTACCCCGCCTCGCGCACGGACCTGGAACGCACCAGCGGCCAGTTCCGGCTTTTCAGGGAACAGCCCACCCCAGAACTCGAGCGCTCACTGCGCCAGGGCCTCGCGACGGTGATCTCGCCCAACGAACGCCTGGAACAGATCTTCCACCCCTGGACCAGCTACGTCATCGTGCCTCTCTTCGCCCTGGCCAACGCGGGGATCCACATCACCTGGGCCGGCTTCACGGACGCTCTGACCGCTCCGATCACGCTCGGCATTCTGATCGCTTTCGTTCTGGGAAAGCCGCTCGGCATCGTCCTGTGCGCAGCACTCACCACGTGGGTCAGCCGTGGCCGTCTGCAGCCGCAGGTGGGCTGGGGCGCTGTCCTGGCCGGCAGCAGCGCGTCCGGCGCCGCTTTCACCGTGTCGCTCCTCATCGCCGCTCTCGCTTTCAACGAGGAGCAGCTCACCCAGGCCAAGTACGGCATCCTCGCCACCATCCCCTTCTCCTTCGCCCTCACCTGGTTGATCACTATGGCCATCCGCGCGCTGCCTCAGACGGGACGCGTCCGTGCGCTCATGGGGACCGGGGAGAGCATCATTGATCTCGTCGCACCGGTGGACGAGGAACGCGACCACATCCGCGGCCCCCTGAACGCCCCCGTCACCGTCGTCAAGTACGGCGACTTCGAGTGCCCCTACTGCGCCCAGGCCGAGCCCATGATGCGCCAGCTCCGTGACGACGTCGAAGGAGACATCCGGTTCGTATGGCGTCACCTGCCGCTCGACGATGTCCACCCCTGTGCACAGCTCGCCGCGGAGGCGTCCGAAGCGGCGGCCCGGCAGGACGCCTTCTGGCCGATGCACGACGCCCTGCTCTCCCACCAGGGCGAGCTCAGCCCCCAGGACCTGCTGCGCCATGCCGAGGACCTCGGCCTGGACCTGAAGAAGTTCCAGCGAGACCTCAGGACCCACGCCATCGCCTCCCGCGTGGCGGAGGACGTCGAGTCCGCCGACCGCAGCAGTGCCGTCGGCAGTCCGACGTTCTTCGTCAACGGCCGGCTGCACCGTGGAGCGTACGATCTCGCCACGCTCACTGAGTCCGTCCGGGCGGCGCAGGAACGCGCATCCATCACCGACCGCTGACGGGCTCCTCGGGATCGGGGCCCGGCCGTGGGTCCTGTACCCGAGATGGCCTTGCGCGGGGCCTGACGAGCCGGCCTCTCTATTCACTGGCATCACGTACCGGGATCAGCTCGTTATGGTCCGTGTCCGGTGGTGCGGCGGGCGGTGCCGGGCTTTCCGGTTGCGGAAGTGCAGACATTCTCTGAAAATGGCCCAGCAGACCGGTCGGCGCTTTTAGGGACCGGCCCATGACGTCACGCCCGTGGGCTACCCCTCTTCTCCGCGCGGGTGCGCGGAGAATCTCCCGCTCCTCTCAGGGATTCTCTGGCCGAGCCCTTCACCCGTGCCGGCCTTACAGTGATTTCATGCGTCCTGTCTCTGATATTGAACGTACAGGGGCTCCCTTCGAGGTCGTCAGCCCCTACCGGCCCAGCGGCGATCAGCCGGCGGCAATCGCTGACCTGACCAGACACATCGACGCCGGTGAGAAGGATGTGGTGCTGCTCGGTGCGACCGGCACCGGCAAGTCTGCCACCACCGCTTGGATGATCGAGAAGCTTCAGCGTCCCACCCTCGTAATAGCCCCGAACAAGACGCTGGCCGCCCAACTGGCCAACGAATTCCGGGAGCGACTGCCGAACAACGCAGTCGAGTATTTTGTTTCCTACTACGACTATTACCAACCCGAAGCGTACATCCCGCAGACGGACACCTATATCGAGAAGGACTCCTCCGTCAATGACGAGGTGGAGCGGCTGCGTCATTCGGCGACGAACTCCCTGCTCACTCGTAGAGATGTGATCGTGGTTGCCTCCGTTTCCACGATCTATGGCCTGGGCACCCCGCAGGAGTATGTAGACCGGATGATTCCGCTGCGGGTCGGCGATGAGATCGACCGCGACGAGCTCCTGCGCCGATGCGTCGACAACCAGTACTCGCGCAACGACACGTCCTTCGCCCGCGGCACCTTCCGGGTCCATGGCGACACCGTCGAGATTTTTCCCGTCTACGAAGAACTCGCCATCCGCATCGAGATGTTCGGGGACGAGATCGAAGCGCTGACCACGCTGAACCCCATCACCGGCGAGGTTGTTGGTGAGGAAGAGCAGGTGCACGTCTTCCCCGCCTCCCACTACATCGCGGGCCGCGAGCGGTTGGAGCGGGCCATCGACGGCATCGAAGCGGAGCTCACCCAGCGCCTGGCCGAACTGGAGAAGCAGGATAAGCACCTGGAGGCTCAGCGGCTGCGGATGCGCACCACCTACGACATTGAGATGCTCCGCGAGACCGGCACCTCGGCCGGCGTGGAGAACTACTCCATGCACTTCGACGGCCGCTCCCCAGGAACACCGGGTAACACCCTGCTGGACTACTTCCCGGAAGACTTCCTGCTGGTCATCGACGAGTCCCACGTCACCGTCCCGCAAATCGGCGCGATGTGCGAGGGCGACGCCGCCCGCAAGCGCATCCTGATCGAACACGGCTTCCGGCTGCCCTCCGCCCTGGACAACCGCCCCCTGACGTGGGAGGAATTCCGGGAGCGGGTGGGCCAGACCGTGTACCTCTCGGCGACTCCCGGGGCGTACGAGCTCTCCCGCAGCAACGGTGTGGTGGAGCAGGTGATCCGGCCGACCGGACTGCTCGATCCTGAGGTCGTGGTGAAGCCCAGCGACGGCCAGATCGACGATCTCGTCGACGAGATCCGCACGCGCACCGCGAGGGACGAACGGGTCCTCGTCACCACACTCACCAAGAAGATGTCCGAGGATCTCACCGAGCACTTCACACAACTCGGCATCCGGGGCCGCTACCTGCACAGCGATATCGACACCCTTCGCCGCGTGGAACTGCTGCGTGAACTGCGCGCAGGCGAGTACGACGCGCTGATCGGCATCAACCTGCTCCGCGAGGGCCTCGACCTGCCCGAGGTGTCCCTGGTCGCGATCCTCGACGCCGACAAGGAGGGGTTCCTGCGTTCCGGTACTGCGCTCATCCAGACAATCGGCCGGGCCGCACGGAACGTCTCGGGCCAGGTCATCATGTACGCCGACCGGATCACCCCCGCGATGCGCAAGGCGATCGACGAGACCAACCGGCGCCGCGAGAAGCAGATCGCGTACAACGAGGCCAACGGCATCGACCCGCAGCCGCTGCGCAAGAAGATCAATGACATCGTGGCCCAGATCGCCAGCGAAGAGATCGACACCGACCACCTGCTTGCCACGGGATACCGGCAGGCAGCAGGAGGCGTCACCGTGCCGCTGATGCCCGGACTCGGAGGCCGGCTCACCGAACTCGCCTCTCCGGTGTCCGTTGCCACGGAACGTCCCGCAACCCAGCTCGCCGAGCAGATCGAAGAACTGACGGAGCGCACGCGCGCTGCGGCAGCCGAGCTGCAGTTCGAGCTCGCCGCCCGGCTCCGCGACGAGGTCCACGAGATGAAGAGGGAGCTGCGCAGCATGCAGGAGTCGAACCTCGCCTGACCCAGCAAGCCGCGGCAACGCTGGTAAGACTCAGCACTTTCCCGAACCTGAGGAAGCACCGGGAGCCTGTCACTTCACTGAAGAAAGGTGCGGACTGGCGTGGTTGACCGTCTCATCGTCCGTGGCGCGCGCGAGCACAACCTGAAGACTGTCTCGCTCGATCTTCCGCGCGACTCCCTCATCGTCTTCACCGGCCTGTCCGGATCGGGTAAGTCGTCTCTGGCCTTCGACACCATCTTCGCCGAGGGCCAGCGCCGCTACGTGGAGTCGCTCTCCTCGTACGCCCGCCAGTTCCTCGGGCAGATGGACAAGCCCGACGTGGACTTCATCGAGGGCCTGTCCCCCGCAGTCTCCGTCGACCAGAAGTCGACCTCGCGCAACCCCCGCTCCACGGTCGGCACCATCACCGAGGTCTACGACTACCTGCGGCTGCTGTTCGCCCGTGTCGGCCGACCGCACTGCCCCGAGTGCGGCCGGCCGATCTCGCGCCAGTCGCCACAGGACATCGTGGACAAGATCCTCGCCCTTCCCGACGGAACCCGCTTCCAGGTCCTGTGCCCTCTCGTCCGCGACCGCAAGGGAAAGTTCGCCGAGCTCTTCAACGAGCTGCACACCAAGGGCTACGCCCGCGCGCGGGTCGACGGACAGGTCACCCCGCTCGCCCAGCCGCCGAACCTGAGGAAGCAGCAGAAGCACACCATCGACGTGGTCGTCGACCGCCTCACGGTGAAGAAATCCTCCAGGGTCCGCCTCACCGACTCCGTCGAGGCAGCCCTCAAACTGTCCGGCGGCACGGTCGTGCTCGAGTTCGTCGACCTGCCCGACGACGACCCCGAACGCGAACGCATCCTGTCAGAGCACCTGTACTGCCCCACCGACGACCTCTCTTTCGAGGACCTGGAACCGCGCTCCTTCTCCTTCAACTCGCCCTACGGCGCCTGCCCCGAGTGCACCGGCATCGGCACGCGCAGGGAGGTCGACCCCGAGCTCGTAGTCCCCGACCCGGACAGGTCGCTTGAGGAGGGGGCCATCCACCCCTGGGCACACGGCCACGCCAGAGCCCACTTCGCCCGGCTAGTCGACGCCCTGGCCAACGCTCTGCGCTTCCGCACTGACGTCCCCTTCGCTCGCCTGCCGCAACGGGCCAAGAAGGCCCTGCTCCAGGGCTACCGGCCCCCGATCGAGGTGCGCTACCGCACCCAGTACGGCCGCGAACGCCACTTCACCACGCCCTTCGAAGGCGCGGTGCAGTTCGTGCAGCGGCGCCACCAGAGCGCCGAGAGCGACGCCGGCCGCGAACGCTTCGAGGGCTACATGCGCCAGGTGCCCTGCCCCGCCTGTCACGGCGCCCGCCTTAAACCGATCAGCCTGGCGGTCACTCTGGCAGGCAAGTCGATCGCCGAGGTCTCCTCCATGCAGATCGGCCACTGCGCGATCTTTCTGGGAGAACTGAACCTCACCCCACGCGAGATGAAGATCGCCGATCGCATCCTCAGGGAGGTCAACGAGCGTCAGCGCTTCCTGGTCGACGTCGGCCTCGACTACCTGTCACTGAACCGCGCCGCCGACACCCTCTCCGGCGGAGAAGCTCAGCGCATCCGACTCGCCACCCAGATCGGCTCCGGCCTCGTCGGCGTCCTCTACGTCCTCGACGAGCCGTCCATCGGCCTGCACCAGCGGGACAACCACCGGCTCATGGAAACCCTCGTCCGCCTCCGCGACATGGGCAACACCCTCATCGTGGTCGAACACGACGAGGACACCGTCAAGATCGCCGACTGGATCGTCGACGTCGGCCCCGGCGCGGGCGACCACGGCGGCGAAATCGTGTACAGCGGACACCTCGAGGGACTGCTCGACGACCCAGCCTCCATCACCGGCCAGTACCTCTCCGGCCGCAGGACGATCCCCGTCCCCGCCGCCCACCGGGAACGCGACCCCTCACGGCAGCTCGTCGTCCGCGGCGCTCGGGAGAACAACCTCCAGGACATCGACGTGCCCTTCCCGCTGGGCCTGTTCACCGCCGTCACCGGCGTCTCCGGATCCGGCAAGTCAACCCTGGTCAACGACATCCTCTACACCTACCTGGCCCGCGAACTGAACGGCGCCGCCACCGTCCCCGGACGCCACACCCGCGTAGAGGGCGATGACCTGGTCGACAAGGTCGTGCAGGTGTCCCAGGCACCCATCGGCCGCACCCCACGGTCCAACCCGGCCACGTACACCGGCGTCTTCGACCACATCCGCGCACTGTTCGCGGAGACCATCGAGGCGAAGGTACGCGGCTACGAGCCCGGCCGCTTCTCCTTCAACATCAAAGGCGGCCGCTGCGAGAACTGCTCGGGCGACGGCACCATCAAGATCGAGATGAACTTCCTCCCCGACGTCTATGTCCCGTGCGAGGTCTGCCACGGCGCCCGCTACAACCGGGAGACCCTGGAAGTCCGCTACAGAGGAAAGTCCATCGCCGACGTGCTGGACATGACGATCGAAGAGGCCACCAACTTCTTCGAAGCCATGCCAGCCATCTCCCGCCACCTGCGCACCCTGAAGGAAGTCGGACTCGGATACATCCGGCTCGGACAGCCCGCGACAACCCTTTCCGGCGGCGAGGCCCAACGCCTCAAACTCGCCAGCGAACTCCAGAAGCGGTCCACCGGCCACACCGTCTACGTCCTGGACGAACCAACCATTGGCCTGCACTTCGAAGACATCCGCAGACTGCTGAAGGTTCTCTCCGGCCTCGTGGACAAAGGCAACACCGTCATGGTCATTGAGCACAACCTCGACGTGATCAAAACCGCCGACTGGATCATCGACCTGGGACCCGAAGGCGGCGCCGACGGCGGTCTTCTCGTGGCTGAAGGCACACCCGAGGACGTCGCGACGGTGAAAGCCAGTCACACCGGTGTATTCCTGCGCGACATCCTTGCCGCCAACCGCTCACGCCGCAGCAAAACACCCCTGCAAGCAGCACGCCGAGGCTGACGTCAGAGCGTCTTGCATCGAACGCGGGAGCTGAGGAAATGACACGGAATCTGAGCTTGACTCTGTCGGGGGTCTTGGCGTTTCCCGGTGCGGCAGCATGGTCGACGGGCATGCTCGGGTAGTTCCGCCGTCCGATGAAGCTGTCGAGGTGCCCGTTATCCCTGCGCCCCCGTTCCGGTGAGCACGTTCCGCCTCTGACCGCGCAGATCGCGCGGGCGAGCAACCCGGGTGGCACGACGGCGATATGGGTGCGTGACCGGCTGGACGGGCTGTGGCGCGACGAGGACTTCGCCGACTGGTACCCCAGGGACGGACGTCCAGGGCTTTCGCCTGCTCAGTTGGCCACAGTCTGCGTACTGCAGTTCCTGCTCGGCCTGTCGGACCGGCAGGCCGCCGAGGCGGTCCGCTGCCGCATCGACTTCAAGTACGCGACGGCCATGGAACTGGATGACCCCGGCTTCCACCACAGCGTGCTGGCCGACTTCCGCGCCCGTCTCACCGAGGACGGCCGTGCCGACCGCCTCCTCGACCTCACTGGCCCGCCTCAAGGAGGTCGGACTGGTGCGCGAGCGCACCACGCAGCGCACCGACTCCACCCACGTCCTGGCCGCGGTGCGTGACCTGACCCGCCTGGAGCTGATCACCGAGGCGGTCCGCGCCGCACTCGAAGAAGTCGCCGGCACCTCCCCTCACCTGCTCGACGAGCTCATCGACGAGGACTGGGGACTCCGCTACGGCCGGCCGGTCCGCCTGGGCAAGAACCCCACCAAGCCCATGACCAGGATTCTTGCCGCCGGAGACGACGGCGTCCGGCTCCTGGAACATCTCTACCGGCGCGGAGCGCACCGCACGTCCGGTCCCCGCGTCCAGGCCCTGCGCCAGATCATGGTGCAGAACTACCACCGTGACGCCGCAGGACGCCTGCGCTGGCGCACCGCCGAGAAGGAAGGCGGGCCCGGGCTACCGCCCTCGTCCCGGGCGCTCGTCTCGCCCTACGACACCTCAGCCCGCTACGCACGGCACGGACACATCATCAGCTGGAGGGGCTTCGCCGCCCATCTGACCGAGACCTGCGCGTCCGACCGCCCCAACGTGATCACGGACGTGGCCACCACCGTGGCCACCACCCACGACAGCCAGGTCCTGCCCGGCATCCACACTCGCCTGTCCCGCCGCGGGCTGCTGCCCGCCGAGCACCTGGTCGACGCCGGCTACACCTCCCTGCCCCACCTGGAACAAGCCGCCCGTGAACACCAGGTCACCGTCTCCGGGCCGCTGAAGAGCAACCCCACGCACCAGCACCGCCGAGGCGAGGGCTTCGCCCGGGACGACTTCCACATCGACTTCGACCTTCGGCAGGTCACCTGTCCCCAGGGCCAGGTCAGCGCGGGCTGGCACGGCCCCTGCCCGACATCCTCGCCCACCGCTGCCCCGCTGATCGTGGCACGGTTCACCAAGAGCCAGTGCCGCCCCTGCCCGGCCCGCACCCAGTGCACCACCACCGCCGACAGCGCCCGCACCGTGGGCTTTCCCCCGCGCGAGCTCCGCGACCTGCAACTCCGCGTCCGTGCCGAGCAGCAGACGCCCGAGTGGAAGGCCCGCTATGCGGTCCGCTCCGGAGTGGAGGGCACGGTCAACGAGTTCGCCCACGGACACGGCATGCGCCGCTGTCGCTACCGTGGACAGAGCAAAGCCCACGTCCAGCACGTCCTGACGGCCATCGCCATCAACATCGAGCGCCTCAGCGGTCTCCCACCAACCGAGAAGGCACCCCCTTCCCGACGACCGACCGCCTTCCAGAGCTACCTCGACCGGTGCGGGATCTCCAGGCCAAAATCCTGGCGCACCCTGGGCACCTGACCTCGGCAACTCCAAGATCCCCGACAGAGTCAAGCTAAGAGTTGTCCCGTAATCCCGCGAGGCTGAGGATCATGCTGCGTCAGGGTCGGTGCCGATGGCACCGGCCGAGCGAAGCGAACGCCCGAGGTCTCCGGTGAGGATGCGCGGGTGTCGCCGCCACCACCACAGGTCGGGCCCGGGCAGTCGGTGGAACTGGTCGAGTGCTTGGCCGTCGTCGTTGACGGTCGCGGCCCGGTACCGGTCGTCCAGAGATCTGATCCGCGGGGTCCAGAGCTGGACGATGTGTTCGTCCAGCAGGAGCCATGCCTCGTGTAGCCAGTTCCGGCAGTAGAGGTCGTTGGTGTACTCGTAGATGTCGTCGTCGTAGCCGCACTCGATGACGCTCACCAGGGCGGCCCACGCGTTCACCCTTTCAGCGATCGTCAATCCCGTCCGCCAGCCGCGCTGGTGCAACAACTCCTCCGCCTCGGTCTCCGTAGCCACAGGCGGAGAATCTCACGCGGAAGCCGTCCGGACGATCGAGATGCCGTCCCGCCAGAGACTGCGGGCCCTGAAGCATGATCAAGGTGAGACGATATGCAGGCCGCTCAACCCGACATTGCACCCGCCCCAGACGCAGAGGACGCTGAACGGGTGATCGCCGAATGCGATAGCAAGCTCACCCGCTACCGCGAAGCCCTGGAAGCAGGAACGGACCCGAAACTCGTCGCCCAGTGGACCGCCGAGGTCCAGGCCCACCGCGCCGAAGCACTCAGCCGGTCACGCCAGGTCACCGGCCAGCGCCGAATGACCAAGGACGAGATCCGCGCAATGCTCAAACCGCTGGGCCCCATCCGTGACGCCCTCGCCGACGCCGGGCCGCGGGACAAGGCCGAGATCTACCAGCAACTCGGGCTCAAGCTGATCTACGAGCCCGGAAGACAGCTCGTGCGGGCCGAGGCAACGCTCGACCCGCACAAGTTGGGGATATGGTCGGTGTCCGAGGGGGGACTTGAACCCCCACGCCCGATAAAGGGCACTAGCACCTCAAGCTAGCGCGTCTGCCATTCCGCCACCCGGACCAGGTGTCTGCCGGTCGGCCCGTGGCCGCTCCGACACGGAAAACCATAGCAAACATCGGGACGTGCTCGATCACGGCCGGGCGTGGCCCGGAGTGGTCGGGCGGGTGGGCTGTGTGACGGGGGTATGACGGCGGTATTGCCGCCTTGGGCTGGGCGGGTGCGCGGAGGAGTATGGGCGGGTGACCCCCCGCCGCGGGGTCCGATGGCTGGGCGTACCGCGGCAGCGCAACGACGAGGAGGCATCGTGAGTGAGTCGCTTTCGAACGCGACGACGACCGGGACGGTCAAGGGTGAGGACGAGGTGGTCGACCTCTGCCGTGACCTGATCCGGATCGACACCAGTAACTATGGCGACCACTCCGGCCCCGGTGAGCGCGCGGCCGCCGAGTACGTCGCCGAGAAGCTGGCCGAGGTGGGCCTCGAGCCCGAGATCTTCGAGTCGCACAAGGGCAGGGCGTCGACCGTGGCGCGGATCGAGGGGGAGGATCCGTCCCGTCCCGCGCTGCTCATCCACGGCCACACCGACGTCGTACCGGCCAACGCCGAGGACTGGACCCACCACCCCTTCTCCGGCGAGATCGTGGACGACTGCGTCTGGGGCCGGGGCGCGGTGGACATGAAGGACATGGACGCGATGACGCTCGCGGTCGTCCGGGACCGGCTGCGCAGCGGCCGCAAGCCGCCGCGCGACATCGTGCTGGCCTTCCTCGCCGATGAGGAGGCGGGCGGGGTCTACGGGGCCAAGCACCTGGTCAACAACCATCCCGAGCTCTTCGAGGGCGTGACGGAGGCGATCGGCGAGGTCGGCGGCTTCTCCTTCACCGTCAATGAGCAGCTGCGGCTCTATCTGATCGAGACCGCTCAGAAGGGCATGCACTGGATGCGGCTCACGGTGGACGGCACCGCGGGTCATGGCTCGATGACCAACAACGACAACGCCATCACGGAGCTGACCGAGGCGGTCGGGCGGCTCGGGCGGCACAAGTTCCCGGTGCGGGTCACCAAGACCGTACGGTCCTTCCTGGACGAGCTGTCCGATGCCCTCGGCACCCCGCTCGACCCGGAGGACATGGACGAGACGCTCGCCAAGCTGGGTGGCATCGCGAAGATCATCGGTGCCACGCTGCAGAACACCGCCGCGCCGACCATGCTCAACGCGGGCTACAAGGTGAACGTCATCCCGGGGCAGGCCACGGCGCATGTGGACGGGCGCTTCCTGCCGGGGCTGGAGGACGAGTTCCTGGCCGACCTCGACCGCATCCTCGGCCCGCGGGTCAAGCGGGAGGACGTGCACGCGGACAAGGCGCTGGAGACCACCTTCGACGGGGCGCTGGTGGAGGCCATGCAGTCGGCGCTGAAGGCCGAGGACCCGATCGCGCGCGCCGTGCCGTACTGCCTCTCGGGCGGTACGGACGCGAAGTCCTTCGACGACCTCGGCATCCGCTGCTTCGGCTTCGCGCCGCTGCGGCTGCCCCCGGAGCTGGACTTCGCCGGGATGTTCCACGGGGTCGACGAGCGGGTGCCGGTGGACGGGCTGAAGTTCGGTGTGCGGGTGCTGGACCGGTTCCTGGACGCCAGCTGAGGCCGCTGCGGGGCCAGCCGGTGGTGCTCTGCAGGGCTCACTGCTGGGCTGACACGTTCGGCCTAATCGATCACACATACTGAAGGGACCAAAAAGGGTGAATGGTGTCGTAGCTTGATAGCTTGATTGCTCCCTCCTCGTTACATGGTGTGTGCGGCTCGTCACCGGGCCGCGATGCCGACAAGGGGGTGGTGCTGTGCCCCGCCTTCGGCAACTACCGCATCGATCACGTGACATCGGGTCACGGTCCACCGGGGTGTGATCCCGGGCGGTTTCGGAGTGTGTGTGCGCTCCGGGGCCGCTCGGGGATGGGGGTGCGGGCGAGGATCGCCCGCGCACGCTCCGTCCGGGACGGAAGGCTAGGGGAGCAGACAGTTATGCGACAGGTTGCGAAAAAGGGCCTGATCACCGTAGCCGCGGCCAGCGGCGTTCTCGCCGTGACCGGCGGCTATGCCCACGCGGCGGGGTCGGGCGCCGATGGTGGCGCCGCGTACTCGCCGGGCATCGTCTCGGGCAACAACATCCAGGTCCCGGTGCACGTGCCGGTGAACCTGTGCGGAAACACGGTCAGTGTCATCGGTGTCTTCAACGGCGCGGGCGGGGGGCAGTGCGGCGACCGGACCGGTGGCGCCTCGGGTGCCTCGTCCGTCGGTGGCGGCTCGCAGGCCAGCGGTTCGCAGTCCGGGAGCTCGCAGTCCGGGAGCTCGCAGGCTGGGAGCTCACAGTCCGGCGGCTCGCAGGCGCAGGGCGGCAGCAGCGGCTCGTCGGGCATCGCGTCCGGCAACAACATCCAGGCCCCGATCGGTGTTCCGGTCAATGTGTGCGGAAACAACGTCACGGCGGTCGGGTTCGGGAACAGCAGTGGTGGGGGCGACTGCGGGGAGACGGTGCCGGCGGTGCCGGAGACCCCGGAGGAGCCCGGCAACCCGGGGAACCCCGGGAATCCGGGGAATCCGGGCAACCCCGGAAACCCTGGTCAGCCTGGGAATCCGGGCAACCCCGGTAACCCGGGGGGTTCGAATCCCGGTGGTGGCTCGGAGCAGCCCGGAGACTCCTCGCAGGGCCACCAGGCCGAGCACACGGGAGTCCACGGCCTCGAGCCGTCCGCAAACGTCGGCGACCAGGAGCAGCTCGCGCACACTGGAGCGGGCCCCGTGGGGCTGGCGGTTCCGGCCGCCGCGGGCATGCTACTGGCGGGCACGGTGCTCTACCGCCGGGCCCGCGCCGCGCAGCGCTGATCACATCTCGCGCTGATGGGCACTGGCCCGCGCTGATGGACGCTGGCCGGTGCCGGGTGGTGATCCCACCGCACCACACACCGTGCACCGCGCCTCATGCGCCCCGCGTCACCCACCCGATTCCATACGGCGGGTGACCGTGGCGTCACTCCGGGCGGGCCCCGCAACCGGCGGGGCCCGCCCGGTCATGTTCCGGCCCGTCTCCGCCCGTCCCGGCCTGTCCCGGCCCGCTACCAGGTCGCCCGGAGCTGGCGGATGATCCGGCGCCGCAATCGCACTCTGCGGCTGCCGTCGGGGTTGAGTCTCAGGCGATCCAACTCCCAGTGTCCGTACTCGGCATGGTCGGTGAGCAGGCGGGTAGTGGCCTTGCGGGAAACACCGCGTGGCACATACACATCACAGAATTCGTATTCCGGCATCGCATCTATTGTGCGGGAACTGCCCTGCTACGGATAGCGTCTGCACTATGTCTGATGCTGCGCAGCCATCCGCTGCCGAGGTACGTGCCGCCGCTGAAGCGGTGAAAGCCGCACTGGATCGTCACCTCGACGCTGTCGAACGCCGGTCGGGGGAAGGCGATCCGGCCGTCTACGCCGCGTTCAACGAACTGGCCGCGGCAGCCGAGGTCTACGACGAGCTGCTTTATGACGCCTACGACGAGGTGACGCCCTTCGAGATCCCCGGTGACGACCGCCTCCCCGCCTATGCCGGGCCGGACGAGCCGAGCGCGCTGAGCGTGCTGATCCGCAGGGACTACGTCGTCGCCGAGCCGCAGCGACTGCTGTCGCAGGCGCAGCGGATCGCCGACCTGGATCCGGACATCGACACGGGGAACGACAAGGAGGGCGGGGCGGCCGCAGGGGAGAGCGTGCACACCGCCCTGGGGGTGGTCTTCGGCGAGTTCGAGCCGGACGAGATCGCCTCTCGGCACAAGGAGTTCGGGCTGGAGGAGGGCGACTCCACGCTCTGGGTGGTGGCGGCCGAAGAGCCCCCGGAGCCGGGGGAGTGGCTTTCCGCCCCCTTCGACCAGGCGGATCCGCATATGGTCGTGTGCCGCTTCGACATGAGCTCGGTCTTCGACGAGGAGGCCGAGGACGAAGGCGAGGACGAGGATGACCTGGAGGTCCTGGAGCCGGGCAGCTGAGGTCTGAGGTCCGGGATCGCCTGGCCCGGGGCCACTCGGTCTCGGACCGCTCCCCGATTTCTGGGGGTCGGGTCGCTGGGGCCTGGGTCGCTGGGGCTCTGGATTGCTGGGTTTCGGATCGCTCGGGCCCGGCGGTGGGTCGCACCCGGCGCTGGTTCGCGTTCGGTGGTGACTCTGGGGCGCTCGGGCCCGGATTGCTCGGTCTCGGGCCGTGGCTTCGGGCTGCTCGGTTCCTGGGCGGCTCCGCTTCTGGGTGCTTGGGCCTAGGTGGCTCGGCTTCGGGCTGCTTGGGTCTGGGTGGCTTGGGCCCGGATTACTTGGCTTCGTACCCCGGCCCCGGACCGCTTGGTCGTGAGGGGCCGGGCGATCCAGGGCCGGGGGCGTGCGGAGGACCGTCGCGGAACCGGGTTTGCGGGGCCCGGCGCGGGCCGTCGGTCAGCCAGTGGGCGCGGGTGGGACCTGGGCCTGGAGGAGGGCGCGCAGGCGGGTGGTGCGGTCCTTGAAGGGGATCTCCGCAACCGCTCGCGGCAGGGCCGCGTCCGCGCCGTGGACCACCGACAGATGGAGCTCACCGCGGCCGAAGGCCGTATAGACCCAGGCGCGGGTCAGCCCCGCCGCGGCGTCGCCCGGCAGCACCACTACGGCCGCGGGCCAGCGTGCTCCCGCCGCCTGGTGCGCGGTGAGGGCCCAGCCGTGCCGCACCAACTCGCCGACTTCCTCGCGCTCCACCACGACCGGTGTGCCCGCGCAATCCAGGTGCAGCCCCTCGGCGTCCGCCGAGACCACGGTGCCCGGCACCGCACGGCCCGGGGCCGGGGTGTACGCCACGCGGTCGCCCGGGTCGAAGCCGCCGAACCGGCCGGGGCCGGGGTTGAGGCGGTCCTTCAAGGCCGCGTTGAGCGCGCGGGTACCGGCCGCGCCGCCGTGGCCCGGGGTGATCACCTGGGTCTGCTCGGGCGGGACGCCGATCGCACGGGGCACCGAGTCGGCGACGAGCTGCACGGTGCGGTGCACCGCCTCGCCCGCGTCCCGCACGGGCACGATCACGACCTCCTTGCCGGGCGCCTCCACCTGGCTGAGCTCGCCGATCCCGATCCCCGAGACGAGCTCGCCGATGGGGCCGGGGTCGGGGGTGCGGGAGACGACCTGTGGGCAGCGGCGGGCCGCCACCAGGTCCGCGAAGACCCGGCCGGGACCGGCCGACCACAGCACCCCCGGGTCCCCGCTCAGCACCAGACGGGCGCCGTCCGGCAGCGACTCGACCAGCATCGCGGCCGTTTCCACATCGAGCTGCGGGGCGTCCAGCACGACGAGCAGATCGAGTGCCAGCGCGCCCTCCTCGTCGCGTCCGGGGCCCTCGGCGTCGGCCAGCAGCCCCGCGACCGTGACGGCGGCCGGGATGGTCTCCCGGGCCTCGTCCGGTCCCGCGCCTGGTCCTGCGTCCCGCCCTGGGGCCGCGACCACGTCCGGACCGGCGTCCGGACCGGCCGGACCGGCGCTCGGGGACTCGCTCAGTGCGGCGGCCAGCCGCCGCCTGCCGTCCTCGGTGTGCGCCGCCGCATAGGCCCGCAGGCCCATGGCCCGCACGGCGGCGACCAGCGCCGCCGGTTCGGCGCGCGCCGCCTCGCCACCGCTGTGGGCGACCAGGCCGTGGGCCGCGACGCTACGGATGAGCTCCGCAGCGGAGGGGGACGGCGCGGCGGCGGCCGCGCGCTCCCACTCGGCCTCGCCCGGCGAGGCCTCGCCGTCCTGTGCGGGGGCGAAGGTGCTCGCGAGCCGGGCGAGACCGTCGGCCAGGCTCTCCTCCGCCAGGGCATAGCGGTCCAGCCCCAGCAGCACCCGCACCGGCTGCTCGGCGTCCTCGTCCTCGGCCGCCCGGGGACGCACCCCCGCCGGGGCGTCGAGCGCGTCCTGGAAGACCAGCACCGCACCCTCCGCGATCGCGGTGCGCAGCGCCTCGTCCGGATCCGGCACCGATGCCTTGGCGAGCGCGTCGCGCAGCGCGGACGACTCCAGCGCGGTGTGCCCTTCGAGGGCGGCACGCTCCAGCAGCCAGCCGGTGAGCGCCAGCGCACGGCGCTCGTCGCCGGGCTCGCACGCTGGGCCGAGCAGGGAGCGGGCGAAGCCGTCCGCCTGGTCGGGGCGTACGCCGGGCACGGCCAGCAGCTGCCAGGGGTCCTCGCGCAGTGCCTCGGCGGCGTGCTCCCCGAGGGTTTCGGCGACCTTTCCGGCCAGGGCCTCGGGGGCCCCGCCCGCCGCGAGCACCTCCCGGATGCCGCCGCTGCCGGGGACCTCGCCCCCGGGCCCACGCGCCGGACGGGCCGACGGCGGACGTACGGGAGCGGGCGCGGAGGCGGGGGCCGCCGCGCGGGCCCGCTCACGGGGTGCGGCGGGGGCGGCAGGGGCGGCGGGCGCCGCCGGACGCGGGGCGGGGGCGTCGTTGAAGAACGACGCCGCCGAACGCTCACCGCTCTCCACGGCCCGTACGGCAGCAGCCAATGCCTCAGCCGCCACCGACCGCCGCCCCTTGCCCCCACCACCGGAGCTCTCGGGGCCCCCGGCCGTGTCGTGTCCGTGGGGTGCCGGGGTGCTGTTGCGCGCGTCCGTCTCGGCGCTTGCCTCCGTGTCGCCCTGGCCCGCTTCTGCGCTGGATGTGCCGTGTCCGGTGGGGGGCTGCTCTCGGTCGGTGTCTTCGGTGTGG
>NZ_LAKD02000105.1 GCF_000968685.2 Streptomyces antioxidans
CCGCCGCCGTGGCACCCCAGGCGGGCCGCATCCGTGTCAGGCGGTGCGGCCCGCCGCTGTGTCGCGCGGGGCGGGCGGGGGTCCGGTCGGGTGGGGCGGCTCGCCGTCGTGTCATGCCGGGTGGCTCGGTGCCGTGTCATCCCGGGCGGCCGCATCCGTGTCAGGCGGTGCGGCCCGCCGCTGTGTCGCGCGGGGCGACAGGGGCCTGGGCAGGCGGTGCGGCTCGCCACGGTCTCACCCGGGGCGAGCAGGAGCCCGCACAGGCGGGACGGACCGCATCCGTGCCACCCGGGGCGGGCGTCCGGCCGGGCGGTGCGGTCCGCCGCCGTGTCAACCCCGGGGCGGACGGGGGTTTGGGTAAGCGGGCGGCCCGCTCCGGGTCACGCCCGGTGGCCCGCATGCGTGTCACTCCAGGCGGGCGCGGGTCCGGTCAGGCGGTGCGGCCGCCGCCGTGTCATTTTTGGCGGGCCGTCCGGGCCGTCCGGGCCGTCCGGGCCGTCCGGGCCGTCCGGGCAGGCGGGGTGGGCCGCATCCGTCTCACCTCAGGCGCCCCGCCGCCGTGGCACCCCAGGCGGGCCGCATCCGTGTCAGGCGGTGCGGCCCGCCGCTGTGTCGCGCGGGGCGGGCGGGGGTCCGGTCGGGTGGGGCGGCTCGCCGTCGTGTCATGCCGGGTGGCTCGGTGCCGTGTCATCCCGGGCGGCCGCATCCGTGTCAGGCGGGGCGGCCCGCCACTGTGTTGCCCCGGGTGGGCGTGGTGGTCCGCCGCCGTGTCACCTCGGGTGGGCAGGGTGGTTTGCCGACGCATTGCCCCGGGCGGGCGCGGTGGCCTGCCACCGTGTCACTCCAAGCGGGCGGGGCGGCCCGCCACCGTGTCATCCCGGGCGGGGCGGTCCGTCGCCCGGCTACCCCCGGATGGACAGGTGGCCGGGCGGGGGCTGTCGGGTTATCGGACGTGGCGGCGGGCCTGGAGGGCTACCCCCAGTGCGAGGACCGTTTGGGGGTCCTCCAGGTCGCTGCCCAGTAGCGATGCGATCCGGGCCAGCCGGTCGTACAGCGTCTGGCGGTTGAGGTGCAGTGCGCGGGCCGTCTCCGCCTTGCGTCCCGCGTGCCGTAGATACGTTTCCAGCGTCGGCACCAGCGGAGGGCGGGCGGTGCGGTCATGGGTCAGCAGGGGGCCGATCACCCGGTCCACGAACGCCGCCAGATCGCCGTGCTCGCGCAGTCGCCACAGCAACAGGTCCACATCCAGGCTGCGTACGTCGTACCAGCCCCGGTCGGGCGGCGATCCGCAGGCCGCGTTCGCCGCCTCCGCCGCATGCCGGAGTTCGGCTCCGGCCGCGTCCCAGCCGACCGCGAGCCCGGCGACCACCACCGGCGGCCGGCCACCGGCCCGGTCCGGCCAGGCCCGCTCCACCCCGGCCCGCAGCGCCGCCGCGATCCGTTCGGCCACCGCGCCCCGCTCGGTCGCGCCGCGCAGCCCGGCCAGCACCGGAACCCGCCCCTCCGGAAGCCGTACGCCGAGCAGCACCGGCACCCCGACCCCGGCCAGCTCCTCCTGCACGGCGTGGGCCAGCGCCGCCCAGCTCTCCCCGCCACCGCCACCGCCCCCGGCCAGCGGCCGGGGATCCTCCACCAGCCGCATCACCACCGGCAGCAGCGGTGCGCCAGGGCCCGG
This sequence comes from Streptomyces antioxidans, assembly GCF_000968685.2. Classification (GTDB taxonomy): domain Bacteria; phylum Actinomycetota; class Actinomycetes; order Streptomycetales; family Streptomycetaceae; genus Streptomyces; species Streptomyces antioxidans. The sequence goes on from NZ_LAKD02000105.1 coordinate 1,676, forward strand.
CCGGAAGCCCAGCACCCGGGCCTGGGCCGGGGCGTCGGCTGCCTCGATCCGGTCCTCCGCGAGATCGGTGAGGAAGTCCCCGCGCCCGCGCGCCGCCAGCTCCTCCTCCTGACGCGCCCGCAGCAGCACCACCGCCAGCAGATCCGCCGTCCGCTCGGCGGCGATCCGGTGCACCGGGCCCAGCGGCCCGGCCACCGGAAGGACGGTCAGCCGCGCCCGTACGCCACCGGGGCCGGGCCCGCCGCCCGGGACGTCCGCGAGCACGCTGCCCGCCGGCGGCTCGGGCCGCTCGGCCGTGCGCGGCGCCCGCAGCCCCTCCCACACCTGCAGCGGATCGGCCGCGCCCGCCGGTGGCGTACCGCCCGGCCCCGCCGCGTACAGCAGCTGCCCGTCGGGGGTCTCAAGGAAGACCGGATTGGCCGCGAAGACGGCGAAGTGGCGCAGGATCTCCGGCACCCCGCCGCCGCGGAGCAGCACCTCGGTGGCCTGCCGGTGCACCACGTCGGCCTGGCGCAGCAGCGCGTAGTGCTCATTGACGATCTCGGTGTGGATCTCCTCGGTGACCGTCACGAACGGCACCTCGCGATGGAGCTGCACCAGCGGCAGCCCGCACGAGCGCGCGGTGTCCACGACCGGCCCCGGCAGGGCGCGGAACCGGGCGCCCAGCTCCACCACCAGCGCCGCGATGCCCCGCTCGGCGAGCCGGCGGACGAAGGCGCGCTGCTCGGCGGGGCGCGGTCCGACCCCGAGACCGGTGGTTAGCAGCAGCTCACCGCCCTTGAGTAGCGCGGCGATGTTCGGTGCCTCGCCCGCGTGCACCCAGCGCACCGGGCGGTCCAGCAGCTCCTGTCCGGACACCACCTCGGGGAGCCCGCGGCGCAGGGCGGGAAGGCCGAGGGCCCGCGCCACGGTGATCGTTCCCTGTGGTTCCATGCCGCCACGCTAAGCGCTCCGCGGGAAGTGCCGCGAGGTGCGGTCGTTCGTCCGCGGCTGCGTCGTGGCTGGTCGCACACGCGGCGCAGCCGTATATCGACACAGCCCCGCGCCCCTTCGGGGCGCTGCCCGGACGTGGGGGCCCGGGCCCCCACGTACGAGCCGGGGTCAGCCCCCGTACGCGCCGGACGCCGTCAGCCGCAGCGCGGTGTCGATCAGCGGCACATGGCTGAACGCCTGCGGGAAGTTGCCCACCAGGCGCTGGTTGCCCGAGTCCCACTCCTCGGACAGCAGCCCGAGGTCATTGCGGAGCGCGAGCAGCTTCTCGAAGAGCCTGCGGGCCTCGTCCACCCGGCCGATCATCGCCAGGTCGTCGGCGAGCCAGAACGAGCAGGCCAGGAAGGCCCCTTCGTCGCCCTCGAGACCGTCCACCCCGGCGTCCTCGCCCGCGGTGGGGTAGCGCATCACGAAGCCGTCCTCGGTCGACAGCTCCCGCTGGATCGCCTCGATGGTGCCGATGACGCGCTTGTCGTCCGGCGGCAGGAAGCCCATCTGCGGGATGAGCAGCAGCGAGGCGTCCAGCTCCTTGGAGCCGTAGGACTGGGTGAAGGTGTTCCGCTCGGCGTCGTAGCCCCGCTCGCAGACGTCCCGGTGGATCTCGTCGCGCAGCTCCCGCCAGCGGTCCAACGGCCCGTCCACATCGCCGGATTCGATCAGCTTGACGGTGCGGTCGACCGCGACCCAGGCCATCACCTTGGAGTGCACGAAGTGGCGGCGCGGCCCGCGCACCTCCCAGATGCCCTCGTCCGGCTCGTCCCAGTGCTCCTCGAGGTAGCGGATCAGCTTCAGCTGGAGGATGCTCGCGTAGTCGTTGCGCGCCAGACCCGTCATATGGGCCAGGTGCAGCGCCTCGGTGACCTCGCCGTAGACATCGAGCTGGACCTGACCCGCCGCCCCGTTGCCGATCCGGACCGGCTGGGAGTTCTCGAAGCCGGGCAGCCAGGTCAGCTCGGCCTCGGCCAACTCCCGCTCGCCCGCGATGCCGTACATGATCTGCAGGTTCTCCGGATCGCCCGCGACCGCGCGCAGCAGCCATTCGCGCCAGGCGCGGGCCTCCTCGCGGTAGCCGGTGCGCAGCAGCGAGGAGAGGGTGATCGCCGCGTCCCGCAGCCAGGTGAAGCGGTAGTCCCAGTTGCGGACGCCGCCGATCTCCTCGGGGAGGGAGGTGGTGGGCGCCGCGACGATGCCGCCGGTGGGGGCGTAGGTCAGCGCCTTGAGCGTGATCAGCGAGCGGACCACCGCGTCCCGGTAGGGCCCGTGGTAGGTGCAGTGCTCGACCCACTCCCGCCAGAACGCCTCGGTGGCCTCCAGCGCGACCTCCGGCTCGGGCAGGGCGGGCGGCTCGCGGTGCGAGGGCTGCCAGCTGATGGTGAAGGCGATCCGGTCGCCGGGGCCCACCGTGAAGTCGGAGTAGGTGGTGAGGTCCTTGCCGTAGGTGTCGGCCTCGGTGTCCAGCCAGACCGAGTCCGGTCCGGCGACGGCGACGGTACGGGTGTCCACCCGGTGCACCCACGGCACGACCCAGCCGTAGGAGAACCGCATCCGCAGCGCCGAGCGCATCGGCACCCGGCCGCTGACCCCCTCGACGATCCGTACCAGTTGCGGGGCGCCGTCACGGGGCGGCATGAAGTCGATCACACGGACCGTGCCGCGCGGTGTGTCCCATTCCGCTTCCAGCACCAGGGAGTCGCCGCGGTAACGGCGGCGGTCCGCGGCGGGCGGCTGGCTCCCCGCGGGGAAGGCGGGCCCCAGCCGCCAGAAGCCGTGTTCCTCAGTGCCCAGCAGACCGGCGAAGACGGCATGGGAGTCAAAGCGCGGCAGGCACAGCCAGTCGACCGTCCCGTCTCTGCAGACGAGGGCGGCCGTCTGCATATCACCAATCAGTGCGTAATCCTCGATACGCCCGGCCACGTGCATTCCCCATTCGAACGGCCGTACCACCCCGGAGGGCGCTTCTTACGGTCTCGGAAAATTCTGACGAGCTCTTGTTCCGGGGGCGTGCTGGTGGTGCCGTGCCGGGGTGGCTCGCATGCGTGCGTCCGATGAGGATACGACGGACAACGGTGATCCGCTTGAGCCCGTCCACATCGTGGCTCGCATCTCGCGGCCGATCGGGTGGCCAGGTCACGCATGGTGTTCGGGCGGTTGCGCAGACCGAACGCGGGAACCAGGTCAGCAGCGGCCGCTCCGGGGCGCTGATACCCTGGTAGCCCGTGGAGCGGCGGGCACAAACCCCCCGAACCTCAGCGGCGGCGCCCCCGGAATCCAAAGCGGAATCCGGAGCGGCTGCCGTACGCACCCTCACGACGCGACCACGGGAGCCCCCTCTTGGCCATTGCCGCTAAGCCCATGACGACCAAGCACCTCTTCGTCACCGGGGGTGTCGCCTCTTCACTCGGCAAGGGTCTCACCGCCTCCAGTCTGGGGGCGCTGCTGAAGGCGCGCGGTCTGCGCGTCACCATGCAGAAGCTCGATCCGTATCTGAATGTCGACCCGGGCACGATGAACCCCTTCCAGCACGGCGAGGTGTTCGTCACCAACGACGGCGCCGAGACCGATCTGGACATCGGCCACTACGAGCGCTTCCTCGACGTCGACCTCGACGGCTCGGCCAATGTGACCACCGGACAGGTGTATTCCACCGTAATCGCCAAGGAGCGGCGCGGTGAGTACCTCGGGGACACGGTGCAGGTCATCCCGCACATCACCAATGAGATCAAGCACCGCATCCGGCGCATGGCCACCGATGACGTGGACGTCGTCATCACCGAGGTCGGCGGCACCGTCGGCGACATCGAGTCGCTGCCCTTCCTGGAGGCCGTCCGCCAGGTCCGGCACGAGGTCGGCCGGGACAACGTGTTTGTGGTGCACATCTCCCTGCTGCCCTACATCGGCCCGTCCGGCGAGCTGAAGACCAAGCCCACCCAGCACTCGGTGGCCGCGCTGCGCAATATCGGCATCCAGCCGGACGCGATCGTGCTGCGAGCCGACCGCGAGGTCCCCACCTCCATCAAGCGCAAGATCTCGCTGATGTGTGACGTGGACGACGCCGCCGTGGTCGCCGCCATCGACGCCAAGTCGATCTACGACATCCCCAAGGTGCTCCACTCCGAGGGCCTGGACGCCTATGTGGTCCGCAAGCTGGATCTCCCCTTCCGTGACGTGGACTGGACCCAGTGGGACGACCTGCTGAAGCGGGTCCACGAGCCCGACCACGAGATCACCGTGGCGCTCGTCGGCAAGTACATCGACCTGCCCGACGCCTATCTCTCCGTCACCGAGGCGCTGCGCGCGGGCGGCTTCGCCAACAGCGCCCGCGTGAAGATCAAGTGGGTCACCTCGGACGACTGCAAGTCGGCGGCCGGAGCCCGCGAACAACTCGACGGCGTGGACGCGGTCTGCATCCCCGGCGGCTTCGGCGACCGCGGCGTCATCGGTAAGGTCGGCGCGATCACCTACGCCCGGGAGAACAAGATCCCGGTGCTGGGCCTCTGTCTGGGACTCCAGTGCATCGTCATCGAGGCCGCGCGCAACCTCGCGGGCATCGAGGGCGCCAACTCCACCGAGTTCGAGCCCGCCACCACCGACCCGGTGATCTCCACCATGGCCGAACAGCTCGACATCGTCGCGGGCGAGGGCGACATGGGCGGCACCATGCGGCTGGGCATGTACCCGGCCAAGCTGGCCGAGGGCTCGATCGTCCGCGAGGTCTACGACAACCAGCCGTACGTCGAGGAGCGCCACCGCCACCGCTACGAGGTCAACAACTCCTACCGCGGTGAGCTGGAGAAGAAGGCCGGGATCGTCTTCTCCGGCACCTCCCCGGACAACAAGCTGGTGGAGTACGTGGAGTACCCGCGCGAGGTCCACCCCTATCTGGTCGGCACCCAGGCCCACCCGGAGCTGCGCTCCCGCCCGACCCGTCCGCACCCGCTCTTCGCGGGCCTGGTGAAGGCGGCGGTCGAGCGCCAGGTGGCGGCTCAGACGCCCGGCGTAAGCGCCTGACCATTGACGCGGGAGGCGGGCGTCCGCCCGTTACGGTGGGCAGGGACGGGCGGGCCGGCGCGGCCCACCGCCCCGTCAACCGCACGCGGAAAGGACGCTGAGGCAAGGATGCGCATCCAGGACACCCCCGAGGAATGGCTGGTCACCGCCACCGCCACGCCGTTCACCGGCAACAAGACGAGCGTGCGCACGGACGAGGTGGAGATGCCCGACGGAAGCCGGGCCAAGCGCGACTACCAGGTCCACCCCGGCTCCGTGGCCGTCCTCGCCCTGGACGAGAACGACCGCGTGATCGTGCTGCGGCAGTACCGGCACCCGGTCCGCCAGCGGCTGTGGGAGATCCCGGCCGGTCTCCTGGACATCCCCGGTGAGAACCCGCTGCACGCCGCCCAGCGGGAGCTGTACGAGGAAGCGCACGTCAAGGCCGAGGACTGGCGGGTCCTCATCGACCTCTACACCTCGCCCGGCGGCAGTGACGAGGCGGTGCGGATCTTCCTGGCCCGGGAGATCTCCGTGGCCGAGGGGGAGAGGTTCGAGGTCTCCGAGGAGGAGGCCGACATGGAGCTGGCGCGGGTCTCGCTGGAGGAGCTGGTGCGCGGCGCGCTCGCGGGCGAGCTGCACAACAACTGCCTCGCGACGGGTGCGCTGGCGCTGGGGGCCGCGCTCGCGGGCGACGGCCTGGACGCCCTCCGGCCCGCCGACGCCTCCTGGCCCGCCCGGCCCTTCGACGCCTGAGCCATCGATACGGCGCAGGGGCCGGATCCTGGCGCAGGGGCCGGGCCGGCCCCCGCTCGGCCCTGGTGAAGATCCGATGGAGTGATTTTCGGTCCGTGCTGTGGGCCGCGAGTGCCGGGTACCTGACGCGGAGTGAACTACGCTCATAGCGAGCCGAAGGGGCTCGTACGCGCAGGTGGACGGGAGTGGGCCCGTGGCGGAGCAGGCGGTCGACACCGACGGGGAGCCGGCGGCCCCAGGCAAGCGGCAGCCGCCGCCCGCCGCCGCGGCCGCTTCGCCTGCTTCATCCGCCGCGTCCGTGCCTGACCGTCAGCCGGGATCCGGCCCTGACCGACAGCCGGAATCCGTCCGCGGACGTCCGCCGGAGTCCGCTCGCAGCCGTGCGCCGGAATCCGGTCCCGGACGTGCGCCGGACGATGAGGCCTCCGCCTCCGCCTCCGACGCCCCGCCGCGGCAGCGGCGCTCCGCCGCGGACACCCAGGACGGCGGGGTGTGGAGCGGCGCCACCCGGGCCGTGCTCTTCGCGGCGGCCGCCTCCGTGGGGCGGGGGTTCGCCGGGCGGCGGCGGGAGCTGCTTTCGCTGCGGGCCGATATCGAGCGCGCGGGCCTGGACACCCTCGCCGGGCGCAAGGCCGCCCGCAGCCGGGTGCTGCTGATCGCGGGCCGCCCCGGCTGGGGCCGTACGGCGCTGGCAGAGGAGCTTGTCAGGCGGCTCGCCGACGACTATCCCGACGGAGTGCTGAGCGCCCGGCTGACCACCTCGGCCGGGGACCGCGTACCCACCGAGAGCACCGCCCGTGAGCTGCTGGGACGGCTCGGTGTGAGCGCCCCGCCGGGCGCGGACGAGGACGATCTGAGCGAGGCGCTGCGCGACGCGCTCGACGGCAAGCGGGTGCTGCTGCTGCTCGACGACGTGGCCGGGGCCGAGCAGGTGGACGCGCTGCTGCCGGACGAGCCCGGCTGTCTGGTGGTGGCCGTCTCGCGCGGCCCGCTGACCGGAGTGCCGGATGTGCGGCCGTGCACCCTGGGCGGGCTGGATGTGAGCGCGGCGGTCGGGCTGCTGGCGCAGTACACCGGCCCCACCCGGATCACCTGCGATCCGGTGGCCGCGCAGTCCCTGGTCGAGGAGTGCGCGGGCCAGCCCGCGGCGCTCGTCCTGGTCGGCGGCTGGCTCGCCGCGCGCCCCCAGGCGTCGGTGGCCGACGCCCTGGCCCGGCTGCGCGAACTGCCGCCGGACGAGGGCGACCTCGACCACGGCGCCCGCCCGCTGACCCGGGCCTTCCGGCTGGCCTACGCCGCGCTGCCGTCCGCCGCCGCCCGGATGCTGCGGCTCCTGGTGCTGGCGCCCGGCGGATCGGCCGACGCCCAGATCGCCTCCGCGCTGGCCGGGTGCTCGGTCGCGGACGGCGAGGCGGCGCTGGAGGGCTTCGCCGGGTACGGGATGCTGCGGCCGCGCGGCACCGGCCGCTATCTGGTGCCCGGCTGTCTCGATCCGCTGCTGCGGGAGCGGCTGGCGGCCGAGGAGCGCCCGGCGGAGGTGGAGCTGGCGCGGGCGCGGATGCTGGAGCGCGCCGTACGGCAGCTGTACGCCTGCAAGCTGGCCGCCGAGCCCGCCGGTTCGCCGGGCCGGAAGAAGCTGGCCGGGATGCCGAAGCCGCTGCGGTTTTCGTCGTCGGCGGAGGCGGCGGGCTGGCTGGAGGAGCGGCTGCCCACGCTGGTCGATGCCGCCCGCATGGCCGTGGAGACCGGTCAGCTCGACACCCTGGCACGGCGGTTGGTGGCCGCGTTGACCCATGCCCTGACCGCCCACCGGGGCTTCGAGGGCGCGGCGGTGGAGCTGTACGGGCTGCATCAGCTGGTGCTGGACGTGGCCCGGCGCCGCGATCTGCCGGTGGAGCGGGCGGCCGCGCTGCTGAACCTCGGCGATCTGGACGGCGGGGCGGGGCGGGTGGACAAGGCCCTCGTCCGCTACAAGAGCGCGCTCGAGGCGGCCCGTGTCGCGGGCGATCCGTATACGACCGGCCGTGCGCTGGAGTCGATCGGCGGCACCTACCAGGCGCTGGAGGACTGGCACCGGGCGGCCGACTGGTTCGGACGCGCCCTGGAGCTGCGGCTGAGCCGCCGGGACACGCCCGCCGCGGCCCGGCTGTACGCACGGCTCGGCACCGTCCACGGCTATGCCGGGCGGTGGGGCGAGGCGCTGCGCGACTGGCGCGCGGCCGCGGCCGCCTGCCGCCGGGCGGGCGACCGGCCGGGGTATGCGCGGGCGCTCAGCGGCACCGCGGACGCCCAGGAGCGCTCGGGGCGGCCGAGGGAGGCGCTGCGCACCTGGGCGGAGACCGCCGCGGCGGCCCGGACCTGCGGTGACGCCGGGCTGCACGCCGAGCTGGCGCACCATGCGGCGGACGCGATGGACCGGCTCGGCGGGGATCCCGCGGTGGCGCGGTCGCTGCGGAGCACCGCCAGGAGGATCGACGCGGGCGAGGCGGAAGACACCGGTCCGTCACATCGGAGTGAAGCCTGATACACCAAGGGCCTACGAAATCAGTAGTGGGCTTCCAAAAGATTGATGTATTGCAAGGCTAGACAGCGCGACATCCTTCATTAGACTGGCTGTACCGCGATTGTTGCGGCCGTCTCCGGCATGCGGACGCACCTTCCGGTTTGCCTGTCTATGGCCCGTCATGTATCGGCCCGTGGCTGGCTATGGCGATATGTTCCTCTTCTCCCATTCAAGGACCGTGATCGACGTGAAGGTCGGCATCCCCCGCGAGGTCAAGAACAACGAGTTCCGCGTGGCCATCACCCCCGCCGGGGTGCACGAGCTGGTCCGAAGCGGCCATGAGGTCGTCATCGAGCGGAGTGCGGGCCTTGGCTCGTCCATCACGGACGAGGAGTACACCGCCGCCGGTGCGCACATCCTCGCCACCGCGGACGACGTCTGGGCCGCGGCCGATCTGCTGCTGAAGGTCAAGGAGCCCATCGCGGAGGAATACCACCGGCTGCGCAAGGGTCAGACCCTCTTCACCTATCTCCACCTGGCCGCCTCCCGGGCCTGCACCGACGCGCTGCTGGAGTCCGGCACCACCGCCATCGCCTACGAGACGGTCGAGACCGCGAACCGCGCCCTGCCGCTGCTCGCCCCGATGTCCGAGGTCGCGGGCCGGATCGCACCGCAGGTCGGCGCGTACCACCTGATGCGCTCGGCCGGCGGTCGCGGTGTGCTGCCCGGTGGGGTGCCGGGGGTGGCGGCCGGGCGGGCCGTGGTCATCGGCGGTGGCGTCTCCGGGTGGAACGCCGCCCAGATCGCCATCGGCATGGGCTTCCACGTCACCCTGCTCGACAAGGACATCAACAAGCTGCGCGAGGCCGACCGGATCTTCGGCAATCGGGTGCAGACCATCGCCTCCAACGCCTACGAGCTGGAGAAGGCCGTCCTCGATGCCGACCTGGTGATCGGCGCGGTGCTCATCCCCGGTGCCAAGGCGCCCAAGCTGGTCACCAACGAGCTGGTGTCCCGGATGAAGCCGGGAAGTGTCCTTGTCGACATCGCGATCGACCAGGGCGGCTGCTTCGAGGACTCCCGCCCCACCACCCACGCCGAGCCGACCTTCGAGGTCCACGACTCGGTCTTCTACTGCGTGGCCAACATGCCGGGCGCGGTGCCGAACACCTCCACCCACGCGCTCACCAACGCCACGCTCCCCTACATCGTGGAGCTGGCCAACCGCGGCTGGCGGGACGCGCTGCGCCGGGACGCCGCGCTGGCCAAGGGGCTCAACACCCATGAGGGCCAGGTCGTCTACGGCCCGGTCGCCGAGGCCCATGAGCTGCCCGTCGTCGACCTGGGGTCGCTGATCGGCTGAAGGGTGCCGGGAGTTCGGCGGCCCCGGCCGCCGGGGCCCGTTAACCCCGGTTGCCGGACGGTCAACCCGGACCGTCAACCACATGTCAACACCGGGCATCCGGCCGGGTCTTGTCGTAGGACGGGGCCCGGCCGAAGGTGTGTCCGCTGTGCCCCGTATCGGGTGTGGACCACCGCTCGGCCAACTCGCCCTAAATACAACTATTCAGACGGTTTATGCGGTGGTGAAATCTCCGCGGCACCGTTCACACGCCCTTGACATCGGGGTGTTCGATTGCCGACACATCGTGCCGTGTCCGGTGGATTGTGTTGCTGCGGACCGGTGACACGCCATAGAGTCGCCAACCGTCGGCATGGTGTCACGCTGACCTATAGAGAAATTTCCTGGTCACCAAGGAGGTAGGACGACTTGTGAATGAGTCGACATTTTCTCCCGGGGGTGGTCAACCAGGACCGGCTGCGCGGGGCCAGGGCCCCTCGGGGCTCGAGGCTGTCGGCTCCGTCGCTGTCCATACCTTCGCAACCAGCCAGAGCCCGACGACAGCCCACCAGAGCCACAGCATGGACGGCCATCACGTGAACGCCATGGCCGGCGACCAGGGGGGCACGGATCCCGCCCGCTTCGCCGACTACGACGACCTCCCCGACGGGCACTTCTACGACCCGGACGCGGAGTACGAGCCAGACCCCGAATACGCGGCCACGCTCGCGCCCGACGCTGCCCGCCAGCGCCGCGAGCGGATCGGCCCCACCGGGCGCCCGCTGCCGTACTTCCCGATCCCCGGGCCGCTGACCGACCACGGTCCCGCGAAGATCATCGCGATGTGCAACCAGAAGGGCGGGGTCGGCAAGACCACCTCCACCATCAACCTGGGCGCGGCCCTGGCCGAATACGGCCGCCGGGTCCTGCTCGTCGACTTCGACCCGCAGGGCGCCCTGTCGGTCGGCCTCGGGGTCAACCCGATGGAGCTCGACCTCACCGTCTACAACCTGCTCATGGAGCGGGGCATGGCCGCCGACGAGGTGCTGCTCAAGACGGCCGTGCCCAATATGGACCTGCTGCCCAGCAATATCGACTTGTCGGCCGCCGAGGTGCAGCTGGTGAGCGAGGTCGCCCGGGAGTCGACCCTCCAGCGGGCGCTCAAGCCGCTGATGGCCGACTACGACTACATCGTCATCGACTGTCAGCCCTCGCTCGGTCTGCTCACCGTCAACGCGCTGACCGCGGCGCACAAGGTGATCGTGCCGCTGGAGTGTGAGTTCTTCGCGCTGCGCGGTGTGGCGTTGCTCACGGAGACGATCGAGAAGGTCCAGGAGCGGCTCAACCCCGACCTGGAGCTGGACGGCATCCTCGCCACGATGTACGACTCGCGCACCGTGCACAGCCGTGAGGTCCTCGCCCGCGTGGTCGAGGCGTTCGACGATCACGTCTACCACACGGTCATCGGCCGTACGGTGCGCTTCCCCGAGACCACGGTCGCGGGTGAGCCGATCACCACGTACGCGTCCAACTCCGTCGGTGCCGCCGCCTATCGCCAGCTCGCCAGGGAGGTGCTCGCCCGGTGTCACGCCGAGTGAGTCTGCCGGGCGCCGACGAACTGTTCCGCACCACGGGAGGGATGGGCCTCCAGTCCTCCTCTCCCGCCGCCGGACGCCGCCAGGCGAACGGCGAGGCCCCCCGGGTGCCCCCGCCCGCCGCCGAACCCGACACGGGCGCCGAGCCGCGCGAGGGGCAGGAGCAGCGCGCGGACGGTGAGCGGTCCGGCCCGGGCGAGCACACGGGACGCTCGGGCGAACACACGGGACGGGAGACGGCCTCCCAGGACGCGGTCGGCGAGCGGCGCCCCGCCGCCGGGGACCGGCCCAAGGGCCGCCAGGCCCAGGGCGGTTCGGCCGCGGCCGAACAGAGCAGCCAGGCCCGCCGCCGCGCCCGTGCGGCGAACCGCCGGCCCAGCGGGCGCGAGCGCCACGACGAGAAGATCACGGTCTATGTCTCCGCCGAGGAGCTGATGGACCTCGAGCACGCGCGACTGGTGCTCCGCGGCGAGCACGGGCTCGCCGTCGACCGCGGCCGGATCGTCCGCGAGGCGGTCGCGGTCGTCCTCGCCGACCTCGAGTCGCGCGGCGACGCGAGCATCCTGGTGCGCCGCCTCCGCGGCCGTTGACCGGGTCGGGCGATAGCCTGCCCGGTCGTACGGGCTGCCCCGCCCGGCCCTGAGCACCCTGGACCCCGATGCCGACGAACGACACCCCCGCCCCGCCGCCTCGCCCCTCTCGCCGCACGCTCGGCCGGGGCCCCGGCTCGGCACCCCCCGGGACGGGCCCGGACCGGTCCACCACGCCTCCGCCTTCGCCTCCGCCTTCGCCTCCGCCTCCGCAGGAGGCCCCTCAGCGCCCCGCTCCGCCCCCGGCGGCGGATACGGTGGACGAAGGGACGGAAGAGCCGCAGAACGCCGCCCAGACGGCGCAGGAGGCCCCTGCAGAGCCGCCCGGGGCGCCCGAGACGCCCGCCGCGCCTGAGGCGCCCGTCGCGCCCGAGGCGCATCAGGCCGCCGCAGAGCCCGATTCGCGCGAGGCCGTCGCGGAGCCCGAGGCGCCCGAAGCCACCGCCGGGCCTGAGGCGGCTGAGGTCGCCGTGGAGCCAGAGGTGCCCGAGGCCGCCTCGGAGGAACGTAACGCGCCGGACGCCGAGTCCGAGCCGTCCCCGGCGACGGCCGAGGCCGTCGCCCCGGCCGAGCGGCGCGGCGCGGGCGGTGGGCGCGGCCGTAAGGGTGCATCGGCGGACGAGCCGGAGCCGGTGCACGCACGGGCCGACCCCGATGCGGCGCCCCCGGTGGGCGGGCACGGCGGTGAGGCGGCCGGGGCCGGGGACGACGGGGCCGACGCGTGCGCTGGGGCGGACATGAGCGGCGGGACCGACGCGGGTGCCGGGGCGGAGTCCGGCGCCGGGGCCGGGCCGAGCAGCGGTGCTGACACGAAGAGCGGGGCCCAGGCGAGCAGCGGGGCTGAGGCAGGCGACGGGGCCGGTGCGGGCGCCGAAGCCGGTGAGGTGGAGGTTGAGGACGGTGGCAATCGGTTCACCGTGCGGCTGGACAACTTCGAGGGGCCCTTCGACCTCCTCCTCCAGCTGATCTCCAAGCACAAGCTGGACGTCACCGAGGTCGCCCTCTCCAAGGTCACCGACGAGTTCATGGCCCATATCCGCGCCATGGGGCCGGACTGGGACCTCGACCAGACCACCGAGTTCCTCGTCGTCGCGGCGACCCTGCTGGACCTCAAGGCGGCCCGGCTGCTGCCCGCCGCCGAGGTCGAGGACGAGGCGGACCTGGCGCTGCTGGAGGCGCGCGATCTGCTCTTCGCCCGGCTGCTCCAGTACCGCGCGTACAAGCAGATCGCTGACATCTTCAACGACCGGCTGATCGCCGAGGCCGCCCGCCACCCCCGTACGGTCGGCCTGGAGCCGCACCACGCCGAGCTGCTTCCCGACGTCGTCATCAGCATCGGCCCCGAGGGGTTCGCCAAGCTGGCCGTCAAGGCGATGCAGCCCAAGCCCAAGCCACAGGTCTACGTCGACCACATCCACACCCCCCTGGTCAGCGTCAGGGAGCAGGCCGAGGTGGTGGTCGCGCGGCTGCGGGAGCTGGGGGAGGCCACCTTCGCCGCGCTCACCGAGGACGCTCCCGACGTCCTTACGGTCGTCGCGCGCTTTCTGTCGCTCCTGGAGCTCTACCGCGAGCGCGCGGTCCTCCTGGAGCAGCCGGAGGCCCTGGGGCAGTTGATGGTCCGCTGGACGGGCGGGGCGGGGCAGCGGCCACTGGTCACCGACGAGTTCGACCAGGAGGCCAAGCCCCGTAAGGAGCCCGAGAAGGAGACGGCCGCGGCCGAGAAGGAGAAGGAGGAGGTGGCGAGTTGAGCGAGCAGCGGACACCCGACGGACTCTCCGAGGTCGCCGAGCTGGACCTCAAGCCCGCCCTGGAGGCCGTCCTGATGGTCGTCGACGAGCCCGCCACCGAGGAGAACCTCGCCAAGGTCCTCCAGCGGCCGCGCCGCGCCGTCGCGGAGGCGCTGCGCGAGCTGGCCGACGAGTACGCGACGCAGGGCCGGGGCTTCGAGCTGCGGCTGGTCGCGGGCGGCTGGCGCTACTACACGCGCCCGGCCTACGCCGCCGCCGTCGAGGGGTTCGTCCTGGACGGTCAGCAGGCCCGGCTCACCCAGGCCGCTTTGGAAACCCTCGCCGTGGTCGCGTACCGTCAGCCGGTCAGCCGTTCCCGCGTCTCGGCCGTCCGCGGCGTCAACTGCGATGGCGTGATGCGGACCCTCCTCCAGCGGGGCCTGGTCGAGGAGGCGGGCACGGAACCCGAAACAGGTGCGATCCTGTACAGGACGACGAACTACTTCCTGGAGCGGATGGGCCTGCGGGGGCTGGACGAGCTCCCGGAGCTCGCACCGTTCCTCCCCGAGGCGGACGCGGTCGAGGGCGAGTCCCAGGAGGGCGTGCCGTCGTTCGATCCGGACGCCATCGACGCCGATGACGCGCGGGACGACGCAGAACGCACGACGACGTAGCACACCGAGCGCCGACAGCGGCCACTCTCAGACGGAAATTTGATGCGAAGCAGCGGCAGGAACAGCAGGGGCAGCGGTAGCGGCAAGAACTACCGGGGCGCGGGGAACGGGCGCGACGAGCAGCAGCAGCGCGCCGGCCGCCCCCGCCCCGAAGAGCGCCGCTACGACACGGGCGGCGGCCCCAAGGCGGGAGGCCCCAAGGCGGGCCCCAAGACCGGCCCGAAGACGGGTGCCAAGGGCTCCCAGGGCGGTCCCAAGGGCTCCCAGGGCGGCCCCGGCCCCAGGAGTGGTTCCCAGAGCTCCCAGGGCGGCGGTCCCAAGGGCGGCGGTGGCCCCAAGGGCGGTAGCGGCGGCCGTGGCCGCAAGCCCGGCCCGGCCCGGCCGCGCGAGTACGAGGCGCAGATGGAGGAGCGCAACCGCGCCCGCCACGACAAGCCGCGGGTCACGATGCCCAAGACCTTCGGCGAGCCGGAGGGCGAACGGCTCCAGAAGGTCCTCGCCCGCGCCGGTATGGGCTCGCGCCGCGCCTGTGAGGAGCTGATCGACCAGGCCCGGGTCGAGGTCAACGGCAAGATCGTGACCGAGCAGGGGCTGCGCGTCGACCCCGAGAAGGACGAGATCAAGGTCGACGGGCTGACCGTGGCCACCCAGTCGTACCTCTTCTTCGCGCTGAACAAGCCCGCCGGTGTCGTCTCCACCATGGAGGACCCCGACGGCCGCCAGTGCCTGGGCGACTACGTGACCAACCGCGAGACCCGGCTCTTCCACGTCGGCCGCCTCGACACCGAGACCGAGGGCATCCTCCTGCTCACCAACCACGGCGAGCTGGCCCACCGCCTCACCCACCCCCGCTACGGCGTGAAGAAGACCTATCTCGCCGCCATCCAGGGCCCGCTCCCGCGCGACCTGGGCAAGCGGCTCAAGAGCGGCATCGAGCTGGAGGACGGCTATGCCCGGGCCGACCACTTCAGGGTGGTGCAGAACACCGGCAAGAACTATCTGGTCGAGGTGAGCCTGCACGAGGGCCGCAAGCACATCGTGCGGCGGATGCTCGCCGAGGCCGGGTTCCCGGTCGACAAGCTGGTGCGGACGGCCTTCGGCCCGATCGCGCTCGGCGACCAGAAGTCCGGCTGGCTGCGCCGGTTGACCAACACCGAGGTCGGCATGCTCATGCGCGAGGTCGACCTCTGATACGGGCCCGGCGGCTGGTCCGGGCCCGGCGCGGCTGACGGCCCCAGCCGTCGGCGGGCCGCCGCCCCCGGACCGCCCCGTCTCGCCCAGCGGTCGCCCCAGGAGCCTGTCCGACCCGCTCGTTACGCTGATCGGGAGTGCGGCCGGAGACAGCGCGGCCGCGCCCGACGCACGACAGGCACAGCGCGCACAGGGAGCGAGACGTGGCGGTACGAGCGGTCCGCGGGGCCGTCCAGCTGGACAGGGACGAGCCGGAGCACATGCATGAGCAGGTCTCCGCGCTGCTGACCGCCATCCTGGAGCGGAACACCCTCGCCCCCGACGACCTGATCAGCGTGTGGTTCACCGCCACCCCGGATCTGCACAGCGACTTCCCGGCGGTCGCCGCCCGCAAGCTGGGCATCACCGACGTGCCGCTGATCTGCGCCCAGGAGCTGGACATACGGGGGGCCATGCCCCGCGTGGTCCGCATCCTGGCGCATATCGAGACCTCCCTGTCCAAGTCCGATGTCGCCCATGTCTACCTGGGCGCCGCCGGCTCCCTCCGCAAGGACATCGCCCAATGAGAACCGCCCTCGTCATCGGCACCGGCCTGATCGGCACCTCCGCCGCGCTGGCCCTGGCCGGCCGTGGCGTCCAGGTGCACCTCGCCGACCACGACGCGGCCCAGGCCCGGACCGCCGAGGCACGCGGCGCCGGGACTCAACGCCAGCCCGAGGGGCCGGTGGACCTGGCGATCGTCGCCGTGCCCCCGGCGCATGTGGCGGCGACCGTGGCCGATGTGCTGCGCCGCGGCCTGGCCCGCGGCGTCTTGGACGTCGCGAGCGTCAAGGGCGGTCCGCGCCGTGAGCTGGACGCCCTCGGCTGCGATCTGACCCGCTATATCGGCACGCATCCGATGGCGGGCCGGGAGCGCTCCGGGCCGCTGGCCGCCACCGCCGATCTCTTCGAGGGGCGGCCCTGGGTGCTCACGCCCACCGCCGGCACCGACACCGAGGCGCTTAACCTCGCCCTCGAGCTGGTCGCGCTGTGCCGGGCGGTGCCCGTGGTGATGGAGGACGAGGCACACGACCGGGCGGTGGCGCTCGTCTCGCACACCCCCCACCTGCTGTCCAGCATGGTCGCCGCGCGGCTCCAGGACGCCGATGAGACCGCGGTGCGGCTGTGCGGGCAGGGCATCCGCGACGTCACCCGGATCGCGGCCTCCGACCCCGCCATGTGGATCGACATCCTCTCCGCCAACCCCGGCCCGGTGGCCGATGTGCTCGCCGCCGTCGCCGCCGACCTCGACGAGACGGTGCGGGCCCTGCGCGTCCTCCAGTCCGCCGACGAGGCCAAGCGCGGCGGCGGCGCGGCCGGGATCGAGGACGTGCTGCGCCGGGGCAACGCCGGGCGCGAGCGGGTGCCTGGCAAGCACGGCGCCGCCTCGGCCGTCTATGAGACCGTGACGGTGCTCATCGGCGACCAGCCGGGCGAGCTGGCCCGGATCTTCGCCGACGCGGGCCGGGCGGGCGTCAACATCGAGGACGTCCGGATCGAGCACGCCACCGGGCAGCAGGCCGGTCTGATCCAGCTGGTGGTCGAGCCCTCGGCGGCCCCGGGGCTCACCCGGGCACTGCGGGAGCGGGGATGGTCCATCCGCCAGTAGCGGCGGAGCGGACCGCCGGACGTCCCGGCCCCGGACGCTATCCACAGCGGTGCGAAGCCGCCCGGGGGAAGCCAGTAACCTTGTCCGAGGCTCCCATGGCCCGTTCAGCTCAGCCCCGTGCACACGAAAGGTGTCTGTCACCGTGGAAACCGCCGCCCGGACCGCCCCGGCAGCAGTGATTGTCGCGATCGACGGCCCCGCAGGCACGGGCAAGTCCAGTACCTCGAAGTCCGTCGCCGCCAAGCTGGGCCTGGGCTACCTGGACACCGGCGCCCAGTACCGGGCGATCACCTGGTGGATGGTGGCCAACGGCATCGACGTCGAGGACGCCGTGGCCGTGGCCGACGCCGCAGGCAAGCCCGCCATCGTCTCCGGCACCGACCCGGCCAACCCGACGATCACCGTCGACGGCACCGACGTCTCCGGGCCGATCCGCACCCAGGAGGTCACCTCGCGGGTCAGCGCGGTCAGCGCGGTGCCCGAGGTGCGGGCCGTGATCACCGAGCTCCAGCGGACCATCGCCGCCGAGGCGCCGCGCGGCATCGTGGTCGAGGGCCGGGACATCGGTACCACGGTCCTCCCGGACGCCGACCTCAAGATCTTCCTGACTGCCTCCCCGGAGGTCCGGGCGGCCCGCCGCAGTGGTGAGCTGAAGGGCAAGGACGCCGCCGACCTGGTCAGCACCCAGGCCGCGCTGGCCAGGCGGGACGCCCTGGACTCCGGCCGCAAGGCCTCGCCGCTGGCCAAGGCGGACGACGCGGTCGAGGTGGACACCTCCGAGCTCACCCTCGACCAGGTCATCGAGTGCGTGGTCACCCTCGTCGAGGAGAAGCGGACGGCCGCGTGAGCGCCACCGAGGAGACCCTGCCCAGCTCCGCCGGGGCCGCCGTGGGGCGCCGGATCGGCATCGGCCTGATGTACGGGTTGTGGCGGCCGCGGGTGCTGGGCGCATGGCGGATCCCGTCCGCCGGGCCCGTCATCCTCGCCGGGAACCACTCCCACAACATCGACGGCCCGATGCTGATCGGCACCTCGCCGCGGCCGGTGCACTTCCTGGTCAAGAAGGAGGCGTTCATCGGCCCGCTGGACCCGTTCCTGCGCGGTATCGGGCAGCTGAAGGTGGACCGTACGAGCGCCGACCGCGCCGCGATCGGCCAGGCCCTGGGGGTGCTGGAGCGCGGCGGGGTGCTGGGGATCTTCCCCGAGGGCACCCGGGGCGACGGCGACTTCGCCTCGCTGCGCACGGGGCTCGCGTACTTCGCGGTGCGCTCCGGCGCGCCGATCGTGCCGGTGGCGGTGTTGGGCACCGCGACCCCGCGCGACGACGGCCGGTCCAGGCCGCTGCCCCGGCTGCGCAGCAGGGTCGACGTGGTGTTCGGCGACCCCTTCGAGGCGGGGGACGGCAGCGGCAGGCGGACCCGGGCGGCCCTGGACCAGGCCACCGAGCGCATCCAGAAGCGGCTGGGCGCGCATCTGGGCGCGGCCAGGCAGCTCACCGGCCGACCGGATCAGACATAGACCCGCGCACCGCCAGGGGCGGTGCGCGGTACTGAGGGACGACGAGGACATCTTCATGAACGACCAGATCCACAGCGGCGGCGACGAGCACGGGGAGCTTGGCGACGCCGAGTACGCGGAGTTCATGGAGCTCGCCGCGCAAGAGGGCTTCGACCTGACGGAGGTCGAGGGCGACCTGGCCGCTGCCGGGCACGGCCCGCTGCCGGTGCTGGCGGTCGTCGGCCGCCCCAACGTCGGCAAGTCCACCCTGGTGAACCGGATCCTCGGCCGCCGGGAGGCGGTCGTGGAGGACCGCCCCGGCGTCACCCGCGACCGGGTGACCTACGAGGCCGAGTGGTCCGGCCGCCGCTTCAAGGTGGTCGACACCGGCGGCTGGGAACAGGACGTGCTCGGCATCGACGCGTCGGTGGCCGCCCAGGCCGAGTTCGCGATCGAGGCCGCCGACGCGGTGGTCTTCGTCGTGGACGCCACCGTGGGCGCCACCGACACCGACGAGGCCGTGGTCAAGCTGTTGCGCCGGGCCGGAAAGCCCGTGGTGCTGTGCGCCAACAAGGTCGACGGGCCCAGCGGTGAGGCCGATGCCGCGATGCTGTGGTCGCTCGGCCTCGGCGAGCCGTACCCGGTCTCCGCGCTGCACGGCCGCGGCACCGGCGACATGCTCGACGCGGTCCTGGAGGCGCTGCCCGAGGCCCCGGCCCAGACCTTCGGGGCGACGGTCGGCGGCCCGCGCCGGATCGCCCTGATCGGCCGCCCGAACGTGGGCAAGTCCTCGCTGCTCAACAAGGTGGCGGGCGAGGAGCGGGTGGTCGTCAACGAGGTCGCGGGCACCACTCGGGACCCGGTCGACGAGATGATCCAACTCGGCGGCATCACCTGGAAGTTCGTCGACACCGCCGGAATCCGCCGCCGGGTCCACCTCCAGGAGGGCGCCGACTACTACGCCTCGCTGCGCACCGCGGCCGCCGTGGAGAAGGCGGAGGTCGCGGTGGTGCTGATCGACGCCAGCGAGTCGATCAGCGTCCAGGACCAGCGGATCATCACGATGGCCGTCGAGGCCGGGCGCGCGCTCGTCATCGCGTACAACAAGTGGGACACCCTGGACGAGGAGCGCCGCTACTACCTCGAGCGCGAGATCGAGACGGAGCTGGTGCAGATCCAGTGGGCGCCGCGGGTCAATGTCTCGGCGCGCACCGGCCGCCACATGGAGAAGCTGGTCCCGGCGATCGAGACGGCGCTGGCCGGATGGGAGACCCGCGTCCCGACCGGACGGCTCAACTCCTTCCTCGGCGAGATCGTCGCCTCGCACCCGCACCCGATCCGGGGCGGCAAGCAGCCGCGGATCCTCTTCGGGACGCAGGCCGGGACCCGGCCGCCGCGGTTCGTGCTCTTCGCCTCGGGCTTCCTGGAGGCGGGCTACCGCCGCTTCATCGAACGGCGGCTGCGCGAGGAGTTCGGCTTCGAGGGGACGCCGCTGCAGATTTCGGTACGGGTGCGCGAGAAGCGCGGCCGCAAGCGGTAGCGGCGGCCGTAAGGACGACGCGGGGCAGGGCGGCGGTCGCGCCGGGGGGGGCTCACGCCACCCCGGCCCCCAGCACCGCGTCGCTCGGCACCGCGTCGGTCAGTCGGTCAGCACCGCGTCGGTCAGTATGTGTGCCCCGGCTCCTCGCCCCGGGCGGGCGGCAGCGCGGGGAGGTAGCCGCGGTAGTACAACTCGTCCGTGTACCAGGTCCCGCCGTGGCTATCCGGGCGGCCGTAGCCGCTGACCAGGCCCCGGGGCTGGCCGATGGCGGCGAACGCCACGAACTCCATGTTCTCCTCGTCCGAGCGGTCACCGGGCAGCGCCCGGAACAGCCTGCGGTACTCCGCGTACAACGCGTCGTAGATCGGCGTGGCGGAGTGGCGCCAGGGATCGTGCGCTGCCTCCAGCGCGGGGCGCATGGCTGGAATGCAGCCGTATGAGGGGGAACGGTAGGAGAGGTCGTATGCGTGCACGTATGTGCCAACGACCCGGCCGCCCGTCGGATGCGGCATCGATGGCGAATGGGCTGCCCACCAGGGTGCGGTGAGGTCCGGGGAGACGTCCGGGGGCACGTCCGGGACGGCGGCTGCCATGCCGATCATGTGCCCGCGAGCGGCATCGACGCGCCGACCAGGGCGCCGCGCGCGGCGGCCCGGTCCAGCGCCGCGCGGAGCTGGTCCTCGCGCGGCTGGGTGCCGATCGTGCCCGCCGCCGCGGCGTAGACCAGCACCCTCTGGGCGCGGCCGACGGCGCTCCGCCAGCCCTCGCTGAGCGGCATCGGGCTGTGCGCCTGCCACCAGGCCACCGGTCGGCCGCCGCCCGGCGCGGGCATCAGCACCGCGTGCAGCCGCCCCATGGCCAGCAGCACCGACCAGCCGGGGTTGGGCGCGGGCGGCCGGCCCAGATCGACCACCGGGGCGAACCCCTGCTCGCTGAGGAGCTGCAGGAACTCATCGCCGTGGCTGATCGAACCGGGGCGGATGATCGGCGCGGTGGGCTCCACCACCAGCGCCGCGCACGCCTCCTGACCGACCAGCACCACTCCGCTGGTCACACCGAGCACCGCCTGCTGCGGCACCGGTGCTTCACCGGACGGGGCCGGGGCGTGCGACCCGGCGGCGGGCGACACCGACGACAGGACCGGGGCGGGCGACACCAGCGACGGGGCGGGCGACGGGACAGGGGCCGCCGGGCCGGGGAAGTACGACGTGGAAGCATGCGGCGCGGCCGGCGCGGCCGGGGCGGGCGGTGCGTACGGCGCCTCGGCGCTCGGCGGCGCGGAGTCCTCACCCGTGATGGACCGCACCGCACCGCGCAACTGGTCTTCCGAGACCGGGACGACCTGGGAGGGCACACAGGTGGCGTGCGCGAAGGCCAGCACCGCCGTCTCCTGCCCCACGAAGAGCACGGTGCTGGTCCGCTCCTGCTCGGTGTTGCCGGGGGTGCGGCAGGACGTGCAGTCGTAAGCGCCCGGGGCGTTGTCCCCCGCGAGCAGCCGGTCGACTTCTTCGTCGCCGATCTCGGCGCGTACGTCATCGCTGACGTCGAGCATGCGCGGCACGGGTGGCTCCTCGGTCTCGGTGGATGGGCCGGGTGGTTCCCGCCCATACGTAGACAACGGGACACGCGGGGCGTGGGTAACGCGCCCCGCCACCGCGGGGCCTGATGCACCGTCGGGCCGAAAAGTTCCCCCGAGTCCCTACCGATTTCACATCTGTTGGAGCACAAGAAGATGATGAAACCCAACCCTGTGCCACTTTCCGCTGTCTTACCTCGTGGTAGGCGGACGAGACACCCGTCCGCGGGGAAGCTGTGGGATACGGGGCCGGATGCACATCTCTTTCCTTATTCACAACGCGTACGGAATCGGCGGGACGATCCGGACCACGTACAACCTCGCCCGCACCCTGGGGGAGCAGCACGATGTGGAGATCGTGTCGGTCTTCCGCCATCGCGACCAGCCGATCTTCGAGCCCGGTCCGGGGGTGCGGCTCAGCCATCTCGTGGACCTCAGGAAGAACAGCCCGTCCTACGACGGCGGCGACCCTGACCACGGTCGTCCGGCGAAGGTCTTCCCCGCGACCGAGGGCCGCTACATGCAGTACAGCGCGCTCACCGACCGCCGTATCGCGGATCATCTGCGCTCGCTCGAGGCCGATATCGTCATCGGAACCCGGCCCGGGCTCAATGTCCACATCGCCCGGGAGGCCCGTAGCGGTCCGGTACGGGTCGGCCAGGAGCATCTGACGCTCAGCACCCACTCCAAGGGGCTGACCCGGGCTCTGCGCGCCGTCTACCCCCGGTTGGACGCGGTGACCACCGTGACCGAGGCCGACGCCCGGACCTACCGCGGCCAGATGCGGCTGCCCGGCGTACGGGTCGAGGCGGTCCCCAACAGCGTGCCCGCGTCTGGTCTGGAGCCCGCCGACGGCACCGGCAAGTGGGTGGTCGCGGCCGGTCGGCTGGCCCCGGTGAAACGCTACGACCTGCTGATACGCGCCTTCGCGAAGGTGATCGAGGCCCGCCCCGACTGGCGGCTGCGGATCTACGGCGGCGGCGTCCAGCACGCCAAGCTGCGCGCCCTCATCGACAGGCTCGGCCTCTACAACAACGTCTTCCTGATGGGCCCGGCCAATCCGCTCGACCCCGAGTGGGCCAAGGGCTCCATAGCCGCCGTCACCTCCAGTCTGGAGTCGTTCGGCATGACCATCGTGGAGGCCATGCGCTGCGGCCTTCCCGTGGTGTCCACCGACTGCCCGCACGGGCCCGCGGAGATCATCGACAACGGTGTGGACGGCCGTCTCGTGCCCACCGGCGACACCGACGCCATCGCCGCCGCGCTGCTCGACCTCATCAACAACGACGAGCTGCGCCAGCAGATGGGGCAGGCCGCGCTGAAGGGCTCGGCCCGCTTCGATCCCTCGCGGGTGGCCGGGCGCTACGAGACGCTGTTCTCCGAGCTGATCGGCCGCAGCGGCCTGCGGGGCTCCCTGCACCGCGCCCGCGGCTCCCTGATCGGTGGCGCGTTCGCCGCCAAGGACTCCCTGCGGAAGGTGCGTGTCGCATGAGTGCACCGGCACAGATGGCGCAGCACGTCGAGGAGGACAGGATGAGTGAGGCCGCCGAGGCCGCCCCCGCCCGCGCCGACTGCGTGGCGGACTCCGCCGGTGGGCTCACCTTCCACATCGCCGATTGGACCCTCCCCGCCCCGGGCGGCCACGACGACTGGAGCGGGGCGCTGGTGCTGATCCGCCGTGGCGGGAGGGACGCCCCCGACGGGGAGGTGCGGCTGCCGCTGGGCCCCACCGCGGACGGCCGCCTCCAGGCCGCCCTGCCCAGCACCGTCGCCCTGCCCGAGGGCCGGTGGGATGTGCACGTGGCCCACCGGGACGCCGAACCGCAGCGGCTCGCCCCGGGCCTGAACGATCTGCGCTCGCTCGTGGACCGCCGTCCCGGGCCGAGCACTTCCCCGCTGTCCGTCCGCATCCCGTACGCCACCAAGCACGGCAATCTCTCGCTGCGCAGCTGGCGGCGGGCGCCCCACGCGGAGGCCGGGGAGATCCGGCTGGAGGGTGACCGGATGACGGTGCGGGGGCGGCTCTACCGCGTCGCGTATCCGTCCGAGTGGCTGGCCGGCGCGGTGGTCGAGGCCCGCTGCCGCGGGGGTGAGGTCCCGGTGCGCACGGCACCCCTGGAGGTGGAGGGCCCGGACTTCTCCTGCACGCTCTCCTACGCCGATCTCGCGCGGACCTGGAGCGGCGGCGCGGACGTCTGGGACCTGCGGCTGCGCCCGGCGGACCGGACCGCGGCCCCGGCGCGGCTCGCCCGGATCCTGGACGATGTCGCGGACAAGAAGGAGATCTTCACCTATCCGCCGCGTACGGTGGCCGGTCCGCACGGGGAAGCACTGGCCCGGCCGTACTACACCCGGGACAACGACCTCGCGGTGCGGATCGAGGCGCTTGCCTGAGCCCGGAATCCAGAGGGAGTCGAGCCCGGCGTCCCGAGAGAGCCGAGCCCGGGGTGTTGGGAGAACCGGGACGGGCTTGAGGACGGAGGCTGTCCTCGACCGGTGGCAGACTCGGCCGCATGCTGGAGACCTCGGCCCGTCTGCTCCGCCTGCTCTCCCTGCTGCAGGCCCACCGCGAATGGTCCGGTGCCGACCTCGCCGACCGGCTCGGGGTCACCCCGCGCACCGTGCGCCGCGATGTCGACCGGCTGCGCGAGCTCGGCTACCCCGTGCACTCGGCGCCGGGCACCGGCGGCGGCTATCAGCTGGGCGCGGGCGCCCAGCTGCCGCCGCTGCTGCTGGACGACGAGGAGGCGGTGGCGGTCGCGGTGCGGCTGCGCCAGGCGACGGGCGGCGGGGTCGAGGGCATCGAGGAGACCTCGGTACGGGCCCTGGCCAAGCTGGAGCAGGTGCTGCCGGACCGGCTGCGCCGCCGGGTGGGCGCGCTGACCGCCTTCACCGTGCCGCTGTCCGGCTGGAGCGACGGCCCCGGGGTGGACCCCGGGGTGCTGACCGAGCTGGCCGCCGCCTGCCGGGACTGCCATCAGCTGCGCTTCGAGTACCGCGACCACGGCGGTGCGGTCACTCGCCGCACCGCCGAACCGCACCGGCTGGTCGCCGCACAGCGCCGCTGGTACCTGGTCGCCTGGGATGTGGAACGCGCGGACTGGCGTACGTACCGGGTCGACCGGATCACCCCGACCCCGCCGCACGGCCCCCGCTTCACCCCGCGCCGCCCGCCCGCCGACGACATCGCCGCCTATGTGGCCCGGGGCATCACCACCTCCGTCTACGCCCAGCGGGCCACCGTGCTGCTGCGGGTGCCCGCCGAGCGGGCGGCCGAGTACTTCCCGCCCACGGTGGGGGTGCTGGAGGCGGTGGACGAGCACGGCTGTCTGCTGCACACCGGCGCCCACCGCCTCGACGCCCTGGTCGTCCATATCGCGCTGAGCGGCTTTGACTTCGAGGTGCGCGAGCCGGTGGAGCTGAACGACCACATCCGGGAGCTCAGGGACCGCCTGGACCGGGCCCTGGGCTGACCGGGCCCCGCGGCTTCAGCGCGGCTTCAGCCGCTGGTCCTTCTCCTGCTCCAGGCCCGCCACTTCGGGATGGTTCAGATCGAAGGCCGGTGACTCGGAGCGGACCCTGGGGAGGGTGGTGAAGTTGTGCCGGGGCGGGGGACAGGAGGTCGCCCACTCCAGGGAGCGGCCGAACCCCCAGGGGTCGTCCACCTCCACCTTCTTGCCGTACTTGGCCGTCTTCCAGACGTTGTAGAGGAACGGCAGGGTCGACATGCCCAGCAGGAACGAGCCGATCGTGGAGACGGTGTTGAGCGCGGTGAAGCCGTCCGCCGCCAGATAGTCGGCGTAGCGGCGCGGCATCCCCTCCACGCCCAGCCAGTGCTGCACCAGGAAGGTGGTGTGGAAGCCGGTGAACAGCGTCCAGAAGTGGATCTTGGCCAGCCGCTCGTCCAGCAGCTTCCCGGTGAACTTGGGCCACCAGAAGTAGAAGCCAGCGAACATCGCGAAGACCACCGTCCCGAAGACCACGTAGTGGAAGTGGGCCACGACGAAGTAGGTGTCCGTGACATGGAAGTCCAGCGGCGGTGAGGCCAGGATGACGCCGGTGAGCCCCCCGAAGAGAAAGCTCACCAGGAAGCCGACCGCCCACAGCATCGGCGCCTCCAGGGACACCGAACCGCCCAGCATGGTGCCGATCCAGTTGAAGAACTTCACCCCGGTCGGCACCGCGATCAGAAACGACATCAGCGAGAAGAAGGGCAGCAGAACCGATCCGGTGGCGAACATGTGGTGGGCCCAGACCACCATCGACAGCCCGGTGATGGCCATGGTCGCACCGATCAGCGTCACATAGCCGAAGATCGGCTTGCGCGAGAAGACCGGGATGATCTCGCTGATGATGCCGAAGAACGGCAGCGCGATGATGTAGACCTCGGGATGGCCGAAGAACCAGAAGAGGTGCTGCCACAGCAGCGGCCCGCCGTACCGGGCGTCGAAGACCACCGCCCCGAACCGCCGGTCCGCCTCCAGTGCCAGCAGCGCCGCCGCCAGCACCGGGAACGCCATCAGGATCATGATCGAGGTGAAGAGGGTGTTCCAGGTGAAGATCGGCATCCGGAACATCGTCATGCCCGGCGCGCGCATCGCCATGATGGTGGTCAGGAAGTTCACCGCGCCCAGGATCGTCCCGAACCCCGACAGCGCCAGCCCCATGATCCACATATCGGCGCCGACACCGGGCGAGCGGATCGCGCTGTTGAGCGGGGCATAGGCGGTCCAGCCGAAGTCCGCGGTGCCCCCCGGCACCAGCAGACCGGCCACCACGATCAGCCCGCCGAACACATACAGCCAGTACGACAGCATGTTGAGACGAGGAAAGGCCACATCGGGCGCCCCGATCTGCAGCGGCATGATCTCGTTGGCGAACCCCGCGAACGCCGGGGTCGCGAACAGCAGCAGCATGATCGTGCCATGCAGGGTGAACGCCTGGTTGAACTCCTCCTGCGAGACGATCTGGAGGCCCGGACGGGCCAGCTCGGCGCGCATCACCATCGCCAGCACGCCGCCGACGAGGAAGAAGCCGAACGACGAGATCAGATACAGATGCCCGATCTTCTTGTGGTCGGTGGTGGTGAGCCAGTCCACCAGCACACTGCCCTGCCGCGTCTCCCGTACCTGACCGGCGGTCCGCGCGGTCTCTGTCGCCATCGGGACTCCTCCGTGTCCTGGGCGGGTACCGACCGTGTCCTGGGCGGGTACCGACATGATCGCCCCGCGGGCGGTGCGATCCGGGGAGCTGCCCCGAGCGTCACTCCCTCGGGGACAGGAGCGGACCGAGTGGCCCAAGGTCGAGATTGAGATCGGAGGGTGCGATGCCGTAGCGGTCGCAGAGCGTGCCCATCCGGTCCTCCAGGAGCATCAGCGTCAGCCCGATCCGCTCCTCCTGGTCCTCCGTCAGATCGCCCTGGTCAACCCGGCGCAGCGCCTGCCGCTCCATGAGCTGGCGCAGCAGCTCCACGACGGTGAGCACCAGCTTCATCAGATCGCGTTCGACGGTGTCCTGGTCCAGCTCCAGCTTGCGGCTCACGGTTCCTCCCACGGGGACGGCACATTGGCGTTGACCGAGCTGATGAGCGCGCGCAGATCGATGCGGACCAGATCGACGTCGGCGATCCGCAGGGTCAGATCACCGGTGATCACCACGCCGCCCGCCAGCAGCCGGTCCAACACGTCCACCAGGGCGATCTGCTGATGGGCCAGGGGGCCCTCGGGGGCCATCGTCATCCGTCCGCCCCCGCGTCCTCGGTCTTCCCTTCGGCGCCGCCAGCGCCGCCAGCGCCGCCAGCGCCTTCAGCGTCGGAGGTCTCGTCCATGGCGGTGAAGGAGTACGGCGCCCATGGACCGGTCAGCTCCACCCGCAGCGCGGGCGTCCGCCCGGCCAGCCCACCGACCCGCTCGGCGAAGTCGGCGCTGTGCTCGCGCCGCACCAGATACGCGGCGTTCAGCACATTGCGCTCGGAGATCCCCGACAGCCGGGGGTCCTGCGGCGGATGCAGCCGGGACTGCTCGGCCAGCCCGCTGAGGGTGTCGTGTACCAGCCGTGCGCCCTCCTCCGTATCGCCCCAGCGCCGCTCGGCGGCCTGCCGCTGGGCCTTGCGGCGGCGCAGGTAGTCGCGGCCGGACATGGCGCCCGGGGAGTTCGGAGCGCTTGGAGTGCCGGGGGCGTCGGCGGCGTTCGCGGCCCCGGCGGGGGGCTCTTCGGCGGCGGGCTGGGTGGCGTACGCCTTGACGCCCCATTCGACCCGGCCCTCCAGCCGGTCCAGCGCCGAGGTGAACCGCTCCCGGCCGGTGGCGAGCATCCGCCGCAGCCCCTCGTCGCCGAGGCACACGGTGGCCAGCCGGACCGGTATGACACAAACCTCGGCCCCGGCGGTGTCGACCACCCGCTGATGGGCCCGGGCCATCCTCTCCAGCCAGGCCATGTCCTCCAGCCGCTTCCGCAGCGGGCCCTCGTCGTAGTCCTCGGCAGGTACGGCGCCCGCCAGCACGGCGAGCCCCAGGTGGCGTACGGCGTACACCGGTTCGTCCGCTACGCCGGTCACCCCCTCCAGGGCGGTGAGGGCGTCCAGGGCGGCCTCCGGCGCACCGGTGTCGCGCACGACCGCGTAGGCGTACCGCAGTGCGTCGGTCATACGGTGGTCTCCCGCTTCTCCCCGCTGGTGGCCTCGGCATCCTCGCGGGCGCTCCGGCCGGTGACCTCGGTGGTCTCCCGGCGGGTCACCTCGGCCTGCTCGCCGCCGTCCACCCCGGTCCTGGCGCGCGAGGAGAGCGACGGGTCGTGCTCCCACCAGTCGATGCCCATCTCCTTCGCCTTATCGACCGAGGCCACGATCAGCCGCAGCTTGATCGTGAGAAGTTCGATGTCGAGCAGATTGATGCGGATATCGCCCGCGATCACCACACCCTTGTCGAGCACCCGCTCAAGGATGTCGGCGAGGTTCGCCCCGCCCTCGCCCCGTCCGGCCAGGCCGTACGACCCCGAGGAGCCGAGCGACGACGCCGGTGAGCCATAGCCGCCGGCCGTCGGGGCCACACCGCCCCGGGTGGTCACAGAGTCCCGTTCGCCCACTGGCGTGCCTCCTCCAACCGGTCGAGCAGCACGTCCTCCTGCCGCTCGAACTCCTCCTCGTCGATCACGCCCTGGTCGAGCTGGGCCTCCAGCTCGCCCAGGGCCCGCTGGATGTTGGCCGGGTCGTAGTACTCCCGCTCCGCCGCGGCGACGACCTGCCTCAGCACCCAGCCGATCATCAGCATCAGGATTCGACGAAGCTGTACGGCGGCAGCGGACCGTTGATCCGCAGCCTCAGCCAGGGATGGGCCCGCTCCAGGTCGGCGGCGGCCGACAGCAGCGGATCGGCGGCGCCGTCGCCGACCAGCAGCGACAGGCTCACAAACCAGCCGCCGCTCTCCGGGCCGGGCCGCACCTCCTCGGCGGTCGGCGCCAGCGCCTCCTCCACCAGCTTCGCGTCCCGCACCTCACGGGCCCGTACCGCGCTAGCCATCAGCTCGCCGAAGCGCACCCGGTCCTCATAGGTGCCGCCGCCCGCCGCCCGGTTGGCCTCCGCCATCATCCGCAGCTCAGGCTCCTCGGCGAGCACCTGGTGGAGCACCGCGTCCTCGTCGTGCACGGCCTTGACGTTGTACTCCACCCGGTCGGTCAGCCGGTTCAGCTGGTCCTGGTAGCGGTCGGCGTGCTCGGCCAGCACGCTGCGGACGTCATCGTCGCTTGAGGAGACGCTGCCGAACCGCATCGGCAGCACCGCGCGGGAGTCGCCGACCTCGGCCAGCACGTGCTGGTGGGCCAGCAGATCGCGGCGCCGGGGCTTGAGCTCGGGCGGGCAGTCGCTGACGATCGCGGCCAGCTCGCCCTCGTTCAGCGCCCGGACCGGCAGCGGGGGGTCGCCGATGCCCAGCAGCCGATCGCCCAGGTCCGCGACCTCGCCCCGAGCGATGCCGTAGACATACGTACTCATGAGGACTCCTCGGACTTCCGGGGCGCCGCCTTACGGGCCGGACGGCGGCGGCGCGGCTCTTCCTCCTCCTCTTCCTCCTCCGACGGCCGGATCGCGTCGGCCACGCTCTGGGCGGCCTTGGAGACGGTGTCACCGGCGCCGGAGAGGGCGCCCTTGGTCTTGGACCGCGCGCCGTTCTCGGTGATGCCCTCGAAGACCTCGGGCAGCCCGGGGGACTTGTTCTGCCCCGACTCCAGGTCCAGGCGGTTGCACGCCTCGGCGAACCGCAGATAGGTGTCGACGCTCGCGACCACGATCCGAACGTCGATCTTGAGTATTTCGATGCCGACCAGGGAGACGCGGATGAACGCGTCGATCACCAGCCCCCGGTCGAGGATGAGCTCCAGGACGTCGTACAGGCCGCTGGTGCCGCCCCCGCCCCTGGATTGCTGTGCCGGGACAACAGTGGTCATGTCGGGTGGGTCCTCTCGTTTCCGGTGGCGTCCGGTCCCCCGCCGGCGTCAGCGGCGGTCGCTCCGGCCGCGCTCGTAGCGGCGTAGGCGGCGGTAGCCGGTCAGCAGGCCGTCCGGGTCGAGGGTCACCTCGTACAGGGCCATCAGGCTCATCGTCTCCGGCACCCGTTCCAGCTCCACCACCTCGGCCTCCAGCAGCCATCCGTCGTCGGTCCGTTCCATGCGGGGAAGGGACTCCGGGTACAGGCCCGTCAGCTCGGCGAGCTGCTCACGGGCGGCACGCAGGAGCGCCAGCGGACTCGGACCGCCGGCCGCCGTCTTCTCGGGGGTTTCATCGGATCTGTCAGTCATGTTGGCTCCGGGGCGGCGGGTACCGCGTCCGGGTGGGCGTAAACCTCGGGCTTGGGTCCCGGAACCCCGGGCTTGGGCCCGGCGATTTGTGGTGGAATTGTGCGCTCCGGAGGGGTCCGCAAGGGTCCGGGCCGTGCTTTTCCGGCCGCCGCGGGAATTGTTCGAACGGATCCCGCCCGCGCGCCACCGCCTATACCGGATCCGGCCGTTTGGCGCGGGATATCGACGAAAACTCGCAATCATCTTCGAGCCGTCAACACAAGCCACGGAAGAGTGAAGAAGTCGCTCACAAACCCGGGCGTGTTTTCTGTGACACAAGTGTGACGAATGGCGGCCGTGAGAGGCATGGTGCGGTGGTAGTCCCACGGCGGTTCATGGCAACTCTGGGTTTGCCACCCGTGGGGAGCCACCTACGGTGGCTGTCATGGGATCTGTACCGAACCTTCCGGCCGAACCCGACGACGACCTCGACAGCTATGTGGGCCTTGATGCCGGTATCGCCGAGGAGAGGGCGCGCACCCGCGGCTGGAGCACCGTACGGACGCTTCCGCCGGGCGCGATCATCACCATGGAGTATCTGCGGGGGCGGATCGACTTCGAGGTGGACGGGGGCACGGTGAAGCGCTGCTGGCGCGGCTGACGGGCGCGGCTGGCGGGGCGGCGGGCACGACGGCGGCCCCGGAACGCTCCCGCTGGAGCGTTCCGGGGCCGTGGCATGACCGTGGCCGGCCGGCGCGGGGGAGGGGGTGCGTACCGCCCCGCGGTCCGGCGGGTGGCTCAGCCTCCCGCGGCCGTCCGGCCCCGGGAGGCACCGGAGGGGCCGAAGGGAGCCGTCGTACGCGGCACCCGGTCGGCGTGCGGCGGCCGACGGCTGCCGACCGGGGTGACCGGGGTGCGCTCGGAGCGCACCGTGTGCTGGCGGACCGGGTGGAGGGGCCGCCCGTCGGGGCTCCGGCCGGTGGCGGTGCCTGGCCGGACCACGGCCACGGGCTCGCGGGTGGGCAGGTCGTCGTCGCGGGCGGTGCGCGGGGTGGCCAGCGGGGTCCCGGCGACCGGCGGCCCGGACGGCACCGGCACGGGGGCCCGGCCCTGGCGCAGCCGGTGCCACAGGGTCAGCAGCAGCACCTCGGCGCGGGCCATGGCGGGCTCCATCCAGGGCAGCGCCAGCAGCACCAGCACCCCGGCGGCCCAGCCCAGCACCACATCGCTCAGCCAGTGGGTGCCGAGGTAGACGGTGGTCATGCCGACCCCGAAGGCGAAGCCCGCGGCGATCAGCGAGGCGACCCTGCGGGCCACCGGGGTGGTCGCCAGATAGGCCAGAATGCCCCAGGTGACCACGGCGTTCGCGGTGTGGCCCGAAGGAAATATATCGCCGGTGCGCCACATCTCATTGGACCCGACGGTGGTCGCGTAGTGCGGACCGAGCCGGCCGAAGCCGATCTTCACCGCGCCCACGGTCGCGTTCAGCAGCAGCAGGGAGGTGCCCAGCGCCAGCAGCGGACGCAGGGTGCGCTGCCGGTGGCAGCACCACCCCAGCCAGGCGGCGACGGCCACGGCGGTGGGCCCGCGCTGGCCCATGACCACGAAGTAGTCCAGGAGGGTGTGGAACTCCGGCCACTGCTTGTAGGGCCGGAAGAGCATGACCTGCCAGTCGAGCTTCACCAGCCATGAGGTGGTCAGCACGCCGATCACGGTCGCCGCGTAGACCGCCAGCGTGGTCCCGAGCAGCCAGAAGCGTGTTCGGGTCATGCGCGGTCGCGCGGGATCGGGCCTTCGCTCCTCGGTCGCGGGGAGCTTGTCTTCGGTACGCACCTAATCGACGTTACATTGCGTGACAGGCCAGTTCGGTCGATCAGGTCGCTTTGTGATGACGATGTGATGTGGAGTGCGTCTCGTCAACGCCTTTTGGCCGCGCTCTTTCCATGGAATGCACGAGGTCTCGGGGCTTTTCTGCTCCCGGCCTTCCAATGGGCGTGTCTCGGGGGCTTTATGGATTTCTTACAGGGCGTGTTTATCGCCCATTAGCCAAAGCGTTCCCCGAAGTTTCCCCCGGTGTCGCCGGTCGGCCGGGAGCGACCGTCGGCGGGGCTCCGCCCGGCCGGTCGGGGTGGCCGGATCGCGGCGGGGGCCGGACCACGGCGGTGGGCGGATCAGGGTAGGGAGGATCACGGCGGTGGCCGGATCGCCGCGGTGGCCGGATCAGGGCGGCCCGGTGCCGTGCAGCCAGAAGGCCCCGTACACCGCGGAGGCGAGCCCCACCGAGCCCAGCACCAGCGCGGTGCGCACCGGGCGCAGCCGGGCCAGGGCGACCGCGATCGGCAGCAGCAGCGGGAAGGCCGGTATCAGCAGCCGGGGCTTGGAGCCGAAATACCCCTTCGCGGCCACCGCCAGGACGAGCACCGCACCTCCGTACGCCAGCAGCGGCGGCGGCTGGCGCTGCCCCACACAGCGGACCGCCAGCCAGACCAGCGCCCCGGTGCCGAGCAGCAGCCCGAGCCCGGCCACGAAGGGCGGCTCGATCAGCCGCCCCCCGATGAAGCCCGCGAAGGCCACACCGCCGTCGAAGCCGTTGCCCCAGCCGTTCTGCACCTCGAAGTAGCCGGTGGGGCTTCCGGTGTGGACGGAGACCCACACCACATAGCCGAGCCAGCCGAGCGGCGCCAGCACGGCGCCCGCGAGCAGACTCCGATCCGTGCGCCACGCGTGGCGCCAGCGCCCGCCGGGCAGCAGCTCCGCCCCGGCCGCCGCCCAGACCGCCGCGACCACCGCCGCGCCCACCGGCCGGGTGAGCCCCGCCAGCGCCGCACACAGCCCCGCCCACAGCCACCGCCGGGTGAGCGCCGCGTAGACCCCCCACGCGGCCAGGGCCGTGAAAAGGGACTCCGAATACGCCATCGACTGCACGATCCCGACCGGCAGCACACCCCACAGCACGGCCAGCGTGACGCCCACCCGCCATCCGTACAGCAGGTCCCCGACCGCGAAGATCCCCCAGGCGGCGAACAGGGACGTGATCGAGCTCACCAGCAGACCGGCATCGGCCGCGCCCAGCGGGGCCATGGCCGATATCACTCGCTCCAGCCCGGGGAGCAGGGGGAAGAACGCCAGGTTGGAGTGGACCGCGCCGTCGGGCAGATAGATCGTGTAGCCGTACCCCTCCTCGGCGATGCGGGTGTACCACAGCGAATCCCAGCGCGCGGAGAGCAGCTGGTGCGGGCTCTTGTCCGCGAAGGCGCCCCAGATCGCGAGAACCACCAGCCCGAGCAGGCGCGTCCCCGCATACGCGAGCAGTGCCGGAGCTGCCCGGCGCAGCGCGCGACCAGCGGCGCGGCCCGGTCGGCCGTCGTCGCTGGGCGGCGCGGCGCCGGTCTGGGCGAGATCAGTCACGGCGACGATTATCGAGGATGATCCGGACCGCCCGCGCGGCCTGTGGATAACCCTGGACGCCGCTGGTGGACGTGGGCGGACGCAGGTGAAACGCGAGGGTGACACCGGGAGGACGTCGGGAGAACGCCGGGAGAACGCAGGAGCGACGGCGGAGCGGCGGGGGAGAAGCGGGGGGCCGAGGGAGGAGCGGGGGACAAAAGGGGAAGTCTGGAACGTACGCCTCCGTATCCATCCGCGGGCCGGCCCCAACATGACCTGCGGCACACGGCTCACGCGGGGACTCGCGTACCCTGACCTCTCACTCGCGCCTTCGCCACCGGGGTCACCCGGGACGTCCCCACGACGTGACGTACCGCCCGACACGACGGCGGACCGCGAGCGCAAGCCCCAGGGAGGTGCGTACATGTCCGGGACGACCACGGCCGGCAATCGGCGGACGGCGGGCGTTCCCCGGCAATGGCGCGGCACCGAGGCGAGCGGCGGGGCCAACCGCTGGGTCGTGCTCCTCGTGCTCTGCGTCAGCCTGCTGCTCGTCGCGGTGGACGCGACCGTGCTCCATGTCGCGGTCCCGGCCGTGACCGAGGATCTGCGCCCCGGCGCGATCGAACTGCTGTGGATCGTGGACGTCTACCCACTGGTCTGCGCCTCGCTGCTGATCCTCTTCGGCACCCTCGGCGACCGCGTCGGCAGACGACGCGTCCTGCTGCTCGGCTACGGGCTCTTCGGCGCCGCCTCCGCGATCGCCGCCTTCGCCCCCAACCCCCAGATCCTCATCGTGGCCCGCGCCCTGCTGGGCGTCGGCGGCGCGATGATCATGCCTGCCACCCTGTCGATACTCCGCCAGGTCTTCCCGGACCGCCGGGAACGGGCGCTGGCGATAGGCATCTGGAGCGCGGTCGCCGCCGTCGGCGCGGCCGTCGGCCCGCTGCTCGGCGGCTTCCTGGTGGAGAACTTCTGGTGGGGCTCGGTCTTCCTGGTCAACCTGCCCCTGATGGTCGTGGCGCTGCCCGTCGGCCGCTGGCTGCTGCCGGAGTCCACGGGCGACAAGAACGGCCCCTGGGACGTGCTGGGCGCGCTCATGGCCGCGTGCGGGCTGTTCTGCGTCGTCCTCGGCGTCAAGCGGGTGGGCAGCGGCGCGGGGCCGCTGGACGCAGTGACCGTCGCCCCGGTGCTGATCGGGGCGGTGCTGCTGGTGTTCTTCGTCCGCCGCCAGCGCCGCCGTACGCATCCGCTGGTGGACCTCAAGCTGTTCACCCGGCCCGCCTTCTCGATCTCGGTCGGCTGTATCGTGCTCGCCCTGCTGGCGCTCGTCGGACTGGAGCTCATAGCCGCCCAGTACCTCCAGCTCGTGCTCGGGCTCACCCCGCTCGAGACGGGTCTGAGGCTGCTGCCGCTCACCTTCGCCGCCATGGCCGCCGGGCTCGTGGGGTCCCGGGTGCTCCAGTGGCTCGGCCCGCGGGTCATGGTCGCGGTCGGCTTCGCGCTCACCGCGCTCGCCGTGCTCTCGCTCACCGCCATGGGCCAGTCCGACCGGCCCGCCGTGCTGGTCGGCGGCTTCATCGTCCTGGGCTTCGGGCTGGAGACCACGCTCTTCAGCGCGTACGAGTCCATGCTCAACGAGGCGTCGGCCGGTTCCGCGGGCGGTGCGGCCGCCATCGGCGAGACCTCCTACCAGCTCGGCGCCGGGATCGGCATCGCCCTCCTCGGCAGCGTCATGAACGCCGCCTACAAGCCCGGCGTCTCCTCGGTGCACGGTGTCTCCGCCTCCGCCAGTTCCGACGCGAGCCAGTCGCTGGGCGCCGCGTACAAGGTCTCCGACCGGCTCGGCGGTCACGCCGGGGAGGCCCTGCGGTCGGCCTCCCGCGCCGCCTTCGTCCACGGTCTGCATGTCACGCTCGTGGTCAGCGCCGGTCTGCTGCTGCTCGGCGCGCTGGCCGCGTTGCGGCTGCCCAAGGCGATGGAGTGCGCCGCCGACAACGAGGACGAGGAGTCCGCCCAGGAACCGGCGGAGCGACAGGGGCCTGCGGAGCAGCGGGGCCCGGGGGAGCAGCGGGGTCCGGCGGAGCGGCGGGGCGCTGCGGGCCAGCAGGGGCCGGACGGTACGGACGCTCCGGCCCGCCTCGACCGCGCCACCGTCGCCGCGGAGTCCTGACCGACCCACCCTGGGTCAGCCGGGGTCAGCCTGGGTCACCCCGACCCAGCCCGGGCCCAGCCCGGGCCCAGCCCGGGCCCAGCCCGGGCGAGCCCTTGGGCCTGCGGGGTGTCCCGGTGGTTCTTTCCCCTCCCCGCCCCTTCCCGCTACCAGGGGCTCCGCCCCTGGACCCCGTGGCCGGAGGCCTGGACCCTGGCGCCTTGACTACGGGGCAGGGGCCTGGACCCCGGTGTTTGGACCCGGTGGCCGGGGGCTCCGCTCCTGGGGCCCGGACCGCGTGGCCCGGACCCCGTGGCCTGGGGCCCGTGGCCGGTGGCCTGGACCCTGGGGCTTGGGCCACGTGGCCGGGGGCCCGACTCTGGGGCCTGGGCCCAAGGGCAGGGGCCTGGACCCCGGTGCTTGGACCCCGTGACCGAGGCCTAGACCCTGGTGCCTGGGCCCCGGTGCCGGAGCCCTGTGGCCTAGACCCCGTGGCCTGGCGCCTGGACCCCGTGGTCTCGGGCCTTGGCCCCGGTGCGAAGCCCACCCTTACGGCGGGGCCGCGTAGCGGTCCCTCGGCTGGGCCGCATAGCGATGCTGCCGTGGGCGTCACGATCCATCGGACACCCCCGAACGGCCCCGCCCGATCCGGCCGACCCGGCCCGCGGCCGGGGTCCGGTGCGGGCGGGTCTGGACGTCGGGGGTTACCCGGCCGTAGCGTCGGGTCGGCCGGGCTGATCAGCCCGGCCGCCGGGCGGGAGGACGCGCCCCGGCGGCCGGCACCCGCCCGGCGTACCCGGAACCGCATCCACCGGAGGCCGCCGCCCATGTCCGCTGGCACCCTGCCGTCGTTCGATCCGCGCGACCCGCTGGGGCTCGACGATCTCCTCGACCCCGAGGACCTCGCGGTCCGCGACACCATGCGGCAGTGGGCCGCCGACCGCGTGCTGCCGCACATCGCCGACTGGTTCGAGCGCGGCGAGGTCCCCGGCATCCGCGAGCTGGCCCGGGAGCTCGGCTCCCTCGGCGCGCTCGGGATGTCCCTCACCGGCTACGGCTGTGCGGGCGCCAGCCCGATCCAGTACGGCCTGGCCTGTCTGGAGCTGGAGGCCGCCGACTCCGGGATCCGCTCGCTGATGTCGGTGCAGGGCTCCCTGTCCATGTACGCCATCCACCGCTTCGGCTCCGAGGAGCAGAAGCAGCGGTGGCTGCCGCGGATGGCCTCCGGCGAGGTCATCGGCTGCTTCGGGCTGACCGAGCCCGACCACGGCTCGGACCCGGCCGGGATGCGCACCCACGCCAAGCGGGACGGCTCGGACTGGGTGCTCACCGGCCGCAAGATGTGGATCACCAATGGCTCGGTGGCCGGGGTCGCCGTGGTGTGGGCCCGCACCGACGAGGGCGTCCGCGGTTTCATCGTCCCCACCGACGCGCCGGGCTTCTCGGCCCCCGACATCAAGCACAAGTGGTCGCTGCGCGCCTCGGTCACCAGTGAGCTGGTCCTGGATGAGGTGCGGCTGCCCGCCGACGCGGTGCTGCCCGAGGTCACCGGGTTGCGGGGGCCGCTGAGCTGTCTGAGCCACGCCCGCTACGGCATCATCTGGGGATCGATGGGCGCGGCCCGCTCCGCGTTCGAGTCGGCGCTGGACTACGCGCGTGAGCGGGAGCAGTTCGGCCGCCCGATCGGCGGCTTCCAGCTCACCCAGGCCAAGCTGGCCGACATGGCGCTGGAGCTCCACAAGGGGGTGCTGCTCGCCCACCATCTGGGGCGGCGTCTGGAGGCGGGGCGGCTCCGCCCCGAGCAGGTCAGCTTCGGCAAGCTGAACAATGTGCGGGAGGCGATCGAGATCTGCCGTACGGCCCGGACGATCCTGGGCGCCAATGGGATCTCGCTGGAGTATCCGGTGATGCGGCACGCCACGAATCTGGAGTCCGTGCTCACCTATGAGGGCACCGTCGAAATGCACCAACTGGTGCTGGGCAAGGCGCTCACCGGAATCGACGCGTTCCGGTGAGCGGCCCCGCTAGCTCTGGTTGAAGAAGCCCGTGGCGTGGCCGGACTGTCCGCTGACGATCTGGAAGTCGGCCGGGGTGAGGAGGAAGACGCGGTTGGCCACCCGGTCGATCGAGCCCCGCAGCCCGAAGATCAGCCCGGCCATGAAATCCACCACCCGCTTGGCGTCGGCGGACTCCATCGTCGTGAGGTTCACAATGACCGGTACGCCCTCCCGGAACAGCTCGCCGATGCCGCGGGCGTCCCGGAATCCGTCCGGGGTGACCGTGGCGATCCGGGTGCCCTGGTCCCGCGCGGTCTCGTCGGCCACCCGCGCTCGCGGGTCGGTCATCCAGGAGTCGCCGGGCTCGGACCCCTCGGCGTAGTCGTCGTCGTAGTAGCGCTCGTCATCGCTGTCGTCGACGAGGCCAAGCCAGGCACTTGCCTTGCGTACCGATCCCATGGACGCCTCCTCTCCCTGATGGTGTGTACTGTCCGCCCCTCTATGGTCGTCCATGATGCGGATGGTCTGCCACGTGGATTGCGGCCGCACAGGGGATTCGTGACGTTACTGGTGCACAACGGCTGGCGCCATATCAGAGTTCCACCTGGTTACGAAGGCTGACGGAGCGGTGGGTAGACTCCGCCGCTGCCGGACGGGTGACGTCGGGGACGTACGGGTGAACGGGGAACGTGGTGTTTGGCATTATCCGGCCTTGTCGGCATCGGCTGTCGGAAAACCTGCGCACCGAGTGGATGGCGCATTTGTGCGGGCTGTGCCTCGCGTTGAGGGGGGACCACGGACAGTTCGCCCGCATCGCCACCAATTACGACGGCCTGGTGATATCCGTGCTGGTGGAGGCCCAGGCCGGACGGTC
Organism: Streptomyces antioxidans; assembly: GCF_000968685.2. GTDB lineage: Bacteria > Actinomycetota > Actinomycetes > Streptomycetales > Streptomycetaceae > Streptomyces > Streptomyces antioxidans. The sequence continues at coordinate 40,471 of NZ_LAKD02000105.1, forward strand.
GGAGGGCTGGCGGCGCACCGCCGGGCCCTGTCCGCTGCGCGGGATGCGGACGGCGTCGGTCGCCCGGGGCGAGGGGGCGCGACTCGCGGCCACCGTCTCGCTGGTGCTGGCCTCGGCGAAGGTACGTGACCATGTGGCGGACGGCGACGGGGCGTTGGCCCGGCGGCCGGTCGCCGCGGCCGCGCGTCGGGTGGCCGGGCGGTGGGACCGGGCGGGGGAGCGCAGCGGCGCCGCGCTGGGCTTCGACACCGCGCTGCTGCTGGACGCGGTAGGGCGGCAGGAGGAGCTGGAGTCCGTCGCGGGCCCCGGCACCCCGCTGCTGACAGTCACCGAGCCCACCGAGACCGCGACCGCCGCGGCCTTCGGGCACACCGCCGTACTGGCCGGGCGGCCCGGCAACCGGGCGCCGCTGGAGGAGGCTGGCCGCCTCTTCGGGCGGCTGGCGCATCTGCTGGACGCGGTGGAGGACCTGGCCGAGGACGCCGAGACGGGCGCCTGGAACCCGATCGCGGCCACCGGGACCGACCTCGCCGAGGTCCGCAGGCTGTGCGACGACGCGGTGCACGGGGTGCGGCTGGCGCTCAAGGACACCGAATTCGCGGGCGCGGGCTCCGGGCGGCTCGCCCATGTACTGCTGGTCCATGAGCTGGGGCGCGCGGTGGACCGTGCCTTCGGTACGACGGGATGCGCGCACACCGGAGGCGAGGGTGCGGGGGCCCTGGGCGCCCCGGGTGCGCCGGAGTCCTCCTACGGGCCGCCGCAGTCGCCGTGGATCAACCCGGGCGGCCCCGGCGGTGCGCCCCCGGAGCCGCCGGGGCCGCCGCACGGCCGTCGGCGGGGGCTGCTCGCGGGCTGCCTGGTGTGGAGCGGGCTCTGCTGCACCTGCCAGGTGTGCTGTCGCGACCCGTACCACGATCCGTGGAGCGGGCAGCCGCGTGAGGGGCTGTGCCATAAGTGCGGTGACTGCTGCGATTGTTGTGACTGTTGCAGTAACTGCGGTGACTGCTGCAGCTGCGACTGCTGTGATGGTTGTGACTGCGGCTGCGACTGCTAGTCGTTAGGGCGAGGGGATGTCCGGCGGGTCGTGACGCCTGCGGCGGGCTGTTCCCCACCCCGCCCCTTCCCGAAACCGGGGCTCCGCCCCGGCCCCCGGACGGACTGGGGCCTGGGCCCCAGGTTCCGTGCGGGCTGCGGTTTGCGCCTCGGGGTCCGGATTGGGGCTTGCGTCTCAGGTCCTGAAACTGGGGCTCCGCCCCAGACCTCGGGCGGGCCGGGATCTGCGCCTCAGGTCCGGGATGGGGGCTTTCGTCCCAGGCCCCGGACTCTGGGTGGGCTGGGACTGGCGTTTCAGGCCCTCGGGGCTGGGGTTTGTGTGCCAGGCCCCGGGTCGGGGTGTGCGCCCCGGCCCCCGGACGGACTGGGGCCTGGGCCCCAGGTTCCGTGCGGGCTGCGGTTTGCGCCTCGGGGTCTGGATTGGGGCTTGCGTCTCAGGTCCTGAAACTGGGGCTCCGCCCCAGACCTCGGGCGGGCGGGACTCGTTCGGGGCTTCCGGCCCAGGCCCCCCGGACAGGCCGGGGCTTCGCCGCTTGCCGGGGAGACGGGGGTTCCAGGGGCGGAGCTTCTGGTTGTGGGAAGGGGCGGGGAGGGGAAAGGCGAACGGGCCGAGGGGAAGGGTGGGGCACTGGCGTGTGTGGGAAGGCCGAAGGCGCGTGACGACGCGGATGTGCTGCGGCCGCACCGGGGAGGGAATCCGGCGGGCGCGGGCGAAGCCTCGAGGCGCTGGGGAAGGGAATCCCTACGGCAGCGGAGGCGGGCGGTCAGCCCGAACAGGACGACGACCACACCCGACCGAAGTCGATGTGGTCGCGCGTGACCAGTCGCCGCCGTGAGTCCATGGGACAAGTGGAGCAGCCTTCCGCTTCCGCGTCAACTGCGGTGAGACGCGCTGTTCACAGTTCGGACGGCCTTGACAGTGCACCGTGGGGTCGTCTTAATCTCGGGTCCATGCCGGGCTGAGGGGCCCGGCCGTAGTCGGGCTGAGGGGCCCGGCGTGTGGTGAAGGCCATGCGTGTGTTCACTTCAGAACTCACGGAGCCTCCGCATGTTCGCGAACCCGGACCGTCCCGCGCATCCGGACCACCCCTTCCGGCCACCCGCCACGCTCGTTCCACCTGGCACGGTCGCCCCACCCGCCACCGTCGTCCCACCCGCAACCGTGGTCATCGTCGGAGCGGGCCCGCGTGCCACCGGTCTGATCGAGCGCATCGCCGCCAACGCCCCCGAGCTGTACGGCGACGGCGCCCCGTTCGAGCTGCATCTGGTCGATCCGCATCCGCCCGGCGGCGGCCGCATCTGGCGCCCGGACCAGTCCCCGCTGCTGTGGATGAACTCCATGGCCGAGGACGTCACCATGTTCACCGACGAGTCGGTGGAGCGCGAGGGCCCGATACGCCCCGGCCCCTCCCTCGCCGAATGGGCCCGCGGGGTCCGTGCGGCCCGTGAGGCCCGCGGAGCTGAGCTGCCGCCCGAACTCGCCGCCGAGGCCGCCGCCCTGACCGGGCGGAGCTTCGCCACCAGACGGCTCCAGAGCGCCTATCTGCGCTGGGTGTACGAGCGGTCGGTGGCCGAGCTGCCGCCCGGGACCACCGTCCATGAGCACCGGGACCGGGCCGTACGCGTCACCGGGCCGCGCGACGGACGCCAGCAGGTGTGGCTGGAGGGGCGGACCGCGCCGCTCACCGCCGATGCCGTGGTCCTCGCCCTCGGCCACCTCGACGCCGAGCCGGACGCCGAACAGCGCGCGCTCACCGCGTTCGCCGCCGAGCACCAACTGGTCCACCTCCCACCGGAGTTCACCGCCGACAGCGATGTGGGCGCGCTGCGCGCGGGCGAGCCGGTGATCGTGCGCGGCCTCGGCCTCGCCTTCGTGGATCTGATGGTGCTGCTCACCGAGGGGCGCGGTGGACGCTATGAGCGCGGCGCGGACGGCGAGTTGGTCTACCGGCCCTCCGGCCGCGAGCCCGTGCTGTACGCCGGTTCGCGGCGCGGCGTGCCGTACCACGCCAAGATCGGCTACTCGCTGGCCGGTGAACGGCCCCCGGTGCCGCGCTTCTTCGGCCCCGCCGAGGTCGACGCGCTGCTCTCCCGCCCCGGGCGGCCGGACTTCCGGCGCGACGTCTGGCCGCTGATCGCCAAGGAGCTCGGGTTCGCCCACTACCACCGGCTGTTCACCGCCCATCCCGAGCGCGTGGCCGGGGAGTGGTCCGCGTTCGAGGAGAAGTACGCCGCCTGCCCGCCCGGCAGCCCCGACCTGGACGTCCTGGTCGCCGCGGCCGTCCCCGACCCGGCCGACCGGCTTGACCTCGACGCCCTCGACCGCCCCCTGGCCGGGCTGCGGTTCGATGACCACGACGCCCTGCGGCAGGCGCTGCGCGGCCATATCGAGGCCGACCTCGCCCGCCGCCACGACCCCGCCCACAGCCCCGACCTGGCCGTCTTCCTCGCCCTGCTCTCCGTCTACGGCCAGCTCATCCGGCTCGGCGACATCGGCGGCTGGTGGCACGGCTTCTTCAGCTTCCTCGCCTCCGGTCCGCCGGGGCCCCGGCTGGAGCAGCTGCTCGCGCTCTCCCGCGCCGGAGTGGTCCGCTTCCTCGGCGCCGAGATGACCGTGACCACCGATCCGGTGCGCGGGGTGTTCCGGGCGAGCTCCGCCAGTGTGCCCGGAGCCGCCGTCGAGGCCCGTGCGCTGGTCGAGGCCCGGCTGCCGGAGCCGACCGTGGACCGCTCCCGCGACACCCTGCTGCGCTCCCTGCACCGCGACGGCGCCGCCGCCACCCCGGCCGGACTGCTCGCCGTCAGCCCCGCGGACGGCCGGGTCCTGGACCGGGCGGGCGGCCCGCATCCGCGCCGCTTCGCGCTCGGCCCGCACACCGAGGCCCGTGCCTCGGGCGCCTTCGCCCGGCCCGGTACCAACGCGCCCGCGTTCCGGCAGAACGACGCCACCGCCCGCGCCCTGCTGCTCTGTGTGCGCGAGCTGTCCTGTCGCGCCACGCTCACCGCCTGAGCCGAACCGCCCGCCTGATGCGCACCGCCTGATGCGCACCGCCTGAGCCGCACCGCCTGATCCGCACCGCTTGGGTCCGCACCGCCTCAGCACCCTCCGGAACCACCCCTCCGGAACCACCCCCGAGACCACCACTCCCGCACCACCCTCCGCTCTCCCTCCGAAGGACCCTCTCCATGTCCCTGACCTCCGATCCACCCGTCGGCAAGGCCCACGCGAACGGCGCCGAAGACGATGACTACTCCGCCCTCAAGGTCGTCCCGGTACGCCACCCCTGGCGCTGGGCCGCCGTCGTCGTCACCGCGGTCCTGGTGGCCCAGTTCGCCCACGGCCTGATCACCAACCCCGGCTGGGAGTGGGACGTCTTCGCCAACTTCTTCACCACCCAGACCATCCTCAAGGCGGTCTGGATCACCATTCAGCTCACCTTCTACGGCACCGCGCTCGGCTTCGCCCTCGGCATCGTCCTGGCCTTCATGCGGCTGTCCAAGAGCCCCTTCCTGAAGTCGGTCGCCTTCACCTATATCTGGGCGTTCCGCTCCATCCCGCTCATCGTCCAGCTGCTGTTCTGGTTCAACCTCACCTATCTCTACAAGCGGCTGGACTTCGGCATCCCCTTCGGCCCCGGCTTCTTCTCCTTCGACACCGCGGGTCTGGTCGGGGCGATGAGCGCGGCGGTGCTCGGGCTCGCCCTCCACCAGGCGGCCTACGCGGCGGAGATCGTGCGCGGCGGGGTCCTCGCCGTGGACGGCGGACAGCTGGAGGCGGCGGCCGCGCTCGGCATCCCCCGGCTGCGGCAGCTGCGCCGGATCGTGCTCCCGCAGGCGATGCGGTCGATCCTGCCGAACGCCGCCAACGAGGTCATCTCGCTCTTCAAGGGCACCTCGATCGTCTCCGTCATGGCGATCGGCGAGCTCTTCTACCAGGTGCAGGTCATCTACGGGCGCAACGGCCGGGTCGTGCCGCTGCTGATGGTCGCGACCGTCTGGTACATCATCCTGACCACCGTGCTCTCGGTCGCGCAGTACTACGTCGAGCGCCACTTCTCTCGGGGGGCCGCCCGATGACCGCCATGGTCGACATCCGCTCCGTCCACAAGAGCTTCGGGTCCCTCCAGGTGCTGCGCGGCATCGACCTGGAGGTGCGTTCGGGGGAGGTGGCCGTCGTCCTCGGGCCCTCCGGCTCGGGCAAGTCCACCCTGCTGCGCGCCATCAACCACCTGGAGAAGGTGGACAGCGGCTGGATCAGCGTCGGCGGCTCGCTGATCGGCTACCGCCGCCAGGGCGACCGCCTCTACGAGCTGCGCGAACGCGAGATCCTCCGGCAGCGCACCCGGATCGGCTTCGTCTTCCAGAACTTCAACCTCTTCCCGCATCTGACCGTGCTGGAGAACGTCGTCGAGGCGCCGGTCTCGGCGCTGCGCCGTCCCCGGAAGGAGGCGGTGAGCGCCGCCGAGGCGCTGCTCGCCCGGGTCGGCCTGGCCGACAAGACGGCCGCGTACCCCCGGCAGCTCTCCGGCGGCCAGCAGCAGCGGGTGGCGATCGCCCGCGCCCTCGCCCTGGAGCCAGAGCTGCTGCTCTTCGACGAGCCGACCTCCGCCCTCGACCCCGAACTGGTCGGCGAGGTCCTTGACGTCATCAAGGACCTGGCCCACCAGGGCACCACGATGATCGTCGTCACCCATGAGATCGGCTTCGCGCGGGAGGTCGCCGACACCGTCGTCTTCATGGACGGCGGCCGGATCGTCGAGCGGGGCACGCCCGCCGAGGTGCTTGACGCGCCGCGCCACGAGCGCACCAAGGCGTTCCTCTCCAAGGTCCTCTGAGGCCGCCGATGTTCACCCGTTCACAGGTCTCCACCAGACCCCCGTTGTTCACCACCAGACCCCCGTTGTTCAGCTACGCGAGCCACGCAAGGAGCACCCCCGTGAAGACCCGCCGCACCCTCGCCGCCGTCGCCGCGCTCACCGCCTCCGCCCTGCTCGGCGGCTGCGGCGAGGGCGATGCCCAGGAGTCGGTGGGCTCCAAGGGCTCGAAGAACTCCATCAACATCGGCCCGGACCAGCACCGCGTCAGAGGAAAGAAGGTCGACTCGATCGCGGCGAAGGTCCCGGCCGCGATCCGTGAGCGCGGCACCCTGCGCATCGGCGGCAGCAGCGACGCCTCCGCCCCGCTCGGCTTCTACGCGACCGACGACAAGACCCGGATCGGCTCCGAGCTCGACATCGCCACGTTGGTAGCCGACACCCTCGGGCTCAAGATCGACTTCCAGCCGGTCTCCTGGGAGAACCTCTTCGTCGGCCTGGACAGCTCCAAGTTCGACGGCGTGTTCTCCAATGTGACGGTCACCGAGGAGCGCAAGGAGAAGTACGACTTCGCCACCTACCGGCTGGACGACCTCGCCTTCGAGGCCAAGAAGGGCACCTCCTGGCGGATCAAGGGGCCGGAGGACGTGGCGGGCAAGACGGTCTCGGTCTCCTCCGGCACCAACCAGGAGAAGATCCTGGTCGACTGGAGCAAGCAGAACGAGAAGGCGGGCCGCAAGCCCGTGGACATCAAGTACTTCCAGAAGGACACCGACTACTACCTCGCCCTCCAGTCCGGCCGCATCGACGCCTACTTCGGCCCGAACCCCACCGCCGCCTACCACGTCGCCTCGGCCGGCCAGACCCAGATCATCGGCCGCTTCTCGGGCGGTGGCGCCCAGGTGCAGGGCAAGATCGCGGCCGCCACCAAGAAGGGCAGCGGGCTGGTCGACGCCTATGCCGCGGCCCTGGACCACGTGATCGAGGACGGTTCGTACGCCAAGGTCCTGAAGCGGTGGGGGCTCTCCAGCGAGGCGGTGAAGAAGTCCGAGATCAACCCGCCCGGGCTGCCCACGTCATGACCCGCTGCCCCCCGCGCTGACCCCCGAGGAACGACGAAGGCCCCGACCGAGGAGGGCCCGACCGAGGAAGGCCCCGACCATGGCCGTACCGACCGGCACCCTGCACCTGGCCGCCGCCATCGACGGCGACGGGCAGTACCAGGCGCCGTACTACGTGGAGCTCGCCCGGCTCGCCGAGGACGGCGTGCTCGACTTCATCACCCTGGACGACAGCTTCGGCCCCCCGGGGCCGGGCCGGGGCAGGCTCGACGCGCTCGCCGTCCTCGCGCGTGTCGCGCCCGCCACCGGGCGGATCGGACTGGTGCCGACCGTCACCACCACCCACACCGAGCCGTTCCATCTCTCCTCGTCCGTGGCCACCCTGGACTGGGTGAGCCGCGGCCGGGCGGGCTGGCGGATCGAGGTGTCGACGACGGAGGCGGAGGCGCGGCTGGTGGGCCGCCGCCCCGCCGCCCCCACCGGGGAGCTGTGGGCCGAGGCGGGGGAGGTGGCCGATGTGGTGGCCCGGCTGTGGGACAGCTGGGAGGACGACGCCGAGATCCGCGACACCGCCACCGGCCGCTTCATCGACCGCGACAAGCTGCACTACGTGGACTTCGAGGGCGCCCACTTCACGGTGCGCGGCCCGGCCATCGTGCCCCGGCCCCCACAGGGCCACCCGGTGGTGGCCGTCGCCGCCACCGACCCGGTGACCTGGCCGACCGTGGCGCGACACGCCGATGTGGCGTACATCCGCGCCACCTCCCCGGGAGAGGCGGGCCGGATCCGCGACGAACTGCGGCGGCGGGCGCTTGCGTACGGCCGGGAGCCCGGCGCGCTCACCGTGCTCGCCGCCGTCTCCGTGGACCTGGCCGACGGGGAGGGCGCGCCCGGGAACTCCCCGGCCACGGGCGGCGCGCCGCAGGACCCGCTGACCGACACGCCGGGCGGGCCTCCGCTGTACCGCGGGGGACCGGTGGAGCTCGCCGAGCTGATCACCGGCTGGCACACCGCAGACGCCGTGGACGGCTTCCACATCACCCCCGTCGCCCCACGCCATGACCTGGAACGCTTCGTCAACGGTACCGTGGCGCTGCTCCAGCACCGGGGGCTGTTCCGCACCTTCTACCCCGGTGCGACACTCCGTGACCACCTGGGGCTCTCCCGTCCGGCCAACCGCTACGCCCTGGAGAGGGAGGCCGTCCGATGACCTCGCGGCCCCGGCAGATCCATCTCGCGGCCCACTTCCCCGGTGTCAACAACACCACCGTCTGGACCGTCCCGACCACCACCCCCGGCCGGGGCGCTTCGCGCGCCCCCGCCCTCGGGAGCCAGATCGACTTCTCCTCCTTCGAACACCTCGCGCGCACCGCCGAGCGCGGGCTGTTCGACTTCTTCTTCCTCGCCGAGGGGCTGCGGCTGCGCGAGCACAACGGCCGGATCCACGATCTCGACGTGGTCGGCAGGCCCGAGTCGATCACCGTGCTGAACGCGCTGGCCGCCGTCACCGAACGGCTGGGGCTGGCCGCCACCGTCAACGCCACGTTCAACGAACCGTACGAGCTGGCCCGCCGGTTCGCCTCCCTGGACCATCTCAGCGGGGGCCGCGCCGCCTGGAACGTGGTCACCTCCTCCGACGCCTTCACCGGCGAGAACTTCCGGCGCGGCGGCTTCCTGGACCGGGCCGACCGCTACACCCGGGCCGCCGAGTTCCTCGCCACCGCCCGTGAGCTGTGGGACTCCTGGACGCCGGACGGCACGCCGCGCCCGTTCGCCCACAGCGGCGACCACTTCACCATCGGCGGTGAGTTCGGCGTGCCGCGCTCGCCACAGGGCCATCCGGTGGTGATCCAGGCCGGGGACTCCGACGAGGGCCGGGAGTTCGCCGCCTCGACCGCCGACATCATCTTCACCCGGCACGGCGCGCTGGAGGCCGGACGCGCCTTCTACGCCGACGTCAAGCGGCGGCTCGCGCGGTACGGGCGCGCCCCCGAGGAGCTGAAGATCATGCCCGGGGTGACCCTGGTGCTCGGCGACACCCCGGCCGAGGCCCGGGAGAGGGCCGCCGAGATCCGGCGGCAGCAGGTCTCGCCGCAGACCGCGATCCTCACCCTGGAGCAGATCTGGGGCGTGGACCTGTCCGGCTACGACCCGGACGGGCCGCTTCCGGACATCGACCCCGACCCGGGGTCCCAGTTGGCCCAGGGCCGGGTGCGGCATGGCGATCCGCTGGCCGTCGCCGCCAAGTGGCGGGCGCTGTCGGAGGAGAAGGGGCTGTCCATCCGGCAGACCGTCATCGAGGCGACCGGGCGGCAGTCGTTCGTCGGCACCCCGGAGGCGGTCGCGGCGGAGATGGCGGAATTCGTGGCCGCCGACGCCGCCGACGGCTTCATCCTGGTGCCCCATCTGACCCCCGGCGGGCTCGATGACTTCGTGGACCGGGTGGTGCCGCTGCTCCAGGAGCGCGGGGTGTTCCGCACCGCGTACACCGGTCCGACACTCCGCGACCACCTGGGGCTTCGGCGTCCGGGGGAGGGGAGCTGAGCGGCCGCGCGGCGGCTCTGCCGACGGGGGGCGATACGTCCGCGCCATAACGGAACCCGATCGCCCGCGCGTCCGTCTCACGGGATACCCAAGGGGATGGGAGCACAAGCCCCGGCGGCCTGAACCCGCCGGGGCCATGTGGCGTGTGCCCGACGGCTGTTCCGAATTGTCCTCTTGCGCACTGTGGCCGGTGCCACGAATACTTCCGGAAGCGCTTGTCAGGGGCACGCCGAATCGGTCATGTCGGCGTGCTCGTTGACTGCGCCTCACGGGCCTGCCCACCCAAGCGGACCCCCGATTCCCCGGAGGAAGAGTTGAGGATCAAGCGCAACGCCCCCCACAGCACCCAGGCGAGACGCATCGCCCTGATCGCCGCGACCTCCGCCCTGGTGGCCGGAACGGCACTCGCCGCCCCCGCCGCCTACGCCGGCAGCGACGGCGCCCGCACCTTCAGCGCGGCCGAGGCCAAGTCGGCGAGCAGTGCCGTTCTCGAGGCCGATGTCGCGGGCACCGCCTGGTACGTCGAGAAGGGGACCAACAAGCTCGTGGTCACCGCCGACAGCACGGTGTCCCAGAGTGAGATAAGCAAGATCAAGAACACCGCCGGTGCGAGCGCCGACGCGATCGAGGTCAAGCGGACCTCCGGCAAGATCCAGAAGCTGATCTCGGGCGGCGACGCGATCTACGCGAGTAGCTGGCGCTGCTCCCTCGGCTTCAACGTGCGCAACAGCAGTGGGGCCAACTACTTCGTCACCGCCGGTCACTGCACCGACGGCGCCGGCACCTGGTGGTCGAACTCCGGCCACACCACCACCATCGGCCCGACGTCCGGCTCCAGCTTCCCGACCAATGACTACGGTCTGGTCCGGTACAGCGGCTCGGTCTCCCCCGAGGGCACCGTCGGCAGCCAGGACATCACCTCGGCCGCCAACCCGACCGTGGGCCAGACGGTCACCCGGCGCGGCTCCACCACCGGCATCCACAGCGGCCGGGTCACCGCGCTGAACGCCACGGTCAACTACGGCGGCGGCGACATCGTCTACGGCATGATCCAGACCACGGTCTGCGCCGAGCCCGGCGACAGCGGCGGCCCGCTCTACGCCGGCTCCACCGCCCTGGGCCTCACCTCCGGCGGCAGCGGCAACTGCACCTCCGGTGGCACCACGTTCTTCCAGCCGGTCGTCGAGGCGCTGAACGCGTACGGCGTGAACGTCTACTGACCGGCGCCGTTCCTCCGCTGATCAGCTCCGCACCAGGCTGACCGAGAACCCCCGTCCGCGCTGCCGGACGGGGGTTTTCCACAGCCCTCCCCACTCTTCGGCGGGCGGACTATCGTGGACATCAGTACCCCACGAGGGGCATTGTTCGCGATACGGACGGCAGGTGGCCGTGATGGTCGATGCGCTCGTGACACTGATAGTGGTACTGGCTTGCCTCGGGGCCCTGGGCGTGCTGGCCGCGGCCCGGGTGGTCAAGCAGTACGAGCGGGGGGTGGTCTTCCGGCTCGGGAGGCTCCGCTCGAATACCCGGGGGCCGGGATTCACCATGATCGTCCCGTTCGTTGACCGGCTCCACAAGGTCAATATGCAGATCGTGACGATGCCCGTCCCCGCCCAGGAGGGCATCACCCGGGACAATGTGACCGTGCGGGTCGATGCCGTGGTCTACTTCAAGGTCGTGGACGCGGCCGAGGCGCTGGTCGCGGTGGAGGACTACCGCTTCGCCGTCTCCCAGATGGCCCAGACCTCGCTGCGGTCGATCATCGGGAAGAGCGATCTGGACGATCTGCTCTCCAACCGGGAGAAGCTCAACCAGGGCCTGGAGCTCATGATCGACAGCCCGGCCGTCGGATGGGGCGTCCATATCGACCGGGTGGAGATCAAGGACGTGTCGCTGCCGGAGACCATGAAGCGGTCGATGGCCCGCCAGGCCGAGGCCGACCGGGAGCGCCGCGCCCGGGTGATCAACGCGGACGCGGAGCTGCAGGCGTCGAAGAAGCTGGCCGAGGCCGCCTCCCAGATGGCCGACACCCCCTCGGCGCTCCAGCTGCGGCTGCTGCAGACGGTGATGGCGGTCGCCGCCGAGAAGAACTCCACACTGGTGCTGCCCATCCCGGTCGAGCTGCTGCGCTTCCTGGAGAAGGGTCAGCAGGAGATCCCGGCGGCGGCCCGGACGGAGGGCGGTGCGGAGGGCGGCGCCCCGGCCGCCGGTCCGGCCGCCGAGCCGGAGCGGGAGGCCGCGCCCTCGCAGCCCGCCCAGCCCGTGCAGGCGGCCCAGCCCGCCCGGCAGGCGATGCCGACGCTCACCGAGCGCGAGCCGGGGGCGGAGCCGGAGCCCCATGCGGTCGAGCGATGAGCCATGGGGTGAGCCGTGGGAGGCGATGTCCGGCATGGGGCCCTCTGAGGGATTCCATGCGGTGATCCTCCCGGTTTGACGGCTCGTCCGGATAACTGGTTCGGTGCCCGTACACCTCCAAGGTGTGCGGGCGCCGCCATGTCCGGACATGAGTCCGCAGGGTAAATTTCACGCCCATGACGTGAACGCACCCTTGTGCGCACCCGGTGGTGATGGGAATACTCGGCGGCGCAAATTGGCATGGACGCGCCCCTGAGTGGGGAGATGCGCTGTGTCGTTACGCCCTCCGGGCCCTGGCACCCCACTGCCGATGGGCCCAACCCCCCACTGGAAGGCAGAGAGTTGAAGCACCGTCGCATACCCAAGCGTCGCGTCGCCATCGCCGGAGCCGGCATAGCGGCCCTGGTCGCCACCGGCATCACCCTGCAGAGCGCCAACGCCGCCCCCGGTGAGCCCCAGCCCGACACCCTCTCGGTCGGCGCCGCCGGAAAGCTCGCCCATACGCTCACCTCCTCGCTCAAGAGCGACACGGCGGGTTCGTACTACGACGCCAAGACCAAGAAGCTCGTCGTCAACGTCGTCAACAAGGGCGCCGTGGACAAGGTCCGGGAGGCCGGGGCCGAGGCCAAGGTGGTCACGAACACCCTGGCCGAGCTGAGCAAGGCGCGTCAGACGCTGAAGCAGAAGGCCACCATCCCCGGCACCTCGTGGTCGGTGGACCCCAGAAGCAACAAGGTCGTCGTCACCGCGGACAGCTCCGTCAAGGGCACCCGGATGGCCACCCTCAACAAGGTCGCCGACGCGCTCGGCGACAAGGTCGAGGTGAAGCGCTCGGCCGGGAAGTTCTCCACCTTCATCGCCGGTGGCGACGCCATCTGGGGCGACGGTGGGCGCTGCTCGCTCGGGTTCAACGTCGTCAAGGGCGGCGAGCCGTACTTCCTGACCGCCGGTCACTGCACCGAGGCCATCAGCAGCTGGTCGGACTCGCAGGGCGGCGAGGAGATCGGGACCAACGAGGGCAGCGAGTTCCCCGGCAACGACTACGGCCTGGTCAAGTACACCAAGGACACCGACCACCCGAGCGCGGTCGACCTCTACAACGGCAGCACCCAGGAGATCGCCAAGGCCGGTGACGCCACCGTCGGCCAGACGGTGCAGCGCAGCGGCTCCACCACCCAGGTGCACGACGGCGAGGTCACCGGCCTCAACGCGACCGTCAACTACCAGGAGGGGACGGTCGAAGGGCTGATCCAGACCACCGTCTGCGCCGAGCCCGGCGACAGCGGCGGCGCGCTCTTCTCGGGCGACACGGCGCTGGGTCTGACCTCCGGCGGCAGCGGTGACTGCTCCTCGGGCGGCGAGACCTTCTTCCAGCCGGTGCCTGAGGCGCTGGACGCGTTCGGCGCCGAGATCGGCTGAGCTGGCTGACTAATGTGAACGAAGGCAGGCCCCCGGACACCCGTGGACGGTGTCCGGGGGCCTTCCCTTTTTACGTTCGGTCCATCAGCGCGCGAAGACCGCCGTCAGAGCGCGAGGGCCAACGCCAGAACGCGAGGACCAACGCCAGAACGCGAAGACCGCCGTCAGAACTCGAAGACCATCGTCGGGGCCGCGCTCTTGAAGCAGTTGTTCGCGAAGGTGTGCTCGTACGACACCCGGCGGCCGTCCCAGATCCCCTCGGCGGTGACCGTGATGGGATGCCATTCCTTGGTGCACACCCGGCCGGACTCCGCCCCGGTCCGCAGCTGGCCGAACGTGCCGCCCACGGAGCGGAGTTCGGCACATGCCTGAGCGGGGGCCGGGTGGGTGCCGGTGGGGGTGGGGCGACAGCTCAGAGTCACCGCCCGCTGGACCTCGGCCGTGGCCGCGTCGGCCCCCCAGCCGACGGTCAGGACCAGCGCGGACGGCGGATACAGGCTCTGCGGCTTGGCGGGCGCGGCGTGCGCCGCGCCGCTCGTGCCGATCCCCAGCACGGCACTCATCGCCAGTGCGGCTCCCAGCCCGATCGCCCCAGTAGTCTTCCGCATTTCGAACACTCCCTTGCTCGTTGTTGCAGATACCGGACGGAGTTCTACGCGGTGCGCGCCAGGAACGCACATCGATCGAGCACTTCCGGTCGCTACAAGTAGTCGTTCGGTGGCTTATTGTCGCGTGTGAGGGATGTCCGGACGCGGAACGCCGCGTGGCGACCGGGTGCGCGGCACCGCGCGCATCGCGCCCCTCAAGGGCCCCGTCCACCGTCGCGCGCTCCTGCGGACGGCGTGCTCAGCGGGGTGCCGGAGTGCTCAAATCGATTCAACAGCGCTCAGGTGAGCGAGGTCGAGGGATGGTTCTGGTGCCCCTGGGATGAGGGTCGTCGCGCACCGCGCCAGGGCGAGAACCTGCCAGGGCAAGCCGACCGGCGGAGTGGGGTCCCGGCCGGCGGAGTGGGGTCAGCCGAGCTCTCCGCTCAGGGGTCCGGCCTGCCGCCCCCAGCCGTAACCGCGCTCCGCCCGCAGCCGCACCACCAGCCGCCGCTCGGCCACCATCGCCGTGCGGAACTCCTCCCAGTCCGGATGCTCGCCCTGGATCGCGCGGTAGACCTCCACCAGCTCATCGGCGGTGGCGTCATGGGGATCGGCGGCGACCGGTGTCAGCTCGGCATCGCCCTCGGCCACCAGATAGGAGGAGTGGTCCCCGCTGGTGACGTAGAAGCTCGCGCGCGGATCGCGGCGCAGATTGCGGGTCTTGGCGCGGTCGTCGGTGACGGAGATCCGGATGAGGCGCGCCGCGGGGTCATAGGTGAAGGCGACATTGGACAGCTGCGGCCGTCCGTCCCGCTTGAGGGTGATGAGCGCGCCGGTGCGCTGCTCCCGCAGCAGATCGAGCAGTGATCCCTCCGTCATGGTGATCAGCATACGTGGGCGGCCGCCGGTTGGCAGGGGTCGGGAACCGGCATCGCTCACGAGAACCGGCACCGTTCACGAGGCGGCGAGCGGCCAGTCCGCCAGGGCGGCTGGACGTACGGCCTCCGGCCCGAAGCGCCGGCGGGCGCGGTCCGCGGCGCCCTCCGCGGCGCGGGCCCGTGCGTCACCGGGGTCCAGGGAGAGCTGACGGTGGGCGCCTTCGGCCGGCCGCAGGTCATCGGCGCGGATCGCGTAGGCGCGGACCCGTGCTCGCTGCAGTCCGAGTGCGGTCAGCAGGCCCAGGGCGGTCGCCGCGAGGGCGGGGGAGTGGTCGGTGGGTTCCGGCAGCGTGCGCATGCGGGTGGTGGAGCTGCGGTCGGCGTACCGCACGGTGAGGGTGAGCCGCCCGGCGACCTGGCGCTCGCCGCGCAGGCGTTGGCCGATCTGGTCGGCCAGGCCGAGGACGGCCCGGTGGTGCTGTGCCGGGTCGAGGCAGTCCCGGTCGAGCACGTGGTCGGCGGTCAGGTGGGCCGCCGGTTCCACGGGGGTGACCGGGCGGGGGTCGTGACCGCGGGCGCGTTCGGCCAGCAGCCGTGCCCGGTCTGCGCCGAGGAGCCGTTGCAGGGTCGCCGGGGGCAGGTCGGCGACCTGGCCGATGGTGTGCAGGCCGTACCGGGTGAGGACGGCCGCCGTGGTGCGGCCGATGCCGGGCAGCGCGGCGACCGGCCGGGGGTACAGCCACTCGGCGGCCCGTTCGGCCGGGACCCAGGTGGTGTCCCCCGGCGGGGACGCGTCGGCCGCCATGGCCGCCAGCATGCGGTTGTCCGCGAGCCCGGCGCTGCTGTCGATGCCGTAGAGGGCCTTCAGCCTGATCTTCGCCAGCTGGACCACGTCGTACGGGGACAGGTCGAAGTACCGGAGCGCCGACGTCAGGTCCAGTTGAACGGCGCCCGGCGGTACGGCCTGGACATGCGGTGTGACGCCGGACATCAGTTCGATGACATCGCCGTACTGTTCCTCGGTCAGCGGGGCGTGCAGATGGAGGTGGGCGATATGCCGCCGCCGTGTGGTCATCCCGCGTGTGGTCATCCCGCGCTCCCCGGGCTGGTGTAGCCGAACTTCCTCAGATCGGCGGAGCGGGTGCCGGCGGGCTGGAGGTCGGCGTACGGGTGCAGCCGGGCCCCCGTCGTGCCGTTGGCCAGGGTGCGCCCCGGCTGGGCGGGGGTCGGGTGCGGATGGCTGGCGCCGAGGAGGGCGAGGGCGGCCTCGGGGCCGTTGTCCCGGCGGGCGGTGGCGATCTCGTCCAGGTCCCAGGCCATGGTGCCGACGACGGTGCGCCGGGTGCCGCGCACCTGGACCGTGCCGCGCACCAGCAGCAGCCCGCTGTGGAAGACGGTGTGGGCGCAGGCCGGGTGGGAGTCCTCGAAGAAGGCCAGGTCGACCAGGCCGGAGCCGTCCTCCAGGGTGACGAAGATGATGCGCCTGCCGCTGGCGATCGGCGGGGTCTGGGTGGCCGCCCGTACCCCGGCGACGAGGACCTGCTGACCGGCGCGCAGACCGGCCAGATGCGCCGCGTCGGTCGCGCCGATCTCCCGCAGGAGCCGGTGGTGGTGCTCCATCAGGTGCTTGGAGACGTCGATGCCGAGGGTGCTCAGCTCGGCGCTCAGGGTCTCGCGGCCGGTCATCTCCGGCAGCCCGCTCGGCTCCGCCCCGCCGATGGCCCCGGCGGCGAACGGCAGTTGGCCCGAGCCCGCGCTCCGGCCGCGGGACTGCCGGTGCAGCTCGGCGATCTGGAGCAGCAGGTCGCGGCGGGTGAGGCGGCCGTCGTGGAGGGAGTTCAGGGCGCCGATCTCCGCGAGGTGTTCGGCGACCGGTCTGCTGGGGCGGGCCCGCTGCCAGAAGTCCGACAGCGATCCGTACGGCTGCCCCTCCTCGATCCGGGCGCACTCCTCCTCGCTGATGCCGTGCACCGCGGACAGTGCGAGCCGCGTGCCCCACCGCTCTCCCCCGGCCCCTTCCACGGTGTGTTTCACCCGGGAGCGGTTGATGTCGACGGGCAGCACGGGGACGCCGTCGCGGCGGGCGTCGGAGACGAGGACCCGCTTGGGCCACATGCCGGGGTCGTGTTCGAGGAGGCCCGCCAGCAGGAACGCCGGATAGTGCGCCTTGAGCCAGGCGCTCTGCAGGGCCGGTACGGCGAAGGCGACCGCGTGGGCGCGGCAGAAGCCGTACGCGCCGAACGCCTCGACGGTCTTCCAGACCTCGTCCCGTACGGCCGCGCCGTAGCCGCGCGCGCGGGCCAGGCCGTGGAACCAGTCCTTGATCCCGGGCAGCCGGTCCTTGTCGCCGAGCGCCCGCCGGGCGATCTCCGCGAGGGCCCGGTCGCAGCCGGTCATCACATGCAGGGTCTCGATGATCTGCTCGTGCCAGATGGTCACGCCGTAGGTGTCGGCGAGCACCGGTTCGAGGTCCGGGTGGGCGTAGTCCGGTGTACCGCCGTGGCGTGCGGCGATATAGCGCTCGGGCATGCCACCGGCGACCGGGCCGGGGCGGAAGAGGCTGATGTCGGCGATGACGTCCTGCTGGTCGCGGGGCTGCAGCCGGGACAGCAGATCCTGCTGGCCGGGCGACTCCAGCTGGAACAGGCCCAGGGTACGGCTCTCCTGGATGAGCTTGAACGCGAAGACGTCGTCGAGCGGCACCTGCCGGGGGTCGTCCAGCTCGATGCGGCGGCCGGTGGTCCGCTCGATCTCGGTGACGGCATGGGCCATCGCGGACTGCATCCGCACGCCCAGGACGTCGAGTTTGATGTTGCCCAATGCCTCGATCTCCTCCTTCGCGGCCATGGCCATGGGGTAGTCGCCCTGCGGAGTGGGCTGTACCGGCAGCCGGTCCAGGAGGGTCGCGTCGCTGATGACCACGCCGCAGGGGTGCATGGCCATCCCGTGGACCAGGGAGTCAAGGCCCTCGGCGAGCTCCCACAGCGGTCCGTACCGGTGTGCCTCGGCCGCCAGCTGCCGCAGCTCGGGCAGTTCGGCGAGGGCGCCCGTGATGTCGGAGGCCGGCAGGTGCGGGAAGCTCTTGGCGATCCGGTCGACGTCCGCGGGCGCGATGCCCAGGGCGAGGCCGGTGTCGCGCAGGGCGCGGCGGGCCCGGTAGGTCTCGGGCATCGCGGTGACCGCCACCCGTTCCTCGCCGAACCGCTCGAAGATCGCGTCGTAGCACTCCAGCCGCCGGGCGGACTCCACGTCGATGTCGATGTCGGGCAGCGAGCCCCGGCGCACGCTGAGGAAGCGTTCGAACAGCAGGCGGTGGTCGAGCGGGTTGGCGGTGGCGATGCCCAGCGCGTGGCAGACCAGCGAACCGGCGCCCGAGCCGCGGGCGGCGACCCGGATGCCCGCGGCCCGGATGTCGGCCACCACCTGGCCGACGGCGAGGAAGTACGAGTCGTAGTCCAGCTCGGAGATGACGGCGAGCTCCTGCTCCAGCCGGTCCAGTGCCGCCCGGTCGCGGTCGAGGCCGCGCCGGTCCAGGCCCTCCTCGCACCGCCTGCGCAGCAGCTGTGCCGCACCGTCGGCCCGGGACCCGACGCCGAAGAGCGACGGCTCCGGGAAGTGCGGCCTGCCGAGCCCGAGGTCCGCCTCGGGGTCGAGGACGCACGCGGCCGCCGTGGCAGCGGTGTCCGCCACCAGGCGGTGTGCCCGCCGGACATCCGCTCCGGTACGCCCGGCTCCGGTACGCCCGGCTCCGGTGCACTCGGCGATCATCCGCGCGACGGTCTCCATTCCCCGCTCGTCCTTGAGCCAGCGCTGCCCGCTGTCCAGGCGGCGCCGGTCGATCGGCCGCAGCAGCCGTGCGGCGTCCAGGACGTCGGCGAGGCGGTGCTGGTCCGGGTCGGCATAGCGGACGGCGTTGGAGAGCACGGCGGTGGTACGGGTGCGATCGGCCAGTGCCAGGGTGCGGGCGGCCAGGCGCAGGGATCCCGGACCGGTGCCGAAACGTTTCTGCGCGACGGTCTCCAGTCGGACCCCGCTCCCGAAGATCTCTTTCCACGGGGCAAGCAGCCTCACCGCGATGTCCTCCCGGCCCGCCGACAGCGCCCGTACCGGCTCCGAGAGCGGTCCGAGCAGCACGGTCAGACCGGGGCCGCCGTGCTCGCGCAGCGCCTCCCACGGCACTACCGGTGCCGTGCCGGACGCGGTGCGGGCACCGGTGCCGGTGGTGCCATGGGCACCGGCACGGGTACCGGCATGGGCGGCCGAGGTGATGCGGCACAGCCGCGCCCAGCCCTCCCGGTTCTGTGCGAGCAGCACGAACCGCAGCGGCGGTTCGACGACGTGCGCGCCACCGCGCGCGGGGGTGCGGCGCCGCTGGGCGGGCGGCGGGGGCGCAAGGGCCGCCACCGCCAGATCGACACCGAAGATCGGCCGGACCCCGGCCCCGGCACACGCCTGCGCGAACCGGACCATCCCGGCGACCGTGTCCCGGTCGGTGAGCGCGAGCGCCCCCATGCCCCGCTCGGCCGCCCGCTGGACGAGGTGCTCGGGGTGGGCGGCGCCGTAGCGGGCGGAGTAGCCGGACGCGACGTGCAGATGGGCGAAACCCGTCATGCCGCACCTCCATCACTCCACCCCTTTTCGGCCATACACCCGATATCTTCATCGTACTCTCGTTCGATTACTCTAACCTCATCAGCCCCGGTCAGCGACCTGAGTTCGAACGCATGGGCGATTCTTCGGGGGGATGTGCGATGGCTGAAACGGGCACCATCCGTCAGCTCTTCGGCGGGGTGGAGCAGTTGGGGGGATCGCCCACCGCGGGGAGCGTCGCGACGCGCATCGCGACGCGGTCATCCGGTGGTTCGGGGTGGCCGCGCGGTGCGGGTCCGGGGCTGGTCCGGGGGCGGGTCCGGGGTGGTCCGTGTGGCCGGTGTCACCCCGGCCCGTCGGATTTCCGAACGTCCCGTGAAAAGGACGTGAACGTTCCTTCACCGGCATATGGCTGGATGGCTTTGCTACTCGCGCGTAATTTCGAGTGAGCGCACCACTCTTGTGATCCGGATCGCAGGTCGCAGCGCAAGCGCATCGTCAGCGCGACTCTCTCCCCCACCAGCGAGGAGTTCATGTGATGCTGCCCCGGAGGCGTATCCGGCGATCCCGGAAGACCAAGACCCGCACCTTACTGCCCGCCCTGGCCTTCGCGGTCGCGGCGACCGCGGCCACCCCCACCGCCGCGCTCGCCACGGACACCGCGTCGGAGGCGGTGAGCAGCGGCTGGAACGACTACTCCTGCAAGCCCTCGGCCCAACACCCCCGGCCCGTCGTCCTGGTGCACGGCACCTTCGGCAACTCCGTGGACAACTGGCTGGGCTTCGCCCCGTACCTGGTCGAGCGCGGTTACTGCGTCTTCTCCCTCGACTACGGCCAACTGCCCCTCGTCCCGCTGTTCCACGGTCTGGGGCCGGTCGACCGGTCCGCCGAGCAGCTGTCCGCCTATGTGGACCGGGTGCTCACCGCCACCGGCGCCGCCGAGGTCGACATGGTCGGACATTCGCAGGGCGGGATGATGCCCCGCTACTACCTCAAGTTCCTCGGTGGCGCGCCGAAGGTGAACGCCCTGGTCGGCATCGCCCCCACCAACCACGGAACCACCCTGTCCGGGCTGACGAAGCTGCTGGACTACTTCCCCGGGGCCGGTGACATCATCGCCAAGGGCGCCCCGGCGCTGATGGACCAGGTGGTCGGCTCGGACCTCCTGCGGCGGCTCAACGAGGGCGGCGACACCGTCCCCGGAGTGCGCTACACCGTCATCTCGACCAAGTACGACGAGGTCGCCACGCCGTACCGGGAGCAGTTCCTCTCCGGGCCGAACGTCAAGAACGTGGTGATCCAGGACCTGTGCGCGACCGATATCTCCGAGCACGTGACCATCGGGCTGACCGACGGCCTGGCCTTCCACGAGGCCGTCAACGCCCTTGACCCGGAACACGCCACGCCGACGACCTGTGCGTCGGACGACTGACGCTTGACGCTTGGCGCTTGACGGCAAGCGGACGAGGCTCCACCACCGTCTCCGCGAACACGGAGCACCGGAAGTGGATGCCTCGTCCGTCATGGCGCGCCCTGCCTCGTTCCGTACGGGCAGGGCGCGTCCAAGCGTTGCCCCCATGGGGGCGGCCGTCTGATTAGTCGGCGATTTACTCGGCGATTTACTCGGCGATGAGCTCGACCTCGAGGTTGCCCCGCGTCGCCTTGGAGTACGGGCACACCTGGTGCGCCTGCTCGACCAGCTTGCGGCCGGTCTCGTTCTCCAGGTCGTCCGGCAGCTCGACGCGCAGCGTCACCTTGAGCCCGAAGCCGTCGTCCGCCGCGTCCTTGCCGATACCGACCTCGGCGGTGACCGAGATGTCCTTGGTGTCGACCTTGGCCTGGCGGCCGACGAGGCCGAGCGCGGAGGCGAAGCAGGCGGCATAGCCAGCGGCGAACAGCTGCTCGGGGTTGGTGCCCTTGCCGTCGCCGCCGAGGGCGGGCGGCATGGCCAGCGGCAGGTCGAGCTGTCCGTCGGAGCTCACGGCCCGGCCGTCGCGTCCGTTGGCCGTGGCCACCGCGGTGTAGAGCGCGTCCATGAAGACCATCCCTTTGGTGTTCCGTTGGTGTTCCGGTGTCGGAGGGAGGTGGGGGCTCGGGGTGCCCCGCCTCCGGGCAAAAGTAGAGCACACAATTAAGTTGTGCACAACTAAAGGGTACGCTGGAGGCATGTCACACCAGCCCGACCGCACCACGACCGACAGCACGACCGACCGCGCCACCACCTCCCAGCCGCTGCCCTCCGATGAACTGCTCCGGCTCGATCGGCAGCTCTGCTTCACCCTGCACGCCGCCTCCCGCGCCTTCGACAGCCTCTACCGCCGGGTACTGAGCGACACGGGGCTGACCTATCCGCAGTACCTGGCCATGCTGGTGCTCTGGGAGTACGGGGAGATGCCGGTCAAGCGGCTGGGGGAGTATCTGCGGCTGGACTCCGGCACCCTCTCGCCGCTGCTCAAGCGGATGCAGTCGGCCGGGCTCGTCCAGCGTGAGCGCAGTGCACACGACGAGCGCTCGGTGACGGTCCGGCTCACGGCGGAGGGGGCGGCGCTGAAGGAGCGCGCCCAGGGCGTACCCCTGGCGGCGATCGAGGCCAGCGGCCTCGGCCTGGCGGAGGCGGTGGATCTGCAGGCGCGGGTCCGGCGGCTGACGGCGGCCCTGGACGCGGCGCTGGCCGAGGAGGCGCCGTAGGGAACAACCGTGGGGAACAAGGAGAGCCGGTCCCGGGGGGCCGTCCTCCTCCCCGGAACCGACTCCGTCCGATCGGCGGCCGATCGGCCGTGGACGCCTACGGCGTCAGCGGCGCCTCAGCGCCTCAGCGCCTCGGTGGCTTAGCGCCGCAGCGCCTCGGTGGCTCAGCCGCGGCTCCGCCGTACGGTCTTGCGGCGGTTGGCGACGGCGAACAGCACGGCCGCGCCGGCGGCCAGGACCGCGGCGCCGCCGATGGCCAGGGGGCCGGTGGACCCGTCGCCCCCGGTCTCGGCGAGGTGCTGCCCGTCGGCGGCGCTCCCGTTCTGCGCGGCGGGTGAGCCCTGCGTGTCCTGTGAGTCCTGCGAGCCCTCCGGCCCGGCGCTCGCGGCCCTCACCTCGGCGCTCTTGGCCTCGGGGTGGTTCCCCTTCTGGCGGTCGGCCTCGGTGCCGCTGTCACCGCCGTGGCCGTGGTGATCGACCGTGGACTTCTCGGCGCCCTTCGCTATCTGGGCGTCGTTGGGCACGGCGGCGGTGGGTGCCGAACCCGCCTTCGTCCCGGCTCCCCTGGCCGCGGTGGCCGCTCCGCCGAAGGTCACGTCCGAGCAGGTGTAGAACGCCTCCGGGCTGTCCGAGCGCTGCCAGACGCTGTAGATCAGATGGCGGCCCGACTTGCCCGGCACCTTTCCCGAGAAGGTGTAACTCCCGTCCTGCAGGGTGGGGTCGGTGACCTTGGCGAACGGCTCCGCCTCCAGGTCGTCCCAGGCCAGCGGCTTCGTCGGGTCGTAGCCGTCCTTGGTGATGTAGAGCTCGAAGCTGCCCCGGTGGGGCGCGGTGGCCCGGTAGGCGAAGGTGTGCTCACCGGCCGTCATGGCGGTGGCGGGCCAGTCGGCGCGCGGCAGGTCCAGGCCCTTGTACTTGTCGCGGCCCGCGCTGCACAGCTTTCCGTCCGGGATGATCTCCTTGTGGCGCCCGGCGGCGTCCGGGATGTTGACCTCGTTCCAGTCGTAGAGCGCCTGGGTGCCGCCCGCCTGGACGGCCGCCTTGCAGGCCGCCGAGTCCGGGCTCTCCGGCCCCTCGGCGAAACACGCCGACACCCGGCTGACCGGGTCCGTCATCGAACCGTGCGCGGAGGCCGGGTCGGCGCTCAGCGCGGTGAGGGCGAGGGGCACCATGCCGAGCACGGCGATACGGGCGGTTCGTCGGCGAGCGGTCGCACGAGCGGTCATCGTGGGGGACTCCTTCGGTGGGGACGCCAGTGGGGGTGACGTTGGTCGGGGGGTGACGCGTAGCACGCTAGCCCCGCCGAGGGGCCTCCTCGCCGGTCTTATGGCGCCGTTAAGGAACAGCTCAGGTAGGGCTGAGACTGGCCGGGCGGCGGCGTGCCCCAGGTGATCTACCAGAGGTGATCGCGGGTGATCGCGGATGATTGCGGGGAGCCGACGGCGTGGAAGGGTGACACATATGACCGGTACGAACTCGCCCCGCGCCACGGATGCCTCGGGCACCTTCCGCGCCTCCCGCCCCTCGGCCCGTGAGCTGATCGGGGCCATCGTCGACCCCGGCAGCTGGCACGGCTGGGACGAACCGGTGGAGATCGTGACGGACGACCCCGAGTACCGGGCCGACCTGGAGCGGGCGCGGGAGCGCACCGGGCTGGACGAGTCGGTCATCACCGGTGAGGGCCGTATCGAGGGGCGCAGGGTGGCGCTGGTCGCCTGCGAGTTCCGCTTCCTGGCC
Organism: Streptomyces antioxidans; assembly: GCF_000968685.2. GTDB lineage: Bacteria > Actinomycetota > Actinomycetes > Streptomycetales > Streptomycetaceae > Streptomyces > Streptomyces antioxidans. The sequence goes on from NZ_LAKD02000105.1 coordinate 64,197, forward strand.
GGTTCGATCGGGGTGGTCGCGGGGGAGCGGCTGGTACGGGCCGTGGAGCGGGCCACGGCGGAGCGGCTGCCGCTGCTGGCGGCACCGGCGTCGGGCGGCACCCGGATGCAGGAGGGTACGGTCGCGTTCCTGCAGATGGTGAAGGTGGCCGCGGCGATCACGGACCACAAGGCGGCGGGCCTGCCGTACCTCGTCCACCTCCGCCACCCCACCACCGGCGGCGTCCTCGCCTCCTGGGGCTCCCTGGGCCATGTCACCGCCGCCGAGCCCGGCGCCCTGATCGGCTTCATGGGCCCGCGCGTACACGAGGCCCTTTACGGCGAGGAGTTCCCGCCCGGCGTCCAGAACGCCGAGAACCTGATGCACCACGGCCTGATCGACGCGGTCCTCCCGCTGAGCCGCCTGTCGGGCGTGGCGGCCCAAGTGCTGGGGGTGCTGTGCGCGGGCGATGCGACGCCCGAGCCGCCCCCGGCCTCCGGGCCCTCCTCGCCCGTGGGGGCCGCCGCCCCCGGGCCCGCCCCGGCGGCGGGGGCGGCGCCCGCCGCGGGCCAGCCCGGGGACGGCGGCGCAGCCTCCGCCGAGCCCGCGCCCGGAGGGCCACCGGGGAGGCGCGGGGCTTCGTCGGCCGGGGGCCATCCGCCCGCCGCGTCCGGCAATGGGCGTGGCGGCGCGGAGGCGGCGGAGGCGAAGGGAACCGCCGCACGCGGCGAGGCGGCCGCGGGCCGGTGGGACATGGAGGCCGCGCCCTCGTCGGCCACCCCCGGACACGTGGCGCACGGCGGGTGTGATGCCGAGCCGGGTCCGGATGGCGCCGCCACGCCGGAGGCGGCCGGGGCCGCCGGTGACGCGTCGGGCGCCCACGATCAAGCTGCGCTCGCCGCCTCCGCCGGGGTCAGCGGAGCGCCCGAGGGTGCGGAGAGTGGGGCACCGGCCTCCGCCGCCGACACCGGGCCGGAGGCGGGGGAGCCCGGTCGGCGCGAGGACGTCGCACCGGAGGCGGTGGACGGCTCCGGGACATCCGCGCCCGGGACGCCCGGTGACGCGGACGCGGGGGCGGTCGTGCCGTCCGCGGAGGTGTCGATACGGGTCTCTCGGCGGGTGGAGCGGCCCGGGGTGCGGGATCTGTTGCGGGTGGCCGCCGAGGATGTGAGTCCGCTCAGCGGTACCGGGGCCGGGGAGCACGATCCCGGGTTGCTGCTCGCGCTCGCCCGGGTCGGGGGGACGCCCTGCGTCGTCCTCGGGCACAACCGGCGCAGCGTCCGCAAGGGCGAGACCGCCGAGGGGCCGGGGGCGGGGCAGGCGCTGGGGCCGGCCGGGCTGCGGACCGCTCGGCGCGGGATGCGGATCGCCGCCGAGCTCGGGTTGCCACTGCTCACCGTCATCGACACCGCGGGCGCCGCGCTCAGCCGCGAGGCCGAGGAGGGCGGGCTCGCGGCGGAGATAGCGCGGTGCCTCGCCGACATGGTGACCCTGCCCGCGCCCACCCTCTGTCTGCTGCTCGGCCAGGGCGCCGGTGGCGCCGCGCTCGCGCTGCTGCCCGCGGACCGGGTCGTGGCGGCGCGCCACGCCTGGCTGTCGCCGCTGCCGCCCGAGGGCGCGTCCGCGATCCTCCACCGCACGACGGAACGGGCCTACGAGGTGGCCGCCCGCCAGGGCGTACGTTCCGCGGACCTCCTGTCCCAGGGCATCGTCGATCGCATCGTCGAGGAGGACGCTCCTGGGGTCGGGGATGCTCCCGGGGTCGGGGATGCTCCCGGGGTCGAAGAGGATGCTCGCGAGGTCGGGGACGCCTCCGAGGTCGGCGGCGCCGCCTCCGACGCCTTCCTCAGCCGTCTCGGCCGGCTCCTCGGTGCCGAGCTCGCCGCCCTCCGCGCCCAGGACCCGGACGAACGGCTCGCCGCGCGCCGCGCCCGGCATCGCCGTATCGGGCTACCCCGTTGACGCCGAGCCTTGACGATCATGACGGCTAATCAGGGCCAAACGGGCGGACCGGAACGTCGAATTAGCGGTCTTAGGCATGCCTAACCTAATCTCGGGCCGTGAACGAGAATGATCTCGATGCGGCGTCACGGCCGTTCTCCTCCCCTGCCCTCCACGGCACCTCGGCGGCCCCGGCCGCCCCCGCCCCGCCGCCGGGGCGGGGGCGGGGGCATCGGCTCCACCTCCTCGCCCTCAACCCCACCGACTCGGTCACCGAGGGCTTCCTCCCCGCGGCGGCCCGCCTCGGCCTGGCGGTCACCCTCCTCACCGACCAGCCCGAGGCCCATGAGCGCGCCTACGCTCAGCAGGAGGAGGGGATGGAAGGGGCGTCCCCGCGCCCCGCCCCCGACTTCCCCGCCCTCGACATCGTCCCCTGTGACGTACGGGACTACGCCGAGGTGATCAGCCGTATCGCCGCCGACGGCCACCGCCACCGCCCCCGCGCCGTCTTCACCAACAGCGACCACCTCCAGGCCCAAGCCGCCCTCGCCGCCCAGTACTTCGGCCTCCCGGGCAAGGACTGGCGCGCCGCGCTGCGCACCAAGAACAAGGCCGAGCTGCGCCGCGCCCTCGCCGCCGCCGGTCCGGACGTCGCCGACCCCGTCTGGTCCGCCGAGCTCGCCACCGGGCAGGACCCCGCCACCCTCGCCGGGCTCGACGCGCCCTATCCCTGTGTGCTCAAACCCCGGGAGGGCGTGGCCAGCGAGGACGTCGTCCTCGTCGCCGACGCGGACGAACTCGTCCGGCGCTGCGCCGAGATACGGGAGCGGCGGCCCGGCGCCGCCCTGGTCGTCGAGGAGTTCCTGAACGGCGAGCTGCGCACCCTCGAAACCCTCGGCGACGGCCGCACCCTCCACGTCCTCGGCGCCTTCCGCACCGAGCTCTCGCCGCCCCCGCACTTCATCGAGGAACGGCTGCACCTGCTGCCCGCCCCGCCGCCACAGCCGCACACCGACCAGGTGCTGGCGCAGCTGCGCGCGCTGGGCGTCGGCTTCGGCGTGTGCCATACCGAGTACGTCGCCCAGGGGGACCGGGCCCGCCTCATCGAGGTCAACTACCGTGCCATAGGCGACCAGTGCGACCTCGTCCTCGCCGAACTCCTCGGCATCCCCCTTTTCGAGTACGTCCTCCGTACGCACATGGGCGAGCCGCTGCCGGACGACCTCGGCGCCCGGACCGACGGCAGGGTGCGCATGGAGTACGTCACGGCCGACCGCGCCGGACGGCTCGCCGCCGCCCCTCCGGCCAGTGTCACCGAGCGCGACGGCGTACGCCTGGACTACCGGCCGCTGCGCGGGATCGGCGAGGAGCACCCGCTCCACCGCACCAACCGCGACTTCCTCGGCGTACTCCGGGCCACCGGCACCGACCAGGGGCGGATCGACGCGGAGGTGGCGCGGTTCCTCGCGGCCCACCGATGGGAGATCGTGTGACAGAGGAAACGGCGGAAACGGCGGAGACGGCGGAATCAGCGGAATCAGCGGAAGAGGAGCTTCTCGGACGGGTGCTGGACACGCTCCTCCGGGAGGACGCCTACAAGCTGCGCGGCCGGGCCGCTCCGGTGCCGCGCGCCGACGGCGACTGGCTGCGCATCCGCATCGCGCTGAAGGGGCTGAAGGGGCTGAAGGGGAGCGAAAGCGTGCTGCTGCCGGTGGAACCCGAAGGCTTCCAGTGCGACATCCGCGCCCGCCGCCCGCCCCGGCTGCTCTGCCTGCCCCCGCACGACGGGCAGGAACCGGCCGCCGCCGGGACCGTGCTCACCGGGCTCGACGCCGTCCTCGGGCGGCTGCGGGGGGCCGTACCGGACGAGGACCGGGCGCTCTACGACGTCTTCGTGGACGAATGCCGCCGGGCGCTCGACGCCACGCGGTTGCACACCCGCGTACGGCCCCGCGTCGTCGCCGAGTTGGGCGCGCGGTACGGGGAGCGGTGGGCCGGGATGGGCGGGTCCGTCGCGTATGACACGCTCGCCGCCTTCCGCGACCACCCGGTCTACCCCACCAGCCGGGGGCGGGCCCTCTTCAGCGAGGACCAATTAAGGGCCCACGCACCCGAGTTCCACCCCACCTTTCCGCTGCGCTGGCTCGTGCTCCCGCGCGAGGCGGTGTGCGGGGACCCGGCGCGGCTGCCGGGCTGGTGGCCCGCGCCCGAAGAGCTCGGGCTCGGGCCGGGCGAGGGGCGGCTCGCCCTCCCCGTGCATCCGCTCACCCTCGGCCCCCCGCTGGAGAGCGCCCTCCGCGCGGCCGGGCTCCAAGGCGCCGCCCGGCTCGCCGGACGCCCTCTGCTGGACGTACGGCCCACCCTCTCCATGCGGACCGTGGCCGTGGCCGACGGCCTCGCGGACAACCTCGCCGACGACCCCCTCGTCCACCTCAAGCTGCCCCTCACCACCTCCACGCTGGGCCAGCGCAACCGGCGGTCCATCAAGCCCGGCACCCTGGCCGACGGCGAAGTGGCGCAGCGGCTCGTGGAGGCCGTGATCGCGCGCGAGCCGAGGTTCGGCCGCACCGTGCTGCTCGCCGACGAGACCACCCACCTCCACGCCGGACACGAACTGCTCGCCACGCTCGTCCGCCGCTACCCGCCCGGCCTGGAGAACACCACCGTCGTGCCGCTCGCCGGGCTGCTCGCGCCCGCCCCCGCCCCGGCTTCCGCCTCCGACGGCACGCTCGTCATCGACGTGCTCGCCGAACGCCACTACGGCGGGGACGTCCTCGCCCTGCTCGACGACTACCTCACGCTGCTGTTCGACTTCCACACCACCCTCTTCGCGTACGGCATCGCGCTGGAGTCCCATCAGCAGAACACCTCGCTGATCTTCGAGAACGGCGGCGAGGACATCGGCGAGAACCGCGGCTCCGCGCCCCGGCTCCGGCTGCTCATCAAGGACCACGACGGCCCCCGCGTCCACGCGATACGCCTCGCCGCCATGATCGGCGGCGGACCGGCCGCCGATCTGTGCGGATTCGACGACCGCAGGATCCTGACGTCCGGCGACGGGCCGGTGGCCGATGTGTTCACCACCATCACCGTCCACCTCTGCGCCGCCGCCCCCCTCTTCGAGCTCGCCCGCCTCGGCCGGGCCCCGCTCGACGCCCTGCTGCGGCGGCTGCGCGACCGGCTCACCGACGCCGTCGACCGGCTCGCCGCGCATCGGCCCGGCGCCGCCGCCGAGTTGCTGCGCAGACGGGTGCTGGACGCGGACCGGCTGCCGGTCAAGGCGATGGTCACCGCGGGCACCCTGTTCACCAAGGAGCGCTCGGGCGCCGCGGACATCAACAAGCACTACGTCACCGGGCCCAACTATCTGCTGCGGGGAAGCGGCAGATGACCGCCGCGTCCGATCGGCCCCCCGTCCCCGAACCGGACCCCCGAACCCCGCACGTCCACCGAGCCCCGTACTTCCCCCCGTACCCCCTCTCCTCCGCACCCGTTGGAGCCGCCCCATGCCCATGACCTCCTCGCCCGCCGCGACCGTGGCCTCCGCCGACCACGCCACCGCCCACACCCTCCTCAACTGTCTGCTCCGTGAGGTGTCGGGCCCGGAGCACCAGACCGCCGTGGCCGACGGGTGGCTGCGGCTGAGGCTGCCGCGCTGCGGGGTGCTGCTGCGCGTCGGGCTGCGGCGCACCTCCCTCATCGGGGCGCACCGCTTCACCGGGCCGGTCAGCGAGGAGCGCGACGGCACCTGGGCCGAGGTGTCCTGGCATGCGCTGGCCGAGCGGATCCACCGGGAGCTGCAGCTGCGCACGGGGGTGCACAACGACGAGTTCCTGGGCCAGGTGGCCTCCAGCCACGCGGGGATGACGGCCGCCCTGGCGGCGCTTGGGCACCGGGCCACCTCGCCTGACCGGTCCACTTCGCCCGACCGGGCCACCTCGCCCGTCGACGCCCAGGACCTCTACCTCGCCTCCGAGCAGTCCCTCCTCTTCGGCCACCGCTTCCACCCCACCCCCAAGGCCCGCACCGGCAGCGCCGACTCCTGGTCCCGGTTCGCCCCCGAGGCCGGGGCGCGCTTCCCGCTGCACCACCTCGCCGTACGCCAGGAGTACGTCCGTGAGGAGTCCGCGCGGCCCGGGGCGCTCGCCGCGCTGGACCGGCAGGGCGCCGTCCCCGAGGGCTACCGGCTGCTGCCCGCGCACCCCTGGCAGTACGCGATGCTGCGCGAGCACCGGCCGCTGCGGGCGGCCATCGCCCGGGGCGAGGTGCTGGACCTCGGGCCGGGCGGCGCGGAGTTCGCGCCGACCGCGTCGGTCCGCACGCTCTACGACGGCCGGGACTTCCTCAAGTTCAGCCTGAACGTGCGGATCACCAACTGCCTGCGCAAGAACGCCGACTACGAGCTGTCCGGCGCCGTCGCCCTGACCCGGCTGCTGGAGCCGGTCGCCACCGATCTCGCCGTCCGCTTCCCCGGCTGTGAGCTGCTGCGCGAACCCGCGTACCGGACGCTGGACCTCGGCGACCGCCAGGACGGCGGCGGCAACGGCGGAACCGGCCGCCAGCTGACCGAGGGCTTCGGGGTGATCGTCCGCGAAGGGCTGGCCGCCCGGCTGCGGCCGGGCCTGACCGCGCTGCTCGCGGCGGCCGTCGCCGATGAGTACCCGACCAGCGGCGCCCAGATCTCCCGGCTCCTCCCCGACTCCGGCCCCGACCGGCTCTCCGCCTGGTGGCGGGCGTACCTTGACCTGCTCGTACCGCCCGTGCTGGCCGCCTACTTCGACCACGGAGTGGTCCTCGAACCCCACCTCCAAAACGTCGTCATCGGCGTCGATCCCGCCGACGGCACCCCCCGTCAGGTGCTCTTCCGCGATCTGGAGGGCACCAAGCTGGTGCCCGAACACCACACCGCCGCGCTCGCCGCGCTGCCCGGGGCGGTGGCCCGCCCGCTGACGTACGAGCGGGAGCGCGGCTGGGACCGGGTGGTGTACTGCCTGCTGGTCAACCACATCGCCGAGATGGTGGCCGCCCTCGCCGACCGCAGTCCGGGGCTGGAGCCCGCGCTGTGGTCGGCGGTCCGCCGGGTGCTGTGCGAGCGCTCGGCGGCCCATGACCACCCGCCCGCGCTGCGCGCCCTGGTGGCGGGCGTGCCGCTGCCCGCGAAGGCCAACCTCCTCACCCGCTGGGGCCGCCGGGCCGACCGCCGCGCGGGCTATGTCCGCATCGCCAGCCCGCTCGCGTCCGCCCTGCTGTCCGAGGCGGCCCACGTCATGCACCCCGGGAGCAGCCGTTGATCACCTCCGCCGTCCGCACCCTCGCCACGGAGCTCACCGGCGAGGGCCTTCCCGCCTACGTCTACGACCTGGCCGCGCTCCGCGCGCACGCACGGGCCGTACGGGACGCGCTGCCGCCGGGCCTGGAGCTGTACTACGCCGCGAAGGCCAACCCGGCGCCCGCCGTCCTCCAGGCCCTCGCGCCCCATGTCACCGGCTATGAGGTCGCCTCCGGCGGGGAGGCGGAACACGTCCGCGCGGCCGTGCCCGGGGCGCCGCTGGCCTTCGGCGGTCCGGGCAAGACCGAGGGGGAGTTGCGGCGGGCGCTGGCGCTCGGCGTGGAGCGGTTCCACGTGGAGAGCGAGCAGGAACTGAGGCAGCTGGCCGGGGCGGCGCAGGACGCGGGGATCGACACCGTGGACGTCCTCCTGCGCGTCAACCTCCCGCTGAACGGCGAGCGGACGGACGCCGAGGGGCTGCGTAGTGAGGGGCTGCTCGGCGAGCGGGCGGACGGTTCGGGGCTGCTCGGCGAGCGGGTGGGCGGCGAAGGGCTTCGCAGCACGGCGCCGGGCGCCCCCGCGTCGGGCGGCACCACTCCGGACGGTGCCGTGCCGGGTGGCACCACGCCGGGCGGTGCCGTGTCGGGTGGTGCCGCGCCGCACGGTGCCTTGCTGGGCGGTGCCGCGCTTGCCATGGGCGGCGGGCCCAGCCCCTTCGGGCTGGACCCCGAGGCCGTGGAACGCTGCCTCGCCCAGCTCACCCAGCCCGCCCCGGGCAACCCCCTCCGGCTGCGCGGCATCCACGCCCACCTCGCCAGCGGCCTCGACGCCCCCGCCCAGGTGGCCGTGGCCGCCGCGATCGTCGACTGGGCGCGGAAGCTGTCCGAACGCCACGGCCTGGGCATCACCGAGGTGAACGTCGGCGGCGGGATGGGCGTGGACTACGCCCGTCCCGACCGCCGCTTCGACTGGGCCGCCTACGGCCGGGGCATCGCGGACCTCGCCCTGCGCCACCCCGGCCTCACCCTGCGGATCGAGCCCGGCCGGGCGCTGACCGTCTACTGCGGCTGGTACGTCACCGAGGTGCTGGACATCAAGCACAGCGGCGGCGAGGCGTTCGCGGTGGTGCGCGGCGGCACCCACCACCTCCGCACCCCCGCCACCAAACGGCACGACCAGCCCTTTCAGGTGCTGCCCACGGATGCCGTCTGGACCCGGCCCTGGACGCGCCCGGCCGTACGGGACGAGCCGGTCACGCTGGTCGGCCAGCTGTGCACCCCGAAGGACGTCCTGGCCAGCCGGGTCCCGGTCGCGGAGCTACGGGTGGGCGACCGGGTCGCCTTCGCGATGGCGGGCGCGTACGCGTGGAACATCTCGCACCACGACTTCCTGATGCACCCGAAGCCCGGCTTCCACTACCTGGAGGCTTCCCCTACCTAAAGGGGTGTCCGACGGACCTCAGCCGGACACCGCGCGCAACGCCCCCGACCGGCGGCCCGTCAGCCGGTCCAGCGCGGCGGCCGAGGCGTCGTCGGCGGGGAGGTGCACCACCAGGAGCTGATCGTCGTCGGCGGGCAGCTCCAGCGTCTCGTACGCGAGGCGGAGCTCCCCCTCCTCGGGGTGGACCAGACGCAGTACGCCGCTCGCCCTCGGCAGGGCGGCGAGGGTCGCCACCCGCCCGGCGAAGTCCGGTGCTGGACGAGCTGCTGTGGTGGGGCGAGCTCCTGCGCGGGGCCCGCCGGGCCCGGGGCGTCCGGGTCGGCGCCTGAACCCGGTGCCGGTGAACGCGGTGCTGGTGAACGCGTTCGGGCCCGGCGGGGCCGGTGGGGCCGGAGTCAGCCGGTCGCGGGCCGGGGCTCGCCCGGGTACGTGCCGAAGGACCACTTGTTGCCCTCCGGGTCGGCGATGGCGAATTCCCGGCTGCCGTACTCCTGGTCCTCGATCGGCCGGAGCACCCGCACTCCGGCCGCGCTGAGGCGCTCGTACAGCGCGTCGACGTGGTCGGTGACGACGTACGCCCCGAAGGTGCCCGGCTCCAGGCACCAGGACTTGGTCTCCGGGTCGTACGAGCCGAGCATGATCCCGCCGCCCTCGGGCCAGTCGAGCTGGGCGTGGGCGACGCGGTCCCCGTCCCGGTAGACGGCGGTGCGCAGGAAGCCGACCGTGTCGACCAGGAAGTCGATCAGGGCGACGGCGTCATGGGCCTGGAGCGTGGGCCAGATGGCGGCCTCACGGGATGGCGTCTGCTGGCTTTGCTGCTTCTGCTGCTGATTCGGTGCGGTACTCATGGGATCTACTCTTCGCCGTAGAGGTGGCCCCCGGCTTGGATATTCCGGCACTCTTCGGCCAACCAGGCGGTCGGGCTCACCCCGGTGTACTGACGGAAGTCGCGCACCAGGTGGGAGTGGTCGAAGTAGCCGCAGTCTGCGGCGACCCGGGCCAGGTCCGGCGCCCGGTCCGCCGCGACGGCCCTGACCACCGTGTTCCTGGCGTGCTGGAAGCGCATCAGCCGGGCCGCCTGCTTGGGGCTCAGCCCCGTCTCGGCCTGGAACACGCTGGTCAGGCGGCGCGGGCTGAGCGACACATGCTCGGCCAGGCCCGTCAGCGTCCCGGCCCCCCGGTGCCGGGCCAGCCAGGCCCACGCCTCGGCGACCTCGCTCCGCACCGGCGTCCCGTCCTCACTCGCGGCCGCGCGCTCCCGCAGATACGCGCCGAGCGTGGTGAACCGGTCCTCCCATGTCCGCTGCTCACACAGCCGCTCGTGGATGTCGGCGGCCCGCCTGCCCAGTACGTCGGCCCCGGCGGTGACCAGGTCGTCCTCGGCGGCGAGCGCACCGGCCGGAAGCCCCAGCAGGGTGCGCGCGGCCAGCGGATGCACCGCGAGCTGCACACCGGCCTCGCGGCCGGGCTGGAGGATGTACGCCGGTCGCTGGTGCAGACCGCCCACGACGATCTCCGTGCGCGCGGCGGCGGCGCCCTGCGCCTGCTCGGGGGTGCTGCCGCCCACGACGGGGCCCTCAAGGGAGAAGATCAGCGTGAGGTAGGGGGACGGCAGCCCCCGGTGCAGCGCCGGGGGTATCCCCTGGGAGCGATATCCGACGGCGGACACCACCATCCCGCCGAGACCCTGCCCGAGCCCGGCGCCGGCCCGCACAAACTCCTGCCTGCCCATGCGGCCAGTATCACGCGCGCCTCTGACACCGGGCCCGGCCGCCGCCGCCGCTCATGTCGCCTGCGGCGGACTGTTCCCCTCCCCGCCCCTTCCCTCAACTGGGGCTCCGCCCCAGCCCCCGCTCCTCAATCGCCGGAGGGGCTGGAGCGCGGGGTTCGGCCCCAGCCCCCGCTCCTCAATCGCCGGTGGGTTGGAGGGTGGGGTTCGGCTCTAGCGTGTGCTGTTCAGTTGCCGGTGGGTTGGAGGGTGGGGTTCGGCTCTAGCGTGTGCTGTTCAGTTGCCGGTGGGTTGGAGGGTGGGGTTCGGCTCTAGCGCGTGCTGTTCAGTCGCCGGAGGGGCTAGAGGGTGGGACTGCGGCTCAGGTCCTGCTCCTCGATTGTCGGAGGGCTGGGGGCGGGGCTCCGTCCCAGCCCCTGCTCCTTGATCGTCGGTGGGCTTGGCCCCAGCCCCCGCTGCTCAGTCGCCGGTGGGGCTCCGCCCCGGGCCCCGGGGTCCAGGGGCGGAGCCCTTACCGGGCGGCGGAGCCGCATATCGATGCTGCGGGGAGGGGAGAGACCCGCTGGCTCCGGGGGGTTGCGGTGGCCTGGAATGATTCCGTGGCATGTACACCGTTACCCTCTGGGAGTTCGCCGCGCTCGCGGCGGCAGCGATACTCGTCGGCTTCTCGAAGACCGCCGTCAGCGGCGCCAATACCGTCAGCCTCGCGATCTTCGCGGCCGTGCTTCCGGCCCGGGCGTCGACCGGTGTGCTGTTGCCCCTGCTGATCGTCGGCGATGTGCTCGCCGTGGGCACCTACCGTCGGCACGCCCACTGGGGGACCCTGCTCCGGCTGTTCCCGGCCGTCGCGGCCGGAGTCGTGGTGGGGACGGTGTTCATGCTGTGGGCCGGGGACGCGGAGGTGCGGACCTCCATCGGCGCGATCCTGCTGTTGATGGCGGGCGTCACGCTGTGGCGGCGCCGCGCGGCCGCCCGGGCGGCGGCCCCGGAGGTCCCGGCCGCCGACGGGGCGGGCGCACGGCTCAAGGCCGGTTCGTACGGCGTGCTCGGCGGCTTCACCACGATGGTGGCCAACGCGGGCGGTCCCGTGATGTCGCTCTACCTCCTCTCCGCCGGTTTCCGGAAGCTCGGCTTCCTAGGCACCTCGGCCTGGTTCTTCCTCATCGTCAACGTCGCCAAGGTCCCCTTCAGCGTCGGCCTCGGCCTGATCGACGGCCGTTCCCTGCTCCTGGACGCGCTGCTGGCGCTCTTCGTCCTGCCCGGTGCGTACATCGGTAAGGCGTGCGTGGACCGGATCAACCAGCGGCTCTTCGAGCAACTGGTCATCGGGGCGACGGTGTTGGGCGGACTCCAACTGCTGCTCCGCTGAGGACCACCTCCGCGAAGTTCGCCGCCAGCCGCCGTGCCGTACGCACGGACTCCGGCTCGACCCGCTCGGCCTCGGCCCGGAGCGCGCCCAGGTCCAGGCCCGCGTCGGCCAGCGCGGCCTCGTCCCAGCCGTCGAGGCGGTCCGCCCCCGCCTCCGGATGGAACTGCACCCCCCAGGCCCGCTCGCCCATCCGGAACGCCTGCACCGGACAGGCGTCGCTCGACGCGAGCCATACGGCGCCGGGGGGAAGCGCGGTGATCTGGTCACGGTGGTTCTGAATGGCCCGGAACTCATGCGGCATCCCGGCGAACAGCGCATCGGCGTCGGCCTCGGGCCGCAGCCGGACGGCACACGAGCCCCGCTCCGGCCGACCGTGATCGCCGAGTACGGTCCCACCCGCCGCGACGGCGAGCACCTGCGCCCCCAGACAGATCCCCAGCAACGGGACCCCTTCGGCGACGGCACGCCTGGCGAGTTCCCGTTCGGCCGGTAGCCAGGGCGCGTACGCGTCGGCATCCGGCAGAAAGCCACCGCCGAGCAGGACCACCGCGTCGAAACCCTCCGGGGACGCGGGGGCCGACGCGCCGTCGGTTTCGACCACGGTCAGCCCCATCTCCTCCCACCAGGGCCGCAACCGCCCCAGCCCACTGCGGTCCGCGTTGCGGACGACGAGGAGGCGGCTCATGTGCTTGCGCTGTTCTTCAGGCTGGCTATGAAGGCGTTCCACGAGCCGTGGGGGAATATGAGGACGGGCCCGTCGGGGTCCTTGGAGTCGCGTACGGGGACGATCCCGGGGAGGTTGTCGGCGACCTCGACGCACTCTCCGCCCCCGTTACTGCTGTAACTGCTCTTGCGCCACGCGGTTATCAGATCTGGGGCGCTTCCCATGAGGTCCAGTCCTTCATCACGGCTCGGATCATCGCCTCGGAGTCCCGTGGCGAGAGGGCCATGGCCCTGAGCAGATCGTAGTTCTTCCGACGCTCCGCGACTCGGTCCAGGTCCTCGATGAACGTCCCGAACCGGCTGCCTTCTTCGTAGGCCAGCAGTGGTTCGTTCGGCAGCGTGTAGAGCAGCAGGGAACCGCCCGCCTCCACATGCTGGCCCGCCCTGAACGGCAGGACCTGAATGGTTACGTAGGGCTGCGTCCCGCGCTCAAGGAGGGACCCCAGCTGGCGGCGCATAACCTCTGGTCCACCCGCCGCGCGGCGCAATGCCGCCTCGTCCACGATGAACCAACAGTGCGGTGGCCGTGGTTCGGTTAGCCGCGACTGTCGGGCGATGCGGGCCTTCGTCCACTCCTCGATCTCCGCGTCAGGGGCGAACCGATTGCCGATGCGCAGCGACGCCTTCGCGAGTTCGGGGGTCTGGAGCAGGCCAGGAATGGTTGCACACGCGTATTGCTCGATCGTGACCGCGCGCTTTTCAACTTCCACTACACGGCGCAGCTTTGACGGATAGGGCTCATTCTTCGCCAGCGCATACAACCGCGCGAACATCCCGTCCGCCCCAAAACACGCATCCAACTTCGCCGGAAGGTCGTCGTACGGCAGGGACTCCGCCGCCTCGATCCGGGCCAGATGCGATTTGCTGTAGTTCAGCACCTCGGACAGCCGCCGTAACGACATGTCCGCCTTCTCCCGGTGGCGGCGGATCTCCGCGCCGAAGAGGTCGCGTGCCGAGCGGTCGGGAAAGAGTTCGCGTGGCTGGAACGGCATCGTGCATCCCCTCTTGTCCCGCGATCTTGGCTGGGACGTGTCGCCTCTTTCCAGCCTACGCGCCGTAACGCAACGGTGTGAGCACACAACGTAATTGGCCGACCGGAAAGACAGGTCACCGTGTTCTCACACACCGAATCCACCGCTCCACGGATGACGATGCGCGTCTACCGCGTCTCGCCGGACGGCGCGGTCATCACGCAGGAGCTCGGCAGGGTGGTCGTCGTGATCAAGGACAAGCTCGACCCCCTGCAGTCGAGCCAGTACCCACCCTGCCGCTGCCCGCGCCACCGCGACACCGCGGACCTATGACGCAGCTCCGCGACGTACGGACGACGCCCTCGCCACGCGGTGAAGCCTCCAGACCCACGGACGTATCGGGGCCTGGCGGTCGACCGGCAGGAAACGCTGATCCTCCGGGCGCGGCGTCACGCCCCCAGCCCCGCGCGTCGGCCGCGGAGGCTCAGGGCGATGACGGAGACGAGGAACCAGAAGGCGCCGAAGGCGGAGTATCCGGCGACGGTGGACAGGCCGCTCGTCGCCGAGGCGGAGGTGGCGGCGATGGTGGCACCGGCGAGGGTGGACTGTGCGCCGCTGATGACCATGGGCCACTGGCCGCCGACCGCGCGACGGCGCCGGATCGCCACGACGAGCTGGATCGCTCCGGCGGCGAGGGCCCAGACGCCGAACACGAGAAGGGCCGCCCTGAGGGTGGAGAAGACGGCGACGATCATTCCGGCGGTGGTGGCGAGGCCGAGAGCCACGTTGACGGTGCTGACGCGGCTCGTGGTGGAGCCGGGATCCGAGCCGGTGCCCGCCATACGGCGCTCGAGGAGCGTGGCGATGACGTCCCACAGGGGGTAGATGATCAGCAGCACGGCCGCGATCACGGTGGGCTTGTCCGTCGACACCAGTGAGGCGGAGGTCGTGAAGAGGAGCGCCACCCAGATCAGGGAGAAGGCGACGCGGATCAGGTAGAGCGATCGGAGCCCGGAGGACAACATCGGGGTGGTGGCCGGGGCCGGAGTTACGGTGGTGTGAGTCATCGGGTGTCCCGTTGTGATCGAGATGGTGGTGAGACGGTCGCCTCGATGACGAGTCTCAGCGGCCCCGGGAGGAGCCACGTACTTCGATCGAAGTACTTCTGCCATCCATTTCGCTCGCATGCGTTCTGCCGTCTCCAGCGGCCGAAGCAGGATCGCCGTCTACTTCGTTCGAAGTACACGGCCGCAGCACACGGGAACGAGAATCAGGCCATGGTCAAGGCGCGGAACGATCAGGACGGGCCCGCGGCGCCCCTGTGGGTCCGCCGCCCCGAGGCGCTGCACCGAGCCGCCTACGCGGTGGCCGCGCTGGTGTTCACCGGGCAGCTCGTGGCGGTGGTGCTGAGGGGGTCGGACGGGCCGACGGCCCTCTCCGTACTCCTCGCCGGTGGCGGTGTCGCCCTCTCGTGGTGGCGGCCGTGGGCGGGACTGGTCGTGACGAGTGCGGCGTCCTTCGCGGTCACTGCGGTGGGCCACGACCCCCTCTCGGTGTGGATGATGGCGGTGCTCGTGCTGTTCTCGGTCACCCTCAGGGGGAGGCAGCCGCTGGTCGGGACCGCCATCGTGGCGGCGTTCTTCCTGGGCGCGTTCATGACCTTGGGGGGATTCCGCGGCGGGGCGGTCGTGGGAGCCGCCGCCCTCTTCTCGGCCATAGCGGGAGGGGCGACGGGGGCCGCGCTGCGGATCCACCGGGACCACTGGTGGATCCTGGAGGAGCGGGCGGAGAGCGCCATCGCCACCCGCGAGATCGAGGCCACCCGACGGGTGACCGAAGAACGGCTCCGCATCGCGCGGGACCTCCACGACGTCATCGGGCACCAGGTCGCGATGTTGAGCCTGCACCTCGGTGCCGCGGAGATCGGGCTGCCCGAAGGCGCCGCATCCTCCCGGCAGGCCCTCGACTCGGCCAGGTCCAGCGCCCGTACCGTCGTCGTCGAAACGCAACGGATCCTGGCGCTGCTGCGCCTCGGGGACGACACGTCCGGCGACGAGGCGCTGCGGCCGACCCCGTCGCTCAGCGGCCTGGAAGGGCTGATCGCCTCGTTCGAGAGCATCGGCCTGGACGTCCGGCCCTCGATCGACGTCCCCGACGGTTTCGTGGAGCCCAGTGTCGGCGTGACGGTCTACCGGGTCGTTCAGGAAGCGCTCACCAATGCCTACCGGCACGGGGAGGGGGCGGCGACGGTGGAGGTGTGCGAGCGCGACGGCAGGATCCGCGTCACCGTGGAGAACCGGGTCGGTCCCGCACTCCGCGGCTCCCACGCGGGCAGCGGACTGGGGCTCGTGGGGATGCGCGAACGGGTCGAGTCCTCCAGCGGGCGGCTGACGATCGACAGTGACGACGGACGGTTCCGGGTGCACGCGGAGTTCAGCCCGGTGGGAGCGGCCGTCTGATGACGCGGATTCTGATCGTCGACGACCAGGACGAGGTGCGGGCGGGCATCCGGACGATGCTTCAGCTCGACCCGGGCCTGGTGGTCGCGGGAGATCTCTCCGACGGGCTCCAGGCCATCCCCTTCCTCCGGGAGAACCCCGTGGACCTGGTCCTGATGGACATCCGGATGCCCGGCATCGACGGGGTCGAAGCCACGCGCCGGATCCGCAAGGAGCACTCGCCCGAGGAGCTGCGGGTGATGGTGCTGACCACGTTTGACCAGGACGACATCGTTCTCGCCGCCCTGCGCGCGGGCGCCAACGGCTTTCTGAGCAAGACCGCGAGCCCCGCTGAACTCGTCGGCGGGATCAAGGAGGTCGTCGGCGGTGGCGGTGCGCTGTCGGCCGCCGCGACGGCCGCACTCATCGGCCATATGACCGACAGCCCGCCCCCGGTGGTCGACCGGGAACTGCTGCTCCGCTTCGGCGCCCTGACCCCCAGGGAACGGGACGTGGTCGTTCTCATCGCGAGCGGCCTCGGCAACGACGAGATCGCGGCCCAGATGTCCGTGTCGCCGTTCACCGTGAAGACGCATGCGGTGCGGGCCATGACGAAGGTCGGCGCACGCGACCGGGCGCAACTCGTCTCGTTCACCTTCCGGGCCGGCCTCTACCCCTGACAACGGGCGGCTCTCTCCCGAAAAGGAGCTGCGGGGCGGGGCGGACCTTGCCACGCTGTGCGGATGGACCGTCAACGCAGATCCCATCTCGCGCACGCCGACCATCCGATCGCCGCCCCGGTCGCCGACGAGTCGGTGGCCCGGCTGCTCGACCGGGCGGTGGCGGACGGCGCCGAGCGCGCCCTCGACCTCGGCTGCGGCGGTGGCGAATGGCTGCGGAGGCTGCTGGTGCGCCATCCGCGGCTGCGCGCCGAGGGGGTGGACGTCCACGCCGAGGCCCTGGAGCGGGCGCGCGAGGGCGCGGAGGAGTCCGGGGTCGCGGACCGGCTGGTCCTCCATGAGACGGACGCCGCGGCCTTCGCCCCGGCGCACCGCTTCGACGTGGTGCTGAGCGTCGGCGCCGCGCACGCCTTCGGCGGGCTGCTGCCCACGCTCGCGGCGGCCCGCGCACTCCTCGCCCCGGAGGGCCGTGTCGTCGTGGGCGACGGCTTCTGGGAGCGCGCCCCCGACGCCGCCGCCCTCTCCGCGCTGGGCGCCACCCGGGACGACCACGCGGATCTCCCGACCACCGTGGACCGGGTCGTCGCGGACGGCTGGACGCCGGTCTACGGCCACGTCAGCACGGCGGGGGAGTGGGACGACTACGAGTGGTCCTGGACCGGCTCGCTCTCCCGCTGGGCCCTGGACCACCGCGAGGAACCCGACGCCCTGGACGCGTACCAGGCCGCCGCCGAGCACCGCACCCAGTGGCTCGCGGGCTACCGCGGCACGCTCGGCTTCGTCACGCTCGTCCTGCGAAGGAGCCCCTGAGTGCCACGGTGCCGATGGTCCAGAGGGCGTCCGGCGGACCGTGACGCCCGCGGCGGGCTGCTCCCCTCCCCGCCCCTTCCCGAAACTGGGGCTCTGCCCCAGACCCCACTCCTGGTCCCCCTCGGCAAGTGAGGGGTGCTCATCAGCGGCTGTGCGGACGGGCTGCGCCACGCCCCGTCGGGGCATGTCGAGGAGGGCGAGGACGTGCGTGCCGCGATGCTTCGGGAGGCGGCCGAGGAGATCGGAGCCAGCCGATCCCGGTCTGCGGGCCGGAGTTTCGGGACGTTGTTCCGTTTCGTTAGACTCGGGCGCGAAGGGAGGGTGCGGTGAACGACAGCGATCCGGACGCCGGACGTGTGGCCCGGCCCAAGCGGGCGGACGCGCGGCGCAATGAGAAGGCGCTGCTCGAGGCCGCCGCCGCGGTGTTCGTCAGCTCGGGCGTGGAAGCGCCGATACGCGATATCGCGGCCAAGGCCGGTGTCGGGACGGCCACGATCTACCGCCACTTCCCGACCCGGGCCGACCTCATCGTCGCCGTCTACCGGCACCAGGTCGAGGCCCTTGCCGAGGCCGGTCCCGCCCTGCTGGCGAGCGCCGAGACCCCGCACACCGCGCTGGGCCGGTGGGTCGACCTCTTTGTCGACTTCCTGGTCACCAAGCACGGCCTCGCCGCCGTGCTCCAGTCCGATGACTCCTGCTTCGACCCCCTGCACTCCTACTTCCTCGACCGGCTGCTGCCCGTCTGCACCCAGCTGCTCGACGCCGCGGTCGCCTCGGGCGAGATCCGCGCCGGCCAGGACGCCTATGAGCTGATGCGCGGCGTCGGCGGGCTCTGCGCGGGCGCGGGCAACAACCCCCGCTATGACGCACGCCGCCTCGTCGGGCTGCTCATCTCGGGGCTGCGCCCATAGCGCTGAGGCTGCCGCCGTCGCGCTGGCGCGGGTGCGCCCGTCGCGCTGGCGCCGCTACGCCGAGAGCTCCCGTACGTAGCGCCACTCCGTGGCCGCCGGTTCGTAGCCGAACCACTTGTTGACCGCCAGCATCGGGCCGTTCCCGTGGTCGTTGCCGGTGAACGCCTCCCGGCAGCCCGCCGAGCGGGCGCGGCGCAGGGAGTCGTTCTTCGCCAGCTTGGCCAGGCCGCGGCCGCGGAAGGCGCGGAGGGTGCCCGTCATGCCCGACCAGTAGTGGCCCCGGCCGTCCGTATGGGCCACGCTGTAGGCGGTCACCGCGCCGTCCACCACCGCCACCGACGTCAGCTCGCGGTCGAGCGCGGGATGCTCCCAGGTCAGGGCCAGCCACTCGGCGTACGGCGGCGCCGCCCTGCGCACATCGCCCGGCTCGTCCACCGTGCACTCCGCGTCCGCCTCGTACAGCGGGCGCGGATCGTCCGCGAAGTCCGCCGCCGTGCGCAGCTCCACCCCGTCCGGGAGACCGTCCGGGCTCAGCGGCGGCAGCGCCGCCGTCGTCAGGTCCAGCCGCTGGACGCGGGAGCAGCGCCCGCGCCGGTAGCCACGCCGCTCGGCGAAGGTCACCGACGACGTCCCGTCCAGCGTCCAGGCGAAGATCCTCGCCGTGCCCAGCCCGGACAGGTACTCCTCCGCGGCGGTCACCAGCGCCGACCCCGCGCCCCGCCCGCGCGCCCCCGTGACCACCGTCGTATTGGCGAACGCCGTTCCCGGCTCGTCGCCGTCATGGAAGACGCCCGCCTCGCACGAGCCCACCACCCGCCCGTCCGCCTCGGCGACCAGCAGCCGGTAGTGCTGGTCGGCGGGCGCGCTCTCCGACTCCCAGACCACCGTCCGGGGCGTGGTCACCAGATGGGGGAAGGCGGAGCGCCGGGCCGCCGCCACGGCCTCCGCGTCGGTGGCCCGGAAATCGCGCACAGTCATGGTCATGGTTGCGCAGATTACGGCCTGTCAGCCCGGCCCGCCCCCCAATTTCCGCAGCTCGTGGGCCAGATCACCGGGGCGGTGCGGTTCCACTCGGGCTGCCACACAATGGGTGCCACAAACACCGTCCGGCCCCCACCTACCCCCACCCCTCAGGAGCCCCAACGTGGCCTTGCAGATCATCGTCGACCAGGACGCGGCGACCGCCCCCTTCGAGCAGATCCGTACCCAGATCGCCGAGCTGGCCCGCTCCGGCGCGCTCCCCGTGGGCTACAAGCTGCCCACCGTGCGCGGCTTCGCCGAGGAGCTGGGCCTGGCCGCGAACACCGTCGCCAAGGCGTACCGGGCCCTGGAGGAGGACGGTGTGATCGAGACCCGCGGCCGCCACGGCTCCTTCATCGCGGCGGCGGGTGACGCGGCCCTGCGCCGGGCCGCCGAGGCCGCCCAGACCTACGTCCAGCGGGCGCGGCGGCTGGGCCTGGACCGCGCGGCCGCCCTCGCCACCGTCGAGGACGCCCTGCGGGCGGTCTACGGCGACTCCGCCGGTGGCCGCGGCGGTGACCCCGCCTGACATGCTGTCCCCATGACCAGCGCCATGCCCAACCCCATGACCGGCGGCCGTACGGCCGGCCGCAAAGCCCTCGTCCGGCGCCCCAGCCCCCGCCTCGCCGACGGGCTGGTCACCCATATCGACCGCACCCCGGTCGATGCCGCGCTGGCGCTGCGGCAGTGGGAGGTCTACGTCGTGGCGCTGCGCGCCCACGGCTGGGAGACGGTCGAGCTGCCCGCGCTGGACGACTGCCCGGACGGGGTGTTCGTCGAGGACGCCCTGGTCGTCTACAAGAACGTCGCGGTGATCGGCCGCCCCGGAGCCGAGTCCCGCAGGCCCGAGACCGCGACCGCCGAGGAGGCCGTGACCGGCCTCGGCTGCTCGCTGAACCGGATCCGCGAACCGGGGACGCTGGAGGGCGGGGACGTCCTGAAGATCGGCGACACCCTCTACGCGGGACGCGGCGGACGCACCGACGGCGACGGCATCCGCCAGCTGCGCTCCGCGCTGGAGCCGCTGGGCGCGCGGGTGGTGGCCGTACCGGTCAGCAAGGTGCTCCACCTGAAGTCGGCGGTCACCGCGCTGCCGGACGGCACCGTCATCGGCTACCCGCCGCTGGTGGACGACCCGGCCGCGTTCCCCCGCTTCCTTCCCGTGCCCGAGGAGTCCGGCGCCCATGTGGTGCTGCTCGGCGGCGGCAAGCTGCTGATGGCGGCGAGCGCGCCGCGCAGCGCCGAGCTGTTCGCCGACCTCGGCTATGAGCCGGTGCCGGTGGACATCAGCGAGTTCGAGAAGATGGAGGGCTGTGTGACCTGCCTGTCGGTACGGCTGCGGGAGCTGTACGGCGGCTGACGTACGGCCGCGGGAGCGTACGCCTGAGCGGCCGTACCCCCTCCGCGCACCGCGTCTCACAGATACAGCCCCGCGTTCGCGTCCCCCAACTGCGACGGCACCGCCGGAGGCTTGGTGCCGCGGCGCAGCGCGTACAGCTCCGCGAGCGTCGCCCCGTCCCGCCCGATGACACCGTCCTGGTCGTCGGTCTCCCCGCCGAGCCAGTTGACCGACTCGGCCCGCGTCAGCTTGCCGACCTCGATCCGGGCCAGACACCGGCCGGGCCGCACCACCGCCGGGTGCAGCCGCTCCAGGTCCTCGTTGGTGGTCACCCCGACCAGTACGTTGCGCCCCTGCCCGAGCAGACCGTCCGTCAGGTTCAGCAGCCGGGACAGCGCCTGACCCGCGGTGTGCTTGGCCTCGCCCCGGATCAGCTCGTCGCAGTCCTCCAGGAGCAGCAGCCGCCAGCGCCCCTTGGCCGTGCCGTCGTCCTCGCCGATCGCGATGTCCATCAGATAGCCCACGTCGGTGAACAGCCGCTCCGGGTCCAGGACGCAGTCCACCTGGCACCAGTCACGCCACGAGCGGGCCAGGGTGCGCAGCGCCGAGGTCTTGCCGGTGCCGGGCGGGCCGTGCAGCAGCAGGAGGCGTCCGGCGATGTCATCCGGGGTGACCTTCATCAGCCCGTCCATGGCCTCGGCCACCGGCGCCGTGTAGTTGTCGCGGATCTCCTCCCAGGTCCCGGCCGAGATCTGCCGGGTGGTGCGGTGCGGGCCGCGCCGCGGCGAGACGTACCAGAAGCCCATCGCCACGTTCTCCGGCTGCGGCTCCGGCTCGTCCTCCGCGCCGTCCACGGCCTGGTGCAGCACCTTTTCGGCCAGGTCGTCATCGACGGCGGTCACGGTCACATCCGCCCCCCGGCTCCACCGGGAGATCAGCAGGGTCCAGCCGTCGCCCTCGGCGAGCGTCGCGCTGCGGTCGTCGTCGCGGGCCGCGCGCAGCACGGTCGAGGACGGCGGCAGCAGCGTCGCGCCCGACCTCACCCGGTCGACGGAGTGACTGCGGGCGTACGGCTGCTCGCCGGTCGCGAAGCGCCCCAAAAAGAGCGCGTCGACGACATCCGATGGCGAATCGCTGTCATCGACGTTCAGCCGGATGGGAAGGGACTCTTCGGCGGGTGTCGTAGGCAGGGTCTGCCTCCTGAGAACGGGAGAACGGGGATGGAGGGCCTGGTGCGTCGGTCAGCGCACCCGCCCCCATGATCCAGGACGGAGGGCGGGGGCGCACCAAGGTTTGTGGCCGTTTACCGAGCTGTTCCACGGAAGCCCACCGGAATGGGGGCGTTCATGGATACTCTTACCCGTTGTGGGACGTCAGGGAAGGGAACGGGGCGGTTTGGCCAGGTTGTGGCAAATGCGACGGCGCCGGTCCGGTGCACTGCTCGGCGTCGGCATGGCCACGCTGGCGCTGCTGGCCGCCTGCTCCGGGCCTCCGGGCGGGGACGACGGGCGGCCCGGACCATCGGCGCCGGCCCGCGGGAAGCCCGGGGCAGGGGAGCCGGGCTGGGGGTTCACCCATACCCAGTACAGCGCCGACCAGGGCACCGACGGCGCCCGTAAGGCCGCGGCGGACCTGCTGTCCCGCCATCCGATGCCGCAGAACCAGCACATCATGGGCTGGGGCGCGGGCAACCCCGAGCCGTCCCCGGGCGACTACGACTTCGCGGACCTCGACCGCCGTATCGCCCTGATGCGCGAGACCGGCACCGCGCCCGTGCTCACCCTGTGCTGCGCGCCCGACTGGATGAAGGGCGGCAAGCCGGGGCGTACGGACTGGTCACAGCAGTCCCTGGAGACCGCGCCCACCCCCGAGCACTACGAGGACTTCGCCACGCTCGCGGGGAAGATCGCCCGGCGCTACCCGCAGGTGCGCCACTTCATCGTCTGGAACGAGTTCAAGGGCTTCTACGACGACGCCAAGAAGCGCTGGAACTACGAGGGCTACACCCGGCTCTACAACCTCGTCTACCGGGAGCTGAAGAAGCAGAACCCCAAGAACCAGGTCGGCGGCCCGTATGTGGTCGCCGACAGCGACGCCCCGGGCGAGGACAACGGCGCGGACGGCGGCGACGCCGAGGTGAGCGGCCCCTGGGGCACCCTCGACCAGCGGTCCGCCGACGCGATCGAGCACTGGAACGAGCACAAGGCGGGCGCGGACTTCGTCGTCGTGGACGGCTCCAGCTACACCCGCGAGGGCGACCGGCTCATCCCGGACGCCTTCGGGGCCACGCGCAAGTTCCAGGACGTCACCCGCTGGCTGCGCACGACCACCGGGCTGCCGGTGTGGTGGGCCGAGTGGTACGTCGAACCGGAGGACGGGGACGGGGCGGGGTGGGGCGAGGACCGCCGTATCGCCGTCCAGGCCACCGCGATGATGCGGCTGGCGCGTGGCGGCGCCGCCGCGGCCTTCTACTGGAACCCGGAGACGAAGGAATCCGACTGCCCGGGCTGTCTGTGGCGCCCCACCGAACTGGACGGCGGCGGCCGTGCGCTGCCGATGATGACGCTGCTGAGCCGGTTCGCCGAGGAGTTCCCGCCCGGCACCGCCTTCCGCTCCGTGAAGGTCGCCGCCGACGACCGGCCCAATGTCCAGGTCCTCGCCGACGATGACGCGGTGCTGGTCGTGAACACCCTCGACCGGCCGATCAAGGCGAAGATCGACGGCCGGTCGTTCGGGATGGACGGATACGAGGTGCGCTGGCTGAAGCGGTGATCGCCGCCCAGTGCCTTACGTCTGCGTCTCTGCCTGTGCCTGTGCCTGAGTTTGCGTCTACGCCATCGTCACGAAGCGCTGCACCAGCGCGGCCACCACCACGATCAGCAGCGGCACCGCGAACCAGAACGAGCCCTGCAGCCCGTGCAGCCGCCGTACGCTCGGCCGCACCGCCACCCGCACCACCTCGCGCACCGCCAGCAGCAGCATCAGCGCCACCGCCGCCAGCGCCCCCACCACCGACCACGGCGTCCAGGTGACCACCGGACCGGCGGGCCCCGGCGCGGGCTCCGGCACGGCCCCGCGCGGCTGCCGCTTCAGCTCGTACAGCGCCGCGTCCCGGTTGGCGAACACCCGGCGCAGCTCGGCGCGCTGGTCCAGGGAGCGCCGCAGCCGCTCCTGCCAGTGCTCGGCATAGCCGGAGTCGAGGGTGAGGTAGGTGGACTGGCCGCGGCCCACCATCAGATACGAGTGCGGCCCGGCCTCGCGCACCGCCGTGACCAGGCTGTCGACCAGCACCGGATCGCGCGGCGCCAGGGTGGGCTCGTAGAGGACCCGCTCCATGTCGCGGGCGCCCCACGGCATCGCGGGGGTGACGTTGTTGACGGGGTCGTCGCTCATCCACAGCACGCGGACGGTCGGCTTGTCATGGGCGTAGACGTACTCCATCGCCGCCACCTCGCCCGGCCGCACCCGCTCGAACGTCTCATTGCCCCAGCGCGCCACCAGGAACCCGGACACCAGGATCAGCCCGGCCAGCAGCGCGGCCAGTGGGCCCAGCCCCGGGCGAGCCGCGCCCGCGCCGTTCGCGTCCGCGCCGTTCGCCTCCGCGCGGGCCGCGCCCACGCGTGGGAAGACCGCCAGCGCGCCGAGCACACAGGCGCCCGGCAGCGCGAACATGAAGACGCGCAGCGCCATCTCACCGCCGTACGACTGCATCCCGAAGCCCAGGAACGGCACGAAGGTCAGCACCAGCAGCGACCGTTCGGCGAATCCGGCGGCGCGCCGCCGCAGCACCCCCCAGCAGGCCAGCGCCAGCACCCCGCCCGCCAGCGCCACCCGCACGTACAGCACCAGCTTGTGCACGCTGCTGCCGCCCTCGATCCGGCCCGAGACGGACGAGGACACATTGCCGCCCACTCCGCCGACGCCCCCGAACAGCTCGTTCCAGTGGCCCGACCAGTACGGCTCGGCCAGGAACCCCACCCACACGGCCACCATGACCCCGCACAGCAGCGGCAGCCCGTACAGGTTCGAGCGGCGCAGCAGCACCAGCGCGGTCACCACGCCCAGCATCACGAACGGGGTCAGCTGATGGGCCGCCACGGACGCCGCGAAGAGCGCGATCAGCAGCCCGAGCAGGGCCGTGCGCTGGGCGGGCGTGGCCGTCGCGACCTCGGCCTCGCCCGGCCACCGCTTGCCGGGCAGCACCCGGGGCTCGCGGAACCACACCAGGAGGACGGCGACGAAGACGAGGTAGAGGAGGTAGGTGAACCCCTGCGGCGAGAAGTAGTCCTGCCCCACCCAGCCGCTCAGGCCGAACAGCCACACCGCCGTCCACTTCGCCCGCCAGCTCGCCCGCAGGGCGCGCAACAGCACCATCAGCGGGGCGAGACAGAGCACCTGGAGCAGCGTCGGCCACCAGCGCAGCACCTCGGAGAGGTCGTGCACCCCGGCCGCCTGGGCGAGGAACGCGGCCCCCGCGAAGAATCCGGGCCAGCTCCAGCGCGCGTCCAGGTCCGGCACGGCGTGGCCGGTCCGGCCGATGTAGTCCAGGAACCCGAGGTGCTGCCACGCGGTCGGGAACCGCGGCTGCGCCTCCAGCACGGCGGGCACGGCGTGCAGCGAGACGACGGTCGCCAGGAGGACGGCGGTCAGCAGGGCGCGGCGGGGCCGCGCGAGGCGCAGCGCACCCGCGAAGGCGACGATGAGCAGCGCGGCCCCGAGAAGGGTGGCCCTGGGCAGCACCGAGACGAGCCCGAGTCCGCCCATACGGTCGAGATCGCCGTCGTCCAGGCGCAGCAGCGGCGCCCAGTAGAGGGCCAACCCGGCGCCCGCGACCGCCCACAGGGTGGCCGCACCCTTCCGTCCGGCCCGTGTCCCGGCCCGGCCGGGACGGTCGGCCGCGACGGATGCGTCGGATGCGTCGGCGGCCGGGGGCGGCGCTTCCGCGGGCGGCGCTTCGAAGCGCTTGGCCCAGCGGCGTTCGTGGGCCTCACCGGACAGCGGCGGGGCCGCGGTGGGCAAACGCATGCGGACGCCGAGCGCGAGCGTGTCCGTGTCGAGGGCGGCGCGGAGGGCCCAGCGGGTGCCGTAGTGCTCCGCGTGGTGGTGCTGTTCGTGGTGGTGTCCGTGGCGGTGCTTGGGGCGGCGGTCGCCGTCGACCGCGAGGTCCGCCAGATCGCCGTCCGGCGCCGTGTGCTGTTCCGGCAGCGGTGCCGCGGGCGGGGCGGAGAACGAGGGCGAGGACGAGGAGACCGGCGGTCCTGTAACCGGCGCCTCCGCCTGCCCCTTGAGCACCCGGCGCAGCCTGACCGCCGCGATGCTCGCGATCACCGCCAGGCTGGAGATCTCCGCGACCCCCGCCCCCGTCAGCCCCATCCGGGGCAGCAGAAGCAACGTCAGCCCCAGCACCAGGACGCACAGCAGCCCCTGGAGGACCGCGAGTCCCGAGGTGCGGCTCTGCGCGCGCAGCACCGCGAAGTACACCTCGATGACCACCCGCAGCGCCGCGCCCACCGCGAACCAGCGCAGCAGCGGCGCCGCCGCATCCGCGTAGCCGTCGCCGAAGACCTCGAGGATCTGGGGCGCGAAGACGAACAGGAAAAGGCAGACCGGGACCATGATGCGGGCCATCCGCCGCAGCGCCGCGCGGCAGTTCTCGGCGAGCCTGGCCGGGTCGTGGGAGCCCTCGACGGTCAGCGAGGAACCCATGTTGACGGCCAGTAGATTCGTGGTGCCGCCGATGGTGGTGGTGATGTAGAAGTACGCGTTGTCGGCCGCGCTGACCTGCGAGGCGACGATCACCGGCACGGCGTAGACCACCGCGAGCGAGAACAGCGACCCGGTGTAGTCCCCGGCGAGGAAGCGGCCCATCTCCCGGGGGCCCGCGGGCCGGGCCCGCCCCTCCGTCGCGTGGATGTGCCGGGGCACCAGACGGCGGAACACCAGCCAGCCCAGCGGCACCACGGACACCGCGATCGAGGCGACCCAGGACACGAACACCCCGGCGGTCGGGATCGCGGCGGCCAGCACGATGAGCAGCAGCAGCTTGGCGGCCGAGAACACCGTATTGCCCACCGGCACCCAGACCGCGCTGCGCAGCCCGGTCAGCACCCCGTCCTGCAGGGTCAGCAGCGACCAGCCGACGACCGCCACGATGAAGCCGAGGCCGTGCACCGGGCCGTGCAGAAAGCGGTACGACGGCCCCCAGGTGTCCAGCGTGAGCAGGAAGGCCACCGCGGCCAGCGCCACGACCACCGAACTCGCGGCGTAGGTGGAGAACACCAGCCGCCCCGTGGTCCGCCCGGCGACCGGGATGAAGCGGGCCAGCGCGCCCGTGAGGGTGACCGCGGTGAGCCCCGCCAGGAGCTTCATCGCGGCGATGGCCGCCGAGCCCTGGCCGACCGCGTCCTCCGCGTAGTAGCGGGCGGCGGCCAGCCAGAAGCCGAGGCCGAGGACCGCGGAGATGCCCGTGTTGAGCATCAGCGCGTAGGCGTTGCGGAACAGCGGGGCGCGCTCGCCGCTCCGGCCGCCGGACGGCCGCTCGGCGGCCGTCCGCTCCTCGGTCCGGGTGGTCGTGTCGGACACGGGCTTACGTCACCTTCCGTAGAACCTGCCGTGGAACGCGGCCCGGGAGCCCCGTGGGAGCCGGAGCGGTAGCCGGGAGAGCTGACGGGACCGGCGCACCAGGGCGTACGCCTTGGTGAGGGCCCGGTCCCGGGCGAAGTCGCGGCACAGCGCCCGCCCGGACACCAGCCGCTCGAACTCCTCGATACCGGTCGAGCGCCGCACGGTGACCCGGCGCAGCGCGTACGGGCCCTGGCCGGGCGCGGCGAGCGCGTTGCCCACCGCGAGGGACACCCCGAACCCGGCCGAGCGCACCACGCGTCGCACCCGGCGGCTGGAGTAGCCGTAGGGGTACGCGAACGACACGGGCGGACGGCCCAGTTCGGCGGTGAGCAGATCCCGGCAGCGGGCCACCTCGAACCACAGCCGGGCGTCGGAGAGCTGGTCGAGCTGGGGGTGGGTGTGGCTGTGCCCGCCGATCTCCACCCCCGCCGCGGCCAGCTCGCGCAGCTGGCCCCAGTCGAGCATCAGGTCCAGCGCCCCGGACGCCTGGCGGGGGCCGCGCAGCCAGCCGGTGGCCGCGAAGAGCGTGGCTTCGAAGGTGTGGCGGTCGAGGACGGGGAGGGCGTGGCGGTGCACGCCCTCGTAGCCGTCGTCGAAGGTGACCACCACGGGCCTGGGCGGCAGCGCGGAGCCGCCACGCCAGGCGTCGGCCAGCCGCGCACAGCTGACCGGGGTGAAGCCGCGCTCGCCGAGCAGCGCCATCTGCTCGGCGAACGCGCCCGGCGCGACGGACAGCGCACGGGTGGCCCGCGCGGGAGCGTCGGCCACCGCGTGATACATCAGGATCGGCACCGCCCCTGCCGTCATCACGGGCTGCCTCTCCTGCCGTCTCGGCCGCTCATGCAGCCCCCTCGTGTCTTGGCCGGGCTCGGCCGTCGGCCGGGGCGTCTGACACCGACGGGTCCGGCGTCGCCGCCGATGCCGACGGGCCCGGCGCCGCCGTTGGCATCGCAGGGTCCGGCGCCCGGGGGTCCGGCACCGGCCCGATCGTGAAGTGGTCGCCGCCGCGGCGGGCGCGGGCGGTGCCCACCGCGTAGCCGCTCGCCGCCGCGGCGAGGCCCGCCACGATCGCGCCCGCCCGCCCGGCCCCGCCCGCGCGGCCGAGCAGCGCGTCCCGCAGCCCGCGGGCGATCCCCGCGGGCAGCACCCGGGTGGTGTAGCGGCGCTCGGTCTCCAGGCCCGCCCGGGCGCCCACGCTGCGGGCCACCAGGGCCTTGGAAAGGCCCTCGGCGTACGCCCGCGACCGGAAGTAGGCGAAGCGCTCCCGGGCCGCGGGCACCTTGTGGTGGATCACCGCGCGGTCGTCGATCAGCAGCAGCGCGTCCGGCCGGGCACGGGCGAGCCGGATGCACAGCTCGGTCTCCTCGCAGCCCAGCGGCCGTCTGTCGGCGTCCCGGCCGATCCCGGTCGCGAAGCCCCCGGCGGCGTCGAACGCCGCTCTGCGGAACGAGGCGTTCCCGCCCAGGACGTTGCGCACCCGGACCCGCCCCGGCGGCAGCCCCCGGTAGGTGCACCCCACCACCCAGTCGAACTCCTCGGGGAACCACGCCGGTCGGCGGCGCGACGCCCACACCGGGACGGTGCGCCCGCCGACCGCCATGACCCGCGGATCGGCGTACCCGGCGGCGAAGTGGCGCAGCCAGCCGCGCTCGGCCACCGCGTCGTCGTCGAGGAAGGCGATCACCTCGCCGTGGGAGGCCGCGACGCCGGTGTTACGGCCGGCGGACAGGCCGCGGGGGCCCGCGTTGGCGAGCACCTGTACGGCCATGTTCTTGTAGTGGTCCCGCAGCCGCCGCAGCAGGCGGGCATTGTGGTCCACCACCAGGAGCGTCTCGTGGGCGGGCAGCGACTGGGCCCGTACCGAGTCCACCGCGGCGAGGATGTCGTCCCAGCGGTCCTCGGTGTAGACGCAGATCACCACGGAGATCCGCACCCGCGGCACAGTCCCCTCCTCCGGCACAGTCCCCTCCTCCGGCACAGTCCCCTCCTCCGGCACCGTCTCCTCCTCCGGTACCGGCGCCGGGACCGGGCGTACCGTCAAGACGCCTCCCCCCGGACCGCCGCGGGCGCCACCGCGGGGCGGCGCGGGCGCCGGGCGCCGCGCTCGCGCAGGATCACCTTCAGCACCCGCAGCCCGTCGCGGACGGCCCGCAGATTGCTGACGCCGTGGATGCGCTCGTACTCATGGCTGGGGATCTCCTGGACCCGCAGCCCCGCCTTGACCACCCGGATGTTCATCAGCGTCTCCACCTCGAACCCGGCGCAGTCCAGCGCGATCTCATCGAGGCAGTGGCGCCAGAAGGCGTTGTAGCCGTAGCAGAGATCGGTGTAGCGGGCGCCGAACTTGCGGTTGACGATCGAGGTGAGCGCGCGGTTGCCGAGCCGCCGGATCGTCGTCATGTCGTCCGTGCCGCCGCCGTTGGCGAAGCGCGAGCCCTTGGCGAAGTCGGCGCCCGAGACGAGTGCCGACACATAGCTGACGATCTCCGCCCCATCGGCGGAGCCATCCGCGTCGATCATCACCACGATCTCGCCCGTGCAGGCGGCGAATCCGGCGATGAGCGCGTCCCCCTTGCCTTTTCCCGACTGCGAGACGACTCTCACCTCGGGCCACAGTTCCCGGGCCACCTGGACCGTGTCGTCGGTGGAATTGCCGTCGACCAGGACCACCTCGTGGATCCAGCCGGGAAGGGTTTTGAAAACGTACGGAAGATTCTCGGCCTCGTTCATCGCCGGAATCACGACGCTCACCGGTGGCGCAATCGCGAGATGAGAGGACACCGGGCGGTACGGATGCGTACCGGCCGCCGGATCGATTTCCGGCGCGGCCGGGCGCAGAAAGGAGCTCATGATTCTTTTTTCCCTCTCGTCCGGTGGACCGCCCGCCCCACGGGTGGTCCTTTGGTGTATCCGGTTCGAAAGGGGGGTCCTCACCCGCCCATGACGGCATCGAGCACCGCACAAGGACGAGCGAGCTGGCTGGTGTTACTGGCCTCGCGGCCCGCGTGCACGGCACATCCCGAAAAGAACGCGGGACAGCCGGACGCGGCACCCCCCTACCGCGTTTCCCGCCCCGGAAACCATCGCGACGCTGTGAAGCCCCTCCCCTGGAGCCGCCTGGAATGATGGTTCCGGCACGGGTGGAAGTACGACGGTATTGACGTCGCAAACACTATGGCAAGCCCGTTGCGGAAACACCCCCCTTGGGAATTTTGTTCGTCATTTTTGTGGGTTCCTTTCCCGCAGGTTCCGAAGGTCCCGCAGGCTGCCCATGCGTTTGAGCAGTCGGTCGGCCGGACCGAAGAGCTCCGGCCGGGAAACCACCGCATTGCGGAGTGTGCGCACCGGGGCGCGCCGCACCCGATGGACGAGTGCCACCGGATGGCGGCGCGTCACCCACCCCTCCGACACGCTGAGATCGCGTGTTTTGAGGGAGTCCTTGTATTCCTTCGCGCCGCGCCCGAGATCGAGATAGTCCACGCCCTGCGCGGCGGCACCCTCCGCCATCCGCAGATGCAGCACAAGTCCGGGCGAGAATTTGGCATATGCCGGGTCGTAGGCCGGAAACCAACAGGCGAGCACCCGTTCCGAACGCAGCCCGAAGTGCGCGGCCACCGGCCGCCCGCCCGCGTACAGCACTGACAGCAGCCCCTGGCAGGAGGCGCTGCGGGTGTGGAAGAGCTGCTCCAGCAGCCGGATGATCCAGGGATGGGCGAACCGGTCGCTGCGCCCGGTCCTGCGGTACTGCGCGGACTTCCAGCCGATCAGGGTGGCCAGCACGGCCGGATCGCGCTCGTCGTGCACATAGCGCACCTCGCCGACGTCGCGGCCCAGTTTGCGCTCCTTGGCGAGCGTGCTGCGGGTGAACTTCGGCGACTGGGCGCGCAGCCGGGCCAGATACGCCTCGTAGCCGCGGTCCACATCGATCACGGGGGAGGGGAACGAGCCGCGGGCCCCCACCCCGAACGGCTTCTGCCCCTCCACCAGGTGGTCGAACTCCCAGACCGCGAGGCCGCATGCGCGCAGCAGCTCCCTGGCGTCCCACTGGAACCCGGGCCGGTGCACCAGGCCCTGGGCGTCGGAAAGGCCGAGACCGACCGCCCGCCCCACCCCGAGCCGGGTCCGCTGAAAGGGGAAGAACGCCACCGGCTCCCCCTCCTCGCGGACCACCGCGATCCGCACCCCGCGTCTGCAGCGGCCGACGGCAAGGGTGAACTCCGGCGACAGAAAGGGATTCGCCAGCTCCGGCGCGCCCAGTAGATGCGCCTGTGACTGCATGGCCGTCCACACCGCCCGGTCGGCCGCGGTCAGCTCGCCCGGGCGATACACACCGATGTCCACTGTGCCTAGTCCTGACCTCGTGTCATGCGTCGCGTCACGCTTCGCGTCTCATACGTCGCCTCATGCGTCGCCTCATACGCCCCTCATACGCCCCTCATGCGTGCCTCATGCGTCGTCTCGTATGTTCGTGCGCCGCCTCGTACGTCGTCGCCGGGCGAGGCGGGTGAGCAGCGTCGACACCAGGATCAGCAGGCTTACGGCCCCCACCGCCGTCACTCCGCCGCGCGCCGACCACATCCGCAGCGCCAGCATCGCCTCCGCCACCAGCAGATCCAGCGCGAGCGCGCCCGCCACCGCCAGCACCGGGCGGGTGAGCGCGTCCAGCCCGCGCAGCGCGCTGCCTATGGCCAGCGCGGGCGCCGCGAGCAGGAAGAACAGCGTGAACGGCGCCCGCAGCGGTGAGTGGACGTCGGCCAGCGCGAGTGCCGCGCCGAGACCCGCGATGCCCACCGCGGCGCCCACGATCACCGGCAGCGAATCCCCACCCGCCGGCCTGTTGTCAGTGATGGTATGCATTGGCGACTTTGCCCCCCGAAGCGCCGGATGCCGGGCTTCAATGTCGCGCAGTCGGCGGATGCCGTCAAGACGGAGAAAGTGTGCGAACGCGCCATAGACGGGCGGACGGTTGAGCCCTCATCAGGGCTGGTCGCGCGGTGTGCGCCGGGGGTGCGCCGGGGGCGCGGACGGGGTGCACCGGGGGCGCGACGGGGGCGCGATGGCGGTGTGGCGGGGGGCGCGACGGCGGCGTGATGGGGTGCGGCAGGGGTGTTCGGGTGGGGAGTTTGGGCGTCGCGTGGCGACTCATCCATATTCCTTCCGACCTATGGATGTATCAGCCGCGTATCGAAAGATTTTTGCCAACTACCCGCATAGATTGGCCGGTTGCGCGGGATGACATAGCCACGTCACATCGCTGAAATCGATCCCCGCGACGTGACTGACGGTTTCGAACGCGATTGCTCATTTTTCGGGCTATCGCGCCTCACATCGGCACAGCAGTGATCCTGCTAGGGAGTTCGAATGAAACTGTCCAGACTCACGGCGACGATGGGTGCGTTCGTCGTCGGTGCCGTCCTCGCCCTCACCGGGGCCGGTGCGGCCCAGGCCACTGAGAACAGCGCGGGCCCCGCCTATGTGGCGCTGGGCGACTCCTACTCATCCGGCGTCGGCGCGGGCAGCTACGACGGCGCCAGCGGCAACTGCAAGCGCAGCACCAAGGCGTACCCCGCGCTCTGGGCCGCCTCGCACGCCCCATCGAGCTTCAACTTCACCGCCTGCTCCGGGGCCAAGACCGGCGATGTGCTCAACAACCAGCTCGGCCCGCTGAACTCCGGCACCGGCCTCGTCTCCATCTCCATCGGCGGCAATGACGCGGGCTTCGCCGACATCATGATGACCTGCGTGCTGCAGTCCGAGTCCACCTGCGTCAACGCGGTCAACAGTGCCAAGGACTTCGTCCAGAACACCCTGCCCGGCAAGCTGGACCAGGTCTACAACGCCATCAGTGCCAAGTCCCCCTCCGCGCATGTCGTCGTCCTCGGCTACCCGCGGTTCTACAAGCTCAGCGGCTCCTGCATCGTGGGCCTGACCGAGACCGAACGCGCCGCGATCAACAGCGGCGCGGATGTCCTCAACTCCGTCACCGCCAAGCGCGCCGCCGACCACGGCTTCAGCTTCGGCGACGTCACCTCGACCTTCACCGGGCATGAGATCTGCTCCGGCAGCGCCTGGCTGAACAGCGTCACCGTCCCCGTCGACGAGTCCTACCACCCCACCGCCGCCGGTCAGTCCGGTGGCTACCTCCCGGTCTTCAGCGCAGCCGCCTGAGCCGGACCCGCCACCACCAGAAACCGAGGAGGCCCCGCCCACCGGGGCCTCCTCGCACACCCCCCACCGCCTCCGGCGGTCCTTTCCTCACCCCGCCCCTCCCCACCACCAGGGGCTCCGCCCCCGGCCCCCGGAGCTAAGGGGCTCCGCCCCGTTCCGAGGCTTGGGGCGGGAGCCCTGATCCGGGGCCTGGGGCGCGCCCCCTAACCGAGGCTTGCGGTGCGGCGCCGAGCCGGGGCTGGGGCGGAGCCCCAGCTGTGGGAAGGGGTGGGGGAGGGGGAAAGGCCCGCCGCAGGCGTCACCCAGCGGACCCCCTAGCCCTCAACCGAGCAATTCGGGCTGCATGTACCTCAACCGAGCGTGGTTGCCGCCCCCCTCAACACCAATCCGCACCCCAACGCGAGGACGACGGCGGCGGTTCCGACCGGCGAGGCACGCCGCACCGCCCCCAGCAGCCGGTCAATCCGGCCCCCGGCCCCCTTGCGCGCCGCCAGCCGCTCCGTGGCCCGTACGCCCAGGCGCACCGCCGCGAACCCGGCCACTGTCAGCGTCAGCGCCAGCCCGAGCCCGTACGCCACCACCAGGACGAAGCCGAACCACGCCTGGCCCAGCGCGGCGGCGCCGACGAGCACGATGACGGCCGAGGGGCTGGGCACCATGCCCCCGGCGAAACCGAGCAGCAGGGTGCCGCGCAGGGTGGGGCGCACCTCGTGGGTGTGGGCGTGACCGTCGCCGTGGTCGTGGGTGTGCGTATGCGCATGGCCGTGATCGTGGCCCCGCGTGCGTACGTGATCGTGGCCCCGCGCATGTACGTGATCGTGGCCGATGCGGTGTTGGGCCCGCACATGCCGACGGCGCCGCAGCGCCTTGCGGAGCAGCCCCGCCCCGGCCACCGCCACCAGTACACCGCTCGCGACGCCCAGCCATGAGATCACCGAGGGAGCCGCCGCGGAACCGGCCGTGACCAGCAGCCCCAGCGCGAAGACGCCCAACGTATGGGTGACCGTCACCGATGCGCCCAGCGCCAGTACGTCACGCGGCGCGCTGCGGCCGCCCGCCGCGGCGGCGGCCGCCATCATCGTCTTGCCGTGGCCGGGTGCCAGGGCGTGCATCGCGCCCAGCAGTACGGCGGTGGCGAAGGCCGTAAGGGCGAAGCCGAAGGTGATGTCGTGGCGCGCGACCATCGAGGTGAGCGCCTGGGTCCACCGGTCCGCTCCGCGCGGCAGCACCGACGGGCCCACCGCGTCGTCCCGGCCGGACTCCGCCGCGCCCGTGAGCGCGGGGCCGCCCGCCCTGACCCGCAGCGTGGCCGACCGCTGGTCGGGCGGCGAGGAGAGCTGCCCCGCCGGATAGCGGACCAGCCGGTGGGAGGGGGAGCTCCTGGGGACGTCGGCGTCGGTGAGCGTCATGCGGTCGCCCTGTGCCGTCACCTCGCGCCAGCCGGGGCCCGTACCGATGTCACGCGGACGATAGGCCACCGTGGCCCGTTCGCCGTCACCCAGCGCGGCCGTAAGGCGGCACTCCACCCGCAGCGTCGGCAGCCCGGCCTGGCCGGGGCGCTGACGGGCCCGCGCGTTCCCGGCGCGTACGGGCACCTCGCGCCCCTCGACCGTCAGCCGCGCCCCCTCCGCCGCGCCGGCGCAGCGCCGCGCCGCCCACGTGCCCAACTCCCGCCCGGACAGGGCGTCGTCGCCATCGCGGTCGATCTCCGGCTTCGCCTGGGCGGCGGGGATCTCGGCGAGGTCCTCGACGTGGTCGACCCGCAGCGTCCCCGGGGCGATCACGAGCCCGTCGTAGCGGTTGACGGTGAAGTTCCCGAGCGGATGCGCCTCGGCACTCCCAGCCGACAACACCACCACCGCCACGGCCCCCAGCAGCCCCCCAACAGCCACCAGCCGCCACCGGGTCCGGCGCCCAGGCGTTCGGGTTTTCCTGGTGGGGGTCCGGCCGTGGATCGCCGGGTGGCGGGCTGGGGGCTTGTCGTTCCCGCTTCGGGATAGGCCTACGAGCCGCCAACGGGCCCGTGGCCCGGGTGCCTTGGTTTCGTTGATGGGGGCATGGGGGCGCAGCCCCAGCCGGGGGGCCGGGGGCTCGGCCTCGGTTTCGGCGGGGGCCACCAGCCGCCACCGGGTCCGGCGCCCAGGCGTTCGGGTTTTCCTGGTGGGGGTCCGGCCGTGGATCGCCGGGTGGCGGGCCGGGGGCTTGTCGTTCCCGCTTCGGGGGGCCGGGGGCTGGGCCTCGGTTCGGGGAGGGGTCATCGGGTGGGGTCCAGTTCCTTCAGGGCCGCCTTCGCCGCTCGCGCGCCCGTGGGCGAGAAGCCCGGGTTGAGGTCGAGCGCGGCCCTCAGGTGGCGGCGTGCCGGGCCGTCGTCGCCCAGGGACTTCTCGATGACGCCCCGGTGGTAGAAGAACGCCGCGTTGCGGTAGCCCGGTTCGGCGGCGTGCTCGGCGTACCCCAGGGCCGCCTCGTCCTCGCCGTTGCGGTGCAGGGCCCAGGCCAGCGCGTCGGCGGTGTGTACGGTGCGCCGCCGGTCCCACTCGGCGCGGGCCGCCTTCAGCGCCTCCCGCACGTCGCCGTGGTCGGCCGCGACCAGCGCGCTGTCCAGGTCGGTCGCGACCCCGTTGGCGCGGGCGAGCGCGATCCAGGTGTCGACCACCGCGTACTGGCCGCGCGCCGTGTGGCGGTCGCCCCGCGCCTCGTACGCCTCGCCGAGCGCCGCGAGCTCGGCGGGCAGCGGATAGCGCCGTACGACCGCCTCCAGATCGCGGATCCCCGCCTTCTGGCGGCCGTCCGCGACCGAGGTGCGGCCGCGGCCCTCAAGCGCCGGGAGATAGTCGGGGACGGCGCGCAGCGCGGTGGCGTACGCCCGCCGTGCCGCCCCGTACTCGCCCTGGTTCCAGGCCAGTTGGCCGAGCGCCGTCGACACATAGGCGATATCGCTGGGCGAGGTGGCGGAGTCCTGGGCGCGCAGCAGCACCCGGCGCGCCCCGGCCGGATCTCCGCGCAGCTCGCGGACGTAGGCGAGGCGGGTGAAGACGGGGATGCCCGGGCGCAGGGAGTCGGCCTTCTCGGCGGCGGTGTACGCGTCCTTGTAGCGGCCCAGTTCGACGAGGGCGTCCACCCGGACGGCGAGTGCCCCCTGGCTGTAGGAGTTCACCTTCAGGGCCTGGTCGGCGTCGCGCAGCGCCCCCCGGAAGTCATGGCGGGCGGCGGCGAGCGAGGCGCGCCCGGCGAGCGCCACGTCGTTGTCGCGCGGCTGGAGGGCCAGCGACCGGGCGAACGCCTTGTCCGCCTGCGGATAGCGGGTGGGGTCGCCGCTGGCCCTGGCCTGCTCGACATAGGCCGAGCCGAGACCGGCCCAGCTCTCCGCGTCCTTGGGCCCACCGCGCAGATGGGTCTGCATCGCGTCGATCTGCCGGGCGAGGCCGTCGCCGCTGAGCTGGTCGTACCGCGCGGCGGCGGGGTGCACCGCGCGGACGCCGCCCTGGCCGCGGGCGGACGCGCCGGCCCCGCCGGACCCGCCCGGCCCGTCCGGGGCGCCGGTCACGATCGAGGCGGCGGTCAGCCCGGCCGCGAGCGCGAACACCACGGCCGCGGTCCGGGCCGTAGGGAGGAGGGATGGCCGAAGAGCCATGGTGACAGCTGCCTTTCGCTGAGCCACGAACGCGGACAGAACGGGAGGAAACGCGGGGAGACGGACGGAACTGGGATGGCTACGGAGGAGCCTGGGCGCGGCCCGCCGCGCGGGTCTCGGCGGGCCGCGCCCGGTGGTGGTACGGACCCGATGGCACCCGCGGCTCAGTGCCTGCGCAGGCGCGGAGCCCGCCGCCGCGACCGCATCCAGAGGAATCCGAGGCCCAGCAGCAGCACGGCCCCGCCACCGGCCGCCGCGGACCCCGCGAGCAGCATGCTGTCGTCGGAGGAGGAGCCGACGCCCGAGCCACCGTTCAGCAGCGACTGCCCGGCGCTCTTCGAGACGGCCTTGGCGTCAGAACCGGAGCTGGGCAGCGCCAGGTACGGGAAGGAGCCGCCGAACTCCTGGTCGTTCTCGTCCACCGCGTCGCCCAGGTCGTTCTTCTTGCCCAGCAGCTCGCCCTCCATGGCCTGGAGCGCGATGTCCAGGACGTCGTCGGAGAGCCTGCGGCCGTTGGGGAAGCCCGCGTTGTCACCGTCCAGGACGCCCAGCCGCTTGGGGCTGCCGCTGGGTTCTACGGAGGTGTTGAGCCGCAGCTCCTCGGCGGGGCGCACGTTCGGCGGCTGGTTGAGCTTGGGCACACCGGTGAGGAACGCATGCACCAGGTCGTCGCGCGGGGTGTCCGGCGCCTTGATCTTGTAGATCTGCTCGACCAGCTTGGGGAGTTCGGGGTCCTGGACGAACTTCAGGAACTGCCCGTCGTCCCACGGCGCGGAGGCGTTGAACTTGTCCTTGTCCTTGCGCGGGATGACCACCTCGTTGACCAGGGGGCTGCCGAGCCGGGAGACCTGCGTCCAGTCGCCGTCGGCGGTCTGGCGGTGGGTGGTGGCCCAGACGCCGATCACCGGCTGGTCCTTGGACTCGGTCAGCGCCGACGTCGGCACCTGGAGGGCCATCGACTGGACGTTGTAGCCCTTGAGGGTGTCATTGCCGACCTCGGACATGTCGCCGCCGTACAGCAGGTCGAAGACGCGCAGATCGAGGAAGAACGGGTCGTCGGCCTGACCGGCGAAGGCGGTCGAGCCCCCGCTGTAGCCGATCTTCCGCACCGACTGGTCGCGGAGCTTGGCGTAGTCGGGCATGGACGCCTTGCCGACGTTCGACGGCGCGACCGGCAGATCGCTGCCCAGCTTGGCGCGGGCGACGGCCTTCTGGTGCTTCAGCTTGATGACCTCGAGGTCATAAGTCTGGGTGAAGTTGAGGGTGGCGTCCTCGAGCGAGTTCACCGGCCCGGTGTTGTAGAGGAACGTGTCGCCGTTCTTGACGTGGTCCTTGAAGGTCCACCGGAAGAGCAGATCGCCCTGGCCGTCGCCGTCGTTGTCGACGTGCAGGTCGTAGCGGGCGTCATGGGCGAACTTGTAGAAGTTGGGGCCGCCCGCGGGGTCCTCGAACGGCAGCACATTGACGACCATGGTGGTCGTGTCCGGCTTGTCCGGGCTGACGAACGCGTAGACGTCCGTGGCGTCGTACTGCGGCTGACCGGAGATCAGCGGCGCCTCGCGGTGGCTCGAGGCCTGCGCCGTCCCGGGCTGCACTATGGCCACTCCGGCGGCCGTGAGCCCGCCCGCGGCCAGTGCGCAGCTGACCAGCGCGGCCAAGCTCTTGGTGATTGTGGTCATCCTGTAGGTCCTTCGCACGCTTGTTGGAGCAGTCCTTCATGCGGCTATTCGGACCCGGCGAACGGATGGATTGGTCGGCCCGGGAAATTGTTTGCGCGTGATAGGTATCGTCAACACCCTTGACGCGGTGGTGAATCCGGAACCTGGGATGCGTGGGTGACGGCTCGGGGAGGTAGGGTTACTCTGCCCGGGGCGGGTGCCCTCGTACGGGTGGGGAGTGTCATGGAGCAGATAACGGTACGGAGCAGGCCACGAGTGCCTGCGATCAACTGTGGAAGCGGTGCGTCCAGTGCGCGCCTCGAGCGCCATCTCGCGGTGATGGGCGGCCCCGCCGTCCCGCAGCGGGAGGCGGAGAGCGCGGCGGTGCTGATGCAGGAGCTGACCGCGCGCGATCACACGCGCGCGAAGAACAGCCGGGGTGCGCGGGTGTCCCTGTTCGCGCCGCTGCGCCGGCTGCGCCGTTCCCTGTTCGGCAACCGCGGCTGACCCGGCTCGCCCCTAGGCGTCCTCGTCGTCATCCCAGGCAGCCACGGAGTCGACCGGTCCGCTCCAGCCGGTGAGCCCGTGCTGCGTCCACCCCACGCCGCTTGCCGCCGTGGGATGCCGACGAGACGCCATGGTCGCTGCGCGGCCGTGGCGTCGGCGAGAGATCGACCCACCCGAGAGGCGGCCCCATCAGTCCCGCGAGGCGGGCTCACGGCCGTGGCCCGCGAGCTGGACCGCTCAGGGCGGGCTCAGAGGAGGGCGAACTGGCCCTCTGGGCCCTCCTCGTGGTGGTCCAGTACGGATGCCGGGCGCCGGGTGGCGCCGGGCACCGGTAGCACCCCCGCGCCCCGTAGGTCCGCCGTGTCGATCAGTGCGCCGTCCGCCACCCGGTCGGCGACGGCCCGCAGCTCCGGGCGCAGCTCGGCGAGCAGCGCCAGCACCGTGATCAGTTCCAGCAGCTCCGAGGTCCACGCGGACGGCCAGCCCGACGGGCCGATCGCCTCCAGTGTGCCCGGCTCCCGCGGGGCGGTGCGCTGCTCGAACCACGTCTCCAGCACCCGTACCCCGCCCGCCCGGAAGTCCCACGCGGCCTTGGGGACGGGCGAGATGCGGCCCTCGTCCAGCAGCAGGGCCTCCTCGTCCTGGGCGTAGTCCAGGGAGCCCGGCAGCCCGCCCGACGGAAGCGCGGCGCGGACATAGGGGCGCCGACCACCCGGCATGCGCGGGCGTTCACCACTGTGCGCCCCGCGTGTATGCAGCCACAGCGCGCGGCGGCCCAGCTCCACGCCCGCTTCCCACAGCTCGGGGTCGGCCGTCAGGGGTACGGCGCATGGCGCGCCGCGCGCCGTGGCGGCGGTCCAGGCCAGGAACTCCTCGGCGGTCACCGGGCGGCCGAGCCGCGCGGTGAGGTGGTCCAGCAACCCGGGCGCGAGATTGGGCTCCTGCCCGCCCGGGCGGCGGTAGAGCGGACGGATCCGGCCGGGGCGGCCCGCGGGGGAGTGGCCGTCCGGCAGCAGCGCGGAGAAGGTGAGCACCGGGTCGGGGTCCGGCCCCGCGGCCTCGATGACATGGATCTGCCGGTCGTCCGCCACCCGCCACAGCTCGGGGCGGGCGGTGTCGATCAGCCGGTGATCCGGTATCAGCCACTGCTGGTCGAAGGGGCCGTGTGCGATCCGCACCGGCTCGGGGCACGGGCCGTCCTCGCGCGCCAGCCGGGCCGTCGAGGTGGTCTGGCCGGGTAGCTGCGGTACGGAGCTGTGCACCGTACGGGCGCGGGTCGGCCGGAACAGCGCGGCCCGCGCCGCCTCGTCCCCGGCCCGGGCCAGCCGCTCCCAGCGCGCCCCGAGCGAGGCCGCGTCCGGCCCCATGACCCAGGCCCGGCCGAGCCGCAGCGGTCCCACGGCCCACGGCATCAGGTCCCCCAGCGGCGGCGCCTCACGTTCTCCCACGCCCGGCATGGTATCGATGCCGCCCTTGTCCTCCAGGGCCCTGCCCGACGTCCGTCCGCCACCGCTTCGATGGCCCCGCCCGCCGTGGCCACGGCGCCTGGGGCCGTGCGGCCAGGCTGGGGGTCTTTCCCCTCCCCGCCCCTTCCCGAAACCGGGGC
>NZ_LAKD02000106.1 GCF_000968685.2 Streptomyces antioxidans
AAGGTGGTGGCGTTGCGGTCGCAGGCGATCGCGGGGGGTCTTGCGGGTCGTGGTGGCATGGTGTCCGTCGGACTGCCTGTGGACCAGGTCAGGGAGCGCATCGCTGCTTGGGATGGCGCCATTTCTGTCGCCGCCGTCAATGGTCCTGGTTCGGTGGTGGTGTCCGGTGATCCGGGTGCGCTGGATGAGATGGTGGCGCGGCTGGAGGGTGAGGAGGTGCGGGTTCGTCGGGTGCCGGTGGACTACGCCTCGCATTCCGCTCATGTGGAGGCCATCCGTGAGGAGTTGCTGACGGTCCTGGCGGATCTTGAGCCGCGTGTGCCGGAGGTGCCGTTCTACTCGACGGTGTCCGGTGAGTTGGTGGACACCACCGGTCTGGACGCGGAGTACTGGTACCGGAACCTGCGGCAGACCGTGCAGCTGGAGTCCACCACGCGCACCCTGCTCGACGCCGGCCACGGCGTGTTCATCGAGGTGAGCCCGCATCCGGTGTTGACCCTGCCGGTGCAGCAGACGGTGGAGGCCGCCGAGGCCCAGGCCGTGGTCGTGGGCACGCTGCGCCGCGACGAGGGTGGCCTGGAGCGGTTCCTGACCTCCGCCGCCGAGCTCCACGTCAGTGGTGGCAGCGTTGACTGGCGGAGGGTGTTCGCCGGACACGGGGCCCGCCGGGTCGACCTGCCGACGTACGCCTTCCAGCGGCAGCGGTACTGGCTGGACGCCCTCTCGGCCGCCGAGGTGGCGGCTGTCGGTGACGGCCTGAGCGCGGATGCGGTGGACGCGCGCTTCTGGGAGGCCGTCGAGCGGGAGGACCTGGAGGCGCTGGCAAGGACGTTGGAGGTGGAGGGTGAGACGCAGCAGTCGTCGCTGACGGCGTTGCTTCCGGCCCTCTCGTCCTGGCGTCGCCAGCGGCGTGAGCAGAGCACGGTGGACGGCTGGCGCTACAAGGCGGTCTGGAAGCCCCTGGCGTCCACGTCCGAGACGACATTCTCCGGCACCTGGCTCGTGGCCGTTCCGGAGGCCCGTGACGACGATGCTCTGGTTGCCGCCGTGCTGGATGGGCTGGCCGGGCGCAGTGCGCATGTGGTGCGCGTCGTCGTCGGGGCGGCGGATGGCCGCGAGGCGATCGCGCAGCGGCTGCGCACCGCGCTCGACGGCGCGGCGGTGGAGCCCTCGGGCGTGGCGGGTGTGTTCTCGCTGCTGGGTCTTGACGAGTCGGCACATGAGTCCTCCGAGATGGTTCCGGCCGGGCTGGCCGCGACGGTGGGCCTGGTCCAGGGGCTGGGTGACGCCGGTGTGGTGGCCCCGCTGTGGTGCGGCACCCGGGGCGCGGTGTCGGTGGGGCGTTCCGACCGGCTGGTGAGCCCGGTGCAGGCGATGATGTGGGGCCTTGGCCGGGTTGTGGGGGCGGAGTACCCCCAGCGCTGGGGCGGTCTCGTCGATCTGCCCGAGACGCTG
>NZ_LAKD02000107.1 GCF_000968685.2 Streptomyces antioxidans
TGTCGGCGGCCGTCCGCGACACCTTCCACACCACGCTTCCCTGGGTGCGGCTGTACAACTCCTACGGGCCGAGCGAAACCACCATCGACATCGCCGGCCATCCGTGCGAACCGGCAGAACAAGGGCCACCGCCCATCGGCACACCGATCCAGGACACACAGTTGTACATCCTCGACAGCGGACTCTGGCCGGTGCCACCCGGCGTGGTGGGCGAGTTGTACGTGGCCGGCACCGGGCTGGCGCGGGGGTATGCGGGGCGTCCGGCCATGACCGCCGAGCGGTTCGTCGCCGATCCCTTCGGCCCGTCGGGCACCCGGATGTATCGCACGGGCGACCTCGTGCGGTGGGACGGCGATGGCCGTCTGGAGTTCGTGGCACGCGCAGACGACCAGGTCAAAGTGCGCGGTTTCCGTATCGAGTTGGGCGAGATCGAGGCCGCGTTGACGGCACATCCCGATGTGGCGCAGGCCGCCGCGACCGTCCGTGAGGACCGTCCCGGCCACCGGCGCCTGGTGGCCTACGCGGTGCCCGCGCGCCGGTCCGGCCCCGACGGCGACCTGGCCGGCCGACAGGTGGAGGAGTGGCGCACGGTCTACGAATCGCTGTACCAGGACCGCGCAACGACCGTCCTGCGGGAGGACTTCGTCGGCTGGGACAGCAGCTATGACCAACGGCCTATTCCGCTGCCTGAGATGCGGGAGTGGCTGACCACGACCATCGACCGGATCGTGGAGCTGGAGCCGCGCCGGGTGCTGGAGATCGGGGTCGGCACCGGGCTGCTCATGGCGCGCCTGGCACCGCACTGTGAGGCGTACTGGGCCACCGACGTGTCTCCCGCGGTCATCGGCCATCTGCGGGAACGGATCGCGGGCGATCCCGCCCTGGCGGACCGCACACAATTGCGGAGCCAGCCCGCGGCCGACTTCACCGGTCTGCCCGCCGGCGAGTTCGACACCATCGTGCTCAACTCCGTCGTCCAGTACTTCCCCAGTGTGGAGTACCTGGTCGAGGTGGTGGCCGGGGCGATGCGGCTGCTCGCGCCCGGCGGTCGGATCTTCATCGGCGATGTGCGCAACGCCCGTCTGCTCCGCTGCTTCGCCACGGCCGTCGCCCTAGCGCAGGCGGCGCCCGGCACGACGAACGAGAGCCTCCAGTCCACCGTCGACAAGGCGATCGGGCAGGAGCGCGAACTCGTCGTCGACCCCGCACTCTTCGCCGCTCTTCCGCCCCGGCTGCCCGAGGTGGCGGCGGTCGACGTGCGGATCAAACGTGGCCACGCGCGCAATGAACTCACCCGCCACCGCTATGACGTGGTCCTGGTCAAGGCGACCGCTCCGGAGGCCCCGGGGGCCAGGACGGCTGGGACGGCTCGGATTGCCGACGCGGTGACGCGGCAGTGGGGCGAGGACGTGCGTACCACCACCGAAGTGGCGAAGACCCTGGAG
The DNA here is from genome assembly GCF_000968685.2 of Streptomyces antioxidans. GTDB lineage: Bacteria > Actinomycetota > Actinomycetes > Streptomycetales > Streptomycetaceae > Streptomyces > Streptomyces antioxidans. The sequence goes on from NZ_LAKD02000107.1 coordinate 1,446, forward strand.
CGCCTCCGGCCCCGGATGCTGCGGGTGAACGGCGTTCCCAACGTCCGCCTCACGGACGAGCTGGAGGCGTTGTGGCAATTGCGGCACGGGGTGGCGCCGGATGCCATCCGCGAGGCGGCCACCGCGGGGCCGGAGCCCGAGGCACCCGCTCCGGAGGCCCTGCACGAGGTCGCCGCGGGTCTGGGCTACCGTGCCGCCCTCACCTGGTCCGACAGTGACGGCTGTCTCGACGCGGTCTTCGTGGACACGGCGGCGGGGGTGGATCACCGCGTACTCGACCAGTGTGCGCCGCCCACCACGTCTGCGGCGTCCACGCCGTCTGCGGCGTCCACGCGGGGGGACGCTCCGCGTCCGCTGCGTTCGTACGCCAACGACCCCGGGGCCTCCCACGAGCTGGGCGGACTCGTGGCGTCCCTCCGGGCCCACCTCGCCACCACCCTGCCCGACTACATGCTCCCGTCCGCCCTCATGAAGCTCGACGCGCTGCCGTTGACCGGGAACGGGAAGCTCGATCGCGCCGCGCTGCCCGTGCCCGACCCCGGGGCCGACCGAACCACCGGCCGGGCCGCGGCGACAGCACGGGAGAAGACCCTGTGCGCCCTGTTCGCCGAGGTGCTGGGGCTCGCCGAGGTCGGTGTGGAAGAGGGGTTCTTCGCACTGGGCGGGGACAGCATCATCTCCATCCAACTCGTCAGCCGTGCCCGCCGGGAGGGGCTGGTGCTCACCCCCCGCCAGGTCTTCCAGTACAAGACGCCCGCGGCGCTCGCCGCCGTGGCCCGTACGCCCGATGAGCTGACCGCCGAGGGCCTCGGCCGATCAGAAGGAGCACTCGTCCGACTCTCCCGGGCGGAGTCGGAGAACGTCGAGCGGAAGGCCCCGGGCAGTGTGGAGGTTCTGCCGCTGAGCCCGCTACAGGAGGGGTTGCTGTTCCACGCCGTGTACGACGACACGGCCCCGGACGTGTATCTCGTCCAGCTCTGCCTGGAACTCGAGGGCCCCTTCGACGCGGGCCGGTTCCGCGTGGCCGCCGACGCGCTGCTGCGCAGGCATCCGCATCTGCGCGCCGCGTTTCTGCACGACGGCCTGTCCCATCCCGTCCAGGCCGTCGCCGGTGCGGTGTCCGTGCCGTGGCAGGAGGTGGACCTCGCCACGGTCGCGGAGGACGACCGCCGGGACGCGGTGGAGCGGTGGCTGGCCGAGGACCGCTCCGTACGGTTCGATCCGGCGCGGCCACCACTGGTCCGGTTCGCGGTCCTGCGTGGCGGCCAGGACCGGCACTGGCTGGTCATCACCAACCACCACCTGCTGTGGGACGGCTGGTCGGTGCCCCTGGTCCTGCGCGAACTGTTCGCGCTGTACGAACGGTCCGGTGACGAGACGGGCCTGCCGCGGCCGGTCCCCTACCGCAACTATCTGGCCTGGCTGGGGCGGCGGGACCGGGAAGCCGCCCGCGCGGCTTGGCGCACGGCGCTGGAGGGGCTGACCGAGCCCACGTTGGTCGCCCCCGCCGCTCCCGGGCGTGCCGCGATGTGGCCGGAGGAGTACTCCACCGATCTGTCCCCCGAGCTGACCGCGCGGCTCTCGCAGCGCGCCAGGCGCTCCGGGCTCACGCTGAACACCCTCGTCCAGGCGGGGTGGGGGCTGGTCCTCGGACGGCTTACCGGGCGTGACGACGTGGTGTTCGGCACCACGGTCTCGGGCCGCCCCGCGGAGCTGCCGGGTGTGGAGTCCATCGTGGGCCTGTTCATCAACACCGTGCCGGTCCGGCTGCGTATCGATCCCCAGGAGTCGCTGGGCGGGCTGCTCTCCCGGCTCCAGGAAGAGCAGACGGAGCTGCTCGACCACCAGCACCTGGGGCTCGCCGAGGTCCAACGGCTGAGCGGAGTGCGCTCCGGGGACCTCTTCGACACGACGACCGTCTTCGAGAACTACCCCATCAACAAGGGGCAGTTGCTCGACCCGGGGAGGGAACTGAGGACGGTCGACATCACGGGACGGGACGCCGCGCACTACGCCCTGTCCCTGCTGGTCGTCCCAGACGAGCGGCTGCACATGCGGCTCGGCTATCGACCGGACCTGTTCGGGCGCGACGACATCTCGACGATCGCCGACCGGCTGATACGGGTGCTGGAGGCGATGGCCTTCGATCCTGATGTCAGGGTCGGGCGGGTCGACGGCTGCTCCGAGGACGAGCGGAAACGGCTGCTGGGCTGGGGTACGGGTGCCTCGGTGGCGGCGGCCGGGGCGGGGCGGGTGCTGCCGGAGCTGTTCGAGGAACAGGCGGCACGTACTCCGCAGGCCACGGCGGTAGTGTTCCAGGACACGGTCTCCTACGCGGACCTCAACGCGCGCGCGAACCGGCTGGCCCGGCTGCTCATCGAGCACGGCGCCGGACCGGAGACGCGTATCGCGCTGGCCCTGCCACGCTCCCTCGAGCTGATTACTGCCGTGCTGGCCGTCACCAAGACCGGAGCAGCCTACGTACCCCTCGACCCCGGCTACCCAGCGGACCGCACCACCTTCATGCTCCACGACAGCGAACCCACCCTCCTCCTCACCACCAGCACACTCGCCAACACCCTCCCCACCAGTACCGCCACCCTGCCCTGGCTCCTCCTCGACACCGACGACACCCACGCCCGTACGAAAAACCACGAGGCCGGGAACGTGTCCGACGACGAACGGCCAACACCACTGACGCCCGCCCATCCGGCGTACGTCATCTACACCTCGGGCTCGACGGGCACCCCCAAGGCGGTCGTGGTCCCGCACGGGGCCATCGTCAACAACCTGCTGTGGCGGATCGAAACCTTCGGCTGGACCGAGCATGACCGCTTCCTGATGCGGACACCGATGAGTTTCGACGTATCGGTGTGGGAACTCTTCTGCCCGCTGCTCACCGGCGGAAGCATCATCGGCACCGACCCCGATCACCACGCCGACCCCGGCCATCTGCTGTCCGCCGTCGAACGTCACGGGGTCACGGTGGTGCACTGTGTGCCGACCCTGCTGCGGTTGCTGCTGGAGTGGGAGGGGGCACGGCGGCTGTGCGCCTCCGTACGCCATGTGGTCTGCGGTGGTGAACCGCTGACCGCCGATCTACGCGACTCCTTCTTCGCCACGCTTCCGCACGCCCGACTGCACAACTCCTACGGGCCGACCGAGACCACCGTCGACACGACGGGGCACCTCGCCACCCCCGAGGGCACGGGCCCGCCACCGATCGGCACGCCGGTCGGCAACACCCGCTTGTTTGTGCTGGATGCGGGGTTGGGGTTGGTTCC
>NZ_LAKD02000108.1 GCF_000968685.2 Streptomyces antioxidans
CCGTTGGCGGTCAGCGGGAGGTGTTCCAGTGGGATGTAGTGGGAGGGGATCATGTAGTGGGGGAGCCGGTCGGCCAGCTGGGTGCGGATTTCCGCAGCGGGTGGTGGTTCGGCCCCGGTCAGGGCGGGGGTGAGGTAGGCGACGAGGCGGCGGTCGCCGGGGCGGTCTTCCCGGACGGTTACCACGGCTTGGCCGATACCGGGATGTTCTGTCAGTGCGGTTTGGATCTCTCCGGGTTCGATGCGGAATCCGCGGACCTTGACCTGTTCATCGGCCCGCCCGCAGAACTCCAGCTGCCCGTCGGCCGTCCACCGCACCAGGTCCCCGGTGCGGTACATCCGCTCCCCGTTCGCCGTGCCGTATGGGCAGGCCACGAACCGTTCCGCGGTCAGTCCCGGCCGTGCCCAGTACCCCCGGGCCACTCCACTCCCGGCCACATACAGCTCGCCCACCACACCCACCGGAACCAACCCCAACCCCGCATCCAGCACAAACA
>NZ_LAKD02000109.1 GCF_000968685.2 Streptomyces antioxidans
CGGCGGCACCGGTCGGAGTGGGACGTCAACCGGATGTCAAGTAGGCACGAATGGCCGGGATTTCGGCATTCCGAGGGGCTTCTCCCCGGTAAGGGGCGCGCAACGTCGAACAAGCGTGTAGCTTTCCCCCCTGAGCGAATGGGGGGAGCTCATGGGCGTGCGACTCATGGTGGTCGACGATCACCGGCTGCTCGCGGAGGCGCTCGCCTCCGCGCTGAAGCTGCGCGGGCACCGGGTGCTCGCCGCGGCGGCGCCGAGCGCGGGCGCGGCGGACCTGGTGGTGAGCCGGGCACCCGAGGTGTGCCTGCTGGGCACGGCGGCACCCGCCGAACCGGGGGTGTTCGACCCGGTGGCGCGGATCAAGAAGGAGCGGCCGCAGGTCGCGGTCGTGGTGCTCGGCCCGGTGCCGAGCCCGCGCGGCATAGCCGCCGCCTTCGCCGCCGGGGCGTCCGGCTATGTGCGCCACGACGAGCGGATCGAAGGCGTCGAACGCGCCATGATGAAGGCGCGCGCGGGCGAGGCGGCCGTGGCGCCCCAGCTGCTCCAGGGGGCGTTCGCGGAGCTGCTCAACCCCGCGGCCCAGCCCGATGACGAGGGCGCCCGGCTGCTGCGGATGCTGACCCCGCGCGAGGTGGAGGTGCTGGTGCGGGTCGCCGAGGGCGAGGACACCCGGCTGATCGCGGCGGGCATGGGGATCGCCCCCAGCACGGCCCGCACCCATGTGCAGCGGGTGCTGATGAAGCTCGGTGTGGGCTCGCGGCTGGAGGCGGCGGCCCTGGCGGCGCGTACGGGGCTGCTGGACCGCGCGGTGACGCGCCGGACCGCGCCGCCCCCGCACCAGCCGCCTCCCCCGCCGCAACCGCCCCCGTCGGCGCCGTAGCCCGTACGGTGGCCGCGGCCCGCGTAGCTCAGCCCTCCCCGGCCCCGGGCCCTCGCCCACCGGCCTCTCCGGGCCCGGTCCCGGGCTCCCGTCCACCGGTCTCTCCGGGCCCGGGCCCGGCGCCGGGACCGCCCCCGGGCCGAGCGGGCTCCGGCTTGGGCTCGGCCCCCGGCGCGGACAGCGGCCTGAGCTTCATCCAGAGCAGGAAGAGCAGGCCGACCGCGAGCATGCACGCCCCCGTCCAGAGGTTGATGTTGATGCCCGACGCCTTCCGCACATCCGCGTCCGAGGCGGTGAACCCGGCGATGAGGACGATGATCCCGTAGATCACGAACAGCCCGCCGATGATCCGCCGCACATCGAACAGCCGGGCCGCGGTCGCCGACTTCTGCTGCAGGTCCTCGACCTCGTGCCGGTACTCGTACTCCTCACTCATGGCGCACGCTCCTTAATCCCCGAAGGGTCACAGGGAGAACGGGATGTAGCAGAGGGCCGCGAGGATCAGCGCGCTCCAGCCCAGCACGGCCGGACGGCGGTACCACGCCTCGTCGCCCGGCGCCGGGGGTTCGGCCACCCCGGGCGCGGTGGTGCCGTAGACCAGACCGGCCAGCGACTCCACCGGCCTGGGCGTGGTGAACGGCGTCACCGCGACCATCACCACCCCGCCGACCACGAACGCCACGATGGCCGAGACGAAGTTGGCGCCCTGGTCGCTGGGGATGGAGATGACGTCCGCCCGGTAGAGCCAGAAGTAGTTGATCAGCGCGGCCACCGTGCCGCACAGCAGCCCCCAGAACCCGGCCGCGGCGGTGGCCCGCCTCCAGAACATCCCGATGATGAAGACGCAGAACAGCGGCACGTTGAAGAACGAGAACAGGGTCTGGAGGTAGTTCATGATGTTGCTGAACGAGGAGGCGATGAACGCCGTCCCCATCCCGGCCAGCACTCCGATCGCCGTCACCACCCGCCCGGTCAGCAGGTAGTACCCGTCCGAGCGGCCCTTGCGCACATACGCCCGCCAGATGTCGTTGGTGAAGACCGTGTTGAACGACGACACATTGGCCGCCATGCCCGCCATGAAGGCGGCCAGCAGCCCGGTCACCGCGAGCCCCAGCACCCCGTTCGGCAGCAACTCGCTCATCAGCAGCGGAATCGCGTCGTTGTACTGCAGCCCGCTCGTCTTCGAGCCGATGTCCGGCGACATGACCAGGGCGATCAGCCCGGGCACCACCACGATCAGCGGGATGAGCACCTTGGGGAACGCGGCGATCAGCGGGGTGCGCTGGGCGGCCGAGAGGTTCCTGGCCGACAGGGCGCGCTGCACCTCGGCGAAGTTGGTCGTCCAGTAGCCGAAGCTCAGACAGAAGCCGAGGCCCAGCACGATGGTCAGCCAGTTGGCCCCCAGCGGATTGGACGAGCCGATGCCGGTGCCGCCCCACGCGGAGACGAAGTTGGGGCCGTGGGAGTCGGTGAGCGCGTCCTTGAGCCCGCCGAAGCCGCCGATCCGCCGGAGACCCACGACGGTGAGCGGGATCAGGGCGGCCAGGATCACGAAGAACTGCAGCACCTCGTTGTAGATCGCCGAGGAGAGCCCGCCGAGGGTGATGTACGCGAGCACGAAGAGCCCCGCGACCACGATGGCCACCCACTGCGGCCAGCCCAGCAGCGCCTCCACCACGATCGCCATCGCGTAGAGGTTCACCCCCGCGATCAGCACGGACGCGACCGAGAAGATGATCGAGCTGAGCAGGTGCGAGGACGGCCCGTAGCGGTGCAGCAGGAACTCGGGGACGGACCGTACCTTGGAACCGTAGTAGAACGGCATCATCACCAGGCCGAGGAAGACCATGGCCGGGATCGCCCCGACCCAGTACCAGTGCACGGTGTACACCCCGTACTGCGCGCCGTTGGCGGCCATCCCCAGGATCTCCAGGGCGCCCAGATTCGCGGCGACGAAGGCCAGACCGGTGACCCACGCGGGCAGCGACCGGCCGGAGAGAAAGAAGTCGAGGCTGGTCTTGACGCTCGCTCTGGCGGCGAATCCCACGCCGAGGACGACGACGAAATAGAGGATCAGGATCGTGTAGTCGAGCACGTTGGTGGGGAGCCGTAGCCCTTCGGCCAGATAGTGCATGGTCTCGCCTCATCGCCTGAACGGAACGCACCAGAAACGTTCGGTGAACGTATCCGAATTCTTGTGGTTTGTCCGAGCACCTTCACCGCACATTGACGGCACTGTTGGCTTGTGGTTCATTATGTTGAGTTGTGTTGGGTGCACCTGACAGGAGCTGGCGGAGTGAAGAAGACGGCGACGCGGCTCGCGGACGGACGCGAGCTGATCTATTACGACGCGCGCGACGACGCGGTGCGCGACGCCGTCGACCAGCGGCCGCTCGACCCCATCGCGACCCGCTCGGAGATCCGGCACGACCGGCTGCTCGGCGACCGGGTGGCGGTCGCCTCCCACCGCCAGGCCCGCACCTACCACCCGCCGACCGACGAGTGCCCGCTGTGCCCCTCCCACGAGGGGCGGCACAGTGAGATCCCCGCCTCCGACTACGACGTCGCGGTCTTCGAGAACCGCTTCCCCTCGCTGGCCGGTGACTCGGGCCGGTGCGAGGTCGTGTGCTTCACCTCCGACCACGACGCGTCCTTCGCCGACCTCGACGCCGAACAGGCCGCACTGGTGCTCGACGCCTGGACCGACCGCACCGCCGAGCTGGCCCAACACCCCGCCATCGAGCAGGTCTTCTGCTTCGAGAACCGCGGCAAGGAGATCGGCGTCACCCTCGGCCATCCGCACGGCCAGATCTACGGGTATCCCTTTGTGACGCCCCGTACCCGGCTGATGCTCCGTTCGCTCGCCGAGCACCGTGCGGACACCGGTCGGAATCTGTTCGATGATGTGGTCGCCGATGAGCTGGCCGACGGGAGCCGGGTGGTGCTCGACGGCGAGCACTGGGTCGCCTTCGTCCCCTACGCCGCCCACTGGCCGTACGAGGTGCACCTCTACCCGAAGCGGCGGGTCCCGGACCTGCCCGCGCTGGACGAGGCCGCGCGCACAGAGTTCCCACAGATGTATCTGGAACTCTTGAAGCGCTTCGACCGGATCTTCGGGGAGGGCGAGCCGCCCACGCCCTACATCTCCGCCTGGCACCAGGCGCCGTACCGCATGACCGACCGCGGTGAATTCGCTCTTCACCTCGAGCTTTTCACCATTCGCCGCACTTCCGGCAAGCTGAAGTTTCTCGCGGGTTCCGAATCCGGCATGAATGTGTTCATCAATGATGTGCCGCCGGAGGCCGCGGCCGAGCGACTGCGAGAGGTAGCGAGCGAGTGAGCATTGCGCAGCAGAAGAAGTACCTGGTCACCGGCGGCGCCGGCTATGTCGGCAGCGTGGTCGCGGCGCATCTGCTCGAAGCCGGGCACCGGGTGACGGTGCTGGACGACCTCTCCACCGGGCACCGCGCCGGGGTCCCCGAGGGCGCGGAGTTCATCGAGGGCCGCATCCAGGACGCGGGCAAGTGGCTCGACCCCTCCTACGACGGCGTGCTGCACTTCGCGGCGTTCTCCCAGGTCGGCGAGTCCGTCGTGCACCCCGAGAAGTACTGGGCCAACAATGTGGGCGGCACCACCGAACTGCTCGCCGCGATGCGCGACGCCGGGGTGCGCACCCTCGTCTTCTCCTCCACCGCCGCCACCTACGGCGAGCCCGACCAGGTCCCGATCACCGAGGACCTTCCGACCGCGCCCACCAACCCCTACGGGGCCACCAAGCTCGCGGTCGACCACATGATCAGCGGTGAGTGCGCCGCCCACGGCCTGGCCGCGGTCTCCCTGCGGTACTTCAACGTCGCGGGCGCCTACGGGGCGTACGGCGAGCGCCACGACCCCGAGTCCCACCTCATCCCCCTGGTGCTCCAGGTCGCCCAGGGCCGCCGCGAGGCCATCTCCGTCTTCGGCGAGGACTACGCCACCCCCGACGGCACCTGCGTCCGCGACTACATCCACGTCGCCGACCTCGCCGACGCCCATCTGCTCGCCCTCGGCGCCGCCCTCCCGTCTCCCACCACCACCCTTGACGGAGGCGCCGCGCGCCGCGGAGTCAACCCCGGCGAGCATCTGATCTGCAACCTCGGCAACGGGAACGGCTTCTCCGTCCGCGAGGTCATCGAGACGGTGCGCCAGGTCACCGGCCACCCCATCCCGGAGATCGCCGCCCCGCGCCGCGTCGGCGACCCGGCGGTCCTGGTGGCCTCCGCCGAGCGTGCCAAGGAGCGCCTGGGCTGGCGCCCGACCCGCGCCGACCTGGCCGGAATCGTCGCGGACGCATGGGAGTTCGCGCAGCGGAGGGAGAGTCAGTGACGGACGAGCACGGCCCCGGGCGGGTCACGGCGGGGTTCCGCGAGGTCTACGGCACCGAGCCCGGCGGCGTCTGGGCGGCGCCGGGCCGGGTCAATCTGATCGGCGAGCACACCGACTACAACGACGGCTTCGTGATGCCGCTCGCCCTGCCCCACACCTGCCTGGCCGCCGCCTCGCCGCGCGCCGACGGGGTGCTGCGGCTGCACTCCGGCGACGCCCCGGGCGGGGTCGTCGAGCTGCGCGTCGAGGAGCTTTCACCGGTCGCGGGCGGCGCGGGCGGCGGCGACCGCGGCGGCTGGGCGGCCTATCCGGCCGGAGTGGTCTGGGCGCTGCGCGAGGCGGGGCTGCTGACGGGCCGGGAAGGCGGTGCGGAGCTGCACTTCGAGTCCACCGTGCCCACCGGCGCCGGGCTGTCCTCCTCCGCCGCGCTGGAGGTGGTCACGGCCACCGCGCTCAACGATCTGTACGGGCTGGGGCTCACCCCGCCGCGCATCGCCCAGCTGTGCCAGCGCGCGGAGAACGCGTTCGTGGGCGTGCCCTGCGGGATCATGGACCAGATGGCGTCGGCGTGCTGCACCGAGGGGCACGCCCTCTTTCTCGACGCCCGCGATCTCACCCAGCGCCAGGTGCCGTTCGACCTGGCGGCCGCGGGGCTGCGGCTGCTGGTCGTGGACACCCGCGTCAAGCACGAGCTGGGCGACGGCGCCTACGCGAGCCGGCGCGCCGCGTGCGAGGCGGCCGCGCGGGCCCTCGGGGTGCCGGCGCTGCGGGATGTGCCCTTCGAGGGGCTGGACGCGACGCTCGCCCAGCTGGAGCGGCTGGGCCACGACACGGCCACCCGGCGGCGGGTGCGCCATGTGGTGACCGAGGACCGCCGGGTGGAGGAGGTCATCGCGCGGCTCGACGCGGGGGACACCCGGTCCATCGGGCCGGTGCTGACCGCCGGGCACGCCTCCTGCCGCGACGACTTCGAGATCTCCTGCGACGAGCTCGACCTGGTCGTGGAGACGGCGACCGCGGCGGGGGCGCTCGGATCGCGGATGACCGGCGGCGGCTTCGGCGGCTCGGCCATCGTGCTGGTGGCCGAGGCGGACGCGGAGGCGGTGAGCAAGGCGGTCACCGAGGCGTTCGCCGCGGCCGGGCACCGGGCGCCGCGGATCTTCCCGGCGGTGCCGAGTGCGGGGGCGCGACGGCTGTAGGGGGCCGTACCGAACGACGGCTGTAGGGGGCCGTACGCCAAGACGGCTGTGGGGGCCGTACCCAACGGCCCTTGATCGCCACTCGACCGCTGCTCGGTAAATTTTCGCTGCCCATGGGTCTCGTAGTCCCCAAGAGCGAACAATAAACCCACAGTGAACAGTCGAGAGCAGTCAGTTTCGCTAATCCGCTTCCTATATGAGACCACGGCCTTACTCTGAGTACAGCGTCGGTGGGGGCCGACGCGCATCAGGGGGCGAGACAGTCAGGTACGACGCCCGGGGTGGGGTAGCAATCACTGCACGGCGGCGGCCGTGCGGGTTGCGGTGACCTTGCACCGGGCGCCGTACCCGCACTGTTTCTCGGTGTATCCGGGATCTTTCATCCGGCGACGTGGGGGGTTGTCCGTGGCACGTATACGGGTTCTCGTGGTCGACGACCATCGAATTTTCGCCGAGTCCTTAGCGGCCGCCCTCGCGGCGGAGCAGGACGTGGACGTGGCGGCGGCCGGCAGCGGTCCGGCGGCGCTGCGCTGTCTGGAGCGCGGCGCGGCGGAGGGGCGCCGCTTCGATGTCCTGCTGGTCGACGCCGACTTGGGCACGGCCGCCGACGGGATGGGGCCACCGCTTCCGGTGCCGTCCGAGCTGCCGTACGGCGGGGCGAACGGCACGGCGCACAGCGGCATCCACGGTGGCGCGCAGGGCGGCGCGCACGGCGGGCCGCAGAACGGACCGCACAGTGGGCCGCACGGCGGGGCCCTCGGCGGCCCCGCCCGGGCGGTGAACGGCCGGGCGGCCGACGGCATATCGCTCGTCGGCGCGGTCCGCTCCACCCAGCCGGGGGTGCGCACCGTGGTGCTGGCCGAGCGCGACGATCCGCGCCGCGCGGCGGCGGCGCTGCAGGCCGGGGCGTCCGGCTGGGTGGCCAAGGACTGCTCACTGGTCCGGCTGCTGGCGGTCATCCGGGGGGTGCTGAGGGAGGAGACCCATCTGCCGCCCGCTCTGCTCACCGGCGTTCTGCGGGAGTTGACGGCCGCCCGTAAGCACCGCACAGAAAGCGAGCGGCTGGTCGAGTCGCTGACGCCGCGTGAGCGGGAGGTGCTGCGCTGCATGGTGGCCGGGCTCGGCCGTAAGGCCGTCGCCGAGCGGCTTTTCCTCTCCCCGCACACCGTCCGCACCCATATGCAGAATGTGCTGGGCAAGCTGGGCGTGCACTCCACGCTGGCGGCCGTGGCGCTGGCCCGGCGGGCCGGTGTGGGCCCGGCCGACCTAGCCGGGGAGATTGTCGAACGGGGCGGTCAGCTGGCGTAGCAGCGCGGCCAGTTCGGCGCGCTGGGCCTGGGAGAGCTCGGCCAGGATGGCGCGCTCATGGTCCAGCAGCCCGGCCAGTGCCTGATCGGCGCGGTCACGCCCTTCGGCGGTCAGCCGGACCAGCACACCGCGCCGGTCACTGGGGTCGGGCCCCCGCTCGACCAGCCCCTTCGTGGCGAGCCTGTCGATGCGGTTGGTCATGGTGCCCGAGGTGACCAGTGTCTGGGTCAGCAGCTGCCCGGGGGAGAGCTGATACGGGGGCCCGGCCCGGCGCAGCGAGGTCAGGACATCGAACTCCCAGGGCTCCAGATTGTGCTCGGCGAAGGCGATCCGCCGTGCCCGGTCGAGATGGCGGGCGAGCCGGCTGACCCGGCTGAGCACTTCGAGCGGTTCCACATCGAGGTCGGGGCGCTCCCGCCGCCACGCCGCGACCAGCCGATCGACCTCGTCCTCCATGGCGATCAGTGTAGTGGGTCTGTCGACATGAAGTCTCTTGACATCAAGAGATAACGTGGAGCACGGCGAGCACCGGGACGCGCGGCAGCGACCACGGCGCCTCGTACCGACCGTACCCGCAGGGGAACCGCACCCCGCAGGGGACCCGTACCCGCAGGGGGACCGACCATGACCACCGCACCCAACTGGGACCCGCGCCAGTATCTCCGCCACGCGGGCCACCGCACCCGCCCCTTCCTGGACCTGCTGGCCCGCATCCCCGAGCTGCCCACCGACCCCGGCCACCCGCCCCGCATCGCCGACCTGGGCTGCGGCCCCGGCAACGTGACCGCCCTGCTCTTCGACCGCTGGCCCGACGCCCGGGTCACCGGCCTGGACAGCTCCGCCGACATGCTCGCCGAGGCCCAGCCCCTCGCGGGCCCCACCACCGGCGGCGGCCGCCTCGACCTCCGGCAGGCCGATGTGCGGAACTGGGCGCCGGACGAGCCCCACGACCTGATCGTCTCCAACGCCGCCCTCCAGTGGATCCCCGGCCACCCCGACGCCTTCCCCACCTGGCTGGCCGGACTGCGCCCCGGAGGCACCTTCGCCTTCCAGGTCCCCGGCAACTTCACCGCCCCCAGCCACACCCTGCTGCGCGACCTGTGCAGCGCGCCCGAATGGCGCGACCGCCTCGCCGCCTTCCTCCGCGACCCCGCCACGGTCCTGGAACCCACCGAGTACCTGGAGCGGCTGGCCGCCCTCGGCTGCGAGGTCGACGCCTGGGAGACCACCTATGTGCAGATCCTGACCGGCCCCGACCCCGTCCTCGACTGGGTCAAGGGCACCGCCCTGCGCCCGGTCCTGACCGCCCTGGCCGACGACCCGCCCGCCCGCGACCGCTTCCTGACCACGTACGCCGCCCTCCTCCGCGACGCCTACCCCGCCACCCCCCACGGCACGGCCTTCCCCTTCCGCCGCGTCTTCATCGTCGCCCACGTCGACTTCACCCGGCCGTCATGAGACCGTTGACGCGCTGAACAACAAAGCTGTGGCCACGTTTCTCGGGGGAGAGAGCCATGAGCAGCGAGGAGCAGAGGCAGCGCGGCATCTGGATACTGGGGGCCGCCGCCCTCGCGTTCGCCGTGCTCGTGCTGCCGCAGGTGGCCGAGGGGGACGACCGGACCTCCTTCGCGGGCAGCGCCCTCCCGTCCAGCGGAGCTTCCCGTCCGCCGACGGGTCCCGGCGGGCTCCCCAGCGGAGTTCCCACGGGAGTTCCCAGCGCCTCGCTGCCCGGGTACGGCAGCGGAGGCAGCGGGGGAGGCGGGGGATCGGGCGAGACCCAGGCACCCGCCACACCCACCGTGGCGCCGGATCCCACCCAGGAGGCGTACCGGGCGGTGAGCTCCGGGGACTGCCTCGCCGTGTACGACACCGGGTACGGCGGCTACAACACCCAACTGCCCCACCCGGTCGACTGCGACGCCGTAAACGCCTACATGTGGGTGAGCGCGGTGCGGAGCGGCGGCGGCGCCTGTCCGCAGGGGCCGGGGCGGAACTCCCTGTCGTACACCTCGCGGGGACGGACCACCGCTCTCTGCATGACCCGTCGGTTCACGGTGGGGTACTGCCTGCTGGCCGAGCAGACGGGCAGCGGGCGGCAGGCGCGGATGAACGCCGGGCTCATGACCGTGGTGGACTGCGACGCGAAGCGGGTTCCGGCCCGGTACAACCGGATCCTGCACATCACCGGCGTCTACAAGGCCCCGGCAAGCGCCTCCGCGGCGAACTGCGCCCGGGTCCAGGGCGACCGCACGTACTACTGGTCATGGCTGGTGAACGGTGGCCGGACCCTGCTGTGCACCATGGTGTACCAGGGCTGACCGCTCAGCGGGTGGCCACGTTCACCAGGCCCCCGCTCAGCGCCAGCAGCAGGATGACGCCGGCCCCCGGAGCAGCCAGATACGGCAGCAGGGCCAGCGTGGCCAGCAGGCAGTACGCGGCGGCCACCCAGGACAGCACCCGCTGGGCCTCCTCCGGCCCGTGGCGGTTGAGCCGCACGACGAGCGCCATGAACACAGCGGCCCACAGGGCGGCCCGCGGTTCACCGAAGGAGACCTTGTCGTAAAGGTCCACCACGGGCTTGTACCAGTCCGTGTCGGCCAGCGAGCCCGCGAGCTCGATCATGTCCTTCAGATAGGCGTGCGACGCCACTGACGTCGCGTCCTTCAGATCGGCGCGCACCCACTCCGTGATGGCCAGCATCATCAGACCGAGCGCATGACAGATGCCCGGCCCCACGGCCACCGCCTTACGGCGCGCCTCGGACCGCTCCCCCGTACTCATGTCCGCTCTCCCCCTCCCCCATGGGCCCCCATCATCCCGACCCGGGGGACACGCGGACCAGTCGCGGGAGGTCAGTTCTTGCGGTGGCCTATCAGGCGCGGCTTCGGCTCCAGGCCGTCCAGGCCGTGCCAGGCCAGGTTCACCAGGTGGGCCGCGACCTCGGCCTTCTTGGGCTTGCGGACGTCCAGCCACCACTGGCCGGTCAGGGCGACCATGCCCACCAGGGCCTGGGCGTAGAGGGGGGCCAGTTTGGGGTCGAAGCCGCGGGCCTTGAACTCCAGGCCCAGGATGTCCTCCACCTGGGTGGCGATATCGCTGATCAGGGAGGCGAAGGTGCCCGTCGACTGGGCGACGGGGGAGTCGCGGACCAGGATGCGGAAGCCGTCCGTGTACTCCTCGATGTAGTCCAGGAGGGCGAAGGTGGCCTGTTCGCACAGCTCCCGGGGGTGGCCCGCGGTCAGCGACGTGGTCACCATGTCGAGCATCCGCCGCATCTCGCGGTCCACCACGACCGCGTACAGCCCCTCCTTGCCGCCGAAGTGCTCGTACACCACCGGTTTGGAGACCCCGGCCTTCGCCGCGATCTCCTCCACCGAAGTGCCCTCGAAGCCGCGCTCGGCGAAGAGCGTGCGACCGATGTCCAGCAGCTGCTCCCGGCGCTCCTTGCCGGTCATCCGGACCCTGCGGGGCCGCCGGGCTCCGGATCCGGAGGACCGGCCGGCCCGGCGCGGCCGGTCCATTTCACCGCTGGTATTACTGTCGGTCGCCACGCCCTCCATCATGCCGCTCCGGCGGTCTCCTCCTGACGGCGGGCGTCGATACGGTCCTGGCTCGGCCACCGGACGTCATACGCCCAGCCCGCCTTCTCGAACCAGCGGATGATCCGGGCGCTGGAGTCCAGCTGGCCTCGCATCACCCCGTGCCGGGCGGAGGTCGGGTCCGCGTGGTGGAGGTTGTGCCAGGACTCGCCGCACGAGAGCACCGCGAGCCACCACACATTGCCGGAGCGGTCCCGCGACTTGAACGGGCGCTTGCCCACCGCGTGGCAGATCGAGTTGATCGACCAGGTCACATGGTGCAGCAAAGCCACCCGGACGAGTGACCCCCAGAAGAAGGCGGTCACCGCGCCCTGCCAGGACCAGGTCACCAGCCCGCCGATCAGCGGCGGCAGCATCAGGGAGACCACGGTCCACACCACGAACTGCCGGGAGATCGTCCGGATGGCGCCGTCCTTGATCAGATCCGGTGCGTATTTGGACTGCGGCGTCTGCTCCTCGTCGAACATCCAGCCGATATGGGCCCACCACAACCCCTTCAGCAGGGCTGGAACGGTCTCGCCGTACCGCCACGGGGAGTGCGGATCGCCCTCCGCGTCGGAGAACTTGTGGTGCTTGCGGTGATCGGCCACCCAGCGGACCAGCGGGCCCTCCACGGCCAGCGACCCCGCGATCGCCAGCGCGATCCGCAGCGGCCGCTTCGCCTTGAACGAGCCATGGGTGAAGTAGCGGTGGAAGCCGATCGTGATGCCGTGGCAGCCGATGTAGTACATCGACACCAGCAGCGCCAGATCCAGCCAGCTGACCCCCCAGCCCCAGGCCAGGGGAATCGCCGCGAGCAGCGCGACGAAGGGGACGGTGATGAACAGGAGAAGGGTGATCTGTTCGATGGAGCGCTTGCTGTCCCCGCCGAGCGTGGCGGAGGGAAGCGGGGCCTCCTGGGCCTTCGGCGTGTCATTGACCACGTCGGGGCTTGCAGTCATGGGATCCCTCGTGGGGCTCGGGGGCATGGCTACGGATGCGTAACCTACGGCGTCGTAAGTATGGCAGGGCCTGGAAGCGGGGCAATAGGGCTCTGGTCCCACCCGCGATGGTGCCGCCTATCCTGGTGAGCGTCGGACAGCGCGGTCCGCACATGGCCGAAAGCACCGGGTCAACAGCCCGCGGCGCCCGCCGCGCACGCATCGATGCCGCGCTTCGAACCCCGTTCACTGCAAGGAGCCCGCACCTGTGAGCAGTGCCGACCACACCAACGCCGCCCTGCGCGCCGATATCCGCCGTCTGGGTGACCTGCTCGGCGAGACCCTTGTCCGACAGGAGGGCCCCGACCTCCTCGAACTCGTCGAGCGCGTCCGCGCCCTCACCCGCAGCGACGGCGAGGCCGCGGCCGACCTGCTCGGCACCACCGACCTCGAGACCGCCGCCAAGCTGGTCCGCGCCTTCTCCACCTACTTCCACCTGGCCAACGTCACCGAACAGGTGCACCGCGGCCGCGAGCTGCGCGCCCGCCGCGCCGCCGAGGGCGGCATCCTCGCCCGCACCGCCGACCAGCTCAAGGACGCCGACCCCGAACACCTCCGGGCGACCGTCGCCAACCTCGGCGTACGTCCCGTCTTCACCGCCCACCCCACCGAGGCCGCCCGCCGCACCGTCCTCACCAAGCTCCGACGCATCGCCGAACTGCTCGACACCCTCGCCATCGGCGGCAGCGGCGACGCCCGCCGCGCCGACCTGCGGCTCGCCGAGAGCATCGACCTGCTCTGGCAGACCGACGAGCTCCGCGTCGCCCGCCCCGAGCCCGCCGACGAGGCCCGCAACGCCATCTACTACCTCGACGAGCTGCACGCCGGAGCCGTCGGCGACGTCCTCGAAGACCTCACCGCCGAACTCGAGCGCGTGGGCGTCGAGCTGCCCGCCACCACCCGCCCGCTCACCTTCGGCACCTGGATCGGCGGCGACCGCGACGGCAACCCCAACGTCACCCCCGAGGTCACCCGCGACGTCCTGATCCTCCAGCACGAACACGGCATCACCGACGCCCTGGAGATCATCGACGAGCTGCGCGCCGCGCTCTCCAGCTCCATCCGCAACACCGGCGCCTCCGAAGAACTCCTCGCCTCCCTCCAGCACGACCTCGAACGGCTGCCCGAGATCAGCCCCCGCTACAAGCGGCTCAACGCCGAAGAGCCCTACCGGCTCAAGGCCACCTGCATGCGGCAGAAGCTCATCAACACCCGCCAGCGGCTCGCCGGGGACACCCCCCACCAGCCCGGCCGCGACTACCTCGGCTCCGGCGAACTCCTCGCCGACCTCCACCTCATCCAGGACTCCCTGCGCGCCCACCGCGGCCAGCTCATCGCCGACGGCCGGCTCGAACGATCCATCCGCACCCTCGCCGCCTTCGGCCTCCAGCTCGCCACCATGGACGTCCGCGAACACGCCGACGCCCACCACCACGCCCTCGGCCAGCTCTTCGACCGGCTCGGCGAGGAATCCTGGCGCTACGCCGACATGCCGCGCGACTACCGCCGCAAGCTGCTCGCCAAGGAACTGCGCTCCCGGCGCCCCCTCGCCCCCACCCCGGCACCGCTCGACGCCGCCGGTGCCAAGACCCTCGGCGTCTTCCACACCATCCGCGAGTCCTTCGAACGCTTCGGCCCCGAGATCGTCGAGTCCTACATCATCTCCATGTGCCAGGGCTCCGACGACGTCTTCGCCGCCGCCGTCCTCGCCCGCGAGGCCGGGCTGATCGACCTCCACGCGGGCTGGGCCAAGATCGGCATCGTTCCGCTGCTGGAGACCACCGAAGAGCTGAAGATCGCCGACAAGCTCCTCGACGACATGCTCGCCGACCCCTCCTACCGGCGGCTCGTCGCCCTCCGCGGCGACGTCCAGGAGGTCATGCTCGGCTACTCCGACTCCTCCAAGTTCGGCGGCATCACCACCTCCCAGTGGGAGATCCACCGCGCCCAGCGGCTGCTGCGCGACGTCGCCCACCGGCACGGCGTACGGCTGCGGCTGTTCCACGGCCGCGGCGGCACCGTCGGCCGCGGCGGCGGCCCCACCCACGACGCGATCCTCGCGCAGCCATGGGGCACCCTCGAGGGCGAGATCAAGGTCACCGAGCAGGGCGAGGTCATCTCCGACAAGTACCTCGTGCCCTCCCTCGCCCGCGAGAACCTGGAGCTGACGGTCGCCGCCACGCTGCAGGCATCCGCCCTGCACACCGCCCCCCGCCAGTCCGACGAGGCGCTCGCCCGCTGGGACGCGGCCATGGAAACCGTCTCCGAAGCCGCGCACGGCGCCTACCGCACGCTCGTCGACGACCCCGACCTGCCCGCGTACTTCTTCGCCTCCACACCCGTGGACCAACTCGCCGAACTCCACCTCGGCTCCCGGCCCTCCCGCCGCCCCGACTCCGGCGCCGGCCTCGACGGACTGCGGGCCATCCCGTGGGTCTTCGGCTGGACCCAGTCCCGGCAGATCGTCCCCGGCTGGTTCGGCGTCGGCTCCGGCCTCAAGGCCGCCCGCGAGGCCGGACTCGACAGCGTCCTCGACGAAATGCACCAGCACTGGCACTTCTTCCGCAACTTCCTCTCCAACGTCGAGATGACGCTGGCCAAGACGGATCTGCGGATCGCCCGGCACTACGTGGACACGCTGGTGCCGGACGAGCTGAAGCATGTCTTCGACGTGATCCAGCGGGAGCACGAGCTGACGGTGCGGGAGGTGCTGCGGATCACCGGCGGACGGGAACTCCTCGACTCCAACCCGGTGCTGAAGCAGACCTTCCACGTACGGGACGCCTACCTCGACCCGATCTCGTATCTGCAGGTGACCCTGCTCCACCGTCAGCGCACCGCGGCCGAGCGGGGCGAGGACCCCGACCCCCTCCTCGCCCGCGCCCTCCTCCTCACGGTCAACGGCGTGGCCGCGGGCCTCCGCAACACGGGCTGACCACACGCCGCGCCACCGGGCGGGGGCCCGCTCCCCGGAGGAGCGGGCCCCCGCCCGGTGGGTTGTGGGTGATGAGCTTCCGGGGGCTTCGCCCCCGGCCCCCGCCGAGCAGCAGGCTCCGCCGCTGCCAAGCCCCCCGCGGCGGGATTCCCGCCTCGGGCTGGGGTTTCCCTGCCAGGCACGGCACCTCATCCCCGCCACGACGGCGAGCACCCCGCGCCGGGTGTTCGGCGGTGCCGAACTGCCCGCGGGCTTTCGGCCCCTGTCGGGCACTGTTTCTTCGCCGGGTGCGGCAATTCCTCCCCGCCGCGATGGCGAGTAACCCCAACGCCGGTGTCCGGCGGTGCCGGACGGCCCAAGCCACCGGGGGTGGCCGCACAACGACGGCGGGGTGATCCCGGGACGCAGAGCGAGCCAAGACCCAGGAGGGGCACCCGGTGAACGCTACAGCGTAAGCGTGGCGAAGGACGCGCCCAGCAGCCCCGCCCCCAGCAGACCCATGGCCCAGCCCGTGCGCCGTAGGCCAAGACCGCCCGCGACGATCAGCGAGGTGAGGAGGAGGGAACCGCCGAAGGGGACCCAGGCGTGGAGGATCCCCGCGGCGCCGGTGCGGACGGCGTGGTCCGTACCGGGCTTGAGGGCCACCGGCACCCGGTCGCCCGTCCCATTGGTGACCGCCTCGTCGATCCGCACCCGGCCACGGGACTTGCCGCCCTCGGCGGCCGGAGCGAAGGAGCCGGTGCACCACTCGTCGCCGCAGTCGGAGACCGTGACGGTGCCACGCTCAAGCCCCTTGGTCAGCATCGACGGCTTGGCGTCGCCCCAGGACGACCACACCCCGGCGACCAGGATCAGCAGCGCGACAAGCGTCATCGCCACGTTCTTCGCCAGCAGCAGAAACCCGTACGCGCTCTCGCCCGCCCGCCGTGTACGGCTGCGCTTGGTCACACCGGTGGAAGCCATGGCGGCGATCCTCGCCATCCCCGGCCCGCCGGTCAACCTTCCGCCGAACAAACGGGCGAACAGCGTGTTTTCAGGAGTTGTACGTCCCCTGCGCCCGCTCCAGCCCGTCCGCGATCAGCGTCTCCACCGCGTCCGCCGCACGGTCCACCAAGTAGTCCAACTCCCTGCGCTCCGCAGCGGAGAAGTCCCTCAGGACATACGCCGCCACATCCATCCGACCCGGCGGACGGCCGATCCCAAAGCGCACCCGGCAGTAGTCCGCGCCCAGCGATTTGGTGATCGACTTCAGCCCATTGTGGCCATTGTCACCCCCGCCGACCTTCAACCGCAGCGCACCGTAATCGATGTCCAACTCATCATGGACGGCCACCACATGACCCACCGGCACCTTGTAGAAGTCGCGCAGCGCGGTCACCGGACCACCCGAGAGGTTCATGAAGGACATCGGCTTGGCGATCACGACCCGGCGGCTCGCCGGACCCGGCGGACCCACCCGCCCCTCGACGACCTGGGCCCGCGACTTATGCGCCTTAAAACGGGCACCCATCCGCTCGGCCAGCAGATCGGCCACCATGAAGCCGACATTGTGCCGGTTGCCCGCGTACTCACCACCGGGGTTGCCGAGGCCCACCACAAGCCAGGGGCTCGTGTCGTCCGTCATCTGGATGTCTCTCCCTGAGGACGGCCGCCGCCCCGCACCCCAGGAAGGGGCGCGGGACGGCGGCCGGAGAAGCGATAAGGGGGCAGCCGCAGACTACGCCTCGGCACCCTCGGCCTCGCAGATTACGCCTCGGCGCCCTCGCCCTCGCCCTCGGCGCCCTCCTCTGCCGGGGCCTCCGCCTGCGCGGCGACCACCTGCAGCACGGCCACGTCATCCTCCACGGCCAGCGAGGTACCGGTCGGCAGGGTGATGTCCTTGGCGTGGATGGTGGCACCCGCGTCCAGACCCTCGATGGAGACGGTGACCGACTCCGGGATGTGGGTCGCCTCGGTCTCCACCGGCAGCGCGCTCAGCAGGTGCTCAAGCAGATTGCCACCCGGGGCCAGGTCACCCTCGGTGTGGACCGGCACCTCGACGGTGACCTTCTCACCCTTCCTCACCAGCAGCAGATCGACATGCTCCAGCACACCGATCTTGATGGGGTGACGCTGCACCGCCTTCGGGATCACCAACTCGTTCTTGCCGCCCTCGACATCCAGACGGATCAGCACGTTCGGGGTCTTCAGCGCCATCAGCAGATCGTGCGCCGGCAGCGTGACATGCAGCGGCTCAACGCCGTGGCCGTAGACCACGCCGGGAACACGATCGGCGACACGGGCACGCCGGGCCGCCCCCTTGCCGAACTCGGTACGGGGCTTAGCGGAAATCTTGACCTCGGCCACGGGGCACTCCTCGTAGATCACTTACGGTGTGTGGACGTCACCCGGCCCACGACAGACCTGCTACGAAGAGCGCGTCGATAACGGACAGCCGCTGTGAGAAGCGGCCTCCCTCGCCGAGCAACCCCACAACTCTACCAAGCGCCGGGAGCGCCGCCGCCAACGGCTGAGGCCACCCCCTCACGGGAGTGGCCCCTACATCCGGCAAAACCGGTCCGGGAAGGCTAAGCCGCTCACGCGTGCTCCTCGAACAGGCTGGTCACCGAGCCGTCCTCAAAGACCTCCTGCACCGCGCGGGCGACCGTCGGCGCCATCGACAGCACGGTCACCTTGTCCAGCTCCACGTCATTCGGCGTCGGCAGGGTGTTGGTGAAGACGAACTCACTCACCTTCGAATTCTTCAGCCGGTCCGCGGCCGGACCGGACAGCACACCATGCGTCGCGGTCACGATCACATCCTCCGCGCCGTTCGCGAACAGCGCGTCCGCCGCCGCACAGATGGTGCCACCAGTGTCGATCATGTCGTCCACCAGCACACACACCCGGCCCCGCACATCGCCGACCACCTCGTGCACCGTGACCCGATTGGCCACATCCGGATCCCGCCGCTTGTGCACGATCGCCAGCGGCGCGCCCAGCCGGTCGCACCAGCGGTCCGCGACCCGCACCCGGCCCGCGTCCGGCGACACCACGGTGAGCTTGGACCTGTCGACCTTGGCGCCCACGTAGTCCGCGAGCACCGGCAGCGCGAACAGATGGTCCACCGGACCGTCGAAGAAACCCTGGATCTGATCGGTGTGCAGATCCACCGTGAGGATCCGGTCGGCACCCGCCGTCTTCAGCATGTCGGCGATCAGCCGGGCCGAGATCGGCTCCCGGCCACGGTGCTTCTTGTCCTGACGGGCATAGCCGTAGAACGGGACGATCACCGTGATCGAGCGCGCGGAGGCCCGCTTCAGCGCATCGACCATGATGAGCTGCTCCATGATCCACTTATTGATCGGAGTCGTGTGGCTCTGGATCAAAAAGCAGTCGGCACCGCGTGCCGACTCCTGGAAGCGGACGTAGATCTCGCCGTTGGCGAAGTCGAATGCCTTGGTCGGGACCAAGCTGACGCCCAGCTCATGGGCGACCTCCTCGGCCAGCTCGGGGTGGGCGCGGCCGGAGAAGAGCATCAGCTTCTTCTCGCCGGTCGTCTTGATCCCGGTCACAACAAGTCTCCTTGGATGTCACTTTGGTGCACTACTCACCGTACGCCCCGCACGCGTACCTGTGCAGATGTCACTGCCGACCCTCGTCCTCCCGACGAGCGGCCTCCGCGGCCCGCGCCGCGGCGCTTCCGGGGCGCTTGCGGTCGACCCAGCCCTCGATATTCCGCTGCTGTCCGCGTGCGACGGCGAGCGAGCCCGGGGGCACATCCTTGGTGATGACCGATCCGGCGGCGGTGTAGGCGCCGTCCCCGATCGTGACGGGAGCCACAAGCATGTTGTCGGCCCCGGTCCGGCAGTGGCTGCCGATGGTGGTGTGGTGCTTGTTCACACCGTCGTAGTTCACGAAGACACTGGCGGCGCCGATATTGGTCTGCTCGCCGATCGTCGCGTCGCCCACGTAGGACAGATGCGGCACCTTGGTGCCCTCGCCGATCGAGGCGTTCTTCATCTCCACATACGTGCCCGCCTTGGCCCTGGCCCCCAGCCGCGTCCCGGGCCGCAGATACGCGTACGGCCCCACGCTCGCCCCCGCGCCGATCTCCGCGCCCTCCGCGACGGTGAACGACACCACCGCACCCCGGCCGACGGTGGTGTCGGTGAGCCGGGAGCTCGGCCCGACCTCGGCGTCCGTCGCCAGATGAGTGGCCCCCAGCAACTGGGTGCCCGGATGGACCAGCGCGTCCGGCTCGAACGTGACGGTCACGTCGAGCCAGGTGGTCGCCGGGTCGACGACGGTCACCCCGCTCAGCATCGCCCGCTCCAGCAGCCGCTCGTTCAGCAGCCCGCGGGCCTCGGCCAACTGGACGCGGTTGTTGATCCCGACGATCTCGCGGTGGTCGCCCGCCACGCACGCGCCCACCCGGTGCCCCGCCTCACGCAGGATGCCGAGCACATCGGTGAGGTACTCCTCGCCCTGGCTGTTGTCGGTGCGCACCTTGCCGAGGGCGTCGGTGAGCAGCTGGGCGTCGAAGGCGAAGACCCCGGAGTTGATCTCGCGGATCGCGCGCTGCGCGTCGGTCGCGTCCTTGTGCTCCACGATCGCGGTGACGGCGCCGGTCGCGTCCTCCCGCACGATCCGGCCGTAGCCGGTGGCGTCGGGGACCTCGGCGGACAGCACGGTCACGGCGTTGCCGTCGGCGCCGTGAACCGCGGCGAGCCGCTGGAGCGTCCCGCCGGTCAGCAGCGGGGTGTCACCGCAGACGACGATCACGGTGCCGTCGAGGGCGACCCCGCTCTCGGACAGCTCCTCCAGGCCCATCCGAACGGCGTGCCCGGTGCCGTTCTGCTCGTGCTGGACGGCGGTGCGCACCTCGGCGTCGATCTCGGCCAGGTGTGCGGAGACCTGCTCCCGGGCGTGGCCGACCACGACCACGAGGTGTTCGGGGGAGAGCTCACGGGAGGCGGCGACGACATGCCCGACGAGGGACCGGCCGCAGAGGGCGTGCAGAACCTTCGGGGTCGCCGATTTCATGCGGGTGCCCTCACCCGCTGCGAGGACGACGACGGCTGCCGGGCGGTTGGCGCTCACGGGTGTGCCCTTCGGCTTCGGGGGTGGACACCCGCAGGATACCGAGAGGTTTCCGGGCGGAAAGGAAGGAGGGTCCTGAGGTGAACGGTGCTCGTCAGCCAGGATCCGAACTTAGAGCTCCCCTGCCAGGACTCGAACCTGGAACAAGTTATCCAAAGTAACCCGTGTTGCCTATTACACCACAGGGGATGGCAAAAGATGCCAAATCGGACAAGTCCGCTAGATCGTCGACCTGGCCCCCACCACTATGCCGTACCACCAGCCTTCGATGCGACGGTATAGGTCGGCCCCTTTGAGGGCGCGGACCACGAGACACCCCCGGTAGTGCTCGCCGACGTTCTTCCGGACGGTCTTCGGGTTGTGCTTCTTGAGGGTGGTCCTCTCGAAGGTGTCGACGTCCGCGCCGACAAGATCGGCCCAGTAGTGCTCCGCGTCGGCCACCTGGGCGGACTCGTGGATCATCACGCGATAGCGCAGCCGGTCGGGTTCGACGCCGAGCAGCGACAGCCATGCGAGATAGAGCTGGATCACGCCGGGGTCGCTGTTGATGAAGACGACGGTTTCGCTGCGGCGATGGGGTTTGCTCTTGCTGCCCTCGGCCCAGTAGAGGCCGACGCCGACCAGGAAGAGCTCCCGGTCCGTCAGCTCGCCGACCTCCCTCGCGGCGGCCAGCTTCGTCCGCTGTCGCTCGATCTCCCGCTGTCGCATCGTCGCCTCCCAGCCCCGCTTGGCGATCGCCGACGCCTCCTCTCGGGTGCGGGGCGGCCGGTCCGGTGTGGGCAGGTCGCGGGTCCAGAGCGAGATGGAGCTCTTGGAGCAGCCCAGCTCCAGCTGGATCTTGTCGTAGGTCATCCCCCGGAGCCGCATCTCGCGCGCCCTGGCGCGCAGGTCGTCCTTGGCGTTGGGGCGCCTGGTCCAGTCGGGCGGTGGCTCGCCCTCCAGGAGGCGGTTCAGGATGTCGTTGTTGCTCACCTTCAGCCGGTCGCGGATCTGTCTGCGGCTCAGCCCCTCCTTCCGTAACGCGATCGCTCGTTCTCTCAGCTCTTCGAACGTGGTCGACTGGTCGAGCAGGCCGCCCATGCTGTCGCCGTCGCGGCGCCGTGGTTCGTTCATGGGCTCAGGGTCGTCCGCCAGCCGGACCTGGCGGGTCGAAAATGTGGGTGATTCATTCGTTCGAGTCACATGAGCGGCTTTACCTCGCGTTCGAGTCTCTTGTGCGCCGCCGTGTCCCCGCGAAATGCGCTGGCGCCCGGCCGTAGGCTGGTCGCTATGAGTTCGACGGGGGAAGAGGCGGCGGGCGCGCGGGGCGCGCCCGGGGGGCCGTGGTGGTGGGCGCGGCGGCGGAGCATGGGGCTCGATGTCCTGCTCGCCGTGGCGTCGTCGATCGAGTGTGCGGTGGAGGGTGTCGGTTTCGCCCACGATGCCCGGGTTCCGGCGGCCGCCGGGGTGCTGATGGGGGCGCTCGTCGGGGCCACGCTGTTGCTGCGGCGGCGCTGGGCGATCGCCGTGGTGCTGATATCGATCGCGGTCACCCCCGCCGAAATGGGTCTGCTGCTCGGCGTCGTGGGGCTCTACACCCTCGCCTCGTCCGAGGTGCCGCGCCGGATCACGGCGGTGCTGGCCGGGATGGCGGCGGTGGGCAGCTTCCTGGTCACGGTGATCGGGCTCCGCCGGGACAATCCGCAGAGCGGTCTGGGGACCTCCGTATGGGAGGCCCCGATGTTCGCCATGGTGCTCACCCTGGGGCTGACCGGCCCGCCCGTGCTGCTGGGGCTGTACGTCCGTGCGCGGCGGCGGCTGGTGGAGAGCCTGCGGGAGCGGGCGGACGGTCTGGAGCGGGAGCTCTCGCTGCTCGCGGAGCGGGCGGAGGAACGGGCCGAGTGGGCCCGTAACGAGGAGCGGACCCGGATCGCGCGGGAGATGCACGACGTGGTGGCGCACCGGGTGAGCCTGATGGTGGTGCACGCGGCGGCGCTGCAGGCGGTGGCGCTCAAGGATCCGGAGAAGGCGTCGAAGAACGCGGCGCTGGTGGGCGACATGGGGCGGCAGGCGCTGACCGAGCTGCGGCAGATGCTGGGGGTGCTGCGGTCGGAGGACGGGCTGCGGGCGGGGGCGGCGTTCGCCGCCGGGTCTTCGTCTTCGTCCGCTTCGTCCGCCGCTGCCGGTGAGTCTTCCTCCGCCGGTGGGTTCTCCTCCTCCGATGCCTCCGATACCCCCGACGCCGCCGACGCCGCCGGGTCTTCTGGCGGGGAGCGGCCGCTGGCGGTGGTGGTGGCGGCTGCCTCGGCCGCCGCGGATGCCGCGGGGGCGGGGGTGGCCGCAGAGGTGGCCGGGGGGCCGCGGCTGGCGGAGCTGGAGGCGCTGGTCGGGCAGTCCCGGGCGGCGGGGATGGCCGTGGAGCTCTCGGTCGAGGGCGAGGAGCGGCGGTACGCGGCTCCGGTGGAGCAGACGGCCTACCGGGTGGTCCAGGAGGCGTTGACCAACGTCCACAAGCATGCCCCGGGTGCGCGCGCCCGGGTCCGGGTGGCGCACCGTACCGCCGAGATCGCGGTCCAGGTGGAGAACGGGCCGTCGGAGCGCGGCGCGGCGGACGCGGGGCTGCCGAGCGGGGGGAACGGCCTGGTCGGGATGCGGGAGCGGGTCTCGACGCTCGGTGGGGGCTTTGTGTCGGGGGCCACGGAGGCGGGTGGTTTCCGGGTGTCGGCGGTCATCCCGGACGATACGGATCGCCCGGACGGGCGCGACCGTACGGACGGTACGGGTCGTACGGATCAGTCCGTGGACCGTCCGGCGGATCGTGCCGGGGGCGTGGAGCGGGCGAAGAGCGCCTGAGCGTTTTGGGGACTCGCCCTGAGCGCTGTCGTTCGACTGTGGCGCCGTCGTGGCTGGTCGCGCCCACGCGGCGGAGCCGCACATCGACCCAGCCCGGCGGCCTCTACGGGGCGAGTCACGTGCGCGTCAGTCTGGGTGGGAGCGCGCCGGTGACGAGGGTGTTGAGGGCGGCGTCCAGGGTGGGGCCGAGGTACCAGTCGCCGGTGTGGTCGAGGCTGTAGACCCGTCCTTCGGTGTCGATGGTCAACAGCGCCTGTCCGGCTGCCTCTTCGCCCAGCGGGCTGACCTCGGTCTCCAGGGCCCGGCCCAGATCGCCGAGGGTGCGGGCGAGGTGGAGGCCGAGCAGGGGGTCGATGCGGAACGGGGTCGGGGCGATCTCGCGGCCCGCGCCGGGTGGCTGGATGTGCAGCCCGCCGAACTCGGCCCATGCCTCGACCGCCGCCGGGGAGATGGCGTGCCGGTGGCCCGCGGGTGAGGTGTGGGCGCGCAGGGTGTCGGCCCAGACCTCGGCGCGCCGCATGTCCCAGCGGCCGGGCTGCCAGCCCGCGTCGCGCAGGGCGGCGTCGACGGCGACGGGGAAGCGGGTGACGTCCAGGCGGTCGATCGGCTGCCGCGGGGCCGGGCGGGTCGGCTGCCGTGTCGGCGCTCCCGGCGCGTCCTGGGCCGTCTGCGGTGCCTGTGGTGCCTGGGTCGTCTGCGGTGCCTGTGGGGCTTGGGCTGTCTGTGGTGTCTCTGGTGCTTGGTGTGCCTGGCTCACGTGCTCTCCCCCACCACCCGTACGCCGAAGTGGGCCAGCAGTGCGGCGCAGGACAGACAGGGCGGGGCGTAGCTGCCGTGCTGGGGGTCGCCCGCCTCCCGGATTCGGCGGGTGGTGAGCTTGGCCTGTTTGAGGGAGCGGCGGGCCTCACCCTGGGTGAGCGGTTTGCGGGAGGCGCGCTTGGAGCGACCGGCCTCGACATTGGTCAGGTGGCGGGAGAGAAGGATCACTTCGGGGCAGCGGCCGGTGAAGCGTTCGCGCTGGCCGCTGGCGAGCGCGTCGAGGAATTCCCGTACCAGCGGATGGAGTGTCGGCGGCTGGTCGGCCTTGCCTCCGGTGCAGGTCAGCGTGGATCCGCGGACGGACAGCGCGGCGGCGACGGCGGGCAGGATGCCGTCGCGGCGGTGGTGCAGCGGCGGTGGGCCGGTGTCGGGGTCGACGCTGCTCCATCTCAGCCGGGGGTCACCGGCCGCGGGGGTGGCGCCGTCGCCGCCCCCGTTGCTCTGCGTGATGTGCATGTGGTGGATCCCTCCCTGTGCAATCCCCCGGTTGCAATGATCAGATTGCCAAATCCCGTGGGCGCTGCGGTAGTCCGGGCCGGAACGGCCTGGTGGGGAGCGAGGGGGCACCGGGGGCGGGTGGCCGCCCGGTTCGGCCGGTTGCGTCACCGCATAGGCTGTGTTCAGTAGCCAGCATCAGCAGGGGGCAACCGCCATGACGACAGGTCGGCTCGGGCAGCATGCCGCGCCACCGAACACGGCCTACGCCGGGCAGGTCGTGCACTTCCCGGATCCCGTCCGGGCCGCGCGCCACCCCAAGGGCGTCCGCGTGGACGAATACGGCTTTCCGGACTTCTCGCCGTATGCGCGCGCTGCCGCCGAAATCGCCGAGCCCCCGGAGGGTTTCGGCGTCGACGAGCTCCGGCTGACGGACTACGTCTCGGCGAACGCGGCGCTGCACGCCACCGGTCATGAGCTGTGGAACGGGGCGCCGGTGGTGGCCACCCCGCATGGCTGGACCTGGCACCACGTCGTCGGCACCCGGCGCATGGAGCTGATTCCGGTCGAGGTCAAGGCGCTGCTGCGGCACCACGGCGGGCTCGCCACGGCGGAGGTCGACCAGGAGAAGCGGGGCACCCGCCCGCTGCAGGAGACCCGGCCGGTGCATGTGGGCCTGCCGCCGCGGGGCATTTCGGTCACCGAGGAGCAGGTGCTGGGTGTCGAGGAGGACCTCGGCTACCGGCTGCCCGACGCGTACCGCGCCTTCCTCAAGGCGGCGGGCGGCTGCGCACCGGTCGGCACGGCGCTCGACCCGGAGCTGGGGCTGCTGATCGACCAGCCCTTCTTCACGGTGCGCGACGAGGCGGCGGTCAATGACCTCGTCTATATCAACAAGTGTCTGCGGGACCACTTCACCAAGGACTATCTGGGCGTCGGCTTCGTCCAGGGCGGGGTGATCGCGGTCAAGGTGAAGGGTGACGCGATCGGCACGGTGTGGTTCTGTGCGTATGACGACGCGCGGGACCGTGACGGCTGGACGGTCCAGGAGCGGGTGGAGCGGCTGATGCTGCCGTGCGGCGAGGACTTCGACGCCTTCCTGCTCCGGCTGGCGGGCAATGCGCCGGAGCTCGAGACCGTGGCGAACCTGATGGTGGACGGCGGATTCGCGTACGCCGTCCCGTTGGAGGGGTGAGCGCGATGGTGACCTTCGCACAGGCGCAGGAGCGCGCGGAACTCTGGATCAACGGCGATGTGCCCGCCTATCAGCAGCGCGAGGCGCGGGTCCGGGAGTTCGACCTGGGCTTTGTGGTCTGGGCCGAGGACCGCGAGGACGGACCGGTCTCGGGCAGCGGGGCCCAGGGTACGCGGATGGTGATCGCCCGCGACAGCGGCGAGACCACGCTGTGGCCGGGGCTGCCGGTGGGTGAGGTGATCCGCCGCTACGAGGAGCGGTACGGCACGACCGACGGCTCCCTCGACGAGTCCACCGCCGGGCGGCAGCAGCGCATCGACCTGAACGCGACGTCCTTCCTGCTGACTCCGCCGGAGTGGTTGCAGGAGGCGGCGGACGCGCTGAGCAGCCGGTCCGGGGCTGAGGGGCCGCTGGACGTTCCCGAGCAGCGGGCGGGGACGGAGCCGGGCGGGGGCGCGTCGGACGCTGCCGCTTCTTCTGGTGGTGCCTCCGCTTCGGGTTTGGGCCTGTCCGGGTCTGCTGCGCCTTCTCACGCTGGGCCCGTTCCGGGCGCGCCCCAGGAACGGGGCGGGAGTGTGGACGACTGGCCGTCCGGCGGGGTCGCGCGCCCGCTCGCGGGTGACCGGCCGCAGGACGGCCCGCCCGCGCCGGGCGCCCCTCCAGCGCCCGGCGCTCCTTCCGCGCCCGGCGCCCCGTCCGGTGGTGAGGGCTGGCGGAACGCGCCGCCTCCGCCCCCGGCCGGTGGCGGCAGCCCATGGGCGCCGCCCGCACCGGACGCCGGTACGCCGCCCTCGGGGGGCCAGGCCGACAGCGCGGCCACGCCCGGCGGCGGTACGCCGTGGGCCGGTACGGACATCAAGGGCGACGATGACGACGACCGTTCGGTCGCCCCGCCCGCCACGGTCTTCGCCCCGCCGCTCGCGGGCTCCGACGACGAGGACACCCCGGCGCCGGGCGTACGGCCCGACGCCAAGACCGAGTTGATGTCCGCCGGCAGTGCGCTGCCGCCCACGGCCATCGCCCCGTCCCTCGACTTCCCCGGGCAGCAGGGTGTCCCCGGCGCCGGTCCGGACGCTGGTCCCGGTGCCGGTCCCAACGCGAGTGACATCGCGGACGCCGCCACCCATAAGGCAGGCGCCGGTCCGATGCCTCCGCCGCCCGGTGCTCCGCCGGGGACGTCGGGTGCGGACTCCCCGCCTCCGCCGCCCGCGCCGTCCGGGCCCGGTGCCCCCGGCGCTCCGGCTGGGGGGTACGTACCGACGCAGCTGGTTTCGCAGCTTGACTCCGACAGCCTCGGCGGCGCCCCGCGCCCGCCTGGCCCGCCTGGTCCTCCCGGTGCGCCTGGGGCCCCCGGTGCCCCCGCCAACCCCGGTGCTCCCGGTGCTCCTGGTGCTGCTGGTGGGCAGGGTGGTGGGCAGACGCCGCCTCCGCCTGGTGCTCCGGGTGGGCCCGGTGGTGGGGTGCATGCCGCCGCGACGATGCTCGCGGGTGGCCCGGGTGCGCCCGGCGGTCAGACCCCGCCCCCCGGCGCTCCGGGCCAGGGTGCCCCATCCGGCCCGCAGCCGCCCGGCCCACCCGGTGTCCCCGGTGCGGGTGGTCCTCATACGCCGCCGCCCCCGCCGGGCGCGGCCGGTCCGCCGTACCCGGGCGGACCCGGTATGCCTCCGCCCGCTGGTACTCCGGCCCAGGGTCTTGCGCCGCCGCCTCCGGGCGCGCCCGCGCCGGGGATGGCGCCGCAGCCCGGCTATGCGTATCCGCCGCCGCCCCCCGGCCAGCCGACCGTGGGCCCGGGCTATATGGCGGTGCTGCGCTACCGCGCCCAGGACGGCTCGGAGCAGCAGCTGATCCGCCGTTCGGCGCCCGGGACGCCGCATCCGGAGTGGCAGATCCTGCATGAGCTGCGGGCGATGAACGTCCCGCCGCAGCAGGTGCTTGAGCTCCACACCGAGCTGGAGTCCTGTGATCTGCCCGGCGGCTACTGTGCCCGGATGATCCGGGAGAGCTGGCCGCAGGTGCGGATCAGCCACACGGCTCCGTACGGGCGCGATCACGCCACCCGGCAGCAGGGCGTACGCCATCTGCTGGAGCACCAGGGCGAGCTGGCCCAGGTGGCGGACGGTCCGGCCCGGCCGGCGCCGAACCGGGTGCCGCTGCCGCACCCCAGCCAGGTGCAGCCGATTCCGCCGGTGCCGCCGGAGGGCCTTGCGCATGAGCTGGGCCAGGCGTTCGGGCCGCAGGGCATCGTCCGCTTCGACCAGCGCGCGGTGTCGCGGACGGGCGTTCCCGAGGTGGTGGCGCAGACGCTGGTGTGGGCGGGGCTGCCGGTGGACTTCGGTCCGTTCTTCTGGGCGCAGGCCCAGGCGGGCCGCCCGGTGCCGACGCTGGCGGAGCTGGCGGCGGAGCGCGGGGTGCAGTCGGCGCCGGACGCGGGTTCGTACCTGGTCATGGGCAATGACTTCGGCCGTCAGCTGTGTGTGCAGTACGGCACGGCGAACATCGTGGCGGTGCCGCTGGAGGCGGCGCCCCAGCCCGCCCCGCCGCAGTTCGTGAACACCGGGCTGCCGGAGTTCGTACGGTGCATGGCGCTGCTGGGCCGGATGTGGCGGCTGCGGTACGGGCTGACTCCGGACCAGGCGGGCCGTTGGACCGTGGACTTCCAGGCGCAGCTCGCGGGTCTGGACCCGGCGGCGCTGTCCGCGCCGGACAACTGGTGGGCCGTGCTGCTGGAGCAGATGTGGGACGGTCTGCTGTGAGCCCTGGGCGGGGCCCGTGGTGAGCCGGCTCGCGCGCTCCCGGCCGCGCGCCGCCGAACGAACCGCGTGACCGAAGCCCGGCCGAAGCTCAACTGAAGCTCGACCGACGAACGACCGACGAACGAATGGTGATCGAGGCGCCCGACCCCCGTGACGGGGGCGGGCGCCTCGTCGTTGTTGTCACCGGCGGTGCTTCCAGCCGTGGATATGGGCGGAGTGTCGCGTTATGGGGGATGGGACGCCATCTATAAAGATGTGCGCCGAAGCGCGTTGCATACCGGACAAAAGGGGTTCCAAGGATGGGCGCATCGGTGTCACGTCATGGCTTCACCATCGTCGGCGGACGGGGCCGTGGCTACCGTCCCGCGCAGGTCGACCGCTTTGTGGCCGAGCTGTCCGAAACGCGGGACGCGGCGTGGGAGCGCGCCGCGCGCCTCACCGTGCTGGCCAATGAGCTGACCGCCGAGGCGGAGCGGCTGCGCGAGGTGATCTCCCAACTGGCCCCCCAGACCTATGAGTCCCTTGGCGATCGGGCCCAGCTGATCCTGATGGCGGCCGAGGAGGAGGTCGGCTGTCTGCGGGCGGCGGCCGAGGCGGTGGCGCAGGAGGAGTGGGAGGCCGCGCAGGTCGTGGCCCGTACGGTGCGGGACACCGCCCGTGACGAGGCCGAGCTGGTCCGCGAGGCCGCCGAGGTGGCGGCGCGTGCCACCCTGGAGTCGGCCCAGGTGGACGTGGACGAACTGCGGGTCGCCTCGCGCCAGGACGCCAAGGAGTGGCGGACCCAGGCGCTGGCGGAGCTGAAGGAGATGCGCCAGCGCATCGCCGGGATCCTGGCCGAGCAGGAGCGGGAGCACGCCGAGCGGTGGGAGGCGGCGGGCCGTGAACTGGCCGAGCGGGACAACGCGATGACGGCCCGGCTGGCCCAGCTGGAGGAGTACGCCCAGGCGGGGATCGCCGACGCCAAGCGGGAGTACGGGATGGCCGAGCAGGCCGCGCGGCTGCGGCAGGAGGACGCCCAGGCGCAGGCGGCGGAGATCATCGCCCAGGCGCGGGCCCGGGAGGAGCGGCTGGCGCGGGAGACGGAGCGGACGCTGCGTGAGCATGTGGAGCGGCGCGAGGAGCTTAAGGCGCATCTGGAGCATGTGCGCGGCAGCTTGGCGGCTTTGACCGGCAAGCCGGTGGCGGAGGACGCGGCGGCGGCGCCGCACCACGAGTCCTGACCCCGCTGGCGGGCCGTTCCCCTCCCCGCCCCTTCCCGGAACTGGGGCTCCGCCCCAGCACCCGTCCGGGACGCTTCGGTAGTCGTAGTCGCAGTCGTCGTTGTCCGCCGTTCAGGCTTCGGTTTCCGCCGCTGCCTCCGGGTTCGCTTCCGGCCGTATCGGAAAGCGGCGCGGGGCGAGGAAGGTCAGGGCCAGCAGGGCCAGGAGTGCGGCCGTGGCCGAGCCCAGGTAGACGTGGTCGACGGCGGTGTCCACGGCCCGTCCTAGATAGTCGGCCGCCTGGTCGGTGAGGGCGCCGGGGTGTTCCAGGGCGCGCGAGACCGAGTCCAGGTCGTCGGGCAGGCCCGGCCGGATCGCGTCGGGGGCCTCGGCCAGCCGGGAGGCCAGCGTCGCGTTGGCGACGGCGCCGAACAGGGCCGCTCCGACGCTCTGGCCGACCTGGCGGCAGAAGAGGATCGAGGCGGTGGCGGTGCCGCGCTCGGCCCATTCGACGGACGATTGCACCCCGATGATCAGCGGCAGCTGGAACAGTCCGAGCGCGCCCCCGAGCAGCAGCATGATCAGCGCGGGCTGCCAGGCGGCGCCCGGGTAGGGGAGGAGCGGGAAGGCGGCCAGGACCAGCGTGGCGGCCGTCATCCCGGTGATGGCGCAGCGCCGGAAGCCGACGCGGCCGTAGACGCGGCTGCTGAGGGCGGCGGCGATCGGCCAGCTCAGCGTCATCGTGGACAGTACGAACCCGGCCGGTATCGGTCCGAGCCCCAGCACCGACTGGGCGTAGGTGGGCAGGAAGACGGTCGGGGCGATCATCAGCAGACCGAGCGCGGCGAAGGCGATGTTGACCGCCGAGATGGTGCGGCGGTGCCAGACCCAGCCGGGGATGATCGGTTCGGCGGCGCGCCGTTCGATCCATACGGTGGCCGCGGCGCACACCGTGGCGCCGCCGAGCATGGTGAGCGAGGGCGCGGACAGCCAGCTCCAGGCCACTCCGCCCTGGACGAGTGCGGTGAGCAGCAGCCCGCCGCTGAGGAACACGCCGAGTGCCCCGGCCCAGTCGACCCGGGGGCGGCTCTCCCGGTGCCGTCGCGGTTCGTGCAGGTGCCGGGTGATCAGGGTGAACGCCAGGGCGCCGACGGGCAGATTGATGAGGAAGATCCACCGCCAGTCGGCGTATCCGGCGAGCAGGCCGCCGATCGTGGGGCCCGCCACGGAGGAGAGCGCCCATACCGAGGAGAGCCTGGCCTGGACCTTCGGCCGCTCTTTGAGCGGATAGAGGTCGGCGACGACGACCTGGATGGTGCCCTGGAGCGCCCCGCCGCCCAGCCCCTGGACCACCCGGAAGGCGATGAGGGAGGCCATGTTCCAGGCCCCGGCGCACAGCAGCGAGCCGAGGACGAAGAGCACGACGCCCGCGAGCAGGACGGGCTTGCGGCCGAAGGTGTCGGAGAGCTTTCCGTACAGCGGCAGGGAGACGGTGACGGCGAGCAGATAGCCGGAGAAGAGCCAGGAGAAGACGGAGAAGCCGCCGAGGTCGCCGACGATCTGCGGGACGGCGGTGGAGATGACGGTCGAGTCCAGCGCGGCCAGTGCCATGCCGAGCATCAGGGCGGCGACGACGGGGCGGCGGCCGCTGGGGGCGGGGGTCTCGCCGGGCGGCCGGGGCGCCGGGGGTCCGGGGTCGGCGTCCATCGGCCGTCGTGCGGTGCCGCCCACGGTGCCGAGCTCCCTCCGCCGGTCCGCGCCGGCACCTGTCCCTGGTGTTCGTACGTCCGACTCGGGTGCGCACGATTCTTGTACGACCCACGATTCCATGCCGGGGCAGGGTGGCGGAAGGACGCGTCCGGGCTGTCCAGGCGGCCCGGGTTGAGCCTGACGTGGCGGGAGGGTGCACCATCGATCCCGGGCCCGGGGTCAGACCCGGGACTCACTCCCCTAGGGGATGCCCACCCTGTACTCCTACTCCCGGTTCGTCCGGGCGGATGAGGAGCTGGTCGTCCCGATTTCATAAGGTTGCTACGGGCTGTGCGGCCGAGGGGGTGGTGCTAGCCCCACCCCGAAGAGGGAGCCGTTCCCCATCGCGGAGGTTCCCGGATCGCGGCAGTCTTGATGCGGCGGTCGGGGGAACGGAGATCGCCGATCGGACATCGAAGGAGAAAGACCGTGACAACGGCTGTATCGATTCCCAGGACCGGGGGCAGCGGAGGACATACGGCCGTCGCCGCCCGGGCACGTCAGGTCACCAAGGCGTACGGCTCCGGGGAGACCCGGGTGGTCGCGCTTGACCAGGTGGACGTGGACATCG
This sequence comes from Streptomyces antioxidans, assembly GCF_000968685.2. GTDB lineage: Bacteria > Actinomycetota > Actinomycetes > Streptomycetales > Streptomycetaceae > Streptomyces > Streptomyces antioxidans. The sequence goes on from NZ_LAKD02000109.1 coordinate 31,902, forward strand.
CGCGGGGCCAGTACACCGCGATCATGGGCCCGTCCGGCTCCGGCAAGTCGACCCTGATGCACTGCCTGGCGGGTCTGGACACCGTCACCTCGGGGCAGATCTACATCGACGAGACCGAGATCACCAAGCTCAAGGACAAGAAGCTCACCAAGCTGCGCCGGGACCGGATCGGCTTTATCTTCCAGGCGTTCAACCTGCTGCCCACGCTCAGCGCGATCGAGAACATCACGCTGCCGATGGACATCGCGGGCCGCAAGCCCGACCGGGCCTGGCTGGACCGGGTGGTGGAGACCGTGGGCCTGGCCGGCCGGCTCAAGCACCGTCCGAACCAGCTCTCCGGCGGTCAGCAGCAGCGCGTCGCGGTGGCCCGCGCCCTGGCCGCCCGCCCCGAGATCATCTTCGGTGACGAGCCGACCGGGAACCTGGACTCGCGGGCCGGTGCCGAGGTGCTGGGCTTCCTCAAGCGGTCGGTGGACGAGCTGGGCCAGACCATCGTGATGGTCACCCATGACCCGGTCGCCGCCTCCTACGCCAACCGGGTGCTGTACCTGGCCGACGGCCGGATCGTCGACGAGATGTACAACCCGACGGCCGAGCTGGTCCTTGAGCGCATGAAGCACTTCGACGCGCGAGGACGGGTGTCATGACCGTCCTCAAGACCTCACTGCGCAACTTCGTCGCCCACAAGGGGCGGATGGCGCTGTCGGCGATCGCCGTACTGCTGTCGGTGGCGTTCGTCTGCGGCACGCTCGTCTTCACCGACACCACCAACGCCACGTTCGACAAGCTCTTCGCGAGCACGGCCTCCGATGTCACGGTCAGCCCCAAGGGCGCCAGCGACAACGACACCCGGCAGGGCCGGATCCGTACCCTGCCCGGTTCGGAGCTGGCGCGGCTGAAGCGGGTGGACGGCGTCAAGTCGGTGCTCGGCGATGCCACCAGCCAGTCGGTCACCGCCGCCGACAGCAATGACAACAGCATCGGCGCGGACACCGGCGCGCCGACCATCGGCACCAACTGGGACCCGACCGAGAAGCGTTCGGTGAAGATCACCTCCGGCCACGCCCCGCGCGGCCCCACCGAGGTGATGGTCGACGCCGACACGGCCAAGAGCAAGAAGCTGAGGCTGGGCGACGAGGTGCGGATCATCGCCGTCCCGGGCGAGTTCCGCGCGAAGATCGTCGGTCTGGCCACGTTCCAGGTGACCAACCCCGGCGCCACGCTGATCTTCATGGACACCGACACCGCGCAGCGCAAGCTGCTCGGCGCCCCCGGGGTCTACTCCAGCTACTCCCTCACCGCCCAGGCGGGTGTCAGCCACGACCAGTTGAAGAAGAACGTCGTGGCTGACCTCGGCACCGGGATCAAGGTGCAGACGAAGGCCGAGTCCAGCAAGGAGGCCGAGGACGACATCGGCTCGTTCCTGGACGTGATGAAGTACGCGATGCTCGGCTTCGCCGGGATCGCCGTCCTGGTCGGCATCTTCCTGATCGTCAACACCTTCTCGATGCTGGTCGCCCAGCGCACCCGGGAGATCGGCCTGATGCGGGCCATCGGCTCCAGCCGGAAGCAGATCAACCGGTCGGTGCTGATCGAGGCGCTGTTGCTCGGTGTCGTCGGCTCGATCCTCGGCGTCCTCGGCGGGGTCGGCCTCGCCGTCGGCCTGATGAAGATCATGGGCAGTGCGGGGCTCCATCTGAGCACCGACCAGCTGACCGTGAAGGCCACCACGCCCATCGTCGGCGTCGGCATCGGCGTCATCGTCACCGTGATCGCGGCGTACATCCCCGCCCGTCGGGCCGGGAAGATCTCCCCGATGGCGGCCCTGCGCGACGCGGGCACTCCGGCGGACAGCAAGGCCGGATGGATCCGCGGTGCGATCGGCACCCTGCTCACCGCGGGCGGCGCGGCTGCCCTGGTGGTCGCGGGGAACGCGGACAAGGCGGTCGACGGCTCGCTGTTCCTGGGCCTCGGCGTGGTGCTGACGCTCATCGGCTTCATCGTCATCGGCCCGCTGCTGGCCGGTCTGGTGGTCCGGGTACTGGCCACCGTCGTGCTGCGGATCTTCGGCTCGGTGGGGCGGCTGGCCGAGCGCAACGCGCTGCGCAACCCGCGGCGCACCGGCGCCACCGGCGCGGCCCTGATGATCGGCCTGGCGCTGGTCGCCTGTCTGTCGGTGGTGGGCTCCTCGATGGTCGCCTCGGCCACCGACGAGCTGGACAAGTCGGTGGGTGCGGACTTCATCGTCCAGTCCGACACCGGCCAGCCGATCACCAAGGGGATCGCGGACTCGGTGCGGCAGGCCAAGGGCCTGAAGCACATCAGCGAGGCCAAGCAGATCGAGGGCACCAAGCTCACCCTGCCCGACGGCAAGACGGTCACCAAGGAGCTCTTGGCCGCCAGCCCGACGTACGCAGAGGACCTGCGGACCCCGGTCGTCGAGGGCGATCTGTCCGCCGCGTACGGCAAGAACGCCATGTCGGTGCCGGAGGGCTTCGCCAAGGACCACAAGGTGAAGCGGGGCGACACCCTCACCGTGGCCTTCAAGGAGGGCCGCACCGCCAAGCTGACCGTCGCCGCGATCACCTCGGACGACGTCAGCCTCGACAAGGGCGCGATGTACATCAACATCGCCACCGTCCAGGATTACGTCCCCGCCAAGCTGATCCCGGCAAACGTCATGATGCTGGCGCAGGCCAAGGACGGCCAGGAGAAGCAGGCGTACGCCTCCCTCAAGTCCCAGCTGCACCACTACCCGTCGGTGAAGGTGCGCGACCAGACCGACTACAAGAAGGAGGTCAAGGACCAGGTCGGTCAGCTGCTCAACCTGGTCTACGGCCTGCTGGCGCTCGCGATCATCGTCGCCGTCCTCGGTGTGGTGAACACCCTGGCCCTCTCGGTCGTCGAGCGGACCCGCGAGATCGGGCTGATGCGCGCCATCGGTGTCTCCCGCCGCCAGATGCGCCGCATGATCCGCCTGGAGTCCGTGGTCATCGCCCTCTTCGGCGCCCTGCTGGGGCTGGGGCTCGGCATGGGCTGGGGCACCACGGCCCAGAAGCTGCTGGCGCTCGAGGGGCTGAAGACCCTGGAGATCCCGTGGCCGACGATCATCACGGTCTTCATCGGCTCCGCCGTCGTGGGCCTGGTCGCGGCCCTGGTCCCGGCCTTCCGGGCGGCGCGGATGAACATCCTGAACGCGATCGCCACGGAATAGCCAACGGGGAAAGGGGCTTGCCGCTCTCCGTGGGGGGCAGGGCGGCAGGCCCATCGACCGGCCCGGTGCGCGACGGGGGAGCGCACCGGGCCGGTCGGGTGTTTCCGGGCGTGCGGGGTCAGGGGCTGAGGATGAGGTCGTTGGCGCGCAGGGCGGTCACGAGGTGGGCGGGTGCGGTGGCGGTCGAGCCCGCGTCGTAGGGCGGTTGGGGGTCGTACTCGATGACGAGCTGGATGGCCTGGGCGACCTCGTCCCCCGCCATCCGGCCGGTCAGGGTCAGCGCGAGGTCGATACCGGCCGAGACACCGGCGGCGGTGGCGTAGGTGCCGTCGATGACCACGCGTTCCGTGTCGGGGACGGCGCCGAGTGCCGCCAGATCGTCGAGACAGAACCAGTGCGAGGTGGCCCGGCGCCCGGTGAGCAGGCCCGCGGCGGCCAGCAGGAGGGAGCCGGAGCAGACGGAGGTCGTCCAGGTGGTGGCCGCATCGACGCTCCGGAGCCAGTCGAGGGTCGGCCCGTCCGAGAGCTGGGCCTGGGTTCCGGGGCCGCCCGGGACGAGCAGGACGTCGGGGGCGGTCACCTCGGACAGGGGGACATCCGCGGTGAGGGCGAGGCTGCCCATGTCGGTGCGGACCGGTCCGGGCCGGGCGGCGGTGAAGACCACCTCCGCGCCGGGGATGCGGGAGAGGACCTCGTAGGGGCCGACGGCGTCCAGCGCCGTGAAGTTGTCGTAGAGCAGGATGGCGATCTGCATCAGTTTCCTCTGGTCGGGGTGTGAGCCGGGGGTCCGGCCGTGATTCCGGTGGGGGCTGCGGATGGGGTTCCGTCCGGGGCGCGGGGGCGGAAGCGGCGGCGGTATTCGGCGGGCGGTACGGCCAGGGCGCGGACGAAGGCGCGCCGCATCGCCTCGGGTGTGCCGTAGCCGCAGGACCGGGCGATCTCCTCGACGCCGTCCTCGGTGTCCTCCAGCCGACGGCGGGCGGTCTCCAGCCGGACGGCGTCCACGTACCGCCCGGGCGTCATCCCCACCTCGGCGGCGAAGGCGCGGGCGAAGTGACGGGGGGAGAGCGCGGAGCGGCGGGCGAGGGTGTCGACCGAGAGGTCGTCGTCCGGGTGCTCGGCGATCCAGCGCTGGACCTCGCGCAGCGGATGCCGTTCGGCGAGCTGGGCGGCCAGTTGGGTACTGAACTGAGCCTGGTCACCCGGCCTGCGCAGGAACACCACCAGATGTCTGGCCACCAGCAGCGCGGCGTCCCGGCCGAGATCCTCCTCGACCAGCGCCAGGGTCAGGTCGATACCGGCCGTGACGCCGGCCGATGTGGCGATGTTCCCGTCCCTGACGTAGATCGGTTCGGAGGCGACGGCGGTGTCGGGGAAGCGGCGCGCGAGCGAGTCGCAGTACGCCCAGTGGGTGGTGGCGCGGCGCCCGGCCAGCAGTCCCGCCTGGGCGAGCAGGAAGGCCCCGGTGCACACCGACACCACACGCTCCGCCCCGGGTGCCAGCTCGCCGATCCGCCGTACCACGGCCGGATCGGGGTCGGCCGTGCCCGGGCCGCCGGGCACGACGAGGGTGTGGGGCGGTTCGGCGCGGGCGAGGTCGTCGTCGGGCAGCAGACACAGCCCGCCGCTCGTCCGCACCGGTCCGCCACCGGGCCCGGCGGTCCTGACCCGGTACGCGTCCGATGTCCCCGCGGCCTCTCCCGCCCCCGTGAACACCTCCATGGGCCCCGTCACATCGAGGCTCTGCACCCCGTCGTAGACAACGATGAGCACGCTGCGGGATCTCATGCGGCTCAGCCTCGCAGCGCGCGAACACGGCAGCAATGACGGGCTTCCCACCTTTTCTGCCATGGGCCCGGGGCGGGGTGTGCGGTCGGCTGACCGATGAGTTTCGGGGCGGCCGGGGGTCTTTGGAGGTGAACGCATCATCCCGAGGGAGGTCACCCATGACCGAGGCCGCGAAAGGCGCGCGTTTCACCGAGGTGGGCCGGGTCGCCGTCACCGTTGCCGATCAGGACCGGGCGCTGGAGTTCTATGTGGGCACGCTCGGCTTCGAGAAGCGCGCGGACATCCCGTTCGGTGACGGTCACCGCTGGATCGAGGTGGCCCCGGCGGGCGCCCCGACCGCGATCGCGCTGGTGCTGCCCCGCGAGGGCGGGCAGGGGCCCGGCTACGACACCGGCCTCATCCTCACCTCCGAGGACATCGATGCCGACCACGCGGCGCTGCGCGGGCGCGGCGTCGACACCGGCCCGGAGGTCCAGCGCTGGGGCGCCCCGGTGCCGCCGATGGTCAGCTTCCGGGACGTGGACGGCAATGCGGTGATGGTCGTCGAGAACGGCTGACCGCGTCGGTCCCGGTGCGGAGCCGGTCCGCGGACGGGGGGCGGACCGGCTCCGCGGCGACGGCGGTCGCGGTCAGCCGCCGTGTGCCGTGAGGGCGTAGCCCTCCGGGCCGATGAAGGTGAAGGTGCGGCCGAAGGGGCTGTCCTGGGGCGGGCTCAGGATGGGCACCCCGGCGGCGGCGAGTTGGTCGTGGAGGGCCTGGGCGTCCGCGGTGCGGAACCACAGGGCCACCCCGAGGCCGGGGCGCGCGGCGTCGTCGAGATCCACGCCCGGCAGCGGCTCGCGGACGGCGAACGGGATCGGTGCGGTGGTGAACACCACCGCACCGGGCGGCGAGGCCGGTGCGCGCCGCAACCCGAGGTGGGTTTCGCAGAAGGCGGCCGCCGCTTCGACATCGCGTACCTGAAGGGCGATGAAGTCGGGGCCTTCGATGGTGGCGGGCATGGGTCCTCCCGGGTCGTCAGGCGGTCGATGGGTGGCCGAGTCAGTCGTGCTGGCGCTGCTCGATGTCAGGACTCTGACATTGCTGGACTGTACGCACGGCCGCTCCCTATGTCAAAATCCTGACATGGAAGACCGGACGCCCGTGGCCCCGCCGCACCCCGCAGACGACGTCACCGAGCATGTGGGCTACCGCCTCAAACGCGCCGCCGCCGCGCTGCGCGGCGCCATGGACAAGGCGCTGCGCGAACACGGGCTGACGGTGCCGCAGTACGCCTGTCTGGAACTCCTCGACCAGCGGCCCGGACTGTCCAACGCCGAGCTCGCCCGCGGCGCGTTCGTCACCCGGCAGTCCATGAACGTCGTGCTCCGCGGCCTCCAGGACGCGGACCTGATCTCCCGGCCCGCCACCACCGACCACGGCCGCGCGCTCCCCGCCCACCTCACCCGGCACGGCCGTGAACGGCTCGACGCGGCCCGTTCCGCCGTCTACGCCATCGAACGGACGATGGTCGACGCCCTCCCGCAGCGGCGTCTGGCCGCCCTCCTCGCCGACCTCGACCGCATGGCGGAAGCCTTCGGCGGCTGATCTGCCCTGCTCCCTGCCCCCTCCTGTCTCAGTCGCGGGGGAGCAGGGTGCCCAGCGGGCCGAGGTCAAGGTTGAGGTCGTCCGGGGTGAGGCCGTGCTGGTCGCACAGCTCCGTCATGCGCTGGTCGAGCAGCATCAGCGTGGTGCCGATGCGCTCGACCTGGTCGTCGCTGAGGCCGCCCGCGTCGATGCGGCGGATGGCCTGGCGCTCCATCAGCTGGCGGAGGAGTTCGACGACCGTCAGCACCAGGGCCGCCAGGTCGCGGCCGACCGAGTCGCGGTCGATGTCCACGCGGGAGGGGGCGGCGCGGGCGGGGGTGGCGGGGACCGGCGTGCTCATAGCGGGCCGCTGTCGGTCCAGGGGGCCGGCACCCGCTCGTTGACCGAGGAGAGGAGGGCGTGCAGGGAGAGGCGGACGAGGGGGACCTCGGCGATCGCGATGACCAGGTCGCCGCTGATGACGACGCCGGTGGCGAGCACCCGGTCCAGGAGGTCCACGAGGGGGACGCCGAGCGGGCCCAGCGCCTCGGCGGGGGTGGTTCCCCACGCGGGGGCCTCCTTGCGGGCGGTGGCGGCGGGGACCGCTTCCCACAGCGCCTTCGCTGGGCCCCGGGTGGGCGGCGTGGTCATGGGGCCGCCGCCGTGTCCGTGATGCCTCCGTCGGCGAAGGAGTAGGGCGCCCACGGCCCGGAGAGTTCGATCTGGACGTCCGTCTCATCGCGGCGCAACGACACGAGCGCGGCGCGCAGTTCGCGCTCCCGGCCCAGGTCGAGGAGGTAGGCCGCGTTCAGCACATGGGTACGGTGCCTCCCGGTCACCTCGACGCCGTGCGGGCGCAGTCGGCGCGCGGCCACGGCGAGGCCCCGGACGACGGTGTCCACCCGCTCGGCGGCCCGCAGCGCCAGGGTGTGGCGCTGCTCGCGGCCGTACTGCCGGGTGCGGACGCGGTTCAGATAGGCGCGGCCGCTGACCGGGCCGTCCCCCGGGGACGCTTCCGGGGCGGGCCGCGGTCCCGTGGGGGCGTAGACCTTCACGCCCCATTCGACCCGGCCCGCGATCCGGTCGAGGGCGGCCAGGAGGGACGCCTCCCGTTCGCCCAGGGCCTCGCGGACCCGGCCGTCGTCCAGATAGACCGTGGCCAGGGGCAGCGGAACGGCCGGGGCCAGCGCGGACGCCGCCGTGATCACCGCGTGGTGGGCGCGGGCGCAGCGCTCCAGCTCGGCGCCGTCGGACAGCCTGCTCCGCAGCGCCTCCTCGTCGAATCCGGCCGCGGGCACGTCCTGGACCACGGCGGTGAGCGGGCCCGCCGCGACCGTACGGACGGGAGCGCCGGTGCCGAGCCCGGGGAGCCCGCCGAGCCCGGGGGGCTCGGCCAGCGGGTCCGCCGGGGCGGTGACGTCGCCGCCCCGGCAGACCGCGAAGGCGTAGGTGAGGGTGGGGGCCTCGGTGCGGGTCATGGGCGCCGCTCCTCCTCGGCCGCGCCGACACTGGTCAGCCCCTCCGTGCCGTCGGTGCTCGGTTCCTCCGCGCCGATCCGTGACTCCAGGGCGTGGAGCCGTTCGCGCAGCTCCGCGTTCTCCTGGGCGAGGGTGTCCCGCGCGGCGCGCGAGGAGAGCGCGGGATCGGTTTCCCACCAGTCGATTCCGGCCCTGCGCGCGGTGTCCACGGAGGAGATGAACAGCCGCAGCCGGATGGTGAGCAGTTCGATGTCCAGCAGGTCGATCTTGATGTCCCCGGCGATCACGATGCCCTTGTCCAGGACGCGTTCCAGGATCTCGGCGAGGTCGGAGGGGTGCCGCTCGGTGGCCACGGAAGGGGGGTGGACCAGATCGCGTTCCGTCATGGCGTCCGCACCCCCGCCCTTCTCCCCCCGGTGCCGCCCGAGCGCTCCAGCAGCTCCAGCAGCCGGTCCTCCTCACGGTCGAACTCCTCCGGGCCGATCGCCCCCGACTCCAGGGCCTCGTTCAGCGCGGCGAGCCGGGCGCGCAGCACCGACGGATGGCACATCTCCTCCTCCGCCATGTCCCGCACCCGCTCCGCGACCCACACCACCCCGCGCACCGGCGCCAGCGGGAAGAGGACGACCTGGCTCAGCACGCCCATCTCAGGCCCGGCCTTCCGTGAAGCTGTAGCAGGGCAGCGGGCCGGTGAGCCGCAGCTCGACCCGGTCGCGGTGGGTGGCCGCGAGGCGTTCCACGGCGCCCTCGAACCGCCGCTGCCCGCGCCGGTCCAGCAGGAACGAGGCGTTGAGCACGCATCCCTCGACCTCCGGGCAGTGCACCGTGGCGTCCGCCACGGCCGAGAGCTCGGCGAGCACCGTGGCCGCGGCGGTCGCCGCCCTGCGCTTCAGCCCGCGCGCCACGGCCTCGCCGAGCCGCACACTGGCCTCGTACCCCGGGGCCCGGTGCGCGGCGGTGCGCAACCGGCTCACCTCCGGGTCCTCCCGTACCAGCGGGCCCAGGCCGGCCTCGGTGGGCAGCGCCTTGAGGTTCATCTCGACCCGCCCGTCGACGCGTTCGAGCGCGGCCAGGCAGTCGTTCTGGGTGCCCAGCAGCTGCCGCCGCACCGACTCCTCGTCGGGGGCGACCATCCCGAAGCGCATCGGCAGCACCGGCCCGTCCCGCCCCAGCGTCAGGGCGAGGTCCTGGTGGGCGAGGAGGTCGCGGCGCTTGGCGCGCAGCCGGGCCGGAGCGTCGCTGATCACCGCGGCCAGCGCGCCGGCCCGGAGGGTACGGACCGGGGCGGGCCGCTCGCCCACCCCGGTGCGGCCCGGCGGCACGGCGTGGGAGGCGCGGACGACGCCGTAGACGTAGACGCTCCGGGACGTGCTCGCGGGCGCGGTCATGGATCAGTCCTCCTCGGAAGGCTCGGCACGGCGGCGGGTGGACGCGGTGCGCCGCCGGGGGCGGCTCTCCCGCTCCTCCCGCTCCTCTTCCTCCTCGTCGTCATCGGCCCCGACGGCCCGCTTGACCTTCTCGCCCACGCCCGCCACCGCCTTCTTGGTCTTCTTCTTGCCGAGGCCCGTGGCCATCCGCCCGGCCGGGCTCCCGCCGCCGCTCGCGACCCCGCCCAGCAGCTCGGGAACCGTCGTACTGCTGCGGTCGAATTCGAGGTCCACGCGATTGCAGGCTTCGGCGAAGCGGAGGTAGGTGTCCACGCTGGCGACCACGATCCGGGCGTCGATCTTCAGGATCTCGATGCCGACGAGGGAGACCCGGATGAAGACGTCGATCACCATGCCCCGGTCGAGGATGAGTTCCAGACAGTCGTAGAGGGTGCCGGTCCGCTGGACGCAGACGACCTCTTCCGTATAGGTGCCAGTGGGCATCTCGGGGCGTCCTTTCGGCGGTCGTCTCGGCGGTTGTCTCAGCAGTCGTCGGCCGCACCGCGCCGGTAGCGGCGGACCCTCCGGTATTCCTGGAGCTCGCCCCGCCCATCGATGCGCACCTCGTACGTGGCCAGCAGGCTGGTGGTGTCGGGGATCCGGGCGACCTCGAGGACGTCCACGCTGACCAGCCAGCCGTCCTCGTGGCGGGCCACACCGCTGACGCCCTCTGGCTCATGGACGATCAGTGAGGCGAGCTGTTCGCACGCGTGCCGGGCGGCCTCGGCCGGTCTGGGCGACCGGGGGCGCGGGCTCGTCTTGGTGGTCGATGGGCGCGGGTCTCGCTCTGCCATGTGCATCAGTGTGGTCACAGGGCGTGCCCGGGCGCCTGCCGTGATGGGCCATACGGCATACGGCCGCCGTGCGGGCCCAGTTATCTCCGGTGCAGTCGAACTGATCCGGGAATGGGTCAGGAATCGCTGGTTCCGCAGCGGAACGCATGTGAAGATGACTCCCGGCCGATTGCCCATCATTGCTCATCGGCCGTGGCTGGAAAATACCGTTGGGGAATAATGCGTACACATAAGGCCGTGGCCTGTCTGGCCATCGCGGTAGCACTGTTGGCGGGCTGCTCCGACAATGGCGACACGAAAAAAGCCGACGACGACGGCATGGTGACCGTCGAATTCAAGGTGACGGGGGATTCACCGGCGAGCGTCTACGTTCCCGGTATCAATTCGAGTCTGTATACCGGCGCCAAGAAGAGCGGCGGGGATGCCGACCTGGACCTCGAAAACGTCAAGACGCCGTGGTCGAAGAAGTTCAAGGTGAAGCCCGGGAGGTCGCTGTCGTTGCAGGCGGGTTCCGCGGAGCCGAAGAAGGAAATCGGCTGCCAGATATTCGTCAACGGGAAGCTCAAGGACGAGGAGACGAAGAAGAACAAGCCCGGCAGTACCCTCACCGCCGGGTGCTCGAGCACGACCTCGGGCTGATCGGGGCTGACCAGGGCGGCGCCCCGGGCTGACCGGGGCGCCCCCAGGCGGGGCAGGGCGCGGCCCAGGCGGGGCGGGGCGTGGTCCACAGACGCGTGGGCGGAGCGGCGGACCGGCGGACGTTGTCCGCGGGTGGCCGTACTCTGGAAGACCCCCGGCCCGTGACACGTGTCGGGTCGTTCGCGTTGTCCGCCTCCGGGATGGAATACCCCTTTATGAGCCTCACCGGTCTGCTCGACGCCGTCGTAAGGGACCCCGCGCTCGCCGAGGCGGTGCGCGGCGCCGCCGACGGCCATCGCCCCCACGTCGATCTGGTCGGCCCGCCCGCCGCCCGCCCGTTCGCCATCGCCGCGCTGGCGCGCTCCGCGAGCCGACCCGTGCTCGCGATGACGGCCACCGGCCGGGAGGCGGAGGACCTGGCGGCGGCGCTGCGCTCGCTGATGCCGTCAGGCCATGAAAACGCAGTGGTGGAGTACCCGTCCTGGGAGACGCTGCCGCACGAGCGGCTCTCCCCGCGCTCGGACACCGTGGGGCGGCGCCTCGCGGTGCTGCGCAGGCTGGCCCATCCGAGCCCGGACGACCCGGCGGCCGGTCCCGTCTCCGTCGTCGTCGCGCCCGTGCGGTCCGTGCTCCAGCCGCAGGTCAAGGGGCTCGGCGACCTGGAGCCCGTAAGCCTGCGGGCCGGGCAGACCGCCGATCTGGAGGAGATCGTGGACGGGCTCGTGGCCGCCGCGTACTCCCGGGTCGAACTGGTCGAGAAGCGCGGTGAGTTCGCCGTGCGCGGCGGCATCCTGGACGTCTTCCCGCCGACCGAGGAGCATCCGCTCCGGATCGAGTTCTGGGGCGACGACATCGAGGAGATCCGCTACTTCAAGGTGGCCGACCAGCGCTCCCTGGAGGTCGCCGAGCACGGGCTCTGGGCCCCGCCCTGCCGGGAGCTGCTGCTGACCGAGGACGTACGGGAGCGGGCCGCGGCCCTCGCCGAGGCCCATCCCGAGCTGGGCGAGCTGCTGGGCAAGATCGCCGAGGGGATCGCGGTCGAGGGCATGGAGTCCCTGGCCCCCGTCCTGGTGGACGAGATGGAGCTGGTGCTGGACGTCCTCCCGGCGGGCAGCATGACGGTCGTCTGCGAGCCGGAGCGGGTGCGCACCCGGGCGGCGGACCTGGTGGCCACCAGCCAGGAGTTCCTGCAGGCGTCCTGGGCGGCCACCGCCGGGGGAGGGGAGGCCCCGATCGACGTCGGCGCGGCCTCCCTGTGGAGCATCGCGGACGTCCGCGACCACGCCCGTGAGCTGGGCATGATGTGGTGGTCGGTGAGCCCCTTCGCGGCCGACGAGGACCTGGACGCGGACACGGTCAAGCTGGGCATGCGCGCCACCGAGAGCTACCGCGGGGACACCGCCCGGGCGCTGGCCGACACCAAGGGCTGGCTCGCCGACGGCTGGCGCACGGTCTATGTGACCGAGGGCCACGGCCCCGCCTCCCGCACCGTCGAGGTGCTGAGCGGCGAGGGGATCGCGGCCCGGCTGGACGGCGACCTCACCGAGATCAAGCCGTCCGTGGTGCACGTGGCCTGCGGCTCGATCGACTACGGCTTCGTCGACCCGGGCCTGAAGCTGGCCGTGCTGACCGAGACCGACCTGTCCGGGCAGAAGGCCGCGGGCAAGGACGGGGCGCGGATGCCCGCGCGCCGCCGTAAGACCATCGATCCGCTCACCCTCGAGGCGGGCGACTTCATCGTCCACGAGCAGCACGGCGTGGGCCGCTACATCGAGATGGTGCAGCGCACCGTCCAGGGCGCCACCCGCGAGTATCTGGTGGTGGAGTACGCCCCGGCCAAGCGCGGCCAGCCCGGCGACCGGCTCTTCGTGCCCACCGACCAGCTGGAGCAGGTCACCAAGTACGTGGGCGGTGAGGCGCCGACCCTGCACCGGCTCGGCGGCGCCGACTGGACCAAGACCAAGGCGCGCGCCAAGAAGGCCGTCAAGGAGATCGCCGCCGACCTGATCAAGCTCTACTCGGCCCGGATGGCCGCGCCCGGCCACGCCTTCGGCGCGGACACCCCCTGGCAGCGTGAGCTGGAGGACGCGTTCCCTTACGCGGAGACCCCCGACCAGCTCACCACCATCGCCGAGGTCAAGGAGGACATGGAGAAGTCGGTTCCGATGGACCGGCTGATCTGCGGCGACGTCGGCTATGGCAAGACCGAGATCGCGGTCCGCGCCGCCTTCAAGGCGGTCCAGGACGGCAAGCAGGTGGCGGTGCTGGTGCCCACGACCCTGCTGGTGCAGCAGCACTTCGGCACCTTCGGCGAGCGGTACGGCCAGTTCCCCGTCAACGTCAGGGCGCTCTCCCGCTTCCAGACCGACACCGAGGCCAAGGCGGTGCTCGAGGGGCTGCGGGACGGCTCGGTCGACATCGTCATCGGCACCCACCGGCTCTTCTCCTCCGAAACCAAGTTCAAGGACCTGGGCCTGGTCATCGTGGACGAGGAGCAGCGCTTCGGCGTCGAGCACAAGGAGCAGCTGAAGAAGCTCCGCGCCAATGTGGACGTGCTGACCATGTCCGCCACGCCCATCCCGCGCACCCTGGAGATGGCGGTCACCGGCATCCGCGAGATGTCCACGATCACCACCCCGCCGGAGGAGCGCCATCCGGTGCTGACCTTCGTCGGTCCGTACGAGCAGAAGCAGATCGGCGCGGCGATCCGGCGTGAGCTGCTGCGCGAGGGCCAGGTCTTCTACATCCACAACCGGGTGGAGTCCATCGACCGGGCCGCCGCCCGGCTGCGCGAGATCGTCCCCGAGGCGCGGATCGCCACCGCTCACGGGCAGATGTCGGAGAACGCGCTGGAGCAGGTGGTGGTCGACTTCTGGGAGAAGGAGTTCGACGTGCTGGTCTCCACGACCATCGTCGAGTCCGGGATCGACATCTCCAACGCCAACACCCTGATCGTGGAGCGCGGCGACAACTTCGGCCTGTCCCAGCTGCACCAGCTGCGCGGCCGGGTAGGCCGTGGCCGCGAGCGCGGTTACGCGTACTTCCTCTACCCGCCCGAGAAGCCGCTCACCGAGACCGCCCATGAGCGGCTGGCCACGATCGCCCAGCACACCGAGATGGGCGCGGGCATGTATGTGGCGATGAAGGACCTGGAGATCCGCGGCGCGGGCAATCTGCTCGGCGGCGAGCAGTCCGGCCATATCGCGGGGGTCGGCTTCGACCTCTACGTCCGGATGGTCGGCGAGGCCGTCGCCGACTTCCGGGCCTCGATCGAGGCGGGCGAGGGCGAGCCCGCGGAGGCGCCCCTGGAGGTCAAGATCGAGCTTCCGGTCGACGCGCACGTTCCGCACGACTACGCCCCCGGTGAGCGGCTGCGCCTCCAGGCGTACCGGGCGATCGCCTCCGCCACCAGCGAGGACGACATCCGCGCCGTCCGCGAGGAGCTGACCGACCGCTACGGCAAGCTCCCCGAGCCGGTGGAGAACCTCCTCCTGGTCGCCGGTCTGCGCCTGCTGGCCCGCGCCTGCGGCGTCTCGGACATCACCCTCCAGGGCTCCAACATCCGCTTCTCCCCGGTGGAGCTCCGCGAATCCCAGGAGCTGCGCCTCAAGCGCCTCCACCAGCGCTCGGTCATCAAACCGGCCACCAAGCAGGTCCTGGTGCCCCGCCCGGCCACCGCCCGCATCGGCGGAAAGCCGCTGGTGGGGCGGGAGCTACTGGCGTGGACGGGGGAGTTCCTGACGTCGATCCTGGGGTCGTGAGGGCGGTGGCCGGGTCGTGAGGTCGGCGCTTGGGGCAGCGTGAGGTCGGTGCCGGAGGCGTGAGGTCGGTGCCGGGGGCGTGAGGGTGATCGCGGCACGCCCGGTGCCGGTGCTCGTGGACCGGTCGCCGGGCGGAGCCGCGGCGCATGCCCCGACCGCCGCGCGATGACCGTGCCATGGTGTGCGAACCGGCGACGCCGTCGGGCTCAGACGATGCGGATCTGTTGATCGTCGACTTCGAGCACCAGGGTCAGCCGTGCCCCCAGGGCCTGCGCATAGGCGCGCATCGCCGTGAGATCCACCGACTTGCCCTGCTCCAGCTGGGAGACGCGGGCTTGGGTGATGCCGAGCTGGGCGGCGGCCTGCTGCTGGGTGAGCCCCCGCTCCCTCCGCAGCCGCTGCAGGTGATGGCCCAGTAGGTGGGCCTCCTGCTGGAGACGTGCGGCCTCCTTCCGTGCCGCCCACTCCGCCCCGCCCACCTCGGGGTGGGCCTCGCGACGGATCCGCTCGCCACTCCTCTTGACCTCGTCCCACGAGGTGAAACCGTTCATTCCGCCGCCTTCTCCTTGTGGTCGAGGCACTGCCGGCAGCGCTCCTCGGTGAGTGGGACGGCGATGTCGTACCAGCGTCGCCAGTTGCCCGCCTTGCCGCCCGCCACGACGAGGACGCACTCCCGGTCGGGGTCGAAGACGAAGGGGATGCGGATTCCGGTCCGGCCGGCCGCACCCGGGCGTAAATCCTTGAGGTTCCCCATCGAGCTGCCGTGGATCACATCGGCCATGGGACGGCCGAGGCTCGGGCCTATGGCCGCCAGCAGCTCGATGGCCTGCTCCACCGAGTCGGCCGAATGCGGATCGTGAGCACATAGGGCGAGGAACCAGTCGGCCACCTCGTCATGGATGTTGATTGACCACGCCACAAGCGAGTATAAGCAGCTGCTTGTAGAAGCGCGCTTTTATAAGGCCTTCTCATTCCCCCGAACGGGGTGGGCCTGTCCGTGCCGGTTTCAAGGGAGGGAGGGGCTGGCCACGCGCGACACCCCCGTCGTCGCGCGGGGCCGGCCCCGGCTTATGGGCCCGGCGGGGCGGCCGGGCCGGATGCGGTGCCGTGCGGGTGGGGAGAACGCGCGGTCAGCCCTCGGCGGGCGGCGGGGCTCGGCGCGACCCGTCCTGGCTTGTCCAGGACGATAGGCGCCCGCGGCGCCCGCGGCGAGGAACGATATGCACAGTGAGGACGCCGGGCGGTTCCCCTTCGAACGGTGAGTGCTCTAGTGAACGGCGTATACGGCGGTAAACGGGCGACGCGCGCGCGTCGCCCCCGCGGGCGTCGGCGCGTCCGAGCGTGGGTGCCCGGGTCAGAGCGCGCCCAAGGCTCTCATCGCGAGCCACAGTTCGTACTTCGCGCTCGGCGCGTTCAGCAGGGAGCGCCCCAGGATGTCTTCCGCCCTGGTCAGGCGCTTGCGAGCGCCCGGCAGCGAGATGCCGAGGGCGGCGGCAGCGGCGGGGAGGCGGGCGTCGGCGCGCAGCCAGATGCGTACGGTCTCCAGACCGGACGTCGGACCGCCCCGCTCCAGGGGGTGCAGCTGGGCCCGGGCCCAGGTCCCGGCGGCGGGGGTGCCCAGCACCGCGTCCAGCGTGGCGGTGTGCCCCGGCGGGGTCTGGGCGCGGGCCGCCGCGGCCTGGGGCGCGGTGTGCAGCCGCAGCGCCAGCCAGGCGGCCGACTGCGCGGCCAGGCTGCGGCTGACCTCCACGCCCAGCAGCTCGTCCAGATGGCGCATCCGCGCCGCGAGCGTATTGCGGTGGATCTTCAGATGGCGGCTGGCCGCCCCGCCGAAGCTGAGCCACGACCCGAGCGTGCCCAGCAGCTCCTGCGGACCCGGGTCGGCGCGGCGGGCCGGTGCGTACCGCAGACACGGCGCCAGGAGCTCGCCCGCCCACACATAGCCCTCCGGACCCGCCAGGGCGGTCACATCCACGGCGCCGCCGAAGCCCGCACGGTGCTCGCGCGCGTTACGGGCCACCGCCAGCGCGTGGATCGCCTGCTCGTACGCGGTCGGCGTGTCCCGCAGCGCGACCGGCGTGCTCACCCCGACCCGGCACTCGGGCGCCAGCCGGACGATCAGCTGGTCCAGCGAGTCACGGAACCGCGCGCCGCGCGGAACACCGCTCCCGGAACCCGAGCCCGGACCCGTAGCCGGACCCGGCTCGGGCGGTACGAGTGCGAGGAGGTGGTTCGGGCGCACCGGGCACGGCACGATCCACGCCCCGCCCTCCGCCTCGCGGTCGATCCGCCGGGCGATCTCGCGCCGCCGGGCGTGCGGGCACTCGATCACATACATCTGGACCACCGTGGGCAGCGCCGGCCGCAGCGCCCCGGCGATCCGCTGCGCGGCGGGCACGCTGCCCACCATCAGCAGGTGCAGCACCGCCTCCCGGCTGTGCTCCTCGGCCGACTCGATCCGCCGCCGCGCCCGCTCGGACTGCTCCAGCCGCCAGCACAGGGCGAGGGTGCGGGCGGCGTCGGCGAGCAGCACTCCGCAGTGCGGATCGTCCGGCCCGACGACGGCGAGATACGTCCTGGGGCCGGTGTCGAGCGCGATCAGATGCACCGGGGGCCCCTCGCCCCCGCCCAGCACGGCGGACGCCGCCCCGCGCCGGTGCAGCTCGACCGCGGCGTCGGCGGCGGCCTCGGCGGCGCGCCGCGCCACCACAGGGTCGTGCTCCCCGCCCGGCCCGGCCAGCACCCGCCCCGCCTCCCCGACCAGCACGGCCGGGCCCCCGGCCCGCCGCGCCAGCCAGCCGAGCATCTCCCGTACCGCCCCGCGCCGGGTGGCCAGCCGGGCGAGGGCGAGAACGTCGTCGGCGCGGTCGGCGCGGTCGGCGCGGTCGGCGCGGACATCGGGGGGCGGGGTGTCCATGAAACAGCACATTAGTTCTGATCGCCTGGGTTTCGGAAAGGGTCCGGTACGGCCTGTGGAAAACCTGTGGAGAGGGCGGAGATCACCGGGAGGGGGCACGGCTGGGCCCGCCCGGTGCCCACCGTCATGGCCGCCATGATCACTCCGCCCGGGTCCGCGTCATGACCTCACGGGTAATCGACGCTCCAGGCGGGGCGCGGCAGGCTGATCCGTGTCGCCGACCTGCTGGAACTTTATGGAGGAGCCATGCCCGCCGCCTACGCGTTCGCGCATCTGCACGACCGCAGCCCGCACCCCGACGTCATCGAGTACCTGGAACGGATCCAGGCCACCCTCGACCCCTTCCACGGCCGGTTCGTCATCCACGGCGGCACGCTGGAGGTGGTCGAGGGGGAGTGGCCGGGCAGTGTGGTGCTGATCGAGTTCCCGGGCGGGATGGCGGCCGCCCGCAAGTGGTACGCGTCGCCCGCCTACCAGGACATCCTGGCGCTGCGCACCGATCACATCGAGGGCGATGTGATCCTGGTCGAGGGCGTCGGCCCCGGCTACGACCCGCTGAACCGGGCCGAGAAGCTGCGATCCGCAGACCCCACCGGATACGAACGCTAGCGTCCACGCCGCCGGCGGGGCTTTCACCTCCCCGCCCCTTCCCACGGCCTCGATATGCGGCTCCGCCGCGTGGTGGGGCTCCGACCCAGACTCCTCGGGGGTGATGGGTCGGCCATCGTCGCCGAACACCCGCATGGCTGGGCGGGCGGGGTGCTCTCCCCGGGGCGACGGGTCGACGGGTCGACGGGTCGACGGGTCGACGGGTCGACTGTCGTCGTCGTACGCCCGCGGTGGTGGTGGGCTGTTCGTGGTTGGGGCACCGCTTCGGCCCCGGACCCCGGGGGTGACGGGTTGGCCGTCGTGGGGATCGGCGCATCGGGTGGGGAGGCCGACCGCGCCGTCTGCGACGCGGCCGGGGGCTGGGGCGGAGCCCCGGTTGTGGGAAGGGGCGGGGAGGGGAAGCAGCCCGCCGCAGGCGACGCGGTCCGTCGGACGCCCCTCGGCCAGCTGGCGGGCACGCCGGTCCGCGGGGGTCAGCGGCCTACCGCGTAGCCCTGGGTGCCGCGTGGGTTGGCGGCGGCCAGGAGGATGCCCGTCTCCGGGTCGCGGGCGACTGCGCACAGGCGGCCCTCCGACCAGGGGGCGCCGACCACGACGTCATGGCCGCGGCGGCGGAGTTCCGCGATGGCGGGTTCGCCGATGCGGGACTCGACGACCACCCGGCCCGCCGTCATCGCCCGGGGGTGGAAGGAGCCGGGGAAGGACTCCTGGTGCCAGTTGGGGGCGTCGATGGCGCCCTGCAGATCCAGGCCGGAGCGCACCGGCGCCCGTAGCGCGACCCCGAGGAAGAAGTGGGTGCTCCACTGGTCCTGCTGGTCGCCGCCGGGAGTGCCGAAGGCCATGACGGGGGTGTCGTCGCGCAGCGCGAGCGACGGGGTGAGCGTGGTGCGGGGGCGACGGCCGGGGGTGAGGGAGTTGGGCAGGCCGGGGTCCAGCCAGGTCATCTGGAGCCGGGTGCCGAGAGGGAAACCCAGCGCCGGGATGACGGGGTTGGACTGCAGCCAGCCGCCGCTGGGCGTGGCCGCGACCATGTTGCCCCAGCGGTCCACCACATCGAGGTGGCAGGTGTCGCCCCGGGTCACCCCGTCCCGATCGATGGCGGGTTCGCCGTGAGCCGGGCCTCCCAGCCCCAGGCCCAAGTCCCCTCCGTCGCCCGCCGGTTCGGTGCCGAGCGTCGGCTCACCGATGCCCGGCCCGGCGGCCGGTCCGTCCGCCCCGGACGCGGCGCGGGCCACGGCGGCCAGCGCCTGTGTGCTCAGGCGCGGCGTACGGCCCCCGGGGCTCCCGGGGCGCAGCTCGTACGAGGCGCGTTCGCCGATCAGCGCCCGCCGCTCGTCGTTGTACGGACGCGAGAGCAGCTCCGCCAGGGGAACGTCGGCGGCGTCCCCGTACCACGCCTCGCGGTCGGCCATGGCCAGCTTGCCGCCCTCGATCAGCAGGTGCAGGAAGTCGGGCGTGCCCAGGTCGGCCTCGCCCAGCCCGTACGGCAGCAGGGCGAGTTGCTGGAGCAGCACCGGTCCCTGGCTCCACGGCCCGGCCTTGCACACGGTCCAGCCGTTCCAGAAGTGCCGGACCGGCGGCTCGTACGTGGCCTCGAACGCGGCCAGATCGTCCCCGGTCATGGTCCCGGCGTGGCGGTGCCCGGACGAGTCCATCACGGGCCGGGCCGCCGCGTCCGCCAGCTCCTCCGCGATGAAGCCCTCGCGCCAGACCCGGCGGGCGGCCTCGATCTGGGTCTCGCGCCCCGGCCCTGCCGCCTCCGCCTCGGTGACCAGCCGCCGCCAGGTGGCGGCCAGCGCCGGGTTGGTGAGCAGCCGTCCGGCGCCGGGGGACTTCCCGTCCGGCAGATACAGCTCGGCCGAGGTCGTCCACTCGGTCTCGAACAGCTCCCGCACCGCCTCGATGGCACCCCCGATCCGCTCGACCGCCGGATGGCCGTGCTCGGCGTAGCCGATCGCGTACCGCATCACCTCGGCGAGCCGCTTCGTGCCGTGGTCGCGCAGCAGCACCATCCAGGCGTCGAACGCACCGGGCACCGCCGCAGCGAGCGGGCCGGTGCCGGGGACGAGGTCGAGGCCGAGCGCGGTGTAGTGGTCGATGGTGGCCCCGGCGGGGGCCGGGCCCTGTCCGCACAAGACGGTGGGTTCGCCGCCCGCTGGGGCGAGGATGATCGGCACCTCCCCGGCGGGCCCGTTCAGATGCGGCTCGACCACATGCAGGACGAACCCGGCGGCCACGGCCGCGTCGAAGGCGTTGCCGCCGTCCTCCAGGACGGCCATGGCGGACTGCGAGGCCAGCCAGTGGGTGGAGGACACCATGCCATGGGTGCCCTGCAGGGTGGGCCGGGTGGTGAACATCTCGGCGGGCTCCTGATCTCGTGCGGGTGCGGGTGCGGCTATGTGAGGGCCGGTCAGAAGGCCGAGGCCTTCTCGGGGGCCGAGGCGTCGGGCGCGGTGCCGTCGTCCGCCACCAGATGGCAGGAGACCTGGCGGCGCCCGCCGCCCTCCGCGAGCCGCCGCAGTACCGGCGGCTCGGTGCGGCAACGGTCGACGGCGAGCGGACAGCGGGTGTGGAAGCGGCAGCCGCTCGGCGGGTCCAGCGGGCTGGGCAGCTCCCCGCTGAGCACGATCCGGGCGCGCGACCGCTGCGCGGCCGGATTCGGCACCGGGGCCGCGGACAGCAGGGCCTGGGTGTACGGATGCTTGGGGTCGGCGAACAGCTCGGCGGCCGGGGCCTGTTCCACCAGCTGCCCCAGGTACATCACGGCGATCCGGTCGGCGAGGTACTCGACGGCGGCCAGGTCATGGGTGATGAACAGACAGCCGAACCGTCGCTCCCGCTGGAGGTCCGCCAACAGGTTGAGCACGGACGCCTGGACGGAGACGTCAAGCGCCGAGGTCGGCTCGTCGGCCACCAGCAGCTGGGGATCGACCGACAGCGCGCGGGCGATGGAGACCCGCTGCCGCTGTCCGCCGGAGAGTTCATGGGGCCGCCGCCGCGCCAGTTCGGGCCGCAGCCCCACCTGGGCCAGCAGCGCGGCGACCCGGTCGCGCAGGGCGTCGCCGGAGGCCAGGCGGTGCAGCCGCAGCGGCTGGCCGACGATGGCACCCACGGTCATCCGGGGGTCGAGCGAGGAGGACGGGTCCTGGAAGACCAGGTGGAAGTCCTTGCGCAGCGGGCGCAGCGCCCGTTGCGAAAGACGGGTCACATCGCGGCCGTTGATCGTCACCTGCCCCGCGGTCGGTCGGTCCAGCCGTACGGCACACCGCCCCACCGTGGACTTGCCGCTGCCGGACTCCCCGACCAGGCCGACGATCTCGCCCCGGCCGATGCTGAGGCTGACCCCGTCGACCGCCCTGACGGTGCCCGCGGGGCCGGTGAAGTGGCGGACCAGGCCGCTGATGTCGAGTACGGCGTCGTCCTCCCGCGACGCTTCCGGGGGCGCGACGGCGGCGGTCATGAGGCGGCCTCCTGTCCGGGGCGTTGGGGATGTTCGGGGTGTTCGGGGTGTTCGGGGTGTTCGG
>NZ_LAKD02000011.1 GCF_000968685.2 Streptomyces antioxidans
AGCCTTTCAGCGCCGATGGTACTGCAGGGGGGACTCTGTGGGAGAGTAGGACGCCGCCGAACAATCTTTAGCCTCGGTCCCGAGTACTACGTACTCGGGACCGAGGCATTTTTGCGTTCCCACTCGATCGCATGTTCCACCGGATCGAGTGAAAAGGCATCAGTCCTCTGGCGCGGCGAGGTCGGTGTCACGCAGAGTAGTCAGTGACGGCCGGTCAGGCGGTCCGTTGACGGCAAGCCAAGAGGCCCAAGACGCAGCAGACGTATGCGCCGAGCGGGCCGATGGGGAGGTGATGGCTTGTGAGCATGATGAGCTGTGCGGTGAGGGGGCGTCGGGTGACGCCCCGTTCGCCCCGGCCTGTTGTGATGCCCTCGGTGCCAGCTGCTGTGGTGCCGTCAGTTCGAGGACGTGGAGCCGACGGTCGGCTGGTCCTCGCCATGACCTTCTGCCGAGTCCCCCGGCACCCCCGCGGCGCGGGCGAGCTCGAGGTCGAGGGCCTCGCGCCGGATGCGCTGGTCCATGTAGAGGAGGGCCGTCACACCCGCGCTGATCGGGAAGGTGATGGTCGAGCTGATCACTCCGCCGACGCCGACCACGATCAGGAAGGTCCAGCCGACGGAGACGGATTCGCCGGACAGCCAGTCCATGGCGTTGTCCCCGCCGATCACCATGGCGACCAGGCTCGTGGGGATCTCGATGATGGCGCCGACGATGAAGACCAGGACGACGGCGAGCAGTTGGACGCCGAAGACGCGGCCCCATGCGCCGCGCACCAGCTTGAAGGAGCGCCGCAGGGCCTTGATGATCCCCTGCTTCTCCAGCATGAGCGCGGGAGCGGCGAGGCTGAAGCGGACCCAGAGCCAGGCGGCGACGCATGCCGCGGCGAGTCCGCCCAGAGAGGCCAGTGCGGCACCCTCGCTCGGCACGCCCGCGGCGGCAAGCAGCAGACCCGGTGTCATACCTGCGGCGATGACGGCAGCGGCGATGGCGGGGATCAGCAGGAGCAGCCCGCACAGCTGGAGGAGGTGCGGCCGGGCACCGGCCCATGCCTCCCCGGCGGACACATTCCGGCCCAGCACCGCTCGTGCGGCGACCACGGTCAGCAGGGCGGTGGTGACGATCGTTCCGAGGACACCGAGCAGCATGGTGGCCCCGCTCTCTCCGAGCGAGTCGCCGACGGCGCGCAGCGCCTGGTCGACGGTGGCGTCCGGATCGTCGAGAACATTGCTCGCGTTCCCGCTGCCGTCGTTGAACCACAGTCCAGTGGCGGCTGTGATCAGGCCTTGGGTGACGATCGAGACGATCAGCGAGGTGCCGAGGACCGTGCGCCAGTGGGTGCGCATGATGGCCACCGCGCCGTCGAGGATCTCGCTGACGCCCAGTGGCCGCAGCGGAATGACACCCGGGCGGGGAGCGGGAGCGGTTGGCTGGCGTCGGCCGGCGCCCCATCCGCCGCCCGGTGCGGGAGCCGGTGGCACCGGCGGTGGCGTGCGGCGTCCCGTCGTGGCCCAGCGGCCGGGCGGGGGCTGGCGGCGGGCCCACTGTTCGCCCCATGCTCGCTGCTCCGGGGCGGGCTGGTCGGCGGGCTCGCCCTGCTGCTGAGCGCCGTGGTCCGGTTCGTCGGAAGGGGACGATCCGGGCGGGGCCCAGCCCGGAGAGTCATTCATCGTCGCTCCGTAGGTTGTTCGTTGTCCGGCCGCGGCGTCCGCGGCGGGCGGATGTCAGCCATCGTGCCACGGTGGCTTCCACCTCGTACCGGCCACTGGGGGCGGTCCGGCACTTCAATAGTCGGTGGCGCACAGGGCAAACTGGGCGGATGGCTGATCAGCATCCGGTGTCCCCGGAAGGCTCCATACCTCCCATTGCCCTGGCGCTGCGCTGGGAAGAGCCTCCGGAGGGGCCCGTACTGGTACTTCTCGACCAGACCCGGCTGCCCGCCGAAGAGGTCGATCTGGTGTGCACCGATGTGCCGGCGCTGGTGGAAGCGATCGGGTCCCTCGCCGTGCGCGGCGCCCCGCTGCTCGGCCTCGCCGGGGCGTATGGAATCGCGCTCGCCGCTGCTCGCGGCTTCGATGTGGACGAGGCCGCCGAATCGCTCGCCCATGCCCGTCCCACGGCCGCCAACCTCGCCCATGGCGTCCGCCGTGCCGTCGCCGCGTATCACGCCGCGCTCCGGGACGATGCGGACGAAGCCCAGGCCGCCGCGGCGGCCCTCGCCGAGGCCCGCGCTCTGCATCGGGAGGATGCCGAGGCCAGCGAGCGCATGGCGGCCCATGGTCAGGTGCTCCTCGAAGAGCTGCTGCCTGCCGGGGGTCATCGGATCCTCACCCACTGCAATACCGGTGCCCTGGTCTCCGGCGGTGAGGGGACCGCCCTCGCCGTGGTCAAGGCGGTGCACCGGGCGGGGCAGCTGCGGCGGCTCTGGGTGGACGAGACCCGGCCCCTGCTCCAGGGGGCGCGATTGACCGCGTACGAGGCGGCACGTGCCGGTATGGCGTTCACGCTGCTCACCGACAGTGCGGCGGGCTCGCTCTTCGCGGCCGGTGAGGTGGACGCGGTGCTGATCGGCGCGGATCGGATCGCCGCGGACGGCTCGGTGGCCAACAAGGTGGGCAGCTATCCGCTCGCGGTGCTGGCCCGCTACCACCACGTGCCGTTCGTGGTGGTAGCCCCGACCACCACGGTGGACCCGGCCACCCCCGACGGAGCCGCGATCGAAGTCGAACAGCGTCCTGGATATGAAGTGACAGACATCACAATTCCGCATGTTCCCATTGCCGGGCAGGAGGCGGGCACCGGAGTGCCGGTCGCTCCCCTGGGCACACAGGCCCACAATCCGGCCTTCGACGTCACACCACCGGAGTTGGTGACGGCGATTGTCACAGAGGAAGGCGTGATCTCTCCGGTCACCGCGGACGGTATCGCTGAGCTGTGGTCCAGGTCACGATCGGGTAATGGGATGATGTCGATATGAAGGGACGCGTCCTTGTCGTCGATGACGACACCGCACTGGCAGAGATGCTCGGCATCGTGCTGCGCGGCGAAGGCTTTGAACCGTCGTTTGTGTCGGACGGCGACAAGGCTCTTGCCGCCTTCCGTGAGACCAAGCCCGATCTTGTGCTGCTCGATCTGATGCTGCCCGGACGGGACGGCATCGAGGTCTGCAGGCTGATCCGGGCCGAGTCCGGGGTGCCGATCGTCATGCTCACGGCCAAGAGCGACACGGTCGACGTGGTGGTCGGGCTCGAGTCCGGGGCGGATGACTACATCGTCAAGCCGTTCAAGCCGAAGGAGCTGGTGGCCCGGATCCGGGCGCGGCTGAGGCGTTCCGAGGAACCGGCGCCCGAACAGCTGGCCATCGGCGATCTGCTGATCGACGTGGCGGGGCACTCGGTGAAGCGGGACGGCCAGTCGATAGCGCTGACGCCGCTGGAGTTCGATCTTCTGGTGGCGCTGGCCCGTAAGCCGTGGCAGGTGTTCACCCGTGAGGTGCTGCTGGAGCAGGTGTGGGGTTATCGGCATGCCGCCGACACCCGGCTGGTGAATGTGCATGTGCAGCGGCTGCGGTCGAAGGTCGAGAAGGACCCGGAGCGGCCGGAGATCGTGGTGACCGTGCGCGGTGTCGGCTACAAGGCCGGGCCCAGCTGAGATGACCGGTGGTACGGCGCCGCAGCCCGGTGGACCGGGCGGCGGAGCTCCGGAGGGTGCCCGGATGGGGCGGCCCGACCCGGCGGGTGAGATACCGCTGCTGCGCAGGTTGTGGAGCGGCGGGCATCTGCTGCCCGACGGGGCGTCCGGAGGGCCTGCCCACCCGGTGATCCGGCTGTTCGGCCGGTGGGCGCGCCGTCCGCTGCTGCCCGCTGCC
Organism: Streptomyces antioxidans; assembly: GCF_000968685.2. Lineage (GTDB taxonomy): Bacteria > Actinomycetota > Actinomycetes > Streptomycetales > Streptomycetaceae > Streptomyces > Streptomyces antioxidans. The sequence continues at coordinate 3,866 of NZ_LAKD02000011.1, forward strand.
CGGCTGTGGCGGCGGAACATCCAGCTGCGGGTGGTGGCCACCACGCTGCTGATGTCGCTCGGTGTGGTGCTGCTGCTGGGTCTGGTGGTCATCGGGCAGGTGCGCAACGGTCTGCTGGACGCCAAGCGCCATGCGGCGCAGGGCCAGGCCGTCGGCGGCTTCGAGGTGGCCGAGCAGATGGCCGACCGCAAGAGCGACAACCGTGGCCAGGACGGGGCCGGGGCCGGTGCTGGTGCCCAGGACTCCGGCGCCTGGCTGAACGCGCTGGTGGAGCAGCTCGCCAGTGGCGGCAAGGGCGCCTATTCGGTGATGGCGCTCAGCTCGGACTCCGGCGAGACGCCGTATGTGGCCAGCCGGGGGCCACGGGCCTCCGGGGATGTGCAGCCGGACAGTGTGCCCGCCGATCTGCGCCGTCGGGTGGACGAGGGCCGGACGGCGCCGTACGAGCGCTACGGGAAGATCGTGCACGCGGGCTCCGGGGGCTCCGAGCCCGCGCTGATCATCGGCAAGCGATTGGACGACAACAGGGGCGACGCCTACCAGCTGTACTACCTCTTCCCGTTCACCCAGGAGGAGAAGTCGCTGAGCCTGGTCAAGGGCACCCTGGCCACGGCCGGGGTGTTTGTGGTGGTGCTGCTCGGAGCCATCGCCTGGGTGGTGGTCCGGCAGGTCGTGACGCCCGTAAGGATGGCGGCGGGGATCTCCGAGCGGCTGGCGGCCGGGCTGCTCCAGGAGCGGATGAAGGTCACCGGGGAGGACGACATCGCCCGCCTGGGAGAGTCGTTCAACAAGATGGCGCAGAACCTCCAGCTCAAGATCCAGCAGTTGGAGGAGCTGTCCCGGATGCAGCGCCGCTTCGTCTCCGATGTCTCCCATGAGCTGCGCACCCCGCTGACGACCGTAAGGATGGCGGCGGACGTCATCCACGAGGCGCGTGAGGACTTCGATCCGATCACCGCGCGCTCCGCCGAGCTGCTGTGGGGCCAGGTCGACCGCTTCGAGTCGCTGCTCAGCGATCTGCTGGAGATCAGCCGGTTCGACGCGGGCGCGGCCGCGCTGGAGGCCGAGCCGATCGATCTGCGCGATGTGGTGCACCGGGTGGTGGACGGGGCCGAGCCGCTGGCCGAGGCCAAGGGCACCCGGATCCTGGTGCGGGGCGCCGAGGCACCGGTGATCGCCGAGGCTGACCCCCGTCGCGTCGAGCGGGTGCTGCGGAATCTGGTGGTCAACGCGGTGGAGCACGGTGAGGGCCGCGATGTGGTCGTACGGCTCGCGACGGCGGGCGGCGCGGTGGCCGTCGCGGTGCGGGACTTCGGCGTCGGGCTCAAGCCCGGCGAGGCGACGCGGGTGTTCAACCGCTTCTGGCGGGCCGATCCGGCCCGCGCGCGCACCACCGGCGGCACCGGCCTCGGCCTGTCGATCGCGGTGGAGGACGCGCGGCTACACGGCGGCTGGCTCCAGGCGTGGGGCGAGCCCGGCGGCGGTTCGCAGTTCCGGCTGACGCTGCCGCGCACCGCGGGCGATGTGCTGCGCGGCTCGCCGATCCCCCTGGAGCCCGAGGACTCCCGGCGCAACCGCCGTCCGAGTGAGACCGCGACCCCGCAGCCCGCGGCCGAGCGGCTGGCGGCGGTGCCTGCACAGCCGCGGTCCGCGCCGTCCGCCGACACCGGGGCGCCATCCGCCGATCCGACGGCCCTGCCGGGCAATGGGGCCCGGGTGGTGCGCGGCACCCCGGAGACGCCGTCCGACGGAGCGCGAGGCGGCCAGGAGCCGTCCGCCCGGCCGGTGCCATCGAGCGAGACGCCATTGAACGAAGGGGAGGGCCGCCCTCGTGGGCGCTGACCGTGCCGACCGTCGCCGTTTCCGTCGCCGTGTGCGCCGCCCGGGAGGCCCGGGTCTGAGCGCACCCGTGCTGCTGGCCTGTGGCGCCCTGCTGCTGTCCGGCTGCGCCTCGATGCCCGACAGCGGCGATGTGCGGCGGGTGGACTCCTCACCGCGTTCCGACGTCGACTCACAGGTGCGGGTGTACGGGGTGAGTCCGGGCAAGGGCGAGCAGCCCGCGGAGCTGGTCTCCGGCTTCCTGGAGGCCACGACGAGCGACGAGGAGAACTTCGGCACGGCGAAGGAGTACCTGACCAAGGGCGCGGTCAAGCGGTGGCAGCCGTTCGCGGCCACCACCGTGCTGGACCAGGCGCCCGATGTGCGGGTGGAGACGGACCCCGGCGACCGTGATGGCAACGGTAAGACGGTCGTGCTGTCGGGGAAGCGGATCGCCGTCGTGGACGAGACCCACGCCTACAAGCCCGATGAGCAGCCGTACGAGGAGCGCATCCACCTCACGCTGAGCGGTTCGGAGTGGCGGATCGACGGGCCGCCGCGCGGGCTGATCCTCGGCGAGTCCGACTTCCAGCGCATCTACCGGTCGGTCAACAAGTACTACTTCGCCGATCTCGGACCGGACGCCGAGGACTCGAAGGCCGGGGACAATGTGCTAGTGGCCGATCCGGTCTATGTGCGGCGCCGTATCGACCCGGTGACCGCGACCATCAGGGCACTGCTTGACGGCCCCACGGGGTGGCTGGAGCCGGTGGTCAACAGCTCCTTCCCGCGCGGTGCGGCGCTCGGCCGCCAGGACGAGCGGCTGTCGCTGGACGACTCGAACACGCTGAAGATCCGGCTGAACAACCGGGCCGCCCAGATCAGCGCGGCGCGCTGCGCCCGGATGGCGGCGCAGACGCTGTTCACGGTCCAGGATCTGGGCGAGGGGTCGGCCCAGGTCGGCGCGGTGCGGCTGGAGCGGCAGAACGGTTCCGAGCTGTGTGCGCTCTCCAGTGACGCGGCGCGTGCCTATGCCCCGGACGGGGTCGAGGGCCATCCGCGGCACCAGTATTTCGTGGACTCCGAGCACCGGATGGTCCGGCTGTCCGACGAGGAGGAACGGCCGCAGCCGGTTCCGGGGCCGTTCGGCGCCGATGACGCGGATCTGGGCTCGGTGGCGGTCTCCCGTGACGAGCGGGACGCGGCGGGGGTCACCGCCGACGGCTCGGCGCTGTATGTGACCGAGCTCGCGTCCGGCGGCGACCGCGGCAAGGCGCGGGTGCGCAGCCAGGGCGGCAGCGTGGAGCACGGTCTGACGGCACCGAGCTGGGACGGGCTGGGCGGTCTGTGGGTGGCCGACCGGGATCCGCAGCGGCCGAGGCTGCTGCGGCTGCGGGGCGGCACCGGACCGGCGGACGAGGTGCGGCTGCCGAAGCTGGACGGCGGCCGGATCACGGCGCTGCGGGTGTCCGCGGACGGCTCCAGGATCGCGATGCTGATCAAGCGGTCCGGCCACACCACGCTGCGGCTCGGCCGGATCGAGCGGCGGGGCACCGCGGACGCCCCGAAGCTGTCGGTGGAGGCGCTGCGGGCGGTCGCGCCGAAGCTGGAGGACGTGGACACCTTCTCCTGGGCCGGGGACAGCCGGTTGGTGGTCGCGGGCCGGGAGTCGGACGGGGTGCAGCAGCTCCAGTACGTGGAGTCGGACGGCTCCCCGGCGAACGTCCCGGAGGTGCCGGGGCCGAACGGGGTGCAGTCGATCGGCGCCTCGGAGGACCAGACCCGGCCGCTGATCGCCGAGACCAGGGAGAACGGCATTGTGCGGCTGCTGCCGAACACCGATTGGAAGACCGTGGACCAGGACGGCTCGGCTCCGGTCTACCCCGGTTAGGGGCGTCCGGGCGTCCGGGCGTTCGGGCGTTCGGGCGTTCGGGGCTCCGGGGGGCTGGGCGCCCGGGTGTCCGGGGGTGTGGTGGAGCCCCAGCTTTGGGAGGGCCGCGGTTCGCCTCGGCTGGGTCGGGCTGGTCAGACCGGGCCGGGGCGGCGGCTCTTAGGCCAGGGCACCGTTCGGGGTGGCCGGTTGTCCACATGTGCGTGGTTGTCCACAGGGGGTGGCGCGGTGACCTGACCACCGGGAGAGTGGTCCTCATGCGGGGCTGGTGGCAGGAGATCTCTGATCTGGTGCTGCCCGCCGACTGCGCCGGATGCGGTCGGCCGGGCGGCACGTTGTGTGAGCGTTGTCGTGGGGCGCTGCGGGGGACCGGGGCGCGCCGGGTGGAGCCGAGCCCGGTGCCGCCGGGGCTGCCGGTGGTCCACGCGGCGGTGGACTACGTGGACGAGGCGCGGGCCGTGCTGCTCGCGCACAAGGAGCGGGGAGCCCTCCGGCTGGCGCGGCCGCTGGGCGAGGCGCTGGCGAGAGCCGTGTGGGCGGCCTGCCCTGGCGGCGGGCCCGGCGCGGGGCCCCGGGGGCGGACGGCCCTGGGACCGGGCGGGGTAGGTGCGGCGAGACCGGGTACGAGACCGGGATCCGGAGCGGGGGCGCCCATGAGACAGGGTGCTGGAGCCGGGACGAGATCGGGAGCGCGTATGAGACCGGGTGCCGGATCCGGGGTGAGACCTGGTGCCGGAGCGGGAGCGCCCATGAGGCCGGGCGCGGCGGCCGGGGCGAGACCGGGCGGCCGAGAGGGGACGAGACCGGGTGCCGTCCCGGGTGCGAGACCTGGTGCCGGAGCGTGCGCGGGGCAGGGGATCAGACCGGGTACGAGGCTTGGTGCCGGGCCGGGGGTGAGCCCCCGCGGGGGTCCGCTTCTGCTGGTGCCGGTGCCGTCGGCCCGGCGCTCGGTGGGCGCTCGGGGGCATGACCCGGCCCGGCGGATCGCCCTCGCCGCGGCGGGTGTGCTGCGCGCCGGCGGGCACCCGGTGAGGGTCCCGGCCGTGCTGTGCCAGCGGCGCCGGGTGACCGATCAGTCGGGGCTGGACGCGCGGCAGCGGCGGGCGAATGTGACCGGGGCGCTGGGGACGGTCCCCGGCAGTGGACGGCTGCTCATGACGGGCCCGGTAGTGGTGGTGGACGATCTGATGACCACAGGGGCCTCGCTCGCGGAGGCGGCGCGGGCGGTGACGGCTGCCGGAGGGCTGGTCATCGGCGCTGCCGTGGTCGCCGCACCCCTGACGGCCACCAACCGGAACTGATGAAGAAGCCGCACCGTTGCAGGTGGTAAGCGTGGCAAAGCACCTGATCGGAGGTACGGGCCGGTAGGGGGTGCCGACTTCCGACCGGTCGAGCTATGTTCGGTTGTGAGGAATGGCGGGTGCTATGACTCATTCATCCGCTTGGCGTGTTTTGCCTGCAATCTGGTGAGGCTTGGAACAAACGGGATTGAGATCCTCCCGGTGGGAAGGAGGAGCTGAAAGCGCCAAGCCGGTGGCTCCGGAAGACGCCGGAGCCAAGTGCACAAGGGATGACGCTCCGATATTGACTGGAGCTACCCGGGAACGGAGTTCTGCGTGGACATCGTCGTCAAGGGCCGTAAAACTGAGGTGCCCGAGCGGTTCCGGAAGCACGTGGCCGAGAAGCTGAAGCTGGATAAGATCCAGAAGCTCGACGGCAAGGTGATCAGCCTCGACGTCGAGGTGTCCAAGGAGCACAACCCGCGGCAGTCCGACCGCGCCGACCGGGTGGAGATCACGCTCCGCTCGCGCGGCCCGGTGATCCGGGCGGAGGCCGCCGCTGCCGATCCGTACGCGGCGCTGGACCTTGCGGCCAGCAAGCTGGAAGCACGGATGCGCAAGCAGCACGACAAGCGCCATACGCGCCGTGGCAACGGTCGGATTCCGGCCAGCGACGTGGCCATCACCGTGCCCAACGCGGCGCGCATCAACGGGCATGGCGACATCGCCCCCCAGCGCACGGCGGAAACCGTCCCCACCACCCGGATGGGCCCCCTGGAAGTCCAGGGCGAAGGCCCCCTGGTGGTCCGGGAGAAGACCCATGCCGCGGCTCCCATGACGCTCGACCAGGCTCTCTATGAGATGGAGCTGGTCGGGCACGACTTCTATCTGTTCGTCGACTCCGACACCAATCGACCCAGTGTCGTCTACCGGCGGCATGGCTATGACTACGGGGTGATTCATCTTCAGCCGGAGGCGTTTGTCGGAGAGGCGGCCGGCGGCGCCGGTGGCGCACTCGGCGGCTGACCGAGAGATTCAGCCGAATCCAGCCTGACACGTAAGCCGAATCCAGCCTGACATGTAAGAGGTGCCCCGGAGCGCCCGTGCGCCCCCCGGGGCACCTCCGTGCGACCACGGCGGGACCATGACGCCGTCCGGGCATGAAATCATGGCCGGGCGGCCAACCGGTGTACCGAAAGCACCGGTTGACGCCAGACCGAGTGCACCCAAGGTGCGGACCGCAAGGGCCAGCCTTCAGGGGGAGGAACGATGGCGGACAGCTTCGGGCCCGTGTCCGACGCCGGTGAAGACCATGGCGTCGGTCCGGACGGGGGCGAGCCGCGCGGCGAACCGCGCAAGGAGCCGATTCGGGTCCTCGTCGTGGACGACCATGCGCTCTTCCGGCGTGGGCTGGAGATCGTCCTGGCCCAGGAGGAGGACATCCAGGTCGTCGGCGAGGCGGGGGACGGGGCCGAGGCCGTGGACAAGGCGGCGGACCTGCTGCCGGACATCGTCCTGATGGATGTGCGGATGCCCAAGCGCGGGGGGATCGAGGCCTGCACCGCCATCAAGGAGGTGGCACCCAGCGCCAAGATCATCATGCTGACGATCAGCGATGAGGAAGCCGATCTCTACGACGCGATCAAGGCGGGGGCCACGGGCTATCTGCTGAAGGAGATCTCGACCGACGAGGTCTCGACCGCGATCCGGGCGGTGGCGGACGGCCAGTCGCAGATCAGCCCGTCGATGGCGGCCAAGCTGCTGACCGAGTTCAAGTCGATGATCCAGCGCACCGACGAGCGGCGGCTGGTGCCCGCGCCCCGGCTCACCGACCGGGAGCTGGAGGTGCTCAAGCTGGTGGCGACCGGAATGAACAACCGGGATATCGCCAAGGAGCTGTTCATCAGCGAGAACACCGTGAAGAACCACGTGCGCAACATCCTGGAGAAGCTGCAGCTGCACTCCAGGATGGAGGCCGTGGTGTACGCGATGCGGGAGAAGATCCTCGAGATCAGGTAAGGGCTAGCCGGGGCCCGCGGCCCGGGCCCCGGGGCCGGGAGCCCCGGGGGAGCCCAGGCCGGGTCGGTTCAGGCGACCGCCGCCGAGACCGCCGCCGCGAGCGGTGCGGACAGCTCCGGGCGGTCCACGCGCTCGACCCGTACGGCGTCACAGCCCACCCACTCGGCAGCCTCCCGCAGCGCCTGCGCCATGGGGGCCACGGCCTTCGGCGACTCCAGGGACACCTGCCGGGCGACCAGGGTCGTCCCCTCCCGGCCCGGATCGACCCGGCCCAGCAGCCGCCCGCCCGACAGCAGCGGCATGGCGAAGTAGCCATAGATCCGCTTGGGCCTGGGCACATACGCCTCCAGCCGATGGCTGAAGCCGAAGATCCGCTCGGTGCGCGCCCGGTCCCATATCAGCGAGTCGAAGGGCGACAGCAGGGTGGTGCGGTGTCGGCCGCGCGGCGGGGTGGCCAGCGCCTCGGGGTCCGCCCAGGCCGGTTTGTCCCAGCCTTCGACCGCCACCGGCACCAGCCCCGAGTCCGCGATCACCGCCTCCACCTGCTCGCCCTTGAGCCGGTGGTAGTCGGCAATGTCCGCCCGCGTGCCCACGCCCAGGGACTGCCCGGCCAGCCGCACCAGCCGGCGCAGACACTCCAGGTCGTCCAGGTCGTCATGGAGCAGGGCGTCCGGCACGGCGCGCTCCGCCAGGTCGTACACCCGCCTCCAGCCGCGCCGCTCGACGCACACCACCTCGCCGAACATCAGCGCCCGCTCGACCGCGACCTTCGCCGCCGACCAGTCCCACCACGGCCCCCCGTTCTTGGCCCCGCCCAGCTCCGTGGCGGTCAGCGGGCCTTCCGTGCGCAGCTGCTTCACCACCGTCTCGTACACCCCGTCGGGCAGCTCGTGGTTCCAGTGCGGACGGACGCGGTAGGCGCGGCGCCGGAAGGCGAAGTGCGGCCACTCCTCGATCGGCAGCACACAGGCGGCATGCGACCAGTACTCGAAGGCGTGGGTGCCGGTCCAGTACGCCGACTCGACCGTCTTACGGCCGACCGCGCCCAGCCGTGCGTACGGAATCAGCTCATGGGAGCGGGCCAGCACCGAGATCGTGTCCAACTGCACCGCGCCCAGGTGACGCAACACGCCCCGCACCCCGCCACGCCGGTCGGGGGCGCCCAGCAGCCCCTGGGCGCGCAGTGCTATCCGCCGCGCCTCATCGGCGGAGAGGGTGGCCTCGGGCTTGCGGTCCACGGTGGACCCGGTGGCGGCGTTCGTCATGAGCGTCACCGTAGTAGCACCCACTGACAACGCGGCCCGCAGACGGCCAACGGCACCCTCAGGCGACCGACGCCGCCCCCAGCCGGACGTCCACTCCGCCCTCAGCCAGAGGTCCATGCCGTCCTCAGGCGGTCGCCCTCGCCGTGGATGCCCGGCCGGACGCCCCCGGCCCCTGGGGCGCGTTGGCCGCCTCCGACGCCTTGGCGGGCAGATACGGCGTCGTCGACGGCAGCCCCCAGTCGGAGGGCAGCAGCGCGCCCCGCCAGGCGTCCCGCCGGGTCCCCTGGTGGACGATCCGGGCGCGGTCCGTCCCCTCCATCCGGAAGCCCACGCCGAGGGCGACCGCCCGCGAGCCCTCGTTCCCGGCCTCGCTGCACCACTCCAGGCGCTCCACCCCGAGCCGGGTAAACGCCCAGTCGATCACGGCCCGTGCCGCCTCGCCCGTATAGCCGTGCCGCCGCCGCTCGCGCACCGTCCAGTAGCCCAGCTCGGCCTGGTGCTCGGGAGTGCGCAGATGGGCCAGCCGCACCAGGCCCATGGCGCCGACGAGGGCGCCGTCACCCTTGGTGAGCACCGCGAAGTCGTAGGTCACGTCGTCACGCCAGTTCTCGGGGCAGATCCGGCCGGTGAAGTCCGCCGCGTGCTCCCGTTCGTACGGGGAGGGCACGGTGGTCCATCGCTGGATGTCCGGATCCTGACAAGCGGCGAAGACCGCGTCCGCGTCGGAAGGGCGGAAGGGGCGCAGGACCAGACGCTCGGTGGTGAGGGTGACAGGCTCCATGCGACCCGAGTCTGCGCCGCCGTCGTCACCCACCGCGAGCGGTTTCGGTGAATTGGAGGGCACCTGTGGGGCCCCTCGGGCGTTGACACGGTGAGGTGACATCCGGTCCTCGTGGTGACGGACCTCCCGGCGTGCCGGGGTCTGTCTTACGATGGCCGTTGCGGCGGGGCCTGCGCCCCTTGACAATGCCGCGCCAGCGCACCCCGACCGTGCCAGGCCCGACCGGCAAGGAGCCAGCCTACGTGTCCGTCCTCAACAAGCTCATGCGTGCAGGCGAAGGAAAGATCCTGCGCAAGCTGCACCGCATCGCGGACCAGGTCAATTCCATCGAAGAGGACTTCCTGTCCCTCTCCGACGCCGAGCTGCGCGCCCTCACCGACGAGTACAAGCAGCGGTACGAGGACGGCGAGTCCCTCGACGACCTGATGCCCGAAGCGTTCGCCACGGTGCGCGAGGCGGCCAAGCGGGTGCTCGGCCAGCGCCACTACGACGTCCAGCTGATGGGCGGCGCGGCGCTGCACCTCGGGTACGTCTCCGAGATGAAGACCGGTGAGGGCAAGACCCTGGTCGGCACCCTCCCGGCGTATCTGAACGCGCTGTCGGGCAAGGGCGTCCACCTCATCACGGTCAATGACTACCTGGCCGAGCGCGACTCCGAGTGGATGGGCCGGGTGCACCAGTTCCTCGGCCTGGAGGTCGGCTGCATCCTCGCCAACATGACCCCGGCGCAGCGCCGCGAGCAGTACGCGTGCGACATCACCTACGGCACCAACAACGAGTTCGGCTTCGACTACCTGCGCGACAACATGGCGTGGTCGAAGGACGAGCTGGTGCAGCGCGGCCACAACTACGCGATCGTCGACGAGGTCGACTCGATCCTGGTGGACGAGGCCCGTACGCCGCTGATCATCTCCGGCCCTGCCGACCAGGCCACCAAGTGGTACGGCGACTTCGCCAAGCTGGTCACCCGGCTCACCCGGGGCCAGGCCGCCGAGCCGCAGAAGGGCCAGGAGGAGACCGGGGACTACGAGGTCGACGAGAAGAAGCGCACCGTCGGCATCCATGAGTCCGGGGTCACCAAGGTCGAGGACTGGCTGGGGATCGACAACCTCTACGAGTCGGTCAACACCCCGCTGGTCGGCTACCTCAACAACGCGATCAAGGCCAAGGAGCTCTTCAAGAACGACAAGGACTACGTCGTGATCGACGGCGAAGTCATGATCGTCGACGAGCACACCGGCCGTATCCTCGCGGGCCGCCGCTACAACGAGGGCATGCACCAGGCCATCGAGGCGAAGGAGGGGGTGGAGATCAAGGACGAGAACCAGACGCTCGCCACGATCACCCTCCAGAACTTCTTCCGCCTCTACGACAAGCTCTCCGGCATGACCGGTACGGCGATGACCGAGGCCGCCGAGTTCCACCAGATCTACAAGCTCGGTGTGGTCCCGATCCCGACCCACCGCCCGCTCGCCAGGCTCGACCAGTCCGACCTGATCTACCGCACCGAGGTCGCGAAGTTCGACGCGGTGGTCGAGGACATCGTCGAGAAGCACACGAAGGGCCAGCCGGTCCTGGTCGGCACGACCTCCGTGGAGAAGTCCGAATACCTCTCCCAGCAGCTCGCCAAGCGCGGGGTGCCGCATGAGGTGCTGAACGCCAAGCAGCACGACCGGGAGGCGACGATCGTCGCCCAGGCCGGCCGTAAGGGCGCCGTGACCGTCGCGACCAACATGGCGGGCCGCGGTACCGACATCAAGCTCGGCGGCAACCCCGATGACCTCGCCGAGGCCGAGCTTCGCCAGCGCGGGCTGGACCCGGTGGAGCACTCCGAGGAGTGGGCCGCCGCACTGCCCACCGCCCTGGAGAAGGCCGAGGCCGCGGTCAAGGCCGAGTTCGAGGAGGTCAAGGAGCTCGGCGGGCTGTATGTGCTGGGCACCGAGCGCCATGAGTCGCGCCGGATCGACAACCAGCTGCGCGGCCGCTCCGGCCGTCAGGGCGACCCCGGCGAGTCCCGCTTCTACCTCTCCCTCGGCGACGATCTGATGCGGCTGTTCAAGGCGCAGATGGTCGAGCGCGTCATGGCGATGGCGAACGTCCCGGACGACGTCCCGATCGAGAACAAGATGGTCACGCGGGCCATCGCGTCCGCCCAGTCGCAGGTCGAGCAGCAGAACTTCGAGACCCGTAAGAACGTCCTGAAGTACGACGAGGTCCTTAACCGGCAGCGTGAGGTCATCTACGGCGAGCGCCGCCGCGTCCTGGAGGGCGAGGACCTGCAGGACCAGGTCGGCCACTTCATGGACGACACCATCGAGGCCTATGTGCGGGCGGAGACGGTCGAGGGCTTCGCCGAGGAGTGGGACCTGGACCGGCTGTGGAGCGCCTTCAAGCAGCTCTACCCGGTCAGCGTGACCATCGAGGAGCTGGAGGAGGAGGCCGGGGACCGCGCCGGGATCACCGCCGAGTTCATCGAGGAGTCCATCAAGGACGACATCCACCAGCAGTACGAGGCGCGCGAGGAGCAGCTGGGCTCCGAGATCATGCGTGAGCTGGAGCGGCGGGTCGTGCTCTCCGTCCTGGACCGCAAGTGGCGCGAGCACCTTTACGAGATGGACTACCTCCAGGAGGGCATCGGGCTGCGCGCGATGGCCCAGAAGGACCCGCTGGTCGAGTACCAGCGCGAGGGATTCGACATGTTCCAGGCCATGATGGAGGGCATCAAGGAGGAGTCCGTCGGCTATCTGTTCAACCTGGAGGTCCAGGTCGAGCAGCAGGTCGAGGAGGTTCCGGTCCAGGCGGCGGCGGAGGCCGAGGAGCAGGTCGCCCTCGAGAAGGACGTGCAGGACGCGGTGCCGGCGGGCGTGCCGGCCGCGGGCCCCTCTGGCGCCCGCCCCGAGATCCGCGCCAAGGGGCTGGAGGCCCCGCAGCGGCCGGACCGGCTGCACTTCTCCGCGCCGACGGTGGACGGGGAGGGCGGCGTCGTCGAGGGCGACTTCCCCAACGGTGAGACGCCTCCGGCGCCCCGGTCTGAGGCGGACGGGCTGACGCGGGCGGAGCGGCGTAAGGCGCAGAAGGGGCGGCGCCGCAAGAAGTAGTCCATCGGTTGTGGTGGATGGGCCGGGGTGCCACGCGAGGGCGTGGCACCCCGGCCCGTTGCGTTGTGCCCTGCGGGGGGTGGTGTGGGGGCGCATGTGGATCTTTCCCCTCCCCGCCCCTACCCGATACCAGGGGCTCCGCCCCTGGACCCCGGAGTCCAGGGGCGAAACCGTACTTCGGCCCTAGGCGAGTGGGCCGAGGTCGATCGCGGCGCAGCGCCAGCGGGTGTCGGCGCCGAGCTCGAGCCGGAACGCGAGCGCTGTGAGCCGGTCTCCGGAGGCGATCCGGGCGAACGCCTCGATCACCCCGTGCCGGGGTTGGTACTCGCCACAGCGCCGCACCACGGGCGCTGTGGCCCGCTCTCCGGCGGGGCGCAGCGGGGCACGCGGGGCGAGCTCGACCAGCTGGTCGTACGCGGCCGGGAGGGCGTGCCCGAGGAGGGTGTGGACGGGGCGCTGACCGCTGAGGGTGAGCACCAGCCGGTTGGCGAACCAGTAGCGCGGCAGCCGGTCCCGCTCCCGCCACGCCGCGGCGGCCGCGGCTGACCGCGATACGGCCGCGGCGCGGTGCGCGGCCGTGCCGCGTAGCGGGGCCGTGGTGGGGGGTGCCGCGCTGTTTGGCGGGGTGCTGGGGCGTCGGGGGTCTTTGCGGCCCGGAGGGCCGCTTCGCCCACGCCGCCGTGCCCCCTCCCCGACCCGGGCCCCGGTCCCTGCCCTCGCCCCGGTCCCTGCCCTCGCCCCGGTCTCTGCCCGGGTTCGGGCTCCCGTCTCGGTCCTGGTCTTGGTGCCCGTCTGGGCTCCGGCTCCCGTCTCGGTCCTGGTCTTGGTGCCCGTCTGGGCTCCGGCTCCCGTCTCGGTCCTGGTCTTGGTGCCCGCCTGGGCTCCGGCTCCCGTCTCGGTCCCGGTCCTGGTGCCCGCCCCGGCTCCGGGCCCTGCCCCTGCCCCGGCTCCGGGCTCGGTCCCGGGCCTGGTCCCGGTTCGGGCTCCCGCTCCGGTCCCGGTCTCCGGCCCGTCCCCGACCGCCGTCCCGGTCCCCGTCCCCGCCCCGCTCCCGGTCTCCGGCCCGCGCGCTGTCCCGGCCCTTGGCCCGGTCCTGGCACCGCCCCAGGCCTCCGTCTCCGGCCCGGTCCCGCCCTCGGCTCGGGCACCTGGGCGCGGCCTTACCCCCGTCCCGGCACCTGGCTCCGGCCTTGCTCCTGCCCCGGCCCCTGGTTCCGGCCTTGCTTCGGTGTATGCCGTGGCTGTGGTCGTTGTGGGTTGGTTTGTTTCGTGGACGCTCTCTTTCATGCGCCTCGCCCCGTTCTGCGGTCTCTCCGGCTCGGTTGAATACCGGGCGGTAGCTTTCGTCGGAGAGTCTTCTATCGGCGGGTATTCGGGGTTCGCAATGCGCTTGGCGTGGGGGCGCCGTCGGGGGTGCGGTTCACCTATTCGGGGGGTGGGGCGGGTCATCGGGCCCGGTCATCGGCTCGAGTGCGGGTCGGTCTCGTCCTCGTACGGCAGCGGCGGTCCCGGTCCCCCGAAAGGGGACCGGCGGCCTTCGCGGAAGGGGCGGGCCCGGGGGGCGGACGATCGTATGCTGGATGCCTATTGGTCTCTGATGAAAGCGGCAGCCATGCGCGTCTACGTCCCCCTGACCCTCTCCGGTCTCGCCGAGGCGTACAAGGAGGGCCACCTGGGGCCGACGCCGTTGACCGCCTACGCGGTCACCCCGGCGCTCCGCGAGTGGTACGTGTCCGACGACATCGAGGAGCTGGAGTACGCGGCGCTGAGCCGGGCCGCGCAGGCGTCGCTGCGGCTGCTCGCCGTCGACCCCCGGGTGCCCCGCCGCCGGGTCGTGGTGGCCGTGGACGTGCCCGACGGGCAGGCGGTCGCCGATCCGGACCGGGGGCTCGACCAGTCCGCGCTGGGCGAGGTGCGGATCGAGGCCGCCATACCGCTCGCGAAGGCCGCCGCCGTGCACCTGGACGCCGACGACGCCGAGCAGGACGTCGCCGCGGCCGCCGACGCGCTCGGCGCTGCGGATCTCGGCGACGACGACGCGCAGTTCACCGTGGACGGCGCCGAGGACCATGAACTGCTGTGGTACGCCACCCAGGAGATCCCCAACCTGATCGAGTGATGCCCGCTGTCCGACCCTCCGGGTACGGTCGTGGAATGGGGAACAACCACGTGACGCACCTCGTCTGGGACTGGAACGGCACCCTGCTCCACGACATCGACGCCGTGATATCGGCGACGAACGCCTCGTTCCAGGAGATCGGACTGCCGCCGATCACCCTCGAGCGCTATCGCGACCTCTACTGCGTCCCGGTGCCCCGTTTCTACGAGCGGCTGATGGGGCGGCTGCCCACCGACGAGGAGTGGACGGTCATGGACGGGGTGTTCCACCGGCACTACTGGGCGCTGGCCGAGACCGCCGGGCTGGCGCTCGGCGCCCGGCAGCTGCTCACCGAGTGGCAGGAGGCGGGTCTCACCCAGTCCCTGTGCTCACTGGCCCCGCACGAGTATTTGCTCCCCCTGGTGCGGACGCATGGCATCGAGCGCCATTTCGTCCGCGTGGACGGCCGCACCGGGCAGAGCAACACCGGCAAGGCCGAGCAGATGATGCGCCATATCGCCGCGCTGGAGGGGATGCCGCCGCAGCGGATGGTGGTGATCGGGGACGCCCTGGACGACGCGGTGGCGGCGCGGCACGTGGGGGCGCGGGCCGTGCTTTACACGGGCGGTTCGCACAGCCGGGCCAGCCTGGAGGCGGCCGGGGTGCCGGTCGTGGACACGCTCGAGGAGGCCGTACGGGAGGCCGAGCGCATGGCCGACGAGTGAGCCGGGGCCGCACCGCCCTTGCCTCCCCCCGCTCGCTCGCCACGCCCCCGTCCCCTCACACCACCGGCGCCCTCGACCGCAGCGCCGCCAGGAACTCCCGCATCCACGCCGGATGGTCCGGCCACGCCCGTGACGAGATCAGCGTCCCGTCGACCACGACCTCCGCGTCCTGGTACTCCGCCCCCGCCGCCTGCATGTCCGGCTCCAGCGCCGGATACGCGGTGACCCGCCGCCCGCTCAGGCCGCCCACGGCCGCTGTCAGCAGCGGGCCGTGGCAGATCTGTGCCACCAGCTTGTCCGCGTCGAAGAACGCCTTGCAGATCTTGCGCAGCTCGGGGTCGTTCCGCAGATACTCCGGGGCCCGGCCGCCCGGGATCACCAGGGCGGTGTACTGCCCGGGGTCCACCTCGGAGAAGGCCAGGTCGGCGGGGATCGTGTAGCCCGGCTTCTCGGTGTAGGTGTCGAAGCCCTCCTCGAAGTCATGGACCACCAGGCGCAGCGTCTTGCGGCTCGGGGCCGCGATATGAACCTCGTACCCCTCCTCGCGCAGCCGCTGGTACGGGTAGAGCACCTCCAGCGATTCGGCCGCGTCGCCGGTCACCAGAAGGATCTTCGGAGCCATG
Source organism: Streptomyces antioxidans (assembly GCF_000968685.2). GTDB lineage: Bacteria > Actinomycetota > Actinomycetes > Streptomycetales > Streptomycetaceae > Streptomyces > Streptomyces antioxidans. The sequence goes on from NZ_LAKD02000011.1 coordinate 19,464, forward strand.
CCGCCCACCTCCAGGTCCACGCCTACCACCGTGCTTACCACCGTCCAGATCACGGTGCATCCGCGCCCGCGCTGTGCCAAGAGGGCGTGAGCGGAGCATCATCGGCCCGTGCGCCGCCCCGGGTCGCTGTCCATTTCGTCAAACTTCAGGGCCCGGTTTTGTACACGAACGGCTCATGACGCCCCCCTGGGGTGGAGCGATAGCCTTACTGCGTGATCAGCGCGATAGTCCGTGAGGGCAACGAGGCCCTCGCTCCGCGCCCGGCGCCCCAGCGGCCCCGGGCCCGAGCCGCCGCTGACCCGTGGCGCGTGGGGTCTTGGTCACTTACGGCCCAGTACGCCCCGGCCATTTCCCGATCCGGCATACCGTCGTTCACGACCGGATTTTTCGCGTCGCGGCGTCATGCCAACCCCATCGATGTCACGCAACGGCGCGCGACAGGAGCCAGAGGACATGCAGACCAAGCTGGACGAAGCCAAGGCCGAGTTGCTCGAACGGGCCGCCCGGGTCGCTGAGAACAGCCCTGCCGGGGGGCAACCGGTGCAGGGCCCAGGACCGGAGACCCTGACCGCATACCTCCAGCACTACTACCTGCACACGCCTCCCGAGGACCTCGCCGGCCGTGACCCGGTCGATGTCTTCGGGGCGGCGCTCTCCCACTACCGGCTCGCCGGGATGCGTCCGCAGGGCACGGCGAACGTCCGGGTGCACACCCCGACCGTCGAGGAGCACGGCTGGACCTGCAGCCACTCCGTGGTCGAGGTGGTCACCGACGACATGCCGTTCCTGGTCGACTCGGTCACCAATGAGCTCACCCGCCAGGGCCGCGGCATCCATGTCGTGATCCACCCGCAGGTGATCGTGCGCCGCGACATCACCGGCAAGCTGATCGAGCTGCTGAACGTCTCCTCCGAGGGCCCGGTCAGGAAGAAGAAGCTTCCGCATGACGCGGTCGTGGAGTCCTGGATCCATGTCGAGACCGACCGCGAGACCGACCGCGGCGATCTGAAGCAGATCACCGCCGATCTGCTGCGCGTCCTGTCCGATGTCCGCGAGGCCGTCGAGGACTGGGAGAAGATGCGCGACTCCGCGCTGCGCCTCGCCGAGGGCCTGCCGGACGAGCCGAAGGCCGCCGAGGTCCGCGAGGAGGAGGTGGAGGAGGCCCGTGAGCTGCTGCGCTGGCTCGCGGACGACCACTTCACCTTCATCGGCTTCCGCGAGTACGAGCTGACCCAAATCCCCACCGAGGCCGGTGGCGAGGAGGACGCGCTGACCGCGGTGCCCGGCACCGGCCTCGGCATCCTCCGCTCCGACCCGCAGCACAAGGAGGCCGAGGAGGGCGCCCACGCGGGCCCCGGCACCCCGGTGTCCCAGGCCTTCAACCGGCTGCCGGCCGACGCCCGGGCCAAGGCGCGCGAGCGCAAGCTGCTGGTGCTGACCAAGGCGAACAGCCGCGCCACCGTCCACCGCCCCTCGTACCTCGACTACATCGGGGTGAAGAAGTTCGACGCCGAGGGCAATGTGATCGGCGAGCGCCGCTTCCTGGGGCTGTTCTCCTCCGCCGCGTACACCGAATCGGTGCGCCGGGTCCCGGTGATCCGCCGCAAGGTCGACGAGGTGCTCGCGGGCGCGGGCTTCGCGGCCAACAGCCACGACGGCCGTGACCTGCTGCAGATCCTGGAGACCTACCCGCGCGACGAGCTGTTCCAGACCCCGGTCGACCAGCTCCGCTCGATCGCCACCAGCGTGCTCTACCTCCAGGAGCGCCGCCGGCTGCGGATGTTCCTGCGCCAGGACGAGTACGGGCGCTACTACTCCGCGCTGGTCTACCTTCCGCGTGACCGCTTCACCACCGATGTGCGGCTGCGGCTGACCGACATCCTGCTGGAGGAGCTGAGCGGCCGTCCGCCGGTCGACTTCACCGCCCTGCACACCGAATCGGTCCTCTCCCGGCTGCACTTCGTGGTCCGCGTCCAGCCCGGTACCGAGCTGCCCGACCTCACCGACTCCGATGTGGAGCGCATCGAGGGCCGGCTGATCGAGGCCGCCCGCTCCTGGGCCGACGGCTTCACCGACGCGCTGATCTCCGAGGTCGGCGAGGAGCGCGCCGCCGAGCTGCTGCGCCGCTACCAGCACGCCTTCCCCGAGGGCTACAAGGCGGACCACACCCCGCGCGGCGCCGTCGCCGACCTCCAGCACCTGGAGCGGCTGAAGGACGGGGAGAAGGACTTCGCGCTCAGCCTCTACGAGCCGGTGGGCGCCGCCCACGCCGAGCGCCGCTTCAAGATCTACCGGGCCGGGGCCCAGATCTCGCTGTCCGCGGTGCTCCCGGTGCTCAACACCCTCGGTGTCGAGGTGGTGGACGAGCGCCCGTACGAGCTGCGCTGCTCGGACAAGACCACCGCCTGGATCTACGACTTCGGGCTGCGGCTGCCGCTGCGCGAGGGCGAGGCGCTGGCCGATGACGCCCGCGAGCGCTTCCAGAACGCGTTCGCGGCGGTGTGGACCGGCCAGGCCGAGAGCGACGACTTCAACCAGCTGGTGCTGGGCGCGGGGCTGGACTGGCGGCAGGCGATGGTGCTGCGGGCCTACGCCAAGTACCTGCGGCAGGCCGGGTCCACCTTCAGCCAGTCGTACATGGAGGACACCCTCCGTAACAATGTGCACACCACCCGGCTGCTGGTCTCCCTCTTCGAGGCGCGGATGTCGCCGGAGCGGCAGCGGGCGGGCCTCGAGCTCACCGACGCCCTGCTGGAGGAGCTGGACGCGGCGCTCGACCAGGTGGCCTCGCTGGACGAGGACCGCATCCTGCGCTCCTTCCTCACCCTGATCAAGGCCACCCTGCGGACGAACCACTTCCAGAGCGCCAGCGGTGGAAGCGACAAGAGGGGCCAGAAGAACGCCCACGACGCGCCGCACGACTATCTGTCGGTCAAGCTGGATCCGCAGGCCGTGCCGGACCTGCCCGCGCCCCGCCCGGCGTACGAGATCTGGGTCTACTCGCCGCGGGTCGAGGGCGTGCACCTGCGGTTCGGCAAGGTCGCGCGCGGTGGCCTGCGCTGGTCCGACCGCCGTGAGGACTTCCGCACCGAGATCCTGGGCCTGGTCAAGGCGCAGATGGTGAAGAACACGGTCATCGTGCCGGTGGGCGCCAAGGGCGGCTTCGTCGGCAAGCGGCTGCCGGATCCGTCCGTGGACCGCGACGCCTGGATGGCCGAGGGCATCGCCTGCTACAAGACCTTCATCTCCGGATTGCTCGACATCACCGACAACATGGTCGCCGGGCAGGTCGAGCCGCCGAAGGACGTGGTCCGCCACGACGGGGACGACACCTATCTCGTCGTCGCCGCCGACAAGGGCACCGCGACCTTCTCCGACATCGCCAACGACGTGGCGCAGGCGTACGGCTTCTGGCTCGGGGACGCCTTCGCCTCCGGCGGCTCGGCCGGTTATGACCACAAGGGCATGGGCATCACCGCCCGCGGCGCCTGGGAGTCGGTCAAGCGCCACTTCCGCGAGCTGGGCCACGACACCCAGACCGAGGACTTCACGGTCGTGGGCGTCGGCGACATGTCCGGTGACGTGTTCGGCAACGGGATGCTGCTGAGCGAGCACATCCGGCTGATCGCCGCCTTCGACCACCGGCACATCTTCCTGGACCCCAACCCGGACGCGGCCACCTCCTACGCCGAGCGCCGCCGCCTGTTCGAGCTGCCCCGCTCCTCGTGGGAGGACTACGACGCCGAGCTGCTGTCGGCGGGCGGCGGCATCCACCCCCGTACGGCCAAGGCCATCCCGATCACCCCCCAGGTGCGGGCCGCGCTCGGGATCGAGAAGCGGGTCGCCAAGATGACCCCGGCCGATCTGATGCAGACGATCCTCAAGGCCCCGGTGGACCTGCTGTGGAACGGCGGCATCGGCACCTACGTCAAGGCGTCCACCGAGTCGAACGCCGATGTCGGCGACAAGGCCAATGACGCGATCCGGGTGGACGGCCAGGATCTGCGGGTCAAGGTCGTCGGCGAGGGCGGCAATCTGGGCCTGACCCAGCTCGGCCGGATCGAGTTCGCCTCCAACGGCGGCCGGATCAACACCGACGCGATCGACAACAGCGCCGGTGTGGACACCTCCGACCATGAGGTGAACATCAAGATCCTGCTCAACGCCCTGGTCACCGAGGGCGATCTCACCCTCAAGCAGCGCAACAAGCTGCTCGCCGAGATGACCGACGAGGTCGGCGCGCTGGTGCTGCGCAACAACTACGCGCAGAACGTGGCGCTGGCCAACTCCGTCGTCCAGTCCTCCAGCCTGCTCCACGCCCACCTGCGGCTGATGCGCCGGCTGGGCCGTGAGGGGCGGCTGGACCGGGCGCTGGAGTTCCTGCCCACCGACCGCCAGATCCGCGAGCGGCTTTCCGCCGGGCGCGGTCTGACCCAGCCCGAGCTGGCCGTGCTGCTGGCCTACGTCAAGATCACGGTGGCCGATGAGCTGATCACCACCGGGCTGCCCGACGACCCGTACCTCCAGCGCCTGCTGCACGCGTACTTCCCGCAGGCGCTGCGGCAGCGGTTCCCCGAGCACATCGACGGCCACGCCCTGCGGCGCGAGATCATCACCACGGTGCTGGTCAACGACACCGTCAACACCGCCGGTACGACCTTCCTGCACCGGATGCGGGAGGAGACCGGGGCCTCCACCGAGGAGGTCGTGCGCGCCCAGACCGCGGCCCGTGCGATCTTCGAGCTGAACCAGGTGTGGGACGAGGTCGAGGCGCTGGACACGGTCGTCGACGCCGACATCCAGACCCGGATGCGGCTGCACTCGCGGCGGCTGGTCGAGCGCGGCACCCGCTGGCTGCTGAACAACCGGCCGCAGCCGCTGGCGCTGGCCGAGACGATCGACTTCTTCGGCGAGCGGGTCGCCGCGGTGCGGGCGCAGCTGCCCAAGCTGCTGCGCGGTTCCGATGTCGAGTGGTACCAGCGGATCTACGACGAGCTGACCGGGACGCAGGTCCCGGAGGACCTGGCCACCCGGGTCGCGGGCTTCTCCTCGGCCTTCCCGACGCTGGACATCGTGGCCATCGCGGACCGCACCGGCAAGGACCCGCTGGGGGTCGCCGAGGTCTACTACGACCTGGCCGACCGGCTGCGGATCAGCCAGCTGATGGACCGGATCATCGAGTTGCCGCGCGCGGACCGGTGGCAGTCCATGGCCCGGGTCTCCATCCGCGAGGACCTGTACGCGGCCCAGGCCGCGCTGACCGCCGATGTGCTGTCGGTGGGCAACGGCGGCTCCACGCCCGAGCAGCGCTTCAAGGCGTGGGAGCAGAAGAACGCCGCGATCCTGCAGCGGGCCCGCACCACGCTCGATGAGATCCAGTCGTCGGAGACCTTCGACCTGGCCAATCTGTCGGTCGCGATGCGGACGATGCGGACGCTGCTGCGCACCCACAGCTGACGCCCCCGCACCCCTGCGGCGCCCCCGGTGGACTCCCCGTCCGCCGGGGGCGTTCGTCACCCGCTTGGGCGCCCCTCCAACGACTGAGCGGGCATACCGGGACGAACCCACCTAGCGTGGTGGTTCAGTGAGTGCTTCGCGCCTCGAACCGCCACCGCGTCCCGAGGAGCCTTATGCCCCGCTTCACCATCGTCATCGCCGCCTATCGCGTCCAGGGCTATCTGGGCGCCTGCCTGGACTCCGTGCTGACGCAGTCGTATCCCGACCTCGAGGTGGTGGCCGTGGACGACCGTTCACCGGACCACTGCGGCGCGATCATCGACGCGTACGCGGCGCGCGACGGTCGGGTCGTGCCCGTGCACCAGCCGGTCAACTCCGGCCCCGGCCGGGCCCGTAACACCGGGGCCGAGCGGGCGGGCGGGGACTATCTGCTCTTCCTGGACGGCGATGACACCCTCGCCCCGGGCACCCTCCAGGGCCTCGCCGACCGGCTCGCCCTCACTCACGACCCGGAGATCCTGTACTTCAACCACGTCCGCACCTACTGGTCGGAGCGCCGGGCCCCCAGCCTCTTCGGGGAACTGCTCGCCTCGGCGGGCACCGATGTCTTCTCCGTCGTCGAACGCCCGGAATTCCTGCGGCTGTTCGCGATGTCGTCCAATCGCGTCTACCACCGGGATTTCTACCGCCGCCACGGCTTCGCGTTCAGCGAGGGCATCTACGAGGACGCCCTGCTCTCGTACAAGACCATGCTCACCGCGCGGCGAATAGCCTGTGTGGATCTGGTGGGTCTGGAATACCGGCAGCGGCGGGTCGGGGCCAGCACGGGAAGCCCCGGCGAGAAGCACTTCGTCATCTTCCGGCAGTACGCCCGGCTCTTCGACTTCCTCGACGACCGGCCGCATCTGGATCCGCTGCGCCCGCTGCTCTTCGAGCGGGCCGTATCGCACTTCCTGTTCTGCCTGGACCGGACGTCCCGGGTGGCGGCTGCGGACCGGCCGCGCTTCTTCGCCCGGGCCGCCGAGTGGTACCGCGTCCACCTCCCGGCCGGGTTCACCCCGCCGGTCGCGGGGCGGTGGCGCTTCGAGGCGCTGGCGTCCGGCTCCTTCCTCCGCTACCGCGAGCACGAACTGGCCGTACGGGCGGCCGCCGGGGCCCGCAAGCTGCGCCGGACCGTCCGGCCCCCGCTGGCGGCACGCGCCAAGCAGGGCCTGTACCGGCTGCACCGGCAGCGGCCGGTCGATCCCCAGCTGGCCGTCTACTCCGCGTACTGGGGCCGTGGGGTGCTCTGCAATCCGGGGGCGATCTATGAGAAGGCGCGGGAGCTGGCGCCGGAGGTCCACGGGGTGTGGGCGGTCAAGAAGTCGGAGGTCGAGAACCTTCCGGAAGGCGTTGACTACGTCGTCACCGGCACCCGCGACTTCTACCGCACGATGGCCCGCGCGAAATACCTCATCAACAACGTCAACTTCCCCAATGAGGTGGTGAAGCGGCCGGGCACGGTGCATCTGCAGACCTTCCACGGCACCCCGCTCAAATGCATGGGCCTGGACCAGCAGCGCTATCCCGCCGCCGCGGGCGGAATGAGCTTCGGCAATCTGCTCAAGCGCATCGACCGCTGGGACTTCGCCCTCTCCGCCAATCCGCACTCCAGCCAGGTCTGGGAGCGGGTCTACCCCGCCGCGTACCGGCTGCTGGAATACGGATATCCGCGCAATGACGTCTTCTTCACCGCGACCGAGGACGATATCCGGCGGATCCGCGGGGAGTTGGGAATCCCGGCCGGGAACACCGCACTCCTCTACGCGCCCACCCTCCGCGACTACCAGAAGGGGTTCCTGCCCCGGCTGGACCTGGAACGGCTCAGCCGCGAACTCGGCCCTAAGACCACGCTGTTGGTGCGGGCCCACTACTCCTACCGGCCGGGTGACGAGCTGGCCAGGCTCCGGCAGGCCGGGCCGGTGATCGACGTCTCGCACCACCGGTCGGTCGAGGAGCTGTGCCTGGCGGCCGACGCGCTGATCACCGACTACTCGTCGATGATGTTCGACTACGCCCTGCTGGACCGGCCCATCGTGATCTACGCCGACGACTGGGACATCTACCGCTCCTCCCGCGGCGTCTACTTCGATCTGCTCTCCGGGTCCCCCGGCGAGACCCCGGGCGCCGTGGCGCGCGGCGAGCGGGAGCTGATCGAGGTCTTCCGGGAGGGCCGCTGGTGCGACGCGGACGCGACCGCGCTGCGGACCGCGTTCCGGGCCCGCTTCTGCCGGTTCGACGACGGCCACGCGGCCGAGCGGGTGGTACGGGCGCTGATGCTGGGCCAGGACGTCGAGCTCCCGCTCGCGCCGGCGCCACAGACGCGGCCCCTGGCGGACAGCGCCCCCGCGGGCCCGCGCGGAGGCGTCCTCACCGCCGAGTGACCTACCGATCCGCCGAGTGACCCCGACCCGACCCGTCGAGAGCCCGGAGTCAGGAGGCCGTCATGCCCGCTCTGTCCCGACCCCGTGTCAGTGTGATCATCCCCGCCTACAACGCGCTGCCCGAGCTGACCCGCGCCGTCACCTCCGCGATGGACCAGACCCTGGGCCAGGACCGGGTCGAGATCATCGCGGTGGACGACGGTTCGACCGACGGCACCGGCGAGGAGCTGGAGCGGCTGGCCCGCACCTGCCCCGCGGTCCGCGTGATCCACCAGGAGAATTCCGGCTGTGCGGGCGTCCCCCGCAACACCGGCCTTGACCACGCCCGGGGCGACTTCGTCTTCTTCCTCGACTCCGACGACTATCTGGGCCCGGACGCGCTGCGTCGGATGGTCGCCATGGCTGACGCCCACGGCACCGACATCGTCCTCGGCAAGATCGCCTCGGTGGGCGGACGGATCGTGCCCCGGGCCGTCTTCCAGCGCAACCAGCCCCGTACGGACGTCTTCTCCTCCCACGCCTATCTGACCCTGGGCCCGTGGAAGCTGTTCCGCCGCTCCCTCATCGAGCGGCTGGGGCTGCGCTTCCCGCCCTACCGCAACTGCGAGGACAAGCCGTTCGCCGCGGCCGCCTATCTCAACGCCTCCGGGATCTCGGTGGTCGCCGACTACGACTGTTACTACGTCCGCTACCGCGAGAACCGCACCAACCTCACCCTCACCAGCCCCGATCTCGCCCACCGCATGGACGGCGCCCGGCTGTGCTTCGAGACCGTGGCCCGCTATCTGGAGCCGGGCCCGCGCCGGGACCAGATCATGCGCCGCCATGTGGAGCGGGAGCTGTGCGGTCTGCTGCGCGCCCTGCTGCCCGGCGAGAGCGAACGGGACGCGCGGGAGAGGTTCTTCCCGGAGTTCCGGCACTGGGCGAGCACCTGGGTGACCGACGCCCTCTTCCAGCGGCTCGACGTCCCCGACCGGTTGCTGGTCCATCTGCTGCGCGCCGACCGCTTCGACGATGTGCTGACCGTGGCCCGGAACGCCGCCCGGGACGAGCGGCGCGGCCATCTCGTCGACAAGGGCCGGGTCTACTGGCTGCACCCCTTCTTCCGCGACCACACTGCCGCCGTCCCCGACATCTGCTTCGACGTGACCGACCGGCTGCCGGTCCAGCACCACCTGGAGGCGGTGGGCTGGCACGGCGGGGTGCTGCGGCTGGCCGGGCACGCGTATGTCGAGGACGTCGACTCGCTCGACCCGGCCACCGAACTGGTGCTGCGCAAGGACCGGTCCGACCGTCCCGAGGTGCGGCTGCCCACCACGCCGGGCCCGTCCGCCCATCCGCTGCCGGGGGAGGGGCGGCGGTACGAGATGGCGGGCTTCACCGCCGAGATCGACCCGGCCACCGCGGACGGCGGCGCCCCGCTGGAACGGGGGCTGTGGGACGTCTACTTGGACGTCCGGGCGCAGGGCGTCAGCCGTACGGTGCGGTTCGGCAGCCGCCGCGAGGGCGGTGAGGTCACCCGTCCCACCCGGCGCCGCGTCACCAGCACCGGGGGCCCGGTGACGGTGGTGCCGTACGTCACCCCGCACGGCGACCTCTCGCTCGACGTCGGCGAGGTGGCCCACCCCCTCGACCCGCCCTGCCAGGTGCTGCGGACCATCTGGCGCACCCGCAGCACCCTGCTGGTCGGCGGACGGCTGACCGAGGAGGCGATGCGGGACGGCGGGGTGCTGCGGCTGCGCGCCGAGACGGAGACGGGCGCGGTACACGAGGTGCCGGTACGTGGTGAACAGGGCGGTTCCGCGACCGTCTTCACCGCCCGGCTGCCGATCGGCCGCCTGGGCGCGGGCTGTTGGACGCTGACGCTGATCATGGAAGGGCCCGGCGAGGACGCGCCGCGCCGCACCGCGATCGTGCCGTACTTCGACCCGCTGGCCGCCACCCGCTGGCTCCGCTTCGGCTGCCGTCCGTACTACGCCAAGCCGGTTGCCCTGGGTCCGGCGCGGGCCCTGGGCCTGGAGGTCGCTCCGATCAGTCTCGGCACGGGGCTGCGGCGGCGGCTGGGCCGGTGAGCCGCGCCCAGCCGTGCCCGGCGGTCTCACCGGCCCGGCCGCAGCCGGTTGCGCACGGCGGCGAGCAGCCGGACCGGGGCCACCCGCAGCTCCAGGGTCACCTCGCCGCGCCCCGTGAGCGGCTTGGCGTAGTACGGGCGGCCGCGGCGCACCCAGCGGGCGCCGGGCAGCCGGGCGGGCGGCGGCACGGGCGCGGCGGGCGCGGCGCTTCCCGGGCCCTGGCCGTCGCCGGGGGTGACGACGGCCAGCGTCACCGTCCACCGGCCGCGGGCCAGGTCCCGCACCGGCAGCCGGGCGGTGAAGGCGCCCGCCGGATGCCCGGCGGCGAACCGCACCGGATGGTCGTGGACCCGTCCGTCGGTGTGCTCGGCGCGCAGCCGCAGCACCCGCCCGCGCGCCGGGGTGCCGGGCGGCAGCAGCCGTCCGGCGACGACCAGGGTGCCCTTGTCCGAGGGGTGCCACACGGCCTCCGTCACCTCGCAGGGCGCACCGCGCGGGGCCGGGCCGATGTCGAGGGAGAGATTGCGGTACGGGCTGGTGAAGTACGGCGTGACCCGGGCGCGCAGCCCGGGCCCGGCGGCCACCACCCGGCGCGCGGTGCCGATGTCCAGCAGGTCGTCATGGCGGTTGCCGAACCGCACGGTGCGGCTGATGCCCTGGGCGCGCACGTCGAGGAAAACGTCCCAGACCCCGGGGCGCAGCGGGGTGCCGCCGTCGGCGGTGGCGATGTCCACGTCCGCCGCGAACCGCGCGGGGTCGTCCTCGGCCGTGGCCTCCACCGGGATCCGCACCTCGTCCCGCGCCTCGCGGCGGCGCAGCACCAGCTCGGCGCGGTCCTCCCCGGGGTCGGCCGCCAGCCCGTCGATGGCCGCCCGTCCGCGCACCCGCAGGGTGCTGTGGCCGTGCCACCCGGCGCCCTCGAGGTGGTGCCGCACCGGCAGCCGGTCGGTCACGTCGAAGCAGGCGTCGGGGACCTCGGCGTCGGGGTCGCGGAAGAAGGGGTGCAGCCAGTAGACGCTGCCCTTCTCGACCAGATGGCCGCACCGGGCGTCCCGCTTGGCGTTCCGCACGACGGACAGCAGATCGTCGGAGCGGCCGGTGCGCAGCAGATGGACCATCAGCCGCTCGGGCGCGGTGAGGGTGGGGAAGAGCGCGTCGGAGCAGTGGGCCAGCGCCCAGCGGCGCAGCTCGGGCAGGAACCGCTCGCGGACCTCGGTCCCGTCCTCGCGCGGCAGCGCGCGCAGGGCCGGGCACAGCTCGCGCCGGATGTGGTGGCGCATCACCGCGTCGCGGCGGGCGCCGGTCCGGGTGTGCCGGGCGGCGGTCTCGAACAGCGGCCGCATGGCCTCGACGCGCTCGGCGAGGCCGGGGGAGGGGCGGCCCGGATCCGGGCCCAGGTGGTAGCAGTCGTAATCGGCGACCACCGAGATCCCGGAGGCGTTGAGATAGGCGGCCGCGGTGAACGGCTTGCCCTCGCCGTGGCGGAGATGGGCGGGGAAGCGCAGCCGGAGCCGTTCGATCAGGGAGCGGCGGAAGAGCTTGCACGGCTCGAGACTGGCGTAGGCGTGGGAGCTGTGGACGTCGGTGCGCAGCTGGTTGTGGCGGAAGACCGCCTTGGGGACGCCGCGCCCGTCCGGGGAGACCATCTTGCCCAGGACCACGTCCGTGCCGTTCTGGTCGGCCATCGCGACCATGCGGCGCAGCGCGTCCGGCGCGAGCCGGGCGTCGGCGTCCAGGAAGAAGACGAAGTCGCCGGTGGCGCGGGCCAGTCCGGTGTTGCGGAGGCCACCGGCGCCGCCGCGGCAGGGGCGGGGGTCCCGGACCACACGGAGCGAGGGGCAGTCGGCGGCGAGCCGGTCCAGCTCCTCCGCGGTGCCGTCGGCCGATCCGTCGTCGACGGCGATGATGTCGAGGCGGCTGAGCCCGAGGGTCTGCTCCATGGCGGAGGTGACGGCCCGGGTGATTCCGGGCATGGCGTCACGGGCGGGGACGATCACGCTGACACGGGGAGGCGGGCCGGTGCGGTGATTGCGCGGCATGCTGGCTCCGGAAGGTGTGCGGGGGGCTCAGGAGGCGTGAGTGGGGGCTCCTGGGGACGGGGCCGGGGGTGGAAGCTCATGGTGGTGGCCTGGGGTGAGGTCCGGGTGTGGGAAGCGCTGCTGCCGGGTGACGTGATGTGGGGTGTCGGGTGAGCGGGTGCCGTACGCGGGGGCGTGTGGCCGCGTGACGCGTATATGGGGTGTCGGGTTAGCGGGTGATGGACCAGCGTCCGGCGCCGGGCGGCGGGGCCGTGTGGAGGTCGCGCAGCCGGACGACCGCCTCTCCCTTCTCGGCGAGCGCGTCGACGGCGTCGGTGAAGCGCTGGATGGACGGTGGTGTGGCGGGGCCGAGGAGAAACTCCCTCACCTCGCGGCGGGCGGTGCGCAGCTCGTCGAGGGAGGGGTCGAAGAGCGGGCGCAGGAGGTTGTGCATTCCTGTTGCCCCGGGACCGAGCGGATAGGCCGCCCTGGCCATGACGTTCTGCCGCCGGAACTCCTCCTCGCCGACCCCCGCCGGGGCGGTGAGGGCGTACGGCTTGAGGGTGGCGAGGAAGTCGGCGACCACGTCGGAGGGGTCGCCGATCAGCAGATCGGCCTGGTCGAAGCAGGAGTGGAGGGTGGGGGCGTCCCCCTCGATCACCTGGTGGAGCCAGGGCGGTGAGGCCGCCCAGTGGGCCTGGTGCCACTCCCGGTGCAGCCCCTCGGCCTCGGTGAGGAGGGCCGGGTCGGGCGCGGCGCGGTCTCTGGTGAGCATGGCCTCGTCGGCGTCCGCCCGGCGCAGGCGGGCGTCGAGCGCGGCGATGCGTTTGGTCAACTCGGCGCGGTGGCGGGCGGCTTCGGCGCGGAGGGCTTCGGTGTGCGGGGTGTCGCTGGGCGAGGGGCCGGTACGCGGGGACTGGACGTCGCCGGGCTCGCCGCCGGGGCCGTCCGGGGTTACGGCGTTCCCGCCGAGGGCGTCCCCGCCAGGGGCGTTACCGCCAGAGGCTTCGGTGGCGAGGGCTTCGGCGGCGAGGGTGTCCGCGCTGACGGCGTCGGCCGCGAAGGAGCCCTCGCCGAGGGCGTTCGCCGCCAGGGCCTCCGCGGCGCGCCGCTCGTTCGCGGCCTGGATCAGGGCGACGATACGGCGATGGGCGGCGCGGTCCTCGGGGGAGCGGCGGGCGGTGGGCGGATGCGGCCGGTAGACCACCCGGACCGGGCGTTCGCTCTCCAGCAGCGCTCGTACGACCGGCTCACCCGCCGCGAGGTCACGGGTGGGCGCGTACAGCACGGTCGGCAGGGGCGCGGGCGTCGGGGCCTGGCCGGTGCCCGCGACGCGCAGGCCGTCGAGCTGGGGGCGGCCGATCTCCACGATGTCGGCGTCCTCGACGCCGACCGCGGCCTGGACATAGCGGCGGCGCCCCGCCGCACCCGCGACCCACACCTGGTCGTAGACCTTGCTGTACGGGTCGACGGCGGCGGTCTCGTCGCCGTCGCCGGGGGCCAGGAAGACGTGCTGCATGGTGGGGATCCGCAGGAGGTGGATGTTCCGGCCGGTGTTGGCGGGGTAGAGCGCGACCCGCACCCCGCTCAGGTCGAGCTGCGACAGATGGGCGGCGCTCGGCACGCACAGCACCGGCAGCGGGGTCGGCTCCAGGGCGTCGAGCAGCTCCCGTTCGCGCAGGATGACCAGGGACGGGGTGTGCAGCGCGGCCACCGGGCCCAGCCATCGGGTGACCTGGTCGGCGCGTTCGCGCGGGCCGGAGAAGTAGAGCACCGTGCGGGGGTGGTGGTGGGTCAGCCAGGCGTTCACCTCGGCCAGCACCTCGGCGGCGCCGGGCAGCCGCCGGGTGGCCCGGATGAGGTACGGAACCAGCGCCATCACCGTGACCAGGGAGGATCCGGCGGCGAGGGTGAGCGCCGCCACCACCCAGCGGGCGTCGCCGGTGGTCAGCGAGGCGGTGAGCCCGAGCAGGGCGGACAGTTCGTAGACCAGGATCCGCTGACCGGGCCATTCGGTGAGCCTGCGGGGCGGCCGGTCGCTGATGTTCAGTCGGCGCAGATCGATGTTGCGGGCCGCGACCGCGAGGGCGCGGCGGCGCCGGATGAGGGTGGTGAGCGCGGCGTGCAGGGCCTGTCCGGCGAGCAGACACAGCACCAGCGTCATGGCCGCGGCCAGCCCGATGGGCCCGGTCACATGGAGTCGGCCGAGCAGCAGGAGCAGCAGGACGCAGCGGAACTCGAAGCGTGACGTGGCGCCCATATGGAGCCGCCCCAGACGGGTCATCAGCCCCGGCGCGGTGCGGTGCAGCAGCAGTTCGCAGCCGCATCCGGCCAGCCCGGCGGCGGCGAAGACCTCTCCGGCCCCGGTGAGCGCCGCCACCGCCATGGCCACCAGACACCCGGTCAGCGCGGCGAAGGCCACGAGACCGCGGGGGCTTTCGATACCGAGGCGGTTCATGACGCGTGCCCTTCGCGGCGGATGAGTCGTTCTGACTGCACACTGTAGGCGAATAGTCGTATTTATGCCTTTTGCTGTTGTGGGTGAGAGTGAGGCTGAGCGTGCGGAAGCGCGGCGGAATCTCCGGGCCAGCGGCGATCGTGCTCCCGGCGGCCGTCATGCTCGGGCTGGGGCTGTGGGGCCTGGACCGGGGCACGATGTGGCGCGATGAGTCCGCGACGTACCAGATGGCCCGGCGCACCCTCCCTCAGATCCACGACGCGCTCGGCACGGTGGACGCCGTCCACGGGCTCTATTACGTCCTGATGCACCCGCTCCTGGCCCTGCGGCCCTCCGAGGTGACCATGCGTCTGCCCTCGGTACTCGCCGCCGTCGCCGCCACCGCCCTCGTCGCCGCCCTGGGCTGCCGCCTCGCCCGCCCCCGGGTGGGCCTGTGGGCTGGCCTGCTCTACGCGACCACCCCCGTGGTCACCCATTACGCCCAGGAGGGCCGCTCCTACGCCCTGGTCACGGCGGGCGCGGCGGGAGCGACGTACCTCCTGGTGACCGCGGCCGGGCTGGGACCGGGGACGAGCCGAGGGGGCAGGCGGGCGGGCCGACCCACGCGGGGCCCGGCCCTGGCACCGGGGCCTGCGGCAGGTCCCGTGCCGAGCGCGACCCCCGCGCCTGCGGCCGGTCGTGCGGCCCGTCCCGCGGCTGGCCCCGCCCCCGGTTCCGTGCCGGGGGTGGCGCCCGCGCCTGCGACTGGTCTCGCGCCGGGGCCCGCGCCAGGTGTTGCCCTCACCCCTGCGGCCGGTCCCGGGGCGGCGGTCCGCCCGGGTGAGCCCGCGGGCGAGGGGGTGTCGCCTGCGGCCGGGGCCGTGGGTACCGATGTCGCGCCGGGGTCGGGCGGGCCCGGCGCGAGGGGCCGGACGGTGGGGTGGCGCTGGGCCGCGTACGGGGGAGTGGTGGCCGCGACCGCGCTGCTGCACGTGTTCGCGGCGCTCATGCTCGCCGCGCACGCGGTGACGCTGTGCGCGTTGCGCGCCCCGCGCCGCGTGTGGTGGGGCTGGGGGAGCGCGGCGGCGGGGGCGCTGGGGGCGGTGGCGCCGCTGGCGCTGGTGGCCCGGCGGCAGAGCGCCCAGCTCGCCTGGATGCACCGACCGACGCCGGGTCGGCTGTGGGCGGTGGTCGAGAAGTTCGCGGGCCCCAGCGCGCTCGTCCTCGCGGTCAGCCTCCCGCTGATCGCGCTCGCCGTGATCCGTCCCCGCCAGCGGGCGCTGACCGCGGTCGCCCTGCCCCTGATCTGCGTCCCGACGGTCCTCCTCTTCGCCCTGGCCCTCCACCGCCCCTGCTTCCACGAGCGCTACCTCCTCTTCGCCCTGGCGGGCTTCCCCCTACTGGCCGCAGCGGGGGTCGACCGGCTGGCGGAGGCGGTGTCCGGCCGGAGCCGCGCCGCGGTCGCCGCGGCCGGGGCCCTCGCGGTCGGCTGCGCGTTCGTCTGGCAGCTCCCGCTGCACCGGTGGGAACGGGAGCCGTTGAGCCGTCAGGACGACCTGGCGGCGCTGTCCGCCGCGGTGGGGCGCCTGACCAGGCCGGGTGAGCCCGTGCTGTACGACCCACCCAAGGAACGGCGGATCGCGATCGCCTATCCGCGCCCCCTCGCCGGACTGCGGGACATCGCGCTGCGCACCCCGGGCCCCGCCTCCGGCACGCTCTACGGGGTCGACGTCGGCCCCGCCGAGCTGCTGCGACGGCTGGACGGGGCACGCTCGGCATGGCTGATCGCGGCCGACGAGCCGGAGACGCGCGCCACGAAGGCGGCCGTGCTGACGGGGCACTTCCGGCTGGCGTACTCGCTGTGCCTGCCCGGCATCCGCCTGGAGCGCTATGTGCGGGCGGGGCCCGCGCGCTGAAACCGATGGTCTTGCGAAGCCCGGCACCTCTAAGCTCTGCGGATGACCTTGGCATGGGAACAGGTAATCGTTCACTCGGAAGATCCGGTGGCCCTGGGGCAGTGGTGGGCCGGGGCTCTTGGCTGGGTGGTGGTCCACTCCTCCGATGACGAGTTCGAGATCCGCCCGGAGCCGGATCGCCTGCCGGGGTTGGACTTCGTCCGGCTTGAGGAGAGCAAGAAGGCCAAGAGCCGACTGCACCTCGACTTCAGGCCCGATGACCAGGACGCCGAGGTGGCCCGTCTGGTGGCTCACGGCGCGCGGCGCGTTGACATCGGCCAGGGTGAGCAGTCGTGGGTCGTCCTGGCGGACCCCGAGGGCAATGAGTTCTGCATCCTCGGCCAGCGGCGCCAGTAAGCCCCGGACCCCGGTGGGGGGCGGTGGTCGCGCTGGACGGGGTGAGGGGGCCGGAGCCCCCTCTTTCGGGAAGGGGCGGGGTGGGGAAACCCCGCCACCCACCTCACCCCCGCAGCGACCCGCTCCCCGTGGCCTGCGCCCCAGGCGCAGGCGCCCGCCGTGCCGGGACGACGGCGCGCCGCGCCAGAGCGGCGGCCCCCGCCAGCCGCAGCAGCCCCGTGAGGGGGCCGCGCGCCGCGCCGCGCGGGCCCGTGCGGGGAATCCGCGCCGCAGCGCGGGGAATCCGCGTCGCCCCCCGCGGTGAGCGGTACGGCGCGTTCCAGCCGTAGGGGAAGGACGCCTTGTCGGTCGTGAGGATGTTCGTCGTCTCGTCGCACGCCAGAATCGCGATCAGCCACCGCCGCACCGCCCGGTGGAAGGCGGGCGTCAGCGGCCGCGGCGCCAGCAGCCAGTCCCGGCACTGGCCGCTCACCGCGGACCGGTACGTGGTCTCGTCGTAGCGGTGCCACGGCGCCTCCGGGGTGATCGGGTGGAGGCCGTAGTCCATCGCGGTCAGCGGCGCCAGCGCGGTGCGCAGCGCGTTGTGGTCCGCGCCGGGGAGCAGTTCGCAGACGATCCACGGCCGGTGACGCCGGATCGTGTCGTACGACCCGCGCAACACCGCCGCCTCGAACGTCTCCACGTCGATCTTGATCAGATGCGGGGCGAGACCGCGCTCCCCGGTGAACGCGTCGACCGTCGTGACCGGCACCGTGACCGACTCGGTGTGCCTGCGGTGGGCCGGGTTGAGCGAGTTGGACGACTCCGACTTGTGGGAGAAGTACAGCTCGGCGGTGCCCGGTTCATCGGCCAGCGCGGTCTGCTGCACCTCGAAGCCGAGCCGGTTGCACTCCCGGATCCGGCGGCACAGCGCGACCGTCTCCGGGGTCGGCTCGAACGCGATGGTCCGCGGCCCGCGCCCGCCGTTCCCGTACACCGCGCTGATCAGCGCCGAGTACAGCCCGATGTGCGCGCCGATGTCGTACACCGCGCTGCCCTCGGGCGCCTGCTGGGCCAGGGCCAGCAGGGTGGCCTGGGTGGTCGGCTCGTAGCCCGCGAGCCCGGAGCGCCGCAACTGCCGCTGTACGGCGGTCTGTTTGCGGCTGAGCACATTGAGCGCCCGCGGATACGGCCCGCCCGCCTCGAGGACGTCCGGGTTCAGGGGAAGGGTGATGGCGAGGGGCATGGCTGCCGGGTCTCCTGTCGGGTGACGGCCCGCTCCAGCGGGCTGGGGAGGGGGAAATAGGCGTCGAGGAAGGGGCGGACCAACGCCAGCTGGTCCTCGAGGTCGTGCTCGGAGGAGACCGTGTCGTTGAGGCAGAACGCCTGGCAGTGGCGGGCCCGCAGCAGTCTGGCCAGCCGGGTGCGGATGGTGGGCTGGGCCAGGTCGAAGTAGTCGTAGCGCAGATGGCCGGGGACCGCGCGCCCGGTCAGGAACGCGTAGTAGTGGTGGAGCGAGGACGGTACGGAGATGTCCGACGGCGAGCGCACCCGGCTGGCCATGGTCGCGCGGACCGCGTCGGGGAACTCCTTCTCGATCTCGGCGAGCACGCTGGTGCGCAGGGCGTGCGGGGTGTGCTTCATCTTCTGGGTGATGGCCGGGCCGAACCGCTCCGCAAGCAGCGCCCGGTTGTTCTTGCCCGCCGCCGATACGGGCACGTCACCGGGGCCCACGGGGGGCAGCGGGATCAGCGCGCGGGAGGGGAAGAACTTGCAGACGCCGTTGGCCAGGAAGAAGTCCTGCGGGGTGACCGGCGAGCCGAGGAAGACATCGTCGTTGAAGTAGAGGAAGTGCTCGGCGAGCCCGTCGATGTGGTGCAGCCGGGTCTCGATGGCATGGGAGTTGAAGGTGGGCAGCGCATCGGGGTCGTCGAAGATGTCGTGGTGGTCCACGACGGTGATCCCCGGGTGCGATACGGCCAGCCAGTCGGGCACCTGGCGATCGGTCACCAGATAGATGTGGCGCACCCAGGGGGCGTACAGATACAGCGAGCGCAGCGAATAGCGCAGCTCGTCGCGGTTGGCGTAGCGGGCGGCGTTGGCGGCCTGGGCGTGGTAGCCCCGGCCCGCGAGGGCCGCCCGCCGCCGCTGCCACTGCGGATCCGAGCCGTCCACCCAGGTGTAGACGACGTCGATGGGGAAGCGGACCTCGTCCGGCAGCCGGGTCAGGAACTCCGGGCGGGTGCGCACCAGCGGCCCCGGCTGCCAGCCGACGGGCGGGGCGAGCCGGGTGAACAACTGGTCGGGGGCGCGCACCGGTTCGCCCACGAGCGGTACGGACGCGGTGGTGCGGTTGAAGCGGGGCGCGATCAGCACCCGCTCCTCGCCCTGCCCGCCGGGCTCCCAGAACTCGATGTCGCAGCCGTGCGCCGGGCCGAGGAGCAGCCGTCCGCCCGGCTCGCCCGACCCGCCCGGCCCGGTGTGGAAGCGGGTGAAGCGGACCACGGAGGCTCCGGCCAGCCGCCGCCAGGCCCCCCGCCTGCCGCCGAGCCGGGGCGGGGTCGCCGGGTGGCCGCGCCGCGGTGGCAGTGAGACGTACCCCGCCTCCTCGGCGCACAGCGTGGCCAGCGCCGTGACCACCACGTCCCGCTGGTCGGCCCGTACGCCGACGGCCGAGCCGACGTTGCTGTAGCAGCGGACCACGAAGTGGTCGATCCGGGCCCGGTCCAGCGCCTCGCACACCAGCCGCAGATTCTCGGCGCGCGCGAACAGCGGGGTGGGGGAGGGGGCCAGGGTCGCCACCAGGGCGCCGCCCCGCCGGTCGGCGATCACCGTCCGCCCCGATCCGGCCAGCAGCCCGGCCCGCCGCAGCCGCCGCCGCGCCCGGCGCAGCCGCAGCGAGCGGGAGGCGGCCGACAGCCCGCCCAGGCTCCGCATGGCCGCCCGGCGCAGCCCGGGGCCGGTCACGGCGACGACCGCGCGGCGCAGCCGCAGCGGGACCGCACGCCGGTATCCGCGCACCAGCGGTGGCGGATCGGCGAGCCAGGGACGGGGGGCGGCGGGCGGTGCGGTGAGGGGCATCGTGCGTCCTGGGTCGGGGCGTCGGGACGGGGCGCGGGGGCTGGTTGGGGCTAGTGGGGGCGGCTCCGGTGGGGGAGTGAGACGGCGGGTGGAGCGCATACGCTCCCGGCCAGCGGGGCGGTCCGGCCGTCGCCGGACCGGTCATGGTCGGCTGCGGGGGTACGAACGGCGGCGGGTGCGGGACGGCGCTCGGCGGGCGGGACGACGGGCGGCAGCAGTTCGTGGCGCTCGCCGAGGAACACCCGGCGCACCACGCGCTCGGCCGCCCGCCCGTCGTCGTACGGACAGAAGCGGGCGCGGAACGCGGCGCGCAGCGCGGCCGAGCGCGGACCGCACCAGGCGCCCGTGGTGAAGAGGGCGATCAGCTCGTCCTCGGTGCGGGAGACCGGTCCTGGCGGGGCGGCGGTGATGTCGAAGTAGGTGCCGCGGGCGGCGCGATAGGCGTCCCAGTCGTCGGCGTGGACGACGATGGGCCGGTCGAGATTGGCGTAGTCGAACATGATGGACGAGTAGTCCGTCAGCAGTGCGTCGGCCGCGAGGCACAGCTCCTCCACCCGGCCGTACCCCGAAACGTCGAGCACCCGTCCGCAGGCGCTCCCCATGGCCCCGTTCGAAGCCTGGAAGTCCTGGAAGCCCTGGAAGTAGTGCGGCCTGACCAGCAGCGTGAACCCGGGCCCCAGCGCGCGGGCCACCCGCTCCGGGTCCAGCCGCGGCCCCGGGCGGCGCTGGTAGTCGCGGTGGGTCGGGGCGTACAGCACGGCGACGCTGCCCGCCGGGATGCCGAGCCGGGCGCGCAGCCGGGCCACGTCGTCCTCGGTGGCGTGCTGGAAGACGTCAGCGCGCGGCGAGCCGTAGGGGAGCGTGGTGTAGCCGGAGGGGTAGACCCGCTCCCAGACCAGGGTGGTGTGGCGGTTGGCGGAGAGGCTGTAGTCCCAGCGGTCCACCCGCTCCAGCAGCTTGCCGAAGTCCATGCCGCGGGCGGCGGCGGGACGGTCCAGCAGATCCAGGCCCATGTGCTTGAGCGGGGTGCCGTGGTGGGTCTGGAGGTGGATCTGCCCGGGCCGCTTGCGCAGCCCCGGGGTGAAGTTGACGTTGTTGACGAGGAAGCGGGCGCGGGCCAGCGCCGTCCAGTAGGCGGCCGAGCCGGGGTGCAGGCGGCGCACCCCGGGCGGCAGGGTGTGGGCGTACTCCGGGGTGGTGATCCAGGCGGTACTCGCCCCCGGCACCAGCTCGCGCACCTTCGCCTCGATGGCCGCCGGGTGGCAGGCGTAGCCCTTGTGCCAGTACGCGGCGAAGACGGCGAGCCGGGGATCGAGAGGCAGGCACAGCTGCACCCGGTAGTGCGCCCAGAGTGCCACCGCGCGCAGCCGGGCATACCCGACCGGGCCCAGGGCGACGACCCTCCGCCACCCCCGACCGCCGCTCCGCAGCAGCTCAAACGCCCACCGGGCACCCAGCCGCAGCAGCAGAGACCGCCACCGGGCGCGCCCGGGCGGGGTGGCCGCGCCGTACGGCCGGTAGCGCCGGTGGTGCGCGCCCGCCCGGCGGAAGAACTCGGCCCGGGCCCGCACCGGCAGCCGGTCCGGCGCGGCGGCGATCACGCCGAGGTGGTCGACCATCCGCCGGAACAGCGCCGGGCGCCAGTGGGCCAGCTCGGGCCGGGCGTCGAGGAACCGGAACACCCGGTCGTACTGGTCGAACACATCGAGGTGGCGGCGGCTGGTGGTGCGCAAAATCCCGCCGCGCCGCCGCTGCCGGTAGTGGACGCACACCCGGTCAAGGACGGCGATGGACTCCGCGCTGAGCAGCACGGAAAAGGTCCAGGGCGTGTCCTCGTAAAATCCGGCCGGAAACGCGAAGCCCCCCTCCCGGACGAAGTCCCGGCGGTACGCCTTGTTCCAGGCGACCATCAGCAGCCGCGACAGCTCCGGCCGCTGATCGAGCCGGAAGACCTGCCGGACGCATCCGGGGTCGCCCTCCCGGAGCAACCCGGCCCGGACGTTCCGCACGAGGTCGCCCGTCCAGTCCACCCGCGCGTAGTCGAAGACCAGCACCTGCGGCTCGCCGGTCCGCGCCAGCCGGTCGGCGATGGCGCGCAGCGAGCCGGGGGCGAGGGTGTCATCCCCGTCGAGAAAGAGCAGATAGTCCCCGGTGGCCCGCCGGATCCCGGCGTTCCGCGCCCGCCCGAGCCCCGCGTTCTCCGCCAGATGCACGGCCCGTACCCGCGGATCCCGCTCGGCGGCCTCATCGATGAGCGCGCCACACGCGTCCGGCGAGTGGTCATCGACCGCGATCAGCTCCAGGTCCGTGAAGTCCTGCTCCAGCACGGACCGCAGACACTCACTCAGATACGGCTGGACCTCGTAAGCGGGCACGATGACGCTGAACCGGGGCACGGCGCATCCCATCGGTCGAAGCGGCACGGATGGTTTCTCACACCATCATCTGAACGCCCAGCCAATGGCGCGCCGCCCTCGCCGGGCACGCCAGAAAAGCCCCCCGTTCGGCCCAACCCGCGGCGGCGCACGCTCAGCCGTGCCTGTCAGGGTCCCCCGATACTCTGGGCGACGTGACCCACTCCTACGCGCGTCCCGACGATGCCGACGTCGCGATAGCCGCGGCACGTGCTGGCGCGGACGTGGTGCGCGGCATGTACGGCCAGCGGCTGGCCCGCATCGACAAGGGCGCCGGGGACTTCGCCACCCCAGCCGATGTGGAGGCCGAGGAGACGATCATTGCCTCCATCCGTGCCGCTCGGCCCGATGACGCGGTGCTCGGCGAGGAAGGCGGACGGCAGGGCCCCACCGCCGCGCGTGAGTGGCTCGTGGACCCCTTGTGCGGCACGCTGAACTATTCGGTCGGCACCATGCTGGTGGCCGTCAACGTGGCGTTGCGCAACGGGGCGGCGGCGGTGGCCGACCCGTTCAGCGGCGAGGTCTTCTTCACCGACGGCGAGACCGCCCGGGTACGACACGAAGGCGCCGACGCCCAGCTGGCTCCCACGTCCACCACCCAGTTGGTGGACATGAACCTGGACGCCCCGTTCCCGAGCGCCCCCGGCTTCCGGACCGTGGACCTGCTGGCCCACCCCGCCTTCGCCGAGCACTTCCGCCCGCGGGTCGTCTCCACGACCCTGGCGCTGGCCTGGGTCGCCTCCGGCAAGCGCGCCGCATACGTCACCGACGGCAGTGCCCTGCACGATAGCGTGCACTTCGCCGCGGGCATCGCGGTGTGCCGGGCCGCTGGCTGCGTGGTCACCGGAATCGACGGCGACCCCATCGGCCAGGCAAGCCGCGGCCTCGTAGCGGCCGCCGACGCTGAGACCCACGGTCTGCTGATGTCGATGATCCGCGGCCGCGGCTCTGGGGGAACCGCCTAGCCGGGCTGCCAGGTCCGAACTGAAACCCCGGTCTCGTGCCCGCCTTGGTGAGCAGACTGGGCCCCGTGGTTGGTTCAGATGGCGGTGCGTCCGCCGTCGATGTGGATGGTGGCGCCGGTGATGTAGCCGGAGCGGTCGGAGGCGAGGAAGCCGACGAGGTCGGCGACTTCCTCGGGCTGGGCGACTCGGCCGAGCGCGGTGGTGGCCGCGAGCTGGTCTAGGACGTCAGGGGTGCCCATGGGGGTTTCGACGGGGCCAGGGGCGACCGTATTGACGCGGACGCCCTGTCCGCTGAACTCGGCGGCCCATTCCCGGGTGAGCGAGGTGAGTGCGGCCTTGCTGGCGCCGTAGGCGGAGGAGCCGGGGATTCCGATGGTGGCGGCGAGACTGCCGATGTTGATGATCGCTCCGCTTCGTTTGCTGAGCATTGCGGGGACGAAGGCGGCGACCAGCAGGAAGGGGCCTCGCACGTTGGTGGCGTAGGTGGCGTCCAAGTCCTCGACGCTGAATGTCTCGGTCGGTCCCCAGATGGCGAGGCCGGCGTTGTTGACCAGGATGTCGATCTCGCCGACTTCCTCGTGCAGCGCGCTGATGTGGGCGGGGTCGCCGATGTCGGCGGAGGTGAACTGGGCACTGCCCCCGGCATCGGTGATGCTGCGGACGACGGCGGTGCCGCGTTCGGTGTCGCGCCCGACGACGACCACGTGAGCGCCCTGGGCGGTGAGGTGGCGTGCGATGGCCGCGCCTATTCCGCTGGTGGCACCGGTCACCAGCGCCCGCTTGCCGTTGAGGGAGAGGTTGTCGGACATGCGTGGAGAGGCTCCTTCTTCCGTAGATTGCTGGTGCTGGGCCGTGGCTCGCGGCCGACTCAGGCGTGTGGCGAGGACGGGTTCAGAGGGCGACGGCGTCGAGTTGCGAGAGCATCTTGAGGAGGTTGCCGACGCCCCAGTGGCCGGTGATACGGCCGGTGTGGACCTTCATCACGTCCACGGTCTCGAAGTCCACAGTCCTGCCGGTGGGCCCGACGCCCAGGATCGGGCCGGTCTGGGTGCCGCGGTAGATCTTGTAGGTGGTGACCATGGGACCGCCGGCGATCTGCCGTACCTTTCGCATGGAGGCGCCTGCTTCGGGGTGGCTCACCGGCGCGATGGCGGACTCGCCCCGAAAACGGCGGCGGGGTCAGATCTGGGACTGGCCGCCGTCGACCGTCAGGTCAGCGCCGGTCGTGTAACTGGAGTCGTCGCAGGCCAGGAACAGCACGGCGGCGGCCACCTCCTCCGGGCGCCCCAGGCGGTTCAGCGGGACCGTGCTGCGCATCTGCTCGCGCAGGCCATCGGCGCCTTCGCCGGCCTGGGCCTCGAAGATGGGCGTGTCGATTGGGCCGGGGCTGAGTGAGTTCACCCGGATCCTCCGCTCCTTGAGTTCAGCCGCCCAGCTTCGGGCGAAGGAACGGGTGGCGGCCTTGGCCGCCGAGTACGTGGTGTACGGGGGCGCGCCGATCAGGTGCGCGGTGGAGGAGATCAGCACCACCGACCCGCCGTCATTGAGCAGCGGGAGCGCCTTCTGGACGGTGAAGAACGTGCCGCGGGCGTTGGTGTTGAACGTGGAGTCGAAGTGCTCGGGAGTGGCCTCGGCCAGGGTGACCAGCTCAACGAAGGCTGCGTTCGCCACGATCACGTCGACCGAGCCGCGCTCCTGACGCACCCGCTCCCAGAGCTGGTCGAGATCGTGGAGGCTGGAGACATCACCCTGTACGCCGGTGACGTTCTGGCCGATCTCCGCCTCGGCCTTGGCCAGGGCCTCAGTCCGTCGGCCGGTGATGAAGACATGCGCGCCTTCATCGGCCAGCCGCTTCGCCGTGGCCAGCCCGATACCGCTCGTGCCGCCGGTGACGACCGCGGTCTTCCCGCCCAGCTTGCCCATGATCGGTTCCTCGTTCCTGCGGTGATCGCAAAATGTGTAGTGGTCGCTAAGGCTCCCGCGACCTACAATGTAGCGACTGCTAAGAAAAAGCAAGTCGGAGAATAGGGGTCACCCGAAGTAGGAGGATGGATATGCCGCGAGGCCGCAGGCGCGGATTCGACAGGGGTGCCGCGTTGGACACCGCCATGGAGATGTTCTGGCGGCGGGGGTACGCGAGTACGTCCGTAGCCGACCTCACCGCTGCCATGGGTATCAATCCGCCCAGCCTGTACGCGGCGTTCGGAAACAAGCGTGCACTCTTCGAAGAGGCCCTTGAGCGCTACGCGCGCGAGCGCTCCCGCTATCTGGCGGAGGCGATGGCCGAGTCCACCGCCCGCGCCGCCACCCTCCGCTTCCTGAGGGGAACCGCCGAGGCGGCCACCCTTCCGGATCGGCCGGCCGGCTGCCTGACCGTTCAGGGTGGGCTCGCCTGTGCCGAGGAGGACCGCGAGGTGGTCGAGCTCCTCGCCGCCTATCGCGCGGGCACCCGCCGGGCGCTCCTGGAGCGCTTCGAGAAGGCCGTCGCCGACGGCGATCTCCCCGAATCCACCGACTGTCCCGCGCTGGCCAGGTGTGTCGTAGCGGCAGCCGAAGGGCTCAATGTCGAGGCCGCGGCCGGAGCCCCGCGCGAGGAGCTGCTCGCTGCCGCGGCCCTCGGGGCTGCTGTGGTGCCCGATGCGTAGTCCAGCTGTGTAGCGACCGCTAAAAATATTTGCACGGAGCCGAAGGGGTGCCTACGCTGACTTTAGCGATCGCTACACATGAGAGTGTGGCGCACCCAGCACACGGGAGATCCTCATGTCCCTCCAGGACCGACTCGATGACCTCAAGGCCCAGGGTGAGCCGACCATGCCGGACGGCGTCGTCGACGCCTTCCACCGCGGCACCGCCGAGCTGATCGCCTCCGGCCAGGCACGGCATGCCCTGAAGGCCGGCGACGCGGCCCCCGCCTTCGCCCTCGCCGACAGTGACGGCAACGATGTCTCCTCCCGCGACCTGCTTGCCCGCGGCCCCTTGGTCCTCACGTTCTACCGCGGCGTGTGGTGCCCCTACTGCAACCTCGACTTGCAGGCTCTGGAGGACGAGGCCGCCCGCATCCGCGGCCTTGGCGCGACGCTGGCCGCGATCTCGCCGCAGACCCAGCCCAACAGCCGCCGCTCCCGCCGCGAGAACCACCTGAGCTTCCCCATCCTGTCCGACACCGGCAGCCGGGTCGCCCAGTCCTTCGGCCTGCGCTTCGAACTGCCCGACTACCTGCGCGGCACCTACAAGAGCCTGGGTGTCGACCTCGCGCACATCAATGGCGAGCCCTCCTGGACCCTGCCCATGCCCGCTCGCTACGTCATCACCCCCGACAGCGCTATCGCCTACGCCGAGGTCAACCCCGACTACACCCGCCGTCCCGACCCCACCGAGCTGTTGCCCGTTCTGGAACGTCTCGCCACGGCGGCCACGCCCCGCTGAACCAACGTCCCGGCTGCGCCCGGACCCCAGGCACGACGCGCTCCGGCTGTGGTGTGCCGTCACGTGCGGCCATGACGTACAGCCATGACGTCAAAAGGGGGCGGCCCGGCACCCTGGGGGTGCCGGGCCGCCCGCCGTCCGGGAGGGGTGCGTTACTTCACCGCGCCCGCCATCACGCCCGCCACGAACTGCCGCTGGAAGGCGAAGAAGACCGCCAGCGGGATCACCATCGAGATAAAGGCACCGGGGCCCAGGATGTCGATGTTGTTGCCGAACTGGCGGACCTGCTGCTGGAGCGCCACCGTGATCGGCGGGTTGCCGCCGTCGGCGAAGATCAGGGCGACCAGCATGTCGTTCCATACCCACAGGAACTGGAAGATGCCCAGCGAGGCGATGGCCGGGCCGCCCAGGGGCATGACCACGCGCAGGAAGAGCCGCAGTTCGCCCGCGCCGTCCAGGCGGGCCGCCTCCAGGAGTTCGCGGGGGATCTCCGCGAAGAAGTTGCGGAGGAGGAAGATCGCGAAGGGAAGGCCGAAGGCGGTGTGGAAGAGCACCACGCCCGTCGTGGTCTGGAAGATGCCGATCTCGCCGAAGAGCTTGGCGACCGGGATCAGGGCGACCTGCACCGGGACGACCAGCAGGCCGACCACGATGAGGAACCACCAGTCGCGGCCGGGGAAGTCCATCCAGGCGAAGGCGAAACCGGCCAGTGCGCCGATCACGACGACCAGCAGGGTCGCCGGGATGGTGATCGCCAGGGTGGTCCACAGCGAGTCGGTGATCTGCTGGTTGCCCAGCAGGTCGTCATAGGCGCTGAAGGTCAGCTGGCCCGGGTCGCTGAAGACCTTCCACCACCCGGAGATGTTCGCCTCGGCCGGATCCCGCAGGGAGGACAGCAGCAGCCCGGCGGTCGGCATCAGCCACAGCAGGCCGACCAGGATCAGAACGACCCGCAGGGCACCGCCGCCGGCGCGCGCGGCGATCCGCGCGACCAGGGACTGCTTCGCTCGTACGACCGTGTCCGCGCTGGTCATCGGCGGCTCTCCCTTCGGATCCGGCGGATGTTGATGATCATGATGGGCATCACGAGCAGGAGCAGCAGAACGGCGATGGCGCTGCCGAGGCCCTGGTTGACGTCGGTCCCGAAGGACGACTGGTAGAGCTGGAGGGCGAGCACGTTGGCGTCGTCCTTGCTGGGGTCGGGCGCGATGATGTAGACGAGGTCGAAGATCTTCATCACGTTGATCATCAGCGTGACGACCACGACCGAGAGCACCGGTGCCAGCATCGGCACGGTGACCCGGCGGAAGACCTGCCATTCGTTGGCGCCGTCCATCCGCGCGGCCTCCATCAGCTCACGTGGCACGCCCGCGAGGCCCGCCGCGATGAGCACCATGGCGAAGCCCGCCCAGATCCAGACGTAGGAGCCGATGATGGCGGGGGTGACGAGGGACGGGCCGAGCCAGTCGATGCCGTTGTACGGCTCGGAGAAGTTCCAGGCGGGCAGCCGTAGTTGGGCGCCCTCGGCCTTGGCGGGCAGCGTGTACGTACCGTCGGCCGCCGTCGTGGCCCTGCCGACCACCTTGCCGTCCTTGACCGCCTCCACCTTGAGCCCGGCCATCGCCTTCTCGCCCTTGTCGATGGCGCCCTCCTTGCCGAGGCCGCCACGGGTGAAGTCGAACCAGACCGTGCCGGTGACCTTCCCCGCCTCGGGCTTGGCGGCCTTGGCGTCCTGTGCATCGCTGATGTCGTCGCGCTTGGCGGCGACAAGCGGCAGCGAGGTGGGGGAACCGGCCTTGAGCGTCGCGTTCGTGGTGTACGCACCGCTGGAGGACTCCGTCGTCCCGGCGGCCGGACGCGGATGGGCGCCGGGGAACGGCGGCGACTCGCTGAACGAGTCGTGCACGCTCACCCACATGGCGTTGGCCACGCCCTTGTCCGGGTCCTGCTCGTAGACCAGCCGGAAGATGATGCCCGCCGCCAGCATCGAGATGGCCATCGGCATGAAGACGACCAGCTTGAAGGCGGTGGCCCAGCGGATCCGCTCGGTGAGCACGGCGAAGATCAGGCCCAGCGCGGTGGAGACGGTCGGGGCCAGGATCAGCCAGATGATGTTGTTCTTGATGGCCGTCTTGGTGGCGTCGTCGGAGAACATCTCCTGGTAGTTGTCCAGGCCGACGAAGCCATTGCCCGAGGCGTCGAACAAGCTCCGGTAGACGGAGTAGCCGATCGGATAGACGACGAGCGCCCCGAGCAGCACCAGGGCGGGCAGCAGGAACACCGCCGCCAGCCAGGGCCGCGTGCCCATGACGCTCTTCGGCTTCTTCGCGCTCGGCCCATTGGCCGGTGGGGCGGACGATGCCCGGCCAGGTGTGGCCGCGCCGTCCGCTGTCGCGGTCGACATGATGTGGATCTCCCGGTCGAGTCGTCAGTTCTTGTACGCCTTGGCGGCATCCCGCTCCAGCTGGCGCTGGATGCCGTCGACATTCCTCGGGTTCTTGAGAAAGTCCTGGAGCGCTTTCCACTCGCCCTGCGCCGGCTTGCCGCCGAAGGAGGCGGGAGCCTGGTCGGACATGTCGAACCGGAAGTCATTCCCCGCCGCGATCAGCGCCTGTGCGATCTTGCGCATGGAGGCATTGGGATAGGCGCTGAACTTGACGTTCTTGTTCGCCGAGATAAACCCGCCGGACTGGGCCCAGATGGTCCCCGCGTCGGGCGAGGCGAGGAAGGTGAGCAGCGCCTGCGCCGCCTTGGTGTTCTTCAGCGCCACGCCGACGTCGCCGCCGGTCACCACCGGCGCGTCCGCGCCCACCGCCGGGAACGGGAACACCTGCGCGTCCTGGTCCAGCTCCGCGCCCGCGTCGGCGACGTTGGCGGCGACGAAGTCGGCCTCGAAGACCATGCCCGCCTCCGGCTCCGCCTTGTCGCCGAACGTCTTGGTGACGGAGTCCGGGAAGGCGGTGTGCAGGGCGCCGCCCCGGCCGCCCGCGACCAGGCCCTTGGTGCCCCAGAGCTCGGCGAGCGTCTCGAGCGCCTTCTTCACCGAGGGATCGGTCCACTTGATCTTGTGCTGGGCGAGCTGGTCGTACTTCTCCGGGCCCGCCTGGGAGAGATAGACGTTCTCGAACCAGTCGGTGAGCGTCCAGCCGTCCTGGCCGCCGACCGCGACCGCGTCGGTGCCGGAGTCGGAGACCAGCTGGGCCTCCTTCAGGAATTCCGGCCAGGTCTTGGGCACCTTGGCGCCCGCGTAGTCGAACGCGGAGGTGTTGTACCAGAGCAGGGATTTGTTGCTGGCCTTGAAATACACCCCGTAGGGCTTGCCCTGGTACGAGCCGAGGTCCTGCCAGCCCTTGCTGAAGTTCTTGGCGAGCTGGGCCCTGGCGGGGGCGTCGAGCGGCTTGGCCCAGCCCTTCTGGGCGAATTCGCGCATGACGCCGACCTGTCCGACCATCGCGACGTCCGGCGGAGCGCCGCCCGCGACCTTCGAGCCGACGAAGCCCGCCATGTCGTCACCGCTCGGCACGAAGGAGACCTTGGCGCCGGTGCGCTTCTCGAACTCCTTGAGCACCTTGGTGAAGTTTTCCTGCTCGGTGCCCGTCCAGACCGCCGTGACCTGGAGTTTCTGCCCCTTCAGATTCGGCAGCTGCACGGTGTTGGGCGGCGGGCCGCCGCTGACCGTGTCTCCGTCGTCGCCGCCGCAGCCCGCGGCGGTGAGCATGAGTGCTCCCGCCGCCAGCAGGGCCACCGCGGCGCGTGTCGAACGCTTCGTAGGAAGCGATACGTGCATCCCCGTGTTCCCTCCGATGCCAGCCGCCCCCGTGCGACCGTGTCCCGTGCTGAGTAGTCCTACGCCCGGTCACCGAACGTGGCAATACTGCGTCGGGCGTTCACTCACGGATCGTGATCGGGCCGTGATGAAGGAGCGATCCTGAAATGGGGCAGGTGGGACAGACGGGAGGGCGGCCGGAACGGATCGGAAACCCGGCCGGGGGCGAGGGGAACGCTCGGAAACGGCTGCGAAACGGACGTGAATCGGGCGGGTGCCGGGCGTTGTGGGGGGGCTGGGATCGGGCCGTTGCCGAACGGGGTGCGGACGGTGGCGAGCGGGGCCGGTCAGATCAGTGCGGGCGGGGTGGGGGCGTCCGCCGACTGTGCGGCGCGCTGTAGCGCACTGGCGAGAAGTGCCAGGTCGGTGGGGCCGTTCCCCAGCTCGCGCAGCGGTCGACGGGCGGGTGGATCGCCCATCCGCCGCCACTCCAGCGGTACGACGGTGGGCCGCTGGGTCGCGGTGCGCGGTATCCGTCCGGTCACCCGGCCCGCCTGGAACGGCGTCCCGGCGCCGTCATCCGGGCGGAACAGCCGCCCACGGCCCGGCGCGGGGCCGCCACCCGGGGCGGCTGCGGTGGCGGGAACGGAGGTGACCGAGCGTGTCGACGCGGCGGGGGCCGTATCGGACCCTCGGGGCTCGCCGGGGTGGGTGGGGTGGGTGGCGCCTGCGGGGCCGGTGACGGGGCTCGTCGCGGTGTTCAGCGGGCGCGCGTCCAGGGCGATCCGCAGGGCGGCCCGCTCGACGGCCGCCGTGTCCGCCGTACGGTCCGGACGGCCGGACGCCACGACCAGATGCACCCCGAGGCGGGCGCCGTCCCGGGCGATCGCCTCCAGCGCACGGACGACCGAACCGGACGCCGGACGGCCGGGGCTGCCGAGGGCCGGGGCCACCAGCGCGTCGAAGTCGTCGACGATCACGACGAGCCGGGGGAGGAGGGAATGGGGATGGGCGGGCGCAGCGCTCGCGGTGCGCCGGGCGCGCAGATTGAGCGTATGGAGGGTGTCGCTCGGAGGAGGGTCGATATCGCCGGGCGGCCGGGGCGCGACAACGCGCGGCGCGTCGGCCGCGCGGGCGG
The DNA here is from genome assembly GCF_000968685.2 of Streptomyces antioxidans. Classification (GTDB taxonomy): domain Bacteria; phylum Actinomycetota; class Actinomycetes; order Streptomycetales; family Streptomycetaceae; genus Streptomyces; species Streptomyces antioxidans. The sequence goes on from NZ_LAKD02000011.1 coordinate 50,952, forward strand.
CACGGGTGGCACCGGGCGTCCCGGCTGGGTTGGGTGTGCTGGATCTCCCGGTCGTGCCCGGTGTACCGGGCGAACGCGGCGTACCGGGCGAACCGGTGCCGGGTGTGCCTGACGTACCGGCTGCACGGGGTGCACCGGCTGTGCCGGGGGCACTGGGGGTGCCGCCTGAACGGGGCGTACCGGGTGCACCGGCCGCACCGGCTGTCCCGGCCGCGCGGGGCGGCGTACCGGCCGCACCCGGGGCCCTGGACGAACCGGCATCGGCCGGCCCCGGCGGGACGGTGCCGGGCGGGCCCGGGTTGGGGCGCATCGGGGTGCCCGGGGCCGCGGCGCCGTCGGCCTCGCCGGGCCGGTCGTGCCACTCCGCGAAGTCCCGCTGGCCCAGTAGCTCGGCGCGGCGCTTGAGCTCCGAGCTGAGGGCCTGCGCGAACTCCCGCATCCGCACCGGGTCCGTGGCCGACAGATGGGTCGAGACATGCGGCAGGTCCGTGCACAGCCGCAGCCCCTCGCCCGGCCCGGTCCCGGTCCCGGCCCCGGATCCAGGGCCGGACCCGGCGCCGTCGACGAGGATGAGCTCCAGCCGGTCCGGCCGTTCGGCGGCGGCGAGCGAGGCGGCGAACGAGCGCAGCAGCTCCGTCTTTCCGGTGCCCGCCACGCCGTCGATCAGCGCGTGCGGCCCCTCGGCGGCCAGATCGACCGTGAGCGGGCCGCGCGGACCGGCGCCGAGCACCGCCAGCGCCCGCCCGCCCGCGGGGACCTCGTCCGCGGCCGCCGCCCAACGGGCCAGCAGGGACGCGGGCGTGGCCCGCGCCAGCCCCAACTCGTCCAGCAGCCGGGCCGAGTCCGGCAGTGGGACCGTCGGCGGGCCGTCGGAGCCGCCGAACGCGCCGTCCTGCGCGGAGGTGGCCGGGCGCAGGGGCGCGAGCGCCCGCGCGAACCGCTCGGCCCACGCCGCCGACACCGCGTCCACGGTCACGGTCGTGGTGGCGCCGGTCGCGCCGGTGATCCCCTGGACCCCGCTCGTGCCGGGCGCGGTCCCGTCCCCGTGGACGATCTGGAGCCCCGTGGCCACATCGCCGCTCAGCACGGCCGCCACCCCGCACGCCGCGAAGGCCGCGGCCGCGGAACGCGCGGCCTCATAGCTCATCGGCAGCGGGGACGCGGGCGATGCGGCGGGCGCCTCGGCCAGACTGAGCAGATGGATTCCGGCCGCCGAACCGCTCACCGCCAGCCGGGCGAGCGTGTCGCGCAGCGCGGCGGGGCCGGGGGCGCCGTCCACGACCACCACCGTGTACGGCCCGAAGTGGCGCTCGGCCGCGGACCGCGCGGCGGCCGGGGAAGCGCTCGCCCAGCCGGGGCCCAGCGGACCGTCCTCCAGCCGCCGGGTCAGCTCCTCCGTACGGGCCGCGGCCTGCTCCGCGTCGTACGCCAGCAGCAGTCGGCAGTCCTGCCCGCGCAGCGGCTGGACCTGCGGCAGCCAGCCGAGCCACGACCACTCCGCGAGCCGCCCCTCGCCGCTGATCAGCACGATCTCCAACGCGGCCGGTGAGTGCAGGGCCGCCAGCTGCGCCACGACGGACCGGGCGAGCCCCGCGACCCGCGTCCGCGGGCCCGCGAGCCCCAGCGAGCCGCACCGCCGCAGATCGACGGTCACGGGCGCGGCGGGCAGCAGCCCGCCGTCGGCCGCCAGCTGGTCGGCCGAGCCGAGCCGTACGGTGAGCGCGTCCGGATGCCCGGGGGCGCGCTCCCAAAGGCGCGAGCCCGGCCCCAGCGCCGTCATCAGCAGGGTGGCCGGATCCGGCCACCGCCGCTGCAGCGCCTCCGCCTCCGCGGCCGCCCGCGCCGCCACGTCCCGGTCCTCCCGCGCCTCACCGCGCTCGGCCGCCTTGCCCCCGGCCAACTGCCGTACCCAAGCCCCTATTCCGCGCCGCCGAGCCTGCGCCCCGGGCGCGTCCAGCGCATAACCCCCGGTATGCGTACGCTCCCCGGCGCCCCGCCGCCCGGGGCCGTCAGCCCCCGCACCGGCGGCCTGCGGCTGGTCCCCGCCACGGCGGTCGCGGTCGGCGGGGGCCCCGCCACGGCCCGCGCGGCCGGGGTCCGCCGCGCCCGGCCCCGGGCCCGGCTGGCCACCGGGGTAGGGCTGGCCACCGGGGTAGGGGACGGGCCCTTCCGAAGCGCCGGACCGGCCGCCGTACGGTGCTCCGCCGTGCCCCGCGTCGGCGGCGGACCCCTGCGGGCCCTCCGGCCCCCGTCCTCGGCCGTACGGCCGACCGCCGCGCCGGGCGTCGCCGTCTCCGGTGCCTGGACTGGGTTGCCGTCCGGAGCCGGTGTCGCCGTACGGTGCCCCGCCGGGTCGGCCGTCGGTGGACGGCGCTCGATGTGGGCCCTGGTCACGTCCGTCCGTGTCGCCGCGTCCTTGGCCGTACGGCTGACCGCCGCGCCGGCTGCGGCCTGTGGCGTCGCCCAACGGTGCCCCGCCGTGGCCCGCGTCGGCCGACCCCGGGCCCTCGTGGCCGCGTCCTTGGCCGTACCGCCGACCGCCGCGCCGGGCGTCGTCGTCATCCGCTTGGGCGTCGTCCGGCCAACTGCGGCCCGTGGCCGTGCCGTCGTAAGGGGCGCCGCCGGGACTCGCCGGGGCGCCAGTGGCTCCACGGGATGTGGGCCGGTGGTCCTGGGCGGCGTCCGTGTGGGGGGCGCCGGTCGGCCGTGGGCCGTGGCCAGGGTGCGCGCTGCCGCCCGTGTCGGGTCGGCCCTGGTCGGCTCGCGCGGGCTGCCCCGCTGGGTCCTGTCCGGTGGCTCCGGCCCCGGGGGCGCGCTCACCGCGTCGGGTGCGGGCGGTGGACGGGTCGTCGTGGGGCCGGTCGCCGGGGGACGAGGGCCGCTGCGTGCCCGGGCCGCGTCCGGCGGTGTCGCCGCGCGGCCCGGTGCCCGTACCGGTGCGCGGCCCGGGGACCACACCCGCACCGGGTCCCGTGCCCGCGCCGGGGCCCGCATCGGTACCGGACCTCCACCCGTCGTCGTCCCGGTGGCCGTGGGCACTCACCCCACCCGGGGCCCCGGTGCCCGTGCCGCCACCCGGTCCGGGGGACGCGCTGCCGTGCCGTCCGGGAGCAGTGCCGCCGTGCCGCCCGAGGGAGGCGTCGCCGCGCTGCCCCGGGACCGCGCTGGTGCCTGACCCGGTGCCCGCGCTGCCGTGCCGTCCGGTGCTCGTGCCGCCGCCTCGCCCGGGAGTCGCGCCGCCGCCCGGCCCCGGGGGCGCACTGGCATGCCGCCCAGTGCCCGTACTGCCGCTCGGCCCGGGGGGCGCGTCCTCGCCCCAGCCGTCGTCGTCCTCAGGGGCGCCAGCCCGTTCGTGGGTCGTGTGAGACTCGTCACCGGGCTGGGTCACCCTCGTCCAGCCCGTGCCGGGGTGGTGGGCGGGAGGGGTCCAGGGGCCCTTGGCGGTGTGGGTGGGGGCGGCCGGTTGGGGGGCGCCGGTCCAGGGGGCCTTGGCGTGGGTGGGGTGGTCCCCGGCGGGGGTGACGCGGAGGTGGCCCTCCCCGTCCGCCTGGACGGGGACGCGGGTGGGGGCCGACGGCATCGCCGAGGCCGTGGCGGGCACGCGCAACCGCAGCGCGGACTCGCCGATCCGCAGCAGCGCCCCCGGCTCCAGGGGCACCGGCTGGGGGCCCACGGGGACGCCGTCGGCGGCGGTGCCGTTGGTCGAACCCAGGTCGGCGACGGTCACGCGGCCGTCCTCGGCGACCGTGACCGCACAGTGCAGCCGGGAGACGTCGGGGTCGTCCAGGGGGACGTCGGCGTCGGCGGAGCGGCCGATGCGGACCTGGCCGCCGTGCAGCAGATGGACACCGCCCGCGTCGGGCCCCGCGACCACGTCCAAGTGGACCGTGGCGTCGGCGACGGCGGTCTCGGGCAGCCCGGGGTAGCCGGGGTAGTGGTCGGAGTCGGGGTCGGCGTCGGCGGGGCCGTGCAGGGAGAGCACCGCGCCGTCCACCAGCGGCGGCTCGCCGAGCGCACAGCGCTGCGGGTCCAGCCGCTCGCCCCCCGCGTACAGCACCACCGCACCGCCGCCCCCGCCACCGGCGCCCCCCGCCTCGTGCCCCGCCGCGGCGACCGCGTCGGCCAGACCACTGGCCACCGCGGCGAGTGCCGTGCCGACCGGGGCGGTGACCAGGACGTCCACCGCGCCCACGAGGGCGTGCGGCCCGGACGCGGGCACAGGATGGTGGCCGGAACGGCCCGGGTGGGCGCTGCGCGGCCCGAGGACGGTCAGCCGAATCTGCATCGCCGTCAACGGTCCCTTCTGTCCGGGGGGCCGGGCAGGGGTGCCGATCCCCACCACCGCCCCCAGGCCCTTCGGCACGTACAGGTCCGTACGGGGTCGTACGGGTCACGGAGCGTGAGCCTCCCGGCGCTCGGCGCTTCCGTGCTGCCTGCATCCTCGCACCTGCCACCGACACTTCGCCCGCCGCCCGGCGCTACATGATCTTGATTGGTCGGCTAGTCGGCCGAAACTGGCTGATTGCGACCGGAACCGCCGCTCTGAGTCGCCCTTGGACCGCCCCGGGCCGCCCCCGAGCCGCCCGTGAGGCGACGGAGGCAGCAGTTGGCAACCATCCGTCCGGATCACACGTCTTCCCCCGCGCCGGACCCTCGTGTGGTGATCGGATAGGGCTGACCGTGCGTCGCCATTACAGTGGGGCGGACGAGCACGGCAAGACGAACACCAGAGCAGACCCACCCAGCAGATCGCCAGCAGAAGCCAGCAGAACGCCAGCAGATCACCCACCACACCATCGCAGTCCACCGATGGAAGACCACGATCAGGGAGCGCATGACGTGCGGCCGGTAGGCAGCAAATACCTGCTCGAGGAGCCGCTCGGGCGCGGAGCCACGGGCACCGTCTGGCGAGCCAGCCAGCGGGAGACGGCGGGGGCCGAGGCGGCCGTGGCCGGGCAGCCCGGCGAGACCGTCGCGATCAAGGTCCTCAAGGAGGAGCTCGCGAACGACGCGGACATCGTCATGCGCTTCCTCCGCGAGCGCTCGGTGCTGCTCAGGCTCACCCACCCCAATATCGTCCGCACCCGCGACCTGGTGGTCGAGGGTGATCTGCTGGCCCTGGTCATGGATCTGATCGACGGCCCGGACCTGCACCACTACCTGCGCAGCAACGGCCCGTTCACCCCCGTGGCGGCGTCCCTCCTCACCGCCCAGATCGCCGACGCGCTCGCCGCCAGTCATGCCGACGGTGTGGTGCACCGCGACCTGAAGCCCGCCAACGTGCTGCTCGCGGGCACCGGCGAGGGCCAGGAGATGCACCCGATGCTGACCGACTTCGGCATCGCGCGCCTCGCCGACTCCCCCGGCCTCACCCGCACCCAGGAGTTCGTCGGCACCCCCGCCTATGTGGCGCCGGAGTCCGCCGAGGGCCGCCCCCAGACCTCCGCGGTGGACATCTACGGCGCGGGCATCATGCTCTACGAACTGGTCACCGGCCGTCCGCCGTTCGCGGGCAACACCGCACTCGAGGTGCTTCACCGCCACCTCAGCGAGGAGCCGCGCCGCCCCTCGACCGTGCCCGAGCCGCTGTGGACCGTCATAGAGCGCTGTCTGCGCAAGCGGCCCGAGGAGCGCCCCAGCGCGGAGAACCTGGCCAGTGCGCTGCGCGTGGTCGCCGCCGGTGTCGGGGTGCACGCCTCGGCCGCGCAGGCCGAGGCGGCGCTGGGCGTGGCCGCGCTGCTCGCCCCGGACCCGGCGCCCGCGCCGGTCCCGGACACCGCGCCCGCGGGCTCGGCCGACCCGACCCAGGTGCTGCCCACGAACGCCCCGGGCGGCACCCCGTCGTACGACCCGGCCGCGGCCACCAACGTGATGCCGACCACGGGCGCGAACGCCGGGGGCGCCGACCCGACGCGCGCCATGCCGCCCGTACCGCCGGGCGGACCGGGCCAGGATGACCCCCACCCCTGGCAGAACCAGCTGCGCGCGGCCCGTGACCGCAATGAGCAGACCCAGGTCCAGTACCTCGACCCGAGCGAGGACCCGCTGCGCCGCCGCCCCCACCGCCAGGCGCCGCAGCAGCAGTACCAACAGCCCCAGCAATACCAGCAGCCGCAGCAGTACCAGCAGCCCCAGCAGCGGCCCCAGCGCCAGCGGGGCCGCCAGCAGCCGCCGCCGTACGCCCAGCAGCAGCCGCAGCAGTACGCCCCGGCGCCGCACCAGCCCCAGCAGCCCCAGCCGCAGCGTTACGCCCCGCCGCCGCAGCAGCCGGAGCCGCGCCGCGAGCCCCGGCAGCGCAGCTCCAACCCCAACCGGATGAAGATCCCGGGCCTGGGGTGCCTCAAGGGCTGTCTGTTCGTGATCGTGGTCCTGATCGTCGGCTCCTGGCTGGTCTGGGAGCTGAGCCCGCTCAAGGACTGGATCGCCGACGGCAAGGGCTACTGGGACGCGGTCTCGGGCTGGGCCAAGGACATCGGCAACTGGATCGAGGACCTGGGCGGCCCCAGCGGTCCCTGATCCGCCTCAACTCTGATCCGCCCCGGGGTCCGGGCCCTTTCCGGGCCCGGGACCGGAGCCCCACCCCCGTACCTCCACCCTCGTACCTCCGCCTCCGTGCCTCACACTCCGGCGATTTGTCGACACCCGAAGGGTGTTTTCCGCCGCAGAAGTGACAGTTGGCGCTGTCTGGTGCACCCAACGCGCCAGTAGCCGCGTAGCTTTGTCGCCAACGTGCCCCCCTTGTTCGTGAGGATTCGGAGCAGTCTTGTCACGGAAGATCGGCAGTCGGTACACCGCGCATCAGCTCCTGGGGCGCGGCAGCGCCGGTGCGGTGTGGCTGGGTGACGGGCCCGAGGGACCCGTCGCCATCAAGCTCCTGCGTGAGGACCTCTCCTCCGACCAGGAACTGGTGGAGCGCTTCGTCCAGGAGCGCACCGCACTGCTCGGCCTGGACCACCCCCGGGTGGTCGGGGTGCGCGACCTGGTGGTCGACGGCAATGACCTCGCGCTGGTCATGGACCTGATCCGGGGTACGGATCTGCGGACCCGCCTCGACCGCGAGCGCAGGCTCGCCCCCGAGGCCGCCGTCGCGATCGCGGTGGACGTCGCCGACGCGCTGGCCGCCGCGCACGCCGCCGGGGTCGTCCACCGCGACGTCAAGCCGGAGAACGTGCTGCTGGACATGCAGGGTCCGCTCGGCCCCGGCGGTGCGCACCCCGCCCTGCTCACGGACTTCGGCATCGCCCGCCTGGTCGACGAGCCGACCCCGATCCGCGCCCAGACCGCCCGCGACCGGGCGTCCTCCCAGGGCCGCTCGCCGAGCCCGCGCAGTGTGATCGGTACCCCGGACTACCTCGCCCCCGAGATCGTCGAGGGGCTGCCGCCCAGGGCCAGCGTGGACGTCTACGCCCTGGCGACGGTCCTGTACGAGATGCTGGCGGGCTTCACGCCCTTCGGCGGCGGCCACCCGGGCGCGATCCTGCGCCGCCATGTGACCGAGACCGTGGCGCCGCTGCCGGGGATCCCCGACGAGCTGTGGCAGCTGCTCCTGCAGTGCCTGGCCAAGGCGCCCGCCTCCCGGCTGCGCGCCTCCGAGCTGGCCGCCCGGCTGCGCGAGCTGCTGCCCAGCCTGGCCGGATATCCGCCGCTGGACATCGACGAGCCCGATGAGCAGGAGGAGGGCGGCGAGCGCGAGGGCGCGGAGGCGCGGACCCCGCACCGCGGCGTCTCCGTCCCCGCCTCCGGACCCGCGGCCCACACCCCGCCCCCGCGGCGGCGCGGTGCGGTGCCGCTGGTCCCCGGCGCGGTGCCGGACTCCAGCCGGGAGACCCACACCAGCATGCGGGTGCCCAGTGCGGACGAGCTCGCGGGCGGCGCGCACGGCACCGCGCGCGCTCCCCGGGTGCACGGCCAGCGCCGTGCGGGCTCGGCCCGTAACCCCGCGGTCGCGGGCGCGCTGCGCCGCCGTCGGCTGAAGGTGGCCGCGGTCACCCTGGCCGCGCTGGTCGCCGTGGGGCTGGGCGGATGGCTGGTGGCGAGCGGTGACGACGGCGGCGATCCGCCCAAGGGCGGCGAGCACTCCGCCTCCCAGGACCCGGGTACGCCATGACCGGGGACGGTCAGTCTTCGGCAGCGGTTACGCTGGTCCCGTGGCAGTCGTCGATGTATCCGAAGAGCTGAAGTCCCTCTCCTCGACCATGGGGTCGATCGAGGCCGTCCTGGACCTCGACAAGATGAGGGCCGACATCGCCGTGCTCGAGGAGCAGGCGGCGGCCCCGTCCCTGTGGGACGACCCGGAGAACGCGCAGAAGGTCACCAGCAAGCTCTCCTATCTCCAGGGGCAGCTGCGCCGGACCGAGGAGCTGCGCGCCCGGATCGACGATCTCGAGGTGCTGTTCGAGCTCGCCGAGGCCGAGGGCGACGAGGACGCCCGGGTCGAGGCCGATGCCGAGCTCGAGGCCGTCCGCAAGGCGGTCGACGAGATGGAGGTGCGCACCCTCCTGTCCGGCGAGTACGACGCCCGTGAGGCGGTCGTGAACATCCGCGCCGAGGCGGGCGGGGTGGACGCCGCCGACTTCGCCGAGCAGCTTCAGCGGATGTATCTGCGCTGGGCCGAGCGCCACGGCTACAAGACCGAGATCTACGAGACGTCGTACGCGGAGGAGGCCGGTATCAAGTCGACCACCTTCGCCGTGCAGACCCCGTACGCCTACGGGACGCTCTCGGTCGAGCAGGGCACCCACCGGCTGGTGCGGATCTCGCCGTTCGACAACCAGGGCCGCCGCCAGACCTCCTTCGCGGGCGTCGAGGTGCTGCCGGTCGTCGAGCAGACCGACCACATCGAGATCGACGAGTCCGAGCTGCGCGTGGATGTCTACCGCTCCTCGGGCCCCGGCGGCCAGGGCGTCAACACCACCGACTCCGCGGTGCGGTTGACCCACATCCCCACCGGCATCGTCGTCTCCTGTCAGAACGAGCGCTCGCAGATCCAGAACAAGGCCACCGCGATGAACGTCCTGCAGGCCAAGCTGCTCGAGCGGCGCCGCCAGGAGGAGCAGGCCAAGATGGACGCGCTCAAGGGCGACGGCGGCAATTCCTGGGGCAACCAGATGCGTTCGTACGTCCTGCACCCGTACCAGATGGTCAAGGACCTGCGCACCGAGTTCGAGGTCGGCAATCCACAGGCCGTGCTCGACGGTGAGCTGGACGGTTTCCTCGAGGCGGGGATCCGCTGGCGCAAGCAGCGGGAGCAGGCGAAGTAGCCTTCCCGTTCGCCCCAACGGGCCGGGTGCTCCGCGTTTTTGGTCACAGTCCTGTACCCATGCATGCGGCAACCAGTTCCATAGTGGACATCTCGCACGCAATGGTCTTGACGGTGGTTTGAAAACTGGGAAGGCTGACGCGCGGCATGCGTATGACTGGGGCGCGTGGTGCACGGGGGCAGGCGGACCGCCTCGGAGGGATAGGGGCCCGCGGAGACTGAGACACCCCGAGCCGATGCCCCGTGCATAGCTGCTCCATTGACGAGTACAGCTACTGGGGGTAGCAGGCAGATGACGAAGAAGACGCGGCTGCGCGTCGCGCGAATAGCGGCCGGTGCGGTGATCGCCGCCGGCGCGTCGCTCACCGCCGCCGGCGCCGCATCGGCCGTTGGTGTCGATGTCGGCATCGGTGGCGTGAACGTCTCGGCGAACGTGGACGAGAAGGGTGTGGACGTCGGCGTCGGTATCGGCAAGGGCGGCCCGTCCGGCGAGCCCACCGACGAGCCGACCTCGATCCCGACGGGCGAGCCCACGGGCGAGCCCACGGACGAGCCGACCGGTGAGCCGACGGACGAGCCCACTCAGCCGCCCACGGACGAGCCGACCGAGCCGCCGACCGGTGAGCCGACGGACGAGCCGACCGGGCAGCCGACCGACGAGCCCACCGACGGCCCGACCGCCGAGCCGAGCACGCCCGGCCAGGGTGGCGGCGGCGGTGGCGACGACAGCACCTGCATCGTGGACCTCGAAAGCACCACCTGCCACGACAACACCGGTACCGACAATGTCGGCTCCAAGCCGGTGGAGCAGGGCAAGGCCAAGGAGCAGCTGGCCGAGACCGGTGCCTCCGAGACCACGTTCCTGCTGGTCGGCGCCGCGACGATGATCGCCGGTGGTATCGGCTTCCGCTTTGTGCCGCGTCTGGTGAACCGCAACAACGTGGCCTGATCGCGCGCCTCACGCACGGTAAGGGGCCCGGAGCGCAGCGTCGCTCCGGGCCCCTTGTGCGTCTAGCGGGCTTCTTGTACGTCTATCGGGCTTCGGCCGGTTACGCCGTCGCCATCTCGTGCGCGAGCACGGCCACCGCGATGAGCGCCACCAGTAGCGCTATCAGCGCGGCCGGGGTCAGCCCGCCGAACATGCCCTCCTGCTGGAGGCGCTCCCTGCTGGCCCGGCAGACCGGGCAGCGGCCCTCGCTGACGGGGCTCGCGCAGTTGGCGCAGACGAGCCTGTCGTACGTCATGCGCTTTCTCCTCCCGCGCGGCGGTGCCGCAGTAGACACGGGGCCAACGCTCAGGGAAATGGGTTGGTTCCCCTTCCACTGTGCCAGCTTCCGTCCGGTTCGGCGCGCCCCGCACGATTCCGTGCCGCATCCGTACCGTTTTCGTGGCCGTTTCGGCCGCCCCGACAGGCGGTTTGTCAACCGTTTGACCCCAATAGTGCAGTGAAGGAACCCACCCGCGCCGGACGGCGGACTGCGCGGCCCTGCGCGCTTCGCGTATGGTCACGCTCACCGACGGGAGCCGCTTCGGCTGCAGCCCGTACCGCTACCCAGGTCGACCGTGGTGCATCAGTGATCCGATTCGACAACGTATCCAAGACTTACCCCAAGCAGACCCGTCCCGCACTCCGGGATGTCTCGCTCGAGATCGAGAAGGGCGAGTTCGTCTTCCTGGTGGGCTCCTCGGGCTCGGGAAAATCCACTTTCCTCCGGCTGCTGCTCCGTGAGGAGCGTGCCAGCCACGGCGCGGTCCATGTGCTGGGGAAGGATCTCGCGCGGCTGTCCAACTGGAAGGTTCCGCAGATGCGCCGCCAGTTGGGGACCGTCTTCCAGGATTTCCGGCTGCTTCCCAACAAGACGGTCGGGGAGAATGTCGCCTTCGCGCTCGAGGTGATCGGCAAGCCGCGCGGCGCCATTCGGAAGACCGTTCCCGAGGTGCTGGATCTCGTGGGTCTCGGCGGTAAAGACGACCGTATGCCCGGTGAGCTCTCCGGCGGTGAACAGCAGCGGGTGGCCATCGCCCGCGCCTTCGTCAACCGTCCGATGCTGCTGATCGCCGACGAGCCCACGGGAAACCTGGACCCCCAGACCTCCGTCGGCATCATGAAGCTGCTGGACCGGATCAACCGGACCGGCACCACGGTCGTCATGGCCACGCACGACCAGCAGATCGTGGACCAGATGCGCAAGCGCGTGATCGAACTAGAGAAGGGCCGCCTCGTCCGCGACCAGTCCCGCGGCGTCTACGGCTACCAGCACTGAAAGGACGCCATGCGCGCCCAGTTCGTCCTGTCGGAGATCGGCGTCGGTCTCCGCCGCAATCTCACGATGACCTTCGCGGTCATCGTCTCCGTGGCCCTCTCGCTCGCCCTGTTCGGCGGGTCCCTGCTCATGCGCGAGCAGGTGAGCACGATGAAGGGCTACTGGTACGACAAGGTCAACGTCTCGATCTTCCTCTGCAACAAGAACGACAAGGAGACCTCGGCCAACTGCGCCAGGGGCGCGGTCACCGAGGCGCAGAAGCAGGAGATCGAGTCCGAGCTCAAGCAGATGAACATCGTCGAGTCGGTGCACTTCGAGACCAGTGAGGAGGCGTACAAGCACTACAAGGAGCAGTTCGGCGACTCGCCGCTGGCCGACTCCCTGACCCCGGACCAGATGCAGGAGTCCTTCCGCATCAAGCTCAAGGACCCCGAGCGCTATGACGTCATCTCCACGGCCTTCGCCGCGCGGCCCGGGGTGCAGGAGGTCCAGGACCAAAAGGCCCTGGTCGACGACCTGTTCAATCTGCTCAACGGCATGAACTTCGCGGCGCTCGGCGTGATGACGCTGATGCTGATCGTCGCGCTGATGCTGATCGTCAACACGGTGCGGGTGTCGGCGTTCAGCCGCCGCCGGGAGACCGGGATCATGCGGCTGGTCGGCGCGTCCAGCTTCTATATCCAGATGCCGTTCATCATGGAGGCCGCCATCGCGGGGCTGCTGGGCGCGGGCTTCGCCTGTGTACTGCTGGTGAGCGGGCAGTACTTCCTGGTCAACAACTGGCTGGTGGACAAGATCGATGTGATCAACTTCATCGGCTGGGACGCGGTGCTGGCGAAGCTGCCGCTGGTGCTCGCGATTGGCCTGCTCATGCCCGCTCTCGCGGCGTTCTTCGCGCTCCGCAAGTACCTCAAGGTGTGACATTCGCCTATGGCGCCGTACCGGATAACCCCCGGTACGGCGCCTGTTGGTGCCCTACACTCACCGGCATGTCGGGCCCGTGTTTGTTCGTCCATCCCCGCCGCATTCGCCGCGGGGCCGCCCTGACATTGGTCTTCGCCAGCGTGCTCGCCACGGGGGCGGCTGTCGGTTCCTGGGGCGCCGAGCCCGGATCGCGCCGGGACCCGCAAGCCGCCCGGATACCGGCCCGCGGCTATGTCGGCGGGGTCGAGAGCGACCAGGTCAAGGCGGCCGCGGCGGCGGCCCAGGAGGACGGGAAGTCCGGTTCGAAGGCCGCCCGTGAGGTGGTCAGCCGCAGCGGAGACCGGTGGGGCGCGGTCTACAGCGCCCGTGAGTACGAGGGCTACCGCCAGACCCTCGACGGCGCCTATGTCGGCGTCGGGATCTCGGCCCGCCGGGACGCCCACGGGGGGATCGCGGTGGAGCGCGTCGAGCCCGGCAGCCCCGCCCAGAAGGCGGGGGTCCGCGCCGGTGACCGGTTGCGCACGGTCGACCGCAGAACCGTGACCGGGCGGCCCGTCACCGAGGTCGTGGCCCTGCTGCGCGGCCCCGCCGACGGCTCTCCGGGCACCCGGGTGGAGCTCGGGCTGCGGCGCGACGGCCACGCCTGGACGCAGGAGCTCCACCGGGCCCGGCTGACCACGGACCCGGTGACCGTCGACCGGCTCAGCGGCTACGACGAGCACAGACCCGGCGCCGTCCGGATCAAGGTCGACTCGTTCACCAAGGGCACCGGAGAGCGGATCCGGCGCGCGGTGCGCTCCATCCCCCGGGGCGACGGCATCCTGCTGGATCTGCGGGGCAACTCCGGCGGGCTGGTCTCCGAGGCCGTCACCGCCGCCTCCTCCCTCCTCGACGGTGGCCTGGTCGCCACCTATGACGTCCGCGGTGACCAGCGAGTCCTCGACGCGCGACCGGGCGGCGACACCGACAGCCCGCTGGTGGTGCTGGTCGACGGCGGCACCATGAGCGCCGCCGAACTGCTCACCGGCGCCCTCCAGGACCGCGGCCGCGCCGTGGTCGTGGGCTCCCGGACCTTCGGCAAGGGCTCGGTCCAGATGCCCAGCGAACTGCCCGACGGCTCGGTCGCCGAGCTGACCGTCGGCCACTACCGGACCCCCGCCGGGCGTAACGTCGACGGCGAGGGCATCGACCCGGACCTGACGGTCAAGGGCGACGACGGCCCCTCGGCGGAGGCGCGGGCGCGCACGGTATTGAGTGGCCTCGGGGGCGGGTCCTAGTGCGAGAATGGCCTGACCATGGCTAAAGAGACAGGTCGCAAGCTGATCGCGCAGAACAAGAAGGCGCGGCACGACTACCACATCCTGGACACCTACGAGTGCGGGCTGGTGCTGACCGGGACCGAGGTGAAGTCGCTCCGCCAGGGGCGGGCCTCGCTCGCGGACGGCTTCGCCCAGGTGGACGGCGGCGAGGCATGGCTGCACAACGTGCACATCCCCGAGTACAGCCAGGGCACCTGGACCAACCACTCGGCCCGCCGCAGGCGCAAGCTGCTGCTGCACCGGGCGGAGATCGACAAGCTGATCGGCAAGACCCAGGAGACCGGCCACACCCTGGTGCCGCTGGCCCTGTACTTCAAGGACGGCCGGGCCAAGGTCGAGGTCGCGCTGGCCAAGGGTAAGAAGGAGTACGACAAGCGCCAGACCCTGCGGGAGAAGCAGGACCGCCGCGAGACCGAACGCGCGATCTCGGCGGCCCGCCGCCGCCAGCGGGTCTGACCAGCGCGCCTGCCAGCGGGAAGGCGCGCCCCGGGCGGCGGGAATGATGTGGCCCTGTCGCGCGTTGTTCACCTATGATGGCTCTGCGCCCCACCGAGGGCGTGGCACCACCTATTGAAAACACCACATGGGGATGATCGGTTTCGACAGCGGCTGTCGAAGCAGGGGAAGCGAGCCGAGGAAGCGGCAATGATCTCGTTAACCATATGTCGCAACCAATAATCGCCAACACCAAGCGCGATTCCTTCGCCCTCGCTGCCTAAGTAGCGACCTTGCGAAGTGTCAGCCCGGGGCTGTTCCCGACCCGGATCCTGGCATCGACTAGGGAACTAAACCACTAGACCCGGCCACGGGGTCTAGTGGGAAATCAAACAGTGGCTGGGCCCGTCGGAGACTTGTCCGCGTGATCTCCGGGGCCGAGAAAAGCACAGCGGACTGCGCTCGGAGAAGCCCTGATTCCGCACCGTTGGACGCGGGTTCGATTCCCGCCATCTCCACTCATCCCATGTACGACGAGGGGCCCCGCCAGAAGGCGGGGCCCCTCGTCGTGTTTCGGCGCTCATCGGTGCTCAGACGAGCCGGTGTTCCCAGCGCAGCGCGGGACCGTCGCCAATGGAGTACGCGTGGGAGCGGGGGGTGACGCGGAGGCGCACGGCGCTGATGCCGGGGCGTTCGGCGTCCTGCCAGGCGATGAGCGTCCGCTCGATGTCGTCTCACAGCGCCACCGGACCGCCTTGCCGAACGGTCCAGCCGGAGCCGTTCTCGGTGAACGCGGCGAAGGACTCGCGGTGCGCCCCGGCCCGGGGCGAGGGTCAGTTGAAGGCGATCAGTAGGCCGAAGCCGGTGAAGAGCGTGCCGCCCAGGGTCAGGCCCGCTGCCGGGGCGACCATGTGGCGTCGCATCCATACCCGGGCCTTCTGCGACTCGTCCGGGAGGTACCTCACGTCCACCCTGCGGCCGGTCGCCAGCCCCAGGCCGATGCCCTGGGCTGCGGTCGTGAACTCCACCTCGTAGCCCTGGTGGTCATGGAAACGGATGACCGGCGTTTGGAGCGGGTTCCGGTTCCCGTTGCGGTTGCGGCGGTCCACGATGTTGGCGACCACCAGCCCTTGCGTACGGACCCCCTCGCGGCGCAGCCGTCGCACCAGCCGGGCGTCGCGCCAGGCGGCGACGTAGAGCAACAGTCCGACCGTGAAGCACAGCAGATCGGCTCCGGGCATGGACATCGACGGGCCGCCTCTCGTCATGCTCGATGTGCTCGATTCGTTCCGTCCAACATGCAGGACGTGTTGATCCGGGGCTTCGGTTGCCTCCCGCGCACCCTGTCGCGCAGCCCCGGCGTACGGGATCCTTCCGTGCCATGAACAGACCCCGCAGACCCCTGAAACGTCGTGCGTCCGGCTGGATCTGGCCCCTCGCCATCCCCCTCGTCATCGGGCTCGCCTTCACCCTCACCTGGAGCTCACCCGCTGGCGCGGACGCCTCCCGCGCCCCGATCGGCGACGCCATCGACACCATCCTCGCCGATCCCCTGCTGAAGGGCGGCGCGGCCGGAGTCGTGGTCGCCGACGCCGACTCCGGTGCCGTGCTCTACCGGCACCGGCCCGACGACCGGCTGATGCCCGCCTCCAACACCAAGCTGTTCACCTCGGCCGCCGCCATGGGGCTGCTCGGCCCGGACCACCGCTTCCGCACCGATGTGCTGACCGACGGCAGCCGCCACGGCCGGGTGCTGCGCGGCGATCTGTATCTGCGCGGCACCGGCGACCCCACGATGCTCGCCGGGGACTACGACCGGCTGGCGAAGGGCGTCGCCGACGCGGGGATCACCAAGGTCAGCGGGCGGCTGATCGCCGATGACACCCGCTTCGACGCCCAGCGGGTGGGCCGCTCCTGGGCGGCCGACGACGAGTCCTCGTACTACGCGGCGCAGATCTCCGCGCTGACCCTCGCCCCCGACACCGACTACGACGCGGGCAGCGTCATCGTGGAGGTCACCCCGGGCGCGGCGACCGGCGACCGGCCGAAGGTCACGGTCACGCCGCCGAACGCGTACGTACGGATCGACAACCGCGCGACCACCGGAAGCGGCGGCCTCACCGTCGAGCGGCAGCACGGCTCCAACACCATCACCGTCAGCGGCGCCCTCCCGGCCGGGGCGGCGACCGCCAAGGAGTGGGTCAGCGTCTGGGCGCCCACCGGCTACGCCACCTCCGTCTTCGCCGACGCCCTCGAACGGCACGGCGTCCGCGTGGCCGGACCCACCCGCCTGGGCCGGGCCGCCCCGGCGGACGCCCGGACGGTGGCGTCACACAGGTCCATGCCGCTCAGGGAAATGCTCGTCCCCTTCATGAAGCTGTCCAACAACATCCATGCCGAGGCGCTGACCAAGGCCATCGGCTATGCGACTGCCGGGCGCGGCACCTGGGACGCGGGGCTCGCGGCCATCGCCGACTGGCTGAAGAAGCGGGGTGTGGACAGCGGCGAGGTGCGCCAGGTGGACGGCTCGGGGCTGTCCCGGATGGACAACATCGCGGCCGGGCGTCTCACTGAGCTGCTGCTGTCGGTGCGCGATGAGCCCTGGTACCCCGACTGGTACGCCTCGCTGCCGGTGGCCTGCGCCCCGGACCGGTTCGTGGGCGGGACCCTGCGCACGCGGATGTGCTCCACCCCGGCCGCCGGGAACGCGCGCGGCAAGACCGGCTCCCTGACCGGTGCCTCCGCGCTCTCCGGCTATGTCACCGACGCGGACGGCAGGGAACTGGTCTACAGCGTCGTCCTCAACAACTACCTCGCCGCGTCGGTGAAGAACCTGGAGGACGCGATCGTGGTGACGCTCGCGGCGTCCGGCGAGGGCCATGCGGAGGCGGTACGGCCCCGTGCCGTAGGGGGCGCGACGGGTGCCGAGGCCGCCGAGGCCGACGCCGGACGCGAGTGCTCCTGGAGCAAGCCCCGGAGCTGCTGAGGTCTGAGGGCATGCCCCGGCCGCTGCCGCTGAGCGCGAGCGGCCGTCCCCTCAGGGCCGGTGGACCTGGCGAACCGTACGGAGGAACGCGCCCAGCACGCTCGGGACCGGGCCGAAGCGGTGCGCCAGGTGGAACTCCAGCCCCGCGGCGGCCGGTTCCAGCGGCAGCAGGGCCACCCCCACATGCCGGAAGCGCCGCATCCCCGCCGGGCCGATGCCGATGCCCAGCCCGCAGGCGACCAGCCCCAGCAGGGTGTGCAGATTGTGCGCCTCATGCGCGATCCGCGGCTCGACCCCGGCGGCCCTGCACACGGCCAGCGCCACATCGGCGGCGGCGGGCTCGGCCTGCCGTGAGGAGAGGATCAGCGGCTCGGTGTCCAACGCCCGTACGGGCACGGCCGCGGCGGCGGTCAGCGGATGGCCGGACGGCACCGCCGCCACCAGGGTCTCCCGGCCCAGCGGCAGGCTGGTCAGCCGCCGCCGGGCGGCCGCGGGCGGCGGGCCGCAGATGACCCCGGCGTCCAGGCTGCCGTCCAGCAGCGCCTCGATCTGCCGGGCGCTGGGGAGCTCCCGCAGCTCCAGCCGTACCTGCGGGCGGCGGGTCCGGAAGGCGGTGAACACCTCGGGCAGCACGGCGGCCAGCGCGGTGCCGAGGAAGCCGATGGCCAGCGAACCGGTCTCGCCCCGCCCGGCGTCGGCCGCGTCCCGTACGGCGAGGTCGAGATGGTCCAGCACCTGCCGGGCCCGGGCGAGGAACGCCTCGCCCGCCGCGGTGGGCCGCACCCCGTGCCCGGTGCGGTCGAAGAGCTGTACGCCCAACTCGGTCTCCAGCGCCTTGATCTGCTGGGACAGCGGTGGCTGCCGGATGCCCAGCGCGGCGGCGGCGCGGCCGAAGTGGGCGTGCTCGGCGAGGGCGAGCGCGTAGCGGAGATGGCGCAGCTCCATAAGGGCCAAGCCTATATCTGATCGCGAATAATCCCTTCACGTCTCATATATCGAAGAGGAAAGCATGGTGGCGCCGGTGCTCGACTGTTCCGCATGAGCGAAGTGAGCGAAGCGAGTAAAGCCAGTGAAGCGAGTAAAGCCAGTGAAGCGAGTAAAGCCAGTGAAGTGAGCGAAACGCGAGAACACGGCGAGGCGACGATCGAGGGCGTGCGACTGCACTGGGTGCGGGCGGCGGTGGGCCCCGGGACCCCCGTCGTCCTGCTGCACGGCTGGCCGCAGACCTGGTACGCCTGGCGCAAGGTGATCCCCGAACTCGCCCGCCACCACGAGGTGTTCGCGGTGGACCTGCCGGGCCTGGGAGACTCGGGCCCGTCCCCGCGCGGCCACGGCGTCCGGATCGCCGCCGATCTGCTCGACGCCTGGCGCGCCGAGCTGGGCCTGGGGCGGGTCCATGTCGTCGGCCACGATCTGGGCGGCCCGATCGGCTATGCGTGGGCCGCCGCCCACCCCGCCCACGTCCGCAGCTTCACCCTGCTCGCCGTACCCCTGCACGGCTTCGGGCTGAGCGAACTGATCGCCCGCGCCGGGCTCTGGCACTTCGGCCTCTTCTCGGTGCCCGGCCTCGCGGAGGAGCTGGCCGCGGGCCGGGAGCGGATCCTGCTGGAGCACTTCTACGGGCACGCCCTGGAGACCGGGGCCATCCGCCCCGCCGATGTCGACACCTATCTGCGCAGCTACACCCGCCCGGGCCGACTGGCCAACGGCTTCGGGTACTACCGCAACGTCCCCGCCGACACCGCCGCCCTCGCCGAACTCGCCCGCACCCCGCTCCCGATGCCCACCCTGGCCGTCGGCTGCGGCCGGGCCGGAGGACCGGCCCCCGTCCACAGCCTCAGCCAGGTCGCCCCGGCGACCCGCGGCGCGGTGATCGACGACAGCGGCCACTACCTTCCCGAGGAACGGCCCGGCCCCTTGTTGTCCCTGCTCAGGCCCTTCCTCTCGGAGGCCGACGCCTCCTGACAGCGGCCCCCGCGAGGCCCGGCAGCCGTCGCACGAGGGCTGCCAGGGCGGAGGCGAGGGCGGTGAGCGGCGAACGGCGGCGGCGTGGCGCGGGGGTGGGGGAGGGGCGGGGGACGACGGGGCGGGAGGCGAGGAAGCGGATCATGCCACTACGGTCCCGGGCCCAGCCGGGAGCGGTCCAACACCTGATCGGGGGCCATTCACGCATCTGCGTTGTCAATGCTGGCCGGGTGGGGATCCAGGGGCGCGTCGGTCACCATGTGCGGGTGAACCGGGACCTCGAACCGCGCCTGCTGCGCGCCTTCACCGCCGTTGCCGACGAGCTGCACTTCACCCGCGCCGCCGCCCGCCTCTACGTCGCCCAGCAGGCCCTCAGCCGCGACATCCGGCGCCTGGAGCGGGAGTTGGGCGCGGAGCTGTTCGTCCGTACCACCCGCCAGGTCGCCCTCACGGCCGCGGGCGAACGGCTGCTGCCGTACGCCCGGCGGGTGCTCCAGGCCCAGGACGACCTGGCGGCGGCCTTCAGCGGGGGCGAGCACCGGCCGCTGCTGGTGGACGTGAGCGCTCCGGTGAGCACCGGAAGCCGGGTGCTGGCGGAGGCGCGGCGCCGCGCCGGCCCCGAGACCGAGCTGGTGGCCCGCTTCCACAGCGGGCTGGCCGGGGCCGCCGCCGAACTCCTCGCCGGTCGTCTCGACGTCTCCTTCGGCCGGGCCCGCGGCCTCGACCCCGCCGTGCTCGCCCGGCTGGACCACCGGCTGATCCGCTACGAGCGCATCGCCGTGGTCCTGCGCGAGGACCACCCGCTGGCCCGGCTGGCGGAGGTCCCGCTGTCCGCGCTCGCGGGCGAGACCCTGTACGCGGCGGCGGGCAACGACGCCACCACCGAGTGGACGGACCTGGCCGCCCAGCTCTTCGCGGGGCGCGGGATCGCGATGGCGGAGCCGTTCCCGGAGATCGACGGGGACGAGGAGTTCATCCGGGTGGTGGCCAAGCGCCGCTGGTCGGTGCTGGCCAGCGAGGTGTTCACCCACCTCCCCGGCGCGGTGCTGCGCCCCCTCACCGAGCCCGTTCCGCTCTCACCGGTCTCCATCGTGTGGCGCAAGGGCCTCACCCACCCCGGCCTGGATGCCCTCCACGCCGCGGCCCGCACGCTCGCGACCGCGTCCGGCTGGCTCCACCGCCCACCGAACTCCTGGCTACCCCACCCCGAGGCGGACCTCACCTCGTGACGGCCCCGGCGATCCGCAGGGCGGCCTGGGCCGGTGTGAGCTGCGTCGTGTCGATGACCTCGGCCTCGTCGTGCAGCCATGTGCGGGCCGCCTCGGCATAGGGCTCGAGGTAGGAGAGACGGAACGGGGAGGGGCCAAGGACGGTGTCCCCCTCGATGCGCCCGCGGAGGGTGTCCTGGTCGGCGTGGAGGACGAAGTGCCTCACCGGAATGGCGTGGGAGGCGAGGCCCGCGCTGATCTCCCGCCAGTACTGCTCGACCAGGACGGTCATGGGCATCACCAGCGTGCCGCCGGTGTAGTCGAGCACGTGGCGGGCGGTCTCGACGACGAGTGGCCGCCAGGGCGGCCAGTGCTGGAAGTTGCCCGTCCAGGGCAGCCCCGGTGTGATGTCCATGAGCGTTTCGCCGACCTTCTCGGCGTCGAACACCCGTGAATCCGGGATCAGCTGCTGTACGAGTGCGCTGGTCGTCGTCTTGCCCGCGCCGTGGGTGCCATTGAGCCATACGATCACGGACCCGAATCTAGCGCCGTGCGGGCCGCGGGACCCGGGGCCGAGCCCGGGACCGGGCCTGAGCTCGAGCCCCGTTGTCGGAGGGGTGGTCTACGGTGGGGATCGCCCTGGCCCCCTGGGGTTCGTTGCGCCCCTTCAGCCCCCTGAGCCCCTTCAGTCCCTTCAGCCGAGTGCGAGGAGAATCCGGAGTGACCCCCGAGCAACTGCGGTCCTTCTGCCTCTCCTTCAACGCGGTGGTGGAGGAGTTCCCGTTCTCCCGGCACCCGGGGGTGTCGACCTTCAAGGTGCTCGGCAAGATCTTCGCGCTGACGACGCTGGACGCCCGTCCGCTCACGGTGAATCTGAAGTGCGACCCGGCGGACGCGGGGCGGCTCCGCGAGGGGCATCCGGGGCTGATCGTCCCGGGGTGGCATATGAACAAGCGCCACTGGAACACGGTGACGGTCGACGGCGGCCTCCCGGACCGGCTGGTCCGGGAGCTCATCGAGGACTCCTACGACCTGGTGGTCGCGGGGCTGCCGAGGGCCGAGCGGCTTCGGCTCGACCGGCCCTGAGGGCCCGCGGCCCCCGGGAATCCCCCTCACCGCCGCCCGGGCGCACGGGTGAGAGCAAGGTTTCGTCCGCGTCACCTGCCGCCACGGCCCGGAAATCCGCCGTCCCTACCGTCAGGCAGCGACACCGAGAACTGTGGAGGCGTGATGACAGCCCCGACCACCACCGCCGCACGCAAGGGGGGCCGCTGGATCGAGCAGTGGGACCCGGAGGACGAGAGGTTCTGGAGGGAGGAGGGGGAGCGGATCGCCGCCCGGAACCTGGTCTTCTCCATCCTCTCCGAGCACATCGGGTTCTCCCTATGGTCCCTGTGGTCGGTGATGGTGCTGTTCATGGGCCCTGAGTACGGGGTCGACGCGGCCGGCAAGTTCTTCCTGGTCGCCGTGCCCACCCTGGTGGGCGGGGTGCTGCGGGTGCCGTACACCTTCGCCGTCGCGCGGTACGGCGGGCGCAACTGGACGGTCATCAGCGCGGGAACGCTGCTCGTGCCCGCGGTCGCCGCCGCCGTGGTGATGGAGCCCGGAACCTCGTACACCACGTTCATGGTGGTCGCGGCGCTCACCGGGCTCGGGGGCGGCAACTTCGCCTCGTCCATGACCAACATCAACTCCTTCTACCCGCTGCGCAGGAAGGGCTGGGCGCTCGGGCTCAACGCGGGCGGCGGCAATATCGGCGTGCCCCTGATCCAGCTGGTCGGACTGCTGGTGATCGGCACCGCCGGGGCGGCCCACCCGCGGCTCGTGCTCGCCGTCTACATCCCGCTGATCGTCGTCGCCGCGGTGCTCTCGGCGCTGTTCATGGACAACCTGGCGCCGGTGCGCAACGACACCGGGGCGGCCAGGGAGGCGGCGCGGGACGCCCACACCTGGATCATGTCACTGCTCTACATCGGCACCTTCGGCTCGTTCATCGGCTACAGCTTCGCCTTCGGTCTCGTGCTGCAGAACCAGTTCGACCGCACCCCGCTCCAGGCCGCCTCGCTCACCTTCATCGGCCCGCTGCTCGGGTCGCTCGTCCGCCCCGTCGGCGGTCGGCTCGCCGACGCCCACGGCGGCGCGAGGATCACGCTGTGGACCTTCGGGGCCATGGCCGCCGCGACCGTCGTGGTCGTCTGCGCCTCCGCACAGGGGTCGCTGACCGTCTTCCTCATCGGCTTCATCGCCCTCTTCGTCCTCAGCGGGCTGGGCAACGGCTCCACCTTCAAGATGATCCCCGGCATCTTCCAGGCGAAGGCCGTGGCCCGCGGCCTGACCGGCGAGGAGGCCGCGGTCTACGGGCGGCGGCTGTCGGGCGCGGCGATGGGGCTGATCGGGGCGGTCGGCGCGCTCGGCGGCCTCGGGATCAACCTCGCCTTCCGGGAGTCGTTCCTGGGCGCCCAGTCCGGGACCCCCGCCTTCGTCTCCTTCCTCGGCTTCTACGCGGTGTGCTCCGCGGTCACCTGGGCCGTATACCTCCGTGGCGCCCGCCGCCCGGCCGCGGTGTCCGCCGTGCGGGCGGGCGCGCATGATCCGCGGGCGGAGCGGCAACCCGCCTACGCGGACGTCTGAACGGGCTTCTGAACGGGTTTCTGAGGGGGACGACAGCCGAGCGGGCGTTCCGGCGGCTCGGGGCGTACGGTCGGGCGGGGGCCCGTGCGGTCGGCCGGGGGAGCCCGTACGGCCCGTCGCGGAAGCCCCCGGCCGTCGGCCCCGTTACGTCCGGGAAACCTCCGGGAACCGCCACCGATACGGGACGGCGACAGGATGCGGAGCCGAAGGCACCGCTACGCGAGTGAACCGGGAGATCGGGAGATCGGGTCGAGAGCCATGCACCGAGAACAGACCGGGGCCGCGGGCGATGAGCCGCCCGTCGGCCCTCTCGCCGGATTCACCGTGGGGGTCACGGCCGCGCGCCGTGCGGATGAGCTCGGCGCCCTGCTGCGGCGCCGTGGCGCGGAGGTGATGCACGCGCCCGCGCTGCGGATCGTGCCGCTGGCCGACGACTCCGAACTCCTCGCCGCCACCAAGCAGTTGATCGACAGCGCCCCCGATGTCGTGGTCGCCACCACCGCCATCGGCTTCCGCGGCTGGGTCGAGGCCGCCGACGGCTGGGGCCTGGGCGAGGCCCTGCTCGACCGGTTGCGCGAGGTGCGGGTGCTGGCCCGTGGGCCCAAGGTGCGCGGGGCGATCCGGGCCGCCGGGCTCACCGAGGAGTGGTACCCGGCCTCCGAATCGATGGCCGAGGTGCTCGAGCGGCTGCTGGAGGAGGGCGTCGAGGGCAACCGCGTCGCCGTCCAGCTGCACGGCGAGCCGCTGCCCGGCTTCATCGAGTCGCTGCGGGCCGCGGGGGCGGAGGTGGTCGGGGTGCCGGTGTACCGCTGGATGCCACCGGAGGACATCGGTCCGGTGGACCGGCTGCTGGACGCGACGGTCGCCCGTGCCCTGGACGCCGTCACCTTCACCAGCGCGCCCGCCGCCGCGAGCCTGCTGGACCGGGCGGAGCGGCGCGGAATGCGCGGGGAGCTGCTGGACGCGCTCCGCCACGATGTGCTGCCCGCGTGCGTCGGGCCGGTCACCGCGCTGCCGCTGGAGGCCCACGACATCCCCACCTCCCAGCCCGAACGGTTCCGGCTCGGGCCGCTGGTGCAGCTGGTGACCGCGGAACTTCCGGGCCGGGTGCGGCCGTTGCCGGTCGCCGGGCGGCGGCTGGAGATCCGCGGCCATGCGGTGGTCGTGGACGGGGAGCTGCGTACGGTGCCGCCCGCCGGGATGGCGTTGCTGCGGGCCCTGGCGCGTCGGCCGGGCTGGGTCGTGGCGCGGTCGGAGCTGCTGCGGTCGTTGCCGGGGGCCGGGCGTGATGAACACGCGGTGGAGACGGCGATGGCCCGGCTGCGGACGGCTCTTGGCTCGCCGAAGCTGATCCAGACGGTGGTCAAGCGGGGGTATCGGCTGGCGCTCGATCCGTCGGCCGACACGAAGTATGGGGGCGGGTAGCTGTTTTTGTCGGGGCTCCGCCCCTCGGCCCCGCCGGGACCCCGCCCCGGACCCCGCTCCTCAAACGCCGGAGGGGCTGGAACATGGGGCTCCGCCCCGGGCCCGGCTCCTCAATCGCCGGAGGGACTGGAGTTCTGCCGGAGGGGCTGGGCTGAGAGGGTTACGGGTATCACGCGCGGCGGGCACTCTGAAGGTGACCGGATCGGGGCTTCCCGAAGGGGTGACGGGAACATGGCGTCGGCGTCGGCCTACGACCTGCGGTTCGACTCGGGGCGGATCTGCCTGGACCTGGTGGCCACCGTCGGCGGTCGGCTCAGCGAGGCGCCCGTCGAGCGGCTCGGCGGGGTGGAACCCCTCAGGGCGTGGCTGCTGGGCGCCGGTCTGGTGCCCGGCGGCACCCCGCTCGAGGCCGTGGACCACCGCTGGCTGGTCCGCTTCCGGGCCGCCCGCGATCTGCTGCACCGCATCGTCCACACCGAGGTCGACGGCCATGCCGCGGCGGCCGATCTGGAGCGGATGAACGCGCTGGCCGCCACCGCCCCGCCCGCGCTGCGCGCCGTACGGACCCCCGACGGCACCCTGGTGTGCGCCCTCGCCGGGAAGCCGGACTGCGGTGCGCTGCTCTCCCAGATCGCCCGGGACGCGGTGCAGTTGCTCACCGACCCGGTGGCGCGCGGGCAGTTGCGGCGCTGTGCGGGGGAGACCTGCTCGCTGGTCTATCTCGACACCTCGCGCGGCCGCCGCCGGCGCTGGTGCTCCAGCGAAATCTGCGGAAACCGCGAGCGGGTCGCCCGGCACCGACGCCGGGTAAATCCAAGCATCAGCAAAGCGTGAGGCGATATTCGGTCATGCCCCGGTCAGTACCACCCGGTACCCGGACATGACACAGGCCCCGGATGGGGGGACCGGGGCCTGCGGGGCGGATTTGGGGAGGGAGCCCTTCCTGATGGCCGAAGCCCGCCCGGCGTCGGCCGCACTCGGACTCAAGTACGCATCGCACAGCGGGAGAGTTCAGCCGGGGAATGGGATGTACATCACACGGTGGTCGATGAACGCCGAGTGTTTCCAGCCCGTACCCCCCTCGACCCGGCGGCTTGCGTACGCAAAGATGCCCTCGTGACCGAGAGGACGACACCGGACGACGCGCTCATGCGCGCGCTCTACGCGGAGCACGCAGGCCCGCTTCTCGCCTTCGTCCTGCGCCTGGTCGCGGGCGACCGGCACCGTGCCGAGGACGTGGTCCAGGAGACCCTTCTGCGCGCCTGGCGCAACGCCGACCAATTGCGGCGCTCCGGCGGATCGGTACGACCCTGGCTGGTGACCGTGGCCCGCCGCATCGTCATCGACGGCCACCGCCAACGCCGCGCCCGCCCCCACGAAGTGGACGCCGCGCCGCTCCATGCGATGCCCGCCGCGGACGACATCGACCGCGCATTGCGCCAGATGACCATTTCTGACGCGCTGAATGACCTCACCGACGCACATAGAGCGGCGCTCGTCGAGACATACTTCAAGGGACGGACGGTGAGTGAGGCGGCCGAAGTGCTGGGCGTTCCCGCCGGGACGGTGCGGTCCCGGGTCTTCTACGCGCTGCGCTCCCTGAAGCTTTCGCTCGAGGAACGGGGGGTCACGGCATGATGCCGGCAGCGGACGACCAGCAGCACACCGCGGTCGGCGCCTATGCGCTCGGGGTGCTCGACCCCGCCGACGCGGCGCGCTTCGAGGACCACCTCATCGGATGCGAGCGGTGCGCCGCCGAGCTCGACGAGCTGATGGGCCTGCCGCCGCTGCTGGCCGAGTACGCCACCGCCGCCGACGGCACCGCGCTCCCGGATCCGGCGGTGGTCACCGCCCGCCCGGGGCCCGAACTGCTCGACCGGCTGCTGGACGACGTCGCGGTGAGCCGTAAAGCCTCCGGCCGACGGCGTCTCTTCCTCGTCGCCGCGGCCGCCGTCCTCATCGTCGGCGGCCCGCTCGCGGGAGCCGCCATCACCGCGGGCTCCGACGACGGCGGCAAGGACCAGGTGGTGGCCTCCTCCTCCAAGCAGGTGTACGACCAGGGCGAGAAGTTCGGCTCGGTCGACCCCGTCACCAAGGTGGACGCCTCCGTCTCGCTGCAGCAGAAGGGCTGGGGCACCTCCGTCGCCCTCAAGCTGGGCAACCTCAAGGGGCCGCGCAGCTGCGACCTGGTCGCCATCGGCAAGGACGGCCACGAGGAGACCATCACCACCTGGGCCGTGCCCACCTCGGGCTACGGCGTCAAGGACGGGGACGGCTCCCGCTGGAGCAAGGAACCGCTCTACGCCCAGGGCGGCGCCGCCATGAACACCAACGAGATCGAGCGGTTCGAGGTCCGCACCCTGGACGGCCAGCGGCTGGCCCAGGTCAGGCTCTGAGAAACCCCCTCTCCACAGGTGTACGGTTGACGGCTGCCCTTAAGAACACAGAAGGGGGCCCCTGGGTGGCCGCGCACAACGCCACGCATGACGACCGGACGGCACCGCGGGGGGACCGCGGGGACGGGGTCCGGGACAGCGAGATCCGGATCGAGCAGACGCATCTTGACCGGGTGTACCACCGCCTCGAGGAGAAGATCCACGAGGCGGAGTTCCTCATGGACGACGCCGCCAAGCGCGGCCAGGTCGGCACGCCGGGCGCGCTCGCGGAACGGGACGCCCAGGTTTTCCGGGCCGGGGTCCACCTCAACCGGCTGAACAGCGAGTTCGAGGACTTCCTCTTCGGCCGCATCGATCTGCTGCCGGGCAAGGACGGCCGACGCGGCCCCGACGGCGCCTACACCTCGGTGGAGCCCGCCGACGACGCCATCCGCACCGGCCCGGACGGCGACCGCGCGGAGATCGCCGAAACGCTGCACATCGGCCGCATCGGCGTCCTCGACGCCGACTACGCCCCGCTGGTGATCGACTGGCGGGCGCCCGCCGCCGCGCCCTTCTACCGCTCCACCCCGGTCGCCCCCGGCCGGGTCGTCCGCCGCCGGGTGATCCGCAGCAAGGGCCGCCGGGTGCTGGGCGTCGAGGACGACCTGCTGCGCCCGGAGCTCAGCGCCACCCTCGACGGCGGGGCGCTGCCGGTGGTCGGCGACGGCGCGCTGATGGCCGCGCTCGGCCAGGCACGCGGCCACACCATGCGGGACATCGTGGCCTCCATCCAGGCCGAGCAGGACCAGGTGATCCGCGCGCCCGCCGCCTCCATCACCGAGGTCGAGGGCGGCCCCGGCACCGGGAAGACGGCGGTGGCGCTGCACCGCGCGGCGTACCTGCTCTACCAGGACCGGCGGCGGTACGCGGGCGGCATCCTCGTGGTCAGCCCCACCCCGCTGCTGGTCGCCTACACCGAGGGCGTGCTTCCCTCGCTGGGCGAGGAGGGGCAGGTGGCCATCCGGGCGGTGGGCTCGCTGGTGGAGGGCGCCGAGGCCACCACGTACGACACCCCGGCGGTGGCCCGCGTCAAGGGCTCGTCCCGGATGGTGAAGGTGCTGCGCAAGGCCGCCCGCGGCGCACTGGAGCTGCCGCGCGGGTCCGCCGGGGCCGCCGGGTCTTCCCCCTCGTCGTCCTCATCGGCCCTGTCGTCCTCGTCGGCGGCTTCGTCATCCGACCACGGCCAGCTGACGCTGGACGGGGCGCTGGACGGGGCGCTGGACACCCACGGCGGCAGACCCGGCGCGGGCCCCGGGGCCAGACCCGGCGGTCCGCCCGAGCGGCTGCGCGTGGTCGCCTTCGGCGCCCGGATCGAGCTGGACGCCGATGAGCTGCGCACCATCCGCCAGAACGCGCTGGGCGGCACCGCGCCCGTCAATCTGCTGCGTCCCCGTGCCCGCCGACTGCTCCTGGACGCGCTGTGGACCCGCTCCGGCGCCCCCAGGCGGTACACCGACCCCGAGCTGGCCGCCGAGGCGCGGGAGGGCTTCGACGAGGACATCTCCTCCGAGGACTCCTTCCAGGAGTTCCTGGACGCCTGGTGGCCCGAGCTCACCCCCCGCTCCGTGCTCGCCGCCATGGCCGAAGAGAAGCGGCTCAGCCGCTGGTCACGGCGGGTGCTCAACCCCCGCGAGGTCCGTCAGACGGCCCGGTCGCTGGCCCGGCTCGGCCCGGACGGGCAGGGCCCGCTGTCGGTCCACGACGTGGCGCTGCTGGACGAACTCACCACCCTCCTGGGCGCCCCGGCCCGCCCCGCGGGCCCCCGCGAGGCCGATCCGCTGGACCAGCTGACCGGTCTGGACGAGCTGACCACGTACGCCGACCGGGTGAGCCCCCGCCGCAGCCGCGCCGAGCGCGCCGAGCGGGAGCGCGCCGACTACGCCCATGTGATCGTCGACGAGGCGCAGGACCTCACCCCGATGCAGTGGCGGATGATCGGACGCCGGGGCCGCCACGCCACCTGGACGGTCGTCGGCGACCCGGCTCAGAGCTCCTGGTCCGACCCGGAGGAGGCGGGCCGGGCCCGGGACGAGGCGCTGGGCAGCCGCCCCCGCCGCCGCTTCACCCTCACGGTCAACTACCGCAACCCGGCGGAGATCGCCGAACTGGCCACCAAGGTCCTCGCCCTCGCCATGCCGGGCACCCCCGCCCCCGAGGCGGTCCGCTCCACGGGCGTGGCGCCGCGCTTCGTACCGGGCGCTGACGGCGGCCTCGGCGAGGCGGCGCGCCGGGAGGCGGTCCGGCTGCTGGACGAGGTGGACGGCACCGTCGGCGTCGTCGTCGCGATGAACCGGCGCGCCCAGGCCCGTCAGTGGCTGACGGGCCTGGGCGACCGGGTGGTGGCGCTGGGCAGCCTGGAGGCGAAGGGGCTGGAGTACGACGCGACGGTCGTGGTCTCGCCCGCCGAGATCGCCGATGAGTCCCCGGCGGGGCTCCGGGTGCTGTACGTGGCGCTCACCCGCGCCACCCAGCGGCTGACGGTCGTGGCGTCCGACCGCGATGTGCCGAACGAAAACGGCGTCCCCGACCTGCTGCGGGAGTGACGCCCACGGTGGCCGGGGGACCGGCCCCCGCCGCCGCCGCGGACGGCCCGCGAAATCCACCCCGCGGGAGGGGAATCCCTTCCCGGGCCTGTTTGTTAGCCTTGATGTGGCACCGGCCCGATCCAAGCCCCCGGGCCCAACCTTCGTCGCTTCGAGCGACCACTTGCCGCGAGGCGAGCATGGCGGGTCGGTGCCACCTCTCATCTCTTCCGTAAGGGGTCCGCGCCCGGCGGCGTCAGCCGCCCAGGACGCGGACCTCTTCCGCTTGGGGGCCCTTGCGGCCCTGCACGATCTGGAATTCGACCCGCTGCTCGTCGACCAGGCTGCGGTAACCGCTGCCGTCGATCGAGCTGTAGTGGACGAAGACATCCGGTCCGCCGTCCTCCTGGGCGATGAAGCCGTATCCCTTCTCGGCGTTGAACCACTTCACGGTGCCCTGAGCCATGCCCGCGCTCCTCGTTGTCTCTTCCTCGGCGTCCTCTGACGCTGTGGCGCGCCAGAGCCTAGGGCGGTGGCCGCGGCGGACGGCCCGCCTCGCCAGGCGTTCCCGCGAAGGAGTGGGGGTTTCCACTCGGGTGACCCCACCCTGCTATGTCAGAACAATATGTCCGAAAGTCGGGCCGGGTTACCCCGTACCCAGAGGTAGGTGTAACCATCTGTGGACGTGGCCCGGCAATTGCGCGGCCCGACAGCATGAACAAGGGAAAGCAGAGGAACCAGGCCATGGCAACGGCGCCCAGCGTCTCGTACTCGATGACGGTCCGGCTGGAGGTGCCCGCGAGCGGTACCGCGGTCAGCCAGCTGACCACGGCCGTGGAGTCCTCCGGTGGCTCGGTCACGGGCCTCGATGTGACCGCGTCCGGCCATGAGACGCTCCGTATCGACGTGACCATCGCCGCGACCTCGACCGCGCACGCCCAGGAGATCGTGGAGAAGCTGCGGGGCATCGAGGGCGTCTCGCTCGGCAAGGTCTCCGACCGTACGTTCCTGATGCACCTCGGCGGCAAGATCGAGATGTCGTCCAAACACCCCATCCGCAACCGTGACGACCTCTCCATGGTCTACACCCCGGGCGTGGCCCGGGTCTGCCAGGCCATCGCGGACAACCCCGAGGACGCCCGCCGCCTCACCATCAAGCGCAACAGTGTGGCCGTCGTCACCGACGGCTCCGCGGTGCTCGGCCTCGGCAACATCGGCCCCAAGGCCGCCCTGCCGGTCATGGAGGGCAAGGCGGCCCTCTTCAAGCGGTTCGCGGGCATCGACGCCTGGCCGCTCTGCCTGGACACCCAGGACACCGATGAGATCGTCGCGATCGTGAAGGCCATCGCCCCCGGCTTCGCGGGGATCAACCTGGAGGACATCTCCGCCCCCCGCTGCTTCGAGATCGAGGCGCGGCTGCGCGAGGCCGTGGACATCCCGGTCTTCCACGACGACCAGCACGGCACCGCGATCGTGGTGCTGGCCGCCCTCACCAATGCGCTGCGGGTGGTTGACAAGAAGATCGAGGACGTGAGGGTCGTCATGTCCGGCGCGGGCGCGGCCGGCACGGCCATCCTGCGGTTGCTGAACGCCGCGGGGGTGCGGCACGCGGTGGTGGCCGACATCCACGGTGTGGTGCACGCCGGGCGCCAGGACCTGGTCTCCGCCGACCCGGAGTCCCCGCTGCGCTGGATCGCGGACAACACCAACCCGGAGGGCGTCACGGGCACCCTGCGCGAGGCCGTGGTGGGCGCGGACGTCTTCATCGGCGTCTCGGCCCCGAACGTGCTCGCCGGCGACGATGTGGCCGCCATGGCGGACGGCGCGATCGTCTTCGCCCTGGCCAACCCGGACCCCGAGGTGGACCCGGCGATCGCCCGCCAGACCGCCGCCGTGGTCGCCACCGGCCGCTCGGACTTCCCCAACCAGATCAACAACGTCCTGGTGTTCCCGGGCGTTTTCCGTGGTTTGCTGGACGCGCAGTCGCGTACGGTGAACACCGAGATGATGCTGGCTGCTGCTGGTGCGCTCGCCGATGTCGTCCACGACGACGAGCTCAATGCCAACTACATCATTCCGAGCGTCTTCAACGACAAGGTCGCGGGGGCGGTCGCCGGGGCCGTGCGGGACGCGGCGCGCGCTGTGACCAGTACCACTGTGGTCTAGGCGCGGCACGGCGCGTCGCGCACTCCGGGGTCCCGGGAGCGGCCATAGGGTGGCGGGCAGGAAAACGACCGCCACGGCGCTTTTCGTGTGACTCTCCAGGGCTCCGGATTGGCATTCCCGCCACAGGTGGGGGCAGGATGCGTTCCGGGCGCGAGGGTCTGAACAGCAGACCCGGGTCCGGGGACTGTCCGAGGGCCCTGGCAGCATCGGCTTCGATCTCACGCCTCATTGGCAAGATGAACACGGGAGTACAACATGAACCGCAGTGAGCTGGTGGCCGCTCTTTCCGAGCGCGCCGAGGTGACCCGGAAGGACGCCGACGCCGTGCTGGCCGCCCTCGCCGAGGTGACCGGTGAGGTCGTCGCCAAGGGCGACGAGAAGGTCACCATCCCCGGCTTCCTGACCTTCGAGCGCACCCACCGTGCCGCTCGTACCGCGCGCAACCCGCAGACCGGTGAGCCGATCGAGATCCCGGCCGGCTACAGCGTGAAGGTGTCCGCGGGCTCCAAGCTCAAGGAAGCCGCCAAGGGCAAGTAAGCCCCCGCGCATGAGGAGGGGCGGCCACCCGGGAGGGTGGCCGCCCCTTCGGCGCTCCTACGGGCCTGAGGCCCGCCCACGAGGCTCTACGAGGTTCTACGGGCCCATACGAGCCTGTACGAGGCCCAATGGAGGCTTTGTGGGGTTCCGCGGAGGCCCTACACGGCGTTGCCGCCGCCCGGGAGCTCCACTTTCGCACCCAGTTCGACCAGTTTCTCCATGAAGTTCTCGTAGCCGCGGTTGATCAGGTCGATGCCGTGGACCCGCGAGGTGCCCTGGGCGGCCAGGGCTGCGATCAGGTAGGAGAAGCCGCCGCGGAGGTCGGGGATGACCAGGTCGGAGCCCTGGAGCTTGGTGGGTCCCGAGACGACCGCGGAGTGCAGGAAGTTGCGCTGGCCGAACCGGCACGCGGAGCCGCCCAGGCATTCGCGGTAGAGCTGGATGTGCGCGCCCATCTGGTTGAGCGCCGAGGTGAAGCCCAGCCGGGACTCGTAGACCGTCTCGTGGACGATGGACAGGCCCGACGCCTGGGTCAGGGCCACCACCAGCGGCTGCTGCCAGTCGGTCTGGAAGCCGGGGTGGACGTCGGTCTCCAGGGCGATCGCGTTGAGCTTGCCGCCCGGGTGCCAGAACCGTATGCCCTCGTCGCCGATGTCGAAGGCGCCGCCGACCTTGCGGTAGGTGTTCAGGAAGGTCATCATCTCGCGCTGGCGGGCGCCGCGCACATAGATGCCACCCTCGGTGGCCAGCGCCGCGCTCGCCCAGGAGGCGGCCTCCAGACGGTCCGGGAGGGCGCGGTGGTTGTAGCCGCCGAGCTGGTCGACACCGGTGATCCGGATCGTGCGGTCGGTGTCCATGGAGATGATGGCGCCCATCTTCTGCAGTACGCAGATGAGGTCCTCGATCTCCGGCTCGACCGCCGCGTTGGAGAGTTCCGTCACACCCTCGGCGAGCACCGCCGTCAGCAGCACCTGCTCGGTGGAGCCCACCGACGGGTACGGCAGCCGGATCTTGGTGCCGCGCAGCCGGTGCGGCGCCTCCAGGTACTGGCCGTCCGCCCGCTTCTCGATCGTCGCCCCGAACTGGCGCAGCACGTCGAAGTGGAAGTCGATCGGCCGGCCGCCGATGTCACAGCCGCCCAGGCCCGGGATGAAGGCGTGGCCCAGGCGGTGCAGCAGCGGGCCGCAGAAGAGGATCGGGATCCGCGAGGAACCCGCGTGCGCGTCGATGTCGGCGACATTGGCGCTCTCCACATGGGTGGGATCGAGCACCAGCTCCCCGGGCTCGTCGCCGGGGCGCACCGTCACTCCGTGCAGCTGCAGCAGCCCGCGCACCACCCGCACATCGCGGATGTCGGGCACGTTGCGCAGCCTGCTGGGCGCGCTGCCGAGCAGGGCGGCCACCATGGCCTTCGGCACGAGGTTCTTCGCGCCGCGGACACGGATCTCGCCTTCGAGCGGGGTGCCGCCATGGACGAGCAGGACATCGTTCGAGCGGGTCATCTGGTCTCGCGTTCCTGAGACGGGCAAGGGCCAAAAGGCACTAGGGCCAAAGGCCAAGAGTAATGGCCTCGGAGACCGCCTCCGTAAGGCTCTTGCGCCCATCGCGTCGCCCCGTGGGCGACACAACACGTTCCGTTCCGGTCCAAGGGCCCACGGTCATGTGCGCCGCGTCTGCTGTCCTGCGCCCCGACCTGCTCTCATACGGGACTCGACTTCCACTCCCCCTCCGGCCCGGATATGGGGGATCATGTGGCCATGACCGAGGTGTCCTCGCTCACAGGACGGTTGCTTGTCGCGACACCGGCGCTTGCTGACCCGAATTTCGACCGCGCGGTGGTGCTGCTCCTTGACCATGACGAGGAGGGCTCGCTCGGCGTGGTCCTGAACCGTCCGACCCCGGTGGGGGTGGGCGACATCCTGGAGTCGTGGGCATCGCTGGCCGGGGAGCCGGGGGTGGTCTTCCAGGGCGGTCCGGTTTCGCTGGACTCGGCGCTGGGCGTGGCCGTCGTACCGGGCGAGTCGGGCAGGTCCCCGGCGCGCACCGAGGACGGGCCACTCGGTTGGCGCAGGGTGCACGGCGCGATCGGCCTGGTGGACCTGGAGGCGCCGCCGGAGCTGCTGGCGGCGGCCGTGGGCTCGTTGCGCATCTTCGCCGGTTACGCGGGCTGGGGGCCCGGTCAGCTGGAGGACGAGCTCGCCGAGGGCGCGTGGTACGTGGTGGAGTCCGAGCCGGGCGATGTGTCCTCGCCCGCCCCCGAGCGGCTGTGGCGGTCGGTGCTGCGCCGCCAGCGCAGTGAGCTGGCCATGGTCGCCACGTATCCGGACGACCCTTCTCTCAATTAGGCATGAGTACCCTAGGGCTGTATGAGCACTCTTGAGCCCGAGCGCGGGGCAGGCACGGGGACCCTCGTTGAGCCGACACCGCAGGTGTCGCACGGTGACGGCGACCACGAGCGCTATGCCCACTATGTACAGAAGGACAAGATCATGGAGAGCGCCCTCTCCGGATCTCCCGTCGTCGCACTCTGCGGCAAGGTCTGGGTCCCGGGCCGTGACCCGAAGAAGTACCCGGTCTGTCCCATGTGCAAGGAGATCTTCGAGGGCATGGGCGCCGGTGGCGACAAGGGCAAGGACGGCGACGGGAAGAAGTAGCCGGTCCGTCGGCCCTAGGCGCTGACGCAAAGCCTCGACGAAGAGCCCCGCGCGGACAGACGGCACGCCCGGCCCGCGACCCCGAGACGGGGTCGCGGGCCGGGCGTGCCGTGCCGTGTGCGCCCTGCCGCGCGCCGGACGGCCCCCAGTAGGGTCGGCCCATGAGCGGGCGTACGGAGAACGGGGCGGCGCGGGCCGCCTATCTGGTGTTCGGGGCGCGTGAGGTCGACGAGCCCGAAGTCGACGGGCCCGGAGCGGAAGGCGGCAGCGCCTACTGCCAGTTCGAAAAGGACTGGGACGCCCAGCTGGAGCGGTGCGGGCGGCTGGCCGCCGAGCGGGGCTACCGGCTCTCGGGCGGCTGTGTGATGTCGGTCGCCCAGCCGACCCTGCCCAGACTCCTGCAGTGGGCCGAGGACCCGGGCGCCGATGTGGTGCTGGTGGCCAGCGACCGCGTTCTGGAGCGGTTCCGGAAGACCTGGCCGGACTGGGACCGGGTGGTCGAGCGGCTGGCGGAATCGGGTGCGCGGGTAGAGGCCGTGCCGTATGTTGAACCCGCCTATCGGGGCGAGGAGTTGCCCCGTCGCTAGCGCGAAGTTCCTTTTGTCGCGACGTGGTTCGTTTCGATTTTCCACCAAGTGGTTCAGACCTCTTGTGGGGGCGCTCAAGGTTCCCTAGCCTCACGCGTATTGTGCTGAGCGAAACACGCGTTGCATTATGTGCAACGCCCTGGTGTAAGGGTTCGTTCCATTGAAGCTCCCCAAAGCCCCCGCGCTTTCACGGCGCGTCGCTGCGCCCGCTGTGGCGCTCGTTCTCGCGGGGCTGACCGCGACCGCCTGTGCCCCCTCCACGTCCGACGGTTCCTCCGGCACGGACGATAAGACCGGCACGCTGCGCATCTGGCTCTTCCAGGAGGTCAACAACAAGCCGAAGGAAAAGGTGGCCAACGAGGCAATAGCCACCTTCAAGAAGCAGCACGAGGGTGTCAAGGTCGACGTCAGCTACATCCCGGTCAACACCCGGGCGCAGAAGATGAAGGCGGCGTTCAACGACCCCAAGAGCGCGCCGGACCTGGTCGAGTTCGGGAACACCGACACGGCTGGATATGTCCAGGACGGTGGCCTCGCCGACATCAGTAAGGAGTTCGGTGCCTGGGACGAGACCCAGAACACCGACGCGACGGCCGAGTACGCGGTGACCGTCGGCGGCAAGGTGTATGGCGCACCCTTCTTCGTCGGTGTACGGGCCCTGTACTACCGCACGGACATCTTCAAGGAGCTGGGCCTCAAGCCCCCGTCCACCTTGGACGAGGTGGTTTCTTCCGCGAAGAAGGTCCGCCAGGCCCATTCGGACATGTACGGCCTCGCGGTCGGTGGCGCGGCCACCTATGCGGCGATGCCGTTCATCTGGGCCAACGGTGGCGACCTCGCCACCGAGAAGGGCAAGTTCGGCTCCAACGAGTACGACGCGGCCATCGACAGCAAGGACGCGAAGAAGGGCATCAAGTCCTATACCTCGCTCTTCGGCGACGACAACTGCCCGGCCGCCAAGTGCGCCCAGTGGGGTGGCAACGACGGGGTCGAGGCATTCGCCTCGGGCAAGGCGGGCATGGTGATCGCCGGTGACTTCAACCACCAGGCGATCGAAGCCGGCAAGGCCAAGGGCAAGTACGCGGTGATTCCGCTGCCCGGCGTCAAGGAGGGCGATGTCGCCCCGGCCTTCGCGGGCGGCAACAACCTCGGAATACTCAAGAGTACGACCCACCGTTCCCTCTCGGTGGACCTGCTCAAGACGCTGGCCGGAAAGCAGACGCAGCGCAGTCTTTTCGAGGCGATGGGCTTCCTGCCCACGTTCACCGACGTGCGGGGCGAGGTCGCCCAGAAGCAGCCGTTCGTCAAGCCGTTCGTGAAGACCCTGAACGACAGCTCCAAGTTCGTTCCGCAGTCGCCCGCCTGGTCGACCATTGACTCCCAGATGATCCTGCCCACGATGTTCCAGGAGATCGTCAGCGGTCGTAAGAGCCTGGACGACGCAGCCGGCGACGCGGCGAAGAAAATGAACGAGGCATTCCATCAGTGAGCTCCGGCACCAAAAAGCACGCTAGGCCGGCCCCGGTCAGGAAAAAGGGAGCCTGGACCCCCTGGGTCTACCTCGCTCCGGCGCTGGTCGTCCTCGCCGGTCTGCTGGTCTATCCGATCTACCAGCTCGGACTGATCTCCTTTCTGGAGTACACCCAGGCGCAGGTGAGCGGCGGAGTACCGGCCACCTTCCAGGGCTTCGCCAACTACGCCCACCTGTTCGGTGACAGCCAGTTCTGGGACGTCACCCTCGCCACCGTGGTCTTCGCGGCCGCGTGCGTGCTGTCGACCCTCGCGGTCGGCTGCACGCTCGCGGTCCTGCTGACCCGGGTACGGGCGGTGCCGCGGCTGGCCCTGATGCTCGCGGCCCTCGGCGCCTGGGCCACCCCCGGGATCACCGGCTCGACGGTCTGGGTCTTCCTCTTCGACCCCGACTTCGGGCCGGTGAACAAGATCCTGGTGTGGCTCGGGCTCTCCGGGTTCGAGGACTACTCCTGGACCTACGACCGCTACAGCGCCTTCGCGCTGGTGCTGTTCGAAGTGGTGTGGTGCTCGTTCCCGTTCGTGATGGTCACCGTCTACGCGGGTATCAAGGCCATCCCGTCCGAGGTGCTGGAGGCCGCCGCGCTCGACGGGGCCTCCAACTGGCGGATCTGGCGGGGCGTGATGGCGCCGATGCTGCGCCCCATCCTGGTCGTGGTGACCATCCAGTCGATCATCTGGGACTTCAAGGTCTTCACCCAGATCTTTGTGATGACCGACGGCGGCGGCATCGCGGGCCAGAACCTCACGCTCAACGTCTACGCCTACCAGAAGGCATTCGCGTCCTCGCAGTACAGCCTGGGCTCGGCGATCGGCGTGGTGATGCTGCTGATGCTGCTCGGCGTCACCCTGGTCTATCTGCGGCTGCTGCGACGTCAGGGAGAAGAACTGTGAGTTTCCCGCGAATATCCCTGCGAGTGCGCCGCCCCTGGCGGCTGGCGGCCGAGGCCACCGCGCTGGTGGTCGCGGCGCTCGTGGCGTTCCCGCTGTACTGGATGGTGCTCTCGGCGTTCAAGCCCGAGGGGGAGATCCAGTCCACCGAGCCCCGGCCCTGGACCGCCTCCCCCTCGCTTGACTCCTTCCGGCGGGTCTTCCAGCAGGAGGACTTCGGGCGGTACTTCCTCAACAGCCTGTACGTGGCCGTCGTGGTCGTGGTCGTCTCCGCGCTGATCGCCTTCCTGGCGGCGACCGCGGTCACCCGCTTCCGCTTCCGGTTCCGCACCACCCTGCTGATCATGTTCCTGGTGGCGCAGATGGTGCCGATCGAGGCGCTCACCATCCCGATGTTCTTCCTGATGAGGGATCTGGGACAAACGGTTCCCCAGGTGGGGCTCAACACCCTGGGCTCGCTGATGCTGCCGCACATCGCCTTCTCGCTGCCGTTCGCCATCTGGATGCTGCGCGGCTTCGTCAAGGCCGTGCCCCAGTCGCTGGAGGAAGCCGCGTACATCGACGGGGCCAGCCGTTCCCGCTTCCTGTGGCAGATCCTCTTCCCCTTGGTGCTGCCCGGACTGGTGGCGACGAGCGTGTTCTCCTTCATCGGCGCCTGGAACGACTTCCTGTTCGCCAAGTCCTTCATCATCAGCGCCACGGAGAACTCCACCCTCCCCATGGCACTGCTGGTGTTCTTCAAGGACGAGGGCAACGACTGGGGCGGCATCATGGCCGCCTCCACCGTCATGACCATTCCCGTGCTCGTCTTCTTCGTCTTCGTACAGCGCCGACTGGTTTCCGGACTCGGCGGCGCGGTGAAGGACTGACGGGGCGACGAGGACTGCCAAGGGCTCAGGACTGCCAAGGGCTACTGCCAAGGGCTGAGGACCGACGAGGACCGACGAGGACCGACAAGAGCTGACGTCGGCTGATGAGGGCCGATGTCAGCTGACGAGAGGCCGACAGGGGAGCAGATGACTCACGACGCCGCGGGGCTGATCCCCGCGCCCCGCCACGACCAGAGCCGTCCCGGCCGCGCGGGCGCGCGGATCCACCCGCGGCACACCGCCCTGGCCGCCGGGCCCGGCACCGAGGGGGTGGCGCGGCTGCTGCGCACCACCCTCGGCCAGGCGCTCGGCCTGTCCCTGCCGGACGGCGAGCCCGGCGGCGACGACACCATCAGCCTGCGGATCGACGCCGCGCTTGAGCCCGAGGGCTATCGGCTCACCGTGGCCGACGGCCGGGTGGAGATCGCGGGCGGCACCGCCGCGGGCGTCCACTGGGGCACCCAGACCCTCCGTCAGCTGCTGGGCCCCGACGCCTTCCGCCGGGCCCCGCTCAGGGCCGCGGAGACCGGCTGGGAGCTGGCGGAGCGGACGGTCGAGGACGCGCCGCGGTTCGCCTGGCGCGGGCTGATGCTGGACGTGGCCCGCCACTTCATGCCCAAGGACGGCGTCCTGGCCTATCTGGACCTGCTCGCCGCCCACAAGCTCAATGTGTTCCACTTCCACCTCACCGACGACCAGGGCTGGCGGATCGAGATCCGCCGCTACCCGAAGCTGACCGAGGTCGGCGGCTGGCGCGAGCGCACCAAGCTGGGCCACCGGGCGTCCCCGCTGTGGGACGAGCGGCCGCACGGCGGCCACTACACCCAGGACGACATCCGCGAGATCGTCGCCTACGCCGCCGAGCGGCACATCACCGTCGTGCCCGAGATCGACATCCCCGGGCACTCGCAGGCCGCCATCGCCTCCTACCCGGAGCTGGGCAACACCGACGTCGTGGACACCGCCGCCCTCGGCGTCCTGGACACCTGGCGCATCAACCCCAACGTGCTGTCCCCGGCCGAGTCCACCCTGCGCTTCTACGAACACGTACTGGAGGAGGTGCTCGACCTCTTCCCCGGCACCTTCGTCCACATCGGCGGCGACGAGGTCCCCAAGGACCAGTGGAAGGAATCCCCCGCCGCGCAGGAGCGCATCCGTGAACTGGGCCTCGCCGACGAGGACGAGTTGCAGAGCTGGTTCATCCGCCACTTCGGCAACTGGCTCGCCGAGCGCGGCCGCAGGCTGATCGGCTGGGACGAGATCCTGGAGGGCGGCGCGCCCGACGCCCCGCTGCCCGAGGGCGCCGCGGTCTCCTCCTGGCGCGGTTACGCGGGCGGGGTCGCCGCCGCGCGGGCCGGGCACGACGTCGTGATGTGCCCCGAGCAACAGGTCTACCTCGACCACCGGCAGGCCGGGGGCGACGACGAGCCGGTACCCCTCGGCTGGGTGCGCACGCTGGCGGACGTCTACCGCTTCGAACCGGTTCCGCCGCAGCTCACCGGCGCCGACGCGGACCGGGTGCTGGGCGCCCAGGCCAATGTCTGGACCGAGGTGATGGAGGACCGCAGGCGGGTGGACTACCAGGTCTTCCCCCGGCTCGCCGCCTTCGCCGAGGTCGTCTGGTCGGCGCTGCCGCCCTCTGACAAACGGGACTTCGAGGCGTTCGAGGGGCGCATGGAGGCACATTACGCGCGCCTGGACGCGCTCGGCGTGAGCTACCGCCCGCCCGCCGGGCCACATCCCTGGCAGCGGCGCCCCGGCCTTCTCGGACGCCCGCGCGAGGGGGCGCCCCCGATCGTGTGAGCCGCCCGCAAGGTGCGCACCGCGCTCCGCCGCCCCTGGGAGCGTAGTCCCACCGGCGCAAGCCCAAATCGCACAAGGGTCCCTGAAACGTGGCAATCCACTCCTGGCGGAGACGCCGTAAGAAACCCGTACCATCCCCCAGGTCAGGGACGGATCCACGGATCACGGACCCCCGCGACGGCGGGCTCGCAAGATGTGCCAGAGTTGCCACGTCCGGGCTGTCAGCACGTACCGTACGGCGCAACAGCCGGGACACCGGGGAAGGGGCAGCTGGGTTGACCACGCACGCACCGCAGGCGGCGCACACGGTGACGTTGCCGAGCACGCTCGACGAGGCCGTGGCGGCACTGGCCGCCATGCCCGCCGCCGTGCCCGTGGCGGGCGGTACCGATCTGATGGCCGCGGTCAACTCCGGCCTGCTGCGGCCCGCCGCGCTCGTCGGCCTCGGCCGGATCAGCGAAATCCGCGGCTGGCGCTACCTGGACGGGCACGCCCTCCTCGGCGCCGGACTCACCCACGCCCGGATGGGCCGCCCCGACTTCGCCGCGCTGATCCCGGCGCTGGCCGCGGCCGCGCGCGCCGCCGGGCCCCCGCAGATCCGCAACGCCGGCACCCTGGGCGGCAACATCGTCACCGCCGCCCCCACCGGCGACGCGCTGCCGGTGCTCGCCGCGCTGGAAGCCACGGTGATCATTGCCGGGCCGGAGGGGGCCCGCCGCGAGATCCCGGTCAGCCATCTGCTCGCCGGGGTCGATCTGCTGCGCCCCGGTGAACTCGTCGGATTCGTTCGGGTTCCGCTGCTGCACGCCCCGCAGACCTTCCTGAAGGCCACCGGGCGCACCGGACCCGGCCGGGCCACCGCCTCCGTCGCCCTCGTCCTCGACCCCGCGCGGCGCGGGGTGCGCTGTGCCGTCGGCGCGGTCGCGCCGATGCCGCTGCGCCCCCTGGAGGCCGAGCGCTGGGTCGCCTCGCTCATCGACTGGGACGGCGACCGCGGCCATCTGGACCCGCAGGTCACGACCGCTTTCGGCGAGTACGTCGCCGCCGCGTGCATCCCCGATCCGCTGCCCCCGCAGGACGGGGGCGAGCCGGTCCCCCTGCCGCCTGCCGCGATCCATCTGAGGCGTACCGTGGCAGCCCTGGCCCGCCGAGCACTGGGGAGGGCACTCGCGTGAGTGATGAACAGCAGCCGCACCGGCCGGAGCCGGGGAGCGGGTGGCAGCCGATGCCGCACGGCCCGGAGTACGACGCCGAGTCGACGGCCTTCGTCCAACTGCCGCCCGACTACGCCCACCCGGACCCCGCCGACCCCTCCGGCCGTTGGGACCCGCTCGCGGCGCCCGGCACGGGCTACGCGCCCCCGCCCATGGACACCGGGCACGGTGACCCGTCCCAGGGCGGCCACTGGCAGCCGTCGGGACATGGCCAGGGCGCGCCCCACGACCAGGGCATGACCGGGCACTGGACCACCGCCGAGACCGATGGTGGCTACCTCTACGGCGGCCATCACGATCCCCCTTACGGCTCCGGTCAGTGGCCGGTGTCCGCCGAGGACCAGCAGGGCCACCATTCGCCGCACACCGGCCACTGGTCGGTTCCGGCGGCCGAGGAGCCGGTGGACGACTGGCCGGTGCCCGCCCCGTCCGGGGACGGCACCGGCGGGCCCGTGCACACCAGCCAGTGGACCATCCCGGTCGCGGGTGACGAGGGGATGGACGAGACCGGTGAGTACCGCGTCGACGACCACCCCGGCCCGGCCGTCCCTCCGTACGGCGGCCACCCGGACGGCCCCCAGGACCCGCAGACGACGGCCCAGTTGCGGATGCCCTTCGCCGGGCAGGCGCAGCCCCGGCAGCAGCCGCATCAGCCGCAGCCGCCCCATCAGGCCCGGCCCGGACAGCCCCAGCCCGGGCAGCAGCAGGGGCACTCCGGCCACTCCGGTCCGTCCGGCCAGTCCGGC
The DNA here is from genome assembly GCF_000968685.2 of Streptomyces antioxidans. GTDB lineage: Bacteria > Actinomycetota > Actinomycetes > Streptomycetales > Streptomycetaceae > Streptomyces > Streptomyces antioxidans. The sequence goes on from NZ_LAKD02000011.1 coordinate 93,325, forward strand.
CAGTGGTCGGTTCCGGTCGCCGACGAGGGCACGGAGGAGTCCGGGGAGTACGCGGTCGAGGGCCACCCGGGCCCGGCCGCGTCCGCACCGCCGGCCGGGCCCATGCCGCCGCCCGCCCGCCGTCGGCTGCGCATGCCCGACCGCGATGAACCGGCCCCCGCCGCGGACCCGGCGTGGCCGGGCCCCTCCGGCGGGGACTCTGGCGAGTTCGCGACCGAGGGACACCAGGGGCTGCACACCCCGCCCCGTGGCACGCCCCCGCACGGCGCCCCGCCGCACGGCGGCCGCGCGCCAGGGCGGCCCGCCGCCGACGACCCCGGCTGGCGGCCGGGCGATCCGGCCGCCGATGACTCCGGCGAGTACCCGGTCGACGGTCAGCACACCGGGCGCCAGACCCCGCCGCACGGCAGTCCGGCGCCCGAGCTGCCCCAGGAGGTGCCCTGGCACGGCGCGTTCGCGGACGACCGGCTGTCGGGCGCCCCCTTCGCGGGGGACGCCCATGGGCACGCCCCGCACCCCGGCCCCGAGGACGGCGCGGGCCACACCGGCGCGCCCGAGGCGGTGCCGGGCGCCCCCGACCCCGCACCGGGCGCCGCGGCCCCCGCCGAGGCGGTGCCGGACGACGCCGGGCCCGGGCTCACCGGCCCCGCGGCCGGGCCCGAAGGCCCCGCGGCCCGGCCCGAACCGGCCGCCGCGGAGGGCGAGTTCAGCGATTCCCCCGCGGACTCCCCTTCGGACGCCACTGACGCCGCCGGGGTGCCCGCCCCGGCCGGGACCCCCGCGGACGCCCCCGAGGCCGCTGACACCCCCGTCGAGCCCCTTGCGGAGCCCCTGCTCGCCGAGGCCGCCCCGGCCGCGGACGAGGGGCCGAGCCACAGCGAGCATCCGCTCGCCTCGTACGTGCTGCACGTCAACGGCGCCGACCGCCCCGTCACCGACGTCTGGATCGGCGAGTCGCTGCTCTACGTCCTGCGCGAGCGCCTTGGCCTCGCCGGGGCCAAGGACGGCTGCTCCCAGGGCGAGTGCGGGGCCTGCTCGGTCCAGGTCGACGGACGGCTCGTCGCCTCCTGCCTGGTGCCCGCCGCCACCGCGGCGGGCAGCGAGGTCCGCACCGTCGAGGGCCTTGCCACCGGCGGACGGCCCTCCGACGTCCAGCGCGCGCTCGCCCAGTGCGGGGCCGTGCAGTGCGGCTTCTGCGTGCCCGGGCTCGCGATGACCGTGCACGATCTCCTCGAGGGCAACCACGCCCCGACCGACCAGGAGACCCGCCGGGCGATCGCCGGCAACCTCTGCCGCTGCTCCGGCTACCGCGGGGTCCTCGACGCCGTCCGCGAGGTCGTCGCGGGCCGTGAGGCGGACGAGGAGGAGGCCGGGCCGGACGAGGGGCACGACGCCCAGGACCCGGCCCGCATCCCGCACCAGACGGGACCGCACGGGATCACCGGCAACGGGAGCGTCAACGGAAGCGGCAGCGGAAGGGCATCGGCATGACCGGAATCGCGGACGGCGCGGGCGCCGTCACCGCCACCCCCGCCGCCGGCACGCCCCTCAAGACCCCGTCCGCCACGGGCCTCGGTGTGTCCCTGCCGCCCACCGACTCGGCCGCCAAGACCTCGGGCACCTTCCCGTACGCGGCCGACCTGTGGGCCGAGGGGCTGCTGTGGGCCGCCGTGCTGCGCGCCCCCCACCCACACGCCCGCATCGTCTCCATCGACACCAAGCAGGCCGTCGAGATGCCCGGCGTACGGGCCGTGGTGACCCACACCGACGTGCCCGGCGACGCCTCCCACGGCCGCCGGGTCGCCGACCGTCCGGTCTTCGCCAAGGACCTGGTGCGCCACCACGGCGAGCCCATCGCCGCGGTCGCCGCCGACCACCCCGACACGGCGCGGCTGGCCGCCGCCGCCATCGCCGTCGAGTACGAGGTGCTGGAGCCGGTCACCGACCCAGAGCAGGCGTTCTCCGCCGAGCCGCTGCACCCGGACGGCAATCTGGTCCGCCACATCCCGCTGTCCTTCGGCGACCCGGAGGCGGTCGGCGAGGTCATCGTCGAGGGGCTGTACCGCATCGGCCGCCAGGACCCGGCGCCCATCGGCGCCGAGGCGGGGCTGGCCGTGCCGCGCCCCGACGGCGGCGTGGAGATCTACACCGCCTCCACCGATCCGCACGCCGACCGCGACCTGGCCGCCGCCTGCTTCGGCCTGGAGCCGGAGCGGGTGAAGGTCGTCGTCACCGGCGTCCCCGGCGCCATGGGCGAGCGCGAGGACCCGGGGATGCAACTGCCGCTCGGGCTGCTGGCGCTGCGCACCGGCCATCCGGTGAAGCTGGCCGCGACCCGTGAGGAATCCTTCCTCGGCCACCCCCACCGCCACCCCACCCTGCTGCGCTACCGCCACCACGCGGACTCCCAGGGCAAGCTGGTCAAGGTCGAGGCGCAGATCCTGCTGGACGCGGGCGCCTACGCCGACTCCTCCTCGGACACCCTCGCCGCCGCGGTCTCCTTCGCCTGCGGCCCCTATGTCGTTCCGCACGCCTTCATCGAGGGCTGGGCGGTGCGCACCAACAACCCGCCCTCCGGCCATGTGCGCGGCGAGGGCGCGATGCAGGTGTGCGCCGCGTACGAGGGCCAGATGGACAAGCTGGCGGCCAAGCTGGGCCTGGACCCCGTCGAGCTCCGCCTGCGCAACGTGATGGCCACCGGCGATCTGCTGCCCACCGGGCAGACCGTCACCTGCCCGGCCCCGGTCGCCGAACTGCTGCAGGCCGTAAGGGACGCACCGCTGCCCACCCTCCCCAAGGACGACCCCGAGGAGGAGTGGCTGCTGCCGGGCGGCCTGGAGGGCGCGGGCGAACCGGCCGCGGTGCGGCGCGGGGTCGGCTACGCCCTGGGCATGGTCCACATGCTCGGCGCCGAGGGGACCGACGAGGTCTCCACCGCCACCGTCAAGGTCACCGGGCCGGTGGCCACCGTCATCTGCGCGGCGGTCGAGACCGGCCAGGGCTTCACCACCCTGGCCCGCCAGATCGTCCAGGACGTCCTCGGCATCGAGGAGGTCCATGTGGCGCCCATCGACACCGACCAGCCCCCGGCCGGGCCCGCCTCGCGCGGCCGCCACACCTGGGTCTCGGGCGGTGCGGTCGAACGCGCCGCGAAGATGGTCCGCACCCAGCTGCTGCAGCCCCTGGCGCACACCTTCGGCATGTCCACCGAACTGCTCAGCATCGCCGACGGCAAGATCACCTCGTATGACGGGGTGCTCAGCACGACCGTCGAGGAGGCCCTGGAGGGCAAGGAGCTGTGGGCCACCGCGCAGTGCCGGCCGCACCCCACCGAGCCGCTGGACGAGACCGGTCAGGGTGACGCCTTCGTCGGGCTCGCCTACTGCGCGGTGCGCGCCGTGGTGGACGTCGACATCGAGATCGGCGCGGTACGGGTCGTCGACATGACGGTGGCCCAGGACGTCGGCCGGGTCCTCAACCCGCGTCAGCTCAAGACCCGTATCGAGGCGGGCGTCGCCCAGGGCATCGGCGCGGCCCTCACCGAGAACCTGCGCACCTCACGCGGTGTGGTCCGGCACCCGGACCTGACCGGCTACGCCCTGCCGACCGCCCTGGACATCCCCGACGTCCGCATCGTCAAGCTGGTCGAGGAGCGGGACGTGGTGGCCCCCTTCGGCGCCAAGGCGGCCAGCGCGGTGCCGGTGGTCACGACCCCGGCGGCGGTGGCGTCAGCGGTCCGCGCGGCCACCGGCCGCCCGGTCAACCGCCTCCCGATCCGCCCCCAGGCAGCGGTCGTCAACCGGGGCTAGGACACTCCCGGGAGCAGTCGCGTCTCAGCGCCGATCCCGCTGTCACCGGCAGGCGTTCGAACGCCCGCCGGTGACAGACGTCGCACTCAGGCCGGGGGCGGGCCCGTCAGGGCGGGTTCGCGCTCGGCCTCGCGGGCGGCGAAGGGGCACTGCCAGTCCGCGGGCTTCGGGCGGCCGGAGTAGCGGCGGGCCTCGGAGAGCTCCTCGTACTCGAGCAGGTTGGGGTTGATGTCGCCCTGGAGCTGGATGTCCTGCTTGCGGATCTTCTCCGCGAGCCGGTCCCACATCTTGGCGCCCTTGATGCGGTTGAACTGCTCATGCGAGTTGAAGGCCAGCATCGGGAAGGGAGGGCGGCGGCCCCAGCGGCGGTGGGTCTCGTGCAGACCTATGACGAAGAAGGGGTGACCGGCGACGCTGTAGGCGAACTCCCTGGCCTGCGGATCGGATGAGCAGCCCTCGGCCCAGCGATAGGACCGGGAGTCCTGTTCGTGGAGCAGCTGGAGCTGTTCCCACAGCAGCTCCTCGAACCGCAGCTCATCCACCCCGCGCGGCTGCTCGAAGGTCGCGATGAAGCTTGTGAACGACCGGTGGCTCCAGTCGGCCGCGGTCACGAAATCCGCGAGATCGAGCGCCATCAGCCGGGCCGAATCGCCCGATCCCATCAGGTCGTAGTGACGATGGGTGATGCCGCCCTTGCGCCAGGCGGACCGTCCCGCCAGGCAGGCGAACCGATCCCCCAGGATGAACCGCTCCACCTCGTCCGTTGCGTCCACCGTCATGGCCAGCCTTCCTTCCAACTACGTGCCTCCTCGCTGGGAGCTCATCTCCTTCTGCACATGAAGGCGCCCACCCTGTTCACCTGCCTGGGAGAGCAGGAGAACGAGATGGGACGCCTGGCTGAATTGTGGTTGGTGAGGGCCCGATCGGCGAAATCCGGGTCGGGGCGGGGGCCGCCCTCCAGGGAGCGGCCCCCGCCCGGAACCCCGCGCCCCGGCCCCTCAGCCCCTGGCGCGGTCCAGCGCCGCCGCCACCGCCGGGCCGATCCGGTCCAGGGACTCCTCCCGCATCATCCGGTAGTGGTGATCGGGGACGCCGTGCACCACCAGGGCGCCGTCCACGAAGGAGAGCCAGGCGTCCGCCACGTGCAGCGGATCGCGCCGGTAGCCGGGGATCTCCCGTACGGCGCGGAACAGCAGCATGTCGCCCTGGAACCGCTCGGGTGCGAACTTCCGCATCAGCTCCTGGTCGTTGAGCAGGATGTCGAGCAGCGGGAAGCTGGTCTCGCCCTCCAGCAGCCGGGGCGGCAGCCCGGTCTCCCGGCAGAGGTCGGCCACCAGGTCGGCGGTGCCGTCCGCCCCGTCGGGGTGCGCCTCCAGCCAGCCCGGGGCGAAGATGTCACCGCCGCCGATGTCGTCGAGCAGCACCCCGAGCCACTGGCGCTTGCTGAGCTCGGGCGCATCGGGCAGGGCCTGGGCGTTGTCGGGGTAGGCGTCGACCACGGCCAGCGTGGCGACCTCCTCGCCCCGCTCCTGGAGCCGGGTGGCCATGGCGTGGGCGATCAGCCCGCCGAAGGACCAGCCGAGCAGGTGGTACGGACCGGTCGGCTGGACGGTCCGGATCTGCTCCAGGTAGTCGGCGGCCATCTCCTCGACGCTCGCCGGGAGGACGTCCGGTTTGGTGAGACCGCGCGCCTGGAGGGCGTACACCGGCTGGTCCGGGGCGAGATGGCGGAGCAGCCCGGCGTACGACCAGCCGAGACCCCCGCCGGGGTGGACGCAGAACAGCGGCGGGCGCGCCCCCTCGCCGCGCAGCGGCAGCAGGATGTCCAGCGGCTGCTGTCCATGGGCCGGGGCAGGTCCCGCGCCGTCCAGGCGGGCCACCAGCCGGGCCACGGTCGGCGCCTCGAAGAGGTCGCGCATCGACAGCTCGGCGGCCAGCGCGGAGCGGGCCTGGCTGGCCAGCTTGGAGGCGAGCAGCGAGTGGCCGCCGAGCAGGAAGAAGTCGTCGTCGATGGTGACGCCGTCGACGCCCAGGACCTCGCCGAAGAGCGCGCACAGCGTCTCCTCGCGCGGGGTGCGGGGCGCCCGCCCGCCCGTGGTGGCCTCGAAGGAGGGCGCGGGCAGCTCGGCGCGGTTCAGCTTGCCGTTGGCGTCCAGGGGGAGGGCGTCGAGGACCACGAACGCGCTGGGCACCATGTGCTCGGGCAACACCTCGCCCAGCGCCTCGCGGACCGCGGCGGTGTCCGGCGGGTTGTCCCCGGCGGCCGTCACATAGCCGATCAGCCGCTGGTCGCCCGGCCGGTCGGCGCGGACCGCCGCGGCGGCCCCGGCCACCCGGGGGAGCGCCCGCAGCGCCGCCTCGACCTCGCCCAGCTCGACACGGAAGCCGCGCAGCTGGACCTGGCCGTCGGTGCGGCCCACGTACTCGACATCGCCGTCCGGCCGCAGCCGGGCCAGGTCGCCGGTGCGGTACATCCGGGTGCCGGGCGGGCCGTAGGGGTCGGCGACGAAGCGCTCGGCGGTCAGGGCGGCCCGGTTGAGATAGCCGCGGGCCAGCTGCGCCCCGGACACGTACAGCTCACCGGTGACCCCCGCCGGGCAGGGCTTCAGCGCGGTGTCCAGGACGTACATCCGGGTGTTCCACACCGGCCGGCCGATCGGCACCGGGCCCTCGCCGCCGGCCGCGGAGGGGTGGTGGGCGATCTGGATGGTGGTCTCGGTGGGCCCGTAGAGGTTGTTCAGCGGCACACCGGGGAACCGCTCGTGGAACCGCTCGGCGGTCTCGCGCGGCAGCGCCTCACCGCCGCTTGAGGCCCGCCGCAGGACGCCCGCGCACGCGTCGGCCGCGCCCGGCTCGGCGAGGAACGCCTGGAGCATGGACGGGACGAACTGGAGCGCGGTGATGCCCTCCTCGCGCACCGTGCGCGCCAGGTAGGCCGGGTCCTTGTGGCCGCCGGGCCTGGCCACCACCAGGGTGGCACCGCTGAGCAGCGGCCAGAAGAACTCGCAGACGGAGGCATCGAATCCGGCCGGGGTCTTCTGGAGCATCCGGTCCCCGGGGGCGAGGCCGTACGCGCCCTGCAGCCACTCCATGCTGTTGGTCACGGCCCGGTGGGGCACCAGGACGCCCTTGGGGCGGCCGGTGGAGCCCGAGGTGTAGATGATGTACGCGGGGTGCTCGGGGTCGATCGCCACCGCCGGGGCGGAATCCCCCGCGGCGTCACCGGTGCCGGTGAGGTCCACGACGTCGAGCAGCAGCCGCCCCACACCACTTCGCGCGGGCAGCGCCCCGGCGCTGTCGGCCCGGGTGACCACGAGGGCGGGGGCCGCGTCGCCGAGCACGTACGCCAGCCGCTCGGCCGGGTAGTCCAGGTCCAGGGGCAGATACGCGGCCCCCGTCTTCAGCGCCGCGACCAGCGCGATGACCAGGTCCGCGGAGCGGGGCAGGGCCACGCCGACGGTGCGCTCGGGCCCGGCGCCGCGCGCGATGAGCACCCGGGCCAGCCGGTTCGCCGCCCGGTCAAGCTCCGCGTAGCTGAGCACGGTGTCATCGCAGACCAGGGCCTGGGCGTCGGGGGTACGGGCGGCCTGGGCGGCCAGCAGCTCCGGGAGGGTGGCGCCGGAGGTGGGGTGCGCCGTGTCGCCCGGCGCGCCCAGCACCCGTCGGCGCTCCTCGGCCGACAGCAGCTCCAGCGAGCCGACGGTGCGCTGCATGTCGGAGGTGTCGGAGAGGGTGCGCAGCAGGCCGAGATAGCGCTCCCGGTGGGCGATGAGGGCGTCCTCGGTGTAGAGGTTGGAGTTGGCGTTGAGGTCGATCCGGACACCGGTGCCGTCGGACCGGTCGTACCCCATGATCGAAAGGTCCTCGACGGTGCCGTTGGAGAGGTTGTGCCCCCTGACCCGGTGCCCGGCGAAGTGGAAGTCGTAGTCGTACGTCATGATGTTGACGTGCGGGCCGAGCAATCCGTTTCCGCCGTCCGGGAGTCGCAGATCCCGGGCCAGGTCGATACGGCGGTAGCGCTGATGCCGAAGGGCCTGCCTGACTTCCCGTGAGATCTGCCGGACCAGCTCCCGTATTCGCATATCGGCGCGCACTTGGATGCGCAGCGGCACCACATTGGCAAACATCCCGGGAATGGAACGGGAAGTGGCGTCGGTGCGGCCGGATACCGGCAGCGTCAGAATGATGTCCGATTTACCGGTCAATCGGTGCAGATACAGCGCGGTCGCCGCGATGATCATAGCGGACCAGTGGGTGGCGTATTTACGCGCGGCGGCCCGCAGCTCGACCGCCTCGTCCTCGGTCAGGTACGCGGTCTGCCGGAGGACGGTGGAAAGTTCCCTGGTCGGGTGGGTGGAAAGCCGCGCCGGGCGCGGCGAATCACCGAAGTGTTCCAGCCAGTAGGCGCGGTCCTTGGCGAAATCCGGGGAGGCCCGGTATTCCGCGTCCTGGTCGAGCATCGCCCGCAGGGAGCCGAAGACCGTTTCCCCCTCGGCCGGGTCGGTCCCCTCGGTGAGCGCGGTGTACACCTCGGCGGTCCGACGGCCCAGCAGGGCGGCCGAACCGGCGTCCGAGACGATGTGGTGGGTGCCCTGGTACCAGAGGAAGCGCTCGGCCTCCACCTGCAGCAGGGCGAAGGAGAACGCCGGGTGGTCGCCCAGCTTGAGTGCCCCCGTGGCCAGGTCGTTCTTCATCCACCGCTCGGCCGCGGCCCACGGGTCGTCCTCGACGGTGAGGTCCAGCTTCGGGAGCTCCCAGTCGGTCACCGGGTCCAGGATCTGCCAGGGCTCCCCGTCGTCCTCGCCGACCCGGATGTTGTAGGGCTCGGCCTCGGCCACGGCTCTGCGCAGGGCCCGTTCGAAAAGCTCGGTGTCTATCGGTCCTTGTATCTCCAGGTACTCGCCGACCCGGAAGGTGGTGCTCTCCGGCGGCTCCAGCTGCTCTATGAACCAGATTTCACTCTGGCCGGTCGAGAGCGGCTGACGGGCGGCCGGTATGGCGGGCTGCACATTTCCCCCACTGAGAATGGGACCACGGTCGAAAATGTGCCTGCCGACCGGGAGTAGTTTTCCGCACGGCCGCAGGCACTTCATGCGAGCCTATGAGACGGAATTGCACTCAGTGCGGGGGTCAAGAGACCGTTCGGTGGCGAGACTGTGAAAATCGCCGGGGTCCTAGGTGTTTACCTGGGGTAGCCGCGATGCGGGAACGAACGGCAGGGGCGTGTGCATGAGCATGCGCCTTGCGGGCGCATGTGTCCAGAGGATGTCGGGAGTTCACCGAGAGGCAACCCAAAGCGCGGACGCCGGGTGAGGCGCCCGCGCCGGGGTGTGGAGGCCGTGGCGGGAATCGAACCCACGTAACTCGATTTGCAGTCGAGCCCCTCAACCACTCGGGCACACGGCCGTGTCGTGCTGTGTTCTCGACGATAGGTCGGGGTCGGGGCGGGCACAACGGAGGGGCGGGGGCCGCCATACGACTGACACATTCCGTTTACGGCCGCCGTTGAGGCCTTGAGGTGCACGCCCTGGCCGCGGGGCGTGCCTCCGCGGCCGGGCGTCCTGGGCGGCTATGTGGTGGGTTCAGCGGTGGGGCGGGTTCAGTGGGTGGGACGCTGGGCCAGGAAGTCCTCGACCACCTGGCGGAAGAGGTCCGGCTCGTCGACCCATGGATAGTGGCCGACCCCGGGGAGGGGGCGCGCCTGGCCGTCCGGGAAGGACTCGGCCACCAGTTCCCCGGCCCGCATCCCGGTCACCGCGTCCCGGTCGCCGGTGATGGCCAGCACCGGGCACGGCACCTCGTGCAGCCGGGTCAGCACCGCGCGCCGCCCCGCCTCGTCGACGCCCTGCCAGAAGCCCGCCCGTGCCACCGGCCCCAGCTGCTCGCCCTCGCTCTCGGCGTGCGCCCGCTGGGGCTCCTCCCAGCGGCCGTACGCCATGGGGGCGGCCTGGAGCAGCAGCCTGCGCGTTTCGGCGAGGTCGGTGGTGTCGGGCAGCAGCCGCACCGCCGTGTACGCGTCCCTCCACCAGGGCTCGTCGGCGCGGGACTCGAAGATCTCCCGGGCGTCCTCAGGGAGTTCACCCTGGAGCCGTGCGCCCGGGCTGACCAGGATCAGGCGGCTCAGCCGCTCGGGGTGGGCGGCCGCATACGCCTGGGCGGTGGCGGCGGCCGCGTCATGGGCGAGCAGCGGGAAGCGGGCGAGGTCCAGATGGTGGCGAAGCGCCTCCAGGTCCTCCGCGAGCCCGGGGAAGGCGTAGCCGATGGGGTCGGCGGCCGGAGGGGAGTCCCCGGTGCCGCGGCCGTCGGGGATGAGGAGGGTGTGATGGGCGTCCAGCCCGCCGAGGTCGCCCAGATACGCGGCGTCCCGCCCCGGCCCGCCCGCCAGGCAGATCAGCGGTGGCCCCGCCGAGCCGTCCCGGGCCTCCAGGACGCGGTAGGCCAGCTCGGTTCCGTCGTACGAGGTGTAGTGCGGCATGGGGCCAGCTTGCCCCAGGTTTGTCATCTTGACCGTGCTTGGGTGGATGTCCCGGGTGTCCCGGGTGTCCCGGGTGTCCTGGACGCTCCGGGCGTTCCGGCCGTCCCGGGCGTTCCGGCCGTCCCGGGTGTTCCGGGTGTCCCGGGTGTTCTCGCGCATCGGGTGTGGCGCCCGGCCGTATGCGTCTCGTGGCGCACATGAGTCGTCGGCTCCGCGGCGCGGCGCCCGCATGACGCAGAAGCGCCGGTAGGGGCGATCTTGTACGGCCCCAAATCCCGCTTATGGGTTTCCGGTTTTCCGTCCCCGGCTCCGTATGATGCGAGTGTGTTCGATTCCCGGCACATCAAGACGTTCCACGAGGTGGTCCGCTCCGGCTCCTACTCCGGGGCCGCCCGTGCCCTCGGGTACACCCAACCGGCCATCACCCAGCAGATGAAGGCGCTCGAACGGGCCGTGGGCAGTCCGCTGTTCATCCGGGTCGGCCGGGGGATGCGGCTCACCGAGGCGGGGGAGACCCTTGCCCGGCACGCCGACACCATTCTGACCAGCATCTCCACCGCCCAGCAGCAGATGAGCGCCATCACCCGGCTGCGCTCGGGCCGGGTACGGGTCTGCGCCTTCCCCAGCGCCAACGCGACCCTCATCCCCGAGACCATGGCCCGGCTCGCCGCCGCCCATCCGGGGGTGCGGGTGGAGCTGCTGGAGGGGGAGCCGCCGGATTCGCTCGGGCGGGTGGTGCGCGGGGAGTGCGATATCACCCTCGCCTTCACCTATCCCGGGCTGCGCGAGGAGACCCCCGCCGAGCTGGTGGAGATCCCGCTGCTTGAGGACCAGCTGACGGTGCTGCTGCCGACCGGGCATCCGCTGGCCCGGCGGCGGGCGGTCAAGCTGGCCGAGCTGAGCGAGGAGCGCTGGATCGCCGGATGTCTGCGGTGCCGCGCCAACTTCCTGCACGAATGCGCCGAGCAGGGCTTCGCCCCGGACATCGCCTTCACCACCGACGACAACCTGGTGGTGCAGAGCATGGTGGCGGCCGGGCTCGGCGTGGCGATGATGCCGGGCCTGGTGCTGTCCTTCCTGTGCCATCAGAAGGTCACCGGGCGCGCCCTGGACCCCGCCTCGCGCCGCCATGTCTCGGCGTACGTCCTCCGCGAGCACCTGGGGATACCGGCCACTGCGCGGGTGCTGGAGGAGCTGAAGGCGGTGGCCGGGAACCGGGTCGGATGCTGAGGGCCGGACGGTGCTGACCGGGGGACGTTGACCGGCGGACGCTGACCCGGGGCGCTGATCCCTCATCCATAAGCGGAACTTGGGGGCGGCTCAACAACCTGTCGTTGGACGTGATGACGGGGGCGGCAGGACGCTGCGGTCATGACCACCCCGACCGCGTATCCGTCCTCCCGTCTTCTCACGGCACGCCTCGGCGCGTTCGTCGGCGACGTCCGCGAGGCCGTCGGCCGGGGTCTGGCGCCCGATGTGACCGCCTATCTGGTGGGCGAACGGCTCGCCCCCCACCTCGGCTCGGACGATCTGCTCACCCCCGAGCAGCGCGAGGGCGACCCCGACCGCTACCGCCAGCACCTCCTGCACGCCGAGCCCGACGGCAGCTTCTCGATCGTCGCGCTGGTGTGGCTGCCCGGCCAGCGCACGGCGATCCATGACCATGTGTCCTGGTGCGTGACCGGCGTCCACGAGGGTGAGGAGCACGAGCGGCGCTACCGCCTCGTCCCGGACGGCCCGGGCTCGCGGCTGATAGCGGTGGAGGACGTGGTCAACCCGCGCGGCGCGGTGTGCGGATTCGCGCCGCCCGGAGATATCCACAGGGTGTGGAACGCCTGCGGGGCGAAGGCGATCTCGATCCACGTCTACGGGGCGGACATCGCCCGCCTGGGCAGCAGTGTCCGGCGGGTCTACGACCTCCCGATGGCGGACGACGACCGTCGGACGGCGGACGGCCACCTTCGGACGGCGGACGGCCAGTGACGCTGACCGCCGCGCCCGGCCGGGCGCGGCAGGCCGCCGGATGGCGGCCGCCCGCCCCGGCGTACGGGCTCGGGCTCGCCGTGGCCGGGGTCGCGGCCGCCTGGGGCGTCCACCGGCTGCTCCCCGCCGTACCCATGCTGACCGCCGCCGTGGTGCTGGGCATCGTCGCCGCGCATCTGCCGGGAGCGCGCGGCCTGGTCCGGGGGGTCTGCCGGGCCGGGCTCTCGCTCGCCGGGAAGCGGCTGATGCGCCTGGGCATCGTGCTGCTCGGCCTCAAGCTCAGCCTGAACGATGTGCTGGGCCTGGGCTGGGCCACGGTGGCGATGGTGCTCGGCGTGGTCGCCGCCACCTTCTGCGGCACCTGGTGGCTCGGCCGCCGGATGGGGCTGCGCGGCGACCAGCCGCTGCTGATCGCCACCGGCTACTCGATCTGCGGGGCGTCCGCGATCGGCGCGGTGAGCGAGGTGTCGGACAGCGATGAGCGCGATGTGGCCACCTCCGTGGCGCTGGTGACCCTGTGCGGCACGCTCGCCATCGCCGTCCTGCCGCTGCTCCAGCACCCGTTGGGGCTCGGCGACGAGGCGTTCGGCCGGTGGGTGGGGGCCAGCGTGCACGACGTGGGCCAGGTGGTGGCCACCGCGCAGACCGCCGGACCCTCGGCGCTGGGTGACGCGGTGCTGGTCAAGCTGGTGCGGGTGGCCCTGCTCGCCCCACTGGTCGCGGCGCTCGCGACGTCCGTACGGGCGCGGGCGCGCGCCAAGAAGACGGCGGGCCAGACGGCACGGGGCTCGGCGGCACAGGGCCGAACCGCGCAGGGCGAGGCGGCACAGTGCGAGGCGGCGCAGGGCGGGGAGCCGGAGCGGCGGCGGCCGCCGCTGGTGCCGCTGTTCGTCCTCGGCTTCCTCGCCATGACCGCCCTGCGCAGTACGGACGTCCTGTCCACCGCCGTGCTGGACACCGCCGCCACGGCCCAGGAACTCCTCCTCGCCGCCGCCCTCTTCGGCCTGGGCAGCGCCGTCCATCTCCCCTCCCTCACCCGCACCGGCGCCCGGGTCGCCGCGCTGGGGCTGTGTGCGTGGGTGGTGATCGCGGGCGCGTCGTACGGGGGCGTCCTGCTCACCACGTAGGGGCGACGGCTGTACCTAGGCCCAGCGGCCGACCGCGGCTCCGTCCCACGACAGGTGTGACGTACCGGGACGCCACTTACGCTGACGCCCATGAACCCTCGCGACCCCCTTGATGTCGGTGCCGCCGACGCCGCCGTCACGGACGGCGCCCTGCCACCCCAGGCGGCCGCCGCCTCCGCCGTCCACCCCGGGCCGACAGCCGGAGACCGGGACCCGGCGGCTGACGGAGACCGGGACCCGGCGGCTGACGGCGATACCGTCCTGGGGCGGCGCTACCGCGCTCTCACCCTCGGCATCGTCACCGTCGTCTCCCTCATCGCCTTCGAGGCGAGCGCGGTCAACACCGCGATGCCGGTCGCGGCCCGCGCGCTGGACGGGGTCGAGCTCTACGCGTACGCCTTCTCCGCCTACTTCACCGCGAGCCTGTTCGCGATGGCGCTGTCGGGGGAGTGGTGCGACCGCAAGGGGCCGCTGGCGCCGCTGTTCACCGGGATCGCGGCGTTCGCCGCCGGGCTCCTGGTGGCCGGTTCCGCACAGCGGATGTGGATGTTCGTGGGCGGGCGCGCGATACAGGGCATAGGCGGCGGGCTGGTGATCGTCGCGCTGTACGTGGTGGTGGGCCGCGCCTATCCGCGGCGGCTCCAGCCCGCCGTACTGGCGTCCTTCTCCGCCGCCTGGGTGCTGCCGGTCCTCGTCGGCCCGCTCGCTGCCGGGACCGTCACCGAACAGGCGGGCTGGCGCTGGGTGTTCCTCGCCATCCCGGTGCTGGTGCTGCCGCCGCTCGCGGTGATGCTCCCCGCGCTGCGCGCCCTGCCGCCGAGCGAGCTCTCCGCGGGCGTGAACCGCCGCCGCATCCTCCTCGCGCTCGCCGTCGCGGTCGGCGCCGGGCTGCTGCAGTACGCGGGCCAGGACCTCAGCTGGCTCTCCCTCGTCCCGGCCGCCGCCGGGCTCGCCCTGCTCGTCCCGTGCGTACTGCGGCTGCTGCCCAAGGGCACCTTCCGCGCCGCCCGCGGACTGCCGTCGGTGGTCCTGCTGCGCGGGATGGCGGCGGGGTCCTTCCTGGGCGCGGAGAGCTTCGTCCCGCTGATGCTGGTGACCCAGCGCGGCCTGTCCCCGACCGCCGCCGGGTTCTGCCTCAGCGGCGGCGGCCTCACCTGGGCCCTGGGCTCCTACACCCAGAGCCACCCCCGTCTGGAGCCACACCGCGAACGGCTGATGGGCCTCGGCCTGGTGCTGATGGCCGTCTCCATCGCCATGGTGCTCCCGGCCCTCTCCGACTCCGTCCCGGCCTGGATCGTGGCCGTGGCCTGGGTGATCGGCGGCTACGGAATGGGGCTGGCCATCTCCAGCGGGAGCGTGCTGCTGCTGAAGCTCTCGCGCCCGGAGGACGCGGGCAGCAACTCCGCCTCCCTCCAGGTCTCCGACGCGCTCGGCAACATCACGCTGGTCGGCCTCAGCGGTGTCCTCTTCGTCTCCTTCGGCGGCGGTGAGATCGCCGCCACCGGCACCGCTTCCACCGGCTCCGCGGCCACCCACCAGCCGGTCGCCTTCGGGGTGGTCTATGCGGCGATGGCGGCGGTGGCGCTGATGGGTGCGTGGGTGACGACGCGGTTGCGGCCCGAAAGTCGATAGCACCACGCGGTACCACGCGGCACCATCGCGTCATGGCAGCACTGAATCTACGCTTTACGGACGAAGAGCTCGACGCTCTGCGCAAGCGCGCGGAGGCGGAGGGCCGGAGCATGCAGTCGTTCGCCCACGACGCGGTGATCGCTGCGATCAATGAGCACAACCGGTTGTTCAACGAGGCCGCCGCCCATGTGTTGCGGGCGAGCGAAGAGCTCAACCGGAGGCTCGCCTGATGCACTACCTCACCCTGCCCGAGCTGCTGAACCTCGCCGAGCGGCTCGGGGCCGACGAGGTGCGCGACTACGGGCTGCTGGAGTCCGCGCTCGCCCGTCCGCAGGCGAGCGTCTTCGGCCAGGACGCCTACCCGGACGTGTGGCAGGAGGCGGCGGCGCTCATGGAGTCGCTGGCTCGCAACTACGCTCTGGTGGACGGCAACAAGCGGCTCTCCTGGTACGCGACCTGGGTCTTCCTCCACGTCAACGGACACCCGCTGAACGCGGACTTCGACGTGGACGGGGCCGAGCGGTTCGTGCTGGGCGTCTGCCAGGGCGAGCTGGACGTGCCGAAGATCGCGGAGGGGCTGGCCCGGTTCACCAACGCGATGTGAGCCTGATCCCACCCTCGGGTGGGATCCGTGCGTACCCCCGAAGCGTGAGGACGGCACCGGTAGGCTGACGCGGTTCCCGATCGACCTCGCCGAGCAAGCCCGACGGAGACCGTGAGTACTACTGCCGCCTCCACCAGCCATCACCTCTCGCCCGCCTTTCCCGGCCGGGCGCCTTGGGGTACCGCGAGCAAGCTGCGCGCCTGGCAGCAGGGCGCGTTGGACAAGTACATCCAGGAGCAGCCGAGGGACTTCCTCGCGGTGGCGACCCCCGGCGCCGGGAAGACCACCTTCGCCCTGACCCTCGCCTCCTGGCTGCTGCACCACCATGTCGTCCAGCAGGTGACGGTCGTGGCGCCGACCGAGCATCTGAAGAAGCAGTGGGCGGAGGCCGCCGCGCGGATCGGCATCAAGCTGGACCCGGAGTACAGCGCGGGCCCGCTGAGCCGGGAGTACCACGGCATCGCCATCACCTACGCGGGCGTCGGCGTCCGGCCCATGCTGCACCGCAACCGGATCGAGCAGCGCAAGACCCTCGTCATCCTCGACGAGATCCACCACGCCGGTGACTCCCGCTCCTGGGGCGAGGCGTGCCTGGAGGCGTTCGAGCCCGCGACCCGGCGGCTGGCGCTCACCGGCACCCCGTTCCGGTCCGACACCAACCCCATCCCCTTCGTCGCCTACGAGGAGGGCAACGACGGCATCCGGCGCTCCTCGGCCGACTACACCTACGGCTACGGCAACGCGCTGGGGGACGGCGTCGTGCGCCCCGTCATCTTCCTCTCCTACAGCGGCAACATGCGCTGGCGCACCAAGGCGGGCGACGAGATCGCGGCGCGGCTCGGCGAGCCGATGACCAAGGACGCCGTCTCCCAGGCGTGGCGCACCGCGCTCGATCCGCGCGGCGACTGGATGCCGAACGTGCTGCGCGCCGCCGACCGGCGGCTGTCCGAGGTCCGTAAGGGCATTCCGGACGCGGGGGCGCTCGTCATCGCCTCCGACCAGGACTCGGCCCGCGCCTACGCCAAGCTGATCCGCGAGATCACCGGCACCAAGGCGACGCTGGTGCTCTCCGACGAGGCGGCGGCGTCCCAGCGGATCGAGGACTTCAGCCGCTCCGACGACCGCTGGATGGTCGCGGTCCGCATGGTGTCGGAGGGGGTGGACGTGCCGCGGCTGGCGGTCGGGGTGTACGCGACCACCATCTCGACGCCGCTCTTCTTCGCCCAGGCCGTCGGCCGTTTCGTACGGTCGCGGCGGCGCGGCGAGACCGCGTCCGTCTTCCTCCCCACCATCCCGATGCTGCTCGGCTTCGCCAATGAGATGGAGGTCGAGCGCGACCACGTCCTGGACAAGCCGAAGAAGGACGGCGAGGAGGAGGACCCGTACGCGGAGGAGGAGAAGCTCCTCGAGGAGGCCGAGAAGCAGCAGGACGAGGACACCGGCGAACAGGACCAACTGCCCTTCGAGGCGCTGGAGTCGGACGCGGTCTTCGACCGGGTGCTGTACGACGGCGCCGAGTTCGGGATGCAGGCGCATCCGGGCAGCGACGAGGAGCAGGACTACCTGGGCATCCCGGGGCTCCTCGAACCCGACCAGGTGCAGATGCTGCTCCAGAAGCGGCAGGCCAAGCAGATCGCGCACAGCCGCAAGAAGCCGGACGCGGAGGCGGATCTGCTGGAGCTTCCGGCGGAGCGGCGGCCGGTGGTCAGCCACAAGGAGCTGCTGGAGCTGCGCAAAGAGCTCAACTCGCTGGTCGGGGCGTATGTCCACCAGAGCGGAAAGCCGCATGGTGTGATCCACACCGAACTCCGCCGGGTGTGCGGTGGCCCGCCGAGCGCGGAGGCGACGGCGGGGCAGATCCGCGAGCGGATCAAAAAGGTCCGCGAGTGGGCAACCCGCATGCGCTGACGCCCGTGCGCCCCGGGGTCTGGGGGCGGGACTTGGCGGTTGGGGCGGTGGGTTTTCCCCCTCCCCGCCCCTTCCCGTAACTGGGGCTTCGCCGCTGGGCCCCGGTGTCGGGGCGGAGCCCCGGGTGTCCTCTGGTGCGGTGGCGCTCCGGGATGGCGGGACCCGTCTGTGGGCCTCGGGGGCTGGGGCTGGCCCCAGTTTTGGGGTGGGGGGACAGCCAGCCGCAGGCGTCCCCTCTGCGCAACCCCCTTTCGAAAAATTTCATCAACCGGTCGCAGACCCTTTTCGCGAATCCGGTCCAACCGGGACGATCCAGGGTGCCCCCATTGTGTACCCATTGGTAGGTCCGCTCGGATTCTGGACAAACCCTTCCGCAAAGCGGACCAGCTCGCTAGCGTTCGGGCACGCACACGCCCCGTGGCAGCGCCGCCGCGGAGCGCAGCCGGTGCGTGACCACCGCGACCGGCGGCCTCTTCGCGCGCCGTCGTCGGGACCGGCGGGGCACCGCACGAAGAGCCGCCACTCATCACCGAGGAGGGGGCGTCGTGACCGCGGAGACCTCTCAGACGCTCGATCGGGGACTGCGCGTCCTCAAACTGCTCGCCGACACCGACCACGGGCTGACCGTGACCGAGCTGTCCAACAAGCTCGGCGTCAACCGCACCGTGGTCTACCGGCTGCTGGCCACCCTCGAGCAGCACTCCCTGGTCCGCCGGGACATCGGCGGGCGGGCGCGCGTCGGGCTCGGAGTGCTCCAGCTCGGCCGCCAGGTGCATCCGCTCGTACGGGAGGCGGCGCTGCCCGCGCTGCGCTCCCTCGCCGAGGACGTCGGCGCGACCGCCCACCTCACCCTGGTCGACGGCACCGAGGCACTCGCCGTCGCGGTCGTCGAGCCGACCTGGACCGACTACCACGTGGCCTACCGGGCCGGATTCCGGCATCCGCTCGACCGCGGCGCCGCCGGACGCGCGATCCTCGCCGCCCGTGCGGGCCGCCCCGAGGACCCCGGGTACGCCCTCACCCACGGCGAACTGGAAGCGGGCGCGAGCGGTGCGGCAGCTCCGCTCGTCGGGGTGACGGGGATAGAGGGCAGCGTCGGCGTCGTGATGCTCTGCGACTCGGTCCCGGAGCGGGTCGGCCCCCGGGTGGTCGACGCGGCACGAGAGGTCTCGGACGCCTTGAGATAAGGGCACGCGGGTGCATGCGGTGCGCCAGGCCGGGGTCCCGCCGCCCCGGGCGGCCCCCGGGGGCCGGGGTGGCGCCTCACTGCTCTCGGCGGTCAACTAGATTCGCACCCATGCCTGCCGTCTCCCCCCGCGCCCGCACCCTCGCGCTCTGCTCCGCGCCCGTGCTCGCCCTGCTCGCGGTGGCCGCGTTCGCGCCGCTGCCGTTCACCGTGGCCCAGCCCGGTTCGACCGTGAACGTCCTGGGCTCCGACCGCGGCAAGCAGGTGATCAGCGTGTCCGGGACCGGCACCCGTAAGACCGCCGGGCAGCTGCGGATGACGACGATCCTGGCGACCGGCCCGGACGCCACCGTGCGGGTGAAGGACGTGGTCAGCGGCTGGTTCGCCACCGACCGCGCGGTGATGCCGCATGACTCGGTCTACGTCGGCGGCACCACCAAGGAGATCGAGCGGCACAACGCCCAGGAGATGCGGGACTCCCAGTCCTCGGCCACCAGCGCCGCCCTCGGCTACCTCCACCGCTCCCCGCGCGATGTCAAGGTCACCCTGCGTCTCGCCGACGTCGGCGGTCCGAGCGCCGGGCTGCTCTTCTCCCTCGGCATCGTCGACAAGCTGGACGGCGACGGCCGCGGCGGCGACCTCACCGACGGCCGGACGATCGCGGGCACCGGCACCATCGACGCCAAGGGCAAGGTTGGAGCCGTGGGCGGGGTCCCGCTGAAGACGCGGGCCGCCAAGCGGGACGGCGCCACGGTCTTCCTGGTGCCGAAGGCCGAATGCGCCGACGCCACGGCCGAACTGCCCAAGGGGCTGCGGCTGATTCCCGTCTCCACCCTCAAGGGTGCGGTGACGGCTCTGCGGGCGCTGCGCTCGGGCGGCGCGGTCCCGCACTGCTGAGCGACGCCGCCGCCACGCTCCCGTCCACAGCCGCCCCCTTCTCCGCCGCCGCCCCCTCGTCCATCCCGCGCCAGGCCGGGAAGAGCAGCGGGCTGAGCGTGGCCAGGAAGTAGACACCGCCCGTCACCAGGAAGGCGGCGGTCAGCCCCACCCCCTCCACCAGACACCCGGCCGCGAGCCCGCCGAGCGGCATCACCACCCACACCCCCGCGGTGAGCGCCCCCGAGACCCGGCTGCGCAGCTCATCGGGGACGGCCTCGTACGTCACCGTGGTCAGGATCGGGTTGAGCATCCCCGCCGCGACCCCACTGGCCGCCATCGTCACGGCGAGCGGGGACACCCCGGGGACGAACGCCGCGATCAGGAACCGCGGCAGCCCGCACACCAGGAAGCTCACCGCGAACACCGTCCGGCGCGGAAAGCGGTCGCCCACCGCCCCGTACAGCAGTGCCCCCACCAGCGCCCCGCCGCCGAACAGCGCCGTGAGCAGCCCGAGTTGCACCGAACCGCCCAGGTGCCGCTCGGCGTGCACCGGCAGCAGTACGGAGGACAGACCCTGGTCGAGACCGTTGGTGACCATGACCATCAGCACGATGGCCAGCAGCAGCCGGTGGCGCAGCAGGAAGCGGTACCCCTCGCCCAGTTCGGTGCGGTAGGCGCGGGCGGACACCGGGACCACGGGCTTACGGGGCGCGGCGGCGGGCAGTCCGCGCAGCCCCGCCATGATCAGCACCGCGGACGCCGCGAACGTGGCCGCGTCCAGCAGCAGCACCGACGGCGGGCCGAGCAGCGCGATCAGCAGTCCGCCGAGCGCGGCGCCCAGCATCCTGGCCCCGCGCGAGGCCCCGTCGTAGAAGCTGGCCGCGCGGCTGAGGGTGGTGCCCGCCCGTTCGGCCAGCGCGGGGACGAGCACCTGCCGGGCGGTCTCGCCCGGTGCGTGGAGCAGTCCGCAGAACGCCATCAGCGCGCACAGCTGCCAGAACCGCAGCAGCCCGGCGAAGTGCAGCACCGGAATCGTGGCGACGGCCACCCCGCACAGCGAGTCGGAGGCGATGGAGACGCGCCTACGGCCGATCCGGTCGATGACCGGCCCGCCGATGACGGCGGACACGACCACCGGCAGGGTCGCGCAGAAGGACACGAACCCGGCCTTGGCCGCGCTGCCCGTGGTCTCCAGGACGAACCACGGGACGGCGATCAGGGTGAGGGAATTGCCCGCTATGGAGACGGTGTTGGCGGCGAGGACCAGTGAGAGCGGTCTTCGGTCGTCCCCGCTGTTCTTCCCCCGGCGTGCTCTGTCTCCTATGTCGTCGGAGCCCATATCAGTGGTCGAATTGTGCGGTCAGACCGGACTGCGGCAGCCGCGGCGTGGCCAGCCGCAGCCCCACCTCCACCAGCGTCCAGCCGACCCGGGCGCGCAGTATCCGGGCGCGGGCGGGGCGGGAGCGGCGGTGGGGCCGGGACGCCTCGCGGGCCTCGTTGCGCAGACCCTCGGCGCGTATGTGGTGCAGCCAGAGATGGATCTCGTCGCCGTACATATGTGGTCCCCCCAGGGATCGTCAGTCCTCGTCGCGCGGGAAGGCGTGCAGATGGACGCGGTACGGGGCGGAGCCCTCGGTGTCCCGGTCCACCTCCCTCTCGCGGTAGCTCTCGATGAGTTCGTGCACCTTGTCGAGCATTTCGCGGGCGAGTTCAGGCGTGAGACGAAGGTGAAAGTCGCTCAGGTCCGAGGCCCCCACCCATGTCTCCGACCAGTCGTGCAGGTTGCCCAGGAAGGTGGAGATCTGCTCCGTGTGGTGGTTGGCCACCTCGTGCAGCACGGTGTTCACCGCTCCCCGTACGGCCGGGTCGGGGTGGGCCAGGAACTTGGCGGAACCTATCCGGTGCCCCCTGTGCGCCGCCTTCCACCACCGCTCCCGCCCCTTGCCCCGCTCCGGGTCGTCCTCGACGAAGCCATAGGTGGCCAGCTGTCGCAGATGGTAGCTCGTGGCGCCGCTGGACTCCCCCAATCTGTCGGCGAGTTGGGACGCGGTGGCCGGTCCGTACTCGCGCAGCGCCCCGAGCAGGCGCATCCGCAGCGGATGCGCGAGCCCGCGCAGGGAGCGGGGGTCGAGCACCCGGACTTCGTCGGACTCAGGCTGTTCGTTCTCTGCCATGCGCCGCAGCATAAGCATGCAAAGAACTAGTTGCAACACTTCCTTTGCAACGGAGTCTTTGGACCTGCTTCAGGGCCTCCCGGGCCCGGTACTCAGTCCCGCGCCGCCTGCCGCACCAGCGGGATGATCCGCAGCGGCACCGGGTTCTCCATCACGATCGTCGTCGAGGCCCGGACGATCCCCTTGAACCCCACCACCAGGTCGATCACCCGCTGGAGATCGGCGTTGGAGCGGGCCACCAACCGGCAGAGCATGTCTCCGTGGCCGGTCGTGGTGTGCAGCTCCAGCACCTCGGGAACGGTCGCCAGATGGGCCCGTACGTCCGGCCCCTGCCCCTGCCTGATCTCCAGCGTCGCGAACGCGGTGACCGGATAGCCGAGCGCTCTCGGGTCCACATCGGGGCCGAAGCCCCGGATCACCCCCTGTGTCCGCAGCCGGTCCAGCCGCGCCTGCGCCGTGCCACGGGCGACGCCGAGGCGGCGCGACGCCTCCAGCACCCCTATCCGTGGCTCCTCGGCGAGCAGTTCGATCAGTCGGGCGTCGAGCCCGTCGATTCCCATGTGCTCCCCCTCCGGGTCCCAGGATCCTCTGTGACGGTAGTCACCTTGTGCAGGATGCGCTGCCGCACGCGGTTCTGGCTATACATGCTGACCAGCGATTTCGCGAAGTGTTGCGCACCTTGGACCACCGGAGGACGCTTCGAAGTATGACTGAGATGACAGAGATGCTGCAGCAGGGGGACGCACGGCACGCCGACCCGTTCCCCGTGAAGGGGATGGACGCGGTCGTCTTCGCCGTCGGCAACGCCAAGCAGGCCGCGCACTACTACGCTTCCGCCTTCGGCATGAAGCTCATCGCCTACTCCGGTCCGGAGAACGGCAGCCGGGAGACGGCCAGTTACGTCCTCGTCTCGGGCAGCGCCCGCTTCGTGTTCACCTCCGTCATCAAGCCGGTGAGTGCCTGGGGCCGCTTCCTGTCCGAGCACGTCGCCGAGCACGGCGACGGGGTGATCGACCTCGCGGTCGAGGTGCCGGACGCGCGCGCAGCGTATGCGTACGCGGTCGAGCACGGCGCCACCGGGATCGAGGAGCCGCACGAGCTCAAGGACGAGCACGGCACGGTGGTCATGGCCTCGATCCGCACCTACGGCGACACCCGCCACACCCTCGTGGAGCGCACCGGCTACTCCGGCCCGTACCTCCCCGGCTACGCCGAGGCCGAGCCGATCGTCGCCCCGCCCGCGCGCCGCAACTTCCAGGCCATCGACCACTGCGTGGGCAATGTGGAGCTCGGCCGGATGGACGAGTGGGTCGGGTTCTACAACGACGTCATGGGCTTCACCAACATGAAGGAGTTCGTGGGCGACGACATCGCCACCGAGTACTCGGCCCTGATGTCGAAGGTCGTTGCGGACGGCACCCGCAAGGTGAAGTTCCCGCTCAACGAGCCCGCGGTCGGCAAGAAGAAGTCCCAGATCGACGAGTACCTGGAGTTCTACGGCGGCCCCGGCGTCCAGCACATCGCGCTCGCCACCAACGACATCGTCGCCACCGTGCGGGCGATGCGCGCGGCCGGGGTGAGCTTCCTGGACGCGCCGGACTCGTACTACGACACCCTGGGGGAGTGGGTCGGCGACACCCGCGTCCCGCTGGAGACCCTACGGGAGCTGAAGATCCTGGCCGACCGGGACGAGGACGGCTATCTGCTCCAGATCTTCACCAAGCCGGTCCAGGACCGGCCGACCGTCTTCTTCGAGCTGATCGAGCGGCACGGCTCGATGGGCTTCGGCAAGGGCAACTTCAAGGCGCTCTTCGAGGCGATCGAGCGCGAGCAGGCCAGGCGCGGCAATCTCTGACCGCTGAGCGGCAGTCTCCGAACTCTCACGCGGGGCGGGCAACGGCCCGCCCCGCGTCGCTGCCCCCCCAATTCCGTGCACATGCACCCACACCCCCGCGCCCCTGCGCAGTCGGTGCCAGAAAAAGCGAACACCTGAATGGGAGCGCTTTCTTACCGTCTACACTCACGGCGATCTGTTCACTCCAACACGGCGTGATCACACGGGAGTTGTTGAGTATCAATGCACACGGAAAAGTACACTGCGGGCCGTTTGACCAGGCGTAGGTTCACCCTCGGCGGGGGAGTCGCCGCGGCCGGTGCGCTCGGCGCCTTCGCCGCCCGCGCCGGGGCCGCCACCGTGGCGGGCGGCCGGTTCGACCTGTCGGTGCCCTCCACCCAGCTGATCCGCGAGAAGGCCCCGCACAACTCCACCGTGCTGCAGTCCTTCGCGTTCGACGACGTGGGCGGGCACGTCTACACGGTCCAGCTGATGGAGGGCGGGATCCAGCTCAGCGGGGAGTCCGCCCCCGTCTCCGGCGCCGACCGCGCCGCCCACGGCGACCTCTGCGTCACCAAGCTGTCCCCGGCCGGGGCGGAGCTGGGCTCGATGTACCTCAAGGGGTTCGGGCACGGCGTCGCCATGGGCTGTGAGCCGGTCGGCTCCACGGTCTATCTGTGGACCGAGTCGGACGCCAACCCCGACTCCGGCTACGGCCGCGCCATCAGCCGCTTCAAGTTCGCCGACGGCACCGTGCTGTCGTCCGGTTCGTCCTCGCTGGTCAAGCACCGCCCGGTGGCGGGCTCCACCAGCAACCAGCCCGCCGTCGACATGCTCAACCGCCGGCTGCTGCTGCGCTACCGGCTCGGCGGCGAGGTCCGCTACCGGCTGATGAGCCTGTCCGGGGTCAGCGCGGGCGACTACACCCCCGTATACGACGACATACCCCAGACCGGTATCGAGGACGGCGAGGTCTTCCAGGGCTTCACGGTCCTCGGCGACTACGCGTACCAGCTGACCGGCACCGCCTACACCGGCGAGGACGGCACCAACCCGCCCTCCGGCCACGGCAACGCCCATGTCTCCTGCATCGATCTGCGCACCGGCGAGCTCGTCCAGCGCGCCCGTACCGAGGCCGCCTACTCGCTGGACTACCGCGAGCCCGAGGGGATGGCCGTCCAGCTGTCCAGCCCGCGC
Source organism: Streptomyces antioxidans (assembly GCF_000968685.2). Taxonomy (GTDB): domain Bacteria; phylum Actinomycetota; class Actinomycetes; order Streptomycetales; family Streptomycetaceae; genus Streptomyces; species Streptomyces antioxidans. The sequence goes on from NZ_LAKD02000011.1 coordinate 118,133, forward strand.
CGGCTGTGCATGGGCTTCGCCTCGGGTGCCGCCGGTGACCGTAAGGCCAGCGTCTACTACAAGGCGCAGTAGCGCGCCCGTACCGCACGGCCCTCCTCGCGGTCAGCCGTCCGCTGCAGCGATCTTCCCCGGGCGCTCCCCGGGTGCGAGTCTGGAGGTATGACGGACCTCATCGAGCTGCTGCGGGAGGGCCTCCCCGAGGAGGCGGTGCTGACCGACCCTGATGTGACCGGGGCCTACGCCAATGACATGGCGAGCTTCTGCGAGGCGGGCGCGCCCGCCGTGGTCGTCCTCCCGCGCACGGTGGAGCAGGTGCAGCACGTGTGCCGCACCGCCACCGCGCTGCGCGTCCCGATCGTGCCCCAGGGCGCGCGCACCGGGCTGTCGGGCGCGGCCAACGCGTCCGACGGCTGCGTCGTGCTGTCCCTGGTCAAGATGGACCGGATCCTGGAGATCAACCCGGTGGACCGGATCGCGGTCGTCGAACCGGGCGTGGTCAACGCGACCCTGTCCCGTGCGGTCATGGAGCAGGGCCTCTACTATCCGCCGGACCCCTCCAGCTGGGAGCAGTGCACGATCGGCGGCAACATCGGCACGGCGTCCGGCGGGCTGTGCTGCGTGAAGTACGGCGTCACCGCCGAGTACGTCCTCGGGCTCGATGTCGTCCTCGCCGACGGCCGACTGCTGAAGACCGGCCGCCGCACCGCCAAGGGCGTCGCGGGCTACGACCTGACCCGGCTCTTCGTCGGCTCCGAGGGCAGTCTCGGCATCGTCGTGCGCGCGGTCCTCGCCCTCAAGCCCGCCCCGCTTGAACAGCTCGTGCTCGCCGCCGAGTTCCCCTCCACCGCGTCCGCCTGCGACGCCATCTGCCGGATCATGGAGCGCGGCCACGCGCCCTCGCTGCTTGAGCTGATGGACCGTACGAGCGTCCGCGCGGTCAACGCGATGGGGAACATGGGCCTCCCGGAGTCCACCGAGGCCCTGCTGATGGCGGCCTTCGACACCCCGGACCCGGCCCCCGACCTCGCCGCCGTGGCCGAGCTGTGCACGGCGGCCGGCGCCACGGAGGTGGTCCCGGCCGAGGACGCCGCCGAGTCCGACATGCTGCTCCAGGCCCGCCGGATGACGCTTCCGGCGCTGGAGGCGGTCAAGGGCGTCACCATGATCGACGACGTCTGTGTGCCCCGCTCCCGGCTCGCCGAGATGATCGACGGCACGGCGGCCATCGCCACGAAGTACGGCCTGACCATCGGCGTCGTCGCCCACGCCGGGGACGGCAACACCCATCCCACGGTGTGCTTCGACCCCGCCGACCCCGATGAGTCCCGCCGCGCCCGGGAGTCCTTCGACGCCATCATGGCGCTGGGCCTGGAGCTCGGCGGCACCATCACCGGGGAGCACGGCGTCGGCGTCCTCAAGCGGGAGTGGCTGGCGCGTGAACTGGGCCCGGTGGGGGTGGAGTTGCAGCGCGGCATCAAGGAGGTCTTCGATCCGCTGGGCCTGCTGAACCCGGGCAAGCTGTTCTGAGGGCTGGCTGGGTGGGGGCTGGCTTGTTGTGCGGGCTGGCTTGTTGTGCGGGCTGGCCGTGGTGAGGCCGCCCGGACCCGGGGGTGGTCCGGACGGCCTCGGTCTCACTGGCGGCTGATCACGCCTTGAGTGAGGCGATGTCGATCACGAAGCGGTAGCGCACATCACTGCTCACGACGCGGTCGTACGCCTCGTTGATCTGCTCGCCGCCGATCAGCTCGATCTCCGCGCCGAGCCCGTGCTCGGCGCAGAAGTCGAGCATCTCCTGGGTCTGCCGGATGCCGCCGATCTTGGATCCGGCCATTGACCTCCGGCCCATGATCAGCGAGAACTGGTTGAACGAGCTGGGGTTCTCCGGCGCGCCCACGTGCACCAGCGTGCCGTCCAGCTTCAGCAGCGACAGATAGCCGTCCAGCGGGAGGTTCGCCGACGTCGTGTTGACGATCAGGTCGAAGGTCCCGGTCAGCTCGGTGAAGGTGGACTCGTCACCGGTGGCGTAGAAGTGGTCGGCGCCCAGCCGCAGCCCGTCGTCCTTCTTGCGGAGCGTCTGGCTCAGCACCGTCACCTCGGCGCCCATCGCATGGGCGATCTTCACACCCATGTGGCCGAGGCCGCCGAGGCCCACGATGGCCACCTTCTTGCCGGGCCCGGCGTTCCAGTGGGCCAGCGGGGAGTAGAGGGTGATCCCGGCGCACAGCAGCGGGGCGGCGACGTCCAGCGAGATCCCCTCGGGGATGCGCAGCACGTAGTTCTCGTCCACCACGACATGGGTGCTGTAGCCGCCGTAGGTGGGGGCGCCGTCGTACTCATTGCCGTTGTACGTGGGCACCTCGCCCTTGAGGCAGTACTGTTCCTCGCCCGCGAGGCAGTTCGCGCACTCGCGGCAGGAGTCGACGAAGCAGCCCACGCCGACCCGGTCACCGACGGCGTACGTGGTGACGGCGGGGCCGACCTCGGCGACCACACCGGCGATCTCATGGCCGGGCACCATCGGGAAGAGGGCGGTGCCCCACTCCTCGCGGGCCTGGTGGATGTCGGAGTGGCAGATACCGGCGTAGGCGATCTCGATCAGCACGTCGTGCTCGCGCAGGGCGCGGCGCTCGACGGTGGTCCTTTCCAGCGGGGCCTTCGGAGCGGGGGCTGCGTAGGCGGTGACGCTGGTGGTCATAAACGTGTATCCCTGTGACGAATGGGGGGAAAGGGGATGAAAGGGGATGGGTGAAGGGAAGGGGGAGGTAAGGAGAGTGAAGGGAGTGAAGGGTGTACGAGGAAAGGGGTGGGATCAGGGGGAAACGTCGGAGGACGGTCCCCCCGTAGGACGCGCTTCGGACGAGGGCGCGGAACGATCGGCCGGATCGGCCGGGTGGGTCCGATCGGCGGGGTGGGTCCGATCAGCCGGTGGCGCCGCGGTCCAGCTCGCCAGCAGCCGCAGGGCCGCCTCGGAGGAGGAGCCGGGCTCGACCGTGTAGATGCACAGCGCCTGGTCGGGATCGCCGGGCACGGTCACGTTCTCGTAGGCCAGCGTCATGTCCCCGACCACCGGATGGTGGTAGCGCTTGACGCCGTGGGTCTTCTCCCGCACGTTGTGGTCGGCCCACCAGGTGCGGAACTCGGGGCTCTTGATGGTGAGCTCGCCCACGAGCTCGGTCAGCCGGGGATCGTCGGGATGACGCCCGGCCTCCAGCCGGAGGGACGCCACCATCTCCGCGGCGACCGTCTCCCACTCCGGCCACAGCGAACGGGCCGCCTCGTCGAGGAACATGAAACGGGCCATGTTCCGCTCGTGGTACGGCAGTGCCTCGAAGTCGATGATCAGCGCCCGGGCAAGCTGATTGGAGGCCAGGACATCGCCCCTGCGCCCGAGGACGAAGGCCGGTGAGATCCCGTCCAGCGTGTGCAGCAGCGCGCGCACCCCGGGCCGTACCCGCTGGGGGCGGGGCGGCCGGCGGCGCACCGTGCGGCGGGGGCGCGGCCGGGTCAGCTCGAAGAGGTACGCACGTTCGGTCCCGTCGAGCTGAAGGGCGTGGGCCACGGCGTCCAGCACCGTCTCCGACACATTGAGGTGACGGCCCTGTTCCAGGCGCGTGTAGTAGTCCGTGCTCACCCCGGCCAGCTGCGCCAGCTCCTCACGGCGCAGCCCCGGCACCCGGCGGGGGCTGTCATTGCTCGCGCTCACCCCCGCGTCGCCGGGGCTCAGCCGTGCCCTGCGGCTCCACAGGAACTCACTGAGCTCGGTGTTGCGGTCCATGGGTTCCAGTATTGGCAACGGAAAAGGCGTCTGAGCGTGCCAGAGTAGGTCTACTGAACCTAGGCCGGGCGGGGCCATGCGGGCCGCCGCCGCTCGTACGGCTTCGTGGTGCTCGCACGGGAGAGTGGTGGCGGGAGCGGTGGGCTGGTGCCGGTGGGCCGGTCTGACAGACCTTGACCGCGCGCTCCGGGTTGCACTGCGGCTCCTGTACGGCAAACTGCTTACGCCCCAACCTGGCGCTGGCGCCTGGCGTCGATGTCCTCGGTCTGCCGTTCGATGGCGGCCTTCCTCTTGGACGCCTCCTTCGGGGCTCGTCGTTCTTCGTTAATGTCATGCATAGAGAGACGTAGGTATCCGCCCGGTCGCTGTGGTACGTACTGCGCGTGGCCCGCAGAGAGGTCCAGGGTGGTGGGCGGCCTCGCTCGCGTAGCTGCGTGATCATCGGGTCGTCGATGCCGGACCCGGCGGACAGGCCAAGCGTGTTGGCCGTGAAGGGAGTAGGGGACATGGCGACGCCTCCTAGTAGCGGGGGTCCGGCAGAAATGCCCGGGGTGGGGTACTACCCAGATCCGTCCATCCCTGGCTACATCCGTTACTGGAACGGTGCCGCCTGGGTGCCCGGCACCAGCCGTCCCGCCCCTGCGGAGGGCGAGGCCATGCCCGCGCCGCCGCCCGGGATCACCCATACCCAGGTGATCAGCCCGCCGCCGGATGAGACGGGCCCGATGTTCCTGGACGAGGATCCGGCGCCGTCGGTCCCGGAGGAGACCGGCAGCGCACTGCCCGAACTGCGCCGTAGCGCCGAGATGGACGTCCGGGGTGCGGGCGGGCCGCCCGAGGCGGCGGCCGGTGGCACGGGGGCCCAGCCGGTGCCCCCCGGCGGGGTCCCGGCGTCCGTGGACTGGAACGACCCCCGGCGGCTGCACGGCACCCGCCCCGACGCCGGGTCGGCCTGGCAGGCGGACGCCGCCCAGCAGGGCGGGTTCGGTGGTGAGCAGGACCGCCGGATCTCCTGGGGCGCGGAGCCGGACGCCCCCGGTGACCCCCAGGCCGCTGGCGGGCAGTGCCCCGGGGTGCCCGATCCGCGGCGCGCGGGTCCGGGTGAGGACGCCGGGCGCGATGACGGCACGCTGACCATGCGCGCGGGCGGGAGCGGGCGTACGGCGGACCGCTCGGCCCAGGCCCTGCCGCCCGTCCGCCGGGCCCCGGAGCTGCCCCCGGCGGGCGAGGGCGAGACCCCCGCCCCGGCGGGCGACGGGACGATGACGTTCCGCACGGTGGCACCCGGCGGCGGAGCGGCACCCACGACCGGCCAGGGCCAGGGCCAGGGGCAGGACCAGGGCCGGGGCCAGGCGGCCGGCCGGGACGACGGGACGATGGCGATCCGGGCGATCGGCCGCGGCGGCGCGCGCAAGGGCGCCGAGACCGCACCCCCGGCCCAGCCCCTGCACCAGCCCCAACAGCCCCCGCAGCCGCACCAGCCCCCGCACCAGCCTCAGCAGCCCTTCGGCGGTATCCCCGCCCAGGGCGGCGGCCCGGCCTGGCAGCCGCAGGGGCAGTTCGCCCAGCAGCCCGGCCCGCCGCAGTCCGCCCCGCCACAGAGCCCGCCGCAGGCCCCGCACGGCGCGGGCCCGGGCGCGGCCGAGGGCGTCATCCCCTGGAAGCCGCCCGTCGACAACCCCTTCCTCCTGGCCGCCCAGGCCGAGGGGCGGCCCGCCCCGCTCGGCCGCCGCCTCGCCGCCCGGCTGATCGACTCGGTGGTGCTGCTCGGCGTCGTCGGTGCCGTCGCGTTCCCGCTGTGGAGCAAGGCGAGCGACCACATCGACGAGAAGGTCGAGGCGGCCAAGCAGAGCGGCGAGACGGTCACGGTCTACTTCCTGGACGGCACCACCGGCGGCTATCTGGGCATCGTCCTCGGTCTGCTGCTCGTCCTCGGCGTCGTGCTGGAGACGCTGCCGACCGCCAAGTGGGGCCGCACGCTCGGCAAGAGGCTGTGCGGGGTGCGGGTGCTGGACATCGAGGAGCACGACACCCCGTCCTTCGGCACCGCGCTGCGCCGCTGGCTGGTCTACTCGGTGCTGGGGGTGCTCGTCATCGGCGTGCTGAACGTGCTGTGGTGTCTGTTCGACCGCCCGTGGCGGCAGTGCTGGCACGACAAGGCGGCCCACACCTTCGTCGCGTCGGCCGACTGAGCGGTCAGTCGGCAGGGCGGTCAGTCGGCTGAGCGGTCGGTCGACCAGGCGTCGGCCGACCGGCCCGCCGACCCGCCGAACATCCGCCGCGGCTGCGGCGGATGGACCAGCACGGTCGCCCGAACGGTGCGCGCCAGATGCGACAGCCCCGGCTCCGGGGTCGACTCGGGCCATGAGCACCGACCAGCCGCCGCCCGGGCCCGATGAGCCCCGGGACCCGGACAGCAGCGATCCGTTCGCGAAACAACCGCGCGCGAACGGCTCCCCGTACGGGGACCAAGGGCACCACGGGGACCACTGGGCCCGCCCCGCGGGGCCCGAGCCGTACGCCGGGATGCCCCCGCTCGCGCACCTGGGCCGCCGTCTGATCGCCCGGATCATCGACGCGCTGCTCATCGGCATCCCGGTCGGGCTCGTCGTGACCGCGGTCGCCGGGAGCTACGACCCGATCGAGGGCAGCGCGCGTTCGACCACCGTCACGCTGGTCTACGTCCTGGTCTACTTCCTCTACGAGGGGCTGATGCTGACCCGGGACGGCCAGACCGTCGGCAAGAAGGCGATGAGGATCCGCGTCGCCATGCTGGAGAACGGCAGGCCGCCGGTCGGCCAGGCGGGCTGGGTGCGCGCCGGGGTGTACGCCCTGCCCGAGATCGTGCCCTGCTGCGGCTTCCTCTTCTGGCTGGTCAATGTGTTGTGGTGCACCTGGGACCGGCCCTACCGGCAGTGTCTGCACGACAAGGCGGCCAAGACCCTGGTGGTCTCGGCCGTACCCTGACCCCGAGGCGCCCCCGAGCTTCCCGTCCTCCGGGACCGCTGATGTAATCGGGGCATGGCCCCCGACCCGCTGTCCTCGCCCCCGCCTGTGTTCCCCCCAGGGATGCCCCCGCTGGCCACCCCCGGCCAGCGCTTCGCCGCCCGGCTCATCGACATCGTCGTCCTCGGCGCGATCTGGACGGTGGCGCTCACGGCGACCGGTGCGCTCCAGTACACGATGGACCACCCGGGCGAGCAGGACATGGGCAAGGTGACCCTCGCGCTCATCATCACGATGGCGCTCTACTTCGGCTACGAGGGCGTCTTGCTGGCCCGCAGCGGACAGACGCTCGGCAAGAAGGCGCTGCGCATCCGGGTGGCGATGCTGTCCGACGGGAATGTGCCGGGCGGCCAGGGCTGGGTCCGCGCGGCGGTCTATGTGCTGCCGGGGATGCTCATCCCGCTGCTGGTCGGCACGGTCTTCTGGCTGGTCAACTCGGTCTCACTGCTGTGGGACAAGCCGTACCAGCGCTGTCTGCACGACAAGGCCGCGCGCACCGTCGTGGTGTCGGCCGTACGGTAAGCCGTCGTGGCGTCGGTCGTGCCGTAGGCCGTCGTGGTGTCAGCCGTGCACTGAATCCGCGTGCGCCCGGGCACGGGCGCGGGCACGGGCCCGCGCCGGATCGGCCGGTCCGGACCCCGCCACGGTGCGGCTGGTCCGGCTGGTGCGGACGGCCCGGCCGGGGCGGGACGCCCGGGCCACCGGCACGGTGACGGCGACGAGGAGCCCGAGAACCAGCCCGACCACGGTCACCACCGCCACCCCGAGCCCCGAGCGGGTCTGGGAGAGCAGCAGCATGGCGAAGGTCGAGAGAACGACGGTGGCCGAACCATAGGCAAGCTGTGCAGGAGTCGGACGCGGCATGGCGGGATCCGTCCTCGGGGGCGATATGCAGGGGGCATGAGTCAGGCTGAAGTGCACCGTCAGTCCTGACTCTACGATCCTGCATGCCCGAGGGGAACGGAAGTAAGCGTGACCTCACCCACGGCGCCGTTGCACAGGGGGCGCACGGAGTCATCGGGTGTGCCAACCGGCGTGCACGGCGCGCTCATTGCTGTCCGTTAAACGGAACACCAGGATCGCAGAACGTACTTGTCTCACCAGTCCAAGTCAAGGTCTGTCTTTTCTCCTGCCACTCCGGTCAAATGTCCGGCACTGGTGTGGAAAGGGGAGGACTGAGCGAGTGAACAGCCAACGGAGGACGGCCAGATCGGCCGCCATAGCCACAGTGGTGGCCGCGCTCGGAGCGGCGGCACTCTCGACCGGCATGGCCCAGGCGGACGCGCCGTCTACGCGTGTGGAGCGCCACGATCCGGCGCCCGCGAAGACGGATGTCCAGCACGACCTCGAGGGTCCCTACAGCAAGCAGCGGGAAGCACAGCGCCAGGAGGCGCTGCGTCAGGTCATCTCCGGCGACACCAAGGCGACCACGCGCGGGGCGTCCAAGGTCGTGAAGCTCGGCAAGGGCAAGTACGTCGAGCTGGCCCGGGAGAAGACCGACAAGATCTTCACCATCCTGGTCGAGTTCGGCGACAAGGTGGACGACACCACCATGTACGACCCGGACGGGGACGGCCCCGAGCCGCCGGTGAAGAAGTACGGCGGCGACCCGGGCCCGGCGCACAACACCATCGGCCAGCCGGACCGCGCCGACGACAACAGCACGGCCTGGCAGAAGGACTACGACCGCCAGCACTTCCAGGACCTCTACTTCTCCAAGGACAAGAAGAAGGAGTCCCTGAAGAAGTACTACGAGAAGCAGTCCTCGGGCCGCTACTCGGTGGAGGGCGAGGTCTCCGACTGGGTCAAGGTCGACTGGAACGAGGCCCGTTACGGCTCCAACTACTGCGGCGACACCAACTGCGCCAACGCCTGGGACCTGATCCGCGACGGCGTCAACCAGTGGGCCAAGGACCAGAAGGCGGCGGGCCGCACCGACGCGCAGATCAAGGCGGACCTGGCCAAGTACGACCAGTGGGACCGCTACGACTACGACGCCGACGGCAACTTCAACGAGCCCGACGGCTACATCGACCACTTCCAGATCGTCCACGCCGGTGAGGACGAGTCCGCGGGCGGCGGGGTCCAGGGCGAGGACGCCATCTGGGCGCACCGCTGGTACGCGTACGGCACCGACGCGGGCAAGACCGGCCCGGGCGAGAACAAGTCGGGCGGTGCCCAGATCGGCGACACCGGCGTCTGGGTCGGCGACTACACGATGCAGCCGGAGAACGGCGGCCTCGGCGTCTTCGCCCATGAGTACGGCCATGACCTGGGCCTGCCGGACGAGTACGACACCACGGGCAAGGGGGAGTCGTCCGTCGCGTTCTGGTCGCTGATGTCCTCCGGGTCCTGGCTCGGCACCGGTAAGGACGCCATCGGCGATCTGCCCGGCGATATGAACGCCTGGGACAAGCTCCAGCTGGGCTGGCTGAACTACGCCTCGGCCCAGGCCGGTAAGAAGTCCACCCACACCCTCGGGGTGGCCGAGTACAACACCAAGAACAAGCAGGCGCTGGTGGTCGAGCTGCCCGCCAAGACCGTCACCACCGAGGTGGTCGACCCGGCCGAGGGCTCCAAGCAGTGGTGGAGCGGCATGGGTGATGACCTCAAGAACACCCTGGCCCGGTCCGTTGACCTCACGGGCAAGTCCAAGGCCAGCCTGGACCTCCAGGGCTGGTGGGACATCGAGGAGAACTTCGACTACCTCTACACCGAGGTCTCCACGGACGGCGGCGCCAACTGGACGCCCATCGACGGCACCGCGGACGGCAAGGCCATCCCGCGCGACGCCGGTGACAAGCCCGCGCTGACCGGCACTTCGGGTGTGTACAAGAAGCTCTCCTTCCCGCTGGACGCCTACACGGGCAAGAAGGTCGATGTGCGCTTCCGCTACCAGACCGACGGCGGTGTGGCGCAGAAGGGCTTCGCCGCCGACGCGATCACCCTGACCGCGGACGGTGCCCCGGTCTTCAGCGACGGCGCCGAGGGCGATGACAACGGCTGGACCGCGAAGGGCTTCTCGCGCATCGGCGGCTCCTTCACCAAGGACTACCCGCAGTACTACCTCGCCGAGAACCGCCAGTACGTGTCGTACGACACCACCCTGAAGACCGGTCCGTACAACTTCGGCTGGACCTCCACCCGGCCCAACTGGGTGGAGCACTTCCCGTACCAGAACGGGCTGCTGGTCTGGCAGTGGGACACCTCGCAGCCGGACAACAACGTCGGCGTCCACCCGGGCAGCGGTCTGATCCTTCCGGTCGACGCCCACCCCGCCGCCGAGAAGTGGGCGGACGGCGCGGTGATGCGCAACCGGATCCAGGCGTACGACTCGCCCTTCAGCTGGTTCCCCTCGGACGGCTTCACACTGCACAACGACGGCAAGGCCGCCAAGGTGAAGCCGAAGCCGGGCCTTCCGGTCTTCGACGACCACAAGGGTACGTACTGGGACAAGAGCAACCCGACCGGCAGTGTCAAGGTTGCTGACACCAACACCCGGATCAAGATCCTCAAGGAGCTCCCGGGTGGCTCGACGATGACCGTCCAGGTTGGACCGTCCGCCTCCTAGATCCCTACAAGCCTGTATTTTCGCAGGTCAGAGCGGTAGCGGCCGTCGCCCCCTAGCGGGCGGCGGCCGTTCGCGTTTAGATGCCCCTACGACCTTCTTGTTGACACGACGTCTCACGGGGGACATGACCGCAATGGCCGACGGAGGATTCACCAAGCTGCCTGGCGGCAGTGTGGTGGTCGCACTGACGCTGCCGCGCCCGCTGGGCGAGGGCGGCGTCCGCGTGCTGGTACACGCCGCGAACCGACAGCGGGCCCTGACCAGGCTCCGCAATCTCGGGCTGCGCGCCGTCTATCTGCGCGGCAATATCGCGCCGCCGACACCCGACGAGGTGACGGCGGTGCTCCACCATCCCGACGGGGTGGTCTGGCGCGCCGCGCCGGACCGCGGAGGGGAGCTCTGGCATCCCATGGCCGCCCTCCTCAGGCCACCGGCCCCGGTGCCCGAGGGGGCGTGACCTGCGGCGGAGCCCCATATCGATGCTTTCCCCTCCCCGCCCCTTCCCGGGAACTGGGGCTCTGCTCCAGACCCCGGGAGTCCAGGGGCGGGGTTCCTGGTATCCGGAAGGGCGCTGCGGGCGCTCAGGGCGCCTCCGGTGCCCTCAGACGACCGGCTTGCCGCTGAGCTCGACCCCGGCCGCCCGCAGCTCCTCCAGGGCGCGCTCGGTCGTGCCCGGGGCGACGCCCGCGGTCAGGTCCAGCAGGACGTGCGTCGCGAACCCCTCCCGGCGCGCGTCCAGCGCCGTGGCCCGCACGCAGTGGTCGGTGGCGATGCCCACCACGTCCACCTCGGTCACCTCCCGCTCGCGCAGCCACTGGGCGAGCGTGGTGCCGTGCTCATCGGAGCCCTCGAAGCCGCTGTACGCCCCCGTGTACGCGCCCTTGTCGAAGACCGCGTCGATCGCGCCGGAGGCGACGGCGGGCGCGAAGTTCGGGTGGAACCCGACGCCCTCGGTGCCCGCGACGCAGTGCACCGGCCAGGTGTGCTCATAGTCCGGATTGTCCGAGAAGTGGTCGCCCGGATCGATGTGGCGATCACGGGTGGCGACGACATGCCGGTAACCGGGCGTGGCCTCCCCGATCAGATCGGTGATCGCGGCGGCGACATCCGCGCCCCCCGTCACCGCGAGGCTTCCGCCCTCGCAGAAGTCGTTCTGGACGTCGACGACGATCAGTGCCCGGTGCATGTCACCGAGGGTAGACACTCCGCGTCGATTGCGGCAGTGGGCGTGGTCCGCGTTCCCGCTCCTCATGACCCGTCCGCCTCAGGCCCGCGCGTACTCGGTGGGCAGGACCGGCTCCCCGCGCGAGAGCTGGGTCGCCGACAGCGGCAGCCCGGCCCGGGCCGCGATGTGCCGGTCCCGCGCCGCGTCCAGCGGCTCCCGGGCGACGATCTCGCCGCCGCGCACCAGCTCCACCAGCAGTTGATGGCCCGCCAGCTCCTCGGGGACCTCACCGGTGCCGAGCACCTCGGCCTCGGCCACGCCGTGCTCGTCCATCCGCCGTGCGGCCCATTTGCGGCCGCCCACCGAGGTCTTGGCGCCCATGGACTTCTTGGCCACCGGCAGCAGCGGCGCCTCCCGGTCGTCAGAACCGGCCCGCGCCACCAGCTTGTAGACCATCGAGCTGGTGGGGTGGCCGCTGCCGGTGACCAGCTGGGTGCCGACCCCGTACGCGTCCACCGGGGCCGCGGCCAGCGAGGCGATCGCGTACTCGTCGAGGTCGCTGGTCACCACGATCTTGGTGTTCTTGGCGCCCAGCTCGTCCAGCTGCTGGCGCACCCGGTGGGCGAGCAGCAGCAGATCTCCGGAGTCGATCCTTACGGCGCCCAGGTCCTTGCCCGCCACCTCCACGGCGGTGCGCACCGCCTCGGCCACGTCATAGGTGTCCACCAGCAGGGTGGTATCGCTGCCGTGCGCCCGGACCTGTGCGGTGAAGGCGTCCCGCTCGTTGTCGTGCAGCAGGGTGAAGGCGTGGGCGCTGGTGCCCACGGTGGGGATGTTGTAGCGGAATCCGGCCGCGAGATCGGAGGTGGTGGTGAAGCCGCCGACGTAGGCGGCGCGGGCGGCGGCCACGGCGGCCAGCTCATGGGTGCGGCGGGCGCCCATCTCGATGAGCGGCCGGTCGCCGGCGGCGGTGGACATCCGGGACGCGGCGGCGGCCACCGCGGAGTCGTGGTTGAGGATGGAGAGGATGACCGTCTCCAGCAGCACCGCCTCGGCGAAGGTGCCCTCCACCCGGACGATCGGCGAGCCGGGGAAGTAGACCTCGCCCTCGGGGTAGCCCCAGATGTCGCCGCGGAAGCGGTAGTCGGCGAGCCAGCCGAGCGTGGGCTCGTCCACGATCCGCTGCTGGGCGAGGAAGTCGAGCACCCCGGCGTCGAAGCGGAAGTTCTCGACGGCGTCCAGCACCCGTCCGGTGCCCGCCACGACGCCGTAGCGCCGGCCCTCGGGGAGGCGCCTGGTGAAGACCTCGAAGACCGAGCGGCGGTCGGCGGTGCCCGCCCGCAGCGCGGCCTGAAGCATGGTGAGTTCGTACCGGTCGGTGAAGAGTGCGGTCGACGGCACGTCCACCGGCAGTCCCAAGTCCGCAGTGTCCATGGTTGACGATGCTACCCCCCATACTCGTCAGAGTGACGAGATCTGGGTGCCGGTTTAGGCGACGGCCCGTGCCGGGTGGCAGCATGGGACGTGTGAGTGTCGCGCCCGTGGAGATCGAACGTCCCGAATCCCGTGAAGCACCCGAGTCGGTGCCGGAGCCCGACGTTCCCTGGGTGACGGTGGTCCACAACGACCCCGTCAATCTCATGAGCTATGTGACCTACGTCTTCCAGAGCTACTTCGGCTACTCCAAGGACAAGGCCAACCGTCTGATGCTGGACGTCCACCACAAAGGCCGCGCGATCGTCTCGAGCGGCACCCGCGAGGAGATGGAGCGCGACGTGCAGGCGATGCACGGCTACGGCCTGTGGGCGACCCTCCAGCAGGAGCGCTGATGTCGGGACGTTTCGAGCCGCTGCCGGGCGGCGGCGCCGCCGTCGCCCTGGACGGGGTGGAGATCTCCATCCTGCGCAGCCTGGCCATGCAGCTCGCCGAGCTGATCGGCCCGGGCGACCAGCCCGCCGGGGGCGGTGACCCGCTGGACGCGCTCTTCGCGGACGGCCCCAGCAAGCCGCCGGAGGATCCGGCGCTCGCCCGGCTCTTCCCGGACGCCTACTCCCCGCCGGACGAGGAGCTCGGGGCGCGGGAGGAGAAGGAGGCGCGGGAGGCGTCCGCCGAGTTCCGCCGCTTCACCGAGAACGACCTGCGGGCGCGCAAGCGCGACGACGCCCTGGCGGTGGTGCGCGACCTGGACGCGCTGGGCCCCGGTTCCGCCGGCGGGGCCGCGGCGGTGCTCGAGCTGGCGCCGGAGAGGTCCCGGCACTGGCTGGGCGCGCTCAACGACCTGCGGCTGGCCATCGGGACCCGGCTGGAGGTCACCGACGAGGACGACGGCGGTGAGCTGCTGGGACTGCCGGACTCCGATCCCCGCAAGCCGATGGTGATGGCGTACTTCTGGCTCGGCGGGCTCCAGGAGACCCTGATCGAGACGCTCATGCCGGAATGACGCCCTCCGGCAACTACTGAGTGTTCGTTTAGAGGATGCTCAACTCCGGATAACGATCGCATCACTGCGGTCGCTAACTTTGCTGTATCGCACAACTTTTGTCCGCTTCTTCCTGTGGTGTGCACCACACGTGGCGCACTCGATCAGCGCGGCGGCCGTGGTAAATCTTCACGATCGCCAGCCAGCCGCAGGAAGAAAGGCGCAGCACTATGACCTCAGCGGCTCCTGAAGAGGACTATGAGCGCGGCCTGGGCAGTCGCCAGGTCCAGATGATCGCCATCGGCGGCGCCATCGGCGTCGGCCTGTTCATGGGCGCCGGGGCGAACATCGCCAAGGCGGGCCCCAGCATCATCCTGATGTACGCCCTCGCGGGCGTGGTCATCTTCTTCATCATGCGAGCGCTCGGTGAGCTGCTCCTCTACAGAAGGTCCACGGGGTCCTTCGCGGAGTACATCCGGGAGTTCCTGGGCCCGTTCTTCGGCTATGCCACCGGCTGGACCTACTGGCTGCTGTGGGTGGTGACCGGTATGGCCGAGCTGACGGCCGCCGCCATCTACATCAATTACTGGTTCCCCTCGATCCCGCAGTGGGTCAGCGCCCTGGTCTTCCTGGTGGTGCTCTTCGGGGTCAACCTGATCTCGGTCAAGATCTTCGGTGAGGTCGAGTTCTGGTTCTCGATGGTCAAGGTCACCGCGATCATCGGCATGATCGTGATCGGTCTCGGCGTGCTCACCCTGGGCTTCTCCGACGCCGGTGACACCGCCGCCGCCTCCAACCTCTGGTCCCACGACGGGTTCTTCCCCCACGGCATCGGCGACAGCCTGATGACCCTCCAGGGCGTGATGTTCGCCTACATCGCCGTGGAACTGGTCGGTGTCACCGCGAGCGAGTCCGAGGACCCCGAGAGGACGCTCCCCAAGGCGATCAACACCCTGCCGTGGCGCATCATCATCTTCTACGTCGGCGCCCTGACGGTGCTGCTCGCCGTGGTCAAGTGGACCGAGTTCTCGGCCGGTGAGAGCCCCTTCGTACACGGCTTCTCCAAGATCGGCATCCCCTTCGCCGCCGGCATCGTCAACTTCGTCGTCCTGACCGCGGCCCTGTCCTCCTGCAACTCCGGCATGTACTCCACCGGCCGGATGCTGCGCGACCTGGCGACGAGCGGTGAAGCCCCGGGGATCTTCGCCCGGCTCAACCTCCGCAAGTCCCCGGCCATCGGCATCACCTTCTCGGTCCTCCTGATGGGCATCGGCGTGGTCCTCAACTACGTCGTCCCCGAGAAGGCGTTCACCTACGTCACCTCGGTGGCCACGGCCGCGGGCATCTGGTCCTGGCTGATGATCCTCTTCGCCCACATCAAGTACCGCCGCGCGGTCCGCGCCGGCCGGCTGCCCGCCTCGTCCTTCCCGGCCCCCGGCGGCTCGGTCTTCAGCTGGGTCGCGGTGGTCTTCCTGCTGATCGTGACCTGCATGGTCGCGTACGACAAGGACGCCCGGGTCTCCCTGTACGTCGGTGCCGGGTGGGCCGTATGCCTGGTGATCGGCTGGTACGTCCTCAAGGCCCGCGGCGGGGCCCAGCCGCTCGGCCAGGCGGAGGCGCAGGAGCCGGAGTACGCGAGCAAGTAAGCCGTATCGCCTTTCGGGCGCTGCATCTCAACAGGCGGGCTCCGGACTGATGTCCGGAGCCCGCCCGCCCGTCTCCCACCACCACCCTCAACGGGGGCGCTGCGCGCCACCCCCTTTTGCCTTCCTATTGTGTGCCCATGCTGACCATCACCCAGGCCCTCCACGACAAGATCGTCGCGCATGCCCGCGCCGACCACCCCGACGAGGCGTGCGGCGTGCTCGCGGGCCCGGCCGGAAGCGGCCGCCCCGAGCGGTTCATCCCGATGCTGAACGCGGCCCGTTCCCCCACCTTCTACGAGTTCGACTCGGGCGACCTGCTCAAGCTCTACCGCGAGATGGACGACCGGGACGAGGAGCCGGTGGTCATCTACCACTCGCACACCGCCACCGAGGCGTACCCCTCCCGTACCGACATCTCCTACGCCAATGAGCCCGGCGCCCACTACGTGCTGGTCTCCACGGCCGAATGCGGCAATGACGAGGGGCCCATCCAGTTCCGGTCCTTCCGGATCGTGGACGGCGAGGTCACCGAGGAAGAGGTGGAGATCGTCCCGGGTGGCTGAAACGCCGCGCTGTCTCGCATCGCGGTCCCTACTTGCCCGTACCGTGAGATTACCTATCGGAGCCGGGCTCGGGAATCGATACGATGAGTCCATGGTTGTCGATGATGTGAGCGAGACGACGCCGGGCATGCTGCTCGTGGCGCGGCTCCACGTCGACCTGTGCCGGCTCGCCAGCGCGATGTGTCCGCGCCGCGCCGTGGCCGCCTGAGCGCGCGCCCGAGACGCCCCGACGCCCTTCGACGACGCCCTCCCGGCCGCTCCCGGCCCGGGAGACCACCCCGCCCTCCGACAGGAGCCCAGACATGGCCATCGAGGTCCGCATCCCGACCATCCTCCGCACCTACACCGACGGCCAGAAGGCGGTCGAGGGCAGCGGGGCCACGCTCGCCGAGCTCTTCGCCGACCTGGAGAGCCGGCACGCCGGGATCAAGGAGCGCCTGGTCGAGGGCGGTGAGCTGCGCCGCTTCGTCAACGTCTATCTGAACGACGAGGACGTCCGCTTCCTCGACGGCATCTCCACCAAGGTCTCTGACGGGGACAATGTGACGATCCTGCCCGCGGTCGCAGGCGGAAGGCTCTGATGCGGTACGACAGCCCCCTGGCCGCGGTCGGCAATACGCCGCTCGTCGGGCTGCCGCGGCTCTCGCCCTCATCCGACGTACGGATCTGGGCCAAGCTGGAGGACCGCAACCCCACCGGCTCGATCAAGGACCGCCCCGCGCTCCATATGATCGAACAGGCCGAGAAGGACGGCCGGTTGACCCCCGGCTGCACCATCCTCGAACCCACCTCGGGCAACACCGGGATCTCCCTGGCGATGGCGGCCAAGCTCAAGGGCTACCGGATCGTCTGCGTGATGCCGGAGAACACCAGCGAGGAGCGGCGCCAGCTGCTCGCCATGTGGGGTGCGGAGATCATCTCCTCGCCCGCGGCCGGCGGCTCCAACACCGCCGTCCGGGTGGCCAAGGAGCTGGCCGGGCAGCACCCGGACTGGGTGATGCTGTACCAGTACGGAAACCCGGACAACACGGGCGCCCACTACGCCACCACCGGCCCCGAGATCCTGGCCGACCTGCCCTCCATCACCCACTTCGTCGCCGGTCTCGGCACCACAGGCACCCTGATGGGCGTCGGCCGCTTCCTGCGCGAGAACAAGCCGGACGTCCAGATCGTCGCCGCCGAGCCGCGCTACGACGACGTCGTCTACGGACTCCGCAACCTCGACGAGGGCTTCGTCCCCGAGCTGTACGACGAGTCCGTCCTGACCACCCGCTTCTCCGTGGGCTCCGAGGACGCGGTCTCCCGCACCCGGGAACTCCTCGCCCAGGAGGGCATCTTCGCGGGCGTCTCGACCGGGGCCGCGCTGCACGCCGCGCTCGGTGTCGCCCGCAAGGCGGTCACGGCCGGGCGGAGCGCCGATGTGGTCTTCATCGTCGCCGACGGCGGCTGGAAGTACCTCTCCACCGGTGTCTACACGGCGGCCACCACCGAGGAGGCGATCGAGACGCTGCACGGCCAGCTCTGGGCGTAGGGGCGGGCCGATCGGCCGATGGGGGCATGGCCGGGCGCCACCCGGCTCCGTCCTGGTGATTCCGCCCACAACGCGGGCCCGTGGAGGAGCTGCCTGGGCTTTTGCGCCTTACGCTCGGGGGCACCGCATGACCCCCCGCACCCGCCCATGGCCCTCGGCATGGGGACCCCTCAAGGAGGTTCCTGCTTCATGAAGCTCACCGTCGTCGGATGCTCAGGGTCGTTCCCGTCCGCGGAATCGGCCTGCTCGAGCTACCTCCTCGAGGCCGACGGCTTCCGGCTGCTCCTCGACATGGGCAATGGCGCCCTTGGCGAGCTGCAGCGCCACTGCGGTCTCTACGACCTCGACGCCGTACTGCTGTCCCATCTCCACCCTGATCACTTCATCGACATGTGCGGATACTTCGTCGCGCGCTACTACCGGCACGACGGCGGCCGCGCCGAGGCGATCCCCGTCTACGGCCCCGAGGACACCGAGCGGCGGCTGGTCCAGGCCTACGAGGACGTGCCCGACGAGAAGTCCATGCGCGAGGTCTTCGACTTCCACACGCTCAGGCCCGGCAGCTTCGAGATCGGCCCCTTCGCCATCCGCGCCGAGCGGGTCTGCCATCCGGTGGAGGCGTACGGCTTCCGGATCGAGTACGGCGGCCGCTCGCTGGTCTACTCGGGCGACACGGGCCCCTGTGACGCCCTGGTGGACCTGGCCCGGGGCGGCGACCTCTTCCTGTGCGAGGCGGCCTTCACGCACGGTAAGGAGGACATCCCCGGGCTGCACCTCAACGGCCGCCAGGCGGGCGAGCACGCGCTGCGGGCGGGGGTCGGGGCCCTGGTGCTCACCCATGTGCCGCCGTGGACGGACCCCCAGATCAACCAGCGCGACGCCGAGGCGGTCTTCGGCGGCCCGGTGGAGCTGGCCAAGGCGGGCGCGGTCTACGAAGTCTGAGAAGCCGCGCCGAGAGGCGCACAGAGGCGCGCGAAACGACGAAGCGCCGGGCTGGTCCTCCAGCCCGGCGCTTCGTCGTTTCGCCATACGGCCGCGGAACTACTGCTGGGCTTCCGCCGCCCTCTTCGCCTCCGCCGGTTTCCTGGGTTCCGCCGGCTTCTTGGCCTCCGCCGTCGCCGCCGCGTCGTCCAGGGTGTCCTCGGGCTCCCGCCCCGGTGTGGGGATGTTGAACTTCGTGATCACGAAGCGGAAGACCACGTAGTAGACGACGCTGAACGCCAGCCCGATCGGTATGAGCATCCAGGCCTTCTCGCTGTGCGACCACCCCAGCAGATAGTCGAAGAGCCCGCCGGAGAAGGTGAAGCCGCTGCGGATGCCGAGTGCCCAGGCCAGCGCCATGGACACACCCGTGAGAACCGCGTGGATGCCGTACAGCAGGGGCGCGATGAACATGAACGAGAACTCGATCGGCTCGGTCACACCACAGACGAACGCCGTCAGCGAGACCGAGATCATCATGCCCATCACGGCCTTGCGCCGCTCGGGACGGGCGCAGTGGGCGATCGCCAGACCGGCCGCGGGCAGCGCGAACATCATGATCGGGAAGAAGCCGGTCATAAACATTCCGGCCGACGGGTCGTCGTGGAAGTAGCGCGCGATGTCGCCGTGCCAGGTCTGGCCGCCGGAGTTGTAGTCACCGAACTGGAACCAGGCGAACGAGTTCAGCAGCATGTGCATGCCGATCGGGATCAGCAGCCGGTTGACCACGCCGAAGATCCCGGCCCCGGCCGCGCCATTGGACGACAGCCACTCGGAGAAGTTGTTGAGGCCGTCGCCGATCGGGCCCCAGAGGTAGCCGAAGAGCACGCCGTAGATGACGCCCGCGAAGGACATCAAGATCGGGATGAAGCGGCGCCCGCTGAAGAAGCCCAGCCAGTCCGGCAGCCGGGTGCGGTGGTACCTCTCCCACAGCACCGCGGCGGTCAGGCCGACCACGATGCCGCCGAGGACGCCCGGGTCCTCCGGCTTGCCGGTCACATCGCTGACGAAGCCGGTCAGGACGTTCTTGTAGACGAGGAAGCCGACCAGGCCGGCGAAGGCAGTGGAGCCGTCCGACTTCTTCGCGAAGCCGATGGCCACGCCGATGCAGAACAGCAGGGCCAGGTTGTCGAAGAGCGCGCCGCCCGCATGGGCGAAGATCTCCGCGAGCTTGTTCCAGCCGAGTCCCGTCTTGCCGAAGACATCGTCCTGGCCGAGCCGGCTCAGGATGCCCGCGGCGGGCAGGGCGGCGACGGGCAGCTGCAGGCTGCGGCCGATCTTCTGCATACCCTTGATCAGACCGGCACCCCGCTTCTGCGCGGGCCCGGCCGGGGCGGTGGCCGTACTCATCGGATTCCTCCTGGTGAGGCGGGCTCTCGGGGGAAGGGGCGGCCCGCGCTATGGTCTAAACCACATGTGGTGTAGACCTGTTGTAGCACGGAGGGATCCGACAAAGGAATCTCTTCTTCCATGTGACGAGTGACCTTCTCACCCGCATAATGGTGTAGACCACTTGCCGCAGCGCGGACAGCAGGACGACAGGAGCGAACATGGCCACCAAGGCTGAGAAGATCGTCGAGGGGCTCGGCGGCATCGACAACATCATCGAGGTCGAGGGCTGCATCACCCGCCTCCGTACCGAGGTCAAGGACGCCGCCCTGGTCGACGAGGCCCTGCTGAAGGCCGCGGGCGCCCATGGCGTGGTCAAGATGGGCACCGCGATCCAGGTGGTCATCGGCGCCGACGCGGACCCCGTCGCCGCCGAGATCGAAGACCTGATGTGACCTCCTGAGCCCGTCGCGCCGTCCCCGGGGCGGAGCCAGCGCCGGACCCGGACCGGGGGCCCGCGCGATGCCGATAGGCTCATCCCATGTCTCGTATCGACGGCCGCACCCCCGACCAGCTCCGCCCCGTGACCATCGAGCGCGGTTGGAGCAAGCACGCCGAGGGCTCGGTCCTCGTCTCCTTCGGCGATACGCGGGTCCTGTGCACCGCGAGCGTCACCGAGGGCGTGCCGCGCTGGCGCAAGGGCAGCGGCGAGGGCTGGGTCACCGCGGAGTACGCGATGCTGCCGCGCGCCACCAACACCCGGGGCGACCGCGAGTCCGTCCGCGGCAGGATCGGCGGCCGTACGCATGAGATCTCCCGGCTCATCGGCCGCTCGCTGCGCGCCG
The DNA here is from genome assembly GCF_000968685.2 of Streptomyces antioxidans. Classification (GTDB taxonomy): domain Bacteria; phylum Actinomycetota; class Actinomycetes; order Streptomycetales; family Streptomycetaceae; genus Streptomyces; species Streptomyces antioxidans. The sequence goes on from NZ_LAKD02000011.1 coordinate 138,964, forward strand.
TCATCGACTACAAGGCGCTCGGCGAGAACACCGTCGTCCTGGACTGCGATGTCCTCCAGGCCGACGGCGGCACCCGCACCGCCGCCATCACCGGCGCCTATGTGGCCCTGGCCGACGCCATCGGCTGGGCCCGGTCCAAGAAGCTGATCAAGGCCACCCGGCAGCCGCTGACCGGCACCGTCTCCGCCGTCAGCGTCGGCATCGTCGGCGGCATCCCCCTGCTCGACCTCTGCTACGAGGAGGACGTGCGCGCCGAGACCGACATGAACGTGGTCTGTACCGGTGACGGACGCTTCGTCGAGGTGCAGGGCACCGCCGAGGGCGAGCCCTTCGCCCGCGAGGAGCTGAACGGGCTGCTGGACCTCGCCGTGGCGGGCTGTGACGCCCTGTCCGGAATCCAGCGCGCGGCGCTGGCCGGGGAGAACTGACGGCGGCACCGGGCAACCGTCGCGCGGCGCCTGGCGTTTAGTCAGGTACCAGCACCTTTCCCGGGGAAGGACCCGTTCCATGGCGCCGCGCGACCGTCACCGCCGTACCACCGCCCTCACCGCCCTCGCCGCCGTCGCGCTCGCCGTGCCGGTCAGCGCGGGCTGCGGCGCGGTGGAGAAGGCCCTGGACTGCGCCCAGCTCGCGATCGAGATATCCAACGACGTGGACAACCTCCAGGACGCTCTGACCGGCGCCGCCGTCGACCCGCAGGAGGCCGACAAGATCCTTGACTCCCTCGAGACGGACATCGACAAGGTGGGCGACCGCACCGACAACGCGGACGTCAGCAAGGCCATCGACGACCTCCAGAAGGCCGTGGACAACGTCCAGAAGTCCGTCGACAGCGGCAAGGACCCCGATCTGACCCCGGTCAGGGACGCGGCCGGCGAGCTGACCAACGTCTGCTCGCCCTGACCCGCGCCGACCGGCGCGGGTCAGCCACCCTCGATAATCGGGAGCTATGCAGCAACGCACTGAGGGACACCCCCCGCACCCCCGCCGTCTCATCCTCGCGACCCGCAACGCCTACAAGATCACCGAGCTGCGCTCGATCCTGGGCGAGACCGGCCTCGACGTCGAACTCGTGGGCGCCGACGCCTATCCGGAGGTCCCGGACGTCAAGGAGACCGGCGTGACCTTCGCGGAGAACGCCCTCCTCAAGGCCCACGCCCTGGCCCGGGCCACCGGCCACCCCGCCATCGCCGATGACTCCGGGCTGTGCGTGGACGTCCTCGGCGGTGCCCCCGGCATCTTCTCGGCCCGCTGGTCGGGCCGGCATGGCGACGACCGCGGCAACCTCGAACTGCTGCTGGCCCAGCTCGCCGACGTCCCCGATGAACACCGCGCCGCCCACTTCGAATGCGCCGCCGCCCTCGCCCTCCCCGACGGCACCGAGCGCGTGGTCTCCGGCCGGCTCACCGGCACCCTCCGCCATGCGCCCGTGGGCGGCGGGGGGTTCGGCTACGACCCGGTACTCCAGCCCCACGGCGAGACCCGCACCTGCGCCGAACTGACCCCCGACGAGAAGAACGCCATCAGCCACCGCGGCAAGGCGTTCCGCGCCATCGCCCCGGTCGTCCGCGAACTCCTGGGGTGAGCGGCCCCGGAGAGCGCCACGGGCCCGGCCCGCGCTGAGGCGGGCCGGGCCCGTGGATACGTGGCGTGCGGCCGGAGGGACTCGAACCCTCACGGGTGTTACCCCACTGGGACCTAAACCCAGCATGACTGCCAATTCCATCACGGCCGCCCGGCACGGACATGGTATCGCCTGGTGAGCGGGGGCCGGGGCCGGAGCCCCGGCCCGTCACAGCCCCAGGTCTTTGATGATCTTCGCGACGTGGCCGGTGGCCTTCACGTTGTACAGGGCGCGCTCGACCTTGCCCCGCTCGTCCACGATGACGGTGGAGCGGATCACACCCGTCACCGTCTTGCCGTAGAGCTTCTTCTCGCCGAATGCGCCGTACGCCTCCAGGGTCTCCTTGGCGGGGTCGGCGAGCAGGGTGACCTTCAGGTCCTCCTGGGTGCGGAACTTCGCCAGCTTCTCGGGCTTGTCCGGGGAGATGCCGATGACGTCGTAGCCGTGGCCGGAGAGGAACTCCAGGCTGTCGGTGAAGTCGCAGGCCTGCTTGGTGCAGCCGGGGGTGAGGGCCGCGGGGTAGAAGTAGACGATCACCTTGCGGCCGATGTGGTCGGCGAGCGAGACCTGCTTGCCGTCCGCGTCGGGGAGGGTGAAGGCGGGGGCGGTGTCGCCGGGCTGCAGTCGCTCGCTCATGGTCTGGTGCTCCTCGTGGCATCGGGGGTACACCCCGACATTAGCCAGCTTCCCGTCCGGGGGTGCCGTGGGGCGGTGGGGAGGGCGAGCTGACAGACTGTCCACTACGAACCATCGAGACGACGGAGGCAGCGCGGTGTCGGATGCCAGGACCCCTGCGCAGATCGAGGCGGACATCGCCCGGAGGCGGCAGGAGCTCGCCGTGACGCTCGACGAGATCGGGGTGCGGGTGCACCCGAAGACGATCATGGGGGACGCGAAGGCGAAGGCGGCGTCGGCCGTGGACCGGAGCGCCGGGCGGGCCTATGTGTCCGTCAACCGAGTGGTGACGGGCGTACGCGGCCAGCTGGTGTCGGAGGAGGGCGGGCCCCGCATGGAGCGGATCGTGCCCGCCGCGCTCCTCGTGGCCGGGCTGGTCGGCCTGCTCACGCTCTCGGCCAGGTCCTCCCGGTCCGCCAAGGCGTCCCGCTCCCGCTCCTCGTGGTGCGGCAAGCGGTGCCGGTAGGGCGCGTCGAGCGGTGCCGGTAGGGAAGGACGGCGGGCTCCGGCCCTGAGGCGCCATCCCGCGCTCCGGCCAGGTACGGTCATGGCGTGAGTGCGAACACGACCCATGACAAGCTGCCCATCCGGATGCTGCACGACCGCGTGCTGGTCCGTACCGACATTCCGGAGGGCGAGCGCCGGTCGTCCGGCGGAATCGTCATCCCCGCCACCGCGGCGGTCGGCCGGCGGCTGGCCTGGGCCGAGGTGGTCGCGGTCGGGCAGAACGTACGGACCGTGGAGCCCGGCGACCGGGTGCTCTACGACCCGGAGGACCGGGCCGAGGTCGAGGTCCGCGGGGTCGCCTATGTGCTGATGCGGGAGCGCGATCTGCATGCGGTGGCCGCGGAGCGGCTGGAGGGCGCGGACGACTCGACGGGCCTTTACCTGTAGGACCTCCTAGGGGCGCCGCCGGGTCTTGACGCCTGCGGCGCGCTGTTCCCCTCCCCGCCCCTTCCCTCAACTGGGGCTCCGCCCCAGACCCCGGGGCCAGGGGCGAAGCCCCGTACGCGCCCTCAGCCGCCTTCTGGGGCGCAGGATGTGCCCCAGACCTGCCGTCGACCGTCCGCGGCGCCGTTGTGGCTGGTCGCGCCGTTCCCTGCGCCCTTCCGGGGCGCCTCCTCAGCCGCCTACCGGGCCTCCTGGGCCTCCTGGGTCGCCCGGGCCCCCTGGTCCGCCCGGGTCACCGGGGCCGCCGGGGCCCGGCTCGGTCGTCGGGCCGCCGGTGGGGAAGTCCGTCGGCGGGGTGGTGACCGGCGGCTCGTCCGTCGGCAGGGTCGGCGGGGTGTCCGTCGGCGGCGTGGGCACCAAGGTGTCCGGCGGGGCGCCGGTCGGGGGAGTGGTGACCACCGGTGGCAGGGAGCCCGGGGGCTGCGGGCTGGTCTGGGAGCCGTCGGGGGCGCCCGCGCCGTCCTCCAGCCGCAGATCGAACTCGGCCGGTTCCTTGCCGTCCAGCGCCCCCGCCGTGTACTGCGCCCAGATCTCGGCGGGGTAGCCACCGCCGTTGATCCGCTCCAGGCCCGTCGCCCCGTACAGCGACTTCTGCACGCCCGTGTTGGAGTCCTGGCCCATCACCGCGACCACGGTCGCCAGATCCGGGGTGTAGCCCGCGAACCAGGCGGCCTTGTCCTCCTCCGCGGTGCCGGTCTTGCCCGCCGCCGGGCGCTCGGCGGCCTGGGCGGCGGTGCCGGTGCCGCCGTCGACCACGCTCTGCAGTATCGAGGTGGTGGTGTCGGCGGCGCTGCGCGGGATGGCCTGGCGGCTCTCCCGCTCCGGGAGCTTGATCCGCGCACCGTCCTTGGTGACCTCGTCGACCAGGCTGTACCGGCCGTGCTCGCCGTGGTTGGCGAGGGTCGCGTACGCCTCGGTCATGTCCAGCACGCTCGCGGTGGCCGGGCCGAGCGCGATCGAGGGGGAGGCGTGCAGATCGGGGGTGCTCTTGGGGACGCCGAGATCGATGGCGGTCTGCTTGACCTTGGAGGGGCCGACGTCCTCGGCCATCTGCGCGTACACCGAGTTCACCGAGTTGTCGGTGGCCGTGGTGACGTCGATGTCGCCGTAGTCCCTGTCGTCCTCGTTGGCGGGGGCGTAGCCGGTGGGCCCGTCGGAGCCGATCACCTCGCGCTTGTTGTCGCCGTTGTAGAGGGTGTCCGGGGTGATCGTCTGGCCGTCCTGGGTGGTGGCCCCGTAGCGCACCGCCGAGGTGAAGACGAACGGCTTGAAGGTGGACCCCACTTGGTAGTCGCGGCGGGTGGCGTTGTTGACGAACTGCTTGGTGTAGTCGATCCCGCCGTAGAGGGCGACCACCTTCCCGGTCTTGGGGTCGATCGAGGCGCCGCCCGCGCGGACGTAGTCATCGACCTTGCGGTCCTTGCTGAGCTTGCTCATCAGCCGGTCGCGCACGGACTCCGTGAAGGCGTCCTGCTTCTTCCTGTCGATCGTGGTGGTGATGCGGTAGCCGCCGCGTGCCAGGGTCTGCTCATCGATGATCCCGTTGCTGGTGAGGTAGTCCTCGACGGCCTCGATGAGATAGCCGCGCTGACCGGACATCCCGGAGGGGGCCTTGGCCTCGGAGGGGCCGGGGAAGGTCATCTTCTGCCGCTCGGCCCTGGTCAGCCAGTGCTTCTTCACCATGCCGTCCAGAACGTAGTTCCAGCGGGCCGTGGCCCGGTCCTTGTTCTGGGGGTGGGCGACGATGTCGTAGGAGCTGGGGGCGTTGAGCAGGGTGGCGAGGTACGCGCCCTGGGCGGTGCTGAGATCGCCGATGTCCTTGCCGTAGTACGCCTGGGCGGCGGCTTGGATGCCGTAGGCGTTGCGCCCGAAGTAGCTGGTGTTGAGGTAGCCCTCGAGGATCTTGTCCTTGCTCACCTCGCGGTCCAGCTTGATCGCGATGAAGAACTCCTTGGCCTTGCGGGAGACCGTCTGCTCCTGGTCCAGGTAGTAGTTCTTCACATACTGCTGGGTGATGGTGGAACCGGACTGCTTGCCCTTGCCGGTGGCGGTGTTCCAGGCGGCCCGGATCATCGCCTGGGGGTCGATGGCCGACTCCGAGTAGAAGTCCCGGTCCTCGGCCGCGAGCACCGCGTGCTGGATCCGCTTGGGCACCTGGCTCAGCTGGACGCTCTCCCGGTTGACCGCGCCCTCACGGGCCAGTTGGGAGCCGTCGGAGTAGAGGAAGACATTGCTCTGGGCGATGGCGGCCTTGTTGGCCGGGGGAATGTCGACGAGCAGATAGCCGGTGACGAGCGCGCCCGCGATCAGCAGGACGATCAGCAGGAAACCCCCGAGGACCATGCGCCAGGTGGGCAGCAGCCGGCGCCATCCGGTGCGCTGGGGACGCCCCTTTCTGCCCTTGGGCGGCTTGCCCTCCGGCAGGCCGTCCGCGCGGTGCGGCGTGTCGTGGTTGCCACCGTCGGTGCCGAGCCGGTCACCCGTTCCGGCCGCGCCACCATCGATCAACTGGGGCTCGTCGCTCATGTCTCCTGAGACTCCTCGGCCACCGTCGAAGGTTGCGCGGCGGCGGGATCGTGCGCGGTCGGGCGATTCGCGTCGTACGCCCGATAAAACACTGTCGCATCATCCGTTCCGGGCCGAGGACCAGGCGCGCACCCGTGACTGGTCTGTGACCGGTCGAATGGATGATTCCGCTCGCACCGTCCGGTGAATAATGCCTGGCCGTCTCTTCCGTCGCCCCACTAGGCTCCGGATTTTGGCGCCGTTCGGGGCGGTGCGGTCGGGGCGGGGCGGCGGGCCGGTCGGGCCCTGCGGTCGGGGAGGGAGGCACGGTCGGATGCGGCTGTACGCGGCCGTCGCGGTCAGCGGGTTCAAACGCTACGCGACGTATCGGGTCGCCACGGTGGCCGGGGTCTTCACCAACACGGTCTTCGGTTTCATCCTCGCGTACACCTACGCCGCGCTGTGGGACGAGCGGCCGCACCTCGGCGGCTATGACCTCGCCCAGGCGCTCACCTTCGTCTGGCTCGGCCAGGCGCTGCTGGCGGCCGTCGGGCTGCTGGGCGGCGGCTTCGAGGAGGAGTTGCAGGAGCGGATCCGCTCCGGTGACATCGCCGTGGACCTCTACCGCCCCGTCGACCTCCAGACCTGGTGGCTGTCCGCCGAGCTCGGCCGGGCGCTGTTCCAGCTGCTGGGGCGCGGCGTGGTGCCGATGGCGGTCGGGGCGCTGGTCTTCGAACTCCGCATGCCCGTCTCGCCGTTGACGTGGGCGTGGTTCCTGCTGGCCGTGGCGCTCGCGGTGTGCGTCGGCTTCGCGGTGCGCTACCTGGTGTCGCTCGCCTCCTTCTGGCTGCTCGACGGGACGGGGCTCTCCATGCTGAGCGGGCTGCTGTGCCTGTTCTTCTCCGGGATGATCCTGCCGCTCAACGTCTTCCCCGGGCAGCTGGGCGTTATCGCCCGCGCGCTGCCCTGGGCGGCGATGCTCCAGGTGCCCGCCGATGTCTTCCTGGAGGAGCACCGAGGCTCGGGGCTGCTGGCGGCCTTCGCCTTCCAGGCGGGGTGGGCGGTGGCGCTGCTGGCGGCCGGGCGGGCGCTCCAAGCGGTGGCGACCCGGAAGGTGGTGGTCCAGGGTGGCTGAGTCCGCCGTGTTCAACGGGCTCCGGGCCTACGGCCTGATCGTCGGGATGTGGGTGCGCTCCACGATGGCGTACCGCACATCGTTCCTGATCATGACGCTGGGGAACTTCCTCGCCACCGGGCTGGACTTCGTGGCGATCGTGCTGATGTTCACCCACATCGGGGAACTGGGCGGCTACACCCTGGACGAGGTCGCCTTCCTCTACGGCACCACCAGCGTCGCCTTCGGCCTCGCCGATCTCGTGCTGGGCAGCACGGGCCGGCTGGGCCAGCGGGTGCGCGACGGCACGTTGGACACCCTGCTGGTGCGGCCGGTGCCGATACTCGCCCAGGTGGCCGCCGACCGCTTCGCGCTGCGGCGGCTGGGCCGGATCACCCAGGGCGCGGTGCTGCTCGGCTGGTCGCTGGCCCGGCTGGACATCGACTGGACGGTGGACCGGGTGCTGCTGATGCCGGTGATGCTGCTGAGCGGGGGCGCCATCTTCGGGGCGCTGTTCGTGCTCGGCGGCGCCTTCCAGTTCTGGGCCAAGGACGCCTCCGAGGTGCAGAACGCCTTCACCTTCGGCGGGACCACGCTGCTGGAGTACCCGCCGACGGTCTTCGGCAAGGAGCTGCTGCGGGGCGTCACCTTCGTCATCCCGCTGGCCTTCGTCAACTGGCTCCCGGCGCTGCACATCCTGGGCCGCCCCGCTCCGCTGGGGCTCCCGGCCTGGACCGGCTTCGCGGCGCCGCTGGTCGCGTGCGGCTGCTGTGCGGTGGCGGGGTTGGCGTGGCGGGCGGGGCTGCGGGCGTATCAGAGCACGGGGAGTTGAGGGGATGGCCGTGGGGAATGGCGGCGGGGATGCCGTGGCGAATGGCACGAGGAGCGCCATGGACGGTCCGGTGGACGACCTGATCGAGCTCGACGGCGTCGAGAAGGTGTTCCAGGTGCGGCGCAAGGCCGGGCTGATGCGCCGTGAGCGCCGCGAGGTGCGGGCCGTCGACGGCATCAGCTTCCGGGTGCCGCGCGGCGAGATGGTGGGCTACATCGGCCCGAACGGCGCCGGGAAGTCCACCACCATCAAGATGCTGACCGGGATCCTGGTGCCCAGCGGCGGACGGCTCAGGGTCGCCGGAATCGACCCCTCCAGGGAGCGGACGAGGCTTGCGCGCCGGATCGGGGTGGTCTTCGGGCAGCGCACCACCCTGTGGTGGGATCTGCCGCTGCGCGACTCGTACGCGCTGGTGCGGCGGATGTACCGGATCCCCGACGACCGCTACCGGCACAACCTGGACCGCTGTGTGGAACTGCTCAACCTCGGCGCGCTGTTGGACGTGCCGGTGCGTCAGCTCTCGCTCGGCCAGCGGATGCGCGGCGACATCGCGGCCGCCCTGCTGCACGACCCCGAGGTGCTCTACCTCGACGAGCCGACGATCGGGCTCGATGTGGTCAGCAAGGCGAAGGTGCGGGAGTTCCTGCGCGATGTGAACGCGGAGCAGGGCACCACGGTGCTGCTCACCACCCACGACCTGACCGATATCGAGCTGCTGTGCAAGCGGGTGATGGTCATCGACCACGGTCGGCTGGTGTACGACGGCGGGCTGGACGGGCTGCACGCGGTGGGGGAGAGCGAGCGCACCCTCGTGGTCGACCTGGAGCGGGAACTGCCGCCCATCGAGGTGCCCGGCGCCCGCACGGTGCGGGTCGAGGGGCCCCGGCAGTGGCTGGCGTTCCCGGCGACCAGCAGCGCGGCGCCGATCGTCGCGGCGGTCGCCGACGGCTGTCCGCTGGTGGACCTCTCGGTGCGCGAGCCCGAGATCGAGGACGTCATCGCGCGGATGCTGCACGGGGCGGAGGACGGGGTGGGGCGGACTCCGTGAGAGCGGGTGGGGCACGGTGTGCGGGAGCGGCGAGGGCACGGTGTGGGAGTGGGGCCAGGGCCGATGCCCACCATTAGTCTGTCCGTATGACAAGTGCTGGTGCTTCCCAGGGAGCGAGCCCCGACCTCCCGGACCCGGCCGCGATGCGGGCTTCGGACGCCGAGCGTGACCGGATCGCCGAGGTCCTCCGCGAAGCGGTCGCCGAAGGCCGCCTGGACATGGAGGAGTTCGAGGAGCGGCTGAGCGCGGCCTACGCGGCGCGCACCCATGGCGAGCTGGAGCCGCTGGTACGGGACCTCCCGGTGCCCGGCAGCGCCGCCCCGGCCCCGCCGTCCCCCGCCGACCGCACCGGCTGGTCCGAGCGGATCGGCTTCGCCCCGACCTCGAAGTGGGCCGTGGCGATCATGGGCGGCTTCCAGCGCAAGGGGACCTGGACCGCTCCGCGTTCCTTCACCGCCTTCGCCCTCATGGGCGGCGGTGAGATCGATCTGCGCGAGGCCCGGTTCGAGGGCCGCGACGTGGTGATCCGCTGCTTCGCCCTCATGGGCGGGGTGGAGATCACCGTCCCGCCGGACCTGGAGACGCATGTCAACGGCATCGGTCTCATGGGCGGTTTCGACCACACCGGTTCCGCCGACGGGGATCCCACCGGCCCCCGGGTGACCGTCACCGGCCTCGCGATCTTCGGCGGGGTCAGCGTCGAGCGCAAGCTCCGCAAGGAGGAGCACCGGCGCATGAAGGAGGAGCGCCGCCGACTGAGGGCCGAGCGCCGGGAGGAAGTGCGCGCAGAACGCCGGGAACTGCGGAGCGCACGGCGTGAGGAACGCCGCGGGGAGCGACGGCCGTCCCTGGAGAAGGACCGCCGCCGAGAGGACTAGACCCCGGCGAGTCCGCTCCCCACCCCGCCCCTCCCCACAACTGGCACTCCGCCCCAGCTCCCGGGGGTCCAGGGGCGGGGCCCCTGGGAGCGGGAAGGGGCGGGCAGGGGAGAGGCAACGGTAGGTGGGGTGCCGGGTCCTCTAGAGCTCGGCTGCCGCGCGGCCCCGCAGGTGGTCCAGGTCCAGCGCCCGCGCCATCGCGCGGTAGCCGTTGTCGCTGGGGTGCAGATGGTCGCCCGAGTCGAAGACGGGGCGCAGCCGCAGCGGGCTGATCGGGTCGCGCAGCGCCTTGTCGAAGTCCACGACCTCGTCGAAGACCTGCCCGGCGCGGATCCGCGCGTTGACCTGCTCGCGCACGGCGTCCAGCCGGGGGGTGTAGCCGCGGTGCCCGTAGAAGGGCGTCAGGGTGGCTCCGATGACCCGCAGACCACGGGCGTGGGCCTGCTCGGTCAGCCGCTTCAGACCCCACACGATCCGCTTGGGGTCGGTCTGATGGGGGATGCGGAGTATGTCGTTGACGCCCAGCTCGATGATCACGGCCTTGACGCCCGTACGGGACAGTACGTCGCGGTCGAAGCGGGACAGCCCGCTGGGGTTGTTGGGCGGGAACTGCGTGCCGTCGCTGAGTACGCGGTTCCCGCTGATGCCCTGGTTGAGCACGCCGAACCGGGGCGCCCCGGGCTCGCTGCGCAGCCGCTCGGAGAGGAAGTCGGTCCACCGGTGGTTGGCCCCGGCCGTGGACGTGATGCCGTCGGTGATCGAGTCGCCCAGCACCGCGACCGCGCCCTCGGCCTGCTTGGACCACACGTCCACGCCGGTCAGATAGCGCCAGTACGGGCTCTGCTGGGTGTAGGCGGCGCCCGCCGTGTCCTCCGTACGGTCGCCACGCGCCATGTACGACGTCTGGCGGGCGTGCGGATGGTAGGTCACGGACCCGGCCGCCCGCGGGGTGTAGGTGGTGACCAGCAGATCGGCCGCGTCCGGGACGGCGAGCCGCACCGGGTCGCTGGTGGCCGCCTTACCGGGCGGGATCGTCAGCCAGGTGCGGTTGTCGAAGGTGAGACGGCGCATGGTGCCCGCGGCCGCGGTGGGGTTGCTGGGCGCCGCGGCCAGCGCCACCGAGGCATGCGTGATCGTCAGCGGACGGCTGCTGTAGAAGTTCGAGAGCTGGATCCGGGTGCTGGTGCCGCCGATGCTGGTGTGCACCACGTTCCGTATCGACATGCCCGAGAGGCTGCCGCGCAGCGGCCTCGGCTCGGCGGCGGCGGCCGAGGACGACCAGGTGCCCACCCAGGCACCGGCCGAGGCCGGGGCGGCCGAGCCGCGGGCCCCCTGCGCCCGGGGGTCCGAACCGTCCTCGTCGCCACCGAGCCCGATGAATATCGCGGTGGAGACGAGGACCACCACGGCCGCCAGCGCGGCGAGCAGGGCATACCCCGTGCGTCTGGGCATTGGGGGCACGCTCATGGGCGGGTTGTCTCCTCGGGCAGACGGAGCCCGAGGCTCCGGAAGTGGACGGGAACGGCGGGTGGTATCCGGCAAAGCCGATGCGGTCCGGTCGGTCTCCCATGATCCCATGGTCGGACCCGGCTCCGCCCGTCGGCCTCCCCCCAATGCGCTGGGTCGCTCCCCCAGACAGACGACGGGAACTCACCGTTCGTTCCACTCATGGGCGACCGAGACCGGAAAGAGACAATGCGGGGGGAGACGGGCCGACCAGGTGGAGCGTATGGAGCGAAGAACGACTGGTGAGACGGCGGCTCCGCCGCCCCGGGGCACGGCTGTGCCCTTCGTCACGGACAACCCCCTCGACGCGGAACGGCGGCGCGGGGTACGCCGGATGAAGGCGTTCGCCACCGGACTACTGCTCGGCGTCGCACTGGTGTACGTGCTCGCCACCTGGGCGCGGTCCTCCGGCATCGGCGGCTGGCCCGGCTATGTGGCGGCGGCCGCGGAGGCGGGCATGGTGGGCGCCCTGGCCGACTGGTTCGCGGTCACCGCGCTCTTCCGGCGGCCCATGGGGCTGCCCATCCCCCATACGGCGATCATCCCCACCAAGAAGGACCAGCTCGGGGTCAGCCTGGGGGAGTTCGTCGGGGAGAACTTCCTCTCCGGCGACGTCGTACGGATGCGGCTGCGCGCGGTCGGCATCGGCAGTCGGCTCGGCACCTGGCTCGCCGAGCCCGAGCACGCCGACCGGGTGACCGCCGAACTGGCCACCGCGCTGCGCGGCGCGCTCACGGTGCTGCGCGACTCCGATGTGCAGGCGGTGGTGGGCGAGGCGATCACCCGCCGGGCCGACAGCCAGGAGATCGCGCCGGGCCTGGGCAAGCTGCTGGAGCGGGTGGTCGCGGACGGCGGCCACCACCGCGCCGTTGACCTGGTGTGCCTGCGCGCCCACGACTGGCTGGTGGAGCACAACGACTCGGTGATGCACGCGGTGACCGGCGGCGCCCCGGGCTGGACGCCGCGGTTCGTGGACCGCAAGGTCGGCGAGCGCGTCTACAAGGAACTGCTGCGCTTCGTCACCGAGATGCGCGATATGCCGGACCATCCGGCGCGCGGCGCCCTGGACCGCTTCCTCACCGACTTCGCCGGGGACCTGCAGTCCGACACCGACACCCGGCTGCGGGTGGAACGGGTGAAGAGCGAGGTGCTGGGGCGCGGTGACGTCCAGGACCTCATCGCCTCGGCCTGGGCCTCGGTGCGGGCGATGATCGTCGCGGCGGCCGAGGACGAGCGCAGCGAGCTGCGGCAGCGGGCGCGGGCGGCGATTCTGTCCCTGGGCAGGCGGATGGTGACGGACCGACGGCTGCGGGACAAGATCGACGGCTGGCTGGAGGACGCCGCCGTCTATGTGGTGCGGACGTATCGGGACGAGATCACCTCGCTGATCACCGAGACGGTGGCGAGCTGGGACGCGGGCCACACCTCGCGGAAGATCGAGGCACACATCGGCCGGGATCTGCAGTTCATCCGGATCAACGGCACGGTGGTGGGTGCCCTGGCCGGGCTGGTCATCTATACGGTCTCGCGGGCGCTGGGCGGATAGTGCGCGGGTGACGGGCGGTTAGGTCACGGGCGACTGGGTGGTCAGTCGGTTCGTGACGGCGGGCGGATCGCCGCGCCACGGCTCTGGAAGGTGCACGCGGTCTGGCCTATGGTGCGCGCGTGCGACGTCGTGGAGGGCGTGCCGTGCTCGCCCGGGGGCTGTGGACGGCCGCTGAACTCGCCGTCACCCTCGGGGTCGTGGTGCTGCTCTTCGTCGTCCACCAGCTGTGGTGGACCAACCGGCAGGCGCGGGCGGGCGCACGGCACGAGGTGTCGGTGCTGGAACGGCGGTGGCAGGACGGGGCCGAGGAGTCCGCGACGCCGACGCCGGGGGCGGCCGGATCCTCCGACTCCGCTCCGGGGGGCGGAGGCGGTCGCGACCGCGGCCATGATCCGTCGACCGGGACCGGGACCGGGACCGGGCCTCAAGGGCCGCGCCAGGACCAGGCGTACGCGGTGCTCCGGATCCCGCGTATCGGCCTTACGGTGCCCATCGCCGAGGGCATCAGCCGCGCGGCGGTGCTCAACAAGGGCTATGTGGGCCACTATCCGCGCACCGCCCAGCCTGGCCGGGCGGGGAACGCCGCCCTCGCGGGCCACCGCAACACCCACGGCGAGCCCTTCCGGCAGTTGGACGAGGTGCGCCCGGGCGACACCGTGCGCATCGACACCGCCGACGCCCGCTACACGTATGTGATCGAGCGCACCCTGCCGCGCACCTCGCCCGCCGACGGCACGGTGATCGCGCGGGTGCCGTACAGCTCCGCCCACCCCCGATACCGCTACACCGAGCCGGGTTACTACCTCACGCTGACGACCTGCACCCCCGAATTCACCTCCCGCTACCGCCTGGTGGTCTGGGCCCGGCTGAGGACGGCCGCCCCACGGGATGTCGGAGGGGGCCATTAGACTGGCGGAGCCAGGAAGGGAGACCGGCCGGGAAGGGGGCGTGACGGTGTCGCGACGACTCGAAGCGCTGTGGGCGCATCTGGGCGTCTGCCTGTTCCTGCTGACCGGGGTCCTGCTGGCGCAGAGCGGTGTGGTCAGCGCCGTCGCCCTCGCCGCCACCGTAGCGACCACGACCACCGTGGCCGCCGCGCTGGCCCTGTGCGCGATCCTCGCCTCCCGCGGCCGAATACCCGTCCCCGCGGGGCGGATTCGCACCGCGATACGGGACCGGGAGCGCCGTACGGCGTTCCTGCCGCAGCGGGATCCCGATGCCGCCGGACGCCCGAGGCCCCGAGCACCAGGCCGTCGCCTGCCGACGGCCGCGTAGGCGCATCCCCACCGGATCCCTATCGCTTCCCATCGCTGTACGGCGTACCTCCTCCGTACGGCGTGCTTCCAGCCTCTCCGGCAGTCGAGGGGCGGGATCCGGGGCGGGGCCCCGGAAGCTCCGGGATCCGTATGGCCGCGCCACGCGGCTCGTCACGCCGATGTTTCTCACTCCGGCACGACGAGACCCGCGGAGGGCTCCCATGTCCCTTTTCTCTTCCCTCGGCTCCCTGTTGACCACCATGGCGGACGGCCTCGATCCGCTCTTCGGCGCGTCCGCGGCGGCGGCCGCGATCGTCCTGTTCACGCTGTGCGTCCGCGCCGCGCTGCATCCCCTCGCCCGGGCCGCGGTGCGCGGCGAGAAGGCCCGGGCCGCGCTCGCGCCGAAGATCACCGAACTGGGCCGCAAGCATCGGAACGACCCGGAGCGGATGCGGCGCGCCATGGCGGAGCTCCAGACGAAGGAGGGCGCATCACCGCTCGCGGGGTGCCTGCCGACCCTCGTCCAGCTCCCGGTCTTCTTCCTCATGTACCACCTGTTCTCCACCGGCAGCGGCGCCGGAGACCTCCTCGGCCACACGCTCGCCGGGGCCCCGCTCGGTGCCCACTGGGGCGGAGTGCTCAGCGGTGGGCCCGGGCTGGTCTACCTCGGGCTCTTCGCGCTGATCGCGGCCGTGGCCACCTGGACGTATCTCCGCGCCCGTAAGGCGATCGTCCCCGGGGCGCCCGGAATGGCCCGGGTGCTGCCGCTGCTGTCGTTCGGGACCCTCGTCACCGCCGCCGTGGTCCCGCTGGCGGCGGCGCTCTACCTGGCGACCAGCACCACCTGGACGGCGGTGGAGCGCGCCCTGCTGCACCGCTGACGACGACACCGGCCGCCGTCTCACGGGTGACCGCGGCCATCCGTGAGACGGCGGTCACCCTTGAGACCGTTGTCCCAGTCCGTGAACGAGGTCTTGCGGGCTGGATGTCCCTGAAGGGAGGATCGATCGGCCGGTAGGCGCCTCGCACCGGCCTGCGACCTCGGGAGTCTTGGGATGAAACTGCTGCGAGTGGGACCGGCGGGCGCGGAACGCCCCGCGCTGCTCGATCAGAACGGCACCCTGCGCGATCTGTCCGCCCTGGTCCCGGACATCGACGGCGCCCTCCTCGCCGATGGCGCCGCCCTCGCGCGGGTGCGCGCGGCGGCGGCCGACGGGGGCGACGCGCTGCCCGCGATCGAGGACGGCGGGGTGCGGATCGGCCCGCCGCTCGGCCGTATCGGCAAGATCGTGTGCATCGGGCTGAACTACCACGACCACGCCACCGAGACCGGCGCGAGCATCCCCGAAGAGCCCATCGTCTTCATGAAGGCCCCGGACACGGTCGTCGGCCCCGAGGACACGGTCCTCGTCCCGCGCGGCAGCGTGAAGACCGACTGGGAGGTCGAGCTCGCCATCGTCATCGGCCGCACCGCCCGCTACCTCGACTCCGACGAGGCCGCCCTCGCCTCGGTCGCGGGCTATGCGATGGCCCACGACGTCTCCGAGCGCGCCTTCCAGATCGAGCGCGGCGGCCAGTGGGACAAGGGCAAGAACTGCGAGACGTTCAACCCCCTGGGCCCCTGGCTGGTCACCGCCGACGAGGTCCCCGACCCGCAGGCCCTGGGCCTGCGCCTCTGGGTCAACGGCGAGCTCCAGCAGAACGGCAGCACGGCGGACCAGATCTTCGGCGTGGCCCATGTGGTCCGCTACCTCAGCCAGTTCATGACCCTCTACCCCGGCGATGTCATCAACACCGGCACCCCGGCGGGCGTGGCCATGGGCCGCCCCGAGCCCAAGCCGTACCTGCGCGCCGGCGACGTCGTCGAGCTCGAGATCGACGGACTGGGCCGCCAGCGCCAGGAGTTCAAGGACGCCTGACGCGGGGCGAAGACGCGTGACGCGGGTGCGAAGACGCCTGACGCGGGGCGAACGGGGCCCGCCGGGGCCCCTTCACCCCGGGAACCCGGCGTCAGGCCCCGGCCGTCGACAGATAGCGCTCCAGCGCCTCCACCACCAGCGCGTGGTCCTCGGCCTGCGGCAGCCCCGAGACCGCGACCGCGCCGATGACGCCCGTGCCCGTCACATGGATCGGAAAGGCGCCCCCGTGCGCCGCGTACCGGTCGGGGTCGAGGCGCGAGGACTCCTCGAAGCTGCTGCCCTTGGCGCGGAAGCGGGTGCCGACCAGGAACGAGCTCGCCCCGTAGCGCTCCACGACCCGGCACTTGCGCTCCAGCCAGGCGTCGTTGTCCGGCGAAGTGCCCGGCAGCGCGCGGTGGAAGAGGCGCTGACCGGCCCGCTGGACGCCGATCGTCACGGCGGCGCCGCGCTCCTGGGCCAGGTCGGCGATGAGGCAGCCCAGCCGCCAGGCGTCGTCGTTGCCGAAGCGCGGCAGCCGCAGCCGGCGTTCCTGCTCCTCCAACTCTGCCACCTGCGACATCGCGTCCGTGTGCTCGCTCATGCGGGGACCTCGATCCGGACGGTGCGGCGCTCCGCCGCCGCCACCCGGGCCGCCTCCAGCACCCGCAGGGCGGCCGCGGCCTCGGCCGCGGTGACCGGCGGCGGGGTGCCGTCGCGGAGGGCGGCGGCCACGGCGGCGTAGTACGCGGGGTAGTCGCCCCGAAGGGTCTCCACCGGCACGCCGCCGCCGGTCGTCGGGGACTCTCCCGCGCCCAGTCGGCCCCAGTCGCCCTCCGGCTCGGCGCCCCATTCGACGGACGGCTCGCCGGGGCGCAGCCCGTCCCGCAGGGCGGCCTCCTGCGGGTCGAGGCCGTACTTCACATAGCCCGACTCGCTGCCCAGCACCCGGAAGCGCGGGCCGAGCTGGGCGGTGGTCGCGCTCATCCACAGATGGGAGCGGACGCCGCCGGTGTGGGTGAGGGCGATGAAGGTGTCGTCGTCGGCCCGCGCCCCGGGGCGGCGCACATCGGCCTCGGCGTAGACGGACTCGACCGGGCCGAAGAGGGTGAGCGCCTGGTCGACCAGATGGCTGCCCAGGTCGTACAGCAGCCCGCCGACCTCGGCCGGGTCGCCGGACTCCCGCCAGCCGCCCTTGAGCTGCGGCCGCCACCGCTCGAAGCGGGACTCGAAGCGCAGCACCTCGCCCAGGGCGCCCTCGGCGAGCAGCTTGCGGAGGGTGAGGAAGTCATTGTCCCAGCGGCGGTTCTGGAAGACGGTCAGCAGCAGCCCGCGGGCCCCGGCGAGCGCGGCCAGCTCCTCGGCCTGGGCGGCGGTCGCGGCCAGCGGCTTGTCCACGACGGTCGGCAGCCCGGCTTCGAGGGCGGCGCGGGCGAGCGGGACATGGGTGCGGTTCGGGGAGGCGATGACGATCAGGTCCAGCTCGTCCGCCCGCGCCCACAGCTCATCGGCGGAGTCCACGAGCCGGACATCGGGGAACTCGGCGCGCGCCTGCTGCTGCCGCTCCGGGCTGGACGTGACGATGGTGTCGAGGGCCAGCCCCTCGGTGGCCGCGATCAAGGGGGCGTGGAAGACGGATCCGGCCAGGCCGTAGCCGATCAGTCCCACTCGGGCGGTGCTGCTGCTGTCATCGGTGGCATCCATAGAGCCACTTTGGCAACAGTGTTGCCAAAGTGCAAGCGGTGCCCACAATGGAGGGGTGAACAGCACGATGTCCGGAGCGGCCGGGCCCGGAGCCAATCTGACCGCCCTACGCAGCCATAACGCCGCACTCGTCCTGCGACTGCTGCGGGACGCGGGCGAGGGCGGCGTCAGCCGGCCGGAGCTGGCCGGGCGCACCGGCCTCACCCCTCAGGCCGTCAGCAAGATCACGGCCCGGCTGAGGGCGGAGGGGCTGCTGGCGGAGGCCGGTCAGCGCGCCTCGACCGGCGGCAAACCGCCCACCGCGCTCCGGCTGGTCCCGGACGCCCGCCATGCGATCGGGCTCCAGCTCGACCGCGACGAGGTGACGGCGGTCCTGGTCGACCTCGCGGGCACCTCGGTCGCGGCCCGCTCGGCCCCCTTCGACTTCGGGGCGCCCGCGGAGAACGCGCTTGCGGCGGCCACGGCCGAGGTCAGGGCGCTGCTGGCGGACGCGGCGGCCAGCGGCGTGGTGGGCGGGGGCACCGCGGCGGGTGGCGTAGCGGCGGCAGGCGGCGTGGTGGCGGGCGGTGGGCTGCTCGGCGTCGGGGTCGCCGCGCCCGGACCGCTCGACCACGGCTCCGGTGTGCTGCACCGCGTCACCGGCTTCCCCCAGTGGGACGGTTTCCCGCTGCGCGACGCCCTCGCCGAACGGCTCGCCCTCCCCGTCGTCCTCGACAAGGACACCAACGCCGCGGCGCTCGGGCTGGTGACCGCCGGGACCGCCGAGTCGGCCGCGTATCTCCACCTGGGCACCGGCCTGGGCGCCGGTCTGGTGCTCGGCGGGGCCGTGTACCGGGGGGCCCGGACCGACGCGGGCGAGTTCGGGCACCAGGTGATACAGCTCGACGGGCCGCCCTGCGACTGCGGTAACAACGGCTGCCTGGAGGCGCTGTGCCTCGCCGCCGTCGCGCGTGGCGACCGTAAGGACGCCGCGCGGCTGCTGGGCGTCGGCGCGACCAACCTCGTACGGCTCCTCGACATCGACCGGGTGCTCCTGGGCGGCCGGATGGTGCTGGCCGACCCCGGGCCGTACGTCCGCGGTGTGGCCGCGATGATCGCCGAGGACTCCGACCGCGCCAGCCGCCCCCCGGTCTCCGTGGACGTCGTGGAGCGGGGCGAGCGGGCCGTCGTCGAGGGCGCCGCCCGGCTGGTGCTCGCGCCGCTGTTCGCACTGGGCTGATCGAGGGGATTCTGACCGCCAGTCGGGGGCAATCCGGGCCTGGTGCGGTGTGTCGGCGTGCGGACGCGGAATGTAGCGGAGCGCTCGGGGAAAACCGCAGCACAGCAGAGGTCACTCATGCGCTTGCCCACCGCACTGTCCCTACGAGCTGTCCTTCCGGCGGCCGCGCTCGCGTTCGCCCCGGCCCTCTATGGGGTCCCGGCGTACGCCGCCGAGGCCGAGCCCGCCGCCTGCGGGGACCGGAACGCCTCCGACTTCCCGATCGAAGCCCATCTGCGCGGCGGGCCCGACCAGTACGCCCTGGGCGGCGGCTGGCGCGGCTGGCACCTCGAACTGCGCAACGCCACGGACACCGGCTGCCGCGCCATCCACCCCATCGCCGTCCTGGTCGACCAGGCCCGTCAACTGCGGCCGCGCCATATCGGCTTCCAGTTCCTTGACCCCTCCGCGGACGGCGGCGCCACCTGGCGGACCGTCTCCTTCCGGACCACGGACGAGGACGAGAACATCGGGGTCTTCGAGGACCACTTCAAGGGCTTCACCGTGCCCGCGCACAAGACCGTCGACGTCCAGGTGCGCACGCGCTTCACCGCGGACGCGCCCGAGGGGCCGGTGACGGCCAACGCGATCGCCGTACAGCGGCACGCGGACGACGGCGACTGGGTGGGGCAGTCGAACGACTACGCCTTCCGCATCGGCGGGACGGGGGCGGCTACGGGGTCGGGTACGAGTGCGGGTGTGGACGCCGGTACTCCGGGCACCGGTACCGCCACCGGCACCACGGGCCCGGACGCCGGAACGCGTACGAGGGCGGCCACGCGTTCCGGCGGGCTTACGGACACCGGGACGGAGCCCGCTCCCACGGCCACTCCGAGCCGAACCTCCGAGGAGACCGCCTCGGCCTCGCCGAGCCGGAAGCCGAGCGCCACGAGAAGCCCCGGCACGACCCGTAAGGAGAGCGGCAGCCCGGCCGCGGTGCCGCCCGGCGCCGACAGCGACGTTGACGCGGACACGCAGACGGACGCCGATACGGATGCCGATACGGATGCCGATACGGATGCCGAGTCGGGCGCGGATGTCGGCGCGGACGTGGACACCGACCTCGGGGCGGACTCAAGCGCGGACGCCGATGCGGGTACGGACACGGGGACCGGCCTCGACGAGGGCCTGGACACCGACACCGACCTCGGTACGGAGACCGACCCCGGCACCGACCTCGGCACCGACACCGAGCTGGGCATGGAAACCGACGACCCTGGCGCCGAATCCGACCTGGGCACCGGGACCGACCCCACCGAATCCGACCCCGGACGCGAGCCCCAGACCGAGCCCAGCACCGGTACCGGCACCGGCACCGGCAGCGACGGCCATCACCAGGAGGGCGGCGGCCACGAGCGCCAGCACGAGCGGATGCCCGAACTCGCCGCGACGGGCCGTCACACCGCCCTGCTCGCGGGGCTCGGCGTCATCAGCGCCGCGCTCGTGACCTGCGGAACCGTCCTCGTGGTGAAGTCCCGGCGATCGAGGGTCTGACGCCCTGACACCCCGACACCGTCACATCCGGCGCACGTTCCGGCGCACGTACGAACTACTGGCCCCGGGGCCCTTCGCCCCGGCGGCGCAGTTCGTCGTCGACCTTGTCCGAGCCGGACTCGATCTGCTCCGAGTACTTGCCGCCGGTCTTCTTGTCCGCGGTCTCGGCCCCCTTACGAGCGCCCTTCCGGGCCTTGTCCGGGTTCTTGCTGATCGCGTCCTTGAGCTTGTCCATCATGCCCATCGTGGCCTCCTTACGGTCCGGCCTCACGGTCCGGCTCGTTCCACGGAGGGGCGGATTCCGCCCCCTCCCCAGGATCAGACACCTGTGCGGATCTGTCGCGCTGGGACGGGCCGCGAACGGACGGCGAACGGACCGTGCTCCGGAACACAGGGCGGCCTCCCCAGCACTTTCCCCGGTTAGGCTGAGGTCGTCGCCAGAGGCCGATTCCGAGCGGAGAGCAACCAGTGGCAGAGCGCAAGCCGATCGAGTCATGGCTCACCGACATGGACGGTGTGCTGATGCACGAGGGCATACCGGTGCCCGGTGCCGACGCCTTCATCAAGCGGCTGCGTGACTCGGACACGCCGTTCCTGGTGCTCACCAACAACTCCATCTACACCCCCCGCGACCTCCACGCCCGGCTGTCCCGGATCGGGCTCGACGTGCCGGTGACGAACATCTGGACGTCGGCGCTGGCCAGCGCCCAGTTCCTGGACGAGCAGCGCCCCGGCGGCACCGCGTATGTCATCGGGGAGGCGGGGCTGACCACCGCGCTGCACGACATCGGCTACGTCCTTACGGATGTCGAGCCCGACTATGTGGTGCTCGGCGAGACCCGTACGTACAGCTTCGAGGCGCTCACCAAGGCCATCCGGCTGATCAACGACGGGGCGCGGTTCATCGCCACCAACCCCGATGAGATCGGCCCCTCCGCGGAGGGCGCGCTGCCCGCCACCGGCTCCGTGGCCGCGCTGATCACCAAGGCGACCGGCCGCGAGCCCTACTTCGTCGGCAAGCCCAATCCGCTGATGATGCGGTCCGGGCTGAACGCGATCGGCGCCCACTCCGAGTCCAGCGCGATGATCGGCGACCGGATGGACACGGATGTGCGGGCCGGGCTGGAGGCCGGTATGGAGACCTTCCTGGTGCTCACCGGGGTCACCAGGGCGGGCGAGGTGGACCGGTATCCATACCGCCCGTCCACGGTCGTCGACTCCATCGCGGACCTCGTGGAGCGCATCGCCTGACCGGCCGGTGAGCGCTGGCATGACCGGCGGCCGGTGTGCCCGTGCCCCGGATGGCGCAGTAGGCGCCCGCAGCGGATGCGGCGCCCTGCCGGGCGCGTGAGCCTCTTGGTATCGGAGGTTTCACCATGCGCGTTGTCGCACTCACTCTCTGTACCGCAGCATGCGCCGCCGTCGCGGTGGCGTCGGCCGCCGCTCCGGCCCTCGCCGACCAGCGCCACTCCGCCACCACCACGATCCGGATCAGTCCGCGGGCCCTCGCCCCCGGTGCCGAGGTCGAGGTCTGGGCCTTTGGCTGCCCGGACCGGGTGGCCACCGCCTCGTCTCCGGTGTTCGTGGACGACGCGGAGCTGACGCCCGAGGGGGACGCGCTCTTCAGCGAGGCGACGATCCGCTCGACGGCGGCCGAAGGTGCGCACCGGGTCACCCTGGACTGCGCGGGCGGGGACGGGCGGGACGGCGCGAAAGGGGTCGCCCTCGCCGTGGAGCGCCCGCCCTCGCCCGTCGCCCCCGTCCGCGCGGGCGGGGGCGGCACCGCGCCTGACGAGGCGCGGCCACGCGATGACTTCGGCGGTGCGGAGGCGTACGGCCTGGTGCTCTCGGGCGGTACGGCCGTGGCCGTCGGCGGCCTCGCGGTCCACCGCCGCCGCCACCCCTCCCGTACCGCGGGCTGATCGCCATGGATCTGGGTGCCGAATTGGACAGAAGTGGCGGAAATGGCGGAAATGGCGGAAACATGGACGGGATCGCGCATCGCCTCTCCGGCCTCGGCCGGCTGGCCATCGGACTCGCCTGGGCGGCGCTGCTGCTGGGCCTGTGGATGTGGGGCCGGGACACGACGGAGGGGACGGGGGGCCCGGCGCCCATGACCGGGGACGTGGCCGCGGTCGGGCGGCCGTCCGCCCATCCGCTGCCCCCGGCGCACGCGCCGCTGGCCTCCGCCCGGCCGAAGCGGGTCGTGATCGAGGCGGCGGGGGTCCGCGCACCGGTCGTCGCCAGCGACCTGGACCGCGACGGGGCGGTGCAGCCGCCGCCCTTCAGCGCCCCCGGCACGGTCGGCTGGTACCGCGCGGGCCCCGAACCCGGCTCCCCGGGAGCCGCCCTGCTGGTCGGCCACCTGGACACCAAGAGCGAGCCGGCGGTCTTCCACGGGCTGGGCGACCTCAAGCGGGGGGAGCGGGTGCGGGTCGCGCGATCGGACGGGACGACGGCGGAGTTCACGGTCGAGGACGTCGAGGTGGTACCGGAGAAGCACTTCGACCCACGACGGGTGTACGGGTCGCGGTCCCATGACCGCGCGGAGCTGCGGCTGATCACATGCGGGGGCACATACGACCGCTCGACCCGGACGTACTCGGCGAACGTCGTCGTCTCGGCCTATCTGACCGGCACGACGGGCTCTTCCGGCAATGTGTCGGCGGGCGGCCGCAACGCGCCGCACTAGCGGCACTCCCGCCCGGGGTGCGGCCTGATGCGGGCGTACGGGCGAAAAGCCGGGTGAGTTGTGGATGAGGGCATGGTGGTCCGGAGTGGTGTGTAAGGATTGATTCGACCGGTCTTGTCCCGTCGGGGGAGCGTCGTGTGGACCCCGGGGTGTGTGCCCAAGGGGGAGTGGATGTACGGCAGTTGCGCCGGGCGTTCGCGTGACGCCGCCCGTACCGACGCCAGCGCGCGCGGCCGTATCCGGGTGGTCTCCGTCGCGGGGGCGCTCCTGTCGTGTGTCGCGGTCTCCGGGTGCTTCGGGGCCTCGGAGGGGGACAGCGACCACGCCTCGCTCGCCGGGCAGCCCAAGCAGCGGCCCAAGGCCACGATCCCCTATTGGGTGAATCCGAACGGCAGCGCGGCGCGCCAGCTCGCGGCGTACCGGAAGAAGGGCGACGACGGCGAGGCCAGGCTGATAGAGGAGATCGCGCAGCAGCCCGTCGCCGAGTGGCTGGGGGTGGACGACCCGGAGGGGCAGGCGCAGGGGTTCACCGCGGCCGCGGACCAGGTGAACCGGGACGCGCTGCTGGTCTTCTACAACATCCCGCACCGCGACTGCGGGCAGTACTCCAAGGGCGGCGCGGCCGACGGCGGCGCCTATCGCAGATGGCTGGACAGGGCGGTCCGGGGGATCGGCCACCGCCGGGCCACGGTCATCCTGGAGCCCGACGCGCTGCCGCATGTGGTGGACGGCTGTACGCCCAAGCGGTTCCACGAGGAGCGGTACGACTTACTGACCGGCGCTGTGGACAAGCTCACGGGGCTGCCGCGCACCAAGGTCTATCTGGACGCCGGGAACCCCCACTGGATCAAGGACCCGCGGCGGATGGTCGAGCCGCTGAAGCGCGCCGGTATCCGTAAGGCCGACGGCTTCGCGCTGAACACCTCCAACTACCAGACCACCCAGGAGAACCTGGCGTACGGCAAGCGGCTGTCCGCGCTGACCGGCGGCAAGCCCTTCGTGATCGACACCAGCCGTAACGGCAATGGCCCGGCCCCGGGGAAGGACGACCCACAGGCGTGGTGCAATCCGAAGGGCCGGGCGCTGGGCGAGAGGCCGACCGTCGACACCGGGGACAAGCGGGTCGACGCCTATCTGTGGATCAAGCGTCCGGGCGAGTCGGACGGCACCTGCAAGGGCGGTCCCACCGCGGGTCGGTGGTGGCCCCGGTACGCGCTCGATCTCGCCCGTAACGCCGACCGTAAGGACAGCTAGCCAGGGCTGGCTGTCCTGGCCTGGCTGTCTTGGCGGGAGCTGGCCGGCAGTTGAGTGGCCGTCACTTCTTCTTCGGGGCGCGCACCGGCACCTTCACCCACGCCGCCTTCGACGGCGTCCCCCGGTCATCCACGGCGTTGAGCATGTACCACCCCGGCGGCACCAGGGACGGGTCCTTCGGCAGGGTCACCGTCACCCGGCCCTTCGTCCGGGTGAAGTCAAGCGCGATCGACCGCTGCTCAACGTTGGTCACATGGGTGAAGGAGCCGGGCCGGATCAGCCGCATCTTGATGATCGCCGAGGCGCGCGAGGTCCGGTAGGTGGTCTTCCCGCCGAGCTTGACCGCCCTGGGCGCGCTGTCGGCGAGCTTCGGACGGGAGTCGCGGAAGAGGTACGGCGGGGTGTAGAGGTCGATCTGCTGCTGGAACTCGCCCGGCCTGGTGTTGGCCTTGTCGGCGAAGAGCGAGTCCGAGCCGAAGGTCATGACCCGGCCGTCCGGCAGCAGCAGCGCGCCCGAGTGGTAGTTGCGGCCCACCAGGGGGTCGGCCACCGCACGCGCGGTGTTGCTCTTCGGGCTGTAGAGCTCGGCCTTCAGCACATTGGTGGCGCCGCGGCCCCGGTAGTCGCCCGAGCCGTTCGTGGTCAGCACGGTGTCGTCGGGCAGGATCACACTGCTCGGATAGCGCACCTTCGCGTACAGTTCCGGGCCATTGCGGAACCGCGGCTTATCGGCGTGGAGATCGACGATCCGGGTCTTCGCCGTGGAGGTGGGGTCCTCGCCGACCCCGCCGCCGCCCTGCACCATGTACCGCTGGTCCTGCGCGGGCGGCAGCAGCACCGACATCGACGTCTCCAGCTCGTCCGGGGCGCTGATGCCCGGGACCACATCGAACCGATTGGTCTTCAGGTCCCAGACGCCGGGCGTGCGGCCCTTGTCGTCCGGGCCGTATCCGGCGTTGGAGCCGGTGTAGAAGATCCGGCCCTTGTCGGTCAGGAACAGTGCGGGGTAGGTCGGGAAGAAGCGCTTCTTGGGCAGGTACTTCCACTTCTTGGTCTTGGGGTCGTAGATCTCGTTCTTCCCCGGCACCACCTGGCCGATCTCGTCCAGCCCGGAGACCGCGAGCACCTTGCCGTCCCGGAGGGTGGTCAGGGTCGGGTACCAGCGGGCCTCGTTCATCGGGTCGACCGGGACGTACCGCTCGGCCTCCGGGTCGAACTCATACGCCTGCTTGATGCCCTGGAAGTCCTTCTTGTCGAACGAGAGCTTCTGCGCGATCCCGTAGAAGTTCCGCTTGTCCTTTCCCTTCAGCCCGGCGATCCGGTAATTGTCCTCGGTGCCGGTCTGGTACTTCTTTCCCTTGTGCAGCGCCTCCACATAGACCCGTGCGGTGCTCGCGGTGACGGTGACCTTCCCCTTGCGATTCTTGCGCTTCTTCGCGCGCGGGAGGAGAACCGGATCCTTGGACTCGAAGGTCTTGCCGTTCTCCTTCCCCGTGAAGCGGGTCCCGGCCGGGAGGGTCTTCGGCTTGTCGGGGCTCTCGTTGTGGACGAACATCAGTCCGCCCGCCTTCTCGACGTCGCCCTTGAGCTTCTCGTAGCGCTGGGTGCCGCCCGCCACCAGCAGCTTTCCGTCCGGGAGCTGGCTGTGCCCGGAGCAGAAGAGGTCCTTGGGGGTGGGAATGTTGGTGAAGGTGTTCTTCCCCGGGTCCCACAGGACGCTGCGGAAGGATTTGGCGGCGAAGTTCTTGGCGTTGTTCCCGGAGCCCGCCACCAGCAGTACCTTGCCGGTGTGCAGCAGGGCGGCGTGGATCGTATTGATCCGGTATTCCTCGGGGATATTGACCACATCCCAGTGGCCGTTCTCCGCCTTGTACTCCGGTTGGTCGATCTTATACGCGTGGTACTTGTCCGAGCTGAAACGGTAGAGGGCGGGGCCGTTCATCCCGGCCAGCACGAAGACAGCCGCCGCACCGATCCCGAAGCGGCGGGTGCGGCGACTCGGTCGGTACTTCACTTCTATCGTCCCCCAAGGGCGGGCTGCGTGTTCCGTTCCTCCTGGCGGACGGTCCACCGCCAGGCGATGACCGGTGCGGCTGAGGCAGCCGGGGCAAATGGTGCCTAAACGGTCCTCGCGGGACGACTGTGGCTGAAGTGGAGGGAAGAGGCGAGCGACCCGCCGAAGGCCACCGGGAAGAAAAGATGGATCCGGACCCGCGGCGGGGGCCCGTTCAGTCGCGGTGGGCCGAACGCAGTCGGGTGCGGATGTTCCCGAAGTGGTCGCGGATCGCTTCCTCGGCGCGCAGGGTGTCTCCCGAGCGGACCGACTCCAGGATCTCCCGGTGCTGCTTGCAGGTGACCCTCGGATCCGTGGGTACGTCCACGAGGTCCGTACGCACCCGGTGGAAGGCGTCCCAGAACGCCTCCAGCACCTCGCCCAGCAGCGAGTTGTCCAGGCTCCCGTAAAGCGCGGCGTGAAACGCCCGGTCCGTCTCGGCCCGTACCGAGCCCTCCGCCGCCTCCGCCTCCATCCGCCGCACGATCGCGTCCAGCTCGGCGAGATCCGCCTCCGGGATCCGCCCGGCCAGCCGCGCGATCAGCCCCGTCTCCACGGCCTCGCGGAGCTCCAGCAGCTCCAGCAGGCTGTCCTCGCCCCGGTAGTGCCCGGCGACGGTGCGGAAGATCAGCCCCTCGATCATCGGCGCCATGGACATCGGCCCGACGTACGTCCCGAAGCCGTGCCGGATCTCCACGATCCCCATCGCCTGCAGCGCCTTGAGCGCCTCCCGTACGGAGTTGCGGCTGACGCCCAGCAGCTCCATCAGTTCGGTCTCGGTGGGCAGGGGAGCGCCCGAGGGGAGCCGCTGGTCGATGATCAGCCGTTTGATGCGTTCCTGGATGTCGTTCGTCATCCCGCGCGAATGAGTATGCGAATTCGAGTGCGCCGCCACCGCCACCTCCGATCCGAACAGCTTAGCGGCGGCGGCGCGGGCAAGACGCAGGCTCGTGGAACGTCCTCAGGACGTCGCGCCCTGGCGGCCGGCCAAGGACGTCGCGGCCGTGCGGCGCTTGGACGCGAGGACGTCGACGGGGGCGCCCGCACCGCTGCCCGGCGTCTCGCGCCAGCGGTCCAGCCTGGCCACGACCTCGGTCAGGCGCCGGTCGCCGGGCCTGACGACCAGGTAGGAGAGCGATTCGTCCGGCTTCCGGTCGTCCCCGCCCCAGCGGACCACGCCGTCGAGCTCGGCGAGGATGACCGGGCCCGCGTACTCGCTGAAGTTGCCCGAGTCGGTGTCGCAGCCGGTGCCGCACACGGTCGCGGCGGCCGCGGTGGCCAGGGCGGCACCGATGGTGGATCTGAGGATCGTGGACATGGACGTACCCCTCCCGTGAAGGCTGATGAACGGTCACGAAGGGGCCCGCATCATTGGTATGGACATGACCATTGCTCCTGGCTACTCTCACACTTGGTCTAGACCGCCGTGCACGGCTCAGCGAAGCACTCCCCACGTCTTCAGGAGCGAAGCATGCGCAAGAAGATCAGCGCCGCCGTCATCGGCATCGGTCTCACGGCCATTTCCGTCCTCGCGACCGGCGGCAGCGCCTCCAGCCACGGCTACACCGACTCGCCCATCAGCCGTCAGAAGCTGTGCGCCAACGGCACGGTGACGGGCTGCGGCGACATCCAGTACGAGCCCCAGAGCGTCGAGGGTCCGAAGGGCTTCCCCTCGGGGGGTCCCGCGGACGGTTCGATCTGCGCGGGCGGCAACAGCCGGTTCTCGCAGCTCGACGACCCGCGGGGCGGCAACTGGCCCGCGACCAAGCTGACCGCCGGGCAGAGCTACACCTTCAACTGGCGGTTCACGGCCTCCCACGCGACCACGGACTTCAAGTACTACATCACCAAGAACGGCTGGAACCCCAGCCAGAAGCTGACCCGGTCGAGCCTGGACTCCCAGCCCTTCCTGACCGTTCCGTACAACGGCCAGCGTCCGCCGTCCACGCTCTCCCACTCGGGCACCATCCCGAGCGGTAAGACCGGCAGACACGTGATCCTCGCCGTATGGACCATCGCGGACACCTCGAACGCCTTCTACGCCTGCTCGGACGTCCAGTTCTGACGTCGCTGGTGTGGTGCCGTCCCGGGGCGGCACCACACCGTCGTCACACGATCAGGCGTCGAACGCGCCCGCCTTCGCGCTCCGGACGAAGGCGGCGAGCACCACCGGCACGGTGGTCAGGACGGTGCCGGGGTCGTCGCTCTCCCGCAGCCGTACGCGGCCGCCGGCCGCGCCGACCTCGACGCACTGTCCCTCGCCCACCGAGTGGGAGGACTTGCGCCAGTGGGAGCGGCGATGAGCGGTCATTGCAGAGGTGTTCATATGTGGGGCCCTCTTTCTCCTACCAGACCAGCGATGAGGGCCTTCGTCGCATCCGGGGACAGCGCGCAGTCCACGATATGGCCGAAGGCGTCGGCGAAGACGTTGACGTCGTCGACTCCTTCGACGTACGTGGGGCCGCGCAGGTTCTCCTGGGTGACCACATCCGGCATCGGGCCGGGGAAGGCCACGAGTGTGAACGCTCCCGCGTCCCCGGGGTTGGGCGCCGCGTCGATCGGCATCACCTGGAGCGTGACCGTGGGCCAGTCCGCCACGTCCAGCAGCCGCCGCAGCTGAGTGGCCATGATGCCGGGCCGGTCGGTGAACCGGCGGCGCAGCGCGGCCTCGTGGATGACGGCCCACAGCCGCAGCGGGTGGTTGGAGCGGGTGAGCACGCCCTGGCGGGCCAGGCGCACCTCGGCGAGGGCGTCGACCTCGGAGGCGGTGCGGGCCACGGCGTTCGCCGCGATGGTCTCGCGGGCGTAGTCGGCCGTCTGGAGCAGGCCGGGGACGACCAGTGAGGCGTAGTCGCGGACGCTCTCCGCGTCGCTCTCCAGCGAGATGTAGTCGGCGTAGGCGGGGCCCACGACGCCTCGATAGGTCTGCCACCAGCCGCGCTTGCCCGCGTCCTTGGCCAGTCCCTCCAGGGCTACGCGGGTGCCCGGATCGGTGATGGCGTAGGCCCTCAGCAGGGTGTCGACCTCGGTGGTGCGGATGGTCGCGTTGGCGTTCTCGATCCGGGAGAGCTTCGGCGCCGTCCAGCGACGGGCATCGGACGATCCGTTCGCAGCCGCATTGAGTGCGTCGGCCGCCGCGTCCAGTGTCATCCCCGCTTCGGCGCGCAGCTTCCGTAGCGTGGAGCCCAGGCGCCTGCGCCGAACGGTGGGCACTGGCTGGTACGACATGTCGCCAGTCTGTCGTATTGCCAACTACGCCTACCAGCCAGGCATATGCCAGTCTTGGGTGAGTGGGTCGAAACATTGCGAGTGGGACGTTCCATAGGCCAGGATCGCTAGGCGACACGGCAGTGCGTCGTGCTTTGGAGGGGCCCCGGAGCATATGGCTGAGAACATCTCACAGCGATACGAACTGCGCCTCCGTGCCCATCCGCGGATACTTGCCGACATCCGCCGTGCCGTTGGGGCGCGACTGCGGCTGTGGGGGCGCGAGGAGCTGATCAGCGCGGCGGGGATGTGCGTCACCGAGCTGCTGTCCAACGTCCACAAGCACGCGGCCTCTCCCGAATGCGTCCTCACCCTGGAGAACCTGCCGCACGGGATCCAGGCGGCGGTCAGCGACACCGAGTCCGCGCTGCCGGTGGTCAAGGAGCCGGACTTCCTCTCCGAGAGCGGCCGGGGGATGTTCCTGCTGAGCAAGACCGCCCATGGCTGGGGCACGGACCTCACCCCGACCGGCAAGACGGTCTGGTTCACCCTCCGCGCGGAAGCGGTGGAACCGTGACCGTCCGCGCCGGTAGCGTGAGGGTAGGCAGGGGGTGGGCCATGGATCCGATGACGGCGGGCGCGCTGGTCACGGCGGTGAACGCGGCGGTGTCTGGCGCGGGCGGCGAGGCCGGGCGGCAAGCCCTGGAGTCCTTCGGCGCGCTGGTCCGCAGGGTGCTGCGGCGGGGCGGGGGCGAACCGGTCGGTGCGCCCGATCCGGAGCCGGTGGTGATTCCGTACGACGATGGCGCCCGGCTGCGCGAGTTGGCCGATCTGCTGGTCGAACGGGCCCGTCAGGACCCCGAGTTCGGCCGTGACCTGGCGGCCTGGCTGCGTGCGCACGGTGCGGCGGCCGAGGAGCCGGGCGCCGTGCACAATCGCATCGGGGGCAATGCCCGTATCACCGGCCCGGTCATCCAGGCCAAGGACATCAACGGGCCGATCAGCTTCGGCTGACACCGGTCGGTGGTGGCTGACACCGGTCGGTCGCGGCTCACGCCGGCGGTCATCGGCGGTCACCCCCGGATGCCACCCCCGGATGAGGGGAGGGGGACGTCCGGTGCCGAGATGGCAGTAACCGGACACCGGCCCCCACTCCGCGTCGCCGAACCGCGCCGAACCGCTGCGGTCCGTAGTCCCCCCGGATCCAAAAGGTGCACTCGCCGGTAACTTGTGGACATGCGCCCCCGGCGCATCAGCGGCGCGACAGCACAACGCACGCCGCCACGCGCCGTTTTGCCAACTCTTTACCTCACGCCGCGCGTTGACGTGGTCGCTATGTGCGAATTAGTGTCGTCATGGATTTCGAACAATGTTGCCCGCGCATTTCGGGGCAGGGAAATTGACGAGAATCAGGCCGGTATTCGCATAACCAGGTCACTGTCGCCCGGCAGGGGAAGTCATGGTTGGTCTTGTGAGGGTGTCCGAGCCTTCTCCCAGGAGCACGGAGAGCACGGAGACTCCCTCGTCAGGCGCCATCGACTATGTCGAGCACGCGCTGCTGGCCGCCCGTGATCTGATCGAGTCCACGGTCACCAGGCACCGGAGGGAGCTGGCCCAGGACTCCTGGGCGGGGACGGCTCTGGGGAAGGTGCCGCTCGCCGAGGTCGTCGACACCCTCGTCGACTGCGCCGAGCGGACCGTCAGCGTGGTGCTGTCGGGGAACGAGGAGCAGACGCGGGCCGTCTGCGCCGCGCTCGCCCGCCCGGCCAGGGGAGCCCGGCGCGCCGTCGTCGTACGGCTGTTGTGCGAGGAGCCGGTGCTGGCCTCGGGGGCGGTACGGGCGCTGGCGCGCACCGATCCGCGGTGCGAGATCCGGGTGTGCGACGGCGGGCTCCCGGCGTTACCCGAGGCGCTGCTCATCGACGGCGAGGTGGTCTACCTCAGGAGGGGACCGTCGGAGCCGGGGCGTGGCCCGGGGCAGACGTCGCTGGTCGAGGACCCCGCCACGGTGCGGGCCCTGGAGATGATGTTCGCCGGGACCTGGGGGAACGCCGTGGCGCTGGCGGACCATCCGCGTCTTGGCGGGCGGTTGTGCCCGGACTCCGTACGGCGGATCCTGGAGTGTCTGCGCACCGGTCACACCGATGAGGTGGCGGCGCGTCAGATGCAGGTCTCCTTGCGCACCTACCGCCGGTATGTGGCGGAGATCATGCGCGAACTGGGGGCCAACTCCCGCTTCCAGGCGGGGGTGCGGGCAGTGGAATTGGGGCTGCTGCCCAGCCGTCACTGAACGGTGCTCGAGACCTTGACCAGTCACGAGGCGGAAAGTGCGGGAATATCGACATGATGGAGCGCGGACGCGATCCTGGACCGGAGACCGCGCACGCGGGGGACACCCTGGAGGGGGCGCTACGGGAGGTACGGGACCTCATTGAGTCCACGGTGATCCAGCACCGCGCCCGGCGGACCCGGGACGCGCGGTTCACCGAGGTGGGGGTGGAGGACGCCGCGTTCCTCGCCGCCGCCGAGGAGGTGATCGGCCAGGCGGGGCGGAGCGTGGACGCCGTCTTCCCCGAGTGCTCGGCCCGGATGGCGCCGGTGCAGGCCGCGCTGGGCGCGCTGCTCACGGACCTCGGCGAGCCGGTCGGGGTGCGGGTGCTGCGCGGCAGAACCGCCCCCGGCTCCGGATCCGGCTCCGCCCCTGGCTCGGGAACGGGCGGACCTGCCTCCGGAACGGGCGGACCTGCCTCCGGTGCGACCGGACCCGGCTCCGGACCGGCCGGGTCCGCCGCGGGAACGGCGCACTCCGGGCCCGTGCCGCGGCCCATCCCCGGGCCCGCGCCACCCGCCGAGGCGCCCGGCGCCACCCCGGCCACGCGCCCCGCTCGCGCGGCGGGCGGCGCTGGCGGCGCTGGCCCCGCGCAGGTGCGGATCGCGTCGGTGCCGCTGCCCACGGCGGTGATCGCCGACGGCCGTACCGCCCTGGTGTGCACCGAGGCCGAGGAGGGGCGGCAGACCTCGGTCATCGAGGACCCGGTGGTGGTGGCCACCCTGTACGGCATGTTCCGCTCCATCTGGGGCGGCGCCGTGCCCGCCGCCCGCCCGCTCGACTTCGGCAACCGCGCCCGCACCGAAATGGTCCGCCGGGTGCTGGCCCGGCTGCGCGACGGGGTCACCGACGAGGCCGCCGCCCGCGACCTGGCGATCTCGGTGCGTACGTACCGCCGCTATGTCACCGGGATCCTGGAGCTGCTGGAGGCCAACTCCCGTTTCCAGGCCGGGGTGCGCGCCACTGAGCTCGGCATCCTTGGAAATACGTCCACATGATAATTTCGTTTTCCCCATCGACATTGTGATCCGGAGCGTGCTGGCGATAGGTTGCCTGCGGGGGTGCCGAGATCTGGCAACAGCCGGTAATGCAAGGGGATTTGGGGATGACCGAAGGGCACGGAAGGGGCGCGACCGCCACGGCGGGCGCGGACGGCGAGTCGACCGCGGACGAGCCGCATTCACCCCGACCGGGACATGCGCGAAAGACCGGTGACAGCGGCGGAAATGGTGAGAGGTCGCGGTCGGGGACCGGTCGGAAAATGACCGGAGGGGCATCCGGAGCACCGCCCGGGGCGGCTCTCGCCGACCGGCGCGGAACGCTGTTCCGGAGAGTGCTGCCGCCGCTGCTATTCGGGCTGTTGCTGCTTGTCGCGTGGGACATCGCCACCCGGACCGGCGCCGTTGCGGAGTTCTATCTTCCGACTCCGCTCGACCTCGCGCGCCAATTCTTCGATGACGTCTTCCACGGTGATCTCGTCGACTACACCAAAGAGACGGTGTGGGAGGCGCTGGCGGGCAGCGGTATCGGCATCGGAGTGGCGCTGCCGCTCGGCTATCTGATCGCCCGCAGCGAGATCGCCGCGGCGGCCCTCGAGCCGTATGTGGCCGCGTCGCAGGCCATGCCCGCGGTGGCGCTGGCCCCGCTGCTGGCCCTGTGGATCGGCTACGGAATGCTGCCCATCGCGGTCCTCTGCTCGCTGCTGGTCTTCTTCCCCATCCTCGTCAACACCGTGCTGGGGCTGCGTTCGCTGGACCCCGATGTGATGGGGGCCGCGCGGGTGGACGGGGTGGGGTGGTGGGGGATGCTCTGGTACATCGAGCTTCCGCTCGCCCTGCCCAGCGTCCTCGCGGGGGTGCGCAACGGCCTCACGCTCTCCATCACCGGCGCGGTCGTCGGCGAATTCGTGATGGGCGGCGAAGGACTGGGGCAGCTGCTGTCGGTGCAGCGCCAGGAGGCCGACACCATCGGACTGTTCTCGACGCTCGTCATGCTCGGCCTTCTCGCCGCCGTCTCGTACGGAGTGGTCCGCCTGGTCGAGCGGCTCGTTCAGCGCGACTGACAAACTTTCACCCAAGAGGAGAAGTACGTGCGTTTCGTGCAGACGTCCATGAGGCGTGCCCACAGACATCGGGTCACGGGCGCGGCCGCCCTCGCCTCGGTGGTGGTGCTGGCCACTTTGACCTCATGCGCCGAGGAGCCGAAGAACGCGTCGGTCAAGGGCGGCGCATCCATCACCTTGGGGCTGACCTACACTCCCAACATCCAGTTCTCGCCGTTCTATGTGGCCGCGGAAAAGGGCTACTACAAGGACGCGGGACTCAATGTGAAACTGCGCCACCACGGCGCGGCCGAAGATCTTTTCGGGGCCCTCACATCGGGCCGGGAAGATGTGATCTACGCGGGCGGCGACGAGATACTCCAGGCACGCGCCAAAGACGTGCCCGTCGTGGACATCGCCACCTTTTACCAGAAATACCCGGTGGGTCTGATCGTGCCCAAGGAATCCGACATCCGGACCCCCGCCGACCTCAAGGGCCGGAAGATCGGCACCCCCGGCGCCTTCGGTGAGACCTATTTCGGTTTGCTGGCGCTCCTGAAGGAGGGCGGCCTTTCCACCAAGGACGCCAAGGTCCAGAACATCGGCTTCACCCAGCAGGCGGCCCTCACCGGAAACAAGGTCGAGGGGGTGATGGGCTATCTGAACAATGACGCCGTCTCGTTCAAGGAGGCGGGCAAGGACGTCCGGTCCCTCACCCTCAACTCGGGCTCGTCCGGGGACCAGCTGGTCGGCGTGGGTCTCGGCGCCACGAAGAAGACGCTCGACGAGCAGGGCGATGACATCAAGAAGTTCGTTGACGCGTCCTTGCGCGGATTGCGCTATGCGATCGACCACCAGGACGAGGCCATCACCCTCAGCGAGAAGTACATCCCCGGACTGAGCAGCGAGAAGCGGCGGAACAACGCCCGTGCGGTGCTCAAGGCCACGGCGCCGCTGATGAAGAACGACCAGGGCGAGCTGGGCGCGATCGACCCGCAGACCTGGACCCGGATGGCCGACTTCATGTACGACCAGGGGCTCCTGGAGAAGAGCGTCACGCCTGAGGACGCCTACGACACGTCGTATCTGCCCAAGTCCTGATCGCACCGGACGGCGGTCAGGCGCCCGCCGTCAGGCGACCCAGCCCTGAAGATGTGTGCAGCGCGGCGGCCACCATGAACGCGGCCGCCGCGCCCACTGCCAGGGCCAGCCAGCTGCCCGTGGCCGAGGCGTTGGCCACGATGAACAGCCCGATCGGCGGGCCGGAGGCGGTGCCCAGGTTCCAGGCCAGCGACGCCAGGGCGCTCGCCCGGCCCACCGACTCCTCGCCCGACCAGCGCAGCAGCAGCGGATAGAAGGCGGAGGAGTACATCAGCTCACCCGCCGCGAAGATCACCGCGAAGGCCAGCAGCAGTCCGTACCGCACGGCGGCCGGGGCCGCCTCCCCGGCCAGCGCCGCGCCCAGACCGCAGCCGAACGCCCCGGTCCACAGCACCGGACCGGCGGCCAGGCTCACGGTCTCGGGCAGCCGTTCCAGCTGGCGGCGGAGCAGTGGCTGAAGGGCGATCAGGGCGAAGGAGTTGGCCGCCACCACCGCGCTGACCCAGCCCAGCGTGATCGCCATGTGGTCGTGCATCAGCAGCGGTACGGTCGCCTCGATCTGGGTGAAGCCGACGATCGCGAAGAGCGCCTGGGCCAGGATCAGCAGCGCCATCGGGCGGGCCCGCAGCAGGGTGCGATAGGTGGGGCCGCCCCCGGACGGCTCTGCGGACTCGGGCTTCTCCGTGGCGGAGTCTCGCTGCTCCCGCCCGGGCCGGGCCCGCGGCCGTACGCCCAGGATCACCGCGATCAGCGGCAGCGCCGCCAGCCCGTTGGCCAGGTACAGCCAGCGCAGCGCCCCCACCGGGGTGGCCGCGCCGTGCAGCGCGAGCCCGGCCGCGACCGAACCGAGCCCGATCCCGGCGTTGTTGACGATATGCCGGATGGCGAAGGCCGAGCGGCGCCCGCTCTCGGGGACGGCGATGTCCACGATGCCCACGATCGAGGCGTAGAAGAGCCCGAAACCCGCCCCGACGCACACCCCCGAGACGAGCACCAGCACCACCGAACCGGCCGGGGCCAGCAGGGCGTACCCGGCCGCGAGCGCCGCGCCGCCCAGCGCGCCCACCCGGTGCGGGCTGCCCCGGTCGGCCAGCGGCCCTCCGGCCAGGGCGGCGGCGAAGCTGGCCGCGGCCATCGCGATGAAGTAGCCGCCCGCGGCCCGGCCGCCGAGCCCCAGCAACTGGCTGATGTAGATCGCGGTGAACGGGAAGCACAGCCCGTTGCCCAGGCTGGAGAGCAGCAGCGCGCCCATGAGCAGGCCGAAGCGGCGCCCCAGGGGCGTACGGGGCGCCGTGGCGCGTATGGCCGTCACGAGGTGAGCGCGGACCGGACCTTGAGCAGCTCCTCGACCCTGCGCAGGTCGTACGGGGCCGGGAGGGAGAGCACCACATGGACCGCCCCGGCCTCGGCGAACCCCTCGACCAGCGGCAGCTGGTCCGGGTTGACCATCACCGTA
Source organism: Streptomyces antioxidans (assembly GCF_000968685.2). Classification (GTDB taxonomy): domain Bacteria; phylum Actinomycetota; class Actinomycetes; order Streptomycetales; family Streptomycetaceae; genus Streptomyces; species Streptomyces antioxidans. The sequence goes on from NZ_LAKD02000011.1 coordinate 175,383, forward strand.
CGGGCCACCGCGCCCGGGTCCCTGCCGACCCGTTCGCACCACTCGTCCAGCACGCCGCTCAGCTCGCGGAACTCGGCGACCGGGTCCTCGGAGGCCCAGCCGTACCAGTTCCACCAGTCGGCCTCGCGGGCCACCAGCTCCAGGGTGCGCCGCCGCCCGGCGCCGCCGATCAGCAGCGGGAGCGGGCCCGCCGGGCCGGGGTTGAGCTTGGCCAGCCGCTCCTTGACGGCGGTGACGGACGCGGTGAAGGCGTCCATGCGACCGGCCGGTCCGGGGAAGGGCAGCCCGTATTCGGTGTGCTCGGCCTCGAACCAGCCCGCGCCGAGGCCCAGCACTAGCCGTCCGCCGCTGAGCTGGTCGACGGTGCGGGCCATGTCCGCGAGCAGATCCGGGTTGCGGAACGCGGTGCAGCTCACCAACGGCCCGATGGTGGCCCGCCGGGTCTCGACCGCCATCGCGGACAGCAGCGACCAGCACTCGTAGTGGCGCCCGGCGGGGTCGCCGGTGTGCGGCAGGAAGTGGTCCCAGGTCCACAGCGAGTCGACCCCGATGGCGTCGGCCTCCCGCCACGCGGTGCGCAGCTCGGCGATTCCGGTGTGCTGGGGGTGCAGTTGGACGCCTACGCGCAGGGACACGGAGGGGAGTCCTCTCTCTTGGCGGTGGTGATGGCGCGGCTGGTGGCAGTACGACTGGTGAGCATGGCGGTGAGCGGCTACGGCGTGACGACCACGCGGTAGACGGGCGTCTCCGCGGACTGCTTGAGCGCCTTCTCGACCTCGTCCAGCGGGTAGCGCGCCGTGACCAGCGCCTCCAGCCGCCCGGACAGCCGCCCGCCGCGCAGCAGTTCGGCGGCGGCGCGCCAGTCGTCCGGCTCATGGCTGAAGGAGCCGGTGACGGTCAGCTGGCGGCGGTGCACCTCATAGCCGGGGAGCTCGGCGGGCGGGCCGCCGGGGCCGCCGCCGTAGAGGACGATGGTGCCGCCGTCGGCGACCGCGGCGAGCGCCGAGGCGATGGCCTCCTTGGACGCGATGGTCACGAACACCACGTCCGCGGGCGGCAGTTGGCCGACGTCCTCGGGGGTGACGGCCGCGTCGGCGCCCGCCGCCGCGATGGCGGCCAGCCGCTGCTCGTCCCGTTCGACCACCGCGACCCCGCGGGCCTGCAGGTGTGCGGCGACGGCGAGGTGGAGATGGCCCATATAGCCGGCGCCGATGACGGTGACCCGGTCCCCGGCGCGGAAGCCGCCGCGGCGCAGCGAGTGGACCACACAGGCCAGCGGTTCGCCCATGGCGGCCACGGCGGGGTCGGCGTCGCCGACCGACCACACCCGGGAGGCGGGCAGGGCGATGTACTCGGCGAGTCCGGCTCCCATGGTGATCGCGCCGTCCTCCCGCTTGTGCCCCTGGAGCGCGACACAGATGGCGGTCTGGCCGCGTCGGCAGCTGCGGCAGGCGCCGCAGCGCGGCAGCCCGTCGAGGGCGACGAGGGAGCCGACGGCGGGCATGTCCTCCAGCGTGGCGGCCTTGGCGCCGATCCGCTCGACCCAGCCGGATATCTCATGTCCGGCGGCGGCGGGGTAGACCGTCATCCGCCCCGCGTAGAGATTGGCCTCCATGGTGCAGATGCCGCAGGCCGCGATGCGTACCAGCACCTCGGAGTCACCGATGTCGGGGACAGGTATCTCTCTGGTCTCCACCTGGCCTGCCGCCGTGATGACAGCTGTACGCATGTGAACTGCCTTCCGGGTTACGGACGTTGTGCCGGGAGGCTATGCCGGGGCGACGGGGGTGGCAAGCAAGAACGATCACATGCTGGATCGTGCTCCGGAAGATGTCCTGCGGAAGCCCCACCAGATGATCACTGCTCCGGCCGCGGCGGCGGCCGCGCCGACGACGGAAGCCACGTGCATGGCGTGGACGAACGCTCCGTCGGCGATGTCCGACAGCCGGGGCAGCCGCATCTTCGCGCCGAGCAGCCGGGTGGCCTCGGGGGACTCCGCGGCGCTGTCGGCGGCACCGGACGGCAGCCCGCTCAGCCGCGGGGTGACCCGGTCGCGGTAGACGCTGACCAGGACCGAACCGAGGACCGCCACCCCGAGGACGCCGCCGATCTGCCGCAGCGAGTTGTTGACGGCGGAGCCCGCGCCGGTCCGGTCGGCGGGGAGGATCGCCATGATGGCCTCGGTGGTGGGGGCGACGGCGGCGCCCATGCCCAGTCCCTGGAGGATGAGGAAGACCCAGAACAGCGGCAGTCCGCTGTGCTCGTCGAGGAATACGTACGCCACGAAGCCGGTGGTGGCGATCAGCATCGCGGCGGTGACGACCGGGCGCACCCCGTGGGCCCGCACCAGCTTGGCCGAGAACGGGGCGCCCAGCAGCACGCCGAGGGCGACCGGGGCGATGGAGAGACCGCACTCCAGCGGGGTCTGGCCGTGTACCCCCTGGAGATAGAAGCTGGTGTAGTACATCGAGCCGTTGAGGCCGAAGAAGGTGAGCATGACGGCGACGCTGGCGCCGGTGAAGCGGATGTCGCGGAAGAGCCGGACGTCGAAGCTGGGGTTGGCGACGCGCAGTTCGACGAGGACGAAGACCCCGACCAGCACCAGACCCCCGGCCAGCGAGCCGACGATGGCCGGATCGGTCCAGTCGTTGCGGTGGCCGCCCTCGATGACGCCCCAGACGATGGCGAAGAGTCCGGCGGTGGAGAGCACCACACCCAGTGGGTCGAACTTCTGCCGCACCCGGGCGACCACTCCGGGCAGGAACACAAACGATCCGGCCACGCACAACACCACGATCGGCACGTTCACCAGGAAGACCGAGCCCCACCAGAAGTGGTCGAGCAGCGCTCCGCTGAGCATCGGCCCGGTGGCGATCGCGATTCCACTGGAACCCGACCAGATGGCGATGGCCAGGGCCCGGTGCCGCTCGTCGAAGACCTGGGCGATCAGGGCCAGGGTCGCGGGCATGATCAGGGCGCTGCCGATGCCCATCGCGCCGCGGGCCACGATGAGTTCGGTGGCCGAGCCGGAGTAGGCGGCCCAGGCGGAGGCCATGCCGAAGAGCACCATCCCGGTCAGCAATAAGCGGCGGTGGCCGTAGCGGTCGGCGAGCACTCCGCCGGTGAACAGCAGCACCGCGAAGACCAGGGTGTAGGAACTGATGCTCCACTGGAGCTGGTTGGGGCTGGCGCCGAGCCCCTCGGCCGGGTCGGCCAGGGTCTTGAGGGCGACGTTCAGCACGGTGTTGTCCAGCCACACCGCGAGTTGGGACAGGACGAGTACCGAAAGTGCGAGCCATTGGCGACCGGTGGGGGAGTGTGAGGGACCGGCCTGAGTGGCGTCGGTGGTCGCGGTGTTCTGTGCAGCCATGGGGGCGGCGCCTTTCGGGACCCAGGGCGAGGTGGGGGGGTCCGCGTCGTATGGCAAGGGATGGCGTGCTGGCTCCAGAGGAAGTTACCAATCCGTCGAGTGGAGGCGCAGCCCCTTGCCGACACGGGGAGGTGTCGTGGCCGGAACCCGAGGGTATTTCCCGGCGGGAAGTGTCTCATAAGGAACGATCTTCCTTGCCGTGTGCCATGGGGCTCGTTACTGTTCCCGGAAAGGGAACGGGGGTGTCCTTTGAGCCATTTCGGAATTCAACCAAATGGGCGAGGGTCTATTGACGGATTTGACGGGGAGGCGGGTACGGGGGGCGCGGTTCGAACGGAGCCGGACATGGGTTCTGACAACCTGGAGGAGACTCTGGGGCAGGCGTTACGCCTCCTGGAGTCCGCCGTACACCACCACCGCCGCTCCGCGCTGGCCTCGGCGTCCGCCGAACTGCCGGTGGCCGGGGAGGCGGTGGCCGGGTGGGTGGCGCGGCTGGTGCTGCGCGCCGAGCGGGACGTGATCTGGAGTCTGCCGGAGGTCATGGGCGAGGATCACGCCCGGCTCGTCGGGCAGACGCTCGCCCAGCTGGCGGGCAAGGGGGTCAGAACCCGGATGCTGTGCCCGCCCGCGGTCATCCGGGGCGCGGCGTGGCAGCGCTCGGTGGGCACCGTGGCCCGCCTCGAGGTGCGGGTCTTCGAGGGGGTGCGGCAGGAGCTTGTGGTGGTGGACGGCGCGGCGGTGATCGCGCCCGACGCCTCGCCGGGCGAGCCAGGCGGCTCCCGCGCCTCGATGATCCAGAACTCCACCGTGGCCGATATGCTGCAGCAACTCCTGTGCGGCATGTGGGATACGGCCCAGCGGCCGATGCGGCCGCTGTCGTTCGAGGGCGGCGCGCGCGGCCGGGTGCTGCGCGAGGTGCTGACGCTGATGGCGGAGGGCTACAAGGACGACGCCGCGGCGCGCAAACTCGGTCTTTCGGTGCGTACCTACCGTCGCTATGTGGCCGACATCATGCGGGACCTTCAGGTCGAATCGCGGTTCCAGGCCGGAGTGCGCGCCGTACGCGCCGGGCTGATGGAGTCCGACCCCGGGTAGGGGGTGGGCCGTGGCACCGGACGGCGGCCGGGTTGTTGGCGGTTTTGGCGTTATTGGCACGCTTCTGTCCGCCGACGACCTGGCAGCTTCCTGCAGATCTCATCTTCTGACTGCGGGGTAACCGGCTGCCATCTGCAGCTTTATGACATGCCCACGAGTCGAACGCCGGTGTTCATCGGGCGCGTGACAGCTAGTGGACTCTGGGGTTGTCCCCTCCCGGAGCGGCGCCTAGCGTCAACGGAAGCTTCGTGCTTTGCCCATGCCCGAAAATGGAGGTGCGCGGTAATGACCGCCATCGTCGAAGAGCGTCGTGAAACCATCAAGGAAATCGTCACCGATATTCTTGAGATCGACCCCGACGAGGTCACCGAGACCAGTCTCTTCAAAGAAGAGCATGACGCGGATTCACTGCGTGCCATTGAAATACTCGCGGCATTGGAGAAGACCTTCAACATTGTCATAGACCAGTCCGAACTCGGTCGGATGGTAAATCTCCGTGGCGTCTATGAGGTTGTTTCCGACGCGGCGGGCTGGTGACCGCCGGATCGTGGCGGACTCCTTGGAAGGCAGGGCGAAATGCGTGGTGAGCCGGGTCGCAGGGTCGTTGTCACCGGCCTCGGGGCGGTGTCCGGCATCGGCATCGGCGCGGCGGAATTCCTCGCCGGACTGCGCGCCGGTAAGAGCGCGGCGGGGCCCATCACCGCGTTCGACACGGAGGGCTTCGACCGCTCTACGGCGTGTGAGGTCCGGGATTTCGAGCCGGACCGGTGGATTCGAAATCTCGAGGTGCGGACGCTGGGCCGGGCGAGCCGGTTCTCGGTCGCGGCGGCCCGTATGGCGGTGGCCGACGCCGGATTCCCCGAGCCGGAGAGCGCACTTCGCGACATACCCTGTCTGATCTCCGTCGGCACGACCGACGGCGAGTCCAGGGACCTGGACCATCTGGTCGAGGAGGAAGTGGACCTGGGGCCCGAGCGGATGGATCCCACGGTCGCCCGGCGGGTGCCCGCGGGGCGGCTGTCGAGCGCGATCGCCCAGGAGTTCGGCCTCACCCGCGCCGAGGCGGTCACCCTCCCCACCGCGTGCGCCGCCGGGAACTACGCGGTCGGCTACGGCTATGACGCCATCCGCGGCGGGGACGTGGACCTGGCGCTGTGCGGCGGGGCCGACGCGCTGTGCCGCAAGACCTTCACCGGCTTCTACCGCCTCGGCACCATCGCCCCCGAGCGATGTCAGCCCTTCGACAAGGACCGCAAGGGCATCCTGACCGGCGAGGGCGCGGGCATCCTGGTGCTGGAGAGCCTGGAGTCGGCGCTGTCCCGGGGCGCCCGCATCTACGCCGAGGTGCTGGGCTACGGCCTCAACTGCGACGCGGACCACCCCGTGGCCCCCAATCAGGACAGCGTGGTCCGCTGTATGCGGCTCGCCCTGGACAGCGCCCGTGTCAAGCCGGACGAGGTCGACTTCATCTCGGCGCACGGCACCGGCACCAAGGCCAACGACACCACCGAGGCCCGGGCCATCCGCCAGGTGTTCGGGGACGCCGCACCGCCGCGCACGGTCTCCATCAAGTCGATGATCGGCCATTCCATGGGCGCCGCCGGGGCGTTGGCCTCGATCGCCTGCTCCCTCGCGCTCACCGAGGGCTTCATCCCGCCGACCATCAACCACGATGAGACCGACCCCGAGTGCGGTCTGGACTGTGTGCCCAACCAGGCCGTGGAAGCGGACCTGAAGGTGGTCCAGAACAACGGGCTGGCCTTCGGCGGCAACAACGCCGTCGTCATCTTCGGCAAGGCCCGAGCGGACTGGTCATGAGCCAGCTGGTGACGGGCGCGGGCGCGGTGGCGAGCGTGGGCGAGGGCGTCGACGAGGTCTTCCGGGCCCTGTGCGCGGGCACCAGCGGACTCGGCGAGCTGCGCGGCTTCGACCGGGAGCGGTACCGGACCCGCCACGCCTACGAGATCGACGACCGCCCCGCGCCCGGCACCGACCTCCCCGGCCGCGCCACCGACTGGCTGCTGCGCGCGGTCGGCGAGGCCGCGGCCCAGGCGGGGCTCGGCGAGGACCTGAGCGAGGTGCCCGTCCTCGTCGGCACCGGGCTGCGGGAGCTGCGCTCGGCCGAGCTCGCCTGGCGCGACGGCACCCCCTTCGACATCGCCCGGCTGCACTTCGGCACCGCGCTGCGGAGACGATTCGGCGCGGTCCGCACCCACACCTTCTCCGGGGCCTGCTCGGCCTCGCTCTACGCGCTCGCACTCGCCGCCGACCTGCTGACCACGGGCGCCGAGGACACCGTCGTGGTGGCCGGGGTCGACACCCTCACCGAGTCGATGTACGGGCTGCTTGACCGCGTCAACAGCGAACCCCCCGACCGCGTCCGGCCGTTCGACCGGGACCGCCGCGGGGTGCTGATGGGCGACGGCGCGGCCGCCGTGGTGCTGCGCCGGGAGGAGCCCGGCGCGGAGCCCCGCGCGCTCGGCCGGGTGCGCGCCGTCAGCATGAACTGCGACGCGAACCACGTGACCGCCCCCGACCCCCGGGGCATCGCGCGCGCGGTGCACGAGGCGCAGTGGCGGGCGGGCGTCAAACCGGGCGACATCGACCTGGTGCTGCTGCACGGCACCGGCACCCAGCTGAACGACGCCGCCGAGGCCGCCGCCATCGCCGAGGTCTTCGGACGCGAGGTCAGCGGGCCCCTGATGACCGCCATCAAGTGCATGACCGGCCACACCTCGGGCGGCTCCGGGCTGCTCAGCCTGATCGTCGCGCTGGAGTCACTGGCCTCCGGCCGGGTGCCGCCCACCCTGGGCCTGGCCGAACCGCTGCCCGGGGCCGAGGCGTTCCGCTTCGTCCGGGAGGAGGCGCGGGAGGACGGGGACCTGCGGGTCGCGCAGATCGACGCCTTCGGCTTCGGCGGGGTCAACGCCGTCGCCATCGTCGAGAGGGCCGACCGATGACGCAGGGCCCCGGCGAAGTCGTCGTCACCGGCGTGGGCCTGGCCGTCCCCGGCGCGAGCACCCCCGGCGCGCTGCTGCGCCGTACCGCCTGCCAGGTCACCGGGCCCGCCCCCGAACCGTTCGACACCGGCGCTCGGATCGGCCGCCGGGGCCACCGCTACAAGGACCGGGCCACCCGGCTGGCGCTGTGCGCCGCGCTGGATGCGCTGCGGAACGCCGAGCTGGTCCCCTCCGACGGCGAGGAGGTGACCGTGCCCGGCGACACCGTCGGCGTGGTCGCCAGCTCCAACCTGGGCAACCTCGACACCGCCTGCCTCACCGCCGCCGCCATCGCCGAGCGGTCGGCCATGGACCTCAGCCCCATGAGCCTGCCGAACGCCTCCAGCAATGTGATCGCCTCCTGGGTGGCCATCCGCCACGGGCTGCGCGGCCCCAACCTGATGCTGTGCAACGGGGCGACCTCCGGGCTGGACGCCGTGCACTGGGCCGCCGTGCTGGTCGCCGCGGGCCGGGTCAGACGTGCGGTGGTGATCGGCGTGGAGACCCACAACGCCGTCGTGGCGGACCTGCTCGGCCGGTCCGCCGGGGAACTGCTGGACGGCGCCGCCGCCCTCGTCGTCGAGGGCGCCCGCTGGGCCGCGGCCCGGGGGGCGCGGGCCGTCGCCGCCCTCGGGCCGTACGAACGGGGGGCCGGGCTCGGCGGCTGTGTGGCGGCCCTGCTGCCCGACGGTGCCGCCCCGGGCGTCTGGTTCACCCCCGAGCGCTACGCCGGGGGGCCCGCCGGGGCCGTACCGGTGCCAGGGGGCGTGCCGGTGCCGGGGGGCGTGCCGCGCTACGACGTCAGCGTTGCGGTGGGCCGGGCCTCCGGGGCCCTCGGGGTGCTCCAGTGCGTGGCGGCAGTCGGCTGGCTGGCCCGCGCCGGGGCCGGGGCTGGAACCGGAGCCGGGGTCGATCCCGAAGCGGGAGCCGGGAGCACCGCCTTCGAGGCAGGGGCCGGGGCCGGGGCCGCGCCGGACCCGGTGCCCGCGTCCCGTCAGGCGCTGCTCACCAGCGGGGACGACACCGAGGACGCCGTGGCCGGACTGCTGCTGCGTCCCACGCCCGACCGGTGTGACCCGTACCCCGCACGTGCCCCCCTCATCTCCATGGAGTGTTCCCGATGACCGCCGTCGCCCCGCCGATATCGACCAAAGCCCTGCTGACGGACGTCACCACCGTCCGGTTGCGCCCGCGCTACGAGGGGTCGAACATCTGCACTTGGATCGGCTTCAAACACGTCAACTACCTCGTTGAGGAAGCCGTGCTGGTGCACTTCGCGGACTCCGGGGCGCCCGCCCGGCGGCTGTACGAGGAGCACGGTCTCGGACTGGACATCGTCGCCCTGGAGACCCGCATCCTGCACGCCTTCCATATGGACGACATGGCCGAGGCCGAGGTCGTGCCGGACACCGGGGAGGACGACCGCACCCTCGGCTTCCGGGTGACCCTCCGCGTGGCGCGCGACGGCTCGGTCCTCAAGGCCGTGGCCGCCAAGGTGCGGGTCTCGCTGCGCGCCGACACCTATCTGCCGGAGGCGGGCGGCCCCCCGGCCGAGTTCGCGCCCTTCGTGGTGGACCGGCTGGGGGCCGAGGCGCGCACCGGCGAGCTGGCGCCGGTCCGGGTGCTGCTGCCGGACGGGGACGAGGCCGCCGTCCTGGCGTCGCTGACCGCGGGCCGCAACGCCCACGCCTGGAAGTGGAACATCCCGTACCCCTACTGCCACTTCACCGAGCGGCTTCAGATGTCCGGCTATCTGCGGCTGATGGAGGAGGCCAAGGACCGCTTCGTCCGCGACCGCGGGATCTCCATCAAGACCCTGCTGGACGAGCGCAGATGGATACCGGTCGTCCCCCGGTCCTCGGTGCGCGTCATCGACGAGGCGGTGATGGAGGAGGACCTCTACACCGTCTACACGGTCGAGGAGATCTTCAAGGACCTCACCTACACCGCCCGGATGGACTGCTTCGTGGTCCGCGACGGCACCCTCACCCTCACCGCCACCGGCCGGATCACCCACGGCTACGCGGTGATCGACAACCGCAGCGACTGGCGGCTGGTCCCCTTCGACCGGCGGGTGCTGGACGCGCTCGGCGGAGAGCCGAGCGGCACCTGATGGACGACGTACTGGTCACCGGCCTCGGCGCGCTGTCCCCGCTGGGCGCGGGCGTCGACGCCTTCTGGCGCGGGATGCACAAGGCGGACACCGCACCGGCGCGGGTCCCCGATCCGCTCGCCCATATGGACCGTCCGCTGATGTACCTGGTGCCGGAGGCCGACGTTCCGGACGGGCCCGAGGAGCAGGACGGGCTGCCGCTGGGGCGCGGCTCGCGGTTCGCGCTCGCGGCGGCGCGCGAGGCGGTCGCCGACGCGGGGCTCACCGCGCCGCTGGAGCCTTCCGCGCTGCCGGAGGCGTACGCCGCGGGTGGCGGGCTCGATCCGCGCCGGGTGGCCGTCGCCCTCAGCACCGGCATGGGCGACACGGATCTGCACGAGGGCTGGTGGACCGGCGGGGAGCCCCCCGCGTCCGGCCGCTGGGCGCCCGCCTTTCCGCTGGCCTCGGTGGTCGGCGGGTGGTTCGGCGCCCAGGGCGTCAACACCTGCGTCAGCAACGCGTGTGCGGCCAGCGGCTACGCGCTCTCGGTGGGCGCCGACCTGATCCGCTCCGGCGAGGCCGACGTGGTCATCGCGGGCGGCGCCGAGGCGTACTCCCGGGTCGCCCTCGCCTGCTTCAACCGGCTGGGCGCCATCGACCCCGAGCGCTGCCGCCCGTTCGCCGCCGACCGGCAGGGCACCGTCTTCGGCGAGGGCGCCGCCGTGCTCGTCCTGGAGTCCGCCGCCCACGCCCGCGCGCGCGGCGCGCGCACCGTCTACGGCCGTCTGGCGGGCGCCGGTTGGAGCTGCGACGCCCACCACGCGACCGCCCCCGAGCCCTCCGGCGAGCAGATCGAGCGCGCGATGCGCGGAGCGCTCCGGGAGGCGGGGGCCGGGCCAGAATCCGGATCCGGATCCGGGCCGGGGGAGCTGGGGTTCGTGATCCCGCACGGCACCGGCACCGAGCTCAACGACGTGGTGGAGAGCCGGGTGCTGGGCGGCCTGACCCCCCGTACGCCCCTCTACAGCGTCAAGGCGCTCATCGGGCACACCGGCGGCGCGGCGGGCGCCTTCGCCGCACTGGCCGCGAGCCTGGTGCTGCACCACGGGACGCTGCCGCCGAATGTGCCGGTCGGTGAGCTGGATCCGGAGTGCGCGGTGCCGCTGCCGTCCGGCTCCACGCCCCTGACCGGGGCGTACGGGCTGGTCAACGCCTACGCCTTCGGGGGCAACAACGTCTCACTCGTCTTCGGGGAGGCCGCCGCGTGAGCGATGAACCGGCCGTCGGCCTGGTGGTGACGGGCATCGGCACCGTGGGCGCCGAAGGCTTCGACTTCCGCACGGCGCTCGGCCGCCACGGCTACAAGTATCTGCCCGCCGCCTCCCAGTACTTCCTCGCCGCCGCCAAGCGCGCGCTGGCCCAGGCGGGGCCCGACGCCCTGGAGCCGGTCGGACCCGAGGAGCGGGGCGCCGCGGTGGGCACCAACAGCGCGGCCGTCGCCCTGCACCACACGATGGACCGTACGGTCACGGCCACCGGGGCGGGCGATCTGTCCCCGGTCACCGCGCCCTACTTCTCGATCAACCTCTTCGGCAGCCGACTGGCCACCGAACACGACCTCAAGGGCTTCAACCTCACCTTCACCAGCCCCCGGGTCGCGGGCCTGGAAGCGCTTCAGAACGGCCTGCGCGCCCTCGCCGCGGGCCGGGCCCGGCGGCTGCTGGCCGGGGCCACCGAGGAGGCGCTGCCCGAGGGCGAGCCGGGGGCGGACACCTCGGAGGCCGGGGCCGTCGCGCTGGTGCTTGAGCCCGGACCGGCCGCCCGGAGCCGGGGGGCGACGGCGCTGGGCCGGGTGGGCGTCCGCTCGTTCTTCCTTCCGCCGAAGGTGGCCGCGTCCGCCGAGGGAGCCGAGCGTGCGGCGGCGCTGCTGCGGGACGCGCTGGACGCCCTCGGCCACCGGCCCGACCGGCCCCTGGCCGTCACCGCCGTCCTCGACGGCTCCCCGGTCGGCGAGGCCGTGGCGGCGGCGCTGGACGGGAAGGCGCCGGGCGAAGGGGCGCTCGGGGAGCGGGCGTTGGACGGGCGGGCGCTCGGCGGGAACGCACTGGGCGGGCGGGTCCTGGCGGATAGGCCCGAGCGGGTCCCGGCGGGCGCGGGCGCCCTGGAGCCGGTGGCGCGCGTGGCCGCCGCCCTCGCCGCACCGGACGGCCACCCCCACGCCGTGATCACCGCGGCGGCCGAGGGGAACGCCGCCGTCTGCCTGATCACCCCGGGCGACGCGAGCGCCATACCGGAGGGCGAGCAGCCGATGGGCGTACGACAACGGGCGGGCAGCCGATGAGCGGACGACGGAGGGCGAGCGACCGATGATCACCCGACTCGACGGTTCCTGGTGCCTGGTCCTGGGCGCCTCCAGCGGTATGGGTCTGGCCATCGCCCATGAACTGGCCCGGGAGGGCGTCCACATCCTCGGCGTCCACTTCGACACCACCGACGGCCAGGAGAAGGCCGCCGCCGCCCGGGAGGAGATGCGCGGCCACGGCGTCGAGGCCCACTTCTTCAACGCCAACGCCGCCTCCGCCCGCACCCGCGAGGAGCTGCTGCCCCGGTTCGAGGAGCTGACCGGCGGCACCGGCATCCGGATCGTGGTGCACTCCCTCGCCTTCGGCACCCTGCTGCCGTACCTCGGCGCCGAGAAAGAGGACAGCCTGACCGCCCGCCAGATGAACATGACGCTCGATGTGATGGCGCACTCGCTCGTCTACTGGACCCAGGACCTGTTCACCACCGGCCTGCTGCGCCCGGGCGCCAAGGTGTACGCGATGACCAGCGCCGGGGGCGCCAGGGTGATGCCCCACTACGGCGCCGTCTCCGCCGCCAAGGCCGCCCTGGAGTCCCATGTGCGCCAGCTCGCCCTGGAGCTCGCCCCCTCCGGTATCGCCGTCAACGCGCTGCGCGCCGGCGTCACCCCGACCCCGTCCATGGAGCGCATCCCCGGCAGCGACCGGCTCGCCGCCCACGCCCGGGACCTCAACCCGCACCGGCGGCTGACCCGGCCCGAGGACGTCGCCGAGGCGGTCTCACTGCTCTCCCGCACCGACTCCTCCTGGATCACCGGCAATGTGATCGGCGTGGACGGCGGTGAGCTGCTGACATGACGGCCCATCTGCTGATCGAGAGCGGCGGCCCGCAGACCGGGCCCGCCTGCGAGCGGTTCCTCGGCGATGCCGCGCGGCTGGCCAGGGACGGCCACCAGGTGGTGCTGTTCCTCGTGGAGAACGGTGTGACCGCCGCCGTGCCCGGCACCGCCCCGGGCATCGAGACGTTCCTGGGCGACGGCGGCGAGCTGTGGGTGGACGCCTTCTCCGCCGCCCAGCGCGCCCTGCCCGCCGCCGATCTGACGCCCCGGGCGCGGCTGGTGGAGATGGACGACGTGGCCGCCAAGCTGCTGGAGCCGCGGATCAGGGCGGTGTGGCACTGATGCCCAGGCCCGTTCCCCGTACCGATGTGCTGCTCAACCTCTTCGGCGCGCCGCACCAGACCGACCTGGTCACCTCGGCGCTGCGGCTGGCGGCCGCGCTGCTCGCCCGGGGCGCCCGGGTGCAGATCTGGACCTGCGGCGACGCCACCCGGCTGACCGGCGCGGCCCTGGGCGACACCAAACCCCGCGACTACACCGAGCTGGGCCGCGAGCACCCCTCCACCGCCCGGGTCGTCCGCGAGCTGATCGAGGACCACCCCGACCGGCTGTACTGGTACGTGTGCCGCTTCTGCGCCGAGGAGCGGGGCGCCGCGGACCAGATTCCGCAGGTCCGCACGCGGGCGCCGTTCGTCTTCGCCGAGCATGTGAACGCCGCGGACAAGAGCCTGCTCATGGGGGTGTGCTGAGCCATGGGCGACCAGGCACGCTGGCTGCTGATCGTGGAGAAGGCGTACCGGGGCTCGATCGAGACCCAGTACGCCGACGCGCTGTACTGCGTGCCCGATCTGCACCGGCGGAGCGGCGGCTGCGATCTGGCGCTGCGCGGCCCCGCCGCCGGCTACGCGCTCGACACCGGCCCCCGGCCCCCGCTGCGGCTCGGCGGCCGAACCCTGCACACCCTGCCCCATCCGCCCACCTCCGTGGCGAAGCTGCTGGCCGCCGGGGTGACCGTGCTGGTCGAGGAGGACGGCCTGGCCGCGCTCGGCCGCACCGCCGCCGAGCGGCTGCTGCCCGGCGTACGCGTCATCGGCGGCGGTGACCTCGCGGCCCGCTGGCCCTCCTACGAACAGGTGTGGTTCCTGTGACCCGCCGCCCCCACGGCCCCTTGGCCCCAACCGAAGGAGTACCCGTACCCATGGTCAACGCCCCCTCCGGGGCAGCCCCGGTGATCTCGGCCTGGACCGCCGTATCGCCCCTGGGGCTGCGCGCGGCCGACTTCAGCGCGGCCCTGCGGTCCGGCCGTCCGGCCGCCCGGCCGCTGGACCCCGAGGAGTGGTCGGCGCCGTTCCGCCGGGCGAGCCTCGTGCCCGACTTCCACATCCGACAGATCCTCGGCCGTAAGGGCACCCGCTCCATGGACCGGGCGACCGGCCTCGCCGTCACCGCGATCCGCCACCTGCTCACCGGGGAACGGGAGCACGGCGAGGGCGAGCGGCTGCCGGGGGTGGGCGAGGAGACCGGTCTCGCGCTCGGCACCAGCACCGGCTCCGCCCAGAGCATCATGGACTTCACCCGGGACTCGCTGGTCGGCGAGAAGCCCTTCTACGTGGACCCGGCCCGGTTCCCCAACACCGTGATGAACTGCGCGGCCGGCCAGTCCGCCATCTGGCACGGGCTCAGGGGCCCCAACACCACCATCGCGGGCGGCCGCGCCACCGGACTGCTCGCCCTGCGGTACGCGGTGCGGCTGCAGCGGGCCGGACGGGCCGGGGCCGTGCTGTGCGGGGCGGTCGAGGAGTTCTCCTCGGCCCGCGCCTGGCTGGAGTGGCACGCCCGCGCGGACGAGAACAGCGACGCCGTGCTCGGCGAGGGCGCGGCCGTATGGCTGCTGGAGCCCGACGCCTCGGCGCGCGAGCACGGCCGCGAGGGGCTTGCCGAGGTGGTGGGCCTGGAGTTCGGCTGCGCCGCGGACGCGAACGCCGCCCGTACGGTGCTCGCCGAGACGATCGGACGGCTGCTGGACCGCACCGGGGTGACCCCCGGCGAGCTGAGCGCCATCGCCGACTCCGGCGCCCCAGGCGCCGAGGGGGAGGCCGAACTCGCCGCCCTCGCCGACGCACTCGGCGGCGAGGAGCCGCCGCGGATCACGGCCGCCGACACCATCGGGGACACCTGCGCCGCCGCGGCGGCCTTCCAGATCGCCGCCGTGCTCGCGATGGCCGAGCGCCAGGAGATCCCCTCCGGCGCGATGGCCCTGGTCACCACCGTGGACCGGGACGGTGTGGTCGGTGCGGCCCTGCTGCGGATCCGGTGACGGGCCGCCGCCCGCTGAACTGAAGGAGCTGGTTGAGATGACGGACCGAGAGACGACGGGCACGCCCCCCGCGGCCCCCGGCGACGACGCGCCCCGTACGGCGCTGGTCTTCCCCGGGCAGGGCGCCCAGAAGGCGGGCATGGGCGCGGCGTGGCGGGACACCGCGTCCTGGGCGCTGGTGGCGGAGATCTCCGAGCACACCGGTGTCGACGTCGAGGAACTTCTGCTGAAGGCCGACGACGAGACGCTGCGCCGCACCGACCTCGCCCAGATCGCCGTCTTCACCACCGAGGTGCTCGCCCACCGCGAGGCGGCGGCCGCCGGGCTGCTGGGCGGGGTGGTGGCCTGTGCCGGGCACAGCCTGGGCGAGTACACCGCGCTGCATGCCGCCGGGGCCGTGCCGCTGGCCGACACCGCCCGTCTCGTGGCCGCCCGCGGCCGGGCCATGCGCGGGTGCGCCGAGACGTCGCCCGGCACCATGGCCGCCGTGGTGCGGCTCGGCCCGGAGACCGTGGAGGCGCTGGTCGCCCGGGTCCAGCAGGACGGCGGCCAGGTCTGGATCGCCAATGTGAACGCGCCCGGCGCCATCGTGCTCTCGGGCACCGCCGAGGCCGTGGACCGGCTGGCCGAACTGGCCGTGGAGAGCGAGGGCAAGGTGATCCGGCTCGCCGTCGGCGGCGCCTTCCACAGCCCGCTGATGGCCGCCGCCGCGGATGAACTGCGCGAGGCCCTGGCCGCCGTGGACTTCGCCCCCGAGCACACCCCGGTCGTCGCCAATGTGGACGCCCGCCCGTACGCGAGCGGCGAGCACTGGCGGGACCTCGAACTGGCCCAGCTCACCAGCCCGGTGCGCTGGGAGGAGGGGGTCCGCACGCTCGCCGGCGAGCTGGGCTGCGTACGGTTCGTGGAGCTGGGCCCCGGGCGCCAGCTGACCGGGATGATCCGCCGGATCGCGGACGGCGCGCTCACCGTCCCGGTCGAGTCGGCCGCCGCCCTCACCAAGCTCACCACCCCCAAACCCTGAGCCCCACGCTCTGAGAGCGGAAGGAGACCCCCGCATGGCCGACGCCACCGCCGCCCTGGACCTGGACGAGCTGCGCACCTTCGTCGCGGACGTGCTCGACGTGGACGAGGCGGACGTCACCGACGACGCCGACTTCGTCAAGACCCTCGGCGTGGACTCCCTGATGGCCCTCGAGGTCATGGTCGTCCTGGAGAAGAAGTACTCGGTGAAGCTGGAGGAGCGGGAGATGAAGGACATCACCACGCTCCGGAAGGTGCACGACCTGCTCGCCTCGAAGCTGGGGAGGTGAGATGACGGCGGCGGCGTGCGGGCCGGTGGACGGCGCCGTGGAGGTCGTGGACCCTGGCCTGCCCGGTGAGCGGCCCGCTCGGTGCGTGGCCGTGGTCGACGCGTCGGAGAAGGTGTTCGCCGGGCACTTCCCTGGGTTCGCCATCTTCCCCGGGGTGTGCGTCGTGGAGTACGTCCAGCGCGGCGCCCTCGCCACCCTGCCGGGGCGCGAACCGGGCGGGCGCTGGATCCTGGCGGCCGTCGAGTCCTCACGCTTCCTCAGCCCCGTCTACCCCGGTGACGAGCTGACCAGCGAATACGTCTGGTCGCGCAAGGACGGTGGCTGGCGCTGCCGGGTCTCGGCGGCCACCGGGCGCGGTCCCGCGGCGCAGATAAGGCTGCGCTTCGAGAACCGGGCCGCCCCTGGCGCGGCGGCCGGCGCGGGGGAGCGGAGCGACCGGGACCGAGGAGCGGACGCCGGATGATCACCGTCGATCAGATCAAGCGGATGCTGCCGCACCGCTACCCCATGCTGCTGGTCGACCGGGTCACCGAGCTGGTGCCGGGCGAGCGGGCGAGCGGGCTGAAGGCGGTCACCTGCAACGAGCCCTGGTACGAGGGGATGCCGGACACCGCGACCGAGGAGGACTACCACTATCCGTGGACGGTGCTCATCGAGTCCTGGTGCCATGTGGCCGGGGTGCTGGTCACCTGGGACCGGCCCAACCCCGATGTGCGCGCGGGCAAGGCGATGCTGCTGGGCGGGATCGCGGACGCCGAGTTCCACCGGCCGGTGGTGCCCGGCGATGTGGTGGAGCATCATGTGCGGCTTGCCCGCCAGGTCGGCGAGACCTTCGTCTTCGAGGGCGAGAGCCTGGTCGGCAAGGAGACCGCCCTCACCATAGGGCGGCTGACGATGACCATGCGCCAGGCCTCCGACCTGGCCGCCCCGCCCGTGCCCCATGTGCCCGACCCGCCCGTGCCCGATCCACTCTGACCGCACACCACCTCCGGGAGAAGGACCTCACCGTATGTCCGACCGAATATCCGACGACACGGGCCGCGCATCCGGTGAGGAGAAGCCGGCGCGCGGCGAGGGGCCGACGCCTGGCGAGGAGCCGACCCCGCGCGTCGCGCTGGTCTCCGGCGGCTCCCGCGGCATAGGCCGGGCCACCGTGCTCCGGCTGGCCCGGGACGGTCTCGACGTGGCGTTCTGCCACCGCTCCAGCCCCGGCGCCGCCCGTGAGCTGGAGGAGGAGGCGGCACGGCTCGGCGGCGGTCGGGTGCTCGGCAGACAGGCGGACGTCAGCGACGCGGGCGCGGTGCGCGAGCTGGTGGCCTTCACCGAGGAGTCGCTGGGCCCGGTCGAGGTCGCGGTCACCTCCGCGGGGATCACCCGGGACAATCCGCTGCTGCTGATGACGGACGAGGAGTGGCGCGGCGTCCTGGAGGTCAACCTGGACGGCACCTATCACCTGTGCCGTTCCGTGGTGTTCGGAATGATGAAGCGCAAGTCCGGATGCGTCATCAACATCTCCTCCGTGGCCGGTGTCCACGGCAATGCGACCCAGACCAATTACGCCGCCTCCAAAGCGGGGATCATCGGCTTCACCAAGTCGCTCGCCAAGGAGGTCGGCCGGTATGGCATCCGGGCAAATGTGGTGGCACCCGGCTTCGTCGAGACCGATATGACGGCCGAGCTCTCCGACCGGACGCGCAAGGAAGCGGAGCAGAGCATCCCGCTGCGCCGCTTCGGCCGTCCCGAGGAGGTCGCCGACATGGTCGCGTACCTGGTCGGAGCGGAGTATGTGACCGGCGCGGTGTTCCAGGTGGACGGCGGCATCGTCCTCTGACGTACACCGCCGCACCGCTCCGCGCGGCGGTGCGCACGATGGGGCCGCCCGCCGGACGGGCGGCACGCAGGAGAGGGACGAGCGAGGGGGTACGGACATGGCAGCCAAGCGCAGCAAAGTACCGCGGTTCTATTTCAATTTCCGCAGCCCGTACAGCTGGATCGCCTACCGTGATCTGATGGACCGCTATCCGGATGTCGCACAGGCGGTGGAATGGCACCTGTGGTGGGAGCCGGACGCGGACGGGGAGCGCCGTATGGCCGAACACGGCCATCACTTCCCCTATTCGGCGATGTCCCGGGAGAAGCACCTCTATATCCTCCAGGACGTGCGCCGGCTGACGGCCGACCGCGGGCTCGCGGTCAGCTGGCCGGTGGATCACGACCCGGTCTGGGAGGTGCCGCACCTGCCGTACTTCCTCGCGCTGGACGCGGGGCTCGGCCCCGCCTGGATCGAGCGCGTCTACCGGGCACGCTGGCAGGAGGGCCGCGACATCTGCGACCGTACGACCATCGCGGACATCGCCGGGGAGCTGGGGCTGTCGGCCGAACGGGCGGCGGCGGCCGCCGATGACGAGGAGCTGCGCGGTGGCCGGGGGCTGCGGGCCCTGCTCGGGCTCAGCGAGGCGGGGGCGTTCGGCGTGCCGTTCTTCACCCATGGCTATGACAAGTTCTGGGGCGTGGACCGGCTGGCGGCCTTCGTCGCGTCGGTCCGTTCGGGATCCGGGTCCCGGCCCGGCTCCGGGGCCCGGGAGTCGCCCCTCACCGGGGTGCCGGAAGCGGACTTCGCCGCCGCCCGGTCGGCCGATCCGGGCCATGCCGGAGGCTGTGGCTGACTCTTCGCCCGTCCGCTCGTTCACACGTTGTCGCCCGTCCACCCGCCGGTTCCGACCGCCCAGTACCTCGCCCGTCCAGCCGCCCGTCCGCCGCCCAGCCCGACCGAGACGAGAACGCCCTGACCGCCGACGGCCACTCCCCCTCCTGGAGGACGCAGATGCCCGAGCCACGCCAGACGTCGGCGCGGCCTCCTTCCCTGGGAGCCCGCGCCCTCTCGGCCGCGGCGCTGCCGATCGCCCCGCTGTTCGGGGCCTCGCTGGCGTATCTGGCCTTCCATCCGCGGCGCCGGGAGCAGCGGGAGCACCCCCGGGACCACGGGCTGCCCTGCACCGAGCTGAAGGTCCCCTTCGCGGCGCGCAAGCACCTCGACACCTGGCTGTGCCCGGGGTCCCCCGAGAAGGTGGTGGTGCTCGGGCACAGCATGGCGACGGCGAAGGACCACAGCCTCCGGCACGCCAAGTTCCTGCACGACGCCGGGTACACGGTCTGTCTGTTCGACCACCGCAGCCACGGGGCCAGCAGCGATGACCGGGCGCCGTTCGGGCTCGGTGACCGGTTCGCCAGCGATGTCACCGCCGTGGTGTCCCATCTGCGCGACCGGAGCGGGTACGGCACGGCGCGGATAGCCTTCTACGGCTTCTCGTTCTCGTGCTTCTCGTCCATGTGGGCGCTGACCCACGACGGGTTCGAGCTCGACGCGCTGGTGTGCGACAGCGGGCCGGGCCACGACGTCCCGCCGCTGCTGCGCAAGTTCCTCGAGGCGGAGGCGCTGCCGCTGCCCGCCGTGCTGAAGGGCGAACCGGCCCGCTCCGTGGTGGCGCGGACGCTCTGCGCGGTGGGCCCGGCCATGCTCCGGGCCCAGTGGCCGCCGCCCGCGACGGGCAAGTTCGCCAAGATCCCCCTGTTGTTCATGTCGGGCGAGCACGATGCGATCGTGCCGCCCTCCTCGGTGGACGCGCTGGCCGAGCGCTATGCCCAAGCCGAGACCCACGTCCTGCCGGGAGCCGAGCATCTGCTCGGGCTGGAGACCGATCCTGAAGGCTACGCGAGCGTGGTGCTGGATTTCCTCGAGCGGGCCCTGGGGTAGCCACCTTGACCGTCCTCGACGGGACGGAACTTTTCGGAAGAGGGAAGAGAGAGCATGCAAAAGGTGCTCATCGCCAATCGTGGCGAGATCGCTGTCCGTGTTGCCCGTGCCTGTCGGGATGCCGGGATCACGAGCGTAGCCGTCTACGCCGATCCGGACCGGGACGCATGTCATGTGCGCGCGGCCGATGAAGCCTATGCGCTGGGTGGTGACACCCCGG